>CALUZB010000007.1 GCA_944325195.1 uncultured Desulfovibrionaceae bacterium | reverse complement strand
GAGAAACGGCTGGCCCTGGGGGCGGAAGGCTTGCGAAAACGTGGTGAGTTCTCTCTGGAGTTCAGACTGAGCAATATTCTCAAGCATTATCAGAACTGCCTGAGCGAAATGCATTTATGGGATGACTACCCCGATTAAATCGGTGAATGACCACAAAAGGGGGCGTTGCGGCATTTAAACTTCTGATATGATAATGCCTGCTGCGCTGCTTCAAACTGCTCATGCAGTGCGCCTGAGATTTCCGCTATCGGGAAAACCTCCGCCGACAGCAACCCAAAAGACGGCAGAATGAATTGTAGGATATGTACCTATGATGAAAATTGCCGGGTTAACCCGTATATTGCTCTCTGCCTTAAAAGACGCTATCTTCCATTTAACTCAAATCAGCCGCGTCTGACCGTTAAATCTTATCTTTAATTCGTTCAGGGAGAGACGGGATGTTGTCACAGGAAAAAAAGTTGCTTGAAATGTTGTCTAATCACGATGTTACTTTTTTCATTCCACCCTATCAGAGAAATTACGAATGGACAGATGAGCAGTGCAAAGTATTTCTGGACGATATCAAAAAGACCAAAGGCAATAATCAAAAAGGGGAGGCAGGGCACTTCTTCGGAACTGTCATATATTTTCAGAATGAACCTGTATTCGGGCAACCGCACAAACTTGTTTTGATAGACGGGCAGCAGAGGATAACGACCACAATGCTTTTCCTTGCCGCATTCCGGGACGTGATAAGCGACGATAAGCTCAAAGATTTTATAAACAGTAGGTATCTTAAAAATAACAACGCATCCGAGGAAAGCGAGTACAAAATTAAACTGAAGCAGGTGGAGACGGACTGGCATGCCTACAAGGCTGTCGTGCTGGGTGAAGATTTATCCGGTAAGGAGAAGAACTCCGCTGTATACCGCAATTATCAGTTCTTCTATAACAAGCTCTTAAAATACAGGGACGACGGTGGCGATATAACGACCTTACTCAACAAAGGGCTTGATGAGTTCAGAGTGATTACCATTGAGCTCCAGCCTTCAAAAAACCCCTGGGAAAATCCGCAGGATATTTTTGAGTCGATGAATTCCCTTGGAAAACCGCTTTCACTTGCGGATCTCGTACGCAATTACCTTATGTTGGGCATGAGTTCAGATAAGCAGGAAGCTCTATACCACAATTGCTGGCTCCCCATCGAAAGGGCTGTCGCCGGTAATGTGTCGAATTTTGTCCGCGACTTCATGCAACTTCACAGTAAAACCTCATACAAAAAAGCTTCTGAGGCCAATTATAAAGAACTGTACGGGATTTTCAAAAAGCTCTTTTCACACCTTGATTCTCCCGCAATTCTTAACAAGATTTCAGAATATTCAGCTCTTTATAAATATCTCCTTCCGGAAGGGAAAACCGGGTGTACCGGTATCGACTATCAACTTTCAGACATCCAACGCCTGCAGGTCACAACGGCTTATTCCTTTCTGCTTTCGCTTCTTATCCGTTGGAAAGAAGGGGCGTTATCGGATGACGACCTTGCGGATGTACTCGACGCGTTTCGTATCTACTGCCTCAGAAGAAGGCTCCTTGGTATGGCACAAGGCGAGAACAGAATTTTTCCCACACTGGCCGGAAAAGCGGATGACATAGTGAACGCCCCTGATAAAAAACGGAAGATGTTTGAAATCCTGTCCAGCCAGGAGGCCAATCTCCGCCTGCCGAATGATACGGAAATTGCACGACATCTTGAAACAATGAATTTTTATAATTTCCGGTTCTGTAAATTCTATTTAGCTCTTGTTGAAGAAAAAATCACGAAAAGCCGGCCTGACCTGGAAGACAGACTTCTTCATATTGAGCACGTCATGCCCCAAACATTGAATGATGAATGGAAAGAGGCGCTTGGCAACGACTGCGAAAATATCCATCGGGAGTCTGTCAACACTATTGGTAACCTCACGCTTATACGCCATAACCAGGAACTCGGCCAAAAATCTTTCCTGGAGAAGAAAGAGGTATATGAAAATAAAGCAGGCCTCCAGATAGCAAAAACCAGGATCACGGATTGCAACGTGTGGAACGGGAATACTATCAAACGCCGCTCCGACTGGATCATACAGTATATCCTGACCAACGTTCTTCCAATTCCGGACAATATAAGAAAAACCAACAATTTTTCTATAACCAAAGAGCGCAACAGGATGTCTTTCGAAAAATTACAACTTATAGGGCTTGATATTAATTTTATAGCCGATCAGTCAGTCACGGCGCATGTGATTAATGACTGCGAAGTGGAATTTGAAGGCAGAAAATGGCACCTGTCTCCGCTTACAAGGGAAATCCAGACCAGACGGGGAGTTGTAAACCCATCCGGGGTTTATCAGGGGGCACAATATTGGGAATATGATGGGAACAGGCTTACAGATCTCATGAGTATGCTGAACTCATAAGACTTCAGCACAACTGGCTTATTGGGTTAAACAGTCCAACATCAGCCGGGACAGCCCAAAAGTTACATGCTCTAAAAATAACTTAGCGATACGGAGATAATCATGTCGGATTTTTTAAGCGTTAAAGAATATGAAGCAATAGCAAAAAGACTCAGCTATCCGACTCAGGCTTTTATCGACGGGGAATTTACAGCCGCCGCCTCAGGCAGAACAATGCGTTCAATAAATCCGGCTACAGGAAGTGTTATCGCCGAACTCGCTTCCTGTGGGCGGGAAGATGTGGACAGGGCCGTTAAAATTGCCCGCCGCACCTTTGAAAACGGCGTCTGGTCAAAAAAACATCCTTCTGAACGAAAGGAAATAATTCTGGCATTCACAGCCTTGCTCCGGGAACACCTGATTGAACTGGCCGTACTGGAGTCCATAGACAGCGGCAAACCATTGCGCGCCTGCCTGACCGGAGATGTACCCGGGTCCATTGCCTGTCTGGAATGGCATGCGGAATATGCCGATAAAAGCTACGGCTCTATTTCACCATCCGGAGACTCCGCTGTGGGGATGATTGTAAAAGAGCCGGCCGGCGTTGTGGCGTGCGTGCTGCCCTGGAATTTCCCGCTGCTGATGATGGCCTGGAAACTCGGACCCGCCCTGTCTGAAGGGAACAGTGTAATCATCAAGCCTGCCAGCGCAACTTCGCTCACCGCGCTGAAACTGGCGGAGCTTGCAGCAGAAGCGGGCATTCCGGAAGGCGCGCTTGCAGTACTGCCCGGCCCCGGGCCTGAAGTGGGAGAAGCCTTGGGCCTGCACCCTGACGTGGATGTGCTCTCGTTTACCGGATCCACAGAAGTGGGAAGAAAGTTCCTGGAATACTCGGCGCGCAGCAACCTGAAACGCATTGTCCTGGAATTGGGTGGAAAAAGTCCGTTTGTCATTCTTGATGACATCACAGACTTTGCTTACGTCGCACAGCAGGCAGTCAGCGCGGCTTTTTGGAATATGGGCGAGAACTGTACCCAGAACTCAAGAATTATCGTGCCGGAAAAAAGCAAAGACGCCTTTACCGAGGCCTTTCTCGCCGAACTGTCCACCTGGAAAACCGGCAACCCCCTGGATCCGGCAAATTCCTTGGGCGCGCTGGTAAATAAGACCCAATACGACACGGTGCTGAACTATATTGAAAAAGGCAAAGCTGAAGGCGCGCAAGTGCTCACAGGGGGGCAACCTCTGCACATCGGGCAAGGTCTGTTCATTGAGCCTACTGTTTTCGGCGAAGTAACCTCAACGCAGACCATCGCCCGCGAAGAAATATTCGGGCCGGTTACGTCAATTATGGCCGTAAGCAGCAACGAAGAAGCCATTGCCCTTGCCAATGACACAAACTACGGCTTGCAAGCCACCTTATTCACCAACAACCTGGCACTGGCTCACCGCTGCGCCAAGGCCTTGCGCGCAGGCACAATATCAGTCAATGTTTACTGTGAAGGCGATGACAGCACTCCGTTTGGCGGGTATAAACAATCCGGTTTCGGCGGTAAGGATAAAGGCCGTGAGTCACATTCTCAATATGTGGAAACTAAAACCATCTTCATGAATATTGAAAATTGACGGACTGCAAGCCCCTGGCTATTAAACAACTTTACTTCGTACGGATATTGGCTGCAGGAAGTTGGTTGCTGGCGTTTCAGGATTGATACAGCAGGCAAACTCTAGCGTTTGCCTGCTGTACAGCTGCGAAGACATCAGCGCATTTATTCGCATGGGAAATGCTGAAGTGGCATGTCTTAATTTTGAGATTATAAACTCGTCAAGTTGATCTCTTCTAAATACCGCCCCGCTTGCGTTGCAGACGATCACGCAAAATAATTGCCCCCAAGTTCATTCCCATCACCAGCACCAAAAGCACCAGTGCAGTGCCGTATTGCAAAGGCATGGTCTTGTCGATATCCGTGCCTGAAGTGGCAAGCACATACATATGATATGGCAAGGCCATAACCGGTCTGAGCAAAGAATCAACCGGTTGGGGGGAGAAAAATACTACCGCCGTAAACATAATTACCGCTGTTTCCCCGGCGGCGCGGGCCAAGCCTAAAATTGCCCCAGTGAGCATTCCCGGGAAAGCCGCCGGAAGCACCACTCCGACAATGGTCTGGCTTTGAGTTGCGCCCAAAGCAAAAGAGGCTTCCCGTAAATTTACAGGCACCTGACGCAGGGCTTCTTCCGCCGTGCTGATGATTACCGGCAGGCTGAGTACCGCCAGAGTCAATATGCCCGCCAACAAGGAAATGCCCAAATTACAGGTAATGACAAAAAAGCTCATGCCGAACAGCCCGAATACAATGGAAGGCACTCCCGCCAGATTATTGACGCCAAGTCGCACATAACGAGACAGACGAGAGCCGCCGGCATATTCATTTAAATATACCGCAGAGGCAACCCCCAGAGGGAAGGCCACAGCCAGAGCGCCTAAGGCCAGATAAACCGTCCCCACAATGCAGGGCCAGATTCCACCGGCAGTCATGGAGTTGCGGGGGGAATCCGTTAAAAACTCCCAAGTTATTGCGGGCAGGCCGTTATACAACAAAAAGCCGCAAACAATCAGCAAAGCGAGAATATTAATCAATGCGGCCAAACGTAAAACGGAGAACATTCCCGCCTGCTTAAGCGCGCGGAAGCGGGATTTTCCTGAAAAACCACCACTTATTTCCATTACTTCCACCCTATGCCTTTTTCATGGAGACAGCCTGGGCTACACAGTTAAAAGCCAGGGTAAACAAAAAAAGCACCATGCCTACAGCAAACAGAGCGTGGTAGTGCTCCCCCCGGAAAGACGCTTCCGCAATTTCCGCGGCAATGGCTGCGGGCATGGGGCGAACCGGGTCAAAAATCCATTCGGGGATAATGCCGGCCCCCCCTGCAACCATCAACACTACCATCGTTTCGCCGATACTGCGCGACATGCCCAACATACAGGCAGTGCCTATCCCGGAAAAGGCCGCCGGGATTACCACCTTAGCGGTGGTTTCCCAACGAGTTGCCCCCAAAGCCAGAGAGGCCTCGCGCAATGATTTGGGCACTCCAAACAAAGCATCTTCCGATATTGAGCAGATTGTAGGCACGCTCATAAACGCGAGCATTAAACCGGCATTAAACAAATTAAGACCGATATCAGCATCAAACACATCCTGAAGCACAGGAGCCACCACAATCATTCCGAAAAAGCCCACCACCACTGACGGCAAGGCCGCCAACAGCTCTATCACCGGCTTCAAAATCCGCCGCAAGGCGGCTGGAGCCACCTCGGTCATCCAAGCGGCAGTCAGCACGCCCAGGGGAATGGCAATAACCGATGCCACCAAGGTAACCGCCACAGACCCCACGATAAGAGGAAAGATTTGAAATTCGGGCGGGTTGGACGTGGGATACCAGTTACTGCCGGTAAAAAACTCTTTAATGCTTACATACTGGAATACCGGTAAGCCTTCCATAAACAAAAAGAAAGTGATCAAGCCCAGAAACAACAACGAGCTGAAAGCGATTACCGCCAGACCGAGATGAATCAGGCGTTCCTTATTGGCAATTGGCATAAACAGTCTGTCCTGAAGTTATGGGGCACCGCTGCATACGGAATGCGAAGCGGCGCCCCGATATATATATAGGTTAGTCTTTCAGAGGGATATAACCGATATCAAGCACATATTTTTGCCCTTTTTTAGGATCAAGCACAAAGTCAACAAGCTTCTTAAGCTCGCCTTGCGGCTCGCCGTTGGTAAAAAGATACAGCTCTCTGGCTATGGGCCAGGTACCGTCCAAGGCGGTTTCAGCGCCGGCAACAATCCCATTTACATTAATCTGCTTCAACGAATTGTTTAAATAGCCGAAACCAATATAACCTATCGCCTTTTTATTCTTGGAAACAGCTTGCACAACTGCTCCGTTGGAAGCCTGCATCAGAGCCGTCGGACTCACCTTCGTTTTCTTCATAATGATTTCTTCCCAGGTTTCAAAGGTACCGGAGGAAGAGTCGCGGGAAATGACCACAATTTTAGCGTCCTCTCCACCCAACTCCTGCCAGTTGGTGATTTTACCGGAATAAATATCGCGCAGTTGCTCCACACTGATTTCTTTCACAGGGTTATCCGGATGCACCACAGGCACCAAAGCATCCATAGCTATTGCAATACGATATGGGTTCACGCCTCTGGCTTCGGCTTCAGCTCGCTCCGAATCTTTAATATCGCGTGAAGACATGGCAACCTGACACAATCCTTCCGACAAGGCTTTAATTCCGTTGCCCGATCCGCCGCCGGAAATAGCCAGACTGCTTCCAGGATTGGCGTTCATAAACGCCTCACCCACCTTCTGCATAACCGGCAATACCGTGGTGGAACCGTTAATCATGATTTCCTGTGAAGCGGCATAGGCCGGAGCCGTCACCATAATTCCCAATAAAAATGCTGCAATCGCTTTAAACATCATATTCTCCTGTTTTATAAGCGTTGGATCTGTTCAACCCGCACAACCGGGGGGTTACTGTGCGCAGTCTCCTTCCGCTTAATGCCATGGTAATGGCAAAATTGTGGCAATGCCATGACCTTTTCGCCACATAATCACCACAATTCTTCCACATATCCGTCACTTACAGAGGGCAATTTAAATGCGTTTCAGGCGGCTTGTTGCCCCTGTTCGGATAAGATATTGTCAGTCTGAACCAGATGACAAGGAGCGGATATGGCAGAGTTGGTTTTAATAATCGAAGACGAGAAGGATATTCGGGAAAACCTGGCCTTCTCCCTGAAACGCGAAGGGTTTGAGCCGATTGAAGCGGAAACCGGCGAGCGTGGCCTGGAACTGGCCCGTCTGAAAAAACCGTCCATTATCCTGCTGGACTTGATGCTTCCGGGCATCGACGGTCTGGAGGTATGCAGGCAGTTAAAACACGCTTCTGCCACTGCACTTATCCCGATAATCATGCTCACAGCCAAAGGGGAAGAAATCGACAAGATTGTCGGGCTGGAGTTGGGAGCAGACGACTACGTAGTCAAGCCTTTCAGCTTGCGGGAAGTTATTCTGCGCATTCGGGCCGTGCTCAGAAGAGGAAAGGAAGAGCAATATGAATCGGTAGTCAACTCCGGCGCGTTGACACTGGACGCCGTCCGCCACCAGGCATGGGCTGGAGATATGGAACTGGAGCTGACATTAAGCGAGTTTAAACTGCTGCAGGACCTGCTGTTGCACGCAGGTCAGGTGAGAAGCCGTGAACAGCTTCTTGATACTGTGTGGGGCTACAGCTTTGAGGGTTACGCCCGCAGTGTGGACAGTCACATCAAGCGCCTGAGAGCAAAGCTTGGCCCGCACGGCGATTTAATTGAAACTGTACGCGGCATAGGTTACCGCGTAAAGGCAAATCCATGAGCCAAAAGTTGATTTCGTTCCAGACAAAGCTTTTTTTGGCGCTGGCCCTGGTTACTTTCCTGGCCGCCCTGCTTCCGCCCATGTTGTTAAACCACAAATTTTATGAAGAACGGCTGGAACTGGCCAAAGAGCAGGCCCTGCTACACTGCCGTTTACTGGGAGCCACTTTGCAGGATAGGGAAACAGGCAATCTGAACATGCAGTCGGTGCTGGCAACCGCTCAAGCAAACAATTTACGCATCACTGTAACAGATCCGTCAGGCAAGGTAATCATCGATTCTGACCTGCCAGACGAGCAGCTTCCCCAACTGGACAACCACAATGACCGCCCTGAAATTGAAGCCGCCAAACTAACCGGCGAGGGCGTGTCTCTGCGCCTCAGCAACAACACCGGCAAAGACTCCATTTATGCGGCAACCAGACTTGCAGACAACACGATTGTGCGGGTTGCCGTTCCTTTCTCAGCCGTACAAAATGACTTCAAAGGTAAATTATCCTCTCTTGTCTGGACAGCCGCCTGGGTAATTCTGCTTTGTCTCCTCCTTTCCATTTTTCTGACCAAGCGGATGCGCAAGGGTATTTCTGCCATGACTGAGGCTGTACAATCAATTTCTCTGGGAAATTATCAAAACCGGCTGCACATAGTTCCAGGCAGTGAATTCGTACCCCTGGCAGACGCGGTTAACCGCATGGCGGAAAATATCGATCGCCAAATCACAACTGCAACCAATGAGCAGGTAGAGCTTGAAACTGTGCTGAACAGCCTTTATGAGGGCGTGTTGGTTATTGACCAGCAGGGGAAAGTGACCAGGCATAATCGCAGCCTTGAAAAAATGTTCCCCGACATGGCTGTGGGAGCAGGAAAACAAGTAATCGAATCCATTCCTTTGCCCGGTCTGCAAAGTATGCTGGAAGCAATTCTTGTTCCGACTCCCGACGTAGGACTCACGGAAGAAATGCGGCAGGAGTTTGAATTGGCGGACGGACGCACAATCACTGCATACGTCAGCCGTCCGGCCCAGTCCGGGACAGGCCTGGGAGCTGTAGCCGTGCTGTCCGACGCCAGCAAACTGATGCGCCTGGAGCGAGTGCGTAAAGACTTTATCTCCAATGTCTCCCACGAACTGCGAACCCCTTTGACCGCCATTGCCAGCAGCGCGGAAATTCTGCTGGAAGCGCCGGAAATTCCTGCTGCGTTTAAAAAATTCCCCAATGTAATCCACAAACATGCTACGGCTCTGTCGCGCCTGATTACAGACTTGTTGGAGCTGTCACGTCTTGAGAACGGGCAAGAAACTTTCAGTATGGAAACGCTGGAACTGTCAACCGCCCTGACTGAAGCGATTGCCCCGGTAAACGAACAATTGCAGAAAAAACAACTGAAGTTAAATCTGGAAGATTGGGCCCCGCTCAAAGTAACAGGAAGAAGCGGCCTGATCACTCAAGTGCTCGCCAATCTTTTAAATAATGCCGAGAGATACGCCCCGGTTGGTTCTGTCATTAAAATTTTCAATTACACAAAAGGAAACCAGGCGATTATCGGCATAGCAGACCAGGGCCCCGGCATTCCAGCCGCCGAACTCGAACGCATTTTCGAGCGTTTTTATCAGGTGGAGAAAGGGCGGACCGGCACAGGAACCGGAATTGGTCTGGCCATAAGCAAACACATCATTGAGCGCCATCACGGCAAAATCTGGGCCGAAAGCCCATATATGGGCTTTTCCACAGCATTTTTCTTCTCCCTGCCCTTGGAGGGGGCGTAATTATCTGCTTATGAAAATAAGAACTAAAAATATCAACTTCTTTTACGGGAACTCTCAGGCGCTTTTTGACGTAAATCTCGATTTCCCGGAGTGTTGCGTCACCGCCCTGATCGGGCCATCGGGCTGTGGAAAAAGTACTTATCTGCGTTGCCTGAACCGAATGAACGACCTCATTCCCGATGCAAAAGCAACCGGCGAAATCTGGCTTGACGGTGTAGACATTAACTCGCGCCGTACCAATGTGGTCAGTTTGCGCAAGCAAGTGGGCATGGTATTCCAGAAACCCAACCCCTTTCCCAAAACCATTTTTGAAAATGTGGCATACGGGCTGAAAGTGAACGGCATGCGCAACCCATCTGAAATCGCCGACAAGGTTGAGCAGTCTTTAATCCGGGCGGCATTGTTCGACGAAGTGAAAGACCGCCTGCATACTTCCGCTTTGGGCCTGTCTGGCGGCCAGCAACAGCGGCTGTGCATTGCCCGTGCCCTGGCGGTGGAACCGGCGGTACTTTTAATGGACGAACCGGCCAGCGCCCTGGACCCTATTGCAACTCAAAAAATTGAGGAAAGTATCCATGAACTGAAAGAGCAACTCACCATAATTATTGTAACCCACAATATGCAGCAAGCGGCAAGGGTGTCCGATTACACAGCGTTCTTTTATATGGGCAAGCTTATTGAGCATGGGGAAACAGAAACCATGTTCACCCGCCCGTCTCTTAAACAAACAGAAGACTATATAACAGGCAGGTTCGGCTAATGCAGACAAAAGAAACTCAGTTACAACAAATGCTTTCCCAACTGCGTACCAGGCTGCTGGTAATGTTTGCGGCTGTGGGAATAGCCTTGGAAGAGGCACTGCTGGCGCTGGAGTCGGCGAACAAAGGCAAAGCCCAGGCAGTAATTGATGGAGATGATTTAATCAACGCAAAAGAAAATGAAATTGATGAGTTGGCCCTGTCCATTCTGGTGCGTAACCAACCAGTGGCCCATGACCTGAGGTTTGTGGTTGCTGCCCTGCGCATGGTCAGCGAGTTGGAACGGATTGGCGATGAAGCTGTGGATATTGCCACACTCACCTGCCGGATGGACTGTTCCCCCAGTCCGAAAATGTTTTCCACCCTAGCTCCTCTTGTTTCCAACGCTCGCGATATTTACTCCCAGGTACAAGAACTGTTTAAAAACCCTTCAGCAGTCAAAGCCCTGGAACTGTCGCGTGGCGATGTCGACTCCACTCAATTGGAATTCACAGTCCTGCAAACCATTATGACAGAGCTGAGCCGGGAAGGCGGTGAAAATTGCAAACATACCAACCTTGTTTCCTGCTCATCCACCCAAGGAATCTTAATTGCCAGGGCGCTGAGCCGGGTATGCGGGCGGGCGATTAACCTCGCCGAGCAAATTTATTTTATCGAACAAGGCGTGAACATCAAACATCTGCCTGCAGAAGCAGTGCAATCAAGTGTGTAGAGTTTTGTATGAGGTAACCTAAGCCTAGCAATAAAAAGGCCGGACATGCGCTGCGGTTTAAAGAAGACAACGTGAAGTCGTGTATAAGTTCAGCTAAAACTTCTTTTTAAGCAAAATACCTGGTTAAACGAAAGTGCTCTTCCACTTTTGCAGTTTCTGTTTACCGGACGCAAATTTCGGTTGCCAAGGCGAAATATTTTTGTTTCTCTATCCTGGCAATGATTCCCATTGGCATGTTTTATCCAACCAGAGGAAGTATATGCAAAAAATCCTGCTTATTCTCGGACTCACAACCGGCCTGCTCCTGTTTCAGCCCGCTCTGTCAAGAGCTGGAGAATTGTCTGATACGGTTGCTGCCAATGCATCAAAGGAAGAGAACTCTTTTTTTGCTCCCGGCCAGCCGGAACTTTCAGGCAGTCACAGGCCTAAATTTCAAGGAAACGCTGCCTGCGATTTCCAAAAAGTACGCTGGGGCATGAGCCCCTCAGAAGTTGAGGCCGTTATGGGGAGCAGGCCCACGCGCCATGACACAAACCGCAAATCCGGAGTGTACCGCATGGGGTATAAGGATACAGACCTGTTCGGAGTGAAAATTTGGACTATATACAGTTTTACAGACGACCGCCTTTGGGGCGCCGGTTACGCTAAAGACTACGCTGCGGACGGAGAATTTGAAATTATTGCTTCCGAAGCACTTGCCTATTATGGAAAAGTCGAACCTCTGGTAGAAAACAACTCTACTGAATACCAATGGGAAACAGAAGGAAGCAGAATTTATTTACGTCTGACAGATGACCCGCGCCTGGGTAAACGCATCTTTTTTAACTACATTTCAGAAGAACTTGCACCAGAGCCTGTTATACGCCGGAATAGTTCTATTCCGTGAATCCGGCTTACCTGAAAATCAAAGGGCACCGTTTACCCTGCAACCCGTTTATAAATCGTATGTTATGCTCTCAGCATTGAAAAAATGAGGTTCGGCTCGTTGCCCAGCCTTGACCAGTGACACTGGAAACCAACTCCATAATGATTTCATCAAACCATACCAATTGCCCGTTAAGCCAAATCCAGAGCCATTTAACTATGAAAGTTAAATGGCTCTGGGAGATCAATTTCTAGCGACTCCATTCTTAAATGTGCTCTGACATTACAAAACTTAAAATGTTACCTTAACTAAATCAGCTGCTTTCTGCGCTTTTTCTTTAGCTTTTTCCAGACTGGGACCTAAAGCCAAGGCAACCCCCATACGTCGACGGCCATGAATTTCAGGTTTTCCAAACAGCATGATATTTGTATCGGGTTGTTTGAGAGCGCTGTCCAGGTTACTGAAAACAGCCTGTTCACTATCACCCTGGGGCAGAATTACTGCAGAAGCCGCCGGTCCGTACTGCCTGATGCCGGGAATAGGCAAACCCAAAATCGCTCTTACATGCAGGGCAAATTCCGAAATATTCTGGGAAATGCAGGTTACCAGGCCTGTATCGTGCGGACGAGGAGATACTTCACTGAAAATAACGCTGTCTCCTTTTACAAACAGCTCAACTCCGAAAATCCCCCAACCGCCTAAAGCAGTGGTAATGGTTTCAGCGATGAACTGGGCCCTGGCAAGAGCCTGGTCGCTCATCGGCTGGGGTTGCCATGATTGCCGATAATCGCCACTTTCTTGAAAATGGCCTATAGGCTCGCAAAAGGTCGTTCCATCTACATGTCGCACAGTCAATTGGGTGATTTCATAATCAAACTCCACAAACCCTTCGACAATCACCTTACCACCACCTGCACGCCCACCCGATTGCGCGTATTCCCAGGCTGGGGCAATATCCTCCGACTCACGCACCACGCTCTGCCCTTTCCCGGAAGAACTCATTACCGGCTTGACTACACATGGCATACCGATTTCATGTACAGCCTCAATATATTCCTCGTAAGTAGCGGCGAATTTATATGGAGATGTGGGCAGTCCCAGCTCCTCCGCCGCCAGCCTGCGAATACCCTCACGATTCATGGTCAGGTTCACAGCCCTGGCAGTAGGCGCAACCCTCTGGCCCTTTCTCTCAAGCTCCACCAGATATGAAGTGGCAATCGCCTCAATTTCAGGAACTATCAAATCGGGCTTTTCCTGTTCGATAATTGCGCCAAGAGCGGAGGCATCCAGCATGGACACCACATGGCTGCGATGAGCCACCTGCATAGCCGGCGCGTTGGGGTAACGATCAACGGCAATTACTTCCACACCAAGGCGCATTGCTTCAATAGCAACCTCGCGGCCCAATTCCCCGGCCCCCAACAACATCATTTTAAAAGCCGTGCCGGTTAAAGGAGTACCGATGCTGACCATACTGATTCCTTTAGCTGTAAATTAATCTCTTGAACTCATTGCATAACCTCTGGCAAACGATTATGCAAAGATCAGCCGAAAACCAGGTTTTCGGCTTGTTCACGGCAGATTTGCCGTACCCGCCGGACTTCCGACCGGCGTTGTAACTCTTTTTATAATAAGAAATTCACCATTCATTAAAGCAGGTTCGCTTTTCAGTTTATGTTTAAAAGCAATTAATCAAACTGCCGTGGAACCCGCCATATTTATCTTTGCAAGACTGCACTGTCCTGCTGTTTCAATAATAGAATACATGTATCACCCCATAGCCCGAGCAGGAAGCCTTATCTTTAGAAAACAAACTGATATTGCAACTACACTGACCTGCATAGGTTGCCAAAGATAAATAACCAGCACTGACCAGCAACCGCTGCGCAAGCCTAGCCCATTAACGGTCTCATCTTATAACAATACAATACCAGCAATTTAACCTTCAGCTTGCTGTTCTCGACCCGATTAAAACAGCTTAGATTACACTGCTCCTTTATAGGGCTCAATTTTGACACGTCCGTTCATGTATGGCTGCAAGACCTTGGGAATCAAAATACTGCCGTCTTCCTGCTGGTAATTTTCCATTACAGCTACCAGCGTGCGCCCAACCGCCAGGCCAGAGCCGTTCAAGGTATGCACAAATGCGGTTTTGCCGCCGCCTTTAGGCTTAAATCGGATATTCGCGCGGCGGGCTTGAAAATCTGTGCAATTTGAGCACGATGAAATTTCCCGATATTTGTTCTGGCCAGGAAGCCACACTTCCAGATCGTAGGTTTTTGCCGAGGAAAACCCCATATCCCCAGTGCACAGACAAACCACCCGGTAGGGAATTTCCAGATCTTGAAGCAGCTTCTCCGCGAACCCGCGCATCGTTTCCAACTGCTCGAATGACTTATCCGGGTGAGCGAAATGGACCATTTCCACCTTATTGAACTGGTGCAGCCGGATCAGGCCGCGGGTATCTTTGCCGTAACTGCCCGCTTCCGAGCGGAAACAGGGCGTGTAAGCAGTATAGAGCAAAGGCAAGGCTTCTTCAGGAATCACTTCATCGGAATGCAAATTGGTAAGCGGAACTTCGGCTGTGGGAATTAAAAAATAGTCCCATTCCGGCACATAAAACAAGTCGGCCTCAAACTTAGGCAAATTGCCGGTACCGGTAAGGGTTTTGCGGTTCGCCAGAACCGGCGGCAACACTTCCACGTGGCCGTTGACCCGGGTTTGCTGATCCAGGAAAAAATTTATTATCGCCCGCTCGAGTGCAGCCGCCCAATCCCAATATACAGCAAAACGCGCCCCGGCAAGCCGGCCGGCACGCTCAAAATCAAGCCCGCCCAGACTGGCCCCCAAATCGACATGGTCTTTAGGCTCAAAGGCAAATTTCGTCGGCTCGCCCCAGCGCACCACTTCCTGGTTATCTTCCTCGCTTGCTCCAACCGGCACGCTCTGATCCGGCACATTGGGCACGCCAAGCACCCATTCCTGTACTTCCTGTTTAATTTCATCCGCCTGCTTATCCAATGCCTTTACTTTTGCAGCAATTTCACCCAGATGTGCCAGCAAATCAGAGGCATCTTTGCCCTCGCGCTTCAACTTCGCCACTTCGCCGGAGGCTTTGTTACGCTCGCTTTGCAACGCTTCCAACTCCGTAAGGATATTCCGGCGTTTTTTATCAAGCTCAATAAATTCCGTAATATCTAGTTTACTCTGACGATTCCGCAGAGCGTTTTCAACGACTTCAGGATTAGATTGTAACAGTTTCAGATCAAGCATATTTGCTCCTTTGAACGTGATGATGCTTATTATCATGCCCGGCTAAAAAATGCCAGTCCACCTGAGGAAACTCTTTTTCCGCTTGCCAAGACCTGACATTTAAGCAAAAATAGTTCAAATTGAGAGTTTGTTTCCCATGATGACCAGTTGCCCAACCAGCCGGTCACACAGCCCGACTGGAAGTTGCTACTTACACCCGGAACATAATGAAGTTTAGTTAATATTCGTTACTTTATGGAAAAAGCGATGCAAAATCCCGCTCAAGCCGCTACAGCCCAGACCCAAGCACCTCAAACGCCTCCCGTTCCCGGCCGCACAGGTATGCCGGTTGTAGTGCGTATTCAAGACATAATCGACAAAGTGCGCTCCATCCAACACGACGCTGATACCACCCTTCTACAAAGAGCTTATGTCTTTGCGGCACAAGCCCACGCCGGCCAGGTGCGCCTGTCCGGAGAGCCATACCTCTCTCATCCCTTGGCTGTTGCCTATATTCTGGCCGACATGCGCATGGACGAAGCAACCATTGCTTCCGGACTTCTGCATGATACGGTTGAAGACACCGACACTACAGTTGAGGACATTGAAAAACTATTCGGAAAAGATGTTGCCCAAATAGTTGACGGCGTTTCAAAAATCTCGCTGATGAAATTTGAAAGTAAGGAAGAAGCCCAGGCTGAAAGCATCCGGAAAATGATTCTGGCCATGGCCGAGGATATCCGGGTGCTGATGGTCAAGCTGGCAGACCGCCTGCACAATATGCGGACTTTAGAATTTCAGAAGCCCCACAAGCAGATGCGCATCGCCCAGGAAACCATGGATATTTATGTGCCTCTGGCTAACCGACTGGGCCTGCACCGGATAAAGCTTGAGCTGGAAGATCTTTCATTCATGTACCTCAAGCCGGATATTTATGTGCAAATGTCCGACTGGCTTGACCGCAATTTTGCCCAGGACCAGCAGTATATCCAGCGCATCCGCTCTGAACTGCGCACAATGCTTGATGAGGCCGGTATTCACGGGGAAATACTGGGAAGGATCAAGCACAAATACAGCATTTACAAAAAGATGCTGCAACAAAACCTGACCCTGGACCAGGTGCACGACATCCTTGCCTTCCGGGTAATCGTAAACGAAGTAAAAAGCTGCTACACAGTGCTCGGCCTGGCGCACTCCGTCTGGAAGCCCGTGCAGGGACGGTTCAAAGACTATATTTCCATGCCCAAGGCCAATATGTATCAAAGCCTGCACACCACTGTAGTCGGCCCTGAAGGCGAACGTTTTGAAATTCAGATCCGCACTTGGGAAATGGACCGCATGGCCGAACACGGCGTGGCCTCGCATTGGCATTACAAGGAAAACGGGCGTATCGCTGCTAAAAACGTGGCTCAGTTCGCCTGGTTGCATGAACTGCTCGACTGGCAGAAGCAGGAGTCAAATTCCAAGGAGTTCATGCACTCGCTGCGTTTTGACATGTTCAAAGATGAAATATATGTGTTCACGCCGCGGGGAGATGTACTGGAATTGCCGGAAGGGGCCACCCCGGTGGACTTCGCCTTCATGATCCACTCCAAGGTGGGGGCACAAACATCTGGGGCCAAGGTCAACGGGAAACTGGTGCCGATAAACACCCGCCTGCGCTCTGGTGATTCAGTGGAAATTATCACTGACCCCAGCCGTCATCCCAGCCGGGATTGGCTTAAATTCATTAAGACCGCCAAGGCCCGCACTTACATCAACAACTATATCCGTACTGAGGAACGCTCCCGCAGCATCACATTAGGTAAGGAGATGCTTGAAAAACAGGGGCGGCGTATGGGGATTAACTTCCTTAAGCTAAAAGAAGCCGAAATTGAAGAACTGGCTGAAGAGCTTAAGTTCAAGTCGGCGGAAGAAATGTATTCAGCAGTTGGATATGCCCGGCTGACTCCGCGCAAAGTGCTTAACCGACTGTCACCGAAATCGGAAGAAGTCGCGGCGCCCACACCGGAAACTGCCAAACCAGAGACTGATGAACCGCGAAAGTCTGAAGGGGTTATCATCACCGGGGTGGACGATGTCTTGGTGCGTTTCGCCGGTTGCTGCAACCCCATTCCCGGCGACCACATTGTCGGCTATATCAGCCGGGGGCGCGGCATTACAGTCCATACCTCCGACTGTATCAATGTTCCTAATATGGAGCCGGAACGGCTTATTCCGGTTTACTGGGAAGGTCACGCCGGGCGCCCTTATCCTTCCCGCATCAATATAGTTGCGGACAACCAACCGGGAGTACTGGCGGCTATCGCGACAGTGCTGGCAGAGAATAAAATCAATATCGATTCAGGGCAAATCCGCTCTCAGGTGGACGGAAAAACCATTATGGATTTTACCGTTGAGGTTACTGACGTGGCCCATCTGTATCAGACCATTGATGTAATCCATAAACTTGACCATATAGTGGAAGTAACCCGTTTCAGCGGCGGAGCGGAATAATCCATACCTTTTGGAAAGCCACGTAAAGTTGTAAAAACAATAAAGAGAGCGACTGTTCACGCCTTGATTTACAGATTTCAAAAACCGACTTCCTAAACCGGTTTTAATTGACTTTGCGGTTGGCTGTTTAAGAATAGTCTGGTATTATCAGGATATAAACTCAATTCACTGGAGATGCAATGAGCTTAGACACTGCCAATCAGTTCCCCAATTATCGTGGCGTTATGGAGTATTATTGTCTGGGCTGCGGTAAGCGCTATAACATGGACGAACTGCACTACACCTGCCCTGATTGCGGCGACGTGTTCCTGCTTGAGGATAAAAATTTCCACCGGTTGGGCGAGAGGAGCGGGCAAAGCTGGCGTGAGCTTTTTGACTTGCGTGCAGCAGCCAAGCGTCAATCCTTGCGGGGAATTTTCCGTTTTTACGAGCTGATTGCACCGGTATTGGAAGAAGCCGATATCGTTTACCTGGGTGAAGGGAATACCCCGATTATTCTGGCGGCTCCAGAATTTTCCAAGAAACTCAACCTGAATTTCGGATATAAAAACGACGGGCAAAATCCGTCCGCTTCATTTAAAGATCGGGGAATGGCCTGTGCATTCAGCTACTTGAAAGGGATGACCCGTAAACATGCCTGGAGCGAGGTGCTGACTATCTGCGCTTCAACCGGCGATACTTCAGCTTCAGCCGCACTCTACGCCTCATATGTGGGAGGACCGATTCGTTCAGTGGTCCTTCTGCCATATGGCAAAGTAACTCCGCAACAGTTGTCGCAACCCTTAGGCAGCGGGGCCACAGTTCTGGAACTGCCCGGAGTGTTTGATGACTGCATGAAAGTGGTTGAGCGGCTGGCCGACAAATATCGTGTAGCTCTGCTCAATTCTAAAAACGCCTGGCGTATCCTGGGGCAGGAATCCTACGCATTTGAAATCGCTCAATGGTGTGATTGGGAGTTAGGCGATAAAGCGGTGTTTGTCCCTATCGGCAATGCAGGCAACATTACAGCGGTAATGGCCGGTTTCCTGAAACTTAAACAACTGGGCATCATAGCAGAACTGCCCATGATGTTTGGGGTGCAATCTTCGCACGCGGATCCGGTCTTCAGATACTATGCTCAACCTGAAGGTAAGCGTGAGTATAAGCCGGTGCAGGTTATTCCCTCTGTTGCCCAAGCTGCCATGATCGGCGATCCGGTATCATTCCCCCGGGTTCATTTGCTGGCTGGGCGTTATTTGGAGCAAGGCGGCTCATTCAATGTTGTGCAGGTTGAAGAGCAGGCAATTATGGATGCCATGCTTATGGCCAATCAACACGGACACATCGCCTGCACTCAAGGCGGGGAGTGTCTGGCTGGATTATTGCAGGCGCAGGAGTGCGGCCTGATTGATCACAACACTTTTGCTGTTCTGGACGCCACAGCCCATGCTTTGAAATTCTCGGGCTTCCAGGACATGTATTTCAACAACACTTTCCCTGCTGAATATGAAGTATCACCCAGACCGGAGCTGATGAACCAACCGGAAATGCTGATTGCGGAAGAACGTCTAACCAGTCAGGCTAAGGAAGCGTATTATGACGAGGCCGCCAATGCAGCTGCGAAGCGACTTGGCTTAAAAGTAAAATAAAGGTTTATCCTTTTATTGTAATTCACTTGCATAGGGCCGGATTTTCATTTGAATATGGATTCACCCTTAAAGGGTGAAATCTAAGGAGTTTATGGGCAGCGGGAACCAAAGCATAACTGCTGCCCTATCTCTTACCATGCTGTTGAGTTGTAAAGTAATCCCTTTTTCGCACAGTTGCTTAACTAAACTTTAGAATTCTACAATTCAACAGCAGACATTATACCAGTTCTGCTGCATGGACTAGGAAAGGATAAATGGTTTAAATCGCACCTGCCCTCTCCGCTCCAGACTAAGGCTTGGATTTTATTTCGCTTTTATAGCTTCAATATATCGCCCCAGAAATCCTTATACTCAACAAAAAGAAACTAGTGGTTAATTGAGCATTGCATTGAAGATATTATCCTAGTTGCCCACCCGCATTGGAGTCACTAAACATTTTTAAAGCTCAGGGCGCTTCCTGTGTAAGGTATAAAAGTAATGCGGCAAACTATAAAACCAGAATAAAACTACAGCCAACAGCAAAAGTGCCCCCTGACCAATCTGGGTGGGAAACCAACCGAACTTTTCCTGCGCAAACCCCACAAGAACAATGCCTGTGCAAATTCCTACGTCAAAAAGAGTCCAGAAAGTTGCATTTGCCACACCCCGACGATCTGGCCCCACCAGATGGTTAACCATAGCGGAGCAAACAGGAAAGGCTATTCCATAGCCCAAACCTAACACAAAAGCGGAAGCATAAAATGGCAAAGCATCTCTGGTAAAGGCCAATAACAAATAGCCTGCGATGCTGAATATAAAGCAATATCCCATCACTCTGGTTGGTCCGGAACGGTCAAAACTTTTTCCGGCCAGAATTCGACACACGGCCATTCCCAAAGCCAGACAGATAAAAAATATTCCTGCAGAGGCCTGCACCTGCCCCGAAGCAACATACTTTGCGGTGTAGGTAGTTAATCCGCCGTATGAAACGGTCAGAATCATCATTACTAGGCCCATAGGCAAACTGTTTTTTTCAATTAAACCTGTAAACGTAAATTTCCTTTTAGACTTGGGAATACGAGGAATGTGCAAGGTCAGGGTGACTAAGAAGAAAATCAACAACAGAATACCGCACCCCATAAACAAAGCCTTATAACTGAACTGGGAAATAATCATTACTCCAAGCGCTGGCCCCAGGGCCATACCGATACTTGCCGTAAGCCCAAAGATCCCCAATCCTTCCCCACGACGCTGGGCAGGAATTATGTCTACAGCTACAGTTCCTGCTCCAGCCAAATTGGCTCCCCAAAAGATGCCATGGACAAGACGTAAAAGTATCATCCCCGCTAAAGTACCGATAAAAGGATAAAATAAAAATAAGATACCAAAAAGACAATAGGACGGCAGGTAAATAATCTTTCTACCCCAATGATCTATGAGATAACCAATGAAAGGCCTAACGAAGATTGTGGTTACTGTATAACAGGCAACAACTATGCCCAACAGTAATCCCTTAAGTTTAAGGTGTTCTTCCAAAAATATGGGTAAGATGGTGGCAACGGACATAAAGCTGACTGAAATTGCCAATTGGGCAATACAAACCAAGATGAAGTCCTTAGTCCACAAGGATACTTTGTTATTCATAGCAATCACACCCCTCCCCTGTTGCCCACTTTAAATCAAACGATAAAATCTCCCTTGTAGAAGTGTCAATAAACCAGCTTAACAATAAGAAAAAAGCAGCCTGAAAACTTCAAGCTGCTTTTTTAACAAAATAAACAGGTTGGCTACTTAACTTCAACCTTAGCGCCGGCTTCTTCAAGTTGCTTCTTCGCTTCCGCAGCTTCTTCCTTGGAAACGCCTTCTTTGATCGGCTGGGGAGCCCCATCCACTTTATCTTTGGCTTCTTTCAGGCCTAAACCGGTAAGAGCACGTACAACCTTAATTACCGCAATTTTGTTATCGCCGGTGGCAGCCAGAATTACGTCAAACTCGGTCTTTTCTTCAGCAGCCGGGGCGGCTTCGCCGGCAGCGGCAGCCACAGGAACAGCAGCCACAGGGGCGGCTGCGGACACACCAAACTTATCTTCCAGTTCTTTAATGAACTCAGAAAGCTCAAGAACACTCATGTTGGCAATAAATTCAACTACTTGATCTTTGGTAATATCAGCCATTTGGAAATCTCCTTAAACCTTTGCTTTAAAGCTTAAAATACATGTTAGCCAGTAAGCCAACTAAGCAGCCTTTTGTTCTTCAATAGCCTTGAGACAATTGAGCATACCGCGAATAATGTTGGCAAACAAAGACACGAACTGAGTGGGCACGGCATTCATTGTTCCAAGCGCCTTAGCTAAAAGCTCTGGCTTGCTCGGCAACTTCGACAATGCAGCAACATCGTCTACAGTCAAGACCCGTCCATCAAGCTGGCCGTGACGAAGGCTGAACTTATTGCTGTTCTTAGCAAATTCGCTCACCACCTTAGCCATAGCTACCGGGTCTTCAAAACCAAGGGCAACTGCACAGTTTTCCTTAAACATATCAGCAATGCCCTCTTGTGGAGTGCCTTGGAAAGCAATGCGCGCCAAGGTATTTTTAACAACATAAAACTCACCATTGGCTTCGCGTATCTTTCTTCTAAGAGTTGTCAGCTCTTCCACCTGCATGCCCTTGAAGTCGGTTACCAGCGAGATAGAGGCAGCTTCAGCACGAGCTTTCAGCATCTCTATGATAACTGCTTTTTCAGACCTTTTCACTAGAGTCTCCTTCAAAGTCTTATTTTGCACTGTGGAAATAGCAAAGCTAAAGAAAAGTCTCGGCAGGATTTAAATAAAAACCCACCATAAGACATAATAAACAGCGACCCTGCTTCAAAAGCTTATGGTTGGCACTTACTACCTGCTGTCTTCAACTCGTATTTCCGGGGCCTCAACCGCAATAAATATCTCTGATTATTCAGAAATATTTAAGATTTACTCTATACAATAATTAACAGATGTAATTTTCTGCCAACGTTATCAGGCAAACCACTACCAGCTCCGCCTGATTAACTGTCAACAAACTTCTTCAGTTCACTGGGATCAATTTTAAATCCCACACCCATAGTAGTAGAAACAGCCATGGACTTCATGTAATTGCCTTTAGCTGCAGAGGGTTTCAAACGCTGAACTGTCTGAAGTAACGCTTTTAAATTATCTATAATTTTATCAGGGCCAAAGCTCACTTTACCTAAAGGAGCATGCAGCACTCCGGCCTTATCAACCTTAAACTCAACGCGGCCAGCCTTGATCTCACGAACAGCAGCGCCTACATCAAAGGTTACTGTACCGGTTTTTGCGTTGGGCATAAGACCGCGCGGACCAAGCATTCTACCAATCTGACCAACCAAAGCCATGACATCCGGGGTTGCAACCACAGCATCAAAGTCCATCCAGCCGCCCTTGATTTTCTCCACTAGCTCTTCAGCGCCAATATAATCAGCACCGGCTTCCTTGGCCTCTGCTTCTTTATCACCCTTACAGAACACAGCAACCCGTACTGTTTTCCCCAAACCATGCGGAAGCGCCACTGCCCCACGTACCATTTGATCAGAATACTTAGGGTCAACACCCAGCACTAAAGCCACATCAACAGTTTCATCAAATTTAGCAAAGGAAGCTTCAAGAGAGCCTTTTACCGCCTCTTCAACACTGCGCAACCGGCTGCGGTCAAGATCCTTTAAAACATTCCGATATTTTTTACCATGTCTTGGCATGGTTAACCGTCCTTTTTAGTTAAAGGTCTTCAAATCTCCTGCCGTCATTTCATCCGGCAGTACAATGGATTATGGACGCTTTACTTAACATCTATGCCCATGCTGCGGGCAGTGCCCATAATACTTTTTACTGCCGCCTCTAAAGAAGCTGCAGTAAGGTCGGGCATTTTAAGCTTTGCAATCTCTTCCACCTGAGCCATGCTGACAGAGCCGACTTTATTGCGGTTCGGCTCACCGGATCCCTTCTGAACTTTGGCTGCCTTAGCGAGTAAAATAGAGGCAGGAGGGGTTTTTGTAATAAATGAAAAGGACCTGTCCGAATAGGCAGTGATCACTACTGGAATAATCATGCCCTTTTCATCTTGGGTTTTAGCATTAAACGCCTTGCAAAACTCCATGATGTTCAAACCGTGCTGACCAAGGGCCGGACCCACTGGCGGGGAGGGGTTGGCAGCACCTGCCGGAATTTGCAGTTTAATTTTGGCAATTTCTTTCTTAGCCATTTCAGCTTTCCTTATAAGTTAATCAGGCTTAGCTAGCCTTTAATTACCTGCACAAAATCCAGTTCCACCGGGGTTTGTCTACCAAAAATGGAAACTGAAACCCTGAGTTTGCCCTTGTCAAAGTTAACATCTTCAACCACACCGTTAAACCCGGCAAAGGGCCCATCAATAACCCGCACATCATCGCCACGATCAAAATTGAACTTGGGTCGTGGTTGCTCCTGACGAGTTTCCATCATCGACAAAATACGCTCAGCCTCACTGTCCAACATAGGCGTAGGACGGTTTTTGCCACCTACAAACCCGGTCACCTTAGGTATGGACTGAACCAAGTGCCATGACTGGTCCGTCATAACCATGCGAATCATCACATAGCCAGGATAAAATTTGCGGGTAGAAGTGCGCTTCGCGCCTTTAACCAGCTCAACCACTTTTTCAGTAGGTATAATCACATTTTCAATGGCCCCTTCGTCCTGACCGGTACGCATCATTTCGCGGATGGTCTGCTCTACCCGGTTTTCAAAACCGGAATAAGTATGCAGAATATACCAGCGGGCCTTAGGCGTTATCTCCAGATCAGTCATGTCAGGTTCCATTAAGAAAGTATCAATTGCATAAGCTTGGTCAAACCAAAATCAACAAGCCCAAGATAAAGGCACATTACAGCAACCAAAACAACTACCGCCACGGTAGTTGCAAGCACTTCTTTACGGGTAGGCCAAACGACTTTCTTCAGCTCAAGGCGGGACTCACGCAAATACCGGGCAAATTCCGCCACCTTGCCAGGCTGAACCGAAGCTATCTTTTTAGCCTTAGGCGGACTTTTTACCTGCTCTGCTTTTTGTGCCATTTTGGAAACAACCTTGATTGATTTGGCAGGGCAGGAGGGATTCGAACCCCCAGCATCCGGTTTTGGAGACCGGCGCTCTAGCCGTTAGAGCTACTGCCCTGCAATGATTAACTTATGGACATTCTGATTTTTCTTTCTGCACCCGCCTGAAGGCGGGTGCAGACAAACGGAGAAAATCAGGCAATTTACAGGTTATTCAGTACTACTTGCTTTCGCGATGAAGAGTATGCTTTCTATCAAACGGGCAATACTTCTTCACCTCTAAGCGTCCAGTAGTATTTTTCTTATTCTTAGAAGTAGCGTAGTTGCGCCGCTTGCACTCAGTGCAGGCAAGCAGGATATTAACTCGCATAACTTACTCCAGAATTTCGCTAACAACACCAGCACCAACAGTACGGCCACCTTCGCGAATAGCGAAACGCAACCCCTGCTCCATGGCAATGGGATAAATCAGCTCAACAGTGAAAGTTGAGTTGTCTCCAGGCATAACCATTTCTACACCCTCAGCCAAAGTAATTACACCGGTAACGTCAGTAGTACGGAAATAGAACTGAGGACGGTACCCGGAGAAGAACGGAGTGTGACGTCCGCCTTCATCCTTGGACAGCACATACACTTCGCCCTTGAATTTTTTGTGCGGAGTAATAGTTCCGGGCTTAGCCAACACCTGACCGCGCTCAACATCGTCGCGTTTCAGACCGCGCAGAAGCACGCCCACATTATCGCCGGCCTGACCTTCATCAAGCAGCTTACGGAACATTTCAACACCAGTACAGGTGGTTTTTTGCACAGGGCGGATACCCACAACCTCAACTTCTTCACCCACCTTAATCACACCACGCTCAACACGTCCGGTAACAACAGTACCACGCCCGGAAATGGAGAACACGTCTTCAATCGGCATAAGGAAAGGCTTATCGATATCACGCTGCGGTTCAGGAATGTAGGAGTCAAGAGCAGCAAGCAGCTCTTTAATACTTTCAACAGCCGGGTCATCAGCACTGTCAGCCTCAAGGGCCTTAAGAGCAGAGCCGCGAATAATCGGAATTTCATCACCAGGATAGCCATAGCTGGAGAGCAGCTCACGAACCTCCATATCCACCAGCTCAAGCAGCTCTTCATCATCAACCTGGTCAACCTTGTTCAGGAACACAACAAGGTTCGGCACGCCAACCTGACGAGCAAGCAGGATATGCTCGCGAGTCTGAGGCATGGGACCGTCAGTAGCTGCCACCACCAGAATTGCACCATCCATCTGAGCAGCGCCAGTGATCATGTTCTTGATATAGTCGGCGTGACCGGGACAGTCCACGTGCGCATAGTGGCGAGTTGCGGTTTCATATTCAACGTGAGCAGTGTTAATAGTAATACCACGCTCTTTCTCTTCCGGGGCCTTGTCGATTTCATCATAAGAAACGAACTGGCCGTTACCCAACATCCCGGCACACTTGGTAATGGCAGCGGTGAGGGTGGTCTTACCATGGTCAATATGACCAATAGTACCAACGTTTACGTGCGGCTTAGTGCGCTCAAATTTTTCCTTGGCCATGATTTTCTCCCTGGCTTAAACTTGGTTTATTTTCCTTACCACAGGACAATAAAGAAATGGAGCCCACAATGAGATTTGAACTCATGACCTCATCCTTACCAAGGATGCACTCTACCTCCTGAGCTATGTGGGCTTATATGAAGACGCTTCGACGGGACAAGATGTGGAGCGGGAAACGAGACTTGAACTCGCAACCCTCAGCTTGGAAGGCTGATGCTCTAGCCAATTGAGCTATTCCCGCAAACTTGCCGTAGTCACTAGCGACCTAATCTGTCTCCTACAGCTTTAATGGCTTGTCAAGCATTTAGCAGACCAACTCTGCCGGCAATTCAACTAGCATGACACCAAAGTGCCCATTCTTCTTAAACCAAAGAAGCTGGTTTTATATAACCAGTAAATTACAATTTGTAAATGGTGGTGGGGGATGGATTTGAACCATCGAAGTCATACGACGACAGATTTACAGTCTGTTCCCTTTGGCCACTCGGGAACCCCACCACACTATTCAAAGCAATCTAAGACGAAATATCTGTTCCAACCCGATCAGCCGGAACTCCACACCTCTATCCTAAAATCACTTTATATAAATTTCAAATAACCCGACAGCTTTATAACGTCAACACCGGGTCAGGGTATACGCTGGAGCTGGCGATGGGACTTGAACCCGCAACCTACTGATTACAAGTCAGTTGCTCTACCAATTGAGCTACGCCAGCAACGGACTTGCGCTTATACCTGTGATTCAATCAAATAGCAAGTACTTTTTCACTTCTTTTTTACTCAGCTACTCCAACGAGGACACTTGTACCATAAATTGCCAAGAACACAAGTCTTTTCTGCTTATTTTTTGCGGGCCGCATTTTTACGCTTTATTATCTGTTTACATTTGCGGGAAAAACTTTATATTACTTTGAAGTTCTGCCTATTTGCGGAAAATTACTTTCAAAGTTCGGAGACACTGTGATTTCTGGCGATAAGCAAACTATTCTTATAGTTGACGATACCCCTGATAATATCACCTTGCTTTGTTCGCTACTGGGCGACAAATATCGAAATAAAGTTGCAACCAACGGCATCAAAGCCTTGCGGATAGCTGAAACTCAACCCCGCCCCGACCTGATCCTTCTTGACATCATGATGCCCGAGATGGACGGATATGAAGTCTGTGAAAGACTTAAAGCCAATGAGCAAACCCGAGAAATTCCTGTTATATTTTTAACAGCCAGAACACAGGAAGCGGATGAGACCAAAGGTTTTGAGTTGGGTGCTGTTGATTACATCACCAAGCCGATCAGCCCGCCTATTTTGCTGGCACGCGTACAAACTCATCTGGCCCTCCAAGAGGCGCGCGCTTACCTTTCCCGCCAGAACGAATTTCTGGAAGAACAGGTCATGGAACGTACCCGCCGTTTAGACAACCTCCAAAATGCCATTCTTGTGGCCTTGTCTTCACTTGCTGAAAAGCGTGATGATGATACCGGCGAACATGTTAAACGAACTCAGATTTATGTGCGGGAACTGGCTATGGCACTGCGCAGCAATCCAAAATTTACAAATCGCCTTACCCAAAGATACATTGACACCATTTATAAAACAGCTTCCCTGCACGATATCGGAAAAGTGGGCGTGCCCGACAACATTCTGCTCAAACCCGGCCCGCTTACCAAGGAAGAATTTGAAGTGATGAAAACACACACGATCATCGGGCGCAATGCAATAATGGAGGCGGAGCGCAGCCTTGACACTCCTGAGGAATTTCTGATTGTCGCCAGAGAAATGGCCAACTATCACCATGAACGCTGGGATGGACGCGGATACCCGGAAGGGCTGAAAGGCGATGAAATTCCCATTCCAGCGCGACTTATGGCCATTGCTGATGTTTACGACGCCATAACCAGCAAAAGAGCCTATAAAGAAGCCATGTCACATGAGGAGGCGCTGCAAATTATCATCAGTGAAAGGGGCGCTCATTTTGACCCGGATATGGTGGATGCTTTTGTGGGTAAGCATGAAGTATTTGAACGTATAGGGAAGGAAAGCCGCGACAAACGCCATTAGAGACCATTCAGCTTTTAAAGTGTTCTGTCAAGCGCAAGAATGACTGTCGACCGTGAGTCACTCCCGGCATCGGGGACGAGGCAGATGTTCCGGGTCTGGTTTATCGCGCCTGAAATCAAGTACCCCCTTTACCGCTGCACAGGTTAAGCATAACAACGATTTTAAAGTGTGTACGAATATTTCAAGCGAGACACCGGGTGGGAGCCGTTTCATTACGGTAAGTACAACTGGAACTGACCGCGATTCATTTCATAAATCATCTTGCAGCGGTTTATGTGGAGCAATTCTCTGAAAAGCATGTTTACCGGCTCATTCCGGGGCCGCCGCGCCAGACTCTCACCGGTGATAATAAGTCATTTTATGGAGTGACTTCTAACGAGACTTGCCGATTAAGAAAAAATTTACAAAAATAACCGCTATCGCTACAAGAATGAAGCATGAGCCGGTGAACCCCAACCAAACTACACCAAATCGGGAGAAAACCAGACTCCCGATCAAAGCTCCACCCCCTATACCGATATTGAAAATGCCGGAATACATGGCTGTGGCCACATCAGTGGCGTCCGGGGCGGCCTTTAGAATGTGGGTTTGGAAAACCAGCCCGGCGCAGGTCATGGCGGCTCCCCAGAAAAAACATAGGGCAAACGCCAGCCACAGGCCTGTTTCAACCAAAAATGCTCCAGCCAGGCAAATGCTGAGCAGGCACAGGGGCAACAGCAACATTCGGTTAGGGTAGGTGTTAACAAACTTGCTTCCAAACATGCTTCCAACTACACCAGCCCCACCCAGCATCAACAGCAGCATTGCTGTTGTTTGAGGGTTGAACCCGCCAACGCGGGCCATGTACGGGGCGAAATAAGTAGAGAGGGTGAAGTGCCCGGTCACAGTCAAAACAGTTAAAATATAAACCAGCACTATATTGCGGCGCCGAAAAAGGGAAGGTACGCTTTTTAAAGAGCCGGCATTACGGCTGGGTTGACTGGGCATAAGCCTGAACAAAAGCAGGAAAATGCAAAAGGCGGCTCCACCTATTACCGCAAAAGTAAACCGCCAGCCGAATTGGTGCCCAAGCATGGTGCCCACAGGCACGCCCAAAACCATGGCCACCGATCCGCCGGCTACAATCATCCCCAATGCTTTGGTTTCTTTTCCCTTTGGGGCTACTTTAACGGCAAGCGGAGTAGCTATAGACCAGAAAACGGCATGGCAAAGCGCAATACAAATGCGTGCGCCCAAAAGCATGGGATACGATCCGGCAAGGGCCGCAAAAGCATTGCCGGCAGCAAATAACAAAAGCAAAGCCAAAACCAGGGTGCGCCGATTAATGCGGGCGGTAGCGGCTGTAAGCGGAAGTGACATAAGCGCCACCATCCAGGCATATACGGTAAGCAATCTACCCGTGCTTGCTTCTGAGCGGGCAAATGAGTTTGCTATATCCGTCAACAAACCAACCGGTACCAGCTCAGTGGTAACGAAAATAAAGGCAGAAAAAGACAGGCTGACCACAGGCAGCCATTTTCCAAGCGTCTCTCTGCAGGTTTGATTTGAAGATTCAGTTCTCCGCATAACTAATTGTCGTCGCTCAGAGGTAAGCAGTTTATCTCAGGAGCGCTTGCCGGGTGGATTAACCCGATTAAGCCTTGTCCGTTGACGTTTCTGAAATCCGGAAAAAGTAAAACTTACTTTCAGCGCACATTAATCGAATATTAGATTGTAACCGATTAACTGAGAATTGAAAACAGAATTTACATGCTGCGGATATGAGATAATCAGCACTTGGAAGTTTTTGAAGTGACGTGTGGTTGGAGCAGGCATTCACCATGCCTGCTCCATCGGACTTTTTACCTGAAAAACCCGGCTGAAGCCGGGTGAAGGTTGCTGAAACACGAATAAGAAACGGGATTTAGTGGGTATTATAGCGTTTACTGCGCTGGAAACCCTGATTTTCAATCAATTCAAACAGCTCGCGCGGGGTTAAATCTTCAATACATTCGTTGTTGCATAAATGCTCAAGATATGACCTTACTCCTTGCGGTCTGCAGTATAAGCTTGTAAGATAATCCACTTCGTAAAGGCCTTGACATATATCAGTACCATTTTGCTGGTAATTTTTTCTGTTCATCACTCAGTCCTCATTATTATATATAATATGGGCGAATAGCTCTTTCAGCAGTTTGAGCAGCGCCCCGAAAAAATCAAACCTGTTTGGTGGCTGGTGCTGATAGCGCACCATATCCAGTTTATCTATATATGAAATAACATAAGCTGTAAAGAACTATTGTATCGCCTGTTGAGAACCACATCGCAAAGTATGCCCTAAGGAGGAAGCAATGCAGCATCTGAATTTAGTTTTCCCGCAATGGCAAGGTAACACTGAAGAATCCCCGCTCTACGGTGCCTTGGAATTTATGGGCTTGTACCTGTGCGGATTGCCCATCCGCTTAGCAGAAGTCTCAGAAAGCTGTTGTCTGTCAAAAGAAGCCGGTATTATTGCCAGGAGAGAGATAGTGCACCAGCTTAATTCCTGTTTTGCACTTTTGAAGGAAAGCAATCCGGAAACAGTGTTTACTTTAGGCGGCGGTTGCGATGCCGGTTTGACTGCAGCGGCTTATTTAAATGCCAAATATGAAGGAAATCTCTGTATGGTGTGGTTTGATGCCCATGCGGATCTCAACACCCCCGAAAGCTCGCCTAGCGGTATGTTTTGCGGAATGCCTTTGCGTGTTCTGGTTGGGGAAGGCGACGCCGAGATTGTGAATATGCTTTCAAAAGCCTTCCAGCCCGCACAGCTGGTTCTGGCCGGCGTGCGCACCACGGATAAATCTGAGACGGATTTTATCTCCGCACACTCAATTCCTGTAATAAGCAAAGCAGAGCTTGAGCAGGGGGCGGAAGAACTGCTGGAAGCAGTGAAAAAGACCGGCTGCGATAACGTGTATATTCACATTGATTTGGATGTGTTGGACCCGGGAATTTTCCCGGCCACCCGATTTACCGAACCCGGAGGGATCAGTCCTGAAGCTTTGCTTACTCAGGTGAATGCGTTGAACGAAAAGTTCAGCGTAAAAGGACTGGGAATTTTTGAGTACGCTCCAAGTGACGGCAAATTTTATCCCTGGCTGGCTCAACTGGTTAAACTGGGGAGTTCTTTAGGATTGAAAGGATAAAGTCAATCGATACGGAATATAGTTGATAATCAGCTTGCCCAGCCGAGGGCCGCTGCGGCCACAACCAGATAGCGACTGAGCTTGGCAATGCTTACTATGACAAGGAAAGGAATAAACGATTCTCGCAACATTCCGGCCGTCAGGGTAATGGGATCGCCGATTACGGGCAGCCAGCTGAGAAGCAATGTCCAGCGCCCATATTTGCGATACCACAGTTCAGCCCGGTTTAAACGGTGTCTTTTCAACGGAAACCATGAGCGAGCACTTAAATGATTGAAGTATCTCCCCAACGCCCAATTGACCGTGGAGCCGCTCACATTGCCCAAGGTTGCCGCCCCCAGCAAAAGGGCAAGTGAATAACTCCGGGTTGAGAGCAGCCCGGCCAGAAGCAACTCCGATTGGGCCGGAAACAGGGTTGCCGCCAGAAAGGCCGCGCCGAACATACTGATATAGGCGTAACAATCTTGCATGGGCGAAACAGCAGCACTTTCGTTGTAAATTAAAAGGTCTGGAATTTAAAATAAACACACCCGCACATACGGCAAAATGCTGTTTTGTATCAGGCGCACAAAAGCCGGAGCCCGCCCCGAACATCTGAGACAACGCCATGTATGCTCCCCCCCCCGCGCTCAAAATGTTCACCGGAGCATCTGACTTAAATGCTGCAAATGGAATAATCAAAGCTGATAAGATAGGTTCAGGTTTTATCCAGCAACATGCCCCACGCCGCCTGTCCGAATGAAATACAACCGTCTCCGGGTGGAAGCAGACGATGGACAAGGGGGGACAATCCGCATTCCCGCAGTTGTTCCGGCAACAGCCGGGACAGAGTTGCATTGTGCATCACTCCCCCGGAAAGGCCGATATGAACTATGCCGGCAGCCCGTGCTCCGGCCTCGGCCAACCGGCAAAGGCCATGTGCAATTCCCAGATGAAAACGTCGCGCAACAACCGCAGCGGAAACTCCGGAGCAGACATCGTCATAAACCGCGCTGAACAGCTCCAGTGTATTGAGTTGCAGAGTATTTCCAAGCTCAAGCACGGAGCAGGGGTAAATCAAATTATCGGATTTATCCTGAATGCTTTCCAGCCACATAGCCGCCTGACCTTCAAACGATATGCTCCCGCCCGGAAGAACCCCAATCGGGCCCGCTTTGGAAGCACAACTTGAGCCAAATCCAATCAGACCGGCAACCGCATCGAACAACCTGCCCATACTTGAATTAATCGGACAATTCAACCTTTGCGGCAACATCTGCTCTATCAGGGAGCTTTCCTGTTCAAACTCTTTGTAAAACCATGCCTCGTCATGGCCGATTTCATACAGATATGCCTGAGCCATACGCCAAGGCTGTCTGGCCGCGGCATCTCCGCCGGGAGTCAGAATGCGTGATATATGGCCTATTCGTTCCGCTGTTCCCGTCAGGGTGTTTGCTTTTATCAGCTCGCCGCCCCAAATACTGCCGTCGGTTCCCAGTCCGGAACCATCCAAGCAGAGCGCAAGCGCCTCGCCCTGATGATTACTTTCAAAAAGCACGCTGAAGGCATGGGCAAAATGGTGTTGCAATTTGAACACAGGCAAACCCAGTTCAATGCCAAGCTGTTCAGCAAATTCAGAAGAGAGGTAGTCCGGATGCAAATCGCGAATGAGCGCCTCCGGCTTGAACCCATAAAGCCGGGTTAAATGCCCGGCGAGTTCGCGCATGAACTTTTCAGTTGAACTATGAGTAATGTCCCCGATATGCTGGCTGACAAAGCCGTCAATTTTGTTGCGCCCCTCAATATCGCCCCGCCTGCTTTCGCGGGCAAAACAAATAGTGTTTTTCAACTCAGCCCCAACGCCCAAAACACATTTAGGGTGAATTGCAGAAGCAGGTCGGCTGAATTCCAACGGCAAGGGGGCATAGCCTCTGGAACGGCGTATAAATTGCGGCCTGTCATCATCATTCACGCGCAACACAGAATCATCAACGCGGACAAGAATGTCACGGTCATGCAGAAGAAACACATCGGCAATTGCCGACAACTCTTTTATTGCCTGCCGGTTCCCGGTAGCAATCGGCTCGTCGCTGCGGTTTCCGGAAGTCATAACCAGGGCGACAGGTAAAGTGTCAACCATTGTCTGCCCATGTTTGAGCATAAGTTCAGAAAAGCTCTTAAATAATATATGGTGTAAGGGTGTGTACGGCAACATGACACCCACGCGGTCCAGGTCCGGGGCTACAATTTCAGGCAGAGGCGAGCCCGGCTTTTTCCTGCAAAGCACGATTGGCGCTGCTGTACTTTCCAGGATTTCCGCCTCAGCTTGACTGACTTCCACCAACAGCCTGGCGACGTTCAGGTCGGCCGCCATAATAGCGAACGGTTTGGCCGGGCGCTGCTTGCGTTGGCGCAGATTGTCAACTGCCTCAACGGATAGAGCATTGCACGCAAGATGAAATCCGCCCACGCCTTTGATAGCGGCTGTGTTCCCGTTGATCAGGGCCTGTGCCAACTCAAGCATGGCCTGACCATTACGGGCGAGGATCTGCCCGTTACTGTCTGTCAACCACACCTGCGGCCCGCACACCGGGCAGGCATTTGGCTGGGCATGGAACCGACGATCAGCCGGATTAGCATACTCTGCAAGGCATTCCGGGCACATGGGGAAGCAGGCCATGCTGGTGCCCGGCCGATCATAAGGAAGAGCGGCAATAATGCTGTAACGCGGCCCGCAATTTGTACAATTAGTGAATGGATAAGCAAACCGACGGTCGTCGGACTTATGGATATCGTGCAGGCAATCCACGCAAGTAGCAGTGTCCGGGCTGACCAGAGTTTCAGCAGAACCGCCCACATCTATTGAATTGGCAATCGTAAATCCTGTTTCTCCGGTTTTCGGGGGGAGTTCTTCTTCCCAAAAATCAGTAATGCGGGCAAGCGGGGGCTGATCAAACCGCAATCTGTCTTTAAATGCAGCCAGGTCGGCCTGCCTGCCCTGCACTTCTATGCTCACCCCCCGGCCGGTATTGCATACCAGCCCGGTCAGCGAATGCTCCTGTGCCAGGCGAAACACAAACGGTCTGAACCCAACTCCCTGCACTTGGCCGAACACAACTAATTTCAGGCGTCGCATAACCAAAACCAATCGGCAATCAACCGATCTGCTCTCACTTCATTTTACCATGAGTTTTGGGGGACTGGCGTGTTGACGGCATCACCGGTTCAGCCCGGCAGCGACAACCGGGAGCACAGCCGGGATGACCGCCAAGCGGCGGATTGTTCCAGGCATAGCGTTTCCCATTTAGGCGGCGACAGCGCAGGCAAACAGTATTGTCCCGGCTGGTTCGCCAGATATATGCGGTTGAGCCTGCGGCTACAGCTTCCGACTTGACTTTCTCAAACCCGGCTATCCCATCTTCATAGTCATCAACATAATCAATTGGCGAACCAGACTCAAGGCAGGAATAGAACTCTTTTTCCCGCTCCATGTCATAGAAATAATCAAGCAACGCTTCCCGCTCTTCATCAACAGGCTCACGGGGCGGATTCTTTTCCCGTTCAATTGCTTCAGAGCGTTTCAACCGCACATAAAAAGCAACAACAGCCGCAATGGCCAGCAACGCAACGGAAATAGCAATTGTGGTTGAATCGGGTTCGCCTTTATTGCCCAGCGCACTGCGCACCAGCAGAATAATTGCTCCAATACAGGCCCCTGTGGCTCCTAAGGCCATTAACGCATATTTCCTTCTTGTTTCTTGATCCATGTACTAATCCTTGAAATCTGTTCACTAAGCATTTACCGCTCAGGCTGGCGGTTTATGATGTCGGTGCCCACAGGCCCTGTGCAGCTATGTTGATTTCTACCGTTGAACTGCAAAAATATCAACCGGAAGCATTTGGAAAACGGCTTGAATATTTTTGGAGCTTTGGTTAGGGTAATTAATTATTTTAATTTAGATGTGGTAAGGAGTTGATATGGCCGCTGAGAAATTAGGCACACGGGTTAGAAAATTTAGGGAAGAACGCGAGCTTTCCATCGAGCAGTTAGCTGAGGCCGCAGGCGTAAGCACCGACATGGTGGTTTCGCTGGAGCAGGACAATATATATCCGTCGCTGGCTCCCTTGCAAAAAATAGCAAGGGCCATGAATATCCGGCTAGGCACTTTCATGGATGACGTAGATGTTAACGACCCGCTTGTAGTGCGGAGGGCCGAGCAGGAAACCGACCTTGCCATGCAGAAGGCTAAAAATAAAAAGGCGGCGTTTATTTATCATTCACTGGGCAAAGGCAAAGCTGACCGCAATATGGAGCCTTTTTATATTGAGATCGCACCGGAACCGGAAGAAGACCGCAACTTCTCTTCTCATCAAGGCGAAGAATTCATTGTGGTGCTGAAAGGGCAGATCCTTCTGCGCTACGGCCGGAAAGAAATCATTCTTGAAGCCGGGGACAGTGCTTACTACAATTCCGCAATTCCTCATTATGTCGGGGCTCATGGCGACAGCCCGGCTGAAATTTACGCGGTAATTTATTATCCTTAAAAATAGCTAGAGATTTGCTATGGAAGAAGATATTTTTGCTTTTGAATATTCAAGCAAGACTTTGGGGCAGCAACTTCGGGACATTGCCGCCCGTTTTCCCGATAACGACGCCGTGGTATATGTCGACCGCGATTTTCGCCAGACCTGGCGTGAATTCGACAAAAGCGTTGACGATATGGCTAAAGGCCTGATGGCTTTGGGGGTTAAAAAAGGCGAGAAGGTGGCTATTTGGGCCACAAACGTGCCCCACTGGGTTACTTTGATGTTCGCTGTGGCCAGAATTGGCGGCATTTACCTGACTATTAACACCAATTACCGCGATCATGAACTGGACTTTGTGCTTAAGCAGTCTGATATGGAAAACCTGTTTCTGATCGACGGCTACCGCGATCATGACTATATCGACACACTTTGCCGCCTGATCCCGGAAATACGTACTCTGCCGCGCGGCCAGTTGCGCAACAGCACCTATCCGCATTTCCGGCGGGCTCTGTTCCTTGGCGCAGAAAAGCACAGGGGATTTTACTCTATGCCGGAACTGATCGGCATGGGCGAGGCCATGATTTCCGATGAGGAATACGCAGCCCGCCAAGCTTCCATAGACTGTCAGGATGTGGTGATGATGCAATACACTTCCGGGACAACCGGTTTTCCCAAGGGGGTGATGCTCACCCATGCCAACCTGATTAATAACGGAAGTTCTGTGGCTAAACGGCAGGCCTTTACTGAAAAAGATCGGATCTGCCTGCCGGTTCCCATGTTCCATTGCTTCGGCTGCTCTCTGGGGGTAATGGCCAGCGTGTCTTCCGGCGCAGCCATGGTTATCTTGGAGTCGTTCAAGGCTTTGCACGTGATGGCGTCAATCGACCAGGAAAAGTGTACCGCTATGTACGGTGTGCCCACCATGTTCCTTAATGTGCTTGAGCACAAAATGTTCCGACACTTTGATTATTCCACTATGCGCACCGGAATTATGGCCGGTTCGGTATGTCCCGAGCCGGTAATGAGACGGGTAGCAGATGAAATGAATATGACCGGCATTACCAGTGTGTACGGGCTTACTGAATCTTCGCCGGGCATGACCCAAACCCATTGCTATGTAGATTCTCTTGACCGCCGGGTAACCACAGTAGGACGTCGTTTCCCCGGGGTTGACGTTCAGGTGCTCGATCCTGAAACCGGAGAGATCTGCCCGCGCGGCGTTGCCGGTGAAGTATGCTGCAAAGGCCATAATGTGATGAAAGGCTATTACAAACTGCCGGAAGAAACTGCGGCGGCACTTAAAGGCGGCTGGTTGCATTCCGGTGACTTGGGCGTGATGGACGAAGAGGGCTATGTTACCATTACCGGGCGGATTAAAGATTTAATTATCCGCGGTGGCGAGAACATCTCACCCAAGGAGGTTGAAGAGTTCCTCTACAGCCTGGAGGGTGTTGAAGACGTGCAGGTGGTAGGCGTGCCTTCCCGTAAATATGGAGAAGAAGTGGGCGCTTTCATCATTCCCAAGAAAGGGTATGAAAATATGGCCCCTGAAGACGTGAAGGATTTTTGCCGGGGCCAGATTTCCTGGTACAAAATCCCCCGCTTTGTGGCCATAGTCAAAGAGTTTCCGCTGACCGCCAGCGGCAAAATCCAAAAATACCGGCTTCGCGAGCTGGCCGCGGAAATGTTCCCGGAAGCAATGCAGTAACGTTTGTATTAGGGCAGAAGGAGGCTATGTTGCTTACTTCTTCCTTTTTCCTCTCCCTGTTAAAAACATTACGCAGGAAATGGGGAGATATGGCAGAATGGGAAATCCCTCTCTGTCGCAATTGCGGCCTGAATAAACTACCGCAAACTCAGCAACGCGTTCCATAATTGCCTGACGGACGTTTTATGGCCCACTTCGCTGAAATGGCTTAGCCGGTTTAGAGTGGTTTTGCCTTCGGCCATATACCGTCGGCCTTGGAATTCATTTCACAAATGCTTCTGGTACAGCATGTTGCTATCAGACCGAATGCCCCCGTATTTGAACACTGTAACCATTATTCTGAAATGTAACTGCCTAGGAATAAAATATGGGTTTTTTTGCAAAAATCTTAGGGAAAAAAGCCAAAACAGCTCAGGCTGAAGAACACTCCCAAACTGCCGTTGCAGTCGAATCAACACAAAATACCGTCAGTGAACTTCACAACCATGACACAGGAAATCAGGAACTGGGGGCTGTCGATGCAGACTCTCAAGCAGAGCTCGCTTCCACTCCTCTGTCGCCGCAGTCAGATTTGTCCGGCTCTGTGCAAAGGGTTGAACAGCTTCCTGATACGCCGACTCCGGAGCAGTGCGGTGTCGAAAGTGAGATATTCGCTGCGGGTGGAAAACAGGCTCTTGCGGACGCCGCCGTCCCTGTCTCCCCGATTGAGGCAACTGAGAGCATAGATCGGGATGCGTTTATTCTGGAACTCCGGGCGGTTGAGCCTACCCCCGGCAATTGGCTGAAGGCGGCTCTCCATGGCTGTGAAGCTGTTGACGATGCTTTTTGGCGGCGACTGGAACTTCTATTTGAATCTTTACAACTGCCGGCGGGAAAAGGAGAAGATTTTATTGCGGAGTTGCACCGTTGGATTGCGGATATGCAGTTCACTAAAGTTGACGAGTTCTCTTCTGAATTGCAATATCGTCTGGCCCTAGCCTTGGGCATGGAAAACGACGCTGAAGAAAAAAAACGATTCTGGGCAAAGCTTTGGAACGGCTTAGCCAGAACCCGGGATCTGATTTCCGGGAGCCTGCGCTCTTTATTTTCCGGCAATGGAGAATTGGATGCAGCATTTTGGGAAAATCTGGAAGAAGCACTGCTGCTCTCAGATGTCGGCTATGAACCCAGCATGGAGTTGGTGGAAAGGGTCAGAACTGCTGCTAGAAAAACCGGTGCGAAAACACCTGCTCAAGCAAAGGAGTTGCTGCAACACGAATTAGAGCAAGTGCTGACTTTCCCCCCCGCTATTCGGGTGGCAAACCCGCCCGAAATCGTGCTTATGGTGGGGGTGAACGGAGCAGGTAAAACCACTACCATTGCGAAACTGGCCTACCGTGAACGTTTGGCCGGTAAAAAAGTGCTGATTGCCGCTGGGGATACATTCAGAGCCGCGGCCGTAGAGCAGTTGGAAGTCTGGGCTAAACGGGTTGGGGCAGATTTTTACAGTAAGCCTTCTAATGGGAACACCCCAGCCGATCCCGCTGCCGTGGCTTATGAGGCCGTGGGCAAGGCCCTTGCAGAGAATTACGATATTGTGTTCTTTGATACAGCCGGTCGCTTGCAAACTAAAACCGGGCTGATGGAAGAATTAGGTAAAATTGTGCGGGTGCTGGGAAAGCGACACAACGGCGCCCCACAACGTACAATTCTGGTGCTCGACGCTACTACCGGCCAAAACGCCTTATCACAAGCGAAATTATTCAGCGAAACTTCCCCGGTGAGTGAAATTGTGATTTCCAAACTGGACGGTACAGCAAAGGCGGGGGTTGCTGTGGGCATAGCCATGCAGCATAAAATTCCAATCACTTTTATCGGGCTTGGTGAAAAGATGGAGGATTTACGTCCATTTTACGGGTCGGCTTTTGCTAAAGCCTTGCTTGAGTAAGCTTTAGTCTGGAAATGTTGCTTTGTGCTTTGCACAGACAGCCGCAAAATACATGCTGGCCGGTTTGGACTGAACGCTCATAGTCCATGACGTTATCATCGCTGTTATAGGGGGATACATACCAGCAGTTCTGTAATTCCTGAGGTTACTGGAATGCACAAAAAAAGCTGCTCCCACGCCATGTGGTTATTCTGCTTTTTCTTCCACCCGTTGACATCTGGAGTTCAGGGGCATGCACTCCATGTTCATATCCCGGAGCCTATTCTCCATAGGTATAAGTCTGGCATATTCTTCCATTTCCTCAAACTAATTGATAAATCAGGGACGTTCTCGCGGTATCAAATTCATATAAAGAGAAATATCCTCCGGCATCACGGCTTCCTGAACCTTACGGGAAAAATCAGAAAGACTATACTCGGCCGGGTTCCCGGAAGCACTTTCAGCGGGGCGACATACCGGCATGGCCGTATCAATGGGGTCTGCCGCCGTCCAACCATGCAAGGTTTCCAACGACTGAGCGCACATCAATACGCGTACTTCCCGGCGGGCGTCCAACTGACGCAACTCAAAAACCAGTGCTCCAGCCGGGGGAATGGCATTGTCACCGTGTCCGGGCAATTGCCAGTGAATATCGAGCAGCCCCCCAATATTGGAAATATTGGTATCATGTCCTACAAATACAACTAGGCCAGCCTGCTTAACCTGCCGCTCGGCATGCTTTCCGTCCAATGCCGCTTCGATTTCCCGCAACAAAGCGCTCCCCCTTGGGGCAGCTACTGCGGGCGCGCGATTCACTAAATCAAATACCCGGTTGTGAACAGGCAGTATTGAGCGCAGCACAGCTTCATCTGCCCGACCCCAAGCAGGCAATCTATCCGTCCACTCCCCGTACTCAAGGACAAAAATTTCAGCCAAGCTGGAAGCAATGCCCAAGCCGCCCTGCAAGCCCACATTTTTATCATTGGCGACTATCTTGTTGGGTAAATCCGCAAGTCCACAAGTGGAAGGCAAACCCCATTCCCGGCATAGTTCCGGGCTGAGAGGCCCGGTAAGTTCGCTTATTTTCTCAAGCTCTGCAGAATACGCGTGCGCGAATTGCTCAAGATCGCCTCCTGATTGGCGCAAAATATCTTCATGCACCGCCTCGGCGTTAAATGAAAGCGCACCGGATTTTACCGGATGAAAAAGTGGATCCAGGGGTAATTGGGCCACAAAATACGGCGTTTTGCCCATTCCCAAACCGTCCAGGATTGCACGAGCCGTGCTTTGGGTACGTTGATCCAGATCAGCCCGGACAAACACCAACTCCGGCTTAAGCTCAACACCACTATTAATAAGGTGCAGCTTCATATTTTCCCACATAGCCTCTGTCAGACGCGCACCGCGCTCAGTAAGCCAGCCGCGCTGCACAGGCCAGTGGGGCCAAGGCTGAGCGCTCCAGCCCGCTAAAGTCTCAGCGCTTTGGGTTGGGGAGCGCACCCCATGCCGGGAAAGTACAACCATACGAATAAGCTTGCCCTCGCTTGCTGAATTTACCTCATCGCTGTAAGCCGGGAAAGGAAAACCTAGAAGTAGCGCTATTACAACGCATATAATCATCGGAAACCGGTTTGACATGTGCTTATCCTTATTATGCAAGCCTGGCGAATGCAGAGTGGCTTTCAAACCCGCTGCCGCCACTGCATTAAGCTATGGTTTCATACAAAAATATCTATACAAGATGCTATATACCACTTTTAATTTTTTGGGAACCACTGACTGCCCCCCGTAAGAGTTCATTTGAGCTGGAATAATTTTGCTCTGTTTAAATCACCCGGCCTGTTCAACCCCTCACAACTGCATACCTGTATCCTGTGGTTATAAGCAGGCTTCAAGCTATTATTCCTTATCAACATATCATGAGATTTAATATAAGTATTTGCTATAATTTTACGCTGGCACTATCAAAGATAAGGCATGAGTCAAACTTAACAATACGACAGGATTTTAAAAAGGAGTTCAAGGCATGGACAAACAAATGAACAACAAAAGCGGACTGCTTGTTTTTATTCTGACCCTCGGCGTATTCGGCATCCTGAATACTGAAATGGGGGTTATCGGTATGTTGCCCCTGATTGCCGACACTTTCCAGGTCACAGTCCCGCAAGCAGGCTGGACGGTAACGATTTTCGCTCTGGGAATTGCAGTGTGCGGCCCGATCACACCCCTGCTTTTCTCAAAGTTTGACCGCAAGACTATAATGCTGATTGCATTGGGCATATTCATCGCCAGCAATATTATTTCCATGTTTACGGAAAGCTTTGCCGTTCTGCTGGCTGCGCGGGCTATTCCGGCGATATTTCATCCAGTGTATGTTTCCATGGCCTTTACCGTGGCCGCCGCGTCGGCTGCCCCCAAAGATGCTCCCAAGGCTGTTGCAAGAATTTTTACCGGGGTATCCGCCGGGATGGTCTTGGGAGTTCCCGCTGCCAGCTTTATTGCCAGCGAGGCATCATACGCCACAGCCATGTTCTTCTTTGCCATTGTAAACGGCCTTGTTTTTCTGGCCACGCTTTTTTGCATCCCAGCCATGCCGGTGACAAGCAGACTTTCTTACGGAAAACAGTTGCGTGTGTTGAAAAAGCCAACTCTCTGGTACGCTGTAGGTGCAGTCGTGTTCACGAACGGCGCGGTATTCGGTTTATTCAGCTATCTTTCCGACTATCTCAAGAACGTTACGGGGCTTCCGTTCACAATCATCAGTGTTGCCCTCTTCATTTATGGGGCGTCAAGCATTGTCGGCAATATTCTTGCGGGGAAACTGCTTGCATCTGATGCCCGCCGAACAATCCGTCTGACACCCTTTATCATGGCCGTTGTACTGGCATCATTGTTCAGTATGGGCAATCACTTAGTCCCAATGCTGCTCATCGTGCTGCTCTTCGGCATTCTTACCGGTCTTTCCAGCAATAACAGTCAATATATGATTGCCAACTCAGCCCCTGAAGCGCCCGAGTTTGCCAACGGGCTTTTTCTGACTTCGGCTAACTCCGGCACAGCCCTCGGGACAGCGCTTTGCGGCATCTTCATATCTGAAATGGGGATACGCTATTCTGTAGCCGGGGCATTTATCTGTCTCGCGGCGGCAAGCATCGTCATCTTTTGGGCAACCCACTCATATGTGCCTTCTTCGGCATCAGATAAGTACGCACTGACCGAATTCATAAGCTGAAGTACTTATAGCAGCAATATCGGAAAATACAGCAGTAACAAGAGAGCTTCTTATTTAAATGACTTCAACCCAAATCGCTCGGTTGTCGCCAGCCTGGTTGCTTATAGCAAATCAATTCAGTTAATTAAACGATAATAACCCCGCACAAGCGGGGTTATTAAAGAGACAGGGAGGGAGGCATGGCGCATCTCCATGGTCATCCAGAAAACAACCCGATCGGAACCCATTCCCAATTTTGGGAAGTGTCGGGAAAAAGCGCTTTTTCTGACTAACCCGCGCCATGCCCTCTGGGATCGAGAAGGCAGCTGTCTCGGCCACTCTCGAGATTATCATTTTTCATTAAAGGGAATATTCCCATTTATGTACCTATTTATCATTTTTTTTGCTCAGAGGCAACTTACTCTTAATCATCTTCAAATAATTAAGGTTTTTCTTCCCTCCGGAAAAAAACCTGGTGACAATGACAAAGAATATGGGGGTATAATAAATTCCCAAAGCAGTCGCGGCTACCATACCGAAACACACAGCCGTGCCGATTGCGTTCTGGCCGCCGGACCCTGCCCCACTGCTGATCGCCAAGGGGACCACGCCCAGAATGAAGGCGAGTGAAGTCATAACAATCGGGCGCAAGCGCAATTTCACCGCTTCCATTGTTGCTGCAATCAGGTCCATGCCATGCTTATGTATTTCTTTGGCAAACTCCACTATCAAGATTGAGTTCTTTGCGGAAAGTCCGATGACTGTCAGCAAGCCCACCTGAAAATACACGTCGTTGTTCATTCCACGCAAACTTACCCCTATCAGAGCTCCTATCACCCCCAAGGGAACAACCAGCAACACAGAGAAGGGAATGCTCCAGCTCTCATAAAGCGCCGCCAGGCACAGAAATACGACGATTATGGAAATTGCATACAGGAATAAAGCCTGATCGCCCACCATTTTTTCCTGAAAGGAAAGGCCGGTCCACTCAAATCCGAATCCGGACGGCAGGTCTTCAGCCAGGTCTTCCATTATCTGCATCGCCTGCCCGGAGCTTTTTCCCGGTGCGGCGTCCCCCATGATTTCAACTGAAGATACGCCGTTATATCGTTCCAGGCGCGGGGAACCGCTTGTGTCCTCTATGGACAGGAAACTGGAGAACGGCACCATTTCTCCATTCTGATTACGCACATAATAGCGGTTGAAATCGCTTACTTGCATCCGGAATGGACTGTCCGCCTGTATATACACTTTCTTGGTGCGGCCATTATCCATAAAATCATTTATATACATACTGCCCCAGTAAACAGAAATGGCAGTATTGATTTCAGATTTATCCAAACCTTGAGCAGTTGCTTTCTCCATATCGAAGTTCAGCTTATATTGCGCCACATCGTTCATACCGTTGTGACGCACGTTACGTAAATCCGGGTGAGCCCGTGCACTGGCAAGCAACTGATCCCGGGCAGCCATCAATTCCCCATGCCCACGTCCGGCTCTATCCACCAGTTCAAAGTCGAAACCATTGGAGAACCCCAGTTCAGACACCGCAGGTGGAGCAAATGCAAATATTCTGGCCTCCGGTATTCCGCTGAAGTACCGCATTGCCCTTTGAGCCAGCGCAGCCACTTTTAACTCATCATCTTGGCGCAAGTCCCAGTCTTTCAGCCGAACAAAGGCAAGTCCAGAGTTCTGGGCCGCTCCTCCGAAACTGAAGCCGGCAATTGTCATTACACTTTCCACACTATCAGATTCAACTTCACGAAAATAGTGATCCACCTTGCTCAACACCTCTTCAGTGCGCTCGAACGTGGCTCCGGAGTCTAACTCAACAGAAACGAGAAGAATACCCTGGTCTTCCTCCGGAAGGAATGCGGAAGGCAAGCGGATGAACATATACAACATCAACAGTACCGCTACACCGAATGCGACGAGGTAGCGTTTAGGGCGTGATAAAATTCTGCCCACTCTAAGCTGATAGCGATCAGTGAGCCCGTCAAACCAACGATTGAAGCGTCCGAAAAAGCCATGTTGAATATCTTTGGCGTGTTGGGGCAACATGGTTGCACATAAGGCGGGAGTGAAGACAATAGCCACAATCACGGACAAAAGCATTGCAGTTACAATGGTTACAGAGAACTGACGATAAATAATCCCGGTGGAACCGCCGATAAATGCCATGGGGATTAATACAGCGGAAATAACCATAGCCACGCCTACCAAGGCGCCGGTTATCTGACTCATGGATTTTTTAGCCGCCTCTTTGGGCGAAAGATGCTCTTCGCGCATCAGCCGTTCTACGTTCTCAACTACAACAATAGCGTCGTCCACCAACAGACCGATAGCCAACACCATTCCGAACATGGTCAAAGTGTTGATGGAATAGCCCAGCATTGCCAGAACGCCGAATGTACCCAATAGAATCACCGGGATGGCGATAGTTGGAATGAGCGTTGCCCGCAAGTTCTGCAGGAACAGAAACATCACCAGGAACACCAGCACAATCGCCTCTCCCAAGGTATGGTAAACCGCCTCAATGGAAAGCTCCACAAAGGGGGTAGTGTCCCAAGGATACACTACTTTCAAACCCTGTGGGAAAAATGCTGACATTTCTTCAAGTTGAGTTTTAATTCTATCCGCGGTTTCAAGCGCGTTTGCACCGGAGGCCAGCTTGATGCCCATAGCAGAAGACGGAGCTCCGTTGAACCGGGAAAAAGCCATGAAGTCTTCACCATTAAGCTCCACCCGAGCAACGTCTTTAAGCCGGAGAATAGAACCGTCCTGGTTGGTTCTGAGAATTATGTTCTCAAACTCTTCCACTGTTTCCAGGCGTGAGGAAGCAACGACCGTGATATTGATTTCCTGACCGGGCAAAGCTGGGGCGGCCCCTATCTGCCCGCCCGGGATCTGGGCATTTTGGGACTGAATCGCTGCAACCACATCAGACGGGTTAAGCTTGAATTTGTAGAATTTCTCAGGATCGCACCAAATACGCATGGCATATTGGGCTCCGAATATCTGCACTTCACCTACACCGTCAAGGCGTGAAATCGGGTCTTGAAGATTTGCGGCCACATAGTCGGAAATATCCGCATCGTCCATAGAGCCATCTTCAGAAATAAATCCGACCACCAGCAAAAAGCTTCTTGCTGACTTGCTCACCCGGACACCCTGACGCTGCACTTCCTCAGGCAGCATGGGAGTAGCGAGTTGAAGCTTGTTCTGCACCTGCACCTGAGCAATATCCACGTTGGTTCCGGCTTGGAAGACCAAATTGACACTGGAAGAACCGGTGGAATCAGACGTGGAGTACATATAAAGCAGATTATCAATCCCCTTCATATTCTGCTCGATAATCTGCGTCACACTGTCCTCAGCGGTTTGGGCGGAAGCGCCGGGATAGGTGGTCTGCACTGATATTTCCGGCATGCCTATTTCAGGATATTGAGCGACCGGCAAAGAATACAGCGATATGCTTCCTGCTAGCATGATCATTATTGCGATAACCCAAGCAAATATGGGACGGTCAATAAAAAAATTTGCCATAATAATCACCCTTACGGGCCGGCATACGCCCGCCCGAAAACATGTCCGCGCTTAGACATAGTTATTGAATATTCCACCTGAACATTTGGCCTGCTGCTGTACGCCTGGGAGAAAGGGGACAGACATCGGTCATTGTAAACAATTAGCTCCTGCAGCTGCTTTCAGGTCTTTGCTTACCGGATATTTATCCCCGTAACGCTATTTAGGTCGGTGGCATACAAAGGCTGACGAACCCAAGCTATTATTCATTTGCTATCGTTTGCGTTTCCAGCCCAATTACTTTTTGACCATGATAAAGTTTGAGCAAACCGTCTGTGGCCAACCGATCGCCCGGCTCGATGCCGCTGCGGATAATCCAATTATTTCCATAACTTCTGTCAATGCTCACGTTGCGCACATCAACATAATATTCGTTTTCAGCCAAGGGCTGTTCTTCGACGCCCTCTGCCGCACTGCCGCCAGATGACTTAACAGGGTTACTTTTCGTCAATATATAAGCCCGCGCGTCTCCTCTTGAGTCACGAGCCACAGCTTTTTGGGGGACAACCACCGCTTTTTTTACCCCCTCCTCAAGCAAAGCACGAACATACATACCGGGCAAAAGAATATTGTAATGGTTCTTAAACTTGGCGCGCAAAGTAATCGCGCCTGTACTCTGATCTATGGTCACATCAGAGAAAAGGAAATCACCCTCTACCCACTCGGGCTTGCCATCCTCGCCGGGAAGCGCATACGGCGAGCCATCTTCCAGCAACAGCTTTACTTTGGAAGAATTTTCACCGCTTAATTTCAAACTGCCTTCCGCTCTGGCCCGCTGCAGATTCAAATATTCAGTGCTTGACTGGGTAATATCCACATACATATAGTCCAGTTGCTGAATTGTCGCCAACGGATTGGACTGATTTTGGGTTACCAAGGCCCCGGGAGTGTAAAACGAAAGCCCAATACGCCCGGAAACAGGAGCGGTTACTTTGGTATAGCCCAGATTAATCCGGGCTGTTTTCAACGCTTCCTTGGCGGCAGCCACTTGAGCACTGGCTTGCCCTGCCGAGGCTACTGCGTCGTCATATTCCTGTTTGCTGATCGCACCGGTAGCTACCAGCTTGGAATAGCGGTTGGCAAGGTTGCGGGCAGCAACGGCATTGGCCTCCACTCTGGCCAATTCCGCTTTGGCATTATTATAATCGGCTTCATAAAGCGAAGGGTCAATTTGGTAAAGCACCTGACCGGCTTCAACATCGGCCCCCTCTTCAAATAAGCGTTCTTTAATAATACCACCGACTTGAGGGCGCACTTCTGATACCATCAAGGCGGAAATACGCCCAGGCAGTTCAGTGATAAGGGTAACCTCGGATTCACTTGCCACCATGTAGTTCACTTGGGCAAGGGGCGACAAATTTTCTACATCCGTACTGCAACCGTTCAAAATGACAAAAACGCCTAACAGCAAAGAAGCATAGATAAATCGGTTGAGTATGGAAATAGTTGCGTTTATAAGGGTTGCGTTCATTTCTGGAAAGAAACTCCTGTTATATAAATTAGTTGCATAGCCAGCAATTATATAGTTATTTTCCGAGTGTTGTCTATCATTGACCTAGATGAAATGCAATGCTATCAATTAGAAACATCTTTTCATTAATGGGATGATCTGGCATGGAAAATTTGTTGCGCGACTTGCCGCTCTTTGTGGAAGTGGCAAAGAGCAAAAGTTTTACTCTTGCAGCGGAAGCTCTTGAAATGCCCATATCCACGCTTTCAAGGCGAATTGCTAATTTGGAAAAAAACTTAGGCGTGCCTCTGTTTCATCGCAACTCACGCAAGGTTGAACTTACCTCCGACGGGAAAATTTTTTTTGAACGTTGCGATTTCATTGTGTCAGACGCAAAAGATGCTTGTGAAGCAATTACTCAGAATATGCACCAGCCTTCAGGCTGGGTACGCTTTTCCATACCGGCTGACGTTTACATGAGTTTTTTTGAACAACCGCTCGTAGAGTTCGCACGCCAATGGCCCGATATTCATCTGGATATCCACTTCACAGACCATTTTGTTGATCTGCTTACTGAGCCTTATGACCTGAATTTACGCATAGGCGATCTGCCGGATTCGAATTTAAAGGTTCGACGTATCGGTTCAGGCCGCCCCTGGCTGGTTGCAGCGCCGGCATTGCTTGAAAGGTATTCACAACCCATACAGCCAAAAGATTTGGCGGAAATTCCCAGCATAGCCCCTTTTCATCGCCGTAAATTCTGGGAACTGTCCAACAAACAAGGGGAAATCGTGTCGGTAAAAATCAAGGCGGTTCATTATTTCAACAGCATGAAAGCCACAGAAGTTTTCATTCTGGAAGGACTTGGAATAGGAATATTGCCGCGTGAAATATGCCTTCAACACATCAAAAACGGAAGGCTGACCAGATTATTGCCTGACTGGCAATTGCCGCCGATCAACGCATACCTGGTAATGCCGAACGGTACGGTGCCTTTAAGGGTACGCTTACTGATTGACCATCTGATGAGTTATTTAAATAACCAGTCAGGGCAATAAGCGTTGTCGCTTTTCCACAACAGGTATATATGCTTGAATCTGTGATTTTCTACAGCCCGCTGGGAGCAATTCGCATTGCAGCAAAAGCCGATTGCATTGTACGCCTTGACTTTGTAAAGGCGGCTGAGCACGCGCCTGCGGGGAATATAGCCAATTCTTTACTGGCCGCTGCCCAAGCTCAACTCGCGGAATACTTCGCCGGTAAACGGAGGCAGTTTGATTTGCCGCTTAATCCAAAAGGCACTGAATTTCAAAAAAAGGTCTGGCAAGCGCTGCAAACTATTCCATACGGAGAAACGCGCACCTACAAGGATATAGCAGAAGCGGTTGGAGCGCCAAAGGGTTTTCGGGCGGTCGGCATGGCCAACCACAATAATCCCATTGCAATCATCATACCGTGCCACAGGGTTATCGGTTCCAACGGCTTATTAACCGGCTATGCCGGCGGCCTTGAATATAAGCGGGCTTTGTTGAGTCTTGAACGGGGATTACCCATGTATATAGAGCAAAAACCCTTAACCTTAATTTGAAAACGAAAATTCATGCTGTACATTGGTTGTCACTTATCGGTAAGCAAGGGATTCGCCGCCATGGGTAAAGCAGCTCTCTCCATAGGGGCCAACACCTTTCAGTTTTTTTCGCGCAACCCCAGGGGTACAAAAGCCCGCCCTCTGGATACAGCGGATATGAGCAGGCTGGACAGCCTGCTTAAAGAGAACCGGTTCGGGCCTTTGGTCATTCATGCCCCTTACATCCTGAACGCCTGCTCAAAGGATCCGGGAGTACGCGAACTGGCGGCCCGGGTAATCCTTGAAGATCTGGAACGCCTTGAGCATTTGCCGGGAAATTACTACAACTTTCACCCGGGCTCGCATGGCGGGCAAGGGACAGCAGAGGGGATCAGACAAATTGCAGATATGTTGAACCAAATACTCCGGCCCGAGCAAAAAACAATCGTGCTCCTGGAAACTATGGCCGGCCATGGTACGGAAGTTGGCGGACGTTTTGAGGAACTTAGCGAGATCATTGATCAGGTTGAATTAAAAGACAAGATTGGAGTCTGCCTGGACACCTGCCACGTTTTTGCTGCCGGCTATGACATTGCCGCTCAACTGGATACAGTACTTGAAGGCTTTGACGCGATTATCGGCTTGGAAAAACTGAAAGCAGTTCACTTGAATGACAGTGTACATCCTTTGGGGAGCAGGAAAGACCGCCACGCAAACATCGGTGAAGGGGAACTGGGTAAGAGCGGGATTACGGGTATAATCAACCACCCGAAGCTGCGCGGACTTCCATTCAACTTGGAAACCCACCATGAATTGCCAGGCTACAAAGCGGAAATAGCAATGTTACGCGAGCTGTATCAAGACTGACTTCAAAAGACAACATTATTACGTCATAGTTAACGTATCCATACCCTGAATTCATCTTTACCAGATGCAGGGCGTCGCGCCCCCTTACGCGCCATCGTTGCAAAAACCCCGACTCCCGTAGTCTGAAAAGGAAATTTCTCCCACCTTCCCCTACTCAGAATATGCTTACAAGTCTACTCGTTCCACATCTTGTTCAGATAAATTTTCACCCATGAACAATCCGCCTACCCGCACAAACGGCTGTACATCATCGGTTGTAAGATAACGCACCCGTCCGGGACGGGAACTTCTGTTGCGCAAGCAGTGTCCCTGTTCAAAAAGCGAAAGTACAGTCTGAGCAGTGGTGTTGGCTGAGTCCACAATCTTTACTTCCGGCCCGACAACCAATGCAATTGTTTCTTTAAGCAAAGGAAAATGCGTGCAACCAAGAACTAAAGTATCTGGTTTAGGGCAAGAGACACTTTCTCCGAATATCTCATTCAAGTAATGCTCAACCACAAGCTCAGGCAGTCTCCCCGAAACAAGCCCTTCTTCCGCCATAGGCACAAATAAGGGGCAGGCTTTGGCTAAAACCCGCGTCTCCGGATTGATTTCCGCAATCGCCTTTTGGTATGCCCCGCCGCGAATGGTGGACTCTGTTCCGATAACTGCGATATAACCGCTTAAACTGTTTGAGCAGGCAGCCTGAGCGCCGGGTTCAACAACGCCGACTACCGGTATTTGCGGATAGGTCTGCCTTAACACCTGCAGAGCTATGGCGCTGGCAGTGTTGCAGGCTATCACCATCAACTTTATTTTACAGCGCATCAACATCTCAGCCGCTTGCACCGCATAACGGCGAATAGTCGCCGGTCCTTTTGTTCCATACGGCAAACGGGCATTATCCCCCAGATACACATAGTTCTCATGCGGCAAGGCGGTGCGCAAAGCCCTTAAAACAGTAAGTCCGCCAACCCCAGAATCAAATAAGCCTATAGGTAATTCAGCTTGAATGTCAGGACTGCTCATTGCTACTTCGCATCTCGTTACTTCAAATTTTCATAATCCGGAAACAGTTGCTGACTTCGCGTGCGTGAAAGCGGCCCATTCAGGCCGCCCAGCACCTGCTCCAGGACAATACCGTTTTTTCGCGGTTCCCCGGCCAGCTCGCTTTGCTCTATGCCGGTTGCGATAAACCGCATTGCCCGTGCAATAGCAACGGGCAGTTCTTCCTTCCAGAGCAGGGAGCCGGTAAGCACGCTGGCGAAAATATCGCCTGTGCCCGGGTAGTGAGCCGGAATATAGTCACATTTGACTTGCCAAAATTCACTCCGCCTGGTTTGAGGGGGGCGGCTGTGCGCAATTACCAAACTGGCGGCATTGCTTTCCGATTCCTCGCTCATAATGGCACTGGTTATCACCACCGCATGAGGTCCCATTTCCGACAGTCGTTTCAGCCAAGCTATAATCGTCGTCTTATCGATAGTCTCTCGACAGGGTTCATCCAACAACAATGCCGCTTCGGTGAGGTTAGGAGTGATTATGTCTGCATCGCGAATAAGCATACGCATTTCCTGAACCATCACTGCGTCCATAGTGGGATACAAATCCCCGTTATCACCCAGCACAGGGTCAATTACACAAATGGTCCCAGAGTGACTGAATAACTCTATGGCCTTACGGACCAAAGCGGCTTGAGCAGGCGAGCCCAAAAAGCCACTATAAATGGCATCAAACTTCAAACCAAAAGTTTGCCAGTGGGCAATGATTTTTTCCATCTCGCCGGTCAGATCCAGAAAGGTAAACCCATCAAATTCTGTATGAGCTGAAAGCAAGGAAGTGGGCAGGGGACAGGCCTGAATTCCCATTGTTCCAAGAATAGTGATTGCCGTAGTAAGCGAGCCCCGCCCGAACCCCGATAAATCGTGAATGGCCAGAACAGTGGGGGGGCGTCGGCTGTTTAAAGAGCTGGAGCAAATCATGGCTGATACAGTCGTTTTTTTATTTTAGTAAAGTTAAATTTCTATTTTAGTTGAAAAAAAATCCGATTGCAAGCTTGCATCATGATCTCCCACAACTTGTCCACGTTTTCAATAAATTATCGATAATCTGAACCAGCTTTATCTATTGGAACAGATCTACTTTGAGTTGTAAGCATTTTGAGTTTACTGCCCCAATCCGCTGCGAGCGTAATTGTCTTGTTTATCAGACATGACGGAAAGGTTTAATCAGGCGTTCACGGAGATTGGTAATAAGGTTACAAAGATCAGTATTTACCGGATAATTACCAGGCTCAATGCAGCCATATCTGCCATGCCTTGGATATGAACCAGCGCCAGCTAAGAGCAAAAGTCGGATAGCTGTGTGCCCGGCTGAGGCGGCCTAACTCCGACAACACTTGAATGTTACTTGATTAAACAGTATTTTAAAAGGGTTGCTAAGCTTCTAGCCGTCAACCAAGCGGGGGAATTTCCGTGTACTGGCGGAAAAACAGCGCCGAAGTTGCACAATTGTAAAACCTTAATGCTCAAAAGAATTAGCATTCACATCCTGACTGGTTAAGTGCAAATTCTATTGTGCGCCGGCAGGTTAATTATGCTTTTTAATCTCCTGATCATACTCAATGCCTTGGCCGGCTTTTCATTCTTCTGCATGGCCGTGTGGCTGGCTATGGGGGTTGATGACGGCTATGAAATCATCGCCTGGCTCATTTTCGGCCCACCTAGCGCATACTCTCTTATCTGCACTCTGCTCTTTTATTTATACAAACGAAAATCAATGCACCCCCCGTTGATACATATTGTGTTCGCCACACTTACGATTGTCTGCGGAATATTATTCGGTGCTTTTCACCAATTTCTCATGGTATGTGTGCTCATCAATACCCTGATATACATTCTGGTCTGCATTAAGTCCCGCTCCTCGCGCGGTAATTGAGCGTGGGACTGTCTGGTACTTTCAAGCGTATTATAAAACGCTTGCTTTGTCTGCCAAAATATATCGAAGAATAAAGCGTAAAGTAAGCCAAAAGTCTATGTGATTATCGGAAACCCACAGAACAACTTTGTAAAGCAACTCCGAAAAGGTATGACAAAGCCCGCTGAGTTTTTTACTTCAGCGGGCTTTGTTGATATTAAAGTGGCGGAGCAGAAGGGACTCGAACCCTCGGCCTCTGGCGTGACAGGCCAGCGTTATAACCGTCTTAACTACTGCTCCGCAATCAAATTTTGTATCCCTGGTGGGCGGTACAGGACTCGAACCTGTGACCGCCGGCTTGTAAGGCCGATGCTCTACCAACTGAGCTAACCGCCCCCGGTGGAATTAAGTTTTCACCAGATTATTGAAAAAAAGTCAACTACTTTTTTCATCTCCACCAATATTTTTTTATCACAATATTGAAATGCCACAGCTCTTAAAAGCCGATTAATCTTCTCCCCCTTGAGAATCCGCGCTTTGCCCGTTAAGAGTATTCACCACAACATTATAAATAACAGGGAACAGTTGAGGAAAACTTGCCGGGGTAATTTTGCCCATTTCAATGAACTTCACCACAATTTCTTTGGTAATTTGCCGTAGCTCTTTGTTCGCTTTATCCATATCCATAATAACTGTACCCGTATTGGAATCAAAAACCCGGTTCAGGGAATGGCCTGACCAGCTACAGGGCAAGCACAACCGGGGAAAAACAGAAATAACCCTTGAGCCACTTCCATTTTATCAAAAGAAATATCACATTTCCTGCAAAAGGGCCGCGATTTCTTCGCGAATAACCTTGGCAGCTGCAGCTGCCGCTGCTTTATCAACAGTTTCATTCAGCCTGTCTTCCAAACGCTTTTCCAAAGCCGCAAACTTTGCTCCCAGCTCTTCGTTTGCTTTATCATACTCTTTAAACCGACTTTGCACCTCTTCCATAACCAAGGTATGTACAGCGGCCAACAAAGGTCCGCCCACCAACTGCTCTGCCAGCATGTTCAGCTCTGCCTCGCCAAGCTGGGCCAAAGGTGCAGAGGCCGATGTGGAAGCAGCTTGTTCCGCTGATATTTCCACTTTTGATAATTCCACCTCAACAGGCGCACTTTCCACATGGGCTTCAGGCACAGTTGTAGGCACAATCCCAGATTGTGGAGTTGCAGCTTCCGCCAGGAAATCAAGTTCTGGAGCAGGCAAATCTTCTACGGAAGGTACAGGAGATTTTGAAACGGACTGCGGTTTTGAAATTTGTTTCGCGGGGGCTCTGGGGGCCGGTACAGATTTCGCTGCAGCATCTGCCTTAGTTACATCGTTTGCACTCACCGCAGAGGCGGAAGCGACTTTCGTCACAGGCGGCGCGGGGGTCATAATATCATCAATCAAAGCATCCAGATCATCAAGCGGAATTTCACTTTCATTGTCTGATTCCCCGGACGAAGCAGAGGCTTTTATTTGCTCTCTTGGCTTCAAATCCGGGGTAGAAGCCATTTCCGCCATGAGCTCAGGCTCTTGACCGGAAAAAGGATCGTCATCTTCCTGAAGCACGTCCGGCTCAGAGGGCACACGCATTGCAGACTCTGATTTCAAATCCAGCTCCTCGAATAACGCATCCAGCTCCGGATCCGTCTCTGTATTCTTGACCTCTGGCTCCCGCACCGGCGCTGTTTTTCCAGAGCCATTCGCTGCAACCTTTGCCGATGCAAAGCCGTCTTCCGAACCAAGCTCATCAAGCAATGCATCAAAGTCATCGTCGGGAATGCCTGTCGTCGACTTGAACGGCACAGCTTCAGGAACCGTCTTCACAGCCTCCGGGGCTTCAGGAAGCAGATCAGCCAATATTTCATCCACCCCTTCCACCTGCTTGTCCAACTCCGGCTCAGGAGCTATATCCACACTCTCGTCACCCAAATCATCAAGCAATGAGTCTAAATCGCTCATGTCAGGCATGTCCAGCTTTTCGTTGAGATCAACCGGTGATTCAGCAGTTCCATGTCCAGGCTCAGTATCCCCAAACAAGGCGTCCAGCTCATCATCAAACGAAGGTTCCTTTCCAGCATGTTTAGGTTTGGGCTTGTCAGTGAAATCCGGCAGTTTCCCTTCCTCAACAATGTCCATCAGCTCAAGAATATCATCAGCGGAGTCTTTTGCCACAACAAGCTCCTTTAAAGCAGTTACTATTTTCTATATAAACGCTTATGCCTGTAAAAGGCAAGCTACAGGGGTTGAAAAATACTTTCATACCGTATTGCTTCAATTATTCAAGAAGCTTGCTGTTGTAAGCGCGGCTTCTTTACGCTTTCGCAAGATGTCAGCCTGTTTAACCTTAAATTCATTAAAATAAGGACAACTGCTCCTCCTTGCGCCGCACCCGCTTCACACTTTTAGAATGAATAAGGATATCTTCCGGCAAAGCATCCAGAAAGCGCGATTTGGGCAAGCGCAACTCCCGTTCGAAAACTATGCGCTTTGCAGACCGGCTTAAGTACAGCCCTCGCTCGGCACGGGTCATCGCCACATACAAAAGACGGCGCTCCTCATCTAAATCCATATGCTCGCCCGACAGTGCCCGCCCGGAAAGGAACTCAGGACCGGCAAAAGGCATCAGCCCGTCGTCCAATGCAGCCACGAACACAAAGGGGAACTCCAGGCCCTTGGCCGCATGCATCGTCATTATCTGCACTTTCTCCGCCTGCTCGCGCACCACTTCCAGCTCATTCTGCAAATTGACCCAGTTAATCAAACCGGCCCACCCCCCATAACTCTCAAAAGCCCGGTTTAACGCCTTAAAGGCTGAGGATTGCCAAAATAACCGATCAAAGGGCGGCGTCTCATTCAAGTAAGCGGCAACTCCAAGCGGACCTTTGGCAATCGCCCGATCCGGGCAGTTCAACGGAACTTCGCCGCCATCAGGAGCTATGCCCAAAAAAAGCCCGGCAGCATGCAGAATCATCTTCACCCGTTCATCGGCCCAGAAAGCATCCTCTTCAGGAACAGATACAGGTATGCCCCGCTCTTTCAATATCTTTGCCAAAGGCCTGGCCAAGGCTGACAATCTTACCAGTACCGCTATATCTCCGGGCGACACCTCCATTCCTTCAGCCACATCCACTCCGCCGTCAGGCGGAGCAGCCAAGCTTCTGGCATCGGCCAAGCTATGCGAAGTGGGACCAAGCAAATCAAGCATACGATCAGCTATCCAGACGGCTTCAGAGTTTACGCTTCCGGCTTCAAACAAACGCACTTCCGAAAGAGTGGCGGTAGCAGCTTTGGGGGCTGCCTGTGAGAGCATAGCTTCCTCCCGACTTGAATCCGGCTGAAGAGCGCCGGCCTGAAGCACAGACCAGGCTGCATTAAGAATATTTTCACCGGAACGATAGTTGGCAGTGAGCAAACGCACGTCCAGGTGCGGCCACAAGGCTTTAAAATAAACTTCAACCTGGCCGAAAGCCCCGCGGAACCCGTAAATAGCCTGGCAAGGGTCGCCTATCCCGAAAAAACCGTTGCCGTTGTTTGACGAAACTTCCGGCAGTCCGCCTGATTTAATTATTGCCGTCTCTTTTTCCGCCGCTTCCATTGACAAGGCATCGGCAGAGCCCTCCCAAGCAGAACCGGGCGAAACAGGTTCGCAACCGCAACTCAAGCCGTCTTCCTTGCGCTTTTCCAAAAGCGCCTTTATCAAAGCGAGTTGCAGTGCGGAAAGGTCCTGTATCTCATCCACCAGCACATGCTGCCACGGCGGTATAAACAGCCCGTTATCAATCTGCTCCAGCCAGAACTCCAGTAAATCGGTATAGTCCACAAGATTCCAGGACCCCTTATGCTGAGAATAAGCGTTGTACAATTCAGAAAATTCATCAGGACATGGGCGCAGTTGTTCGCGGGCCAGAGCAATGGCCTGCCAAGCGTTTTTCAACTCGGCCCGGCTGTAATCCGGATTGGCTTCCGCAAAGGTGCGGCGCGCATCTTCTTCCGCCAACAACACCGGAGCATCGAGCACTTTATGCCAAAGCGCAAAGGCTATGGCATGCATTGTGTCAGTTGTGGGCAATTCATCCAACACAAGGCGCAGACGCTTATCCATTTCCAGCGCCGCACGGCGGGTGAAGGTTATCGCCAATATTTTTTTAGCCGGCACTCCGCTGCTGATCAAATGCTCTATTCGCCCCACAAGGGTACGGGTCTTTCCGGTTCCCGGCCCGGCCAACACCAGAACAGGCCCGGGACCGGCTTCAATCGCCGCCTGCTGCTCAGGGTTGAATACAACCGCACCGAACTTATCAGGCAATGGTTCAACAGCGGCCGCAGCCTCGTCAAAACCGTCAAAGCCTTCAGGCATTCCAGACTTCTTCTGCTCTTTGCTGAAATGTGACGGTGAAGTTGTACGCGCTTCACGCACTGCTTTTTTGTTTAATGCCAGATTAGGGAGCAACCGTCCGCCCTGATGCAGCTCTGCCACCTCATCATCATTGAAAAGACGGATTACTCCATATTCACCATCATAACCAGCCTGTTTGAGTACATTACCCGATCGCATTCTGGATACAGCCTCGGCAAAAACCGTAGAAAAACGAGACAGCTCTGAAACTGGGGTATCCATAAGCACCGCCAGCTCTGAGCCAAAACGCATAATTAATGAGTTATACTGCCGGGTGACTTTTTGACTTTTTGCTCCGCACCCGGATATTTCGCCTAAAATTTCCGCCAAGGGAATTAACGATTGAAAATCGGCTGCACCCGCCGGCTTGAGCGGTTCATCGCGATCTGCCAAAGCCAGTACGCGGGAAGCCACCCCTTCGGTAAACGGTTTCCCGCAAACCGGGCAGATACCGCCCAATTCCCTTGCTTCTTTAGGAGTTAAAGAAATGCCGCATTTGCGATGCCCATCTGTATGGTATTTGCCTTCTTCCGGAAAGAACTCCACAGTCCCCTCAAACTTACATGCAGCTTCCGGCAATCTGCGCAAACCTGCAAGCATACCGGAGTAGCTGGGGGTGCCCGAAAACAAATTAACTTCACGTGCAAGATTTTCACCGGAATGTGCGTCGGAGTTCGACACCAAGACGTATCGGTCAAGAGCGCTCCAGGTCCAGTTCATGGGCGGATCAGATGAAAGACCGGTTTCCATGGCGAAAATTTCGCCGGCCAAATCCCCGAAACATTCTTCTACGCTGTTGAACCCGGATTTGGAACCGAACAAGGAAAACCATGGAGTCCAAATGTGGGCGGGAATCAGAAAAGAATCCGGATGACTGTCCAGGACCATAGCCAGCAGATCCTGACAATCAAGGCCCAAAATCGGCCTTCCGTCCGACGCCAGATTGCCCACTTGAGCCAGACGCTCGGAGAATTTTTCCGCAACTTCCATGTTGGGGAAAAAGACCAGATTATGCACTTTGCGCACCTGCCCATCGCGTTTATATATAGAGCTGATTTCGCCCTGAAGAATAAAACTGGGGGCAGGCGGCTGCAATCGCTCAGCAAACTGCGGCAGCTCATGTGTAAGTCGGACATGCTTTTGCAGACGATACAGCCCACTGTGCTCATCCAGTTCCAAAGTGTTTTTAATTTCATCACGCCAACCGGGATGGGTAATATCACCCGTGGCAAGCACATCAACCCCCTTAGCCTTGGCCCAAGCCGCCAAAAGAGGTAGTGTCAGTTTTTTGCTGGTTGCCCGTGAATAGCGGGAATGAATATGCAAATCTGCCTTAAACTGGCGCATACGCTTCCTTGCAGGTATTTTGCAGGTTGGCCGAAATTGCCGGCAGTTAATTTTTGATGAATTTTAGAGATCACCCTGGAACTGTTAGTTATTATACCCAAATCCCGACATTTTGTCACCTTGCATGACCAGGATAATTAACACAATGATTTTCAGTGTTGTCCCTATTTATAAATCGGCCCGAGGATCCATTATATATTCTGAAATCATTAAGTCCCGGCATCTTGCCCTAAAGACGGGATACCTGCTTGCCTAGGCTCACGCCTTCGCGTAATATATGAAGAGATAATTTGAAAATCGCCGTTCTTCGTAAATAATAGGTTTGTGCAGACACGTCACACGCGATTATTATACTCATGCCTTTTCCACGAATCGGCTACATGCACAGAATAATATTCTGAAAAATATTGAGTGGATATGGAAGAAGCCAGCGTAAAAGCTTCAATAAATAAGGAAATATCCGATTACCGCCAGTTTCGGGCTCTTATCGGCAGACTCCTGCGCAAATTGCTCTGGATGCTGATTGTTTTTCTGGGCATCACTGCCGTCAGCTTCTGGGTTATTCATCTGGCCCCCGGAACCCCCACTGATTTGCAAACTACAATGAACCCGTTTGCCGGGGAGGAAGCCCGTAAACGGCTGAACGCCCTGTACGGGCTGGATAAGCCTCTGGTGGAACAATATGTGGATTGGGTAAGCAGAATGGTGCAGTTGGATTTCGGAAATTCCATGAGCAGCGATTCCCGCCCGGTATGGGATAAAATCAAGGAACGCCTCCCACTGACGCTGGGCATGAATTTGGCCTCATTATTCCTTACCTTACTTATTGCAGTGCCCATCGGTATTATCTCCGCATGCCGTCAGGGCGGCCTGTTTGATCGCATCTCCACGGTATTTGTGTTCATAGGGTTCGCCATGCCCGGTTTCTGGCTGGCTTTGCTCCTGATGATGCTGTTTGCAGTGGAGTTGGAGTGGTTGCCGGTGTCGGGAATAACCTCATTTGATTTCGCGTCCTATTCACTTTGGGGCAAGTTATGCGACCTGGCCGAACACTTGGCCATGCCTTTATTTGTATATACTTTCGGCAGTCTTGCGGCCATGTCACGCTATATGCGCTCCTCCATGCTGGAGGTACTGAGACAGGACTACATTACTACCGCAAGGGCCAAGGGCCTGTCTGCCCGGAAAGTGATTCTGAAGCATGCCTTGCGCAACGCGCTGTTGCCGTTAATCACTCTGCTGGGACTTTCCATTCCCGGACTGATCGGCGGTTCGGTAATCATTGAGTCCATTTTCGCGTTGCCCGGTTTAGGACAGCTATTTTATACAGCAGTGCTTGCCCGGGATTATCCCTTGATCATGGGCAACCTGGT
>CALUZB010000006.1 GCA_944325195.1 uncultured Desulfovibrionaceae bacterium | reverse complement strand
GAGAAACGGCTGGCCCTGGGGGCGGAAGGCTTGCGAAAACGTGGTGAGTTCTCTCTGGAGTTCAGACTGAGCAATATTCTCAAGCATTATCAGAACTGCCTGAGCGAAATGCATTTATGGGATGACTGTTCTGATTAAGGTGGTGCTCATAAACCTTAGGCTGAGGCTGGCGGTTTATCCGCTCACAATATGCCCGCCCGGCCCCTGATTTATTACCGGCCAGTCGAATATTGAGCAGCAAAGCCGCCGTGAGCCGGACTTAAACAGACCATAGGCTGAATCATCTGAATATCCTAGAGCATTTTATGGTTGATGTGCATTTATGATGAACAATAACGGACAGTCCACTGACACTGAGCTGAACACAGGCCTGGCTTCAGTGCACTTTCCGCTCTGTCCCGCCGAAGTTCCCGTCTCAAGACATCTGTGCATAGAAAACAGTCAGAAATGTTGACAGAAATACATTTATAAAGCACATAACAGTCGATTGTTACGCAAATATCAATTGAAGACAAAGCGCAGCTTAAATTATATACCCCTAAATCTGCCGATGTGAACCAGGTTTATTCCAACAAACCGCGGAAATATACTCATGTTATTCAAAAAACAAAAGAGGCGGCCCTGCTTGAGGGCCGCCTCTTACTAATAATGCTTACAGTTAACCTACCAACAGAGGAACGATCAACAAAGCAACAATATTAATGATTTTGATCAGGGGGTTGATCGCCGGGCCAGCGGTATCCTTGTAGGGGTCGCCCACAGTATCACCGGTTACAGCGGCCTTGTGGGCATCTGAACCCTTGCCGCCAAAGGCGCCGTCTTCAATGAACTTCTTGCCGTTATCCCAGGCGCCGCCGCCAGTGGTCATGGAAATGGCTACGAAGATACCGGTAATGATCGTGCCCATCAGCAATCCGCCTAAGGCCTGCACACCGGCATCGCCGCCCATCAGGAATTTCATACCGAAGCCCACCACTACCGGAACCAGTACGGGCAACAGTGAAGGAGTGATCATTTCCCGAATGGCCGCGCGGGTAACCATATCTACCGCCCGGGTATAGTCAGGTTTAGCCGTACCTTCCATAATGCCGGGGATTTCCCTGAACTGGCGGCGTACTTCAGTCACAACCGAACCGGCTGCGCGACCAACGGCTTCCATCGCCATAGAGCCGAACAGATAAGGAATAGCACCGCCGATAAACAAGCCGATAATCACGGCCGGGCTGGACAGGTCGAACAGGCCGAGCATATTGGCAAATTTGGCGTTGCTGGCCTCAAGGGCGTGGGTGTAGTCGGCAAACAACACCAGAGCGGCCAGACCGGCGGAACCAATGGCGTAGCCCTTGGTCACGGCCTTGGTGGTATTGCCCACAGCGTCCAGCGGGTCGGTAACAGCGCGCACAGACTCATCCATTTCAGCCATTTCGGCAATTCCGCCCGCGTTGTCGGTAATCGGGCCGTAAGCGTCAATGGCAACGATAATCCCGGTCATGGAAAGCATGGCGGTGGCGGCAATGGCAATGCCGTAAAGTCCGGCCAGACTGTAGGAAGCGTAAATGGAAGCACACACTGCCAGCACCGGCAGAGCGGTGGAACGCATGGACAGACCCAAACCGGCAATGATGTTGGTGGCATGGCCGGTTTCAGAAGCAGCCGCAATGCGCTGCACCGGCTTAAATTGAGTGCCGGTGTAATATTCGGTAATCCAGACCATGAAGCCGGTAAGGGCCAGACCAACCGCTGCTGAACCGAACAGACGCATGTGAGCGCCGCCCTCAATGCCCTTAACCAGGTTGAGCATGTTATCGTCAATCATTTTCAGAGTAATGGGATAGAAGCCGATCAGGGCGATGATCCCGGCCACGATCAGACCACGGTAGAGCGCGCCCATGATTTTGCCTTCCTTACCGCCGCGCACACAGTAACAACCCAGAATGGAGGCAATGATGGAGAACCCGCCCAAAGCCAAAGGATAAATTACCGCGCTTTCGCCGAAGTCGGAGAAAAGGAGAGCTCCCAGAATCATAGTGGCGATAATGGTAACCGCGTAAGTTTCAAACAAGTCGGCGGCCATACCGGCGCAGTCGCCCACGTTGTCGCCCACGTTGTCGGCAATAACCGCAGGGTTGCGCGGATCGTCTTCCGGAATACCGGCTTCAACCTTGCCCACCAGGTCGGCGCCCACATCGGCGCCCTTGGTGAAGATACCACCGCCCAAACGAGCGAAAATGGAGATCAGAGAGCCGCCGAAACCAAGCCCGATGAGCGGATGCACCATTTCCTGCAGAGGGGCGTCGGCCTTGAGACCGAATTTGAGAATGGCGTAATAGCCGGCGCAACCAAGCAGACCAAGTCCAACCACCAGCATACCGGTAATGGCGCCGCCGCGGAACGCCACCTGTAGAGCTTTAGACAACCCTTCAGTAGCGGCCTGAGCAGTGCGCACGTTGGAACGAACAGATACGTTCATCCCCACATAACCGGCCAAACCGGAAAGCACCGCGCCGACAATGAAGCCAATGGCGGTTTCCATGCCCAACAAGGCCCACAGCACAACAGCCAGCAGCACCCCCACAATGGCAATGGTGGTGTACTGCCGGTTGAGGTATGCCTTAGCGCCAAGCTGAATGGCACCGGCAATTTCCTGCATACGGGCGGTTCCCGCCGACAGGCCCATGATCCACTGGCTGGAAATAACGCCGTAAACAACAGCGAACCCGGCGCAGATCAAGGAGAACCAAAGTGCAAGATTCACATCAAAATCCATTTTGCATCTCCTAACTCAATAAAACTGAATTTTTCAATTCTAAAGTCGCACACCCTCTGCGCAACCGGAATTGAAAGTTTAACCACATTAACCGCTCACACAAGCACGATGCAACATTGCCGCCCCCCCCCACTGCAGATCAAGCAATGCTGCTGAAACTGGAACCGGCCGGCGCTTTCCTGACAAACAGATGCCCGCTTGCCCGGACGCCGGGGATTACCCCGCTTCCCGAAAGACCCGTCCGCAATGAGCATGAAGCTGAAACGTCTCCACACAAATAGAGCCGGAGAATTCCATTCGTCCGGCCGGCGCTTTGGAAGTTTCCAACCCCCGGCTGGCTTGACCGGGTTATGTTCACTGCAGCTTCGCCAGCTTCAAGCAAGCTGCTGTTTTCCCAAATTTCCCGCGTTTCTGTAGTGCAAACACGAACAGCCAACTCGCCGATACATTACAGGACGGTTGCCCCCTAACCGCCACATTGACAAGCGGCGCGGAATATTGAAAAATAAAGTACAGTAAAAGCCCATGCGGCGGTTGAATCTTTGGCTTAACCTTAAAGGGGGCTTATACATTTGGATAAAAGGCTTGTCAATTAAAAATTCAACGATATTGTCAAACCGATAATCCTCTAACTACACATACTTGTCAGTAATCAAAACTGCCACAGTTGTGATGCGGCGGCTTTAAACCGGTTTCAGCCGCATTCAAACAACAATCAGCCGGTTAAGGGGAGCTTCATGCAAATTTACAGAATAAATCCGAACCTCATCGCCTTTTATTTCGGCGGCGACAGCGCCTCCGACAACCCCAACCTGAATGTAACGGTTGAAGAAAACTGGGAGGCCGGGTGTGAAGCGTTGGGGGTGGCAAGCTATGTTGTGCACAACGGAAACTGCGCCCTGGTTTACGACACCCTCTGCTCCCCAAAGCAAGCTGCTTTAATTCGCGAATATCTGGAAAAGGAACTTGGCGCGGAAAAGATCACCGTGGTTTTAAGCCACTGGCATCTGGATCATGTGGGCGGCAATCAGTTATATGCCGACTACAATATTATTTCCACCCGCAAAACCCGGGACTATCTGTTGCAATACCAACCGGATATAGAAGCGGGCACTTTGTGGGGCAAACCGGGCGTCAATCCCCTGCATCTGCCGGACATTGCGCTTGCTGCTGATGCTTCCATATTTTTAAATGGTCTGGAAGTGCGCCTGCTCACTTTTCACATTCATACCGATGACGGCTTGTGCGCCTTCATTCCCCAATACCGCGCACTGTTGCCCGGCGATATGTTGGAAGATTCCGCCAGCTTTATAACTAACCCGGAAGACATTCCTGTACATGTGAAAGAGTTGAGGCGTATGCGCGAGCTGGACATTAAAAAAATCCTGCCCAATCACGGCCGTTCGTTCGTAATTGAACAGGGCGGTTATGGCCCGGAATTAATAGACTGCGTTTTCCACTATCTTGAGTATCTCTACTCAACCCTGCAGCAAAACCCCGCCGCAAGCATTCCGCCGCTGCAGGAAACGCTTGCGCCCTACTTCCGGCAAGGCCTGATCCACTACTGGCCCCCCTATGAAACGGTGCACCGTAATAATGTGGAAAAAGTACGGGCGCTTTTCAAGCAGGGCAACCTACATTAAACTGCCCTTAAGTTAAGGCCGAAGCTTAAATGCCGGCCTTTAATCCAAAAGATGTGAGCGCCTGGAAGCGTCCCCCACAAAATCATTTACTTATAACAACGGATTTAATAAGAATTTCTTACAACAAATGTTTATTTAGGAGGCAAACATGGCAGAGGCACCAAAGTTTCATATCGGACAGGAAGTTATCTGTCTGATTCACGGCAACGGCAGAATAGTGGATATTAAAGAGGGTAAAATCGTTCCCATTTTTGTTCAGTTTGAAAAAGGCGGCATTTGCATGTATACGGCCGCCGGGGAAGTTTCTCCCTCGGCAAAACGCACTCTGTTTCCGCGCGACGCCATTAAAATCACCCCTGGTCCCACCGCCGACCAGGATTTTTACACCGGACAGGTGGTTGAGTGTCTGATTCACGGTCCGGGAAAAGTAGTGCATGTGTTTGAAGATAAAGGCGCGGCCCTGCCCGTTCAGGTAGAGTTTGAAGAGGGCGGAGTGTGCTCCTATTCCCGCACCGGCAAAATGTCCATATCAGCGCAACGCACCCTTTACCCTAAAGGTGGCGTTCACTTTTCCAAAGAAGAGTAAAAGCACCGGCTCTCACGGCTTCCGAAGAGTGACCGGCAATTGCCCCGGTCTTAAACACAAGCCGGGCTTATCAGGAATACAACTTCCCGTTTTTGAAATACCCGATGCAGGCGGGGTTTAAGCATTCCCGCCCCGCCTGCACCTATATTTTTACTTTAAACTCTTTCCACTCCCGCGCCGCGCTCAACTCCACGCCATTATCCAAAGCCTTGAAGTGCTGCTTACCACAGTGAATTTTCAAAGCTTCCTTGGCCCGAAGGTTGATCTCGTTCAAATCCCCCTTGGTTTCCAGCACAAAATAGAGTTTCTTCTCGCCGTTGCGGTCAAGGTACACGGCCCAGTCCGGGTTATAGGTTCCGATGGGTGTTTCGATTTTGAACGTGCGCGGAATTTTGAAGAACATCTTCACGTCCGGGGCAATGTATTCACCGCACAGGTTGAGCAGTTTATCTATGTCCAGCTTACCTTCGGCAAAGCACTCGGGGAATACGGCGGCCAGTTTGTCGCGCGCGCTTTGTTCCAGATCCAGGGAAAGGCCGTCCAGCTTCATGGGCGCTCCGTTGGGGTTATTATGGATTACAAACGACTTACCGGACATTACGCAAGCGCAATCTGTCGCCGGGCCTGATGCCGAAACGCCTTGCGCTGCCCGCCGGGATTTCCAGCACATAACGCCCGGGCTGCCCGGAAGATATGGTTGCCAGAGAATACGGCGCGGTATATTCCGCAATCAGGAAGATTACCCCGTGCGCGTCGGCAAACAGCATATCCAGGGGCACAGCGGTGTTTTTCATCCACATATTCATCACCTGCTCGCTTTCAAAGTCCATGAACATGCCGGATTTTTCAGGCAGATGCGGACGGTGCATCAACCCCAGCCGCCGCAACTCGGGAGTATCGGCCACATCAACCTGAAACTCCACGCTCTCCCCGTTCTGTTTGACAATTTCCAGCGCAGCCTGCCTGAACCGCCCCGCCGCTCCGGCCGGAAGGGCGGCAAGCAGACAGAACAGCACTGCCAGCGTTATCCGACTTACATATTTCAACACTCTGCTTCTCCGGAAGTTCGGGATTAAGCTGACCGGTTCCCTGGTTAAGCCCGGGTAAGCTTGCGGTATTTCAGACGGTGAGGCTGATCGGCCTGCTTACCGTAGCGTTTCCGGTAATCTTCCTCATATTCGGAGTAATTGCCCTCAACCATCACCACCTTGGCGTCACCCTCAAAGGCCAGAATATGCGTGGCCACCCGGTCCAAAAACCAGCGGTCGTGGCTGATGATGAACGCCGAACCCGCGAAATTGTCCAGCCCGTCTTCCAGGGCGCGCAGGGTGTTCACATCCAGGTCGTTGGTGGGCTCGTCAAGCAGAAGCACGTTGGCTCCTTCTTTGAGCATGATCGCCAGATGCAGGCGGTTGCGCTCGCCGCCCGACAGGTTGTCCACCTTTTTCTGCTGGTCGGGGCCAAGGAAATTGAACCGGGAGCAGTAGGCGCGGGCGTTGATTTCGCGGTTGCCCAGTTTCACCATGTCGTAGCCGCCGCTGATCAGTTCATACACGGTTTTGCCCGGCTCAAGGGTGCGCCGGCTCTGATCCACATAGGCGAACTTGACGGTATCGCCCACTTTGATACTGCCGGCATCGGGCTGTTCTTCCCCTACCAGCAGGCGGAAGAAGGTGGTTTTACCGGCCCCGTTCGGCCCCACAATCCCCACTATGGCGTTGGGGGGCACTATGAATGACGCATTTTCAATCAGCAGTTTGTCGCCCATGGCTTTGGTCAGGTTATCCGCTTCCACCACGGTTTTACCCAAGCGCGGTCCCGGCGGAATGTAAATTTCCAGATCCGCGGCCCGGGCTTCACTTTCGTGCGAGAGCATGGCCTCATAAGCGTTAATGCGCGCCTTACCCTTGGCCTGCCGCCCCTTGGGGGACATGTTGATCCACTCCAACTCGCGTTGCAGGGTTTTCCGGCGCTCCACCTCGCTCTTTTCCTCCTGAGCCAGACGCTTCTGCTTCTGCTCCAGCCAGGACGAGTAATTGCCTTTCCAGGGTATGCCCCGTCCCCGGTCAAGCTCTAAAATCCAGCCCGCCACATTGTCCAGGAAATAGCGGTCGTGGGTCACGGCAATGACCGTGCCGGGGAACTGTTGCAGATAGTGCTCTAGCCAGGCCACAGATTCCGCGTCCAGGTGGTTGGTGGGCTCGTCCAGCAAGAGAATATCGTTGTTTTGCAGGAGCAGACGGCACAGGGCCACGCGGCGGCGCTCACCGCCGGAAATCACGTTCACCGGGGTGTCGGACGGCGGACAACGCAAGGCGTCCATGGCCATTTCCAGGCGGGATTCAATATCCCAGGCCCCTTTGGCGTCCATTTGCTCCTGCACGCGGGCCTGCCGGTTGAGCAGCGCGTCCATTTCGTCCGGCTCCATGGGCTCGGCGAATTTAGCGTTGATTTCCTCAAACTCGCGGACCAGGTCCAGCACGTCGGCCGCGGCTTCCCGCACCACTTCCCCCACTGTGCGGGTTTCTTGCGCCAGCGGCTCCTGCTCCAGATAGCCGATGGTAAACCCGGGGGCCAGCACGGTTTCTCCGTCAAACTGTTTATCCACTCCGGCCAGAATTTTCAGAAGCGAGCTTTTGCCCGATCCGTTCAGGCCCAGCACCCCGATTTTCGCGCCGTAAAAATAGGAAAGGGAAATGTCTTTCAACACCTGCCGCTGCCCGTAATGTTTCGACACGCGGATCATTGAATAAATAATCTTATCTGGTTCGTTACTCATAAATTCGTTACCTGCTAAGCAATATATGTGGATTGACTCCACATTAAAGGATAAAAGGGACAGACATCGGCAAAACCGGTGAAAGGCTTGCTTACGCCGCCCACTCGACAAATGGGGCGGCTCAAATTGAGCTGCTGATTGAATTATCAGCAGCGCGCCATGCCTGTATAGCATGAGTATCAAGTCGGGCAAAGCAAAAAATGCGCCTTTTGCTTTCGCTGCCCCATCGGGCGGCTTCCGTCGGCATTGCCATGCCGGGCGGCTTTTGCTATGATTATCTAAAATCTCTATTCGCGCAGGTACCATGCTCAGTCTGTACAAGCTTTCCGCTAAATGTCTGATTATCCCGCTGGCTTTCGCTCTGTTTCTGACTGCCTGTGACAGCAACAGACAAGCGCCCCGCCATAAGGCCGGCTTCAAATTGCTTATGGCTGTGGATGAAAGCGGGGAGAAGAGCGTTGAGTTTATACTTTGGTATCCCGGTAAAAAAACGGAAAGCGACGTGTCGCTTGGCGCCTGGACTTTACGGGGCGGGCGCAATGCCAGTCCGGCCAGCGGCAAATTCCCTTTACTGATTATTTCCCATGACACGGGCGCCAACAAGCTCTCTTATCACGACACAGCCAGACAGTTGGCCGCGGCCGGGTTCGTGGTGGCGGCGCCAACTCATAAAGGCGACAATGACCGGGATATGAGCAAGGCTTACACGGCTGAGCAGATTTTCGGACGGGCAGAGGAAATCAGTCTGCTGGTGGATTTCCTGAGCCACAACGAATATAAAGACTTTATAGACACGTCCCGCATCGGTGTTCTGGGGGCGGGAAGCGGCGCTGCGGCGGCGCTGATTCTGGCCGGGGGAAACATAGATATCAGCGGATATTCAGAATACTGCGCTAACCTGGGGGAAAAGGACAGTCTGTGCAGCCCTTGGGTCAAACAGCGTTTGACCACTCTGTCCTTTTATCTGCCCCAATCCCCCAAATCCAAGCTGGCGGGAGTAAAGGCGCTGGCACTGGCCGCGCCGGACTACGGCGCTTTGTTTACCAAGAACTCCCTGGCGGAAATCAAAGCCAAAATTTACGTTTTCGATACCGAGCTGGAAGCGGATAAACAGGCGGCCCGCCTGCGCGACATCTTGCCGGACACGCCCCACTATTTGCTTTTGCCCGGATTGGACAGCCGCGACCTGACCGCCCCTTGCGGCGACAGCGTGCTGGGTGAAACTACCTGGCAATGCGATCCTATGCCTGACGATAGTCTGGAAATGCGCGATGAACTGTTCAACAACAATTTAATCCACTTCTTCTCCCAAGAGATGAACTGAAGACGCCTTCAAAAGCAACCGGCACAATTCAAAATCAATCTGTTCTAATCGGGCGGCGCAATCAGATATCTAGGTAACAGGAAAAACCCGTCCGAGCAGTATACGGCAAAAACAACCAAGCACTAAAATGCTTAATCAACCGGATCTTTCAGACGCAACTCAGCAGAAAGTAATAGAATAACAATCAGAGTTGTTCCGGCCTCCAAGCTGCACAACCGAAAGAAGCCCACAGCCAAACAAATTACCGCCCATAAAACCGGCTGCCTGTATTTTGTTGTCGGCAAGAGATATTGCCTTCATAACACATAATATGATTATCCTTGAAGCAAACTACTGATGCGAGCCGAAAAAAAACAGCCTTACGGCTGTTTTTATATAGATGTTGGTCGAAACTATATCCTGGTTAATTCATTCGTCAAAAGAGGCAAATCATTCCCCAATTCCTGGTCATAAATTTTGGTTACCCCCCGCGGAAGAATGCGCGGCAAAGCCTCCGGCTCACGGCTGGCCACATTGGCGGTTTCGCTCACTTCTTCAACGTAACCAAAGGGAATGAGGTTTTCAGCCGTTAACTCCCGCTCCTCGCCCTGCACAGCCTCCAAAAAATCGTTGCTTCCCAACCCCACTTGCGTGGTGATGTCGGCGCCGTCCTCTGTATAAAACACAGATGCAGGGGCTGTACCACCCTGCACCCCTACAAAAGCAGGTTTTCCGCCTTCAGGCATACTTGTCCAGCCGTCCCTGTCAATATCCCCTTCAGGACCGGCTTCCGGCTCGGCAAATGCAACCAGAGGCAGTAACAACACTGCAAGAGCCAAACAACCCAATTGCAAGACGATTGAATACCTGTTTGTGCGTAAGAATTTCATCCTAACCAACCATTAAATATGATATAATGATCAGAAAATTACACTAAAAAATCTGCCTGACAACCAAGAAGATAGCCCTTTAATGTAAACAGTCAACACTGTCAATATGGGCATTTTAAGCTTGCGGTTCTTGTGTTAAAAGCACCTACCGTTCAACTATGATATTATGCATACCTCCCAAAAAATCTCCTTAACTCCTTAAAAACTCTAGAAAAATTCTAAAAAGGTGCTGAATATCCGCCCTTGAGAATATTTCTTAAAGGTCATATTTTTAGCCTCACTTCTGTATTTTCTTCTGTTTAAGCAGAAGTTATTCCAAATAAACATGATTATTATGCACAAACCTTGCGTCAGCGGTTTAAAAAATGAAAATCGCCACTTGCCTTTGTTATAGAATTCTAATAATACCCTATGCGTGAGGTGGTTTGCCGCCGCACAACTCGTCTGTGTCAGGGAGTTTATATCTCATAAGGGCAGCTAGTTGTTTTAGTTGCTCATAACCTACAAATCATGGAGCTAATGATGACCAAAGCTGAACTTGTAGATGTAATCCGAAAGAAAGCAGGACTTGAAACCAAGGCACAAACCGAAAGATTTCTTGATGCCACTGTTGCATCCTTAATTGAAGCCCTTCAAAATGGTGAATCTGTTTCCTTTACCGGTTTTGGCAGTTTTAAGGTTGTGGAAAGAGCAGCGCGTAAAGGCCGCAATCCCCGCACAGGCAAAGAAATCGACATTCCTGCCAGCAAGGCTGTTAAATTCACTGTAGGCAAGCAGCTTAAAGAGTCTGTCAAGTAGCGAAAGGATTCATCGCCTGGTTTGAAAACCGCCACTACGGCGGTTTTTTTTCGATATTTGCTATCACTTCATACAAGCTCAAAATTTACTCGGACGTGACGTTATTGGTGAGGTCTTAAAATATCCCTGCGCATGCTTTTAAACCCTCATAGCACGAACATGGGAGTGCCGATCCAAGTCCTGGAAGCCGCCAAGCGGCCGGATTAACCGCTGAATAATCAGTAAGATAATACATATCTGTTCTGCGGCAGTTTTTCAAAACAGATTGATCGCTGAACTTCCTTACAATTTCAAGTCAGCGCTGCCCCCCCCAAACTGCGGCAAAAACGAAAGGGCCCGTGTTCGCGGACTCCCGCTCCATGATTGCTGCAGCATTACTTTAAGATGAATTTCTGACCTGCTGATGACGAATAAATGCGTATCTTATTCATTCCGTCAAAATCTTCATCATCCGGTAGATGATCCTGGCGTTTTTTTCGTCAAGGCGCGGGACCAGGGTCATGATTTCCGAAATAAGCTCCTGGTGCGGACGCTCATGCTCATTTTCCAGGATAGCCGCCATGGGAACGTTTAAAGCGCCTGCAATCCGGCCGATCAACTCAATGGAGATATTGGCCTCGCCCCTCTCCACCTCACCCAGATATTTCAGACTGATACCGGACACTTCCGCTACTTTTGCCTGAGACATTTTACGGCTTACCCGCATGGACTTGATGCGGCTGCCCACAAGCACAGTAACTTCAGTCTTTTCACGTTTACCCCGCTTTTTCCATATGTCTTTTTTCTTCTTTCCCTCCATAGTTTTCCCTTTCATCCAAGGTGAACTATATCTGATTTCATTTTTATGGATACCGTCCAATTGACATTGATTTTGGTATAAATATAACTTATAACCAGACATAATCTGGTTGATACACATGCAAGAGAAAACCAAAATAGGGAAAATGTTGAACGGAGAGGAATTTTCCCGGCAATGTCAACAATGAGCCGGTACCCGCCCAAAAAATCACGGTAATAAAAGACCTGTAAACTTAAACCAGTCCTCGTCAAACTGTTTCCGTCTTTGGGCTGCTTCTGTAAATTCTCTATTCCTGATTTAATTTTTGCTGCAACACCAAACGGGTCATGCTTGCGCAACATCCAACCACACAATCCAATCAGGGGGAAGCATGTACACTTCACTGGAGTTATGCCGGACTGTCATCCGGAACATGAAAATCATCGAAACTGCGCCGGAACTTATGGCAATTACAGAACAACAGCTTTTTGCTGCTGTGAATATGCGCATTGAAAATACAGTGGAAAAAACGGGGGATTGGAAAGGACGTTACGAATTCGTTATGGACACGGGATCTGAAGAAACCTGCTTTGCTCCCAAATACTGGCCTGAAGATAAGAACGGCCTGTATGCGGCTTATTATACCCTGACCTGTACGGAAGACTCCGGCAATTGTTCATTGCTTTCCTGTGCCACCGGCATTATGGGGGCGGCATTGTGCCTGGAGTTTATTGCGCACCCGAATCAGTTCGGACTTACAGTTTATGAATACGCAAACAAACTCAAGCTATTTTACGGTTGGAACGCCAAACTGCAGGCAAACGGATTCATTCTCACCCCCGACAAACAGAGTATAGCCAGACTGTTTCACTTCAACCCGGAAGAACTGGCGGAAGATTTCCCCAATTTCAATACAGCATTGGAGCCGCTGGACGCAGCTCTGACCGCACTGTTCAAAGTGCACCCTGAGTTTGACGATTTCATCAGGGAGTTAAAATAGCCTGTCCGCCTCCACTCCCGCAGCTTGCCACAACAGGTTGCAGCATCTCCTGTTCCTGACCAGGGGGACTGTCGCCTGCAGATCCGACGCCACCGGTTCGGAATAAAATATTGCATACACATTTACACCTGGTGCAGATCCGGATATAAGTAACCGTACACAGAATAAATCAGAGGCTGCCATGCTCGCAAAACCGATACATTTTCTGTTAAGCGCTCTGTTGCTCTTCAGCCTGTCCGGCTGTGCCGCCCCGATTATCGGAGCGGCTACCGACAAACGCTCTATTGGGGAACATTTCAACGACACCCAAATTGAAGCCGCGGTAAAAAAAGCGGTCGTTTCCGCAAAAACAAGTAAAATTCTGGATATCAACGTTTACAGCTTCTATGGAGATGTATATCTGATTGGTGAGGCTGACCAGGACATGACCACTAAGGCTGTGGAAGCAGCCCGCGGTGTGGATGGGGTACGATCCATCACCACTTACTTCTTCCCGCCCGGCACCATGACCAGCCAGGATTTGTTGACTGAAGCCAAAATCAACGAGGAACTGCTCTTTGCTTCCGGCGTGCCTTCCGCCCAGGTGCAGGTTGACGTCTGGGGCGGGCAGGCTGTGCTGTTAGGCATACTTTCAAACCAGGAACAAATAAACAGGGTGCAGTCGCTGGTTAAGGAAGTGCCGGACGTAAAAGCGGTCAAGAGCTATCTGCGGCTTAACCCGAATGGCAATTAGCAAAAGCCGCACAGCTCTTAAGGCCGGACTGCTTGGAGTGGCCAACCTTTGTCTGGTTCTGTCAGTTCTCGCCTGCACGGCAACCGGCCGGAAACAAAACATCTGGGAAGATATGTGTCGGCGCGGCGCGGCAAGTCAGTTCCAACCAATATTGTTTCATACAGGCATGTTCGACTTATCCGGGCTGATGCGCTTACACCCGGACGTCTCAGACCAGTTAATCGTATATATTGAAGGCGACGGCCGCATTTTCAACAGACGTGGTCAGGTGCGCGACAATTCAACCCCAACATTTGCCCAGGCTTATGAGCTGGCCCTGCTTGATCCCGCTCCCCAAGTCCTTTATTTAGCCAGAATCGGACAATTCAACAGCAACAATACCGGCAGTGAATTCAAAAAGTACTGGACCACTGCCCGCATGGCTCCAGAGGCCGTGCAAGCGGCGAACCTGGCTATTGACCAGGCGAAAAAACTCGCCGGAGCAAGTAAAATTCAGCTTATCGGCTATTCCGGCGGCGGCGGGCTCGCCGGCCTGGTTGCGGCCGGGCGCAACGACGTTCTCAGCCTGGCTACTGTTGCTGCTGTTCTGGATACAGTCTGGTGGACCGACTCTTATCTGTCGGAAACAAAAAAAGGCGCTTTACGTCTGTCATTAAACCCGACCGATCGGGCTGAAGACATCTCAACTCTTCCCCAAATCCACTTTTCCGGCCGCAATGACGAACTGGTCCCCCCGGAAATGGTGGAACGCCTGCAAATGGCGGTCCACTTCCAAAATTTTCAGCAAGTCATTCTGAACAACACGCATACGCAAGGCTGGACTGAAGACTGGCCTTTGCTGTTAACCCGTTACGTCATTCCCCTGCGCCTGCCCGCACAACAACGCACCCCACTTCAAGCAAACGGTTCAGATTAACAGAAACATCCTCCTGTCCGGGTAAAGATTCTCCGCTGCAAGCTCAACAAACGCATAGCATCTGATAAAATACTCTAAAGCAAAAACTTCCGGGTTATTCGACATTTCCACCTTAACCGGTTGACAATTATCTCAATTTAGTGTGTGTTGACCGATAAATGAAATTCAACGGCACTGTGATAAAACCCGCCGCAATATTTCAAAATATGGAGGACATTCAATGGGATCTCAGTTTCTTAAAATTTTTGCCATTGCCGGTTTGGTTCTGGGCATGAGCTTTTCCAACGCCATGGCCAAAGAGAACTTCATTATCGGCGTGCCGGGCGCTCACAGCGGCGATAACGCTTCCTACGGTGTTACTTCGCTGAAAACCGCTCAACTTGTCGCCAAACTGTACAATCAGAAAGGCGGAGTGCTGGGCAAAGAAATAGTGGTGCAGTCTGAAGACGATCAGTGCAAACCGGAACTGGCTACCAACGCGGCCAGCAAACTGCTTTCCAGCGAAGCCGATGTAATTATGGGACACACCTGCTCCGGTGCCACGAAAGCCGCCCTTCCCATGTACACCAGCGCCCACAAGGTAATCATTTCCCCATCCGCCACATCGCCCCAACTTACCCAAAGCGGCGATAACCCCACCTTTTTCCGTTCCATTGCCTCTGACGACATGCAGGCCAAGGCCACTATTGAACAGGCGGAAAAGCTGGGAGTGAAAAAAGTAGCCATTCTGCACGACAAGGCGGAATATGGCCGCGGCTATGCAGAACACGCCCGCAATTTCGCGGAAAAAGCCGGAATGGAAGTGGTGCTTTTCGAAGGCATTACCGCTGGAGCTGTGGACTATTCCGCTATAATCCAAAAAGTACGCTCCAGCGGCGCGCAAGCTCTGATTTTCGGCGGATATCAACCGGAAGCCTCCAAGCTTGTAACCCAGATGCGCAAAAAAAAGATCGACATTCCCTTCCTTTCTGACGATGGGGTGAAAAATGAGCACTTCCTGCGTCTGGCCGGCAAATTTGCAGAAGGAGTTTACGCCGCTGGTCCCAAAGACATCAGCAAGAACCCGATGTACCAGGAAGCCCGCGATCAGTACCGCGCGGAGTATAATGAAGACCCGGGAGCATACTTCGACCAGGCCTATGCCGCTACAGTAGCCCTGTTGAACGCAGTGGAAAAAGCCGGTTCAGCCGATACCGATAAAGTAATGAGCGTGTTGCGCACGGAATATGTTGAAACACCGCTGGGCAAAATCCGTTTCAATGAATATGGAGAAGCCGAGGGAGTCGGGTTCGCCATTTACCAGGTGGTGGACGGCGAGTTCGTTGAAGCTCAATAGTAAATTAACAGCGTTGCTTATTTCAGGCTAACGCCCTGAACATGCGTTCGCCCAAGTATTAGCCGAAGTTTCGGCATACTACCGGTTAAAGCAAGCCCCCGCAAGGACAACCAAAAGCCGAACGGGGGCTTGATTTATCCGGTTGGATATTGACATGCCTTGCACCGGGAATTAAAGTGTTTTCTTTAATTTACGCTGGCAATGGATAGTTTTTCACTTTGAGATTGCGCGTAGGGGTTGCGGGCAGACATCTTACTGTCAAACAGTCAGGCCGGCTTCACCCACCGTTAATTCTGGTTTAAAGCATTAACTGCCATCAGGGAAAATTATGGACGGCTTTATTGAACTTTTTCTAAGCGGTATAACCCGCGGAAGCATTTATGCATTAATTGCCCTGGGCTACACAATGGTTTACGGTATTATTGAGCTGATTAACTTTGCCCACGGTGAAATTTATATGATCGGCTCCTTTGTGGCTTTAGTGGTGGCAAGCCTGTTGGGGCTGGCCGGCTTCCCCATGCTGGGTATTTTATGCGTGGCCATTCTGGTGGCAACCCTGTGGTCGGCCGCTTACGGCTTCACTGTAGAAAAAATGGCCTACCGCCCGCTTCGTGACGCTTCCCGTCTTTCCCCGCTGATTTCCGCTATCGGCATGTCCGTATTTTTACAGAACTATATCAGCCTGGCCCAAACTTCCGACTTTCAGGTGTTCCCCTATCTGATCCCCGAGTTTGAGTTTCTGGAGCCCATCGCCCACATCCTGGCCCCCTCGGCATTTCTGATTATTGTAACCAGCCTGCTGGTAATGCTGGCGCTTTCCCTGTTCATCAAATTCACCCGGTTGGGCAAGGCCATGCGTGCCACAGCTCAGAACCGAACCATGGCTACCCTGCTCGGCATCAACCCGGATACGATTATTTCCATGACCTTCATTATCGGCTCCGCCTTGGCGGCGATTGGCGGCGTGCTGATAGCATCCCATACAGGCGTAACTAAATTCAACATCGGGTTTATTGCGGGCATCAAGGCCTTTACCGCCGCCGTATTGGGCGGCATTGGGAGTATTCCGGGCGCCATGCTGGGCGGTTTCGTGCTTGGCCTGTGCGAAAGCTTCGGCGCCGGTTATATTTCAAGCGACTATGAGGACGTGTTCGCTTTTGCCATTCTCATTCTCATTCTCTTGTTCAGACCGTCCGGACTGATGGGCCGGGCCCCGGTGCAGAAGGTTTAATTATGTATCTGATCAAACGCTCTCTTCTCGTCAGCATCTGGTTTGTGCTTCTTACCCTGCCTTTATTGGCGGTAAAGGTGGATACAACCAATGAAACTCTGATTTGGCGCTGGGAAAATATGCTTTATGTGGCAGTGTCCGCCTTTGTGCTGTACATGCTCTGGCTGCTCGCCATGCGCTGGCGCAGCAGACAACGCCGCAGTGAAGAGTTGGCCCAGCCCAGAGTTCACAATCTATACAGCACAATTACCGATAATAAAGTTATCGTTGGCGCGTTCAACCTCATTTTGCTGGCCATTCTGGTGCTTCTGCCTCTGCTTTCTTCCGGCTACCAGATTAATATCTGGACCACTGCTCTGATTTATGTGATCCTCGGACTTGGTCTGAATATTGTAGTAGGTTTCGCCGGGCAACTGGTGCTGGGTTATGCAGCATTTTATGCAGTTGGAGCTTATACCTTCGGGTTGCTGCACCAGAATTTCGGAGTGGGATTTTGGGTAGCTCTGCCCTGCGGTGCAGCCGTGGCCGGTTTTTTCGGGATTTTGGTCAGCCTGCCGGTTATCCGCCTGCGCGGCGATTATCTGGCGATTGTGACCTTGGGTTTCGGCGAAATCACTCGCTTAGTTCTGGAAAACTGGATTGAAGTGACCAATGGCCCCGGGGGCATCTCCAATATTCCCCGTCCGGCCTTATTCAACTTGGAGCTCAGCGACACGGGGACTGCTGTTTGGGTGTACTATATTGTCCTACTCTTTATGCTCATTGCCTTTATTTCTCTGTTGAGGCTGAAGAATTCACGGGTGGGGCGCTCATGGATTGCTGTTTCGGAAGATGAAACAGCCTCTGAAGTGATGGGAATAAACACCACCTGGGCTAAACTCACGGCCTTTGCCCTCAGTGCTGTATGGGCGGGGATTGCCGGTGTCTTATTCGCCACAAAAACCAGATTTATCAACCCGGACAGCTTTACTTTCATGGATAGCGCGCTGTTTCTATGTATAGTAGTGCTGGGCGGCATGGGCTCGGTTTACGGCATGTTGCTGGGCGCATTCGCAATTGCCCTGCTGCCGGAATATCTCAGGGCCTTCAGTGAATACCGGATGCTCCTGTTCGGGGCAGCAATGGTTTTGATGATGATTTTCCGCCCGCAGGGGCTCATTCCCCCGAAAGCGCGCCAGTATCGCGTGAGCAAGCTGTTGGGCAAGGAGGCACAATCCTAATGGAAAAGGCACTGGAAGTCAGCGGCCTGTCCATCAGCTTCGGCGGGCTGAAAGCAGTAAGTAATATGAGTCTCACCGTAAATAAAGGGGAAATCGTAGCACTAATCGGCCCCAATGGTGCGGGGAAAACCACCTTTTTTAACTGTGTAACCGGGTTATATCGGCCAAACAGCGGCACAGTACGACTGAACCACCCCGAGCGCGGCGAGATCGACCTGAAAGGCCTTGCCCCTCATGTGATCACCAGCCTGGGACTGGCCCGCACTTTCCAGAATATCCGCTTGTTTTCTAAAATGACGGTGCTGGAAAACGTGATGATGGGAATGCACTCCCGTACCAAAGCGGGGATATTCACGGCATTGACCGGATCGCGCTATGCCCGTGCGGAAGAACAGCGAATTGTGGACGAAAGCTACGAATTACTGGAATTTCTGAATTTACAAAAACTCTACAAGGCTAACGCAAAAAGCTTGCCTTACGGGGATCAACGCCGACTGGAAATAGCACGCGCGCTTGCAGCTGCCCCGCTGGTCCTGCTTCTGGATGAACCAGCAGCCGGCATGAACCCCCATGAAACCTTGGAGTTGAAAGAGCTTGTTCGTCAAATCCGCGATAGATTCAAACTTTCCGTGCTGTTGATCGAGCACGATATGAGTATGGTGATGAGCCTTTCCGATCGCGTATATGTGATGGAATACGGCTCCCCCATTGCCGACGGCAAACCGGCCGATGTCAGCCGCGATCCGGCGGTGATCAAAGCCTATCTCGGGGAGGAATATAATGCTTGAGATCTCGGGCGTTGATACTTATTATGGTAGTATCCAGGCCCTGCACAATATCAGCCTGCATATAGGCGAAGGTGAAATAGTAACTCTGATTGGAGCTAATGGAGCCGGAAAAACCACTACCTTGATGACTATTTGCGGTGTAGTCCCCCCCCACAGCGGTTCCATTCGTTTTGAGGGCAAGCCCATTCACTACATGCCCGCAAATCAGGTTGTGCGTCTGGGCATCTGTCAGGTTCCCGAGGGGCGTTTAATCTTTCCCCAGCTTACAGTAATGGAAAATCTTGACCTTGGGGCATATTTGCGCAAAGACAAAGCGGGAGTGGCAGAAGACCTGGCATATATTTTTGAGTTGTTCCCTATTTTGGCAGAGCGTCGCAATCAAAGCGGAGGAACGCTTTCGGGTGGGGAACAGCAAATGCTGGCCATTTCCCGAGCGCTGATGGCCCGCCCCCGCCTGCTGCTTTTGGATGAGCCCTCTTTAGGATTGGCCCCAATCATCATCAGCCAGATTTTTGAAATCATCAAACAGGTTAATCAGCATGGCACCACTATCTTCCTGGTGGAGCAGAACGCCAACCAGGCTTTAAAAGTGGCAGATCGGGGATACGTGATGGAAAACGGACGCATCACTATGGAAGATAAGGCGGAAAACCTATTGGCCAATGAAGCTGTACGCAAAGCCTACTTGGGAATTTAATCAAATTTCAGACTGAAACTTGAACAGGAATTAAGAAGCGCTGATTTAGTGCTTGCCTAGGCCCTGAGCAGTCATTGCCGTGAGGTTTACTTTTCCGCCCAAAAATTGCGTATAGTTATAGCTCAAGCCAACTTAAATCGTCATGCTGCCAGTGCCCCAGAATTATATACGCACTCAATAAGGGCTAACGCTCAGCCGCGAAATCCAGCTTTCGTCTCATTTCGCTGCTTCGGCAAGATGCTCGGCTGCACGGTATCAGTCAAAATCAACTGAGTTGCAAATTTCATATGTCAAAATGGTAATCCCATCACCGGCAACATCGCCAGCGCAAACAAATAGCCGAAAATAATACTCCCTCCCTAACAACCCAGAGTTAAATGTACTGCCAGCCCCGCCCTGATTGCCAGTCAAGTCAGATGAGGCAGAGTAATAGAAATATAATGAGACAGAGAGTACACGCGATCCAATATGATCTGTGTGCATGAACTGCCAAGATTACACCCAGCCCCAAGCTGCTGATATCAGAATATGATGCACACTAAAAAGGCCGGTTAACCGGCCTTAGAAATTATTCAACGTTTGGCACATCAACCGGCGCTTCTCCGGTGGGAGAGGCGCTCTCTATATCAATAGTTGCGTTTTGAGTTGGCTCAGGAGCTTTATCAGCATTTTTACATCCCATACCCAAAAGAGCGATAGTTCCAATCAAAGTGAGACCAATAAGCAATTTACGCATTGTATCCTCCACATTTATGGCTGTTGGTTAATCAAATACATTAAAGGCTCGCTTATATTAATACGCAGGTCTTAAGAGTTTTGTTACAATTCCCAAAATCAACCCGCGCTTAAGCCCCATATAAATTATTCTCCAAGAGCCAAACCCACAAGGTATTCAGGCTAAAGGAATTCCGGAACAGTATAGCCTTCGTTTTCAACCTAAGTGTTTCTGTTTACTTGGTTAAAAAAGCTAATCAAACATACCCCCCCAACAAGCAAATCAATTTAAATGATTCTAAACATAAATCTCACAAATCTTAAAGTACACTAACTTCGTAGTGAACACACGTTACTCTGTATCCCACATCGAGTATCTCAAACACCACTTCAGGCATGTTGTGCATTCTAATTGTCTACAATGAGTATCCAGTCACAACAACTAACACACTGAAGAGGTTTCCTTGTTCGCAGCACTTCCCACCACCGTGCTTGCCTTCTATTTATAAAACCAGCTGATAACCTTTCGCTTGGTATGATTATACCCCTTTACCTAAAAATGACAAGCCGACTTCCCAGAGTCATTTTGCTTGCGCCTCATGAAACCGAATCAGTTCCGGGTTATAATTGGTTATTTCCGCCCGTCTCTGCAAATCTGCAAGATAAGCCTGAAACAAGCTTTCCTGCTTAAACATAGAGAACTGGCTCAGCATCATTTGGCGAACGTCCTGCCATTGCTCAGGGGTGGGAGACTGAACTTCTTTAAGACGCGCGACTATCGATCCGCGCGAAGTAGTGTAAGGCCCTATCCAATTTTCGCGATCAGATTGCGCAAACACTGCATTTACAAATTCAGGTGCCGGCCCGACTTCCTCAATACTGCCCTGGCGATTAAAGAAACTACTGGTCTTAAGGGCTGCCCCTTCCGGCAATTCCGCTCCAGCCTGCAGAGCTTCCAACAACTTATCCGCATCACGGTTGGCCAAGGCCCTGGATTCTTCCGCCTTCAACACAGATACAATTTGTTCTTTTACCTCTTCCAGGGGGGCAATATGCTCTTCCTGTGCCTTATTCACTTTAACAAACACATATCCTGTACCTGCGGCAATCGGCCGGTCCACAGTAATACCTTCCGGGGTGAGGAACAAGCTTTCAGCAGAATCAGAGCTGATATCTAAAGCACGCACGACTTCCTCCTGTACCAAGCCTTCCGCTTGTTGCGTAGCCAGTCCCAAATCGCTGGCTATTTGAGAAAGTTCTTTGCCACCCAGAATATCCCCCACAGCCTGATCAAGAATACCCGGCATGTCTTCCGCGCCCTTTTCCCCGGCCATCAATAACTCTATTTGCTCATGAACTTCGTCAAACCCAAGTTGTCTGGCATCCTTACGACTCACTACCTTGATGATGTGATAGCCAAGCATACTGGGAAATGGCTTAGTGATCTCCCCGGCTTTCAGATTATTTATCTGCTCGGAAAAGGCGGGAATAAGGTCATTGACATTCACCCATCCCATGTCTCCGCCGTTTGCAGCACTGGGATCATCGGAGTACAGGCGGGCAAGCTCGGCGAAATCATCACCATTGACTGCCTTTTCATAAATCTCATCGGCCCTGCGTTTCAATTCTTCCAGTTCTTCCGGCCCGAAATCGCTTTCAGAAAGAAAAAGAATGTGCCGGATTTCCGCTTGCGGGGGTTCCACAAACCTATCCTTATTGGCCTCATAGTACTCGCGCGCCTGCGATTCGCTTACCTCATAACGGGTGGCCAGCATTTGGGGGTTTACCGATAAGTATTCTATATCTATGTGCTTGGGCACAGTGAACAAAGTTTTATTCAACTCATAATATTCTGCTATCTGCGCATCGTTAATTTCCGCTTTATTCGCATAATCGCTGCTGGAGAAGAAATAATAATCCACCTGGCGGTTTTCCTGTAAATGCCGGAAGTTGGCCAGCGCCTCCTCCTCGCTCAAGTCGGCCGCAGAAATAACTGCCTGCTGCAACTTTCTCAGCAGAAGATTTTCCCGCACCAAATCCTCAAAGTCGCTCTTCTTCATTCTCCCCTGGGCCAGGGTAAGCTCATACTGCTGCAGGCTAAATTGCCCATTCATATCACGAAAACCAGGCATGGACATAATTTCACGCTGCACTTCGCCGTCGCTTACGCTCAGTCCTATTTCCCGGGCGGCCTGTTCCAGCAGAATTTTATCCTTGAGTATTCCCAGCACGCGGGCGGCCTGTTCCTCGGTTTGGAAAAAACTGTCCGGCAAATTGGGCATACGCGCCCTGGCGTTCTTTACGTAATTATCGAATTCCGCAGCAAAGTCGTTCAGGGTGATCTTCTGACCATTCACTACCAGAACAACATCCGGACTCTGGGCGTTGAAACTGCCCATTCCCCAGAATATAAACACCAGAATAATTATTCCGAATAATATTTTTACACCCCAGGATCCGGCCCTGTCTCTGATCACATCAAGCATACGTGCTCCTAATTAAACTACATCATGTAGAAGCAAGTCAGGCATGCGCCCCGCAACACACACTACAGCGGCAAACCTGACCGCTGTTAATCGGATTTCAATCGCTAATTACAATATTATACCAAGGTCATTTCCGATAAAACGTGACCTTACCTCTACTTCCTTCAGTATGCAAGGCCAAATTATGCTTGCTCCCTTATATAGTTGAGCATGCCGCCGGCTTTGATTATTTCCAGTTCCTTGGCGGTCAGATTGTTTCTGACCGGAATTTCAAGCTCACCAACCTTCAGTCTGCTTTCCCCACCTGCAGTCATAGTAGTGGTATCTAGAACAATCCGGGACCCCTGGGGCAGTTTATTGTAATCTGCCTGGTTCACGAATGTTAAGGGCAGGATGCCGAAATTAACCAGATTATCGCGGTGAATGCGGGCAAGCGACTTGGCCACAATGGCCCGCACACCCAGATGCCGCGGCGCCAAAGCCGCATGTTCCCGACTGGACCCCTGCCCATAGTTTTCACCGGCCACAATCACACTTTGGCCGGCGTTTTCAGTCCGGCTTACAAAGCCCTCATCCACACGCCCGAAAATATATCGGGAAATAGCCGGAATATTGGAGCGCAAAGAAGTGATTTCCGGCCCGGCCGGAAGAATATGGTCTGTGGTGATGTTGTCGCCAAGATGAATGACCACCTCTGCCTCAAGACGCTGAGGCAACGGGTCAAAGGCTTTTATCGGCACGATATTCGGGCCGCGCACCACTTCCACCTCACTTCCGTCTGCAGGCGGCATTACAAACAGATTGGCAATATCCGGTACCACCTCGGTGAATTCCTTACGGGCCGGCGGTTCGCCCCAAGTGGCGGGATCAGTGAACCTGCCGTTAATCGCCGCCTGAGCCGCTGTTTCCGGGCTTACCAGATAAACCTGAGCATCCTTGGTGCCGCTGCGCCCCTCAAAATTACGATTGAAAGTGCGCAGGCTCACCCCCCCGCTCACCGGCGAGCCGCCCATGCCGATACACGGACCACAGGAACATTCCAGCAGGCGGGCGCCTGAATCGGAAAGGGCCCGCAGATTTTTACCTTCAGTCAGCATTACCAACACCCGCTTGGAACCAGGCGAAATCATCACGTCAGTGCCAGGATTGACCTGTTTTCCTTTTAATATTTGCGATACAAGTTCCAAATCGGCATATGACGAGTTGGTACAGGAGCCGATGGCCACCTGATCCACTTTCAATCCGGCCAACTCCGCCACAGGCACTCCCAAATCAGGCATATGTGGACGGGCGGCCATGGGCACAATTTCCGTCAGGTCAATGTGAATTTCCTCATCATAAGCAGCGTCCGGATCCGGGCCCAACTCAACCCAGTCTCCGGCCCGACCCATTTTAGTCAGAAACTCCAGAGTACGTGTGTCGGAAGGAAAGATAGAGGTGGTTGCTCCCAACTCGGCGCCCATATTGGTAATAGTAGCCCGGTCGGTGACGCTGAGCGTGCCCACTCCAGGTCCGCAATACTCAAATACTTTCCCTACACCGCCCTTCACACTGAGCCTGGAAAGCAGAAACAGGATGATATCTTTCGCTGATGCCCAACCAGTCAAAGCTCCACTCAAATGCACTTTTACCACCTTGGGCATGGCAATTACATAGGGCGCACCGCCCATGGCCAAGGCCACAGACAGCCCCCCGGCCCCGAAAGCCAGCGCTCCGATGCCTCCGGCAGTGGGCGTATGGCTGTCTGAGCCAATCAGAGTTTTACCCGGCTTTGCAAAGCATTCCAAATGCAACTGATGACAAATTCCCGTGCCGGGCGGAGAAAAAATTACTCCATGCCGGGCGGCCACAGTGCGCAGATAGCGATGGTCGTCGGCGTTGCGAAACCCCATTTGCAGGGTGTTGTGATCTACATAACTGACCGACAATTCCGTCTTCACCCTGGGAATACGCATGGCCTCAAGCTGTAAATAGGCCATGGTGCCGGTGGCGTCCTGGGTAAGGGTCTGATCAATGCGTAAAGCCACTTCCGCCCCTGGGGACATTTCACCTTCAACTAAATGGCCGGAAATAATTTTTTCAGTAAGATTCATCCTCTAACCTTCCAACTATTATATTCTGACTATATACGAAAATATGCACCATGCCGGGTCTTATCTCAAATGTCCCGGGACGGTCATAACCTCTGGTGCCGGTGCCTCAACCTCAAACCAGAATTAATCAGCGCAGCTCACCCCTGTCAGCTGTGCAGAGCCGAGCGGCAAAGACTAGAAAAGTCTTCGCGCCAATCAAGGCATTGCCACTCCCTGCTCCCGATATTCATTAAGCTTGTTGCGCAAAGTGCGCACCGATATGCCCAGCAGTTCAGCCGCCTGGGTCCGATTGCCAGCGGTTTGCTCCAGCCCACGCATGATCATAATCCGTTCCATTTCATGCAGAGGAATTACCCCTTCCTTAAACAAGGAAGCAGCCGGGGAATTGGGCGAGGACGGGGCCTGTCCAGACGGAGCAGCCATGCCGGTGTCGTACGTATCCATATCCGCCCGATTGAGTTCAACGACCGGCTCATCCACTTCATCCAACACCGGCCAAGCATCCGGGTCAAGTAAAAAATGCCCCGGTTCAATTAACCTGCCGCCGGAAAGCAGCACCGCCCGCTCCATTAAATTCTGCAATTCCCGCACGTTGCCGGGCCAGTTGTAATCGGCCAGCCAGTTGCGGGCGGCCTCGCTGAGCGCAGGCGAGCCCAGCCCGTATTCCTGTGCGTACATACTGATGAAGAATTCAGCCAGGGTAAAAATATCTTCACCCCGCTCACGCAACGGCGGCAGACGCAGGGGAATGACATTCAACCGGAAAAACAGGTCTTGCCGGAACTTACCCTCTTCAACCCAGGCCTCTAAATCGCGGTTAGTGGTGGCAATTACCCGCACATCCACGGGAATGGTCTCCGAGCCGCCTACCCGGTCAATTTCTCCCTCCTGCAATACCCTCAGCAATTTTGCCTGTAAAGCCAGCTCCATTTCAGAGATTTCATCCAGCAGAATAGTACCGCCCGATGCCAACTCAAATTTACCGAGTTTGCGCGCTATCGCCCCGGTAAATGAGCCTTTTTCATGCCCGAACAACTCGCTTTCCAACAAATGCTCGGGCAAAGCGGCACAGTTCACAGCCACAAACGGCCGCTCCTGCCGCCCGGAAAGCGCGTGCACATAGCGGGCAAATACCTCTTTACCCGTACCAGACTCGCCGGAAATAAGCACTGTGGCCTTAGAAGCGGCCACCTGCCGGGCCAAAGCCATTACTTTTCTGATAGAAGGGTTTGCACCCACCAACTGAGGCAGGCCTTTGCCCATTTCAGGCTTATGTCCACCCAGAGTGGTTTTTGGGGTAAGCGGCGCGGCGCTCTCTCGCCGGGGCAAAGCGGCAAGCACCTTTTCCGGCTCCATCGGCTCCAGCCAGAAATCACGGGCCCCCAATTCAAGACAGCGTTCCGCCTCTTCAGGCGTAGCACGCTCGGCCACCACAATAACCGGGGGAAACTTGGGATCATCAGCGCCTACGGCCAACAGGTCTTCCACCCGATATCCGGGGAGCATGGCCCGCGAAATAATCAGGGTTGGCGGCGTTTGCCTGATGTACGCTGACGCACCCCGCACATTCTCAGCAATGCCCACCTCAACCCCGGCTTCCTTTAACGCTGTAAACATTCTGGTTACGGTTTGAGCGGGAGCCAGGAATAATATTCTCTGTTCTGACATCAGTTTTCCCAAATAATCGCGAATTATAATGTATATAAAATCTCCTTAACTATATACCTTTTTAGGCAATTAGCCAAATCAAAAATTCGACCGGCTTTTTCCGGACCTGAGTGGGTTTCTCTGCAACAGGATATTGACCGGAAAGCGCTGAAAGGATATTAATTTAAGAGTATAGTCAACATCGCTGGATTTAAAGGAGCAACAATGCCCAACCGCTATCTTGACATTCTGCAACGGGTTGCCGCGGGAACAGTTGCGCCGGAGGAAGCCTTACTTCAAATAGGTCAAGCTCCGTTCGAGCAGCTTGTGCAGGGGCTGAACCTGGACAAGCAACGGGGGTTACGCACCGGGCTTGGCGAAGTGGTTTTCGCCCAGAGCAAGCGTCTGCCTGATTTGTTGGCTGCGGTGGAAAGCCTGTACGGCCGGGAAGAGCCGCGGGAACCGGTGCTGGTGACCAGAGTAACAGCGGAGCAGGGAACAGCCTTGCGGGAAAAATTCCCGGATGGATACTTTTACGAGCAAGGGCGTCTGTTTGCTTTGGGAAAAGATTTGTCCCTTGACCCGCCCTGGATCCCGCGGGGAGATGTAATTGTGGTTACGGCCGGCGGAGCGGATATTCAGGTGGGTATGGAAGCCCTGGGAACAGCGCGCTTTTTCGGGTTGAACGCCGGATTTATTCCCGATGTAGGTATTGCCGGGCTGCACCGTCTGCTTCCTTATCTGCCCGACTTGGGCAAGGCGCGTCTGATCATTGCCGTGGCCGGTATGGAGGGCGCCCTACCAGGGGTGCTTGCAGGCCTTTTCCCCGCTCCGGTGCTTGCAGTTCCTTCATCGGTGGGCTACGGAGTAAGCACGGGGGGCTACACGGCGCTTGCAGGAATGCTTGCTTCTTGCGCCGCCGGTATCGCCGTTTTGAATATCGACAACGGCTTCGGCGCTGCCTGCTTTGCGGCCAAACTTCTAAACAACTAACGAGCTGACCAGCCGATGCACACTTTGCCAGACCACGGTGGGGATATTTATCAGGCGGCCCGCAAACTTGGGATAAACGCTGAAAACATTCACGATTTCTCCACCAACTCCAACGAATTCGCCCGCGCTCTTACCCAGGGCATAGTTCGCGATACTCCTTACCCGTTCGACCGCTATCCTGATCCGGACAGCGTGCGGCTTAGGGAACGTCTCGCCAAACATGAAGGGGTGAAACCCGAAAATATTTTAGTGGGCAACGGTTCGGCCGAGCTGATTTTTCTGGCCCTGCAGGCCATGCGCCCCAGCTCTGCTCTGCTCATTGGGCCAATTTTCATTGAATATGCCCGGGCCTGTGAAGCTTTGAACATTCCCTACAACATTCTTGCTTTAACCCCGGAAAACGGTTTTAATTTCGGTAGATCCGAGTTGAGTTCGTTGTGGCGCAGTCGTGCAGATCTGGCCATCTTATGCACTCCCAACAACCCCACCGGCGTAAACTTCGAGAACCTCCCCCTGCTTCTGGAAGCATTGCCCTGCCAACGCCTGCTTACAGACAACACCTACCGCGAGTTTCTGTGGGAAGAACCTGGATACCACGAAAACTGCTGGCCGGTTTACCAGCAACATCTGCGTCCCGGCACCGGCGCAATCTGCCTGAACAGCTTCACCAAATTCTTTCATTGCGCCGGAGTGCGTTTGGGATATGTGGTTGCCGACAGAGGCATAATCAACAGCATGGCCGCCATGCGTGCGCCATGGACAGTTTCCGCGTTTGCTCAGGAGTTGGGCTGTAAATTTCTGGACCATATCGAGGAATATCGGGCAGTACTGCCAGAGCTGCGTTTCGAGCGTGCCGAAATGATTTCTGAACTCCTGGAAACAGGCCTGTTTTCAGAAACAAAGGTCTTCCCCGGGCCAAGCTTCATTACCCTTGGTCTGAAACCCGGCATTGCGGCCGCCGATTTGAAACGTCACCTCCTTAAATGGCGCGTGCTAATCAGAGTATGTGACAACATCCCCGGTATGCCGTCAAATTATGTGCGCATTCAGGTTCGCCCCGGAACTCAAACCGAACCATTGTTCGACGGGTTGCGCGCCTGGAGTAAATTCTAACCCCCTTATATGAGGATTATATGAAAACAAAACTGACTTACCTGTTTATTCTGGTTCTCATGCTTCTTCCCGCCGCATGCGGAGACAAAGAGACGCCGCCCCAGGAATACACCGCTAATGAAATTACTTTGATGGTCCCGGGCAATTGGCTGGCAAGCTATCAAGAGGCTGAACAGCAAATCGTTCTGCAAGCCCCCCAAGACGAGTATGCTCTGGGCATACAGATCCTGGAAACAAGCGACATTACGGCTGAAGAGTTTGCCGGTGTTATGTCAAAAGAGCTTGGGGGAAAAACCCCTCAACCTTCCGATGAATATGGCGATTACCAATTCAGTTGTGCAATCATGGATTTCCCGGCCAACGTTAATATTCTGACCAAAGACGGATACAGCATGGTGATGGTTGAAATCGGCCCTAGCGACAAATACGCAGAGCAGATCGATGCAGTGATGCGGAGCATGAAAAGCTCAAATCCAAATTTCCAAAATGTAATCAACGCAATTAAGTTCAAACCGGCGGAATAGCCAAGCGCAGCTCAGATGCGAACAGCTTAATTGAAATGAAAACAATCCGTAAAGTTGATAAAGAAAGTGTCAAACCTTGATGCCGGTTAACAAACGCACAGAGCGTAATCAAATACTCTGAATCCGGAAGTTTGAACCGGGAAACAGCGGGGGTGGCCAAGACTGCCCCCGCTGTTTCTGATTTAAAATCCCCGTGCCCTTATCTATCCGTTAAAATAAAAAGACTATTTATTTAAGGGCATATCAGCTTATATCATGCTTGAAAAATGTCTAAAAGATATTGCTTTGCTTCTTCAATATCCTTTAACGGAACATCAGCAGGAATACGTTTACCTCCTTGTCACCATTAACAAGGGTTCGACATCTTACTCTATAAGTTAGCGTAATATCGGCCGTTATGTAACTATTTGATACGGACTTCACACGCAAATATGATTTAAAACCGGGCGAAAACACCGTGGCTATTTATGGTCACGATACATGCGATCTTCCGGGTATGCCTCCCCATTAACAGGAACATCTTCCCGATTACAGGAAGTTTCATCAGCCTCGTCAGAAGCGGCGCCTTCAACCAACTTTTCCATATCTATTTTACGCTCCGCGTCATAGCGAGCGGCATTCCTGGCTTCAGCCTCTTCAGCATCCAGCTTTTTAGGGTCCTCATCATTTTCAGCCTTTAAAAAATCCGGTACCAAGGCTGACCTGTTTACAACAAAGTCACGGTGCCCCCTCACAGCAAAACTGTTCTCAACAATGAACAGGGCGTTTTTATCGGTGGCAAACACGGTCTGTTCCAGACGCTTCAATTGCAGGTTGTTAGCTACGGTCATAATCACATCGCGATCATCTCCGGAATACGCCCCCCGGCCATCCAAAAAAGTAGCCCCTATGCCCAGACGGCGAGTAATGCGTTTAGCAATTTCATCATTATGGTCGGACATGATAAACACCAACTTGCGCTGGCTGAACATACTCATTACCTTTTCCATGGCAAATGAACATAAATATACCTGAATAATCGAGACGATCACCGTATCAACGTTGATGAACACCAAACAACCAAGGAACAGGATTGAATTGAAGTAAAGGTGGGTTTGCCCCAGCCCCACCCCCCAACGCCGGTTTAAAATCATTCCTACCACATCCAGACCGCTTCCAGAGCCCAAAGAACGCAGCATAATTCCGATGCCGGCCCCGCAAATCAGACCGGAGCCGACAGCCGCATAAAACTGATTGTTGATCTCCACCTCGAAATTGAGCAAGCTGGAAAACAAGGTGGTAATCAGCATTCCATACAAACTGTAGAAAAAGAACACTCGCCCCACATGCACCCAAGCCAAGATGAACAAGGGGATGTTGAAAAGCAGAAACCAAATTGCCGGGGTAAATATTCCGCTGGTAGACCAGACCAAAATGCCCAACCCGTAGATGTCGCCCACCAAAAAGCCGCCGCGCGCGGCCATGCACTCTGCCCCAAAAGCAAAAAACAGGGCTCCTACGCTGAGCAGGGTTATATTTTCCAGAAATGAAAGAAGACCTTTTTTAGTAGGCAAAAATCCCGGAGGCATAATAGTTTCCGTTATTCCTGAATTAATTGTCATCGAACGGGCCAAACAATACTTCAATCCACCGCCTGTTCCCACCGCCGACAGGACAGCTACAGTTCCGGGCACACCTCTTGCTTCAGAGAAGTTATGGGAAACGGTAGCATCGGCTCAAAAGCCTGTCAAATTTTATCCGCCTTTTGGGTAAGGATTCAAACCATAAAGGAAATTTTTGATGAAACAAACTGTTCAAGACATGTATGCTGTTGCCGCTGCCTGTAAAATTATTCTGAAGCAGCGCTGTTATTTAGACATTTCTAAAATAGGACTTTATCCCGGTCAAGTAAAGTAAAATCAACTCCAGTTGCAACAGGCGTTCCCGCATTGTAAGGAAAACAGCAAGCCTGACGAACAATCAGGCCTGACGATTCGCGAGAAACACTCCAAAACAAACTACCAGTACACCAATGACGAGATTCGCAGTTATCGGCTCGTCCAAAAGACATGCCCCCAAAACAACAGTAACTCCAGGCACCAGATTAATAAACAGGCTGGCACGCTGGGCGCCCAAATAACAAATGCCCTGGTTGAACCAAACGAATGACAGAACAGTGCAGCACACTGCAATATAGATTATACCAGCCCAAGCCCACCAAGGGTAAGAGACGAATTCGCAGAGTACCCCTTCCCATACGGCAAACGGGAAAAGTATCAGGCAGCCAAGAATACAGGTGCAGGTAATCGCAGTTACCGCCGACAAGTCAGCAACCAGTTTGTTAAGCAGTGAATAAGCGGTCCAGGACAGAGCGGCACAGAACAAAACCAGGTCGCCACTGCTCAGCGCGTCGGAAAAAATGCCAGCCGGCTCACCGCGGCTGACCACATACAACGCCCCAACTCCGGCAATGGCGAAGCCAACAGCTTTGAGCGGCGGCATTGCTTCCTTGAAAATAATCCGCGCAAGCACTGCTGTGAGCAACGGGTTGGTAGTGATGATTACTGCGGCCCGCCCGGCCGACACAGTTTGCAAGCCGTTAAAAAAGAAAAAATTGTACAGAAATGTTCCGGTTAAAGCTAAAAGCAATAAAGGCAACCACTGCCGCCCTTTGGGCATTTCTCGGTCCGGCCCGATGAACCAAAACGCAAATAACAGCCCGCCAGCCAGCAGAAACCGAATAAAGGCAGCGGACAAAGGCGGCACTGTATTGGCGATCAGCCGGGCCGCCACATACATGCCGCCCCAGAAAATCGCGGTCATAATCTGCTTGAGATAAATACTCGCGGGAACTGCACTCATAATAGATTTTATCAGGGAAGCGTCCTTTCCTGAGTCACTTCCGTCAGGCCAACCCAATCAGGCCACCCTGACAGGTTATACACCTATTTTCCAGCCTTGCAAAGATAAGCCAAGTGAAAGCCCTACGACGTCCTGTGCAAATCCTTCTATGCAGTATTCATCACCGGCCTGACATAAGTTGGCCATTCCCGCTCACTGTTTTCAAGCGATGTTCCTGCCTGAAACGGTCCCCGGCACATTTATGGATATCCCTAACAGTAACGGGCGCCGCAAATGCGACGCCCGTAAAATGGCTTCTACCACAGCATCTTTGCCGTGAGAAGTTTCGTGCGTATCAGCCATTCATGAATGATTTAAACAACACCTTGCTCAATCATCGCGTCGGCAACCTTGCGGAAGCCCGCAATGTTCGCCCCCAGCACATAGTTGCCGGGCTGTTTGAATTCCTCGGCGGTGTTGTGGCAACTGTTGAAAATACCGGCCATAATCTTTTTCAGCTTGGAATCCACTTCCTCAAAACTCCAGCTCTGCATACTGGCGTTCTGGGCCATTTCCAACTGGCTGGTCGATACACCGCCTGCATTGGCCGCCTTGCCGGGGCCATAGGCAATGCCAGCGGCAATGAAAGCTTCCACCGCATCGGGAGTGGAAGGCATGTTAGCGCCTTCGCTTACACAGATACAGCCGTTCTTCAGCAGTTCTCTGGCGTCTTCTACATTTAATTCATTCTGAGTGGCGCTGGGGAAGGCGGCCTGGCAAGGCACGCTCCACACCGGATTGCGGTTGGGCGGATACTTTTCAACCGGAGTGTACACAGCATCTTTATGTACTTCCGCATATCTGGTAAGACGAGCCCGTTCTACTTCCTTAATTTGCTTCAACAGCGCAAGGTCAATGCCCTTAGGATCATGGATAAAGCCGCTTGAATCGCTCACGGTTACCGGCTTGGCCCCCAACTGCTGCAATTTCTCAACAGTGTAAATGGCCACGTTGCCCGATCCGGAAACTGTGCACACCTTGCCTTCCAGAGAATCGCCGCGGGCTTTCAGCATATTTTCGGCAAAATAAACCGATCCGTAACCGGTAGCCTGGGTACGAGCCAGAGAACCGCCCCAAAGCAGTCCCTTGCCGGTTAATACGCCCTCGTAAAGCCCGGTAAGCTTCTTGTAGTAGCCGAACATATAGCCGATTTCACGGCCGCCCACGCCGATGTCACCGGCAGGAACGTCAGTGTGATCGTCTATGTGGCGATAAAGCTCGGCCATGAAGGCCTGGCAGAATCTCATTATTTCATTCTCTGACTTGCCCTTCGGGTCAAAATTGCTTCCCCCCTTGCCGCCGCCGATGGGCAGGCCGCTTAAGGAGTTCTTAAAGATCTGCTCAAACCCGAGGAATTTCAAAATCCCCAGGTTCACGCTGGGGTGAAAGCGCAGACCGCCTTTATAAGGACCAATGGCAGAGTTGAACTGGATGCGGTAGCCGGTGTTCACCTGCACGTTGCCCTTGTCATCCAACCAGGGAACCCGGAAAATAATCTGCCTTTCCGGCTCTACAATGCGCTGAATGATATTGTGCTTCATATACTTGTCGGTGCTTTTAAATAACGGACGCAATGAAGCCAGCACTTCTTCCACAGCTTGATAAAACTCTGGTTGAGCAGGGGAAGTTTTAGCCAGACTATCCAAGGTCTCCTTAACGTAAGGCATAAAGCCAACTCCTAAAGGCAAAAGAATTAACTTAATGACAGCTTGCCCCGAAAAACATGTTTGCCGCCATGTTTTTCGAACCGGCAACCGGAAGCCGCGCCTTGCGCAAGCACCGAATCAACGCTAGCTGCCTAACCAATATGCTATCTTTACTTATGCTTTTTTTCTATTCAGCGCAAGCGTCAAGTAATGGGGTTGAATCTGTTTATGATATTCCCGTTATCATTCAGACTCCGGCAGCCTTATGCCTAACGCCCGGAAATACAAAAAGGACTGGCGCATGCGGCAATAAGCTCTGTTCTAAATGAAATAAACGCAAAACCCTTTCCATTCCGGGGATTAGCGGCTATAATCCATCTGCTTTAATAAGCCCGAACAGCTTCATTTAAGGAGGAAACGCATGAGTTCCACACCGCAAACCAGGCTCGACCTGCTTATCGACCTGATTTCCATTCCCAGCGTCACTCAATCGCCTGAAGAGGATCTGGCAAGCCAGTTCATTTATGAACGGCTCAGTTCCCTTGCCTATTTCCAGGAGAATCCTCATTTTCTCCGCCGTTATCCAACCCCGCTGGAGCGCGACAGCCGCCCCCTGCATACAGTGTTCGCAAGGGTTATGGCGCCTGTTCCCACTCCACGTACAGTGGTATTGGTAGGGCATTTTGACGTGGTGGAAGTTTCCATGTACGGTGAATTGCGTGATCTGGCCTTTTCCCCGCATGAGCTACGCGAGGCGTTGAAACGCAACACGGAGTTGTTGAGTCACAAAGCCTGCGCTGATCTTGAGTCCGGCCGTTTTCTGTTCGGGCGCGGCAGTATGGATATGAAATGCGGGCTGGTTTTGGGAATGGAGTTGCTGCGCGATTTTTGCGAAAACCGCAATCTGTTCGATGTAAACCTGCTGTTGGTGGCAGTGCCCGATGAAGAAAACTCGTCTGCCGGAATGCGCGGCGCCGTGAAAGAACTGGCCCGTTTACGCGATGAAGAAGGGCTTGAGTTTATTTGTGCCCTCAATACTGAACCCTCTGAGCCGGGCCGACCCGGCGCGGAAAACCAGGTGGTCTTCACCGGAACCGTGGGCAAAATCTCACCAGTGTTCCTGTGCGTGGGACAGGAATCACATGTGGGCAACTATTACTGCGGCCTGTCCGCCCCGCTGCTCGCAGCCCAGGTGGTTAACCTGGCGGAAGCCAACCCGGATCTGGCCGATCCTGCCGGGGAAAACACCTGCCCCTCCTGGATCTGCCTGGGGTTGGAAATTCTGCGGGAAAGTTACTCAGTTACAGTGCCTAACCGGGCTGTGGCCTATTTCAATTGCTTCTCGGTGCACAAAACCCCTGCCCAAATTATGCAGGAGATTAAACAAATCGCCAGGCAAAGCATTACTCAATGCCTGGAAAAAATACACGCTTCTTCCCGTGCCCTGCTGAAAATGGGCTACGCCAACGGCAGTGCCCAAAACTGGGAAGTGCCGTTTCTCACAGTGGAAGAACTGGTTAAGGCGGCTGAAGAGCGACTTGGCGGGGCCGATGCCTTGCGCGAAAAAGTGCGCCGGGCCGTGTCTGAATCTGGGAAAAGCGACTTACGGGATCTGGCAATTGCCGCTTTATTGGAAATTCATCTGCAATCAGGCCTGAGCGGACCGATGATCGTAGGCGGCTTCCTGCCGCCCTATTATCCGGCCCGGAACAACCAAATTACCGAACCCACTTTTGAGGCGGTGAACAAGGCAGTAGCCGCGGTAATTTCTCAGGCGGGCAAAGAGCATGGAATTATTTTGGAGGAATGTCCCCTGTTTGCCGGTATTTGCGATCTGTCATACATGGGCTTTCAAGGAAAGCCCGACGAGTTGGCTTCATTTCAACGCAACCTGGCAGACCAGGGCGCTTTGTATGAATTCCCGGCCCGGGAACTCACCCGTCTGGACGTGCCCATTGTCAACCTGGGCCCTTGCGGCTATGATGCCCATAAACTGGGAGAGCGCCTGGAACTCGACTACTCCCTGAACGTATTGCCGAAGCTAATCAAATTCTTCATCGGTAAACTGGCGCAAAACGCTTAGGGGGTCTTGTCACTGCTCCATTATAAACTTATATCATGTATGAATGAATTAAACCCATAAGGTGATATATTATGAGCAGTCAGGCTAAAACATTTTTTCTCATGCTCCTGCTTAGTCTTTTGGTTATAGGCATAGGAGCGGCCCTGGGCGGGCGCACCGGCTTGATGCTGGCCTTGGGTCTGGCCCTGGTTATGAACGTTGGCTCTTACTGGTTTTCTGATAAAATTGTGCTCAGCGTGTATAAAGCACGGGAAGTGGGGCCCTATGACGCCCCTCTGCTTCACAACATGGTGGGAGAACTGGCGGCTAAAGCCGGCATTCCCAAACCGCGGATCTATATTGTTCCTCAGGAAGCTCCCAATGCTTTTGCTACAGGCCGCGATCCGGAACACGCCGCGGTGGCGGTTACGGAGGGCATTCTGAAAATTCTCTCTCCGGATGAATTAAAAGGAGTACTGGCCCATGAGTTGGGACATGTGCTGAACCGGGATACCCTGATCCAAACTGTTGTGGCGGTAATGGCCAGTGCGGTCACATCGCTGGCTTATATGCTGCAGTGGTCGGCAATCACCGGGCGCGAAGACCGTTCCGCCGGGATTGGCGGTCTGCTGATGGCTTTGCTGGCCCCTCTGGCCGCCACGCTGATTCAAATGGGCATCTCCCGTTCCCGCGAATATATGGCCGATGAAGCCGGAGCCCGCCTCTCAGGCACGCCGCTGGCCCTAGCCTCTGCCCTGAACAAACTTGGGGCTTACTCCAGGCAGATACCCATGCAGGCGCAGGAAAGCACAGCCCATATGTTCATTGTGAACCCGCTTAGCGGGAAGAGTCTGGCATCTCTGTTTTCCACACATCCCCCTATTGAGGAGCGGATTGCGCGGCTGGAAAAAATGCAGCAAAATTTCCATACTCATGCCGGCAAACAGGAGTTTTAATTTCAAAGACGATTGCAGACTGAAGCGAGTATTCTGCTCAAAACAGAAATCAGGCTTATATGTATTACTACTCTCATTGAGTATTAACATTATCAGGTAATGAAAAAGTCTGAATGGACCGGATTTAAAAGTTAAGTGACTAAGAGCTGATTTAAATTGACAGGCTGAATCTAATCAAGTATCCTATATTTGTTTAAAGCTTGTTAATCATACTAAACCATAGCCTTACCTCCCATAAGGCATAAATAGATGACTGCATAGGCCCGATCCCCCCCCTTCATGGGCGGCAGATATCTGTTTAGCCTTTTTAAAAGGGCCTGTCCGGTTGATTCTGTGCAATACCGGACAGGCCCTTCTTTTACGGACAGGACCACGGCTTTAATAATTATGATAACCGCACTGGCTGCTCAATATTAATTAAGTTAGTCAAAATACAAAGAATACTGTATCGGCCGAATTACCACCACCAAACACTCTCAGCTATGATGCCAACTCTAAATAACCCTAACTGTTTAATTATAGATACTTAAACAGCCATAAACGGATTATGATAGCACACACACCAATACCCACAGCTAGCCGTGTTTTGAAATTCTTCATTGCGGAACAGAATGACACAAAAATTCTGAAGTAAGTTCTCAAGGAGAGGCAAAAACTCAGATACTGTTATTGGCGGCAGTAAAATACAAATGACGGAGTAGGAGCCATAAAATAAAAAAGCGCAACTGCAAAAGTTGCGCTTTTAAATTCAGTTGACCGCACACCCCCAGATGCTTCACCTAAGCGGGGCTGCCTGGCCATATGATTAATGAATGTTGTTCTTCACTCTATTGGCAAAGAAAATACCGGAAAGCGTTACAACGCAAGCAACAATGATTTGTAATACGACTGTCATAATTTTCTCCTGATTAATTAAGTATTTTATTATATGCTCAAACGTATCTCCAATTGTACGTTGAACTCATATTTAACCGGCCTGTTTAGCAATAAACAAAGACCAGGGCTTATTCAAAGAACAAACTCTTTTATAAGAGATTCTGAAAATCCAGAGTACGCTGAAGCTTACAAGCGGGGAGGGGTGACGAACACCAACACCACGACCATAAATGCCCGCAGTCTTGAGGTCCGAACGTACGATTGCGATTACAATCTTGCTGGACGAGCCTTACCGGCTCAACTTTTCTTTATATAAACCTATTTAGGAATTTGTAAAGAGGTTGAGTAAAAATTTTTTCACTTCACGGAACACTCAGTCCAGGAAGAGCAACCAGACCGCAGTTCCAATTTACCGACAACATACAGGAGAAAATTCATCAGCGGCTGCCGGGATTATCCGGATTGCGCCTGAAAATACAGTTTCCAGCTCTTCAGGGCGACTTTACCCCACCCTAACTCCCGCCCGGCATCTGATTTAATCTGCTTGGGTTTATTTGGCATACAGCAAAACCGATAGCCACAGGAAAACCTATCTCCTATGGCTATCGGAATAATTAACAACCCAACCGCATCAAGAAGCCAGAACATTGGCAGTTACTTGGGCCGTGTCCACGTTCTGCTCAGCCGGATTCCGCCGACTCCGGGCCTGAAGCAGGGAACCATTTATGCTATGCCCTCTACACTAAAGACCAGTTCGCCTTCTTTAATATCCACTTTCACCCGCTGCTCCGACGAAAGCTCACCGCTGATTATCTTCCGGGCCAGCGGCGTTTCCAGGTGCTGCTGCAAGTAACGACGCAAGGGGCGGGCTCCGTTACTGGGGTCATAAGCCTCCCCGGCTATGAAGCTGCGGGCTTCCGGAGTAAGCTCGATATGAATTTTCTGCTCATCAAGCCGCTCGGACAAACGCTGCATCAACAAGTCCACAATCGCTTCAATCTGATCGGGCATAAGCGGTCGGAACAGCACGATTTCATCAATCCGGTTTAAAAATTCCGGCCGGAAAGCAGCTCTCAGCTCACCCATCACCCGGTCACGCACGCCGGACTTGAACTCGCCCTGCTCGCTGATGCCCTCAAGAATAATTGGGGAAGCGATGTTGGACGTCAGAATTACAATCGTGTTCCGGAAATCCACAGTGTGCCCCTGACTATCGGTCAACCTGCCGTCATCAAGAATTTGCAGCAAAATGTTGAAGACATCCGGATGAGCCTTTTCGATTTCATCAAATAAAATCACACAATAAGGCTTGCGGCGCACTGCCTCGGTAAGCTGACCGCCCTCGTCGTATCCAATATAACCGGGCGGGGCCCCAACCAGCCGGGCCACAGTGTGTTTTTCCATATATTCGCTCATATCCAGGCGCACCATATTTTCCTCAGAGTCGAATAAAGACTGGGCCAGGGCTTTGCACAATTCAGTTTTACCTACCCCGGTTGGGCCAAGGAAGATAAACGATCCGATCGGACGATTGGGGTCGGAAATTCCGGCCCGGGCGCGCAACACGGCCTCTGCCACCGCGTCAACTGCCTCATTCTGCCCCACCACCCGGCGGTGCAGTTCTTCATCCAGATGCAAAAGCTTTTCCCGTTCGGTTTCCAACAACCGGGAGACAGGAATACCGGTCCAGCGGGCGACGATTTCCGCTACATCATCCGGGCCGACTTCTTCCTTCAGCATCCGTCCCTGCGCATTTTTGGCGTCACTGTTTGCCTCAGTAGCTTCTTCCGCCTCCCGCAAACGGCGCTCCAACTCCATCAGGGTGGAATACTTTAATTCAGCTGCACGGTTTAAATCATAATTACGTTCCGCCTCTTCAATATCGCGCCGGGTTTGCTCAATTTCTTCCTTTATGCGGCGAATATCGTCAATGCCCCGCTTTTCGCGCTCCCACTGCTCCATCAGGCGTCCCTGTTCCGCTTTAAGTTCGGACAGCTCCGCTTCAAGGCGTTCAAGCCGTTCTTTAGAGGCGATATCGGTTTCAGCCCGCAGGGCTTCACGCTCAATTTCCAGTTGCATGGTCTTCCGGTTCACTTCATCAAGCTCCGCCGGAAGGGAATCAATTTCCGTGCGGATCAGCGATGCAGCCTCGTCAATCAGGTCAATGGCCTTGTCGGGCAACTGTCGGCCGCTGATATAGCGCTGGGAAAGAGTCACCGCCTCTACAATGGCGGAGTCGGAAATACGCACACCGTGGTGCAGCTCAAACCGTTCCTTCAAGCCGCGCAAAATGGAGATGGCGTCGTCGGTGGCCGGTTCTTCCACCAGCACCGGCTGGAAACGACGTTCCAAAGCCGGGTCTTTCTCAATATACTGTCGATATTCATCGTTGGTGGTGGCCCCAATACAGTGCAGGTCGCCACGCGCCAGCATGGGCTTGAGCAGATTCCCGGCATCCATGGCGCCGTCGCCTTTGCCTGCACCCACGATCAGGTGCAGTTCATCTATGAACATGATGATCTGTCCTTCGGACTTTTCCACCTCGGTCAGCACCGCTTTCAGGCGCTCTTCAAACTCGCCGCGATATTTGGCTCCGGCAATCAGGGCGCCCATATCCAGAGAAAACAACTTCTTGTCTTTCAGGCTTTCCGGCACATCTCCCTTGAGAATGCGCTGGGCCAGCCCGCTGACAATGGCAGTTTTACCCACCCCGGCCTCACCGATAAGCACCGGGTTGTTTTTGGTGCGGCGCGACAACACCCGGATACAACGGCGGATTTCGGAATCGCGTCCAATTACCGGATCAAGCCGTCCTTGTCGGGCTTCCTCAACCATATCCACCCCGAATTTCGACAAAGCCTCGTAGGTATCTTCCGGATTATCGCTGGTAACCCGCTGACTGCCGCGCACATCCGCCAATATATTCAGTACGTCGTCTTTGTTGATGCGAAATTCTCGGTTAACACGCCCCAGACCGCTGCCGGGACTTTCTTCCAGAAGAGCCAGAAACAAATGCTCAACGCTTACATATTCGTCTTTCATCTGGCGGGATAAATCTCTGGCCGCAACCAGAATTTGCCCAAGGCGGCGGGTTACTCCCATTTGCCCGTTAGCGCCGGGCCCGCTGACCGAGGGCCTTTTAGACAACTCACTGGAAACGGCGCTTGCATATTCCAGCGGATTGATTTTAAGACGTTCCAGCAGACGCGGCACCAGTCCGTGTTCCTGCGTGGCCAAAGCCACAGCCAGGTGTTCGGCGTCCACCTCCTGATGCCCCAGACGCAAGGCCAGGGTTTGAGCCTCGCCCAATGCATCTCTGGATTTTTGGGTAAACTGTTGCATATCCATAAAAAATCTCCTCAACTATAACATTTACTTTGAAATTTTATTTCAAAGCGGCCGCCGCCTGAAGCAACGGCAAGCGCTGCATGACCATAAATATGGTTATGAGCAAGCGCAAACGACTCCTACAGCAGTCGTTAAAGGCAGACAACGAGTACTGCCCTGAAATCTAACCGGACCGTTACAGACCCCTCAGCGACTTTAGCCAATCGCCCGGGCATTCAAGCGGTCTAGGTGCCGGCCTGCCGGCTGCTCTCTCCGCCCAACTGGCGCACCCGGGCTTCCAGTTCGTCCACCCGCTGCAGTAAATCTACAATGATTATCCCGGCGGTGGCAGGGATATCAAAATCCTTGCAAATGCGATGCAGCTTCTGAACCTTGTAAATATGGGTGCTGTTAAACAACAATTCCTCTGTGGCGCTTTTCCCGGGCGTCAGCCAGCCCAGATCGATGGCCTCCTGAACCAACTCAACCCGGCTGCCGGTAAGGCTGATGAATTCCTCAAAATTTACCAGACTGGAAGGCATAATTTCACTGTTCACCTGTTTAATGTCTGAACTGTACATATTTCCTCCCGGTTAACTCCTGGCTTTAAAATTCGACTTTGCAGCAAGTTGCCGCCACAGTGTTTCTTCTTCCTGGCTTAAATGCTCAGGTGCCACTATTTCCACAAGCACCAATTGATCGCCCCGGTTGGCGCCGGAGCCAAGGCCACGGTCGCGCAAGCGCAATCTGCGCCCACTGCCGGTGCCCGGCTTTATGTTCAACTCTACTTCCCCATCCAAAGTGGGTACCCGTACCTTGGCTCCCAGCACCGCTTCCCAAGGGGCAAGGGGCAAGGTATATAAAATGTTGCTGCCTTCCAACTTATACCGGGCATGCGGGGCTATTTGCACTTTCAGATACAAATCGCCAGCCGGGCCGCCTGAAAAACCCGGATACCCCTGCCCGGCAAGACGAATGCGCGCCCCCGGCTTAATTCCGCGGGGAATGTTCACTTCCAGCGAACGACTGTCGCCCCCGCTGCCCTGCAGGGTAATGCTTTTTTTGCCGCCCCGGTAAGCGTCTTCCAAACTCAGGGTGATGCTTGACTCAATATCACCGCCCCGCTGCGGCCCGGTTCCGCGACTGGAGAATCCGGAAAATGGGTCAGCCCCGAAACCTGCTCCGCCGGCTTGCCCGGAAAATCCACCGCTGCGTCCCATGCCGCCGAAAATCATTTCAAAGAAATCGCTGAACGCCCCGCTTCCGGGCCCGCCGGAGGTAAATGTATAGCTCCCCCCCTGCCCGAAATTGAAGCCCTCAAACCCGGGAGCTCCCTGGAATTGTTGCCCGTGTTCCCAATTGGGACCCAGCTGGTCGTATAAACGGCGCTTCTCATCGTCTTTCAGAACCTCATAGGCCTCGTTGATATCCTTAAACCTGTTTTCCGCTTCCTTATTATTTGGATTCAAGTCCGGATGATATTTGCGCGCCAGCTTCTTGTAGGCCTTACTAATTTCGTCTTTGGAACTGCCCCGTTCAACGCCTAGAAGTTTATAGTAATCTTTATATTTCACACTCATTAACTGAGGCTCCTTTGCCAACATTACAATGTCTCGCACTAATTGAAAGGTTGAACTCTTTAAAAGCGCGATAAAAACAGAAATTCTTATTATAAGAATAAATAAGTTTGTAAGGGGCTTAGTCAAGCCGAACTGCTGCATTAAGACATACAATGTTCAAATTGTGCCTGCGTCCACTACGTATAACTTGCGCGGTGAGCCAAGATGTACCCTTCGGATTGCCGGTTTGAAACATGGCTTGTGCAAGTTCAAACAATCGGTTTTAAGCGTACAGCAAAAGCCGCCCGCCCATGCTTTCCGTTGCCGATACCGAAAGCGACAGAGTATGGCGGCCGCCAAAAAAGACGGACGCAACCAAACGACAAGAATGGAAGTTTATTGAAATGGTTTGCGTAGTAATGAAACATCAATGCTTCTGTGTTTACCGGGCTATGCCTTGAAAACCATTTATGAAAGGACTTACACAGAGCCGGATACTAGTCAGATGCAGACGCAAATATCTCCACAAGCAAACTGAAAATCCCGTTTACAGCAAGGTAATCCACCATAAACTACCTACCGGATAATCATGAAGTCCGTTGCAGCCGGCATTCTCCCACAGAGAGTGAGGCTATCTGGCAATGAGCAAAAACAGCGCTCCTGAAGTATCCAGATGCCCGGCCACATGTTCAGCCCACGTCCCAGCGCCGCAGAACAAATCAGCCCGGTTTCCTTTAATGGCCCCGCCTCGGTCTTGAGCCATTCCTATTCCGGCAAGCAGCCCCGCCGTCCCCTGGTTGCCGTCTTGTCCAGGCATGGGTACAGCGAACGCCGTAAGGCTTCCCAACGGGATCACCCGGCTATCAGTGGCGAGGCTGGCCTTGGGGAGTAGAGGCACACCCATTGCACCCACCGGACCTGAGTCAGCCAAGCGGAAGAACACATAGCTCGGATTTTCGCAAAACAGACTGGAAACCTGTTCAGGGTGCAGTTCCAGATAGTCCCGAATAGTTTGCATACTCACATTATCCGGTTCGAGCAGCCCCTTTTCTTTCATTATCCGCCCTAAAGATACATAGGCACAGTTGTTCTTACCACCGTAAAGCACATGTTTGACGCTCCCATCCGGGAATACAAGCCGCCCTGAGCCCTGCACCTGCAGGAAGTAAGCTCCTACTTTATCGTCAACCCAAGCCAGCTCCAGGCCGCGCCCCTGCAACACCCCTTTCTCATCTATAGCCTCACGGTTATGATACCGGCGTCCCTTACGCACATCCGGAGGAAGTCGGTACAACGGATAGTTAAAGCGTTCAGTCTTCACGGGGCTCGCCTGCAAGGTAGGCTCAAAATATCCGGTGAATGCAATATCGGGACCGCGCCGGTACCAGATGAACTCATCAGCCAGAAGCATGGGCTGACTGTCCAAGGCAGGCAACAACTTTTCCAGGCGGGCAAGGCTTCTGGCGATATCCGCCCAAGTTATCGTCACATTCCCGTCGCTGATTACCACATCTGCTTGCGGCCTGCGCGCAACATAGCGTTTGCAGTCGGATACAGCAGGACCCAACTCCCGCCAAGAGCTTAAACCCTGGTCGCGCGGGGAAAGCACCAAGGCTGCCTGCACGGCCTCATCGCGGCTCAAGGCCTTCCAGCCGCTATGAGTAGCGGGCGGGAAACCAGCCACAGCAGAGTGAGCCCCATATTCATACGGGTGCATAGAGACGGAACAGCCGCAAATTGAACTCAAGATAACAAGGAGAGTTGAAAATACAAACAAGTGAAATGCAGTTCTCATTGACGGCTCCAAAGGCTTAAGGTTATACCACTCAGATTACAAACGACAAAGCAAAAGCTCCAGGCGTTACGCCAAGAGCCTCACAGTTGTATTTAATAACTCATTTTTCAGAGGGATACCAGTATGCAGGGCAATTTTCCTCAATCCGACTCATGGCTGCCCCACAGGGTGTCGTATGGCGAAACAGATGCAATGAACGTGGTTTATTATGCCGAATACTTCCATTTATTTGAGCGTTCACGCAATGCCTGGCTGCGTGAGCGCAATCTGAGCTACAGGACTATTGAAGAAAGAGGCATTTTTCTGCCGGTAAGAGAAGCAAATTGCCGCTACCGTTCACCCTTGCGCTATGATGACCTGATTTATATCCGGGTAGGCGTTCAGGAATGGAGACGGGCCTCAATCCTGTTCGTATATGAGATTTATGATGAAACCAAAACCAAAATTCTGGCAACAGGCAGTACGCAACATGCCTGCGTAAACGCGGAAGGCAAACCGGTTCCCACTCCTGCCTGGCTATCCGCTCTGGAGAAATGCAGCTAAACCACAGCCACAGCTGAGTCAAGTACTGTAACTGTTAAGCCACGCAAGCAACAAAACAGCTTTGCCGGAATAAATCCGCTATATCGAGATGAACCACAACGCAATCTCTTTTCCGAAGCATTCGGGACGACCGGCGTCCAGACGCAAACAGTCGAAAGTCGCTCCTTTCCCTGACATCACCCTTTACCTGTACGCATTGTTCAAGTAAATGTCAGTGCGCCGGCAGGGATTCAGTCTTCAGGCAAACAGTCTCTGCATGATTCCGGCAGCAACCATGCAGATGAGCCGATTAATATCTATGAACGCCTCCCTGCAACTATATGCAGCCAAACCTTGTTTAGAAAGCTCAGATTGTTTCTGCACTTATTCGGCCTTTGCCGGCTTTTTCTTACTAAGGCAAGCTGACATGCACCTGCCCATAACCAAAAGTATACCTTAAGCGGATTTTGCTGTAATCCAGCACTTCAAATAGTTGCTTAACAAAAAGGAAAACCGTCTGCAAACATCTGGTGGCAAATTTTGAAAGCAATCCCTCAGGTGTTTCAAGTTCAAGCGCTTTGAAAGATTAACTAATCCCCAATCGAAGACATCGCTTCCATTAAGAGTTCATCTTTATGGAATAGCCATAAGATCTTTAGCGTTGCGGTCATAAACCTCGCGCATATCCGCAACTCCGGAGACGGTTGGAGATACGGACAGAGATTGGGCCGAGCCGGGGTTGGGGGCGGTGGCACTGGAACGACTTTGTTCAGTTTTATTCTGTCTGTCAATTTTCAGATCAGCGCACAGTTTATTTACGCAATTATCCATGGCAAAACAATTTTCCATATCAACCCGCAACTCAATGACCCGGGTAATAAACAATCGACCAAAACAGGAATAAGCTTCTACCTGTGCCTGTGCAGTATCAGGCAAGGTGCCGGACCGCTCAAAAAAGGAAAGAATATCGTCCTTTGCCGGCATAGATGCTGGTTGGTTTTCTCCTGCACAAACAGCAGACTTGATTTGAAGTTTAAGAATATCTTCCTGCTCCTCAAGGAACAGATTAAAAGCAGGGACGGCGCTGTTATAAGCGGCAGACGGACACAATTCCTGCCCGAAAACAGGACTTGTCATCACGAAGGTTATAGCAAATAGAAATACTGAAATGACAAAACAGCTTGATATAGGTTTAACAGGCATTTTCATTTTTCCGATCAATAATAAATATGTCGGGTTGTAATCAGTTGAACATACATGGGGCATCAGCGTTCTCACCCAAAAGGCATAAAGTGAAATATTATCGCTGTAATATGGTTCAGCAGATATTTGGAAGCGGAATAGATACTCATACTCAAGCGCGCCAGACAACAGCGCCCACCTGACATCAACCCTGTTTAGCCTGATCACCTGTAGTCGGAAGCAGTTTTTCCGCAGTTGCCGCCTGGACTGTAAAAAGACTAACCACGTCCGATATGCAATGACTGCATACCATGTAAAGTATGCTTAAAAGAAAAGGGCCTGCCCTGAAATTCCTGAAATAGAGCAGACCCTGTGTCCGTGCGCCGCCGGACTTACATTAAATGAGGCTTAACCTTTGTAGGATTTATTAGAAATCCAAACCGCCAGAGCCCCGCCAACCAATACTACAACCGTCCCGATATAAACAACAGCCATTTCAAAATCCATATATGCCTCCTATTCACGGGCCATAGCCCTGTTTGCGCCTTGCTCCCCTTAAAAAGCAGGCTGTCCCTTGCTTGCGTAAGCAAGCTTGGATGACATTAACAAGTTACCGGCCAGTATGCAACCCCTCTAACTGTAAAATGTACAACTTTTCCAACCCAGGCCAGACGCTAACGTGCAATCTTTCACCCAAATGGGCACTTATAAAAAAGCAGGATCTACCAAAAAGTAGATCCTGCCCTGAACACACGTAGAGAATTTTACCCACTATCTATTGGGAATAATGTTCAATAATCAGAATTTCATTGATTTCTACCGGTATTTCATCACGCTGCGGCATACGTAACAACTTACCGGTATATTCTTCCGGGTTCTTCTCTAAATAATTCAAACCAAAGGGGTGCAGTTCCTGAAAATTATTGGCAAACACAGGGTTTTTCCGCGATTCCTGGCGCAAGGAAATAACATCATTTTCCTTAACTGTTTGAGAAGGAATGTTGACTCTCTTTCCATTCAGGGTGATATGGCCATGAGTAACCACTTGACGCGCCTGCCGGATAGAACGCGCAAAACCAAGGCGGTAAACCAAATTATCCAGACGACACTCCAAAGTCTGGAGCAACACTTCACCGGTAATACCCTTGCTCATCTGGCTCAACTTCATGTAACGGGCAAGCTGACGTTCCAAAATACCGTAATACGCCTTCAACTTCTGCTTTTCTAAAAGCTGAAGCCCATATTCAGAAATTTTCTTGCCACCACGTGCAGCCTTATCATCCATACGCTTCATTGCTTTAGGGTGGCCGCAAACATTCACGCCAAGCCGGCGGCACAATTTAAACCGGGGTTCTCTACGTGTTGCCATATTAAAGGATACTCCTTAGTTAATTCTTCGACGCAAAGTCGCCTTGATTGCAAAAGGGATATTTACCACTGCTTATCTTGAATGTAAACCAAAATTTTTCTTACCTAGGAAAAAACCACTTCCTAAAGGAAACAGGGATTTGCTAGTATCAGTTTCCGGACAAACATGCAAGGGGTTTGTCGCATTTTTTCCAATTTTAGTTTGAGCACTATTAAGAACCTTTTCCAATTGACCTTTTCCCTTATAAAGATATATAATTCGTTAGCGAATAATAACTAAACTATGGAGGAATGAGAAACTATGGCAGAACTGCTTGATATTTATAAATGTAACCGTTGTGGAAATATCGTATCATTATTGCATACGGGAACGGGAACTCTGGTTTGTTGTGGAGAAAATATGGTGCATATGCAGGAGAACACTGTTGATGCCAGCAAGGAAAAGCATGTTCCGGTAGTGGAAAAAACCGCTGACGGATTCAACGTGAAAGTAGGTTCTGCACCTCATCCTTCCTTGCCTGAACACTATATTGAGTGGATTGAGCTCATTTCCGACAACATGAGCTGTCTGGCCTTCCTTAAGCCGGGGGCAGAGCCCAAAGCCACATTTATAAGCAAGGCCGACAATGTTGTTGCCCGGGAATATTGCAACCTGCATGGGCTTTGGGTTAAACGATAGGCCGGGCAAAAACAAAAGGTCACTCTCAGAACAATATATTCATCACAATGTTCTGACAACAGCGGGAGTGCGTTTCGCGTCACCTAAGTTCATCAAAGCCCGAAAGCAAGATGAAACTGAGTTTGTCACAGTTTGAGCAATATGTACCACTCCCTAAAATCGCGGTAGGGCAAAAAAACCTTACCAGAATTTGGCAATAACCTTTTACTTTATAACTCCTCGGAGGCAGTATAATGAAAAAGTATGTTTGCAGTGTTTGCGGCTATGTATATGATCCGGCCGCGGGCGATCCGGACAGCGGTATTGCCCCGGGTACGGCATTTGAAGATTTGCCGGCCGATTGGGTTTGTCCGATCTGTGGAGTGGGCAAGGCTGATTTTGAGCCGGAAGAGTAAACCGGTATACCCAAACAACAAGCACAAGCAGCCGGAATTTCAGCCTGGGAGCAGAGATCAGCCATAAGCAATAAAGCTTGTTGTTCCACAAGCCATGTGATATAGCCCGTGGGAATGCCGCGGGCTTTTTTAGCTGTCACCATTGTCACTTTTGCTGGGCTGTTAAGCCGGAATTTCACATGACCACAGAACTTATTGTTATTATCCTTGCTCTGCTGCAAGGTCTGGCGGAGTTTCTTCCCATATCGTCATCCGGGCACTTGGCGTTGGCTCAAAACATTTTCGGAATTGAAGAACCGGAGGTGGCGTTCACCATTGTTCTTCATCTGGCCACCCTGCTGGCTGTAGTGATTTTCTACCGCCAGACTATAATTGAGCTTGCCTGCGAGTTAAAATATCTGCCGGGACTGCTTAAAGGCGGGGGCAGCTTAAACCGGCTTTATACCGCCCGTTCCAACTTTCGCTTCCTTTGTCTGATTTGTGTGGCCACCATCCCCACCGGCATAATCGGTTTATTGCTGAAAAACGTTTTTGTAGAACTAAGCGCTTCAACCCTGGCCGTAGGTCTGGCCCTGCTGTTCACCGGTTGTGTATTGAAAATCAGCTCGGTGAAGTCCGGAGACAAGGGAAGGGATATTGCCGAAATGACTGTTAAAGACGCCATGATCATAGGACTGCTGCAGGCCGTGGCCATTACCCCGGGCATATCCCGCAGCGGCATGACCATTTCAGCCGCTCTGCTGCGTGGACTGCGTCGTGACCTGGCCGCAAAATTTTCCTTCATCCTATCCATTCCCGCCATTGTAGGAGCGTTGTTGGTGGAAATGCTGGGCGGTATAGAAACCAGCTTCAGCTTGTTTGAGTTTGCATTGGGATTCACAGTGGCGGCAATTTCCGGCTATTTAGCGCTGACATTGCTGGTGTTTATCATCAAAAAGAACTCTTTCGGCAAATTCGCCTATTATTGCTGGACTGTGGGTCTGGCGGCCATAGTCTGGTCATTGCTGTAGCCACCGAAGAAGCAGCTCCGGTACTACCCGAAGGGAACACAAAAAGGAATAACAAAGGAATAACCATGAGATATCGGATAGTTGCATTTTTGTGCAGCCTGCTCATGCCGTTTGCCTGTCTGCTGTTCCTCTTTGGGACAGATAAGCTGATCGACTTTTTGCGTTCCATAGTATTTGAATCCAATCCTCACTATCACTGGCTTGGTCAGCTTATCGTATCATCATTTGGGGGGGCGTTGCTTTTCAGTTCGCTCATTGCCGGGCCGACGCTGCTGGGCTGGATACTGGCCCGTCGGACCTTTTTGCCCTTAACTTGTTTCCCCCGCTACTTCCCCCTGTTTCTGCCGATCATGCTCTGGCTGCTGGCCGGTATTATCCTGCAGCGCTTGTTCCACCCAGCCTTGCTGGTTATGCTCCTGCCGGCAATTTTACTGCTTTTCATCTATTGCCTGTTTTTCGCCGCCTTCATGCTCACAGCCCGACGCCGAAAACGCAGCCTGTCCATAAAAAAAGGAACTCTGAAGCTAGCCGCCTGTATGGGAGCGGCGTTGCTGGCCGTTGTGCTCAACCAGTGGCAGATAAACAGCAACACCCTTTACGGCTTTGACCCTGACATCGAAAGTGTGGGACATGGCGTTTATGTGTACGACTATCTGCCCTACTACCAAGATAACAAGTTAGTTGTTCCAGATACCCCGCCCAGCCTGCATATCACGAAAAATCACCCCCGCCTGGACGGTGCCATTGCCCTGTTGCCGGTGTATGGGGCAGCGGCGCAGGCGCTGTACACAGATGTAGCGACAGAAGAATACTGGGAATATGAAGAAGAAACGGCCCCCCAACTTCCGCACATTTTTGATCTGGTAGATTGCACCAACACGCCTTCCGCCTGGGAACGACTGATTAATGGGGATATCGACATATTTTTCGGCGCGCCGCCATCTCAGGCGCAACTGCAAATGGCATATGAAGCCGGACTTGAGCCCGTACTTACCCCCATTGCCAAAGACGCCTTTGTATTTATGGTGAATGTCAACAATCCGGTGGACGGCTTGAGTACAGCCCAAATCCGGGATATTTACCGCAAAAATATCACCAACTGGGCAGAAGTGGGGGGTGAGGCTGAAAAAATCCTGCCCTTCCAGCGCCCCGACGGCTCGGGAAGCCAGACTACCATGAGCGAAATGGTAATGGACGGGCTGGACATGGCCATGCCCTTGCGGGAAGAATACGCCGAGGGCATGGGCGATATCATCAATTCTGTGGCTGAGTTCCGCAACCGCAAGGAAGCCATTGGCTACACTTTCCGCTGGTACGCCACGGTACAGTTCCCTTCAGATCAGGTCAAACTGCTGGCGGTGGACGGGGTCAGCCCGCTGCCGGAGAAGATATCCTCCGACGCTTACCCGTTCACAACTCAGTTTGTGGCAGTGACCTGCCGCCAGCCAAGCCCGGAAAGCCGGGATCTGATTCAATGGCTGCTGGGCCCGGAAGGCCAGGCCCTGATCGCAAAAACCGGGTATATCCCCTTGAACACACCCTGATTTCCCGACAATCACGATCAGTAATTTAAAATGCTCTGAAAGTAAGACCGTCTTGCCGTAAAGAGCAGTCTTTTGTTGCAAACCTGTACGGCTACTCCATGCCAAAGAAAATCAACTAAACTACCTGTAAATTCGCTGAATACCGGAAAACTGCCTGATTATCCGAAACAGGCGTAAAACCACCTGACAACATCAGAAAAATCCGCGCTGCCTTCAGACCGGCCTGCCCGGCTTAAGACAGTAGGATATGGCTCGATTTTTGCTTAATTAGGCATAGAGCAACGTGGAATTGACGCCGGGGCGATTCCGACTCATGGATTGCACCCTGATCTGGCCTTCGATCTGACTTTGATTTGAGCGGATAGGTCTTGGCTTGCAAACCACCGTTTACATGCCGGGCGTGTAAACGGGAACCGGTGTGGAAGGGGAGTTGAGTTTTGAGTAAAAGCACCAACCGGGCGCAGGCTTCTCTGTCAGGAGGCACCCAAACTTCCGGGTAAGGGCAATGAGTACGGTTTTAAACACCAATCTGCCGGCACACAACACAGCCCGGCACTTAAGAATGACTTACGCCCGTCTGGGCACATCAGTAGAACGCCTCTCCTCCGGTATGCGTGTAAACCGCGCGGCCGACGACGCGGCCGGTCTGGCCATTCGCGAGCTGATGCGCGTGGACATTGCCGCCATGCACCAAGGCATGCGCAACGCCAACGACGCAATCTCCCTGCTCCAAACTGCGGACGGCGCCTTGGCCGTAATCGACGAGAAGCTGATCCGAATGAAAGAACTGGCCATGCAGGCGGCCACAGGCACCTACAATTCCGATCAGCGCCTGATGATCGATTCGGAATTCCAGGCCATGGCCTCTGAAATCGAACGGATTGCCCGTTCCACCCAATTCAATGGGATCAGGCTTCTGGACGGCTCGCTTTCCG
>CALUZB010000005.1 GCA_944325195.1 uncultured Desulfovibrionaceae bacterium | reverse complement strand
GCCTGCGCGGAGCCGGAGTTGCGGTTTGCGTCTTTGGTTTGTCCGGGCGTCCAGTTGCGCATAAACCAGCCGCCCAGGCGGGGAGTGTAAAGGCCGATATTTTCGGGGTGTCCCACCCACTTGGCGGCGGCGGAAATCATATTATCTGAGGTTGCATCGGCTGACAGCACCATGCCGGAGAGACCGCCGCTAAAAAACATTTCGGCAAATTCGGGCCAGTCTTCGAACAGCGCCAGACTGCCGTCGGCCCAGACATGATTGGGCGGCAGGTTATAGCTTCTCCACCAGCGGGGCGCTCCGATGAAGGATTGGCGGAAGGTGTCGATTTGGAGCGTTCCCCGCGCAAGCAGAGCCCGGATCGCGGCGGCAAGCTGGGTGTCGTCATTGCGGTCAAGCGCAATACCCGCGCCCCGGATTACCGCGGTAAGTTCTTCCTGTACCGTATTCAGCCAGTCGGCCGTAACCATTGTCGCCATTTGCCCGGTAGCCGGGTTGCCGCCGTAAAAATAACCCGCATCGGAAGCGGGGGCGGTTTTTTCCGGTTTTACCGCCACTGCATCCGGGCCATCGATTTTAAACATACATTGCTCCTTGTTCCAAGTTAAAATTCAGTCAGGCATCGCCGCAGTATTCGCAATAACCGCTTGAAGCGATCGCCTCCGCAGCCGCCGCGCCATAAGCGAAAATTACTATCGTATGGGCCGGTTTAAAACGTTTGACAATACATTCGATCAGCTTGTCGCCCCAGGAGCTCAGGCGGTCGTCCGCCCGGCTTTGCCCGGCCCGAAAATAACGCACGGCGGTTGTGTCCAGGTTCAGGCGCCAAGTGTAAAGCCAGCCGTGATAATCGGACTGCACCGGCGCAGATTCGCCGTCCGCTTCCTGCAGATATACCCCGCCGGGAGCCTGGTTAATTCGGTCACCCGCCCGGCTGCCCGCGCGAAAAGGCACGAACTCTTCTACTTGCGGGCTTGCATAGCCCAGAGTTTTTGCCAGAGCTTTGTAATAGGCGGCGTGCTGACCCACGGGGCGCACAAGTTTAATCAGCACCTGCCCGCGCCTTTCCTCAAAAGTAGTGGCCAGGGTTGAGCATTGGTCGGGCAGACCGGTCACCCGTTCCCAATCAGTCAGGGCTTCCACTGTGCTGGCCGGGTTGGTTTCGGCAAGCAGGCGGTGAGCCTCGCCGTCAATTCTGGTCAGTTCCACGGCGGCGGAGCGGTTCAGGTTGATTAAACCGCTGTCCGCACTCCGGCTCCAGGCCTGACCGGGCGGGAACAGGTTGGCCAGCATAGAGGCGTATTCCGCAATGGTGCGACGCTTAAGCATTTCCGGCCTCCAGCGGGCCCATAAACTCAACATCCGCAAGTTTGGGATACATACCGGCTCCGGGATTGATATTGGCGACAGGTTCAACAAGCTGGTGGTCATACTCGCCCGCCGCGATGCTGACGGCTTCGGCAATGTGCGTGAGCGGGATTACTCCGCCCGGTTCCGCCTCACGGCGGAAGAGGTCTGCAAGTTCACGGCGCACAGATTCCCGCACGGCTTCAGTATCCGGCGATAGCCGCACTTTTACCGTACAGAGAGACAGTTCCGGGGCAAATACAACTGCAAATGCGGTAACCGGCTTAACCTCGTCAATATACGCCTGGGCGCGGGCCAGAGTTTCGGCGTCAGGTCGGGGACTGTCGGTAGACTGTGAGTTGTCGTTCACGACACAGACGCCGACGGAGCCAAGCCCGTAATGGTTGGGATAGACCCAGGCGCGGGTGACGCCCGGCGTCTCCAAAGCCCAGGCCGCATAATCATGTTTCGCGCCGCCGTGCGGGGGCTCGCGGATTTTCAACAGCAGCCGCTCGCGCAGGGATTCGTCGCTTTCTTCAGCCACGCCGCCGCTTAAGCCGGCCTCGCCCACTACAGCCTCGGAACTGACGTCGGGCAGAGGGCTTACAAACTTCAACACTGCGCCCGGCTCAAGGTTCCCGGCCGCTCCGGCGGTAACGGCCTGCACCATAATTTCCGCCTGTCCGCTTGCGTCAATCCGTTTTTCAGCCAGGGTTCTATAGCGCAGCCCACTTGCCTGATGATAGAGCCAACAATTTATGGTCACGTTTGCGCCTGCCTTGCCCGTGACCAGCGCAACGCCTTCGGCCGCCGCCGCCCGGGTGGGGTAAACCGCCCAGATAGCAGCCCAGCGGCGCAGGTAGTCCGATTCTGCGGTGTCGGGAATGGCGTTTTTAAAAATATAGGCCAGAAACAGGTGCATGCTGTGGCAGGCTCCGGCCCAGACCTTGGCCAGCACGCCGATGACTGTAGCGAACAGGGGACTGGCGCCATTGAGCAGGTATGAGCAGAAGTCGGATTTGATCCGCGCGTACAGGGTTTTCAGGGTGGGTTGATTCCAAGGCATAGGTGCGGAGCTCCTTCATGGTCAGCCGGAAACAGGCAGATTGTTTTTGTAGTCGTAAAACAGCGTCCAGTTCTTTGTTTCATAGGCGGCCGGGGGCAGACGGGTGGCGGAAGCGGGCGGAACATCCAGGCTGATTTGCAAGGTCAGGATTCCATTGCGGACCATGCCGCCCTCAACCTGCACGGCTCTGACCAGTTGATCGTCAATCAACCATTGCAGGGCTTCTGATGCGTATTGTTCCGCACGGGCCACGATTTTCTGATGTTGAATTTCACGCCGCAGCAGCCAGAGGCGCGAGCCCAGCTTGCGGCGGCGGATGAATTTAGCCCCGGCCGCGCCGGTTGGGCCGCGCGTTTCCGAGTCGTCAAGATAATCTCCCCACCAGCCCTGGCGGTCGGTTTCGCCCGACGGCAGCTCCTCGTAGAGTTCAGCTTTGGCGTTGGTGAACAGGCTGACAATGACGGCGGTGTACAGGGTGGAGTCGCCCTGCAAATCGCCGGAAGTAAGTAACAGGTCGCAGCCTGAAGGAGAGCTGAAACCGAGAGCGAGATCGCAAAACATTATGCGCCTCCCATTTTCCGGTCGGGCGGGCTGGTGGTTGTGTCGTTGTTTTCCGGGTGGGTGTGCGCGTCATACACCTGACGCATGGCCGACATGGTTTTGCCGCCCTCGTTCAGTCTGTCCATTACCTCGCCGCTGGTTTGATTCAGAGGGGTGTCAAAGGTGATTTGCGGCGTATTCTTAAACAAAATGGGCAGGCCGCCGCCGTCAATCACCAGGCCGGTTTCAGTCAGATGCACGCGGATCTGCTCGCAGTTATACAGGCAGACCTCACCCGGCTGCAAATCCGTGGGGCGATGGCGGCGGTCGGCAACCACCAGGGCCACGGCATGGGAGCGGTCGGCCCCTAGGTGGTTCATAAACGCCTCCGCACCGGGCAGGGGATGAGAGGTAAAGCCGTAAGGCTCGGCATGTTCAACGCCGTCAATTACCTCGCCCCGCAAAACCAGCACCTGTAAGCCCTGCATTTTCAGCGACGCGGAAATTGCGCGCACTACGCCGCGCGAGCAAATATTCTGCACCCGACGCATTAAATCCTTCAGGTTCCTCATTCCTCAAACCCCCAATCCGCAAGCTCGGCCTGGCTGTAGGCTTTACTCGCGCCCGGTTCCTGGGCGGCCTGCTTTGCTTCTTCCGGTTCCGGCGTAAATGCGTCGCGCGGGCTTAAAGACAGTTTGCAAATGGTTCCGGCGGCTCTGCTTTGCTCAAATATCACCTTGGAGATCAGCAAATCGTCCTCAATCTCGAAATACGGAAAAACCACCGGAACAAGCAGATTTACATCCCAAAGTTCTCCGTTCTGCTGCCGCCAACCGGCCAGAGTGACCTCCAGGCTGCGCGCGCGGCCGGCCCTGACGGTTTTTTCCCAAGCGGCCCGGCGGGCGGCCCCATCGCGGTTGACCTGGTTTTCCGCTCTGATCAGCAGGGGGCGGTAACGGGTTATGGCGGTATCGTTGGCGTTGCCGCTCACCGCGCAGGCGCTTATCCCGAAAGCGTCATCCGTTCCGGGCTGCTGGCCTTCCACCAGGTAATCGGAAAAGCGGCCTTCTTCGCTGTCTGACCAGCTCCAGCTCAGCACATTCTCTCCGTGGATAAGCGGGGTTGAGCTGCTTTTAACCCCGATTTCGGCAAGCCTGATCCCGCCGTTATTTGACGGCAAGGCGAACAGTTCGCGTTGACGCAGGGCCCGCTCCAACGCATCAAGCGCGGTTTCGCCCCATTCCAGCTTGAATACGGGGAAGGCGGGGCCGGGGTCGCATTCAAGGCTGACAGGCACCCCAAAAGGTTCGCAAAGCAGTTGAGCAATTTCTCCGATATGCAGGCCGAACCACTGACCGGGCGAATGCACAGCGGAGCAATCAACTATATCTCCGCTTTTATCGCGCCCGGTGATCGTGATTGCGTGAGACGAGCGCGCGCCGCTGTCCATATGGCGGCCGATATAACCGTTGATCAGGGGGGAGTCTCCGGCCAGCAGTTCGCAGGGCGCGCCTGTGGCAATGGACAACACTTTGCCGCTGAACTCCACCCGGCGGGTGAGCCCGATGCTGAAACTGCCGGAGACGGCGTCGAGTTGTCGGGTGATCTGACAGTTGGTCCAGCCCTGCCAGTCTTCGCCGTTGATGCGCAAAATCACATTTTCAGCGGGCATAACGCAGCGCCTCCAGGGGTTTGCCGCCGGGGACGAAACCGGGGTGGGAAACGGTGTTGCGGTCCAGCAGGTCGGATTCGGCTTCAAGTAAATCAATAACCCGGCCGCTTTCGCGTACTATCTGACGATAGGCGACCACCAGGCTGGGCAGCGTGGCTGATTCACTGACTGTAATTACATCCGGGGCGGCTGAGCCGTTTTCGGCCAGAGCGGCCAGGGCGTAACGGCGTAAATCGCGCAACTCGCCCGCAAGCTCCGGGTTATCTGTGTTCAACAGGCAGTTTTCCACGGCTTCAAACACGCTCTCGCGCAATTTTGATTCTTCCAGACGGGTGGCGGGCACAGCCAGGCTTGCGGCCTTGAGCGCCTCTATAGTCGCTGCTTCGCGCTGGAAATTCGCGATAGCGGCACGCGCTTTCCAACTGCTCAGGGCAGTTGCCCCAGGGGCTGCGGGCTTTGAAATTTGCGGTGCGGCCGCTGCGATTGCAAGCATGGCCACGGTCGCCTCTGACTGTTTGGCGGACGTATCCCAACCGGTAAAAATCGGCGTGAGCAAGGCGGACAGTCCCAGCCCCTGATTAACCAGATCGGCAATGCCGGAGCCGTCCAGCCCAAGCAGGGCTGAGAGCTCGCTGCCCGCGCCCAAAAGATCGCCTTGCTGTACTTTTTCCACCACCCGGGCGACAGACTGCGCCTCGCTGATGATAGCGGACACAACTGTGGACGCCTGTCCGGCCAGGATGCAGGCGCTGTCCAGCCAGGCGGCGGCCATGTCCAGGCAAAGGGCGGAGCGGATAGCAGCCAGGCTTTGGTTGTGCGGAGATACATCGGGGTAGTTTGTATCGTTTGTTTCCACAAACACGGCATTAAATGACGCTTCTCCATCTACTCCGCCCTGGTAGCTGAATTTTACCGGGCCGTTCAGGCTGACTGTGATTTCGCCGTACCAGGGATGCACCAGCGTTCCGGGGCCTTCTGTGTCAAATGCGGCGACCAGGGCATTGCGCCGGGCCTGCCAGGCGTTGCCGCAGACAAAGCCGTTCACTTCTATCAGCCGGGCCGCCCGTCCCATATCTTCCGGATATGGGGCGGCGCGGTGCGGATATTCATGCAATACCACGGTGCGGCCGTGCTGATCAGAGGCTGCTCTGACCTCAAAGGGTACGCCGCGGAAGCTTGCGTCGAAGATCAGCGCCATACTTGCTCCTTTATATTGCCCTTATTTTCACCGGCGGCACTGGTCTTCGCATTCGCTTTGCGGGCGAACCCATGCCGCCGGGTTGCGTTTTTAATATTGCCCTTATTTTCACCGGCGGCGTTTTAAAAAGTCATTTGCCGGCCGGTATCGGCGGTTTGCGGGCGTACATCAAGGTTGGACGGTACGTTGCCGTCCAGGCTTTGCGCCTGCATACCCGGCGGCAGTACCAGTTTCAGCTCCATTTCCTGTTTTTCTGTGTGGGTAGTGGCGGCCGGAGAGCTGTTTGCGGCCATTGCCGCCGCGCCCAAAGGCGGGCCGAATGGAGAGCCCCCGTCACTCCGACCGCCGGAAGGCTGGACGGCCGGGGTGGCGAAAACCCCGTCTCCGGCGCCGCGACCAACGCCGCCGCCGCCAACGGCATCGGAAAGCCAGCCCTTAACCTTGTCCCAGCCGGATTTCAGGCCGTCCCAGAGGGTTCCCAGCAGTTTTTCACCTAACTCGCGCAGGGACAGGCCGGTGAAATACTCCAGTACAGTGTCCATGCCTTTTTTTATCCAGCCCAGCGGGGTAAAGTTCTCCAGCACATGCACAATCCCTTCAAGCCAGCTGCGGGAGAATGCGTTTTTGATGTCTGTCCAGAGGCCCTTGAACCAAGCCGCTACTTTGTCCCAATTTTTATAGAGCAGGATGACGGCGGCGGTTACGCCCGCTATCCCGGCAATCACCCAACCTATCGGAGTGGCGAGCAGGGCGGCGCCGAAAGACAATGTCGCCGCAATCAGCGGGCCGGCAATAACCGCGGCCAGAGCGGCCAGGCCCAGGGCCAGAGTTTTTTCCCAACCCAGAAAATCGGCCACTTTGGCGATTTTTTTGCCGAATTCCAGCATGGCCGCCCCTACTTTCAGTACCGTGTCTTTGATTTTGGGGAGCCGTTGCCGTAAAAATTCCACAAACTCCTGCAGTTTCGCATTAATTACCTCGCGGTTGGCCTTGGCCCAGCCCTGGAAATCCGCCGCGAGCGCATCAAGCAAGGGGATGAGTTTTGAGCCCAGATTGATTGCGAACCCCAGGGCAAGGTTCTTAAGGCCGGACAGGCGGTTGAGAAAATTTTCAGCGGCCTCGGCGTTCTTTTCGCTCAGCACCAGGCCCAGTTCCTCGGCCTCATTGCGCAGGGCGTTGATGCCGGCCGCGCCCTGCCGGAGCATGGGCAGCAGATTTACCGCGCCTTCTTCACCGAACATGGCCTTGGCCAGAGCTTCGGCCTTGCGCAATTGGCCGGAGTCGGTAAGCTTCTTGACTGCATCGGCCAGCTCCAGATACAATTCTTCGGAACTCTTCAGCTTGCCGTTCGTGGATTTGATCTGCACTCCGGCCCGCCGGAACCAGGCGACGGCGTCCTTATTGCCTTGGGCGGCTTCAATGGTTTTTTCATTCAAATTGGCAAACGAATCGCGCAACTGGTCAGCGTCCGCGCCTGATTCTCCGGCCGCATGCGCCCATTTCTGCCAGCTTTCAACGCCCAGGCCGGCCTTTTGGGACATTTTCACCGCTTCGTTGCCCAGGCCCGCGATTTGGTAAGTGAGCGCGGCAATTCCGCCGCCGGCAAGGCCGAAAGCAACGCCAAGCTTAGCACCAATGCCGGAAAGAGCGCCGAAAGAAGCCTTGGCCCGATCGAGCGAGGCATTAAACGCGGCGCCCATGCCCCGGGCGGCGCCCAGAAAACGGGAAAGACCGGTTTCCTTGCCCAGGCGGGCGGAAGCCTCTCTCAAGCGCTCGAGTTTCTGCTCGCCTGCGTCCAGGGCCTTTTGGAATTTGCCCCAGGGCCTGCTCCAGGAATCTTTTGCGCCGAGAATGAGCTCGAATTTTGATTGCTTGGGGGGCATTATTTCGGCCTTGTTCTATCCGGAGGCGCTGGTCTGCTCATTTTGCGGCAAACCATGCCGCCGGGTTGGTGTGTTTATGTATTTTCCGACCGCAATTCGCGGTGCAGGTATTTCAGCCGCCTGACCCAGAAACGCAGGTCGCGGGCGGTGAGCTGCCAGAGTTCGGAAGGCGGCCAGTGAAACCTGTAGGCCAGCAGGCCCAGAATTTCGCGCCAGTCTTCCGGGAATTCTACAAAAAACGGGCTACCACCTTCTGCACTTCGATCAGGTCGGAAATATCCAGCAGTTTGTGCAGCGCGGCCGGGGAAATGCCGCATACCCGCCCGGCAATCTGACAAACGTGCTCGGGGCAGAGGTTGCCGAAATTCACCCCCGCCGCGTCAGCGGATTTGGGGCGACGCCGAAATACAAGTTCAGACACGGTCTTTTGACCAACCTGAAACGGATATTTCAGGGGCAGGGTGTAAGGCAGGCTGATTTCCTCTTCCGGTTTCTCCTCATCAGTAAGCCCGGACGCTTCGGGATCGGGCAGGTCAAGCTCAGCTAAACTTTCTTCTTGCAACATAATTTCCTCCAGGCATTAAAGTTCTTCCAGCGGGGTTTCGCTTTCAAAGCGCACGGCAATTTCCCCTTCTTCCGTGGTCACGCTGCCCTCACCGGCAAACCACATGCCGGAACCGGCGATGATTTTACCGGAGGCCAGCTCCAGGGTGATGTCCACGCTTTCCAGGGAGGTCAGAGCGGACAGATCAAGGTCTTTGCTGTCGGTGATCGCCCCCTCGATAAACGGTACCTGCACCGCGGTTTTAAAGCCGGTAACCGCGCTGGTGCCGATAATGGCGTCGCGTTTGGGGTTGCCCAGGTTATACGTCTAGGCGCCTTTAGCTTCCTGTACAGTGCCGTCAAGACTGACAACGGTAATGCCGCCTCTGGCGTATGCCATGATAGTTCTCCTTATATAGGCCTTATTTTTACCGGCGGCATTGGTCTTCGCATCTGCTTCGCAGCGAACCCATGCCGCCGGGCTGCCTTTTTTAAATGGGCCTTATTTTTACCGGCGGCATTGGTCTTCGCATCTGCTTCGCGGCAAACCCATGCCGCCGGGTTGCGTTTTATAATCTGAATTGGATTTGAGTTGCGCCCACAATGAACTGATTCATCAGATCGGGCGGCAGTCGCCAGTTGATCCGGTTGACGTCGCTCTCGTCGCGCTCGCAGATCAGGTATTGCTTGAACAGTTTGATGTTTTCCACCAACCCGGCCTGCTCCCACTGCACAAAGGCGGCCACAGCCTCGCTTTTGCCGATGGCCGGGGTCATTACCGCCTGGCCGGGGGCAAAGCGGGCCTCGTCTCCGGCCAGCTTGTGGCGGGGATACTTGCGTTTGATCCGGTTATTCCAGTCATAACGCAGGTAGGACAGGGTCAGATGGGTGTTGAGGTCCAGATAGGAAACATCGCTCGCACCGTTGGCTGTGAGGCGGTAGTTGCTGATTACCCGCTGGATGCACACATTGCCGCCCGCATCGGTGTAGGTGGTGGCAATGCCGGAATAAAGCAGCAGGTTTTGTTCTTGGGCGGTGAGCCGGTCGGCTTCCGCCGGGGCGAGATCGTCAACCAGGCGTAAGGTTTGAAAAGGGCGGGCCGGGTCGATACTGCCGTAATAGGCCACGTTGGCGGCCACTGCGGCGGCGCGCTCGCACGGCGGGGTGGGCGCGCCCACGCATTCCATAATGCTGATCCGGCTGTAGTTTCCGCCGGTGCCGTCTTCGCCCAGCCCGAAAGTGGTAAGCTCGGCAAAACTGCCCGCGCGGGCGGTGATGCACACTCCGTCTATCTGGCGCAACGGGCCCCAGCGGTCGAGCAGTTCGGTCTCAATGGCGCGCAGGTTGGCGCGGTCGGTGTAGGGGACGGCCAGCACATGGAACCAGCGGTCGCCCACAGCCGCGAACACGTCGCCGATATCCGGGTTGCCCGCGCCGTTCTCGAACGGGGTGATCTCAAAAGCCACGCCTTGCGGAAGCCCTTCGCTGTAATAATCAAATCTGATGTCGTACTGATTGGCCACGTCGCCCTTGTTTTTGGCTGTAAGCGTAACTGTGCCTTCACTTGCTTTCGCTGTGCAGCAAAGTATTTCTTCTGCATTTATGGCGTCGGCGAGTGCGGCGGCAACCTGGGCGGCGGTTTGTCCCGCGCTTGTGCCCACGCGCAGGGAGCGTCCGGCAATGAACAGATTGACAGGCGCGGCCACGCTTACCGTGCCGGTAACGGCGATTGCGGCGGTGGCGGCTACGCCTGCGGGATCGTCGTCCAGCGGGCAGACCAGTAAACGGGTAACCGTGTTGTTCGCTAGAAACCGCTCAACCATACGGTGGGCCTGACTGCCCGCTCCGAACCAGGTTTTTGCCTGGGCCTCGCTGCTTACAATGATCGGGCTCAGGGCCGGGTGAGTTCCGGCGGCGGTTTTCTGAGCGGCGATAAGTACCAGATACTCCTGCTGAGTCAGGCCCTGCATGGCCTGGCTGTTGTCAAACTCGGTAAACATGCCGGGCACGCGCCAGGCGGCGGGCATTTCGTTGAAGCTGATTGCCATTGCTTAAAACTCCTGAGGTTGAGGGACGGGGGCGGCCGGAGCGGCGGCGGGCTTACTTTCGCTTACCGCGCCTTCCCGGATACGGCGGCGCCAGTAAACGGTTTTAACCAGATGCTCGCCGTCGGGGGCCAGCGGTTTGCCGGTATCGGGGTTGAGCACCAGCAGGCCGGGCCGGGGAGTTAAAAATACTGTTTGGGGGTTATTGGACATGGTTACTCCTGTTCTCGCACGGTTATAAGGTCTTCTGCATCCGGTATTCCTCCCGCCGGTTCGCTGCTGTGCCAGTTAACGCCCCCGCGCAGGAAATCGGGCAGATCATCCGGCGGGCGGCTGTTTTCATATTCAATTTGATAATTCAACGTAGCTATGCCCATAACCCGTTTGCCGTCGGAGGCGAATTCAATGTCGGTTGACTGGTAGGCGATTTCCATAATCGGGCTTTCGCACTGAAATTCCTTGCGGATAACCGCGCTGAAAGCGGACGGGCTGCCCAGAGCCTCTTCAACCAGGGCGGCCAGGGCATCGATTGCGTCGTCAAGTGTGGGAGCGGCCTTGTCCAGAATCTCCACCGCCAGGGTAAGCGAACGCCAGTCAGGCCGGGGCGCGCGGTCTGATGTATCTATGACTTGTTCGTCCAGTGTATATACGCCGACAGCCGGCAGATCCTCTTCCAGGAAATGTTCTTCCCGGCTGGGGAAGATGCGTGCGCCGCAGGCGCTTTGCAGGTCGGGGTGAGATTTAAGCAGCGCAGTAGCGGCGTGACGGATCAGCGTGCGGGGGTGCATTCAGGCCTCCAGTAATTTCAGGCTGATCCAGCCGGTGCTGTCGGGGTCGGGCTGCTCATAGCGGTACAGCTTCCCGCGGATCTCAAAGCGATCGCGGCGGGACATATGCCTGCCCAACAAAAAATAGTAATCCCGTTCGCGCAGATGCAGCCAGGGAGCCTCGGAGGCTACTCCGGCGGCACTGCCCAGGCTGACTGCCTGCCCGGGTTGATCAAACACCGCCCGGAACATAACCGGGGGCGGCGTTTCGCCTTCTTCCGCATGGGGGTAAATGAGAATATTCTCGCCCGGCCCGATTTCCGCTTCCAACGCCTTGACTAAATCGGCGTCCATGTCGTTGAAAAAGCTCATTTATGCACCTATTTTCCCAAGCGTCTGAGTTCATAGCGTAGCTGTTTAAAAAAATCGGTGAGAAAACGACTTTTAGCATTTTCTTCCAAGTAGTTAATGCTCTCTTCTTTATTGAGCACAGTAAGAAAGCTTGGCCCGAATAAGATGATTGGATGTGGTTTATTTACAGTTCGGGCAAAAACATGTCCCTTGGCGATAAATGTTGCCGAAGCTTTATTTTTAAAGGTTTCAAGGATGTCATGTTTGCCGCCCGATTTTATGGTAATTCTGCCAGATGATTTTAACACTCTAATCGAAACGCCTTTTTTGACTCTGTTAGGTTTGTAGCGGCTAAGCTCTACAGACGTACGCCCTCTCATGCTCAATGAAGCGGACAGAGTTTTCGGGCTGGAGAAGCGCAAGAATATGGAACGATCGACATCTCCTTTAGGAGTGGCGTACTCTTTACGGATGAGTTTGGAAATTTCAGTCCGCATACCCTTAATCGTTACATTCTGCACACGAGACATCATTTTGGGTAAATTTCTGCCCACTTGTTCCATTTCTTGGGACAATCCCCCAAAAACAGTGAGGGCAAAATTTTCAGTTAAATCAAAATGAATTCGGGGTATATTCATTATTTACTCCCAAAATAAATTCCAGATCTTCAATATAGTTGAGCAGGCGGGCGGTGTCGGCCCGGTCAAGGCTGATCCCGCCCTGTGGGGTCGCAGTTAGGCTGTTCAGGGTCGGGCGTGGGGGCGGCAGCGTTTGGGAGTTTTGCGTCCGGGTTGAATTTGCGCAGGAACTCGCCGTCAGGATCAGCGTCAACAAGAGCGCGGCGGGCCGCGCGGGCAAGCAGGCGTTTTTGCTCCTGCCGCCGCTGCCACCAGTCGAGCAGATAAGGAACCGCCGCCGCAATGGCGCTGAGAATCCGTAGAATGAGCCGCCCCACACGTCTGACCGCCTACTCTGATTTGCCCACGACTTTTGAGGCGCGCACCCGGCCCACAATGGCGATGAGCGAGCCCACAACCACTGCCGCGCCGGAACCGATTTCCACCAATTGAGCCTGATCCGCTTCCACCAGGTTATAGCCGAACAGGCCGAGAACCCCGGCTAAAAGCGCGATTATTCCGCCCCAGACGGTTTTGGACTGCCACCAGCTTTTACTGTCAATCATATGGTCTCCTTAATATGGGCCTTATTTTCACCGGCGGCACTGGTCTTCGCATTTGCTTCGCGGCGAACCCGTGCCGCCGGGCTGCCTTTTTAAATGGGCCTTGTTTTCACCGGCTGGATCGCCGGATTGCTTTTTCCGACTAGCCGCGCCGGGCAAGCCAGCCGGCGGTGAATTTACGCATTGCCGGTTTCTGTTCAGCCAGCAAGATATAATGCGCGCATTGCAGGCCGTTGATTCCATGTTCTATCGCCTTTTCCCGGCCTTCGGACGCGGCCGCGCGCAGGCGGCGGGAGCTGGACTGGCCGAAAACGCCGTCCACCTTGAGATCAGAGCCCCATTTTTCCTGATAATTCAGGGCGTTGAGCGTGCGTTGCAGGTGTTCGGCGGTTTTCTTCACGCCGAGATTTACTGCCTGCTCAAAGATCTCTTCCGCCAGGACGGGGGGAGTTTCATCCAGGTCGAAAACGTCCCAGAATTCCCGCCGGTAGAAGGCTTTGATCAGCCCTTGCAGGGGGGCGTTGCGGGCCAGGCTTCGGGGAAAGCCGGGTTGCATTTTCGCGGCGTCCACATAGTCCCAGCCTTGCCATTGCGGCCAGTTTTTACGGGATATTCCGGCCACGGTTTCCCCGCCCAGATCGGCGGGATCGTTGGAGTAATTGCCCTCCAGCGCAATCAGGCGGGTAAAGGCAAGCTCAAAGCTCATAAATCACTCCTTTTTCATATTCAGTATTTTTGCCCGCTGCTCCGGAGTGAGGTCGGGCAGGTGCAGCACGATTTCGCACAGCATCGCGTAAATCAAATTGAAATCCAGTTTGTAGTTATTCAATTCTTCCACATGCTTGGCGCACTCCTCGCGGCTGACATGGTTGGCGTTGAACCAGATTTTCACAACCAGGCCGGTGAGAACCGAAAAGGCCAGGCCGACAAGCAAAGTTTCAAGCGGGGTGAAGGCGACACTCATTTCCGGTTCTCCAGCGGCTTAACAGTTGATTTTTACCATGGCATGGGTTTCGCCTTTGGCGCAGGCCTCCCAGGTTACCCCGGCCTGCAAGAGAAAAGGGGCTTCCTCGTTTTGATCGGGGGTAAGCAGGCCGTCGGCTTCGGCGTAAAGCGGGGCGCCCTGGGCAATGGCAGCGGTCGCCGCGGCGGCAAGGGGCAGCTCAAACACGCCTTCGGTTATGCAGGCAATGGTCTGGCCGGGCAGGCCGTCCGTAGCAGCCACCGCAACCATTGCCGGGAAAACAATCAGATCTCCGCCGGATATTTCCGCCTCTTCAGGCACAAGATAATCAACAGCGCGACCGTCTCTCAAAGAGTTCTGCATTGTTAAACTCCGTCTGTTGTAGGTTTATCGGGTTTCGCCGGACTAAGCGGTTGCCTTGGCCATGGTCAGCCAGCGCAGGGCCTTGGCCCCCACGTCCATGCGTACCTTGGATTCCACCCCGTCGGTATCGAAGTTGACGCGCTCTTCAATGTAGGGGCTTTGTACTCCGCCCAGGAAATAAACGGTTACGGTTCCGCGGGATGCCAGCAGGTAGTAGTCGGACGAGCTGACACTATCGAGGCGGCGCTCATACACCCGCTCAAAAAACGCTCCGCCGTAGGGGTTATGCACCAGGGGCTGCGCCTGCACGCCTAAAATCGGGGTTCCTGCAAGCTGGGTGTTGAAAAACTGCTCGGAAGCCACTTCCAGCGCGACCGGAGCTAAAAAGAAACGCGGATTGATGCTGACCGGTTTGCCGAAACTGTCCTTCTGGGTTTTCATGGCCGTGACGATTTTCCCGAGATTAGCCACGGTGGGCGCGCCGCCCAGCCCGGAAAACAGGTTGTTGTGCGCGGTGCTGAACAGGGGTTTGCCGTCGCCCATTGTGTTGGGGGTGGAAAGCAGGGCCGCGTAGGCCACATCGCCCACCAGGGCGGCGGTTTCTTCGCCATACAGGCGGGGGATTTCAGACAGGGCGTTCAGATCGTCGTTGATGATCGCCTGGCGGGAGAGCACCATTTTGCGGCCGAAGGAGCGGATGAACCATTCTTCCGCCACTTCAGCGAGACGACCTTCGGTGTATTCGCCGTATTCCGGGATTTCCAACAGCTTAACGTCGCCCTCAAGTCCCACGGCCCTGGATTTTTTAAAGTCGGTGGCAGTGCCGGTGGAGAACAGGCGGGGCCAGGTTTCCTCGGCCTTTTCAAAGGCCTCCATCAGCACGCGGCGTTGGGTTTCCACCAGCAAAGCGGGCAGGTCGGTGGTGCTCAGGGCCCGCCCGATCATCTGCAGGGGGTGCCCGTGGGGGGACAGACCGGCGCGGTCGAGCATTTCCCGACAGATTTCGCGCAGGGAGTAACCAAGCAGGTTATCCGCACCGGGGGCTGGTTTATCCAACCTGATATCACAGCGCAACAACAGGCTGTCCTGCACAGACGCCCGGAACTTTTCCTGCCCGGTCTGCCCCATGCTGACCTGAAACGCGCCCCGAGGCGGACGGCTGCTCAGCATGTCGAGCACTTTCGCCTTGGCGGAGGCAAGACTGACTCCACTGCGCACAAACTCGTTTTCAAGTTCGGGGCTTAAATTATGCGCCTGGGCCAGGTTGCGAATGGCGGCAATCCGTCCACGCTCAATCCGGCAAATTTGAGAGGGGGAAAGCCGGGCTCCGCCGCTTAAACGCGCCTTGACCAGGCCTTTGCGCTCGCCCGCGGCGGGCTCCTCTTCCTCCGCCTTCGTCTGCTCGTCTTCAATGGCGGTAATTTCGTCTTCGAGCTGGTCGATTACGTCTTCGAGCTGCTCAACGTTCAGCTCTTCCGGGGCTACCGGATTGCCCGCTTCGTCTTCCAGTACGATTTCCGCAGTGAGATTTTCGTCCGCGCCCTGCTCGCGTTCAGCTTCCGGTTTTTCTTCTTCCTCTTGGCGTTTCAGCCCTAACAGGCCGCGCAAACCCTCGACAAATTTGCGCAGGTGCGTGGCGGACTCTTTGCCGCCGGATTTTCTGATTTCAGCCATAGCGTGCTCCTTGATTTTCGGCCCGACGGCTCGCGCGGGCGTTGGATTGGTGTTGACGGATGTGCGGGAGGCCCCGGCCGCGCGCACTTTGGCTTGCGCATCCGCCCCGATAGGGCAGAGGGACAGTTCCCCCACCTGCCATCTGGTGGCGATGCGCAAAGGGCCTTCGTAGGTTTTCCCCTCAAAAACACAGGTCTGCCCCGGCTCGATCCAGATATGCTCCTTAACTTCGTAACCAACAGATACATCGGTCAGGTGACCTTCGCGTACCAGGCAGAAAGCTTCCTGCCCTTCCTTCGTGCCGGAAAACCAGGCGCGGCCAACCAGCTCCGGGCCGGTGGCTCCGGTTTCAACGCGGCACTCGCGGTAAGAGCCAAGGATTTTGAATACTGACTCGCGGGAATGAGAGTCGAGCAGAGGCACCTGACCGATTGGGGGGATCTGACAGCCGGACATGGCCAGCACTTCGCGCACGAGGTCAAAGCGTTCCCAATCCATGACCAAAGCCGGGACTTCAGTGGCTCCGATCATTTCAACAGTGCGGCGTTCCGGGTCAAGGGAGGCGGGTTGACCGGAAGGGCCGGAGCGCAGGACAATCGCGCGCGAAGCCTGATAGGGGATGCGGATAATCCGGGGTTGAGCGGTTTTTGACATGATATTTACCTCTAAAATCCTGCGGCCTGTTCGGCCTCGTCATCAGAAAGATGTTCATCAGCCCCGACTTTGGCCGGGTTGTTCTGCAGGCTGGTATCGATTTTCGACGGGTCGATATTCAACCCCAGTTCCTTAACCTGGCGATGCCATTCGGCGGTTTGGGAAAGCACTTCTTCCGGATCATCGCCCCGGGCCAGTATGGCGGCTTGCGGGCTTTGCAGCCCGGCGGCAATGGTGTCGATTTGGGCTTTGCCGTCGCGTAAGGGGTCAACGCTGGGCATGCCCGCCGGAATCCACATGGCGCGTTCAAACCGCCAGGGACTGACAAAGTAGCCGCGCAGATAATCCTTGCTCAGGGCGGCGTGGGCGAGCCAGCGGCGGAAGACCTTGCGGATGAAGTGATGCTCCAGGCTGAACTGACCCGGAGCCAGGAACATGGCGAAATCGTTCCGGCTGGCCTTGCTGGTGGAGTAGTTGATGCCGGTATAGTCGCCGGACTGGATTTCATAGGGCAGGCCGCCGGTGATCGAGAGCATGCGCAGGGCAAAGCGGGTGAAGCGCTCGAACGAATCGCCGGGGCGGCCGTTGGGCGGGGCGAAAACAATGTCTTCGCCGTCGCGCAGATATTCGATGATCGCGTTTTCCAGGTAGTCGATATCTTCCCGCAGCGGCTTTTGGCTCATGCCCGGCAGGGGGGCGCGCGCCGCCTGAAAAATTTCCGGATTGGGGGTTTTGACCATGGCCAGCCATTTGGCGGCCAGTTTGGCCGCGTCCAGTTCGGCGTCGGTGTAGTCGCCCATGTCGCGGGCAAGCAGCACGGCCGGAGCGAACGGCGTAACCCCGCGCATCTGGCCGGGGCGTAAGCAATCGTAAATATGCAGCACATTGGCGGCCGGCTCGCGCCAGCATTCCAAAAAACCGCTCATGCCCAGCTCCGCCTGAAAATGATAGGCCACCCGTTCACCGGTGCGGATATCGTATTCAATGCCGCTGAAAATGTCGGTATCCTTGTCCTGACCCTGCCAACGCCGGGAGTCCAGCGCCTCCGGCTCGAACATCTGCAGGGCCAGTTCGCCGCGGCGGGCGCGCCGGGGGCTGGTGAACAGCACAATCGCTTCCCCCGACTCCATTTTCTGGCGCACCACCAACTGCTGCATTTCGTAAAAGTGGAGCTGGCCGGATACATCGGCCTGTTCCATCCAGTCGCGAAAATCCGTTTCAATGCGCTGGCGCAGTTTCGGGTCGGGATTGCCGGCCGGGTCAAGGGCCAGCGACTGGAAGCGGGCCCCTTTGCCCACGGTGAAGGCCACAATGCCGTTGACCGCCCGGGCCAGCGGGGGAAAATTGCGCACCAGATCGCGCACGCGGGCGCGCAGGTGCGGACTGGACTGGGTTATGAGGGCGTTGATGTTGACGCCGCCGGGAAACCAGTCGCCGATCAGGCGGCTGAACCCAACGCCCTCATAACCGGAACGCAAGGCGGGAGATGTGATTGGATTTTTGAGCCCGCGCCGGGGCGGGACAGGCGGGAACGGGCGTCGCTCCCGGCGCGGGCGGCAGGGGTTGAAAGGAGATCTGAATGAGCGGAAATTCATCGCCGCGCTCCCTGACCGGCGAACATGCGGCCGCGGTAAGGGGCCCGGCCGGTTTCAATCGCCGCCTCTTCCCGCACGAACTCGAAAATCTTCTGCCATTCCGCAAAAGAGCGATAGGTAAAGCTGCGTCCGTTCAAACTATAGCTGCTCAGAGTGCGCCAGGCTCCGGAAGCAAGATCGTCCTGCATTTGCAGCAACAGTTCCCGGTATGAGATGAATATTCGTGCCATGTAAAAAGCCCCTATGCAATTGCGAAATCAGCGTTTGCATAAGGGCTAACATACCGGCGGGCCGGCCGGGAAGGGGGGCGCCGTTTTTTCCGGTTATTTCCCGGTTTTTTCCGTTATTTCCCGGTTTGGGCAGGCGCACGGAGCGACAATGCGTTTGCCGCTTATATTCGTTTCCGCGCATTGCTGTAAACAGCCAGGCGTTCCCGCTTGCCTACAGCAATGACTGTGACAAAAAGAATATCATCTTCAACCCGGTAAACCAGGCGATAACCGGCGGCGCGCAGCTTGATTTTATAGCAATCGGGCATACCGGATAAGGCGCAGGCCGGTATTTTCGGTTCTTCCAGCCTTTCAGCAAGTTTATTTTTGAACTGTTTCTGAAGCTCAGGGTTCAGCTTCCGCCATTCTTTGAGCGCGAGTTCATGAAACCGCAGGCTATAGCTCATCCAAACTCACCTCAACAAACGGCCCTTTGCCGCGTTCTTCCACAAGCTTTCGATCTTCCGCATCCTCAAGGGCATTGAGAATACTTTCGTAATGTCTGGCGGACAACAGATAGGCTTCCGGCTTGTTGTGATTCAACACGGCAACGGGCGAGTCCCCGGCCTGAGCCAGGATGTTGGAGAGGTCGCGCTCAAGCTCTGTCAGGCTGACGGTTAAATGGGCATAAACAGGTTCCATTGAACAAACTCCTTTCGGCACTGTGTTTAAGCCTTAATTTTGCCTTATTCTCCTGATGATTTCAATCTTCTTTTCCCGCCGGTTTCCTTTTGGGGCAGTTTGCGGCGCGACAATGCGTGCGCCGAGCGGGCATATCCGCTCATGCGGTAGGGCCGCGGCCTTATACCGGTCCAGGTCTGCCCGCAGGCTTTTGATTTCAGCGTCGCGTTCGGCCAGCAGCGCCTCCTTTTCAGACAGGCTCCAGTTCAGGTTGCGCTGCATGACCCGTTCGTTTGCGAAAAAGGCGAGCATTCCGGCCTTGAGCCGCCAGAACAGGTTGTCGCGATAATTTTCCTGCACATCGGTGAGCATGGAAATCAAATAGCCCAGGCTCAGGGGCAGGCTCTGCAGGAAAGCCGGGGCGTCTTTTTCTATGGCCCAGGCTTCGCACTGCTCCCTCAACACGGAAACGTAATTGCATTCCCGGCTGAGAATTTCCTCATAGAGCAGCGAGCGCATCTCGTTTTCCATTCTTTCAAACCGCGCTTCAAACTCGCAGTTGAATTCGCCTTCATACAGATCCGGATTGGTGGGGGTGGGGTTAGTCATGATGAGTTCCTTTGTTTTGAGAAAACTAAGGCCGGAAGTTCTCAACCGCAAAGGAACGGCCGGGGATATTTAAGCGTAAGCCCTGGACATTTTCCCCAACTTCCGGCCAACAATCGCTGGACATAAGAATAGCCATACTGACGGGTTGGCAAACCGTCCTTTGTAAGGTGTTGAGAGCACCTAAATTTTAAAATACATGAAATCGGCGCAAAGAACAAGGGGTTTATGAAATTGTTAAATTAAATTTAAATAAGCTAAACAAAAAAAGGAAGGGATATGGGAATAATACTTTTTTTATTGGGGCTTGTATGTGTTGGAGGGGCAATTGTCAGCTTAATTACTCCACAAATTATGACTTTTGCAAAACCGGAATACAGGACCAGACCAAGGGCTGTTTTTACCTTCATGTTCGCCGGGCTTGCCTGTCTTATGCTCAGCGCCTGTATTAATGCGCCTGACATCGACGGTTTCATTTTAGCCGTCTCTATTATCATGGCTTGCGGATTGCTTATGCTCAGCCTGATTATCTGCGGGCGCTTAAAGAGATCCCGCAAGCCCGCCGTCCATGCTCCATACGATCAGTTTTCAGATCAATGGGTTGAATCTGAGCTGTTGCAGCTTGAGAAGAAGAAAAAGAAGAAAAAAAGCATTTCCTTTACCGACTTCAATTTTCAGCCCGCAAAATATTATTTGGATTTTACGGAAAAAGAGTACGACGCCTATCAAGATAAGCTGGAAAAAGCTGAAGACGAAATATCTGATGCCGCCACTGTGACCAAAGGCTATCGCAAATTGGAAAAACTGATTGGGCATGGAGAAGATCCGGAGTCTTTCGCCGACAACTTCGCTACTGCATTCGGCGAGGTCATGTGTGAAAATAAAACCCCTCAACAAATCCTTAAGCTTTATGATAAATTAATTGCCGAAAACGGGGGGTTGGCCTACGCCCTCGCCTTTGGGGAAAGTGATTCAATTATATCTTACGGCATGGCAACTGCTCTTGAGAACGGCGCGGAAAAGTGCGACACGCGCAAAGACCTGGAAAAGGCGATTGCCTTTCTTGAGCAGGAACACCCTTTGATGCGGCTGACCTATGAGGAACACCCATATTCTTTCTGTGAATATCTGCACCCTTTTGTCGAAAACATCGATGACGATCTGGGCGATTATTTACAGTTTGACTATCCGGAGTTAAAAGAGGTGTTACTTGAGAAGATGGCTTAAAGAGTATCGAAGTTTAACGGTTTACATCTGTTTTATATACATTGCATTGACAATAGATACATTTCAGACATATTATATTACCAGCACAGGAGTTTACAATGGATAAGGCCTCTACAAGCAGCATGAGCATCCGAAAGGATAGCGAGGTAAAGAAACAGGTCTAGGCGCTATTCGCGGCTTTGGGCATGGATATGACCACGGCGGTGAATATCTTTCTGCGCAAGGCCATTCAGCGGCAGGGAATGCCGTTTGAGGTGACCCTGGACAGGCCGAACGCGAAAACGCTGGAAGCGATTAACCAGGTTCAGGAAATGAATCAACTGTTTTTTTTATGAGAGAAGGCAAGATAGCCGAACACTATGAGCAAAACAGTCCAGCTTCCGTAAAACAAGATATTGTTTAACATCGTCCGCCTCCCTTCCGATTAAATTTAAGCCCATAAAGACAACAGGTTCCGCCGATGTAAAGGGCAATAACATTTGCCTCAATGAAAGCTATTGCTAAACAGGCCGCTCCGGTCATACTGAAAATTCCAGACCAGTATTTGGCATCCGCCTCATCGCGAAGCAGCGCTTCCCATAAGCGTAGCAGCAGAAATTTCCTCTTCATTACTCTCCTCACCTTTTACATAACTATTTTATTTCTCCGTGTCCATACAATACAGGCTTACCAGTCATGACTAAACCCGGCTAAGCCTACTTTTTCACCCGGATTTTTTATACCTGCTGAACCATTCGTTAATCCAGGTTTTGTCGCTGGCCCATTCCCCGCCGATTTTGCGGGCGGGAAGGCCTTCAGTTCTGATCAGCTTGCGCACGGTCTTATCCGACTTGCCCAGATAAGCCCCAATGGCTTTCAACCCCAAAAGCGCGTCCGGTTTCCTGTCCGGCGGTGTTTGCTGAGTTGTGGACGTATAAACCATGTCTTACTCCTGTTCATGCCCCTACCAGCGGGGTTTGGGTTCAGGACGGGGTTTGCGTTGCCGGGGGCGGGCAGGTGGCGGAGCCGGGGCGGCCCAAGGCGGCAGCCAGTTGCGAATACCCAGATGATGCGCGCCCACCAGGCACATTTTTTCACAGTCCCAATAATGGTTGGCCTTGCCCGGCGGGCAGAGCCACTTCTGCTTTTCGTCGTCAAAGTATTCCGCGCACATTTCACGGGCGTAGTCGTCGAGCAGGGGCGAGCCGGAAGCCGGGTCAAATTGCTGATGCAGCAGCCAGGCTCCGGGATCGGACGGCGCAATTTCAAGCTTGGAAGCAAGCTGTGAGCTGAAATACGGCACATCGCAGCGCAGTAGGTTCACCCCGCTGGGAATGCGGACTTTTGTGCCGGGAAAGTATTCACGCGGGGAAAGAATGATTGGGGCGGAAGCCCGCCCGGTGCCTTGGTAGGGCAGATGCAGGCCGCGGTAGCGGGCGGCGAATTCATAAACTTCATAGGCATGGTGGCCCATTGCGTCCTGTACAGCCAGATGCACCTGCCAGGGATTACCGGCCGCGTCGAAAAATTGCGTATGAAACAAAAGCCGTTCTAGGGCCTGCATGGAATCGAGCGCCCCGCACTGTACCAGCCAAGACGGCATTTCCTCGCCCCAACCGAAGGCGCGGATCACATAGCGCAGATACTCGCCCTGAGTGTCCACCCCGGCAATCAGGGCGGCCACGCGGGGGTGACCGGCCAGCGGGCCGTCAAGATAGGGGCCGGGCACCGCGCCGCGCGGGCGGTCATCGCAAAGCGCTAGGATTTTGCTTTCACTGCGGGCAACCTCATAATCCACCCACGGCTCGGCGCAAAACCGGTTCTTAAAGTCTTTCAGGTCGTTTAAATCTTTCGTGCGCTGATATTTCAGGAAAGCTTCCGACACTTTGGCGAGGGAGACAAAATGGGATATCCAGGCGGGAATGTGGAAGCCTATGCTTTTCGGGCGTCGGCTTCCCAGATGATGTTCCAGCGGCAGGCCGCTCTCTCTTTCCACCCACCGGCCGAGTTGCACGGCCTTGTCGCGTCTGCTGTCATCCCATTCCGCCCGGCAGTGTTCGCATTCGTACCAGGCGCGAAACGGTTCGTTTTCATCGTTAGGCCATCTGATTTGCTCAAAGCGCATAAGTTGAGCGACGCCACAAGCCGGGCAGATTACCTGGTAGTCGAAAACCGCCGCGCAATTGTTCAGGTTGACCCAGATCGGGCCTTCTTCGGTGGTGGGGGTGCAGATATCCCACATCTTGCCGCCGCGCTCTTCCCAAGTGGTGAGGCGGGCTTCGGCCAGATTGAGGGAGCTGGCTTCGCCTTTGGGGTTCTGCCATTTGTCTATTTCTTCCCGCACAAGGTAGCGCACCGGTTTGTTGCCCAGACGGGCGGCTGAGCCGGACCAGGCCATGTGCAGGGTCATGTTCAGCAGGCCGATGCGCAGAGAGCTGGTATCATCGCTTCTGCCGGTGAAATACCGGCGCAGATCGCGCGAGGTTTCCAACATGGGCAGCAGGCGGTCGCGGGCGTTCTCGCGAGCCATGAGCTCGTCGGGATAAACCAGCATTGTGGGGCCGGGACAGCGGGAAACAATGTAGCCGATGCAGTTTAAAATGCCTTCGGAACCGCCGGTTTGCGGTGTTTTGCAAATGACTACCCGCCGTACGGCCGGGTGAAACGACGCATCCATAATCCCGGCGATATACGGCGTTACCGCGTTATGCCAGCGCCCGGGCAGGCTGGAATTGTGCACCACTCGGTGCGCTTCCGCCCAGGCACTGGGCTGAATATGCCGCTTCTTGCGCCAGATTTTCCGCTCGCCTCCGGTCAGGCTGAAGCTTATCTTCTGTCCGGCCACCCGGCGCAGCTCCGGCGGGAACCAGGCGGGGACGGGCCGCCGAAAGCTTTTCACTTTCGGCGACGGTTGCCAGCCGGGCAGATTAGTCTGAATCTGTGTCGGCATCTTCTTCCTCCATGTCGGACTGATCCGGCTCGAACTCCACTTCCAGTTCGTCAAGCCGGGTATAATCGCTGAGCAACTGCTCGATTTTCTTGACAAACAGGGCCGTAAAGGCAGAACGTGTTTGCGGGTTGCCGGAAGCGGCTTCAATGAATTCGTCCGCGTCTCGGTCGAGCATTGCCCGCAATTCCACTTCAAGGGTGACCGCCCTGGCCGCAAGCAGCATTTCCAGTTGGCTGCGCAGTATGTATTTGCCTTCCAGGATTTCCCGCTTGCGGGCCAGCAGCTTGGCGGATTCCTCCGCCTTTTCCGCCTCGGCCAGGGCGCGGCGCAGGGCAAGTGCGGCGGCCTTATCCGCTTGCGGTTCCGGAACGCCGGCTGCAAGCGGGAGAGTAGCGGCATAGGCGTTGACGGCCCGCTTGCTGAAGCTGCCGTCTTTGGCGGCCCGCAGAAAACCCGCCCGCTTGTCTTCATAGAGTTTGGACTTGCCGATTTTGCGGCCAAGCTCGCCGGTGAGGTAATCAAGCACCTCTTCCATGCTTTTCAGGCTGTTTTGTTTTTCTATAGCGCTGGACAGCATTTTATTGGCCTTGTCCAGCGCTCCCAGATTGATTTGCGACGGATCTTCCAAAACAGCGCGCTTAGCCGCTTCCTTGGCGCTTAACAGCGCCTGGATATCGGTCTGCTCACTTTTTTTCAGAAGTTCATCGAAATTGCTCATGTCTTAATCCTCGCAGCCCGGACTCCACTCGCTGACCGGAATGCCCAGATATTTCTCAATGTACGCGGCGAGCACGGAACGGTGACAGTTTTCCGGGTTCGCCTCATGGCAGCACAAAATAGGATTGGGCGTTCGATTATGTATGGCGCTAAGATATTGCTTGAGATCAAGCATTCCGAGCGCTCCGAAACGGGAGTCAAGGTCGATCAGATAAGCGCGTTTCCAATCGCCACCGGCCCAAGGGTTGGAGGGAGCTAACTCTTTGGCGCGAGGGCCGGAGAAAAAGCGGGCTGACTTGGCGATGCAAACCTTGCGTTCGGCCGGGGCCTTGGAATTAAAATATGACGTGTAAATTCTCATGCTATACCTCCAAAATGGCTAAAACAGTGTACCGTGGATATCGGGGCAGGATTCAGCGTTTGGGTGGAACTCCGCTTCGATGAGTTGGGAAAGCTGCCGATCAAATGCTACTGCCTTGTTTTCATAGTTGACGAACAAGTCCACCAGATCGCAAGTGGACTCAAATCCGTATTCATCCGCAAGCTCGTCAAGCGCACAGCCTTTGCCTTTCACCAGTAAATTGGGCATACGGCGGACGATCTCCTTGACGGTCTCTTTGTCGTAGTAGTCAGCTACACTCGCATAGTTGACACGGCGCCTCCAAATCTCATCGATTACCCTGTACTGTTCGGCGATCTGGCTTTGGACAAACTTTTCCAGTTCCTTCATTTTTTTAACCTCCGGTTAATGTTTTGTTATTTTATAGCATGCCGGAAGGTTTATGTACATAAAAAATTCAATAATTACGCTATGTTAGCGTATTTCGACAGCCATTTGTCGAAAGAGGATTTCAAGTCGTCAGATCCCCACTTTGAGTAGTAATTCAATGCGTTCATTCCATTTTTGGGGATGCGGGAATGGAGCTTGAACAGGCCGCGATATTTCATGCTTTGGGCGTGATGCGAAAAAGCGGTGGTGACAAGAAATTCGTGGCGAGCCAGTTTTTTTTCATCAAAAAGTCGTTTGGCCTCACTGGAAAGCAAACAGCCAAGCACCAGTTTGGATAATCTGGGGTTTTGGCTGGGTACTGCTAAATCGGCCATAAGATAGGCCTGCAAGCCGGGCTCAGGAAGTTTCCAGGCGTGTGCCGAAGGAACAATCGCCCCCATGCCGATAAGCTGACCGTCAAGACAGACCCCCAGCATCAGATCCGCAGCATTGCTGGTGTAGTTGACACGGGCTGACATATACAGCTCCTTCAGCCTGGTCGTCTGGCGAGATGAAAGCAAGACCAGGCTGGGCTCTTCATCTCCGACAATTTTTCTGGTCGGTGACCATATCCGGGGAACCGGCGCGCTTTTTGTGACTTGACGAATGACATATGTCGGTGCATGTCTGGCTAAAATATAGGTTTCACGTTCAAGGCCGCGGGGAAGCACCGCTACAGGTTCGCCCAGTATTGCATAGACTTCGGGTAAGTCTTTCTCAAGCACCACATAATAACTTCCAAACCGGGCTATCAGCTCGTAAAGCTCTAGGCTTTTGTCTGTCATTTCTTCATAGACGGGCGGTTGCCATTGACAGGCGGCCGACAATAGGCTTTCAAGTCGTTCATATCCCCGTTTGTATGTGGGCGGGAATGCGAACACGGTTTGATCCGGATTTTCAATATGTTCACGCAGCAGAGAAAAACCGCAACGGGGTTGATACTCAATCGATCCGATATTTTCTTTAAACTTTTCCAGACGCAAGCATGTCTGGTCCATAAGGTATTTCCACTGTTCGCGGGCATTCTCCATCTGACGAACCTGGAAAGCATTATTGCATTTCCAAACCTCGCGCAGGTCAAGCATGAGGGCAATGGAAGCCGCCAACGTGAGCGGGCTTGAATTGTCAAGCAGGTTGCGCAGTTGGGGAGGGCAGTCTTTATTTTCTGAAACAGTGATTTCCTGATCGCTTAAATACGCCCCCAAAGCCGAAGAGTATAGCGAAACATCGCAGGCAAGAATCCGTCCGTTGAATCCCACACTGCGTAAAATTGACGGTACAGTGAAATTGCCCGCCCCGATAATCAACGTCGGGGTTGTGACCTGCTGAGCATAATCAGCCAATACTTTGCGGACAGATGCAGCTATGGCCCCGATAAAGCTCATGATTGTACCCTCACATCCGGCTTTTTCATTTCTGTTCCCCGGCCAAGTCCTGCTTCCAGTGCAAGCTCTGTAAGCTCCAGCATTTTCAGTATGGCCAGAGAGGCGCTTTTGATTTCAAACTTTTCCTTTATTGCGCAGATGTTCTGAAAAAAACTGTCCCATTGTGCAAGATGCGCCAGATACACTGTGCCCTGGGGCGCAAAGTCCAATTCGTCTATTACCTGCTCGAAGCGATCAGCTTCAGTGCTGACAAAAGAAAAGCTGACGGTACGCGTAGCGACTGCCGGGGTTGTGAACGTGAGCAGGTCAACTTTTCCTATTTCCGCCAATGTATCACTGGATAAGCCTGCATAAAGCTTGGCTTCCAGGGTTTCCATTTCTGACCAAAGCTCTGAAAGAATTTTTTGATCGTCTTCTCCAACCAGGGAATTGTGGGAAAGCTGGATTGCAATCTGTTGCTCCCGGTCAAGTTTCTCGGTAACAACAAACACCAGAATGTAGTCTAAACCTGCTTCAATGGACGCTTTCACCCGATGGTTGCCAGACAGCACTTCCAACTTGCCATCTTCTCTCACCCAGCAGAGGGGGACGCTGGAAAGGCGGGAATCTTTTTTGATATTGCTTACCAACTGTCGGAAAATTTCTTTTTTGAAATAGCGCGCATTGCGGGCAAGCAAAACAAGAGAGCCCGGCTTTACAATGCGCAATTCGGCTTTGCCGTCAAACAAGGTTTTGCTGATTTGAGCAAATTGTTGATTTTGTTTTTCGACATCGAAATCATTCATCTTTCAACTCTTTTGCTTAAAATAACGTCCTCACGCTGCCCGGACTGAACCATTTTCCGTTGATTCGTATTCTGTGCAGGTATGTCCCGCTTTTTTCTTGTTTCTGCCATGGTTAAGCTGCATTCCTGGACAGGCTGTTTGCGTAGCATTCAATCCGGGCAGCCGTAATCCGACCGTAAAGACCGGCCGCTTCAAAAAAATCACAACTTTCGGGCGAGAAAAAACACTCGGACAGCTCACGTTGCACTTCTGCCGGCGCAAGCTTGAACTCGCGGCTTTTGTGCTCAAGCCCAAAGCCTCCGTTGTCATGCCAGAACACAGTCAAGCCATACTCGCGCATCAACTCAACCATGCGCAGGACAACAGCCGGAACCCTGAGCGGAGCTGGAACAGCCGGATAGCTGTGCGCCTGATTTTGGACCAGCCCCCGCCCCCTGTATTCCGATATTTCTTGACCAGTGTTTTTTCCCGGTGTCCCGGCCGGTTCCTGGTTTTGTCCGGTCAAACCGGCAGTCGGGTCAAGCCGACTTTGCTGTTCCCACTTCTGCCCTTGTTGCAGGACCGGCGGCAGGCCAAGGTTCAGCCAACGGGCCAGATCCGCGCCCTGCTGAAAGGCCTCGCCCGGGTCTTTACCCACCGGTACCGGCCAGCGTCTGGCCCGGCTGTATGTCTCCAGCCACCAGCGGCTGGCGGCCGATCCGGGACGGCGCCCTTTTTGATCGGGCTGGTCAAAATCATGGGCCACTAATACGCAAAGCGCGTCCCGAATAATTCGATGGGCGGCCGCGTCCGGTTTGCCCCGGTCTGACTGACACACGAACACGCCCAGGGGAAGCTGGGCAGCGACGATTACTCCGGCCAGCAAAATGCCGTCCAAATCGGACTCCACTGTAACCACGCCATAGCCTTTGAGGGAGCCGTTAGCAAGGGCCGGGGGCATCCAGAGCAGAGGCATGACCGCAGAGCCGGGAAATACAAAATATTTTATATTTGGGGCAAATGCGCGGCGATCGGACTCAAGGCGGCGTATGCGCAAAGAAACGACCTGAGGGGCACCGTGGCGCGTGATAATGCGGGGGATGACCAGACCTCGCGGAAAGCTGAAGGTGGGTTTGTCGGCGCGGGGAAGCCCCCAGGATGCGCGCGGGCGCACATACCAGCCCCCAAAGTCGGACTTGCCTTTTTCGCCGGGCAACCAGCCCAACGAAAAAGCCTCTGCCATTTCCCGGTTGATGCCGCGTTCGGCCAGCCAGGCGAGCGGAGCCGGAGAGTTCAGCAGGTTGTCCCGGGCGCTGCTTACCAGTTTAGCGCAACGTTCCACCCAGGCCGCCGGGGGGAGTTCGACAGTCCGGCCTTGGAAATCCGTTTCCGGGATCCGGCTTGCGTCGGGCTGCTTTAGGTTGACCGGGCTGAAAGCCCGCTTCTTCAGCTCAATGCCGAGCCGCTCGCACGCTTGCGGATAAGTAAGACCCTCGTCCTCAATGAGCAGACTAATCAGGTTGCCGGTAGCCCCACAACCCCGACACCAGAACCTTCCACGCACCTGTTGGTTGGTAGGCTCGTCCGGCCAGACGTGAAAGCGATCCTCGCCGCCGCACATGGGGCAGGGACAAGCGTATTCGCCGCCTTTGGAGCTCGACACCTTGCGGGGTTTCAGCCCGCGATTTTGCAGGTAGTTAAGTATATTCATCGTGTTCTTCCTATTGTTCCCTTCACTCCCTACATTCTCCCTAACTCACTCCCATAAAATTTTATTGGGAGAGTAGGTGTGTATAGGTGTATGGGAGGCACGGGAGCATATGCGCATATATCTATACGCGCGTATGTGTGTATATTAACGCGCACGCGCGCGCATAAGGTTATGCGCCTTTTGCCTCCCGTGCCTCCCACGCAACTGGATTACCTTGCGCCGCAAGAATTTTGCGTGGGAATGACTACGGGAGCTCAGGGAATCAGCCGTCGTAATCATCTTTCATCTTCCCGCGCTGGAACTTCTGCTTGTATTCTTCAATCTGCTCCATCGCCGCCGGGGTCAGTCCTATCCCCTGATAGTACATGACCGAAATCTTTTTGGTGACATAGCCTTTTTTCTTTATGTCACCAGAGAAACGTTTAGGGGTATATCCGCCTCTGGAGTTGACGTTAAGCCGGTACCAGACGTCAAACGCATCGTAGAGCATGGATGCCTGTGTCTGGTTCTTCTCGCTCAACTCGCAGAAGTCTTCCAGGAAGCGTCCTATATAGTCTTCATTGCGTCGGTACTCATCGCCGAACGCCGTAACCTGTGGCGGCGGGGCTAAGCCGTTGCGGGAGTAGTCGATATATCCCTCAATCAGTCTGGCCAGGATGCCGTGCGATTCCGCTTCCATTTTTTCGCGCAACTTAACGTCTTTCTTGCGCTCTTCCGGCTTTTCCGGATCAGGGTTGTCAACATAACGCCTGTGTAGTTCGATCCCCAAAAAACGGTTCCAGAAGGCCTCATCTTCCGCTGGGGCAGAGGGCAGATCGTTGGTTAGCAGTACCAGCGTATGGGTCATTTCCCAGGTGGTCATATGGTTATCATGCAGGCCGCGCGCTGTGATTGACCCCCCTCCGGTCAGACGTTTGACCGTCTCTGAGCAAAATCGATGCTTCCGGCCTGATTCCGACGCATAGGCGATGCGCTTGCCGCGTAGGTTCATTAAATCGGGGGCTGCTTTTTCCGGATCTCGTATATTCCGCCGTTCCATCAGCAGTTCTGACGGAACGTCTGAGCACATTTGCGCCCCCAACACATACTGTAGGATGCCCATCAGCGTGTCTTTACCGTTGCGCCCCCGCTCCCCGTAGAAGACCAGGAAGACGTGCTCCCGTTGTCGTCCGAACAAAGACATGCCCATGAAACGCAGTACAAATCTGACCATTTCCGGATCATCTGACAACATGTCGAGCAGAAACGCATCGAAAAGCGGAGACGTGGCTTCAAGTCCTTGCCAGGGTGTGGGGCAATACACAGTTAGCCAATCGTCAGGTCGTCCAGGACGCACCTCGCACACATCTAAATCCATTACTCCGTTGGGCAGGGCGAATAAGGCGGGGTTGGTGTCGAGTTCGTCGCCCTTGATTGACAAAGAGTCCGCGCCGGAGTGTACATACTCCAGCATCTGCTTACGCGAGTTCCCTCGTAGACGATGCGCCCGTGTCTTCAGCAACTCGTGACAGGCGGAATAATATGCACGGGCCTCTTCACTTCGGTTCGCGTCATCTTTGCGCGTTGCTGCCTCAGCCGCTGCTTCCAAGTATTTCTGCGCCACGTCATCTACCAAAATCAGGGCGTAATGGGCGTTAAGATCTGCCTCCCAGCAATGGCCGGTCCAGCGTAGCCAGCTCTCCCAGAGATGCACATACACTACCTTGCCACGATTTAGATAGGCATAGATCTTAGCGTCTCCCAACATGTTTTCCCGTTCACATTTGATGATGTCGTCAAGGGATAATTCCGGCGGGGACGGATTTTGCTCAATCTGCTCGCCGTCTTCCATAGAGATACGGGACCGGATGCTCTCCAGTATTTTTTTATCATCGTTAAAAATATCGGACATTATATATATACCTTTGTTTTTCCATTTTTCCGCTCATTTTTTCCATTGGTTCCCGGCCGAATTCCGGGGTCGAGAGTAGCCATTCACCTGGATCGCCCAGGAAGGACCCGCTTGCCGGACGTTCCCAAGGGAGCATCTGCTTAACAAAATTGATGGAGGGGTGGTGGGGCGATAGAGGGTGTGGCGAGCTTCGCTCGCCAAAGAAGGATGCGCCCGCTACGTATAACGGCCTTAGCTGATAAACGATAAAACCATCGTTCAAATATCGTGGTAGTGCGGGCGCCCCCCTATTAGCTGTCGGGCAGGCAATAAAAGATTTTAAGCGGTAATGCAGCGGTACTGATAATAATAACTTTAATGTCTTTAAAGGGGATTTAAAAGCGCAAGTGGCCTTTATAACAGCCTTATATTGCTGGTTTTTAGGGTGATATAGGGCAATATGATTTTGCCCTTGGGAGCAGGGGGTCGCAGGTTCAAGTCTTGCCGCTCCGACCATTTGACGCATAAAGGGTTCCCGAAGGATATCGGGAACCCTTTTTGTCGAGCTGCCTGCATCGCCCGCAGGCGTTGCGGCGCGTTCGATTTGCTTTGATTTTTCGGAACGCCCGCCCCGGAAAAGCCTTGTGGAGATACGCGGCTTTCCGGCCGCCGGGCGCATTCGCCCGATGCGTCTTCAGCTTTCACGCAACCTGATCGGACTTGCCGCCGCCTATTTGGGCAGCAGGTCTTTTCCCAGGCTGTAGGCCTTGCCCAGCACCGGGCCCACGCTGTGGTAATTGCGCAGAGCCGGATCGAACAGAATGGGCGCGGCCAGGCCGATGTCGGGGTTGCCGTGCTCATCCAGGCAGTTGGGATCGATTTTAACGTCCTTGATTTCACCGATGAACTGAATGTGCGAGCCCAGGCGAATGGCGTGCACAAGCTCCAGTTCAAGCACCAGCGGGCACTCTTTGACATATGGAGCCGCCACCAGCTCTCCCGGCGCCGGAGTAAGCCCGGCAGCCTCGAATTTATTCAGGTTCGCCCCGGAAGCGATGCCGAAGAAATCGGCCTGTTTCACCAGGTCAACGGAGGGCACGCTCACCGTAAAGGCGCGGCGGCGCATGATTGCATCGTAAGTATGCCGGGCCGGGCGTACGGATACCCCCAGGCAGGGCGGCTCGGAAGAGCAGATGCCGCCCCAGGCCGCGTTCATGATGTTTGGTTTGTTTTCGTGATCGTAAGTGCCGACCAGATAAACCGGATTGGGCCAGGCCAGAGTTCTTGCGCCTAATGATTTTTTCATGCATAATCCTTTTATGGTTTGAAATCTTCCCTTTAAGAAAGTAAACTGACGGAGCGCCGCCCAGGCTCCGACCGGGGGTGGAATATTGCCCGCAACCCGCTCTGAAACGCCTCAGGCGCGGCAATGGCCTTGCGTGTCTTACGGCCTGCGGCAGCGCGGACCGGGCTGTGCGGCAAATGTCCCGGGCGGCTGGGCTTAGTGGTCACAGTCGGGCGGGGAGGTGATTGCCGAACCCGTCAAATTTGCCGTTGGGCGGGCGGCTCAGCGCGGATTTCCCTCTTGCCTTTTGGGAGAGGTTGCAGTAACGGATAGCATCAGCCCAAAGTCCTGTCAAATCGCCCCGTCTTTTTGGGGAGAGGGGCTGAGTCATAACGGAAAAGTCGGAGCAATTAACCTTGAAGTGAGTTTGCTCCGGCGGCTCTCAGCCGCCCGCCCGCGCCGGGTGTTTCCGGGAAAAACGCGGTGTTCCCCGAACGCGGAGCTTAAAGCTTGGGACGGGCAACCTTTTAATCCGGGAAGCCCTTGCAGGCAGCGGCTTGAGCTGAACAGTTATTTAAGAGCTTGGAGGTGATTATGATGAAAGCGTTTTCTCTGTTGTTGCTGTCGCTGTTCTTCTGGATGATGCCCGGAGCGGCTTCAGCTCAGTCCGACGGGAAGCTGGAGCTTCCGGCGGTCAGCGAACTTTCCGGCACGGATCTGTTTGAAGCGGTCAGACAGCGGCAGTCGTTGCGGGCTTTTTCCGAAAAGGAATTGAGTCTGCAGGATTTGGGCGACGCGCTTTGGGCCGCGGCCGGGGTGAAAACCCCCGGCGGCAAATGGGTCATTCCCTTTGCCCGGCGCACTGATCCCACTTTCCGGGTGTATGTGACCGGAAAAGAGGGTACTTATCTGTATAACGGCGCGGAGCATGTCCTTGAGTTTGTGAACGAGCGCGACCTGCGTGCGGCTGTGGCCCTGCAGGACTTTGTGGCGGAAGCGCCGGTGGTGCTGATTTATGTGGCCAATCCGGAGCCGTTGCGCGGCAAAGACGCATCCCGTCCGCTGCCGGAGTTGCTTTACAGTGTGTATCTGTCGTGTGGGGCCAGTATGCAGGACGTGTATCTTACCGCCGCCGCCAGGGGGCTGGCCACCTGCTATATCGGCTCGATAAACAGCGGCGAGTGGCTGAAGAGTCTGAACCTTGCGGAAGACGACATTTATTTCGGGGCAATGCCGCTGGGCTATCCGGTGGAATAGCGGTTTGCCCGTGTCGGCCGTCCGCCCGCGCGCAACCGCGCTTGAATGCGGGTCCAATGCACAAAGCGGTCAGAAGCCCGGCTTATGGCCGCTTTCAATCTGCTCCGGGGGGTGGGACGCCGGGCGGGAGCGGGCCTTCCGCCGCTGTTTTGGGCGGGACGGAAGTCAACCCGCCCTAGTAGCAACGGGTCAGCTCAACCGATTTGGACTCCGTAACGCCGGAGTTGGGGAATTCTTCCAGAATGCCGGCGGCAAGGCAGGATAAAACCGTGAAGGCATTCCGACTGCTTTTCACGGCGGCCTGACCCAGCCAGTAGATGTCTTTCTCCGGCACCGCATTGCGGGCGTCCGGGTTGCCTGCGTTCCGCTCAATGCTTTCCCGGCTTTCCGGGCTAAGAAAGGCAATGGTCATCAGCGCGTAATTGTTGAGCACAGTGTATCCCCCGATGCGCTGAAACGAGTTGTAGCCGGGCCAGAACGGGTTGCGGCCGAACCCGGGATTGTACCAACCAAAGGGAACCGGTGCGGCCAGGCTGAAGCGGGCGTCGGCCTGATAAGTCTGCTCATGCCACACCGCCACCAGGAAGTCGGGGTTGTCCGGGTCCAACTGATAGCCTCTGGCCAGCAGATTTGCTTTTACCGCATCCAGGGCCAGTTGCTCACTGAACGGCTCTTCCCGGTCTATGGGCAGCAGGTTGAATTTTCCCGCCTTCAGGCGGTCCAGTCGGGCCGAATCCGCATCTGCCCCGGCCTGGGTGTGCAGGTGGGATATGCTCACTTGCGAGCAGCCGAACCCCAGGGCCGCAACCACTGCAAGCAGCAGCAGGCAACCCCCCCGCACCGCCGCGCCCGGAAGCGGAGAGCTTGTGTTCAGACCGAGGTTAAACGGATTGCGATTCGGCTCTTTCATCAGAGGTTCCTTCATCGGAGTATCCTTTATGTCCGGCCCCTGTCTTTGGGGGAAGAAGCGTTTGGAGCACCGGCGTTATCCGGGCCGCCCTGACTGCAACTGCTTGCATACGGCCGGGAGCCTGTTCGGCCGGAAGTCCGCCTGTTTTTCACGGGTTCAGCCGGGCGGCGGCCGCCGGATTGTGATTAAAAGACACAGGATTAATCAATACACCCGGAACAGCGGTCAGGTCAAGCAGGAGCGTCGGTAAGTCCGGCGATAGCCCCGACCGGGCGGCATTCATCAGAATATCCTTGATGTCCGGATTGATACCCGGCTTGATGTCCGCCCCCGCCCTTGGGGGAAAGCGTTGACAACCGGCTTTGCCGGGGCTAACCTGTCCGCATCTGCCTGCATACGGCCCGGCGCCTGTTCCGGAACCGGCCTGTCCGGGCGGCTCTCCCTTGGTTTGTCGGTTGTTTCAGTGGGGCGCGGGGCGGATTGTGAATTGAGGAAACATGTCAAAGCGTTCTGAAAAACTGGTGGTCAGGTTCAGCGCCATGGGCGATGTGACCCTGATTACCGGCGTGCTCGACTATTGGCGGCGCAGCCGGGGCTGGCGGTGCGGGGTGCTTACCCGCGCGGAGCTTGCTCCCTTACTGCGCGGGCATCCGGCTGTGGGTGAGGTGATCGGCCTGAGTGCGCGCGAACTGGAATTCCCGGCCAGTCTGGGGGTGTTCCGGCGCATTGCCCAGGCCTATAGCGGTGCGGATCTGATTGATCTGCACAACAACCTGCGCTCCCGTCTGCTGGCCGGTTTATGGAAGGGCAGAGTGTTTCGCTATCCCAAGCTGGGCCTGTCGCGGCGTTTGTTTCTGCTTTCCGGGCGGCGCTGCTGTGGGGAGCGTCTGCTTGAGCACAATGTGCCGCAGCGTTACGCCCTGGCTGTGGAAGACCGGGCGCCGGACAGGGCGGAACTGGTTCCTCATATCTATTTGGAGCAGGCGGAACTTGAACGGGCCGGGCAACTGCTGGCGGCAAGCGGCCTGGGGTGCGGCCGCTCGGATCCGCCGTTGCTGGCTCTTCACCCCTACGCCACGCACAGCCAGAAAACCTGGCCCGCCGCATACTGGCGGAGTTTGACGGAAGGGTTGTGCGAGCGGGGGATTAACTGGTTTGTGTTGGGGCGGCAGAACAGCGGGGAGCGCCTGCAGCTTGCCGGTACAGCGGCAGAGGCCGGGGGGGCGGGCCGCGGCGGCGACTACACCAATCAGACGGATCTGCGCCTTACCTGTGCCTTGCTGGCCAGAGCCGCCCTGTTGATCAGCGCCGATTCCGGGCCGATGCACCTGGCCACAGCGGTAGGCACCCCGGTACTGGGTCTGTTCGGACCCACCACCCGGCATTGGGGCTTCTTTCCTTCCGGAGCCGACGATCAGGTGTTGGAGGCCGACTGTCCCGGCCGTCCGTTTTCCCTGCACGGAAAATCCGGCGGGCCGCGGGGGGAAAGCTGTATGCGCCTGATTACCCCTGAGGCCGTGCTGAACAAAGCCGTGCAGATGCTGGCCGGGTTTTGAGCGGTTCAGACAGTGGCCTCAGCGTGCGGGTTGCCTTCCGTCGGGGCGGACGGGCTTGCCGCCAACCCGGAATAATCCGTTCGGGCAGCCAGGTCAGGAGCTTACATACTGTTGTATCGGCGGGGTGTTGCAGCCGGGAAAGACCAGTGCCGGGTCAACGCCCGCTTCCACCGGGGTCATTACTTTGGTGATTTTTACCTGTGACTGCGCGGACAAATCCACTACCTCGCCCATTCGGAAGTGGCCCAACGGGCTGCGTATCAGGGCCACTTGTGGGCAGAGGGGCTTGTTGGGGTTGATTTGCAGCACCACTCCGCGCCAGCCGGAAGACAACTCCACCACACTGCCCACCGGATAGATGCCCTGCGAGTGGATGAAGGCGGCAAACAGCTGTTCGTCAAGCTCGTCGCCGCACATGGAATACATCAGGCACAAAGCCTGGTGGGGCAGCATGGGGTCTTTATATACCCGGCGGCTGGTCAGGGCGTCATAGATGTCCGCAATGCTGATCAGGCGGGCGGTTTCGCTGATTTCAGCCCCCATAAGCCCGCGTGGATAGCCTTTGCCGTTCAGTTTTTCATGGTGATCGCGGATGCCGCTGACAATCTCATCGGGCAGATTGTAGCGTTTCACATATTGGCAACCCAGCTCCGGGTGTTTCTTCATCACCATGAACTCCTCAGAGGTGAGCGGACCGTTTTTGTTCAGGATTTCCTCAGGGATGAACACTTTTCCTATATCATGGAACAGTCCGGCCAGCCCCACCTTTTTTGTGATTGACTCATCATTTCCGAGCTGGGCTGAAAGCAGCAGGGCCAGCACACAAACATTGATGCAGTGGGTATAGGTGTATTCATCGCGTCGGCGCAGTTTCACCAGGCCGAGCCAAGCGTTGTAGTTCCGGGTGATGCTGTTGAAGATGGCGTCAACGATTGCGTTGCCGGCTTCCAGCGGAAGTTCATTGCCCTGGCACAGACCTGTCAGAGCGTCGCGGGCAAAATGCACCGAGTGGTCAAACAGGGCGCGGGCCGCCGGCAGTTCCTTCTCAAGCGCAACTTTGGGCGGCAGCCGGTTTTTATAGGGGCCGGCCTGCTCCTGCGGCGGAATGCTTTCCTCTATTTCCTCTTCCAGATCCCCCGATTCCGGAGCGACGGTATCTATATAGGCATCAAGATACCCTTCCACCAGTACCTGATCCACCTCTTTCCGGGTGCGCAGCACGCCCTCTTTGGCGTATAAAAACGGGTCGGCCTGACCGGGCAGGTCAAGATCCACCACTTTCATGCCCGGCACAAGGTCTTTAGTTGCTATTTTAATGATCATGTCTGAAAATCCCCACATCAGCTCCGGCCGCCGGTTGTTCATCAACCTGCTTCGGTTGCGGCTGGGGCTCCCACTGGGATTACAGGTAAGCTAATCATTGGCGGGGCGGCTTGTCAATCATTTTTCACCAAAAAGGGGCGGTAGTGAGCTGTAAAGGTACTTTTTAGTACTTTTATCCGGGTTTATGGTAGATAAGAGGGAGGGAAGAATGAAAATAGTTCAATATTTATCATAATTCGAGCAGGGCCGGTCAATCTGTGCTGTTCCGGAGTTTATAAATAAGGTATTCCCTTGCATTTTTGGATATTCCACTATATGTAAGAGGATTGAACTCAGGTGGGCGGACCGGCCTTATTCGTCAACGCTTAACTTCCGTTGTTCCCGGTTGGGCCTGCTTTCGCCAGCCGCCGCTTCCGGCAGCCCGGCTTGAAATTCCCGGTTGCAGTTGCTTGTGGTTTGGATTATAAACAAATTTGAGCCTGAGCCAAATCGGCAGCGCCGATTTGCGGCGCGGCCGCCGCGGACAGTCCTGCTTCGCAAAGCAGGGCGGCTGTGGGAGAGGAGCCGGTTTTGCGCGTTTCAGCCGTTTCAGCTCGTTTCGCTTCGAGAAGGGGCTGAATCCGGCGCGTAATTTCGGACAATAACCGCTTCAGAACAGGAAATGGAAGGAAGATGAGTGAATTGATGCACACCGCAGTGGTTACCGGAGGCTCCCGCGGCATCGGGCGGGTAATTGCTGAAAGTCTGGCGGGCGCAGGCCTGCAGGTTTACCTGACCTATGTGTCCCGCCCGGAAGAGGCCGGGCAGACGGTGGACGCCATTGTTGCCGAAGGGGGCCGGGCGCGCGCGTTTGCCCTGAACGTGGCCGACTCTGAGGCTGTGGCCGCTTTTTTCCGGGATGAAATTAAAGACAAGGTGCATCTGGCCGCCCTGGTGAATAACGCGGGCATTACTAAAGACGGGTTCCTGATCAGAATGAAGGATGAGGACTACAACGCCGTGCTGGACGTTAATCTGAAGGGAGCTTTCAACTGTCTGCGGGAAGCCGCCAAAATCATGAGCCGGCAACGGGCGGGCAGGATTGTGAACATCACCTCTGTGGTGGGGCAGATGGGCAATCCCGGACAGGTGAACTACTCCGCGGCCAAGGCCGGGCTGATCGGTCTTACCAAATCCGCGGCCAAGGAGCTCGCCGCCCGCAATATCACTGTAAATGCTGTCGCGCCCGGTTTTATAGAAACCGACATGACCCGCGCCCTCTCCGATGAGGTGCGCGCCGATTATATTTCCGCCATTCCTTTGGCCCGTTTCGGCGAGCCCAAAGATGTGGCCGACCTGGTAACTTTCCTGGTTTCTTCAAAGGCCGGTTACATTACCGGGCAAGTAATAGGCGTAAACGGCGGCCTGTACTGCTGAATCGGGGGCAGGCCTGTCCTAAGCAACATTTTAAACCCGAAAAGACCTTGGTTTACCACCGGGAGGATTTATGTCTGTAGAAGAACAGGTGAAAAAGATCATTGTTGAACAGCTTGGTGTGAATGAAGAAGAAGTGAAGCCGGAAGCGTCTTTTGTGGATGATTTGGGCGCAGACTCCCTGGATCTTACCGAATTGATCATGGCTATGGAAGAAGAATTCAACATTGAAATCGGCGACGACGACGCTCAGAAAATTCTGAAGGTACAAGACGCGATTTCCTTTATTGAAAATAACAAGTAGCTTTGGTGCGAAGGCTGCCTTCCGCCTGTGGGGGGGGCAGCCTGCGCGGACCGCTTCCGTAAAACGGGCGTGGTTGTCCGCGTTTTTGTTTTTGCGCTGCATACGCGGCGTAAGGTTTGTTGTTGCTCGTGACCGTCCGCTGTTTCGGCATGTTGCCGGTTCGGCGCGGCTCAGTCGGTGGTTGCGGCAGGCAATGGGCTGTATTTAAGATTGAAACCAAAGCCGGAGAACGCATGCAGATAAAACGTGTTGTGGTAACGGGGCTTTCCGCGATTACTCCGCTTGGAAACACCCTTGGTGAATCCTGGGATAATTTGCTGGCGGGTAAATCCGGAATCGGCCCAATTACCCGGTTCGACGCCAGCGAATACGCCGCGCGCATTGCCGGTGAAGTAAAGAATTTCAAACCTGAGCCGTATATCAATCCGAAAGAAGCGCGGCGCATGGATATTTTTTCCCAGTACGCCGTGGCGGCCGGGAAAATGCTGCTTGAGCACGCCGGTCTGGAAATTACCGAACAAAACGCCGCGAAGATCGGAGTGATGTTGGGCGTGGGGTTGGGCGGTTTAAGCACCATTGAACAGTTCCACACCAAACTGATGGAAAGCGGGCCGAATAAAGTCTCGCCGTTCATGATCCCCATGCTGATTTCAAACATGGCGCCCGGGCAGGTGTCCATTGCCACCGGCGCCAAAGGCGCCAATCTGGTAATGACTTCCGCCTGCTCTTCCGGTCTGCACGCCATTGGCTATGCGGCAATGGAGGTGATGCTGGGCCGGTGCGATGCGGTAATTACCGGTGGGGTGGAGTCGACCATTACCCCTATGGGAGTTTCCGGGTTCACTGCTTTGAAGGCCCTGTCCACTTCCCATAATCATGACCCGCAAAAGGCGTCGCGCCCGTTCGATAAAAACCGGGATGGGTTTGTGTTGGGCGAGGGAGCCGGGTTTTTGCTGGTGGAATCGCTGGAATCGGCTCAGGCGCGGGGAGCGACTGTTTACGCGGAAATAATCGGGTTCGGAGCCAGCGGCGACGCTTATCATATGACCGCGCCCTCTGAAAGCGGCGAGGGCATGGCCCAGGCCATGCGCCAGGCCATTCAGGTAGCGGGGATAGCGCCGGAGCAAATCACCCACATCAACGCGCACGGCACTTCCACCCAGCTCAACGATTTGATGGAAACCAAGGCCATTAAGGCTGTGTTCGGCAAGCACGCATATAACATCGCCATTTGCGCCAATAAGTCGCAAACCGGGCACCTGCTGGGCGCGGCCGGGGGCATGGAGAGCGTATTCACCGTAAAAGCCCTGGAAACCGGCCTGGTTCCCGGCACCATTAACTATGAAGAGCCCGATCCGGAATGCGATTTGAACTACATGGGCAACGGCCCTGAAAAGCTTGCTCCGGAATATGCCCTGTGCAATTCGGCGGGGTTCGGCGGCACTAACGCCAGCATTTTGTATAAGAAATACCGTTAAGCGGGAAGGATGTGTCATGGAAGAATTGTTGATTCAGGATCCGGAAGTCGGCTGTTCCATTGTGCGGGAAGTTGAGCGCCAAACTTCCAAGCTCGAGCTTATCGCGTCGGAGAATTTTGTATCCACAGCAGTGCGCCAGGCGCAAGGCAGCGTGCTTACCCATAAATATGCCGAGGGTTACCCGGGCAAACGCTATTACGGCGGTTGCGAATATGTGGACGAGGTGGAAAATCTGGCCATTGCCCGGGCTAAGAAGCTGTTCGACGCGGAATATGTCAACGTACAGCCGCACTCCGGCTCACAGGCGAATATGGCCGTGTATTTTTCGCTGATTGAACCCGGCGACACCATTCTTTCAATGGATTTGTCCCACGGTGGACACCTTACCCACGGCAGTCCGGTGAACTTCTCCGGCCGCTTCTATAAGATTGTGGGTTACGGCGTGAGCCGGGAAACCGGCACCATTGATTATGACCAGGTGGAGGCTTTGGCTAAGGAACACCGCCCTAAACTGATTGTGGCCGGGGCCAGCGCCTATCCGCGGGTGATTGATTTCCAGCGTTTCCGCCGGATCGCCGATATGGTGGAAGCAAAGCTGGTGGTGGATATGGCCCACATTGCCGGGCTGGTGGCCGCCGGGCTGCATCCTTCCCCGGTCCCTCACGCGCACGTAACCACCACCACCACCCATAAAACCTTGCGCGGGCCGCGCGGCGGGATGATCCTCTCCTCAGACGAGTTCGCCAAGCCGCTGAACAGCATGATTTTCCCCGGTATGCAGGGCGGGCCGCTGATGCATGTGATTGCGGCCAAAGCCGTGGCCTTGGGCGAGGCCTTGCGCCCCGCTTATAAAACATACCAGGAACAGGTGGTGAAAAATGCGGCGGTGCTGGCTGCCCGGCTTCAGGACGCCGGGTTCAAACTGGTTTCCGGCGGAACCGATAATCACCTGATTCTGGTTGACCTGACTGAAAAGGAATACACCGGCAAGGACGCGCAACTGGCCCTGGATGAGGCCGGGATTACCGCCAACAAGAACAGCGTTCCGTTTGAAACCCGTTCCCCCTTCATCACTTCCGGGTTACGGCTGGGCACGCCGGCGCTCACCACCCGGGGAATGAAGGAAAAGGAAATGGAGCAGATTGCCGGCTGGATCAGCGACGCCCTGGCTAACATCGGCAACCAGACCAAACTCAAGGATATTTCCCGCGAGGTGGCCCGGTTCGCCAGCGCTTATCCTTTATTTGCCTGGTAGGGGTGGGGCTCGCGCGCGGACGCAGTTTAGCTGACCATTGAGATGAGCCGGGCCGGGCTGCTCGTGGGTGTGCCGGGTGTCGGCCCGCGGCAGACGACATTGAACTGACCGTTGACGTCAGGCAGATCCAGGCGGAACAGCAAACCCGTCCGGCGGTCAGATCGGCGCGATACCAGTAGCCTGGGGGCGATTGCGTCTGATCGGTTTGAGTTGCGCCCGCTGTCAGAGCATTTTTGCGGCGGGACGGCTCTGATGAGATTTGTTTTCAAGCCCCTGTCGTCGAATATGGACAGGGGCTTTGCCGCCCGCCGGTGATACTGTCGCCGCTTGTTTGACGGCGAATACGGCGCTTACTGCCGATAAGCGTAGTTGAAGCACGCGGTGTGTCCGCGCCGGGAGAGATGTGTCGGCTTTACTGCAAGCGCTGTTGTGTCCGCTGTCCCGGTCCGCCGTATGTAAAGGTATCCCTTTTTACCGCAGTTTGTCAGAGTTGCCTGCACTTAAACAGAGGGTTGCTCAAAAATTCCTTTGCGGTTTGAAACCGCTCCCTTCAGGGGGAAAAGATGATTTGACAAAACGGTGAAGCCTATCCTTTTGTCGTAACCTCTCCCGAAAGGCGAGAGGCAATCCGCACGCCCCCTATCCGTCCGCGGCGAGAGGCGGGCGGCGGGTGGGGCGACTGTGGATTGAAACATGTAATTCAGGTGGATCTGTTCCGGCTGCACAGCAGTCTGTGTGTTTTCAGAAGTCATTCCCATAAATGACTTCGCCGGGAGTTTGCCCGGCGTGATGGTAAAGCCGCTGTGAACGGCCGTCCCGCATGTTTTCGGCGGAGCGTTCCGAATAGTCGTCCGGCAGAGGCTTCCGGAAATACGTTCAGAGCTTTCCGGCCCGGACGCCTGTTCCGCTTGCGGGTGCAGTCCGATTGGGGTATGCTCTGAAGATGCTGCCGCCCGCCCGGCTGTTCAAAGCGGGTTATTCCAGTTTCAGACAATTCAGCCCGGAGGCTCGTGAATGAGCGTGCAACGTTTGCCCTGGCCGCAATATTTTATGCAAATCACTTATATCGTGGCGCAACGCTCTACCTGCTTGCGGCGCAAGGTGGGGGCATTGGCCGTGAAAGACCGGCGTATTCTCGCCACAGGCTACAACGGCGCTCCGTCCGGCATTCCTCATTGCCTGGATACCGGCTGTCTGCGCCGGCAGTTGGGCATTCCGTCCGGCGAGCGGCATGAGGTGTGCATCGGCCTGCACGCGGAGCAGAACGTGATTATCCAGGCCGCAGTGCACGGCATTTCCCTTGCCGGGGCGGAGATTTACTGTACACATCAGCCCTGTCTGATCTGCACCAAAATGCTGATCAACTGTGGGGTCAGCGCCGTTTATTTCGCCAATCCCTACCCGGATGAACTGGCCGCTGAAATGGCCGGGCAGTCGGGCATTCCTTTTCAAACCCTGTGCGTTGACCCCGCTGCTTTTCCGGTGATTGCCCCATGAGCAGGCCTGTTTGGGAACGGGCCATGCGCCGGGCTATTCTGCTGGCGCAACGGGGATATCCGGCGGTTGCTCCCAATCCGGCGGTAGGGGCGGTGCTGGTGCGCAACGGCGAAATCGTGGCCGAGGGCTGGCACCGGGAATACGGCGGGCCGCACGCTGAAATCAATTGTCTGGCCGACGCCGCCCGCAGAGGGGTGGAGCCGGAACATTGCACTTTGCTGGTTACCCTTGAGCCGTGCAATCATCACGGGAAAACCCCGCCCTGCACTGAGGCGATTTTGCGCGCCGGTATCCGCCATGTTGTTGTCGGGTGCGCCGATCCCACCCCAAAAGCGGCCGGGGGAGCGGATTTTTTACGGCGGCACGGCGTGCGGGTGGAAGTGGGGTTGCTGGCGCAGACCTGCAAAGAGCTGATTGCCGATTTCCTGCACTGGCAGACCGGCGATTTGCCGTTTCTCACTCTGAAAATGGCCGCCAGTCTGGACGGATTTATTGCCACCCGCACCGGCAAATCCCGTTGGCTTACCGGTCCCGCCGCCCGCGAGCGGGTGCACCTGCTGCGGAGCAGAAACCACGCGGTGTTGATTGGCGGCGGCACTCTGCGGGCGGATGATCCTTTGCTCAACGTGCGTCCGGCCGATTTCCCGACTCCTTTTCCCGGTTCTGCCCCCGTGGCTGCTTCCGGGGTGGGCGCGGTGCCCGCATCTGAAAAGGGCATTGGTTTGAACGGTGTGTCCCCGCCTGACGCATTCCGGCTCTCCGGCCGGAGCGGCGCCCGGTCCGCTTACCTCTGGCCGGATTTGGAGTGGCCCCAAACTGTCAGTCAGCCGGTGGCGGTGGTGCTGGGCAATCGGGCCCTGAACCCGGCGGCTTTGCCCCGGCTGCTCCGTGAACGTGGGCGAGATCTGATTTTCGTCACCGCAAGCAATTCTCCGCTGGCCGGACAACGGGAGCTGCTGGCGGTGTATGGAGCCGAACTGCTTTGCTTCAGCTTAAGCGGCAGCAGTCAGTCCGTCGCGGAGCCGGGCCGGACGGGCGGCGGCTTCAGCCGGCAAGACCTGCGGGAAATTCTGGCGCGCCTGCGCACTCAGTTTGGTCTGCACCGCATTTTGTGTGAAGGCGGCGGCCGTTTGGGGCTGAGTTTGCTCCAGGCCGGTCTGGTGCAGGAGTTCGAGCTGCATCAGGCCCCGTTGCTCATGGCCGACCGGCAGGCTGTGAATCTGTTTGACGGGCTCGCCCCAACAGCGCCGGACGATGCGCTCCGATTGCAGTTGCTGCAGGTAGGCAGTCTGGGCGGGGATATCATTTCCCGCTATGCTTGTTCCAATCCGCAGGCGGCTTCAAGCGCGGACTGAGCGCGCTGCTTCCATGCGTCGGGTGGAAGCTTCGTGTTTACGAGCGGGCGGAAGATAATTACCGGCAAAGCCGATTGGCGACCGGGGGCTCACCAGTGAACGCTTTGGTTTGCCCCGGCAGGGCGGTTTAACTTACAAAGGAATTGTAAGGGGGCTGAATGTTTACAGGGCTGGTTGCCGCGCTAGGCGTGGTTAAGGAAGTTTCCAGGCAGGCGCGGGATTTGCGCCTGGAAATCAATGCCCCTCTGGCGGCGGACGCGGTGTTGCCCGGCGACAGCGTGGCCGTGAACGGGGTGTGTCTCACCGCTGAAAAAACCCGCTTCATCGGCACTACTCTGGCTTTCAGCGCTTATGCTTCCGAGGAAACTCTAAGCAACACCACTCTGGGCCGACTGACCCCCGGCAGCAGGGTGAATCTTGAGCCGGCCCTGTGCTTGGGGCAGCGTCTGGGCGGGCATATTGTCAGTGGGCATGTGGACGGTCTGGCGGAAGTAAGTCGCCTGGAAAACCGCTCCGCTTCACATCTGGTTCGATTCGCCTGTGACCCGGCCCTGGATATGTACATTGTGAACAAGGGCTCTGTTTGTGTGGATGGAATCAGTCTTACGGTCAACGCCTGCGGCCCCGGTTATTTTGAGCTGAACCTTATTCCCGCAACCTGGAGTGCCACAACCGCCCGTTTCTGGCGCCCGGGCCATGCCGCTAATCTGGAAGTGGATTTGCTGGGCAAGTATGTGGCGAAAATGCTTCGCCTGCATCAGGCGGATCCGGCGGCCGGGCCGGGCAGCGGCCGGGCTCAGGGCAGTGCTGAAAGCAGAGGGACGGGGCTTGGTCCGGACTTTTTTATCAAACATTCCTTTATGGTTTAAAACCGCCTCCGAAAGGCGGGAAAAAGTTCTTGACAATACGGCGCAGCCGATGAAATCTTTTTTTGTAACCTCCCCCTTGAGGGAGAGGCAATCCGCACGCCCCCTGTCCGCCGCGCGCGAGAGTCAGTCGGCGGCTGGGGACGACTGTGGATTGAAACATCAATAACGGGTTTAATTAAGCCGCTTAAGCGGGCCAGGCCCGGCCAATAAACCGGGGGCGGAGCCGGGTGAGGCGCACCCTGTAACCGGTTCCCGGTGTTAAGTCGGGCCGGTTGGGCGGCCCGCGTTCGCCCGGGATAAACGCAGACCGGGCAGATATGACAATTTGCGTTGGCGGAGAGATTGAAATGGGCGTTTGCTCGATTACTGAAGCCGTTCAGCTGATTAAAAACGGCGAAATGATTATTCTGGTGGATGATGAAGACCGGGAGAACGAGGGCGACATCACCATAGCGGCCGAGTTCGTTACCCCGGAAGTGATTAATTTCATGGTTACCCATGCCCGGGGCCTGGTGTGTCTGGCCCTGAGCGGCGAGTTGGTGGACAGGCTTGAACTGCCGATGATGACCCAAAGCAACGAGTCCAAATTCGGCACCAACTTCACGGTGTCCATTGAGGCCCGCGAGGGCGTGAGCACCGGAATTTCCGCGGCCGACCGGGCCACCACCATTTTGCGGGCTGTGGCCGACGATGCCGGGCCCCGCGATGTGGTCAGCCCCGGCCATATTTTTCCCATTCGCGCTCAGGAGGGCGGCGTGCTGACCCGGGCCGGGCAAACCGAGGGCAGCACCGATCTGGCCCGTCTGGCCGGGCTGAAGCAGGCGGCGGTAATTTGCGAGGTGTTGCGGGAAGACGGGAAAATGGCGCGCATGCCCGATCTGGAACGGTTTGCAGCGGAACATCATCTGAAAATCGCCACAATCCGCGATTTGATAAAATACCGGCTCAGTCTGGGGGAAACGTCGATTAAGCGGGTTGGCGAAGCTGCCTTGCCCACAGTTTTCGGCGAGTTCAAAATCATTGCCTATGAGTCCAATTTGGGGGAAGATACTCCGGTGGCCCTGGTTAAAGGCGATATCAGCGGCAGTGAGCCGGTACTGGTGCGGGTGCACAGCGAGTGCCTTACCGGCGACACCTTTGCTTCCCTGCGCTGTGATTGCGGCCCGCAACTGCACGCCGCCATGCAGGCAATCAGCGAAACCGGGCGCGGGGTGGTGCTGTATATGCGTCAGGAAGGGCGCGGCATCGGTCTGGCCAACAAAATCAAGGCCTATGCCCTGCAGGATCAGGGGCTGGATACGGTGGACGCGAATTTGCGGCTGGGGTTCAAGGAAGATTTGCGCGACTACGGCATCGGGGCTCAGGTGTTGCTGGATTTGGGGCTCAGGAAAATCAGGTTGCTTACCAACAACCCCAAAAAGATCATCGGCCTGGAAGGCTACGGCCTGAACGTTGTGGAGCGGGTGCCGCTGGAGTTGGGCCAGAGTCCGTTCAATGAGGCCTATCTGCGCACTAAAAAGGAAAAAATGGGTCACCTGCTTGCCGGAACCTGCACCTGCAGGCGCTAGAGCCGACTGACTCTCAAGGCCGGCCCGCTCCGGAGATTTCAGGCCGGAAACGCCCCGCGAAAGACGGCTTTAAATCCTGTCGCCGGTGATGAGGGCGGGCGGTTTTGCCGACGGCGTGCTGTCGCCGGTCTGAATGCAGGCAAAGTCCGACTGCCGGCTGAAGCGGCAACAGGCGGTGGCGGCGCGGCTGGCGGTTGATTTAACCATCAAACATACTCCCAAAGGGGGATTTATGGGTTTTGTGGATACATCTGTAAAGCGGATCGAGGGCGTGTTGAACGCCCGGGGATTGAAAGTGGGCCTGGTAGTCAGCCGCTTCAACGATTTCATTACCGGCCGTCTGCTGGACGGGGCGCTGGATTGTCTGGTCAGGCACGGTGCAGAGCGGGCCGACCTTACGGTGATCAAAGTGCCGGGCGCTTTTGAACTGCCTCTGGTTTGCGACCGGGCCGCTCAAAGCGGAAAGTACGCGGGCCTGGTGGCTCTGGGCGCGGTAATCCGGGGAGCCACCCCGCATTTTGACTATGTGTGCGCCGAGTGCGCCAAGGGCATTGCCCAGGTTGCGCTGAAGCACTCCATTCCTGTGGGGTTCGGGTTGCTCACCTGTGATAATCTGGAGCAGGCGGTGGAGCGGGCTGGCAGTAAGGCCGGAAACAAAGGGGTTGAGGCTGCTTTGGCCATGCTTGAAACCGCGCGGGTATTGGAGCAGTTGTAATGCAGAAAGTTCAGAACAACCCGGGCGGAGCCGCCCCGAAACGTCCCCGGTCCTTTGTTCGAAATCGGCGGATTGCCCGCGGCTATGCCTTTCAGGTGCTTTACAGTCTGGGCTTCAATCCGCCGGACAACCCGGAGGAGTTGGCGCGGATTTTCTCCAACGCCAATACCATTAAGGATGCGTCGCTGCTGGAGGGCGAAGAAGTTCCGCCGCCGGCCCGGCCGGAAGGGTTCGCTTGGGACCTGGTTTATGGGGTATGGGCGGGGAGCGCGGACCTGGACAGGCTGATCGCCGCTTTTTCAGAAGGGTGGAAAGTGGAGCGTCTGGGCCGGGTGGAGCTTACCGTGCTGCGCATGGCTCTGTATGAATTGAAATTCAACCTGGACGTGCCGGAAAAAGTGGTGATCAGCGAAGCCCTGGAACTGGCCCGGCAGTATGCCGATCAGAAGGCCCTGGCCTTTATCAACGGCATTCTGGACAGCGCGGCAAGGTCCATGCGCGGCGTTCCGGAGTCAGATATCCAGGGGGCATAACGGTTTTCAGCCGCCGCGACTTGCCCGGGCAGGCTCGGAAGCGCAGCCGGTCAAGGTTTAAACGCCTGCCGGAGATGTCATCTTTCAATTCTTGCACAACCGCCCGTTTCGTGGAAAAACGCATTCCCCACGGAACGGGCGGCGCCGGTATCCGCCCCGTGCCGTTACCAAAGCAGACCGACTTTGCAAGTTGATTCGGGTTAGCCGGGCAAGCGGCTCTTTTTCTGTTTGCGCCAGATCTGCCATGAATTGAACAGGTTCTGCCAGAGCACATAGGCGGCCGGGGCCACGGAAGCAAGCGGGTTCAGGAAGCTGAGCGACAGCCAGATCGCCAGAACGGTGTTTTTCTGACCCAAGGACTGGCCGCAGGCAATGGGGTCGTGGAACAGTCGGCCCAATAACTTGCCGGTTGCAAAGGTAATTATGCAAAGCAGCAGGGCGGCGCCGGTAAGCGAGAGTTCCAGGCGGTAATCCGGGTTTTCCTGATGCACGATGAAGTAAACCGTGCTCCCGGTAACCACAGCCAGAGAGCAGGCCCATAAATAAAGGGCAAAGGTGGATTTTGAGATTACCCAGGCGTGGAATTTCGGAAGCCATGCCCGCACCGACCAGGCGCAGGCCAGCGGCAGCAGCAGAATGGGGAAGAGCTTGGCCCCAATCAGTGCGGCTGAACCGACAAAGGAGATCTGCCCGGCGCCTTCAGGCTCAATGCAGGTGAAAAACAACGGCGCGGCAACCGCCACAGCCAGATTGCTCAGGAACAGAAAGGAAGTGGAGTAGGACAGGTCGCCGCCCAGAAGTCCGGTGATTACCGGCGAGGCTGTGGCCGGTGGGGCCAGCAGGCAGATCATTGCTCCTTGGGCGAGGATTGGGTTTACCGGGCGAAGCGCAAGATAAACCAGCACGCTTAAGCCGATTTGCAGAGCCAGCATCAGAAAGTGCAGTTTGCGGAAGCGTAAATCGCGCGGGGAAATACGGCAGAACGTGATGAACAGCATGATGAACAGGAGCACCGGAATGTAAGGGCTCAAACGGCCGATCCAGGGGTGCAGCGCTGCACCGCCCAGCATGGCAATGGGAAGAATCCAACTGTTGATGAAACGAAGCATATAGTTTGAGTTTGAGGGCGGCCCCGGCGGGGCCGCCCTTCCGGTTGACAACCGCTCCGGGTGGAACTTAAGAGCGCTCAGCCCGGAACATTTTCAGCTTGGAATGTTGAACTTTCAACCGCTGACTAACTATCTGACTGACTAATATCTATCTATCTATCTATCTATCTATCTTGGCGGCCTTTTGTTTGGTGAAAAACGCGGTTTTTCCGCTTGCTTACAGCGAGGGCGTCTGCCTGTGCAGATGCCGGGGCAAATTGACCTTGACAGTCAATCCGCTCTGGGCGGGAGAGTGCTCCGACGCTGCAGGGACGCGCCCGCCTGCCTGTTTGAAACTGCTCCCACTGCAATCGGGCTGCCCGCCTGTACCCTCTGTTTCTGATAGGCTGTGTACCGGGAAGCACGATGTTAAATTTACCGATTAACCTGGAGGAGCCTGGTTACAGGCAGAATACCCGATTAATCATTTCCTGCTGCACAGCCTTTTGATAAGCCGGAACCTGAAGGCCGGAGCCGCCGCTGTACCGAGGGGGGCGGCCTTCAGACAGGGCGTCTAAACATTGAACAGGAAGTGCACGATATCGCCGTCCTGCACTACATATTCCTTGCCCTCAACCCGCAGCAGTCCGGCGGAGCGGCAGGCCGCCTCTGAGCCGCACTTGATGAAATCGTTGTAGCCGATCACTTCCGCCCGGATAAAGCCGCGCTCGAAATCGGTGTGAATCACCCCGGCGGCCTGGGGCGCTTTCCAGCCGTTTTCAATGGTCCAGGCCCGCACTTCCTTTTCGCCCACGGTGAAATAGCTCAACAGGCCCAGGGTTCTGTAGCCGGTGTGGATAATCTGGGAAAGGCCGTCTTCGTCAGCCCCGTATGAGGCCAGCATTTCCAACTGTTCCGACTCGGAAAGGCCTTGCAGCTCTTCTTCCAGGCGGGCGCAGATCACCACGGTTTCCGCGTTTTTCGCGGCGGCGTATTGCCGCACGCTTTCCAGGTGTTTATTGGGGCTGCCCAGTCCGTTTTCATCGACATTGGCACAGTAAATGATCTTTTTATCGGTAAGCAGGCCCAGCTCGCGCCGGGTTTGGAGCATGAGCTCGTTATCGGGCCAGGCAAAACCGGACGCGGGCTTGCCGCTGTTCAGGTGGACCAGCAGTTTCTCCAGATCAGCGGTCAGGGCCGCCATTTCCTTACTGCCCTTGGCCATGCGGGAAGCGCGCTCTATGCGCCGCTCCAGGGTCTGAATATCGGCCAGCAGCAGCTCTGTTTCAATGGTTTCAATGTCGCGCAAGGGGTCAACGCCGCCGTCCACATGGGTGATGTTGTCATCTTCAAAGCAGCGCACTACTTCCACTATGGCCGCGCATTCGCGGATATTGGCCAGAAACTGATTGCCCAGACCCTCTCCCTTGCTGGCGCCGCGCACCAGCCCGGCAATGTCGATGAAGTCCACAGTGGCCTGAATTACCCGTTGCGGCCGGGCGATTTTCTCCAGAGGAGCCAGGCGCGCGTCCGGAACCGGCACGGTGGCCTTGTTCGGCTCAATGGTGCAGAACGGAAAGTTCGCGGCCTGAGCGTTCTGGGCTTTGGTCAGGGCGTTGAACAGAGTTGATTTGCCCACGTTGGGCAGGCCTACAATGCCGATGGAAAGTGCCATGATTGAACTGCTCCTTGAATTTCACGTTCTTTAAAGCTGAAAGTAGGCTTAGCCGCCTTCAGGGACTTATGGTTCCGGGTTTTCCGCCGCGAAAAAGAGCCCACGCCGGTTGCCGCCGGGAAAATCCACCCGCTCCGGACGCAAGCGCGGGCAGGGCTTTTCAGAGTGCATTTCCCGCATAGTCTCTGAAAAGCCGAGGCCCGCCGTTGTTTACGGGTCCACCCTGATGATGTAGGCGTCGTCCCAATTCAGATACTTTTTCGCCAAATCCTGAATTTCCGCCGGAGTAACCGCCCGGGCCTGTCGGATGTTGTTCAGGCTGTAATCGAGCGGGTAATCCAGAACCGCCAGCCCGGCTGCTTCCGCGGCCCGACTGCCCAGGCTTTGGTGATTGCGGTAGTATTCCCCTTCCATCTGATTGACCGCGCCCTGCAGTTCCGCCGGGCTCAACGGCCGGGTTTGAAGTTGATGAATGATTTTTTTAAATCCGTCAAGGGCTGTTTCGGTCTTATCGGGTTCAGTGCCGATGTAAAAGGCCAACAACCCGGTTTCTTCCGACTGCCATTTAATGGAAGTGACTGTGTAGCCCAGGCCCTGCTTGTCGCGCAGCTCGGTAAACAGCAAGCCGCCCATGCCGGACAGATAGGTGTTGAGCAGATCGAGTTTGGGGTTGTCCGGGTCTTTTGAGCCCACGGTTTTAAACACCACCAGCAGATGCGACTGGTTGCGCCCGGGCATGTGCAGGTTCAACTGCCGGTCCGCCGTCCATTGCGGGGCGGGCATGACCGGGGCCGCGTCCGGCGGTTTGGGCAGGCTTTCGGCAAAGGCGATGATCTCGTCGCGGTCAAAGTCCCCGCACACCGCCAGCACCCAAGGTTGTTGCAACTGCCTGTTCCAGTAAGCCCGCACTTGTTCCGGAGTGTAGCCCGCAACCTGTTCCGGCGTGCCCATGCGGTAATAACCTTGCATCTGCGCGGGGAACAGGAAGGGCATCAGGCGGCGGAAGGCCAGGCCCAGCGGCTGGTCTTCCCGCGCTTTAATTGCCGCAATCTGGCTGGATTTTTCCCGCTCCACCTCTTCCGGGGCAAACGCGGGCGCGGTAAGGGTGGTGCGGATCAGCTCGAACATGTCGTTCTTGAACCGGGCAGGAAAACTGCTGTCGATGTTGAAGGTCTTTTTCCCGGCCGCGGCGGAAAGCCCGGCGGCCCGCTCAGAAAGGTAAACTTCCAGTTCCGGGGCGGTCAGTGCACCGGCGCCTTGGGTCAGGGTGGCGGCGGCCAGATCGTTCAACCCCTGCTCATCGGCGTTGATCAGCAAATCGCCGCCGCTGAACGCCAAGTTCAGGGAAATGTAGGGCAGGGTGTGGTCGGGGATTAAAATCAGCTTCTGGCCCGGCCCGATTTCAATGGTTTCCATATCGCCTGCTTCCGCGGCCGCGCTGCTTGGCCTGGATTGAGCGGCCGGGGGCCAGGCCTGGAGCAGATCGGTTTTCAGGTCCGGAGCGGCGAAATCTTCCGGGGTCAGGACGGCCAGAGTCAGGGCTTCCGGCCGGAACCACAGCTTAATCGCCTTGCCGATATCTTCCAGACTGACGTTGCGCAGGTTGTTCAAATAGTCGCGCTCGGCGGTAAGCGATCCGGTCTGCATGAAGAAGTAGCCCGCTTTGGAGGCCAGACCGGAAACGGTTTCCTTGCTTCTGAACAGGCCGTCTTCAATGTTCAGTTTGGCCCGGGCCAGCTCTTCCACCGTGAAGTCGGCCGCACTGATTTTGGGCAGAGTGCGGGAAAATTCCTGCCAGAAGGCGTTGAATTTGTCCGCATCGACCAGGGCGCTGAAGTAAATCAGCCCGATCCGCTCAAAATTGTAGTAGCCCACGGAAATATCGTCCACCAACTGCTTCTCATATTTGAGGGTGCGGTAAAGCAGTGAGGTGCGGTCGCCGCCCAAAAGGGCGGCAAGCAGCTCCAGAGTGGGATCCTGATCGGAGAGATAGCCGGGTACGGGGAAGGCCGCGTTGAAATAGATCTTGTTCAGAGGGCGGCTTTCCAGCAGCACCGTGGGGGCCGGGACGTTCCGGGCGGGAGTGGAAGCAGTTGCCCGGGTTTTTGCGGCCGGAGTTTCCCCGGTCTGCTGTTCCGCGGCCGGAGCGCTGTTGTCCGCCGCGCCGTCTTGCCGGGGCTCCAAGCTCAGCGCAGTCTGGCGCAGGGCGGCCGGGACGAGCGGGGTACGGGGCGAGACCACGCCGCTGTTTTTAAGCGCGCCGAACAGCTTCTCCGCTTCCGCCAGCACCGCTTGCGGCCGGACGTTGCCGCAGACCACCAGCAGCATGGTTTGGGGCTGGTACCAGGTGGAGATGTAATTCTTGATGTCGTCGCGGGTAATGGCCGACACGGTTTCGCGAAAACCGATAATCGGACGCTCGTAAGGGGTGCCGGCCAGGGCGCGTTTGGTGATTTGCTGGAAGAGGTAGTTGGACGGGTTGTCTTCATTGCGCTCCAGCTCAGAGATTACCACCTTCTTTTCGCTTTCCAGTTCGTCCGGATCGATGCTGGCGTTAAACACCATATCATGAATAATCTCAAGGCCCTGCGCCCAATGAGAGGAAGGCAGATCCACAATATACACCGTGTAATCGTAGCTGGTGGCGGCGTTCAGGTAGCCGCCCAGGTGTTCAACTTCCTTGGAGATCTGCCCCTTGGGCCGGGTGGGAGTGCCTTTGAACACCATGTGTTCGAGCAGGTGACTGATCCCGGCCTGTTCGTCCGTTTCATAGGCGGAACCGGCGTGGGCGTACAGCCGGATTGAGGCCAGCGGAAAGCGTTCGTCCTGAATGATCAACACCGGCAGTGAGTTGGGCAGATGATAAAGCTCTCCCGGTTGCCTGTCGGCGGTTGCGTCCGGGGCGGGCGTGGCGTTCCCGGCGCCGACATGGGCGGCGTCCTGTTCCGGCGCCGTCTGCCCGGACGCGGCCGGGACATTCGCCGCGGACTGGGCGGGCGCAACCTGAGGGTTGAGCAGGAAAATCAAAGACATGACCAATGCTCCTGTAATATGATGAAGATATTTCAACATGGCGTATCCTTATAAGCATTTTGCGCTGGAGATTATCGCAACATCATTATATTAGCTATGACCGGGAAAATCCAGCTCCTGTGAGATTTTGACCAGCTTCAGATCCAGAATGTCCGCCGCGGGAATTGCGGCCAGGCAAAGGGTGAGCGGTGATACATATTTCTCGTGCCAATCAAAACTCAGTTCAATCTGCCTGTCTCCAACGCTGATTTTGCGGAAAAAGCCGCGCAAATCAGCCGTTCTGGGGCCTTTTTTAGTCTCTCTGGTCCAGATGCGCGTTTTCGCCTGCTCAAACCCGCGCCAGTCAGCGGCGAACCGCTCCCATTCAAGCCGACTTTCCGGGGTCAGGGTGAGCAGATAGTTTTCGCTCACCGCCTGCGGCAGATTGCGCTGCACGGGTAATTCCTCAATATACAGGATTTCCAGGCCTTTGGGCAGGCTTTTGCCGATACTTTTGCGCAAGCTGTGGACATCGCGGCGCTCGCTCAAAGTAATGGCGAACCATTCGCAGCGGCTTTCCACGCCCACAGGCAGGGCCCGGCCGAAGGTGAGCAGCGGCAGCGGGTGAAATCCCTGTGAAAACGACAGGGGCAGGGCGGCCCGGCGCAGGGCCCGCTCCATGACCGGTTGCAGCTCAAGCTGGCTTAAGTAAACCGCGGCCCCGGTTTTGCTGTACCAGATGCGGTAAATGGCCTCTTTATGGGCCAGCGCGGCGGCAATGGCCGGCGGGTGGTTCTTGTGCGGTTTGCGCGGCGGTGTGGTGACGCTGCTTGTGGGCGCAGGATTGAGCGCGGGCGCGGGGCGTTGAGCCGCGTTGAGCGCGGAAGCGCTGGAAGCGGGCGCGTTTGGAGCGTCCGGCGTGGGGGCGAACCGATCCTGCGCGTCCGCACCGGCTGGGGACTGCTTGGGCGACGGGGACGATGCAACCGGTGCAAGCTCTCCGGCCGGGTCTTCCCGCTGGTCGCGCTCCGTAAAGTTCAGGCGGTTGATGATGAGAGTTCCGGCCGCTTTACCCGCTCCAGCGGTTCTGTCCGTTTTGTGAGCCCAATCAGCCCCGAGTGTTTCCTGTCCACCCGTATCACCGGAAGCGGCTTGGGGGTGAAGCAACGAGGGTGCGCCGGGGCGGTCACAGGCGCCGCAGGCCTGACAGGCGGCGTAGCGGCAATCCGGACTGGTTTGCCCGGCAAAGGCCTTGGCGCGCTCCCTCAGCAGAAATTCCCGGCTCACTCCGTTTTGAATATGCTCCCAGGGCAGGGGGCTGTTCGGGTTGCGCGGGCCGGTGTACTCCGCCGGGTCAAGCCCGTGCTCAGCCAGAGCGGCCAGCCAGGGGTCAAGGGAAAATTCATCGAGCCAGGCGGTGAAGATGTCGCCTTTTCGATAAGCCGTTTCCACCACTGCCGCCAGTTTGCGGTCGCCGCGCGACATTATGCCCTCCAGAAAGCTCATTTTCGGCTCATGCCAGCGCATTTTCAGGTGTTTTTCCGCTTTGAACCGCTCCAGCAGGTAGGAAATCCGGCGCTCTATTTCTGAAAGCGGAATCTGGCCTTCCCATTGGAAGGGGGTGTGGGCCTTGGGCACAAAGGTGGAAAATGCGGCGGTCACCTGCAGGCGCTGCGTGCCTTTACCGGCGGCGTCGCGCACTTTCCGGCAAAGCTCAACGGCCGCGTCCAGGTCGGCGTCGGTTTCGGTGGGCAGACCGAGCATGAAATAGAGTTTGATTTGTTGCCAGCCGTGCTCGAACAGCTTGCGGGCATGGGTCAGGATTGCTTCTTCCGTAATACCCTTATTGATTACGTCGCGCAGGCGCTGGCTGCCCGCTTCCGGGGCGAGAGTGGCTCCGGTGCGCCGGATACCGGCCATGCGGCTCATGATTTCACTGTCAAGCGAGCCCACCCGCAGGGACGGGAGCGATACCGAAACCTGTTCGCGGGCGCAGCGCTCGCTGGTTTGCAGGAACAGGGTTTTCAGGGCGGAGAAGTCGCCGGTGGAAAGGGAGAGAAAGGATAAGTCGTCGTAACCCGTGGCGTTGAGGCAGGCCTCAGTCAGGCGGGTGAGCGCGGCAACGCTGCGCTCGCGGGCCGGGCGGTAAATCATGCCGGCCTGACAGAAGCGGCAACCGCGGGTGCAGCCGCGCGCGATTTCCAAAGCCAGCCGGTTGTGCACCGCTCCAAACGGCACTACCTGATTTTCCGGGTAGGGGGCGGCGTCAAGCACGGGCACAATCTGACGGGTGGGGCGGGGGGCGTTTGCGGCCAGGCCGTCCGGGCCTTGCAGTTGCGGGACATATACCCCGGGAATCCGCACCGCTTCCGCCAGCAGGCGGCGGCGCGGCCAGGCGGCCTGTCCGGCCTGCTCCAGCAGAGAAAACAGTTGCAGCGCGCACTCTTCCCCCTCGCCCAGAATCATCAGATCCATGAACGGGGCAATGGGCTCGCAGGCCACAGTACAGCCGCCCCCGGCCAGAATCAAGGGGTGGTTTTCGTTGCGCTGCTCCGCGCGCAGCGGAATGCCGGCCAGGTCCAGCATCAACAGAATGTTGGTGTAGCACAGCTCATGGGTCACGCTGAACCCGATTGCGTCAAACCGGCCGAGCGGGGTGTCGCTTTCCAGGCTGGCCAGGGGCACGCCGTGTTCGCGCAACAGGGCGGCGGCGTCCCGACAGGGGCAGAACACCCGCTCAGCGTACCAGTTGGGGCGTTGGTTGATCAGGTCATATAGGATCTTTTGCCCCAGATATGACATGGCCACTTCATATAAATCGGGAAAGGCCAGGGCGATGTGCAGGGCGCTTGCTTCCGGGGATTTATGAACCGAGCCCTCTTCTATGCCCAGGTAACGGCTGGGGCGGGGCAATATGGGCAGCAGGTGACGCATTTCAATTTGCTTTAGGGCTTGCGCGCAAGCCGGGGGTTGAGGATTAACGCCGTGAATGTGTGGCGACGGGCAGCAGCGGACAGCCGGGATGAACCGCTTGGGGGCTCTGTATTCAGATCCTTGCCGCAACCGGTTGCCGGGCGTGTCGTCCGGAGCGGTACTGTCGCCCGAGCTTGAGCCGGAGCGGTCTGCCGCGGCCTGTCGATACTTGTCGTTTGAACAGGCGACTGAAGCGTAAGCGTGGGTCAAACCGCTCCCGGCGGAGCTGTTTTTCCGCAATTACACCGCTTGCGCCCGCACCCGCGCCTGTTCCGGGTCAGGTCGCCCGTCCCGGAACAGGAAACACTGCAAAGCGAGTTACTTCTTCAGCAGCGATGAAATATCGGCGAGATTGGCCGGACTGTCGCTTTTCAGATCCAGGCCGAGATTGCCGCTGGACAGGGTAATGCTGGAAGTGGCTTCCAGGTAGCGGTCTTTGATGTCTTCCGGCAGATTTTTGTATTGGAACATGACGTGCCGCCAGGCGATTTCCCCGTCGAACTTCTGGTCAAAGGGATAACCGTAGGGCAGAAGCAGAATCTGCACTCCCTGCTCGCTGGGCAGGGTTTGCAGCACGGCCGCATCTTCCAGCGCGTCCTTTTCCGCATTGTATTTGCCCACAACCATTTCTCCCCCGGTCAGTTTCACCAGTCTTATATCGTAAGGCATTTTGCTCTCCTTTCAGGCTGAATATTATAGATTGAATTGACTTTGATGCTGTATGTATAATGATAAGCATTGTTTTTCAATGCGCAAACGCCAACCGCCAATCCGCGGAAGCGATTCCGGCGTCCTTCCGGGCGTTCGTCGCGGCGGCGCCTTTGGGGCTGACGCCCGGCTAGCGCGCTTTAAGTGCGCCGACAGTGTCGGATTGCCCGGTTTGTCCGCTCCGCCCACTCCTTTTGCCCCATGCGTCCGGCCAGGTCAAGTGAAAATGCGTTGCCGCCCGGGCATAAATCATTTATGATAGAATCTTTGTTGTGCAAGCTATAAAATATGGAGGGTAGGCAACAGCATGGATGCCGCTGAAAAACACGTTGGGGTGGCGGTGGATGAGAAACTCAGGCAGATCAGCGCCTGGCTTGAGGATAAAAAGGCCGGGGAAGCGGTGATTATTGATTTGCGGGGCAAAGAGGCCTACGCCGACGGCATTGTGATTGTAAGCGCAAGTTCGGTGCGCCACGCCCGGGGGCTGGCCGAACATGTGCGTGTGCAGGCCAAGGCGGCGGGTTACGAATTTCTGCATTACGAGGGCTTTCAGGCCGGGCAGTGGATTCTGCTCGATTTGAATGACGTGCTGGTGAATATCTTCCAGCCGCACGCCCGCGAGCTGTATAATCTGGAAGGGCTTTGGGCCGATGCGCCCCGCCTGGAGTTTAACTGAAGACCGAGGGTTGCCCTGCGGACGGCGGCGTACAGTTGCAGGCGCGCGGGGTTTGGGCGGTGCGTATGAAGGAAGTTTAAGCACACAGGCTGACCGTATTTGCCGCTTCTGTGGTGTAAATCTGCTCTTTAAGGATATCGTTTATGGATAATAAACCAACCCTGCTGTTAATTCTGGATGGCTGGGGCGTGGCCGCGCCCGGGCCGGGCAATGCGGTGAGCCGGGCGGAAATGCCCTGCGTCAACGCGCTCATTCAAAAGTATCCGGGCGCGCTGTTGCGCTGCTCCGGCCGCGATGTGGGGCTGCCCGCCGGGTTCATGGGCAATTCGGAGGTAGGGCACATGAATATCGGGGCCGGGAGGATTGTGTATCAGGACATGACCCGCATTGATCTGGCCATTGAGAAGCACGAACTGCAGGCCAACCCCGCACTGCAGGAACTGTTTGTCAAAACCCGCGCAACCCAAGGCAAAGTGCATTTCATGGGACTGCTGTCCGACGGCGGGGTGCACAGCCACATCAACCACCTGTTCGCCCTGCTGCAGGCGGCCAAGGCGGCCGGAATTCCGGCTGTGGTGCATGCTTTTCTGGACGGGCGCGACACCTCGCCCACTTCCGGCGCGGAATATCTGCGGCAACTGCTTGTATTTATGGAAGAAATCGGTTGGGGCGAGCTCGGTTCGGTCTGTGGGCGCTATTATGCCATGGATCGCGATAAACGCTGGGAGCGGGTGAAAGTCGCCTGGGACAGTCTGGTGCTGGGCAAAGGCGAGCGGGTTGCGCCGGGCGACGCCCTGAGCGAAATTGAGCGGGCTTATCAGGCCGGCGAAACCGACGAGTTCATGCGGCCGCGTCTGTATGTGCGGGCGGATGCCGCTCCGTCTGTGGTCAACAACGGCGACGGCATCTTCTTCTTCAATTTCCGGGCCGACCGGGCCCGCCAACTGACCGGCGCCTTCATCACCCCCGATTTTCAGGGCTTTGAGCGGGAAAGAACGCCGCTGCTTTCCGCTTTTGTCAGCATGACCCGTTATGAGGACGATTTTGATATTCCGGCGGCCTTTGGCCGGGAAAGTCTGAAAAACGGCCTGGGCGAGGTGGTGTCGGGCCTGGGTTGGCGGCAGTTGCGTATTGCGGAAACGGAAAAATACGCGCATGTGACCTATTTCTTTAACGGCGGGCGGGAAGAAGCGTTTCCCGGTGAGGAAAGACGCCTGATTGCCTCGCCCAAAGATGTGCCCACCTATGATTTGAAGCCGGAAATGAGCGCGGCGGCCGTGACTGACTTGCTGGTTGAGGAATGGCGGACGGGCCGTTTCCAATTTGTGGTGTGCAACCTGGCCAATCTGGATATGGTGGGACATTCCGGGAATATTCCGGCCACCATCAAAGCCTGTGAAGCGGTTGACCGCTGCGTGGCCCGGATAGTTGAGGCGGTGTTGGCCGCGGACGGCCGGGTATTTTTAACTGCCGACCACGGCAACGCCGAGGAGCTGCTTGACCCGGACGGCAAACCGATGACCGCGCACACCCTTAACCCGGTGCGCTTTATTCTGATTGAGCGCAACAGCCGTTTCACCCTCAAGCCGGAAGGGCGGCTGGGCGACATCGCCCCCACCATTCTGGCCGCCTGGGGTCTGGAAATTCCAGCGGAAATGCGCGGCGACAACCTGCTTTTGGAGGCCTGACCATGCGTCGTAAACCCATTGAACCGGCCCGGCCGGAAGCGGTGGAACTGATTTTCTTCTACGCCTGTCCGTATTGCGGACGGAAAAACCCGTTGCTCGCCACCGGGCGGCCCTCTATGGCCGTGTGTGATTCCTGCTCAAAGAACTTTCCGGTTATGCCGGTGGATGAGCGTTCGGTGCGGTTTGTCAAGCTGATGCTCGCCGGGGGCAAGGCCGCCATGGATCCCGACTTCCTGTGAGCGACACCGAGGGACGAATGCGGCCGGTTATTGTCCGGGCGTCTATTCCGTTGTTGCTTACTGTTTGTTGGTGGGGAGATATGCCGCCGCCGCATTTTCGCTTGCGTTATCTTCCGGCGGGGGGTTCAGCGCCGGTTTTGCGGCTCAGAGCGTTTCCCGATGAATGTTCCGTATGTCAGAGCTTGTGTGCCGTTTGTTTCAGAAAAACCGTGGCTTTCCCGTAAACAACCGGCATGGATGTTCGTCGGCGCGCGGCGTCGGAGCAATCAGCTTTTAAATCCAGTCTGTTCGGGGGCTTTTGCAGCATGTCGCAATATACAAGTCGGCTTCCTTCAGATTACCTAAAAAAACTCTAGACATTCTTTAGAAAATTCAGTAACTATAAACAAGCAGAAAGGAGTTCAGCAGGTCGGGCAGTGGCCGACGGTTTGTAGCGTTCCTCAAGAGGTGCAATGATGCGGAAATTTCTTTACATGGTGTGCCTTGTTACCGGGCTTTTGATTGCCACATCGGCAATGGCTTATGCCAATGACGTGACTCTGGAGGGAAGCATCGCCGGCGGAGATGATGATTCTATGGCTTATCAGCTTGGGGTAAGGCAGCAGTTTGATCCGTTTTATTCCGGCGATTTGTTCGACATTACCCCGTCGCTGGGCATCAGCGCCCACGCTTGGGTGCCGGACCACGGCGATACCGTGTGGGGAGCCACTATTCCTATGGGGCTGCGTTTCAGAATGTTCACTACCGCCGGGTTCAGGCCGTATCTGTCCGGCGCAATCGGCCCCACCATTCTGTCTGATGACCACCTGGATCACAAGGATTTGGGAAGCAACGTGCTGATTATGACCAAGGGCGCGGTGGGCGTGGATTTCGGCGACAGACTTCAACACAGAATTGAAGGACAATATACTCATTACTCCACTTGGGGAATTACCGATACCGATCCGGGATATGATACGTGGGGCGTATCTTACGGGTATAGTTTTTAAGCTGCAGGAACAGGTGTTGGAGAGGGCGCCTTGGCTGGGTGCTTACAGGTGATTATCTGTTTCCCGGAACTCCTCTTGGGGTTGCAACTCACTCCTTGAAGTGAAGAAAGTCATTGAGAAAGCGGCGAAATTGAGGAAATTGTTTTCCTTGACTCTTTCCGAAATGCGGGGGCAAGCCCGCAAACTCTGTCCGGCAGTTACGGCGCAAGCAGACGGACAGGCGGATTAAGGATTGAAACAAACAGAACAGAGGGAACAAGCAATCCGGAGTATATCAGGCGTTGTCTGCCCGGAAGAACGGACAGTCGGAAGGAAAACAGCAGCGGAAGATGTGAGCAATTTTTGATGTGAATTTATCAGTCAGTCCTCCAAACAGTCCTCAGGGGTATTCCTTGGGGGCGGAAAGTCCCGACATTTGAGCAGAATGTCGGGACTTTTGCATGGGAGAGTATCTCCAAGCCAAGGCAGCAACCAACCCGCCTTTGGAGGGGGCGGGCGCCGCGCTTAGAGCAAATGAATTGCAGGTTAATTTGCTTGGCGGGGGAGAGGATTGGGAGTATCTGACTGAGCGGGCCGGTTTGCCGGCAAACCGGCAGACTGCCTTGCGGCATTGCTGCTCATCGGCTGATTGCGCATAATTTGACGGTTAAGTGCGCGGCGGCCGCTTCTTTGTCGCTCCGTCCGCCGGACAGCGCGTAAGAAGAGTGGATTTTCCTTTATCTGCCCTTGAATATTCTGCCCAACTTACGCTTTTGATATTGGTATAGAAAGGTGCGGCGTGAGGGCAGGTAGGGGGCAAGCTCAGGGATGCCGCCATATGCGCGCCAGCCTGCTCTGAAATTGATTAAAGCGGCCAGCACACAAGCCCGGTTCCAGTTGAGCGCGAGAACAGATTTCAGGCCCGCACCGGCGGGGTCGGCAGCGCGGGCGCGAGGGGCGGGAGAGCTCAGCAGACGCAGAAACCAGGCCCGCAGGGGCGGCAAATCGGCCGGAGCAAAGCTTTTGTCGCGGGCGGTCAGGCGGGCGTGCAGGGCCAGCTCAGCCGGGCTTGCATCGGGAACCAGGTTGAGGGCGGCCCGAGTTGCAATCATCTGGCGGCAGGTGCGCGCGGCGTCTTTATTGTTCAAGGAGGCATTGCCGCCGTGGCGGCGGTAGAGGGTGACCACTTGCGGAAGAACCGCAAACGCGGCGCCGGCCTGTTGCAGGCGGGCGTAGAAGTCGTTGTCGGCGCCCACGCTCAGGGTCGGGTCGAACGGGTAGTCAAGCAGGTTCAGGGCTTCCGCCCGGAAGCAGACAGTAGGATTGAACAGCATTCCGCCGAACAGCGACGAGGCAAACACCTGTTCCGGGTTGATGAGGGCGGCGCTTGCCGTTGTTTTTGCCGCCCGGATACGGTTCAGCAGGGCGCATTTATGTAAAACCACATGCCCGGCCCCACACCCGGCCAGTTCCGGCCGCTGTTCAAGGAAGCGCACACAGGTGGACACCTGGTGCGGCAAAGCCAGATCATCGTGGTCCATAGGCAGGATATAGCTTCCCGCCGCGTTTTCCAGGGCGGTGTTGGTGGCGGCGGAAATGCCCCCGTTGCACTGTCGTCTGACCAACTTGATGCGGTGCGGCCCACAATAGTCGCGGCTGATTTTCTCCACAATTTGCGGGGTGGAATCGCTGGAGGCGTCGTCAACAATCACCAGTTCCAGGTTCGGCCAGGTTTGCGCGAGAATGGAGCGAACAGCCGGTTCAATGAACCGGGCCCCATTATAGCTGGGCATGATTACACTGGCTAACGGGGTAGGATTTGTCATTTGAGCTTCCTTAAGGTCTAAGGTCTGCCTTCAATGCTTTCAGAGTGGTTTGCCCGATATTCCAGCCGCGCGAAACAACCTGTCCATTACCGGCGCCACAACCATAACCGGCAACCCGGCGCATCGTCAGAACAGCAGAGACGGAACGAGAAACAGCCGCATGGCTGCCGCATTGCTTTTCGTTCCGCTGCAAGGTTGAACCGCGAACGGTCGTGGTGGTCGCTGTGCCCGCACTATCCGGGCGCTTTACCGCTTACCGGGATCGGTTCAGGCCCTGTTCTGCTCAGATATTACGTGACTCAACTCTCCGGATCGGCGGTCAGATCCGCCATTTCCTTACGTTCCGGCCGATATTGCGCCGACTGCCTGTAACTCATTGCATAACGCCCGGTCAGACCGGTTGATTTATGCGAAGCATGCCGCCAAAACCGCGATTTCCCGGCCTGTTTACAGCCGCCGCCGGACAATTGAGCTCACCGGCCTTACAATATCCCATTTTCGGCTTGGTTTCAGATGCCGGATATCGCTTTTACATCCACTCCCGGCGTCCGTCTAAAGACTTGATTTGCAATTCAATATTCTGAGAGGCATTACCCGTTATCCAAAATTTCTTTGGAGTCTGAGAGCTCGGCCTTCAGGCCGAATGGAGCCCCACCCCGTCCTGAAGGGTTTGGCGGCGCATGCTTGTGTACCCTGGAATTCAGGAGCATTGTGTTTGCAGTTCAATACTCTGTCCTGGTCAGTCCCTTTACCCAATCAGGCTCCGGGCGTCGGGCGAGCAAACGCCACACTGTAACCCGGCTGCTTCAACCTGCTCAGCGGGTTTCCTCTCCGACGCCGGAGCTGTTCAGTAAAGTTTCAATCCGCAATCCCGCCTTTCGGGAAAGCCTCAAGCCCTGATGAACTTTTAATGCGCCCTAATAGCGGGGAACTGTTTGCAGCCAGCCCGCGGGCGCCGGGGTCTTGCCGGTCTGAATGTCCGTGTACAGCTTATACAGGTCTTTACTGTACTGTCCTACTTCTCCGTTACCCACAGTAATGACCTCGCCGTTGTCGAAGACATACGAGCCCACCGGGGAAATTACCGCGGCGGTTCCGAACCCGCCCGCTTCAATGATTTCGCCGCTTTTCACCCCTGCAATGAAATCGTCGATGCCGATGCGCTCGTTGCGGGCTTTCACTTTGCCCATATCAGCCAGCTCGAGCACCGAGCGGGAGGTAATGGATTTCAAAATGGAGTCGCTGAATTGGGGAATGATGAAAGTGCCGTCTTTCAACACATGGTAGTGGTTGGTAGTGCCCACTTCCTCAATGAAGCGGTTGTTGGCGTCGAGATAAAGCACCTGGTCCGCGCCCATTTTCTGCGCATAAGCCGCGGGTTTGAGCGATCCGGCGTAGTTGCCGCCGCATTTGGCTGTGCCGGTTCCGCCGGACACGGCGCGGTGGAATTTTTCCGTAATCAGCAGGCGGATTGTTTTGGAAAAACCGCCCGGATAATAGGGCCCGCAAGGTGAAACCATGATGCAGAAGATATAGGAGTTGCTTATTTTCACCCCCAGTGAATCCTGGGTTCCGAACATAAACGGGCGGATATACAGGGAAGATTCCGGCTCATTGGGGCACCAGTCGCGCTCAACGTCAATCAGGCGCATGGCCGCTTCCAGGTGCAGCTCCACCGGCACTTCCGGCATCATCAGTTCCGCCGCCGAGTGATTGAATCTTTCCGCGTTTTTGTCCATGCGGAACAGCCGCAGCTCTCCGTCGCTGTGCATGTAGGCCTTGGCCCCCTCGAAAATTTCCTGAGCGTAGTGCAGGCAGATCGCCCCCGGAGCAATGCTGAACGGCCCATACGGCACTATCCGCGGGTTTTTCCATTCATTGTCTTCATAATTCATTACAAACATATGGTTGGTGCGGATACTGCCGAAGGAAACGCCCTTGACGGAAGTGATCGGCTGTTTCTGTTTGCTTTTTTCCAGTAATTGATAATCTATTTGCATAACTGCTCCGATAATCCTTGAATTTACGAAAACTGACTATCCGGGCGAGACGCCGCCTGTTGGCGGAACAGCCTTCCCAACCCTGACTTTACGTCAAACCTATCAGATGTTCAAGGGGTAGGGGCGGCTTTTGTGAAAATAAGTTCAAAGCCGGACCGCTTCTTCCGGCGGACGTGAAAAGCGCGCAGAGCGAATGTGGCCTGCCCTTTTCCACACCGCACAGGCTTTACCCTGCTTTGGCCAGTACCTTACCGCTTTGGCGACAGCAGACTTGCGGGCCGGGTGAGCACCCCCAAGCGCAAGCCGCCTGCCGGATTGCAGTTTCGGAAGCAAACGCTTTAAGGAGCGGGCGGACAGACCGGATTGGAGTTGGGCAGAACCTGATTCCAGAGGCGGGCCAGGGGTTCGTAGCACAGCATCCAGAGCACGTCGGCATGGTGCAGCTCGTCCAGTTGTTTCCGGCCGGTGGAGTGGGGTAGTTTGCCCCATTCTTTCTGGGATACGTTCAGATCGGCTTGAGGAACAGCGTTCCAGGGGCCGCCGATTTTGGCCAGAAAGTTTGAACGGTGGGGGCGGCTGAGCTGGTAGTCAACATAAAAATTGACCCAGGCGCCCAGATTGGGGCTTTTGGGCGGGGGACCTTTTTTCGATACCGGGTCAAGGGTGACCAGGAGATCCACATGGAATTCCGGGCAGGCAGCGGGCAGGCGGGCGGCGGCATCTCCGCCCCAACTGTGCCCCACCAGAACAATCGGCTGCTTTGCCAGGCTGTATGCCCGCAGAATTTCCGCGATTTGCTTCGGGGCATCATAAGAGGCATACCACACGTCCTGGGTGGGATTGAGGCCGGAGTAGGTTTGGGCCAGCTTGAGCAGACTGCAGAAAAGCGTATCCATAAAGCCGCCCACGAAAATAACCGCGGCCTGTTTAGGCACATGGGTGCAGTTCAAAATGGTGGTCAGGGTTTTGCCGGAAATCGCCCCGAAATTATGCCGTTGTATTTCCATATCCTGACTGTCAAAGGGGAAAATACACTGACTCATGCAAATTCCACAACGACAGATCACATCTTCGCTGGTTTTGATCAGTCCCATGCAGCACCTCGTCTCCCTGGGTTGGCGATTGGCGGGTCGCTTTAGATTTGTCCCTGTTTTTAAGCAGCTTACCCTCTCGCCTTGAAATCATTTTATCCGGTCGGGCGCTTTAAAGTCAATAGAGCGGAGTAATTTTACATTCATCAAAAATCCTTTACGGTTTTTTGGAACCGCCTCTAAGTTTAACAAGTCGTTGTGCTCCCAGCCAGTTTCAACTTCCTTGCAATATCGGCCCAGACTTGTTGGGGGGTGATGTTGCGCATACAGGCGTGGTGCCCTTTCGGGCATTTACGGTGTCCGTGCAGCCCACAGGGGCGGCAAGACAGCTTGGTTTCAATTACCGTGCTGTGCGGCCCGCGCGGGAAGAAGCCCAGCGCGCGTACTGTGGGGCCGAACACCGCGGTTACCGGGGTGTTCTGCACCCAGGCCAGGTGCATGGGGCCGGAGTCGTTGCTCAGAAAGCAGTCCAGGCGGCCCAGACAGGCAGCCAGTTGGGGCAGGCTGAGTTGCCCGGCCAGATTGATGAACCCGGGGTAATCCTGCATGGCCGCGCTCACCGCGTCCGTTTCCACCTGTTCGCCGGGAGCCCCGAACAGGATGATCTGCACCTGATGCGCTGCAGCCAGGCGGGCCACCGCAATTACGTTTTCCACGGGCCAGCGTTTTGTGGGCCAGGCGGCGCCGGGGTGAATGCCCAGCACCGGGCGGTCCGGGGCGAGACTTTGCCGGATTGCGTCCGCTTTTGCTTCCGCTTCCGGGCAGAGCGCCAGATGCGGCCAATGGGCGGGGCTGGACTTGTCGGGGGCGGCGTTCATGTTCAAATCTGTATCCAGGTTCAGCTCAATGCCCAGAGGAACGGCCAGCTTGAGAATGCGCTCGATTTCCGCCAGCTTGTAAAAATCCCGTTCCACAGTGTGGGTGTAAATCAGGCGGCTGAGCGGACCGGAATTGTAGCCGATGCGGATCGGCGCGCTGGCCAGTTGGGCAATGAAACTGCTGCGCCAACTGCGGTGGGCGCTGAGCCAGATGGAATATTTCCGCGCGGCCAGACCGCGCCCGTAGCGGTATAGTGTAGCCGGGCCGGTGTGCTGTTTCTTATTGAATTCAAAGACCCGGGCAATGGCCGGATGACAGGTGAAAAGACCGCCCAGGCCCTGACGCACATAAAAGTCGATAGCGGCATTGGGAAAATGGTTTTTCACCAGTTCGATCAGGGGCAGGGTGAGCACACTGTCGCCCAGCCAGGCGGTGTTCCAGACAGCTATGCGCATGGCCGGTCTTGCCTGAGGTTCCGCATAATCCAGTCCGCGGCCGCGGGCAGGTCATGGGCAATGAGGTGAGGAGCGGGCGCGTCCGGAGCGTCCGGTGCAAGGGGAACGGCGGGGCCGGTTCCGGCGGCGGCACTTTGGCGGTGCAGTGGGCGGTTGGGGGAAAGGGCTGTGGGAGCGCAAACGCCAGCGGCAGAGGCGGGCGTGCGGAACCCATACTTGGCGGCTGTTTCCCGGCCGTGCCCGGTAAGCACCAGAATCACGGCGGCAAGCCCGCTGTTCAGGCCGAATCTGATGTCGTCCATTTTATCGCCGATCATCACGCTCTGTTCCGGGGCAAGGGCGAATTTGCGGCTCAATTCCAGCCACATTCCGATGTCCGGTTTGCGGCAGGCGCACCGGTCCGCCGGGGCGTGAGGACAGAAAAGCGTGGCTTCCAATTCCACTCCTTCCGCCTTAAGCAGGGCGGACAGCCTTGCCGCCACCTGTTCATAGGCGTCCAGGCTGAAGTAGCCCCGCCCGATGCCCGATTGATTGGTCACAATGAACAGTCTGGCTCCGGCCCGGCAAAGCCTGCGCAGGGCGGCGGCCACGCCGGGCAGCAACTCCACCTGCTCCGGGGCGGACAGATAATGCTTTTCCGCAATGACTGTGCCGTCCCGGTCAAGAATGACGTTAAGTCCTTTTAATGGTTTATCAAATTCCATAATCTCATTTGCTTTCCGGGTTTGCCTGCCCGGTAAACGGGCATCTGGTGAACCGGTCCGCCGGATACGCCTGCTTTTTGCCTTGGGGTTGTGCGGGCCGTTTCAAGCGGCTGATTTCCCGAGATTTGTCCGATGTTGCGCAGACTGTGCCGGGATTAAGCCATACCAAAGGCGCCGGGCGTCCGGTTGCCTATGGCGACACAACCATAGCTCATTCACTTAAGTATAATCTTCTTTTTCCGGTTAGACAATGGCAATAAGCTGTTGCCGCGTTTCGGCGGGCATTTAATCTGGTGACGCAGACCGTCGCAATGCGCGTGACGGTGTTCTGCCGGTTTATCTTTAACACAAGAACGGCAGAGCACGTCGTCAGGCAAATAGCCTGAGACTTGCGCAAGGCAAGACCGTCTGGTCTGCAAAAGCAAAAGCCCCGCAAGGCTTTTGAGGCGTTACGGGACTTTACGGAGATGAAAATTGGTGGAGGCGGCGAGAATCGAACTCGCGTCCGAGAATGCTCCACGCAAAGCTTCTACAGGTTTAGGTCAGGTTTTAAGGTCTCGCAGCCGGTTTTGCCCCTGACCGGGCGGTCGGCGGCCAGCCGATTGTCGAATCTCACTGCAACGGCAACCGGCCCCCGTTGCAGCCAGCCTGATTAATTTTTTAAAATCCGACTGAACTATCAGGCGTCATTCACCCGGACCCGTTGCTTAATTAAGCAGCGTAAGCGTATGCGTAATCGTCGTTGGCAATTACATTTTTGCCGCTTTTTACGAGGCCAGCGGCGCCTCGACCTGCCGCTTTGGTTTCTGCACCCCCGTCGAAACCAGGGCGCCCCCAAGGCATTCTGATTGATTATCTCAAATAAGAATAAGTCACATATCTGATTTTGACAAGTGCTTCAGAGTAATATGTTGGAAATTACGAAAAGAGGTTTTAAGGAAATTCCTTCAATGATATGGTACTAAGACCTTTATACGTTTGTGGGTTGACTGAAAGAGATTTGACGCTTTGGGAAGATATATTTCTTAAAAGGGAGAGGCCGCAATGAACAGCATGGATACCTTGAAATACTTCATAGAATATTTTAACCTGAAACACTTCATCGCCAACAATCATCCTCTCAAACTGCTTTCAATCTTTGGAACCATGCTTGTCATGGTGATTGTCGCGTATTTTGTATGTGAATTCATCAGGAAAAAGATCATCAAATACGCTTTGGGTAAGCACAAAAAGACCGGCTCAGGGGAACAGGAAGCGGAAGAGCTTCAGCAACTCATGGATGAAGATCTTTTCACCCGGGCAATGAGGAATGCAAGAATCCTGCTTTACCTGTTAATCCTGGGCTGGGGCATGCATCAGGTGGTCATAGGCCCGGTTTATCTTAACGCCGTAAATCTGATTTTCACAGCCTTGTGTACGCTGGCGGCCATCAGGTTTGTCACCGGTTTCATACCCTTCCAAATGGATGTTTATTTCAGGAGACGCGGAAGCACTTTGAACGAAGTTCAGGCCAAGTCACTCTTGCCGATAATCAAGGGGCTGATATGGGCGATAGGCGGAACTTTTCTTCTGGACAATCTCGGCCTGCATGTTTCAACCATTGTTGCCGGACTTGGAATCGTGGGAGTATCGGTTGGCCTTGCCGGTCAGGCAATATTGAAGGATTTCTTCAGCTATATTGTAATCCTGCTCGATAAGCCGTTCCAGGTCGGAGATTTTGTGGAGTTGTCCAACGGCAAGTCGGGCAGTGTGGAATATGTGGGCCCCAAGACTACCCGGCTGATCAGCCTTGACGGAGATACAGTAGTTTGTGCCAACGCGGAAATGACCAGCGGGGTTCTGGTCAACCAGGGCAGCATAAAGGAACGGGAAGTAGAGGTGGAACTTGCCATAGCCTACACAAACCCTATGCCGGTTGTGCGGAAATTCCCCGAACTGATCAAGGAAGTTGTAAACTCTTTTCCGCAATGCAGATATGAACGCTGCTGCATGCTCAAGTTCGGCCCGGCCAATTTTCTTTTTCAGTTGATTTACAAGGTAAGCCCGCAAGCCGGCGGATTGAACGCCTTCATGAATACTCAGTCAGAGGTAAATCTGGCAATTCAGGACAGACTGAACGAGGAAAAAATACCCGGAGCATATCCCACTCAAACCATTCTGCTTACGGACATGACTCCGCCGAAACCGGCCTCGCCACAACCACTACCCGATTCAAGTCCGCAAACCCGGGAAAATTAGCCGCCTGTCCGGCGTGGCCGACTTCGGCAGTCAGGCAGAATCGGGGTCTGCAACCCGTAGAAATCAGGCGCGGGCTCTGTACCGCTGTCGCTTGTCGGGATAAAGGAAAAGGAAGGTGAGCAGTGGCGAACAGAGAGTCTGAACGCCGCACTGATCTGAAAAGCGCATAAGTCCGGTTTGGTTTGGACTTATGCGCTTTAATCTCTTAAGCGGCCTGCCCGCTAGGGACAGACCTGCTTATGGCGTTGCCCGCAGTGTCGGCGGGGTCATCTCTGTACCGCCACTTCAAAAGGCGGGCGGAGTTCAACACAATCAGCAAGGCTCCCGCGTTATGGGCCAGCGCTCCCGGCACGGGCCCCATCAGCCCCAGAGCCGCAAGCGCTACAGTGACCAGGTTGAGAAGCATTGACATGGCAATGTTGACCTTGATTGTCTGTGCGGTTTTGCGGGCCAGCATGATGAGCTGGGGCAGACGCTTGATGTCGTCCTGCACCAGCACGGCGTGGGCGGCGTCCACGGCAATGTCGCTGCCCACGCCGCCCATGGCAAGGCCGACATAGGCTGTTTTCAGCGCCGGGGCGTCGTTAATTCCGTCGCCAACCATGCACACCTTTTCAAAACTGAATTTCTGCAGTTCCCTGATGATGTCAACTTTGTCTTCCGGCAGCAGTTCAGCCCTGACCAGATCGATTCCGGCCGCCCGGGCAATGTTGTTTGCGGCCTGGGCGTTGTCGCCGGTCAGAAGCATGGTTTGGAGCCGTTCATAATGAAGCCGTCCGACTGTTTCTTTGGCGTCGGAGCGCAGGGTGTCCGCAAGCACAATAATTCCTGCCACCGTTTTTTCCAGGCCAAGGTAAATAATCGTGCCGCCTGCTTCCTTATATTGCGCAACGGCGTCGGCAATCTCTTCGCCCGGCTCCAGACCGTGCTCCAACATGAGTTGTAAGTTGCCGCCAAGCGCCTGCTTGCCGCAGGATCTGACCAGAACGCCTCTGCCGGGTACAGCGCTGAACTCTTCCAGCTCCTGCGGCTTTACCCCCAGACTTTCGGCATGGCGTACAATCGCCTGCCCCAGCGGGTGCTCTGAGCGCTGTTCAACAGTGGCTGCCAGGCCAAGCAGTTCCCTGTCCGTCAGTTCCGGTGAAAAAGAACGCACAGCCGTTACTGCCGGTTTGCCATAGGTCAGGGTGCCGGTTTTGTCGAAAACCACGCGGGTGACTTTGGCCAGTCGCTCAAGGGCTTCGCCGGAGGAAATGAGCACGCCGAAGCGGGTTGCATTGCCGATGCCCGCCATAATGGCCGTGGGGGTTGAAAGCACCAGAGCGCACGGGCAGAAGACAACCAGAATGGTAACGGCCCGGATGATTTCTCCGGTGTACCACCAGGTGCCGACAGCCGTAAGCAGGGCGGCGATGACAATCCAGGTGGCCCAACGATCCATAATCCGCACTATAGGCGTTTGGGAAGCATTTGCAGATTCCACCAGCCGGATCATGCGTTGCAGGGAACTGTCCCCGCCTACCTTGGTTGCCCGCATGTCGAATGCGCCCAACTGGTTGACGGTTCCGCTGAAGACCTCATCGTTAACCTCTTTGTCCACAGGCAGGGATTCGCCGGTCATCAGAGACTGGTCAACCGCTGTCCGGCCGAAAGTGATTACTCCGTCAACCGCAATGGTTTCACCGGGAAAAACGCGCAGATTGTCGCCGACTTTCACGTCTTCCGCGGGAATGACGGTTTCAGAGCCGTCCCGCAGCACGCGGGCCGTGCGGGGCGTCATGCCCACCAGTTTTTCAATGCCTTCGCGGGCCTTGCGCACGGTGCGTTCTTCCAGAATAGAACCCAGCGACATGATGAACGCCACTTCGCCCGCAGCGAATATTTCGCCGATATAAACCGCGGCAATCAGGGCCATTGCAACCAGTACGTCCGCCTTGATATCGAACCTGGCTACAAGGCCGGCTATGGCCTCTTTCAGTATGGGAAGGCCGCACAGCACAATGGCCAGCCAGGCCGGGTCAAACGGGAGCGGCCCCCGAATATTGAAAAAGCTGAACACCAGAGAAATGCCGCCGGTTGCCGCGAACCCAAGGTGCCTTTTTTCCTCGTCTTCAAGCAAGTTTCTCAACATACCTGTTCCAACTCCTATGTCATGCGGGAAAACTGTTCTATCGCATTCGCCAGTTTATTCAGCGTATCGTCCGCATTGCCTTGGGCTATGCCGGTCAATACGCAATGATGAAGATGCCCTTCCAGAATTACCTGCCCTGTTTTGTGCAGGGCAGACTTGGCGGCTCCAATCTGAACCAGAATGTCCTCACAGGGAATGTCTTTCTGCACCATGTTCATGATGCCCCGCACCTGTCCTTCAATCCTCTTCAGACGGGCAACCACCGCGTCCACATCCATACATTCGCGCATATGCTTCTCCTTATAAATACCAGGTACCCCTAGGGGGTATTATAATTGAAAGTGAATGTCAACTGAATTTTGAAATCCGCTTTGGCGGTTGCTGCTGAGCAGAGGTTGGCGGTTGGAGGGGGGGGGGAAATGTCGGGTGTTGTCCCTGTAGTGTTGACAAGCAATTCTCCAGTCTTGGGTTGTGGCCGGGCGCCCGGTTTGAGTGCTGGCGCGGGCTGGGGCTTAAGCTTGGCCTGAAGGCCGAGGTTTCAAACTACAAAGGAATTTTGGATGAAAGGCGGGATAATGCTTGGAACAGGTACCTTTTCAAACTGAAGGTGAGCGTTCTGCCCGGGGGAGTGCAGCCCGGGGATGACCGTCGCCTGTCCGGATTATCCGTTACAGGACAGCGGAATCGGCGGAACAGGCACAGTCATTCGGACGGTTCAGCTACCGGCCACGCGTCTGTTCTGCTCAGTGGCGGCGGGCCTGAAGACTCCTCAACGGCGCTATGTCTGCCGGTACAGAAAAACGGCGCGCAGCAAGGTTTTTCAGAGCAGGCTGCACACCGTTGTTTTTGCTTCTGGCGGAGAGGGCGGGATTTGAACCCGCGTACCGGCTCAACACCGGTAACCCGATTTCGAGTCGGGCGCGTTACGGCCAACTTCGCTACCTCTCCGCAAATTCCGGCGGTTTCATAATCTTGATTTCAGGCCGAAGCACTTTTGTTGCGCTTTTGGATCTTCCAAAGCAGAAGTCAATCCGGCAATTCAAATCACAAAACCGAAAGCTGTTTATAGGCCATTCGACGAGTAATTTCAAGCATAATCTGAATTTGTTCCGCGCTATCCGGGGCAGCAGCCGACTGACGGCGCCAATCGCTGCCGCCGGTTTATTCCGCCCGGTCTGACCACCTGCTATCCGAATAAGGAGCTTTGGTGTCCGTCGTGCAGAATTTCCTCAGCCCGATCCAGCCCCATCTCCAGATCGTCCAGAATGTTCTCTCTGGGGATGTCGTCCAGCAATCCGGCTCGCGACATTGAGGCGCGCGGCTGGTTCTCCAGCCCCACCAGGATGATTACGATGCCTTTCTTGCGGCATTTGTAAATGATTTCATCAAGGGCCAGAATGGCTGTGGCGTCCAGGCTGATCAGGTTGGCCATTTTCAGAATCAGCACTTTCGGCTCGTGCTGAAGGTAAAGCAGAATGTTTTTCAACTTGTTCGCCGCTCCGAAGAACATGGCTCCGCTTATTCTCACTACCAGTACGTCCTGGTGGGGAACCCGGCCCTGCACCAAATCACCCGGGCGGGTATCGCTGAAGCTTTTGGTCAGGAAATGCTGCATGGGATGAATGCCCACGCTGGTCTGGTCGGACATGCGTTTAATGAACAGCACGCAGGCCACGAACATGCCCACCATTACCGCCTGAGTAAGGCCGAAAATAATGGTCAGCAGAAAAGTGACCAGAAATACGGTGGTGTCGCTGCGCGGGTAACGCGACAGACGCACGAACTCCCGCCAGTCCCCCATGTTTATGGCCACCATAATCAGCACCGCCGAAAGCACGGCCAGAGGGATATATTTGGCCAGCGGCGCCGCTATCAGCATGATCAGCAACAGCACCACCGCATGCACTATGCCTGCCACCGGGGTTTTGCCCCCGTTGCGGATGTTCGCGGCTGTGCGGGCAATGGCACCGGTAGTGGGAATGCCGCCGAAAAGGGGAGTGATAAAATTGGCTATACCCTGGGCCATCAGCTCTTGGTCAGGGTCATGTTCGTCATCAATCATTCCGTCGGCCGCTGTGGCGCAAAGCAAAGATTCAATGGCCCCGAGCATGGCTATGGTTGCTGCCGGGGTAAGCAGATCCTGGAAGGTATCAAGGGTGATTGCCGGCAGGCTGGGGGCGGGCAGTTCGCGCGGAATACCGCCGAATTTACTGCCGATAGTGGCGATATCGAGCTCGGTGAACATGCCGATGACGGCTGTAACTCCGGTAACCAGCAGGAGAACGGCAATGGAGCCGGGAAGGATTTTAGCAATTCTTTTCGGCCAGAAATAGATGCCGAGCAGGGAAACTGAGGCCGCAATCACTGTGGGCAGGCTCACGTTTTTGATATAGGGCAGCAGGGCGTTGAACGTGGCGATAATGTTGGAGGTGTTGCCGATATCTTCCTTAATGCCCAGAAAGTCTTTAATCTGCCCGGTAAGAATGATCACCGCAATGCCGGTGGTGAAGCCGCGGATCAGAGGAGCCGGGATATAGCGGATCAGCCCGCCCACCCGGGCCAGGCCCATTAAGAACAGCATGGCTCCGGCCATCATGGTGCAGATCAGCAGGCCCGACAGGCCGTAGCTGGCCACAATGCCCGCCACTATGGCCACAAAAGCGCCGGTAGGCCCGCCAATGGCCACTTTTGAACCGCCGAAAAGCGAGGTAAGGAACCCGGCCACCACCGCGGTGATAATCCCGGCCGCCGGGGTGACGTTTGAGCCGATGGCAAAGGCCATGGCCATGGGCAGGGCGATGATGCCCACGGTTACGCCGGCGGAAACATCGGCCCGGAACGTGACCATATTGTAATTGCCTATGCAGTCGAACAGTTTTGGTCTGAATTTAAATGGAAAAGACATGTCCCACCCGCTCCTTACAGGGCAGCATTGTGGCCCGTAAATCGGCGGGCCGGTTAGGTCGGATTCTAACAACAGATTTAATTTGAATTGCCCAAAGCCTTCTGTGCCTCGACGTCGGAAACGGGTGTAAACAGTGCTGATCGGTTGCGCGTTAAAAATAAAACACAACGGTTAAGCGTCGGAGCAAAACCGCGTTGCACACCGGAATTTGCCTTGTAGACCGGGTGTGGCCATTTGTTCAGGCTGTTTAACAGTGCAAGGAAGATGCAACCCGGCACCGTTTACGTTTCGGGATCTTAAGCTATCCAAATATCCGTTTCCGTGCGAAACAAAAGCGCATTGAGCTTCCGGCGCTTAGGTTTCGACAGGCCCACAGGCTATATACCTATTGAGCGATTTTAGCAAGGGATGAGCGGAATAAATGTTGATATGGTCAGTGGCGGTCATCACCACGCAGCTCCCCCCGAAAGGCTGGGGGGGAGACAGGTTTATGCATCTTGAAAGCGCACGCGGACGCAAAATCCGGTAACGGCACCCGAGTCGGACTGATACATATTCTGGAAATTCACTTTAAACCCATGCAGTTCAGCCACCCGCAACACAATGGATAAACCCAGACCGGAACCCACGTTAAGAGCGGATATCGGGTTGGACAAAACCCCCGCATCGGGGGCCGGGCCAATGTTTGCGCCGTCTCCGCTGCGCGGAAGACCCCCGCGGGGCGGGGTGCTTCCGGAATTGCTCTGACCGGGCGGGCGGAAGAAGCGTTCGCCCAGGCGGGGCAGATGTTCCGGAGCAACCCCCGGCCCGCTGTTGCGTATTGTCAGCTCAAACCGGTTCAGTTCAAGCCCGACGTTGCCGTTGTTCGGGGTATATTTCACTGCATTTTCAAGCAGATTGCGCAACATAAGCGCAATCAGAGGGGCTTGCCCCCAAACTTGCGGCGGCGGGGCGGGAATATTCATTTGCAGGGTGATGTGCTTCTTCTCCGCAAGGGGAGCGATCAGGGCAACCGCCTCAGCCACAAGCGCGTCCCAGGGCAGGGGGGCGGGGCTTTGCCCGCAATTTCCCGTCTGACAGGGCTCCGCTTGCAGAGAATCGGTCTGCCGGGAATTTGGGCTCAGCAGGTTTGCGTCCGTAATGCGTCGGTCCGGCCGCATGGCTTCCAGACGGGAGAGGTTAAGCAACTGCTCCACCAGATGAGCGCTGCGGTCTATACCTTGCAGCAGTTGGGCCAGGGCCTTTTCCTTTACCGCGGCGTCCGCTCCGGGCAAACCGGCCACCTCGGCCTGTATGCGCAAGGCGGTGAGCGGGGTTTTCAACTCATGGGCGGCGTCGGAAATAAAGGCGCGTTCCCGCTCAAACATATCGGCAGTGCGGGCGAACAGCTTGTTCAGGGCGGTGACAAGCGGGGCCGCCTCAGAGAACAGTCCGTTCACGCTCAATTCGTTGAAGTCTTGCGGATTGCGTTGGTTAAGCTGTCCGGTAACCACGCGCAGAGGGCACAGCTCCCGATATACCAGCACGACTACTCCCAGTAAAAGTAAGGGAAGCAGCAGCAGCCAGGGGAAAAATTGCTGCTCCAGCAAGTCCCAGGTCATATCCAGGCGGTAATCCAACTCCTGTCCCACTGCCACCCGGAACCGGCCGTCTGAGGAGTCCAGCCAGACCAGCCGCCACAGTTCATCGGAACCATAGATATAAGTATTGAAAAATCCGGGGGGGTGGTCAGAGTAGAGAAAATTGCGCCCCTCCTCGCCGTCGTTCAGCACCTGCTGCCCGTCGTGATCGAAAACAGCAAAGCTCAGCGCCTCTTCTTCCAGCTCGCCGCGTTGCTCTTTATCGGCAAATTCAAGCAGACGCTTGCTTTCGGGTGGATAGGCGGCCACAATGCCCTCCAGGCTTGAGGCGGCCAGACGTTTGGCAAAGAGCATTTGCCGGGTGTCGTAAAATTCATCAATATATTCGCGTGCTTCCTGCCAGCAGGCGATAGCGGCGGCCAGCCAGCCCACGCTCAGCAGCAGGGCGATGAACAACACCAGCCGAAGCAACAGGCTTCTTGGTTTTCCCGGCTTCACTGTCCGGGCAAGGCGTGTCAGTTGGGGCGGGATGATTTGTTTCACCGGATTTCTCCCAGGGCGTAGCCCATGCCGTGCACTGTTTTGATGAAGGTGGAGCCCAGCTTGCGCCGAATGTGGTGGATGTGCACCTCAATGGCGTTGCTGCTTACCTCGTCGTCCCAGGAGTAGAGCTTTTCTTCAATCATCTCTCTGGTCAGCAGGCTGTTTTTGTGCAGCAGAAACAGCTCTACCAGGCTCACTTCCTTGGGGCTGAATCGAACGGGTTCCCCGTTCAGGCTGATCTGTCGGGTATCCGGGTTAAACTCCACAGCACCGTGGCGTAGCGTGGGGGTAGGTGTGCCGTGACTGCGTCTGATCAGGGCGCGCAAGCGCGCGGCCAGCTCTTCCAGGGCAAAGGGTTTGGGCAGGTAGTCGTCTGCCCCCAGGTTCAAACCCTGCACCCGTTCGTCAATGGCGCCGCGGGCTGTGAGGATAAGCACCGGCACGGTCTTGCCGGAGCGCCGCCAGCTTTTCAGGATCTCCAGACCGTCCATTCCGGGCAGGGTCAGGTCCAGAATTACCGCGTCGTAAGCGGCGGCGGCAAGGGCGCTTTGGCCTTCCTGACCGTGCGTGAACCAGTCAACGGAAAAGCCGAGGAGCTTTAACCCGGCTTCTATGCCGTCTCCGATCAACATGTCGTCTTCAATCAATAATATCCGCATGGCCTGGTTCCCTCCTGTAAAGCAGCGTATAAGCCTGGAGCAGCGGACGGGCCGACATGCCTGTTGCCGACAGCGGCAACGTTCGCCCCAGCGGTCTGCGCCACTCCGTCCTGTGAACACATTCGGCGAAAGCAGACCGCCTGCAGTGCAAGTGCATGCAGTTGCGTCCGAAGGTTTTAACGCCGCCAGCCTAACATAATTTCTGCCCCGCCGAAACCTTGAATTCCGGCGGGGCAACAGGGCGGGCAGACAGGCATCAGCGCTTGATAAGCCGCTTTACGTCTATTTTAACAGCTTCTCCGAAATCCTTTTCCACTTCTCCGTAAATTTCCACGGTATCTTTAGGGTCAACCTGCACGCCCCACCACACGTCGTGGTCTATTTCAACCATGATTTCCCCGCTTTGATCGCGGAAAGTGTAGTATTCACCGCCCAGCGAGTTGACGATGTTGCCTCTGAGGACAACCGGGGTGTCGTCCCACATTTTTTTCGCCTGGGCCACAGTGTTGGGAGCGGTCGCCGGGCCGGTGAAGCCGCCCATAGCCGGGGCGTTTTGAGCAGTATTGCCCTGGAACTGGGCCGCGGCGTTTTCAGAGCCGACCGCGAACAGCAGCAAAGCGCCCAGAGCGCCGGCTGCGCAAAGAGTTTTCACGCGGGAAAGAAAAGTTCTGTTCATAAAAAAACTCCTTTGAGGTTTGAAACCTCCCCCCTTCAGGGGGAAAAGATGATTTGACAAAGCTTTGAGCCGATAATATCCTTTTGCCGTAACCTCTCCCGAAAGGCGAGAGGTAATCCGCACGCCCCTATCCGTAAGCGGCTTCCGTCAGTCGGCGGGTGGGGCGACTGTGGATTGAAACATATTAACCTCCATATATCAGATTGCTTGAATCAGATGATTAGTTGACTTTCCTTCTTCCTTGAGTTGGATATAACCATATGAAGCTTAAGGAAATCTTAAGAGGCTAAACTTTTGCGGGAAGTTCTTGAGAAATCATATGCAGATTAAGTCTTAAAAGTTAATCCGCTCCGGCCGTTGGCTTTGCATCGGCAAAGCATGTACCGGACAGGCCTGTAATCCGCAAAAATAGCGAATTCTGCCCTGAAAACTTGACAAATATGAGATAAAATGTCAAAAATAATGCAAATTTTCAGGTAATAGGAATACATTTTACAGGAGCTTATATGAAAAAACTCATACTGACAATGCTGGCCGCTGCCATGTTCAGCATTCCGGCTGCGGCTTCCGCATCCGACGAGGTTGATGTAGCAAAGTTTTCCTGCCGGGAGGTTTTGGAAAGCGAAAGTGAAGAAGACCTCTCTTATCTGTTCATCTGGATTGACGGTTATATGAGTGCTGCCAGCGGCAACACCAAGATCAGCGATAGTTGGATGGAAAAGTTGGGAACCCACATAGGCGAATTCTGCTCTGAAAATCCCGATAAGACGATCATGGATGCTATGAAGGCCATGCCTGCAGATTAGTTATCCACAATAATTCAGTCAGTGGAGATTGAACATGAAAAGAACTATTGTTTCTCTTTTTGCCGCCGTTGCCGTGACTGTTTTCAGTACTACAGCGGCCCTTGCCCAGGAAATCATCATTGCCAACGGTTGTGACTTTCCGTTGTATGGCTTGGCCTTGGTGCACACCGGCGAGGACGAGGGCGACAATCTGATCACTGCTCCCCTGGCTCCCGGAGACGGGATCAGGGTGGAGCTGAACGTCAACAAGGCCATTGATCTGATGGCCGAGGATGAGGAAGGCACAGTCATCACTTTTACCGATCTCGACCTGTCCGGTGCTTCCAGGATTATTCTGCACAATGACGGCACAGCCAGCATTGAGTAGCTTTGGCTTACGAAAGAAGTTGTTGCGAAACGGCGCAGTTCTTGTGCTGATTTGAGACGTGTCCGCTTTCTTCCTGGCCGGATAATGCGGTTAACCAGGCCGCCCATACTTTTCAGGAAAGTGTTGTGGAAGTGCGATGTATCAGAAATACCGCTCCTTTGTGGATTGGTTATGTGTTATTGTTTATGTTCGCATTTTCCCTCTACTTCCGATATCTTCTGTTCCTTGGAGTGGTGTGGTGTCGGTTTTCGGCTATCTGACCGGCAGACGTTTTCGCAAACAGGGGCGGCTGGAGGAAGCGGCACACGCTTCCCGGCAAATCAACATAGTCTGGCTGACATTTCTGCTCTGATTTTTGGAGGCGGCTCTTTTCCTGAAGTCGGAAAACCGCTTCGGCAAACCGGGTCAGGGCGGCCGGGCGGCTATTTTTTCCGTACCCGCACGGTGGGAATGGTCCAGTGATATTTAATGGTCAGACAACGCAGCACAATGCACACAGCGGCCCCCAGAATCATGGTGTATTGAGGTGGAATCACCGGCCAGATATATCCCGCAACTGCAATACTGCCCCCGGCAATGGAAGCGGTGGCGTAAATTTCCCCGCGCAGCACCATGGGAACGTGCGCCAGCAGAATATCCCGTACCATGCCCCCGCCAACGGCGGTAATCATTCCCAATACTACCGCCCATACCGGGCCCACTCCGTACACCAGCGCTTTTTCCACGCCGATAACGGTAAACAGGCCGAGGCCGAAGGCGTCGAACACCTGTACCGGGTTGTTTAATTTTTCGGCCAGATACGAATAAAAAAACACGGTTGCCGCAGTGGCCAGCAGTGATGTGGCCAGAGGTTCCCATGACATGATGTTTGCCGGCGGCAGAGAACCGATGAGCACATCGCGGATAATCCCCCCGAAACACGCTGCGGAAAAAGCCAGCACGGCAATGCCGAACAAATCGGTCTGCCTGCGGATGCCGGCGGCGGCCCCGCTGATTGCGAATACGAACAGCCCCAAATAGTTGAATATGCTCAACAGCGCTTCTTCAATGGCGTTTATATCCTGAACCATAAAAACTCCTGGCTTTGCGGAATGACCGGAATTGCTTCAATGGCGTGATATACTGGTTAATGCGTCCGGGGGCAAGCTGATATAAACCTGATATTTTCGCTCTTGCCTGGTTTTCGCGGCACTGCTGCCGGTATATCCCGCGTCGGTGCTTCCCGCTGCCCCGGGAGGTTCGGTCTGCCGTTGGGGTTTGTTGCGCTGTACAACCAACAGTTTAGGCCGCGCCGGAGCCTTTTAGGCTTACAGATGTCTTTCCGTGACGGGACGCTTTGGAGACGTATTTCCCGTGTAATTGGTAGTAGAGGAGCGCCGCCATTACTATGGTTGTGATCAGGGACAGATACATACCGTCAAATCCGACTATGGGAACGAGAAATCCGAAAAGGTACGGTCCCAGACCTATCCCTAAATCCATAAAAATAAAAAAAGTGGTTGTGGCTTGGGCGAACCGCGAGGGGGTGACCAGAGTAAGCGACACTGCCTGCCCCACAGATTGGAGATTCCCGAATCCCAATCCGAAAAGCAGCCCGGAGGCAAGCAGCAGCCAACCGGTTGCGGCCTTGGCCAGCAGGAACAAGCCAAGGGTAATCAAGATGAAAATGGGAAAGAAAATGATGTTTTCGCCTCTGCTGTCAAGTTGTCGTCCGGTTAAGGGACGACTGGCCAGCGCGGCGACGGCATATACAGGGAAAAACAGGCTTGCAGGCCCGGAAAGACCGCGTTCAGCGGCAAAAGCGGTCATGAATGCCTGAATGCAGCCATAGCTCAGGAAAGCCAGCAACACCACGCAGGAAAAACGAACCACCCGCGGGTCCGTATAACTGTTGATGTGGAAAAAAGGGCGCCGTCTGTGCGCTGCCCGGGGAAGTTTTTTCAGACTGAGAGAAACTGCTCCGCAGAGGAGGGCAGCGGCAAAATTGAGCTGCATTATGGTGTTGTAGTCGATATGCCGTATTAGAAATATGCCCAGAAAAGGACCCAGCGCTAAGGCCAGTGCCGTGCTCATGCTGAATAAACCGATGCCGAAGCCCTGTTGCCCTTTGGGAATGACATAGGCAATAACTGTTGCTGTGGCTGTGCCGGTAACTCCAACCCCCAAGCCGGTTAGAAATCTGATGATGAATATCTGAAATAAGGAACCGGCAATAAAGAACAGAGCAAGGGAAACGGCATGGACAAGCAGACCCAGGAATAAAACGGATTTGCAGCCGATCAGTGAAAGCAGATTGCCGCTGATGAACCGCCCGACCAGGCAGCCAATAACCATTATCCCGGCGGTAAACCCGGCCGTGCTCAGGCTTACGGCGTAGGTTGCGCGGATATAATCGGTACTGGTCACGAATATAAGATAATAAATGGTCATTACCAACAGATTTATAACTGTTGCAATGTTGAAATTGCGATTGCAGATCCGCTTAACAGTTTCCACAATATGTGTTTCCGGCTCCGTAGGGTTAGCGGTGGAGCGCGGGCAGCGTTTTGGCATGAGTACTCCTCCTGAAATATTAAATCCAATGTCGTTGCGTACGCAACTATCCTGTTTTTGCTTCTGTTTGTCAAGTCAGGCCCTGCGAGTTTCAGTCTGACCCAATGCACACTGTAAGCAACTGTGGGGACTGGACCGGTTGCCCGGTCGAGTGTTCCTGTTACGCGGCACAGTGCGTTGCGGCGGACATTCAGCCGGAGCCGTACGTCCGACTTTCTGTTGCATTGCGAAGGTAAGCGCTGCGCTTTAGGCGCAAACCTGAGGAAGGCGATGGACTTGTACCTGCGGACATTTCAAAGTTGGTTTGCTATGAAAGAAAGACAGTGGCTTTAAACAGGAAGTTACGTTATAAGCAGCCTGAAAGATAGAGAAAAAGGGCGTGCGAGCAGCTGCGGAAGCGAGGGGTAAGAATGGAATTGACCTGCAAATGGATTACATTGGTTAGTCGATATTACTACATGTATCTGAATGACAGTCTCGAGCCTTACGGGATCAATGCAAGCCAGTATCTTTACATTATTGTTGTCTGCAGGGAGCCGGGTATTACCCAGGACAAACTCCCGGAGCGTATCGGCATTAATAAGAGCAATGTAACGCGCTGCCTGTCCCAGTTGGAAAAATCCGGCTTTATCTATCGGATATGCAGCAGTCGCGACAAACGCACGGCCCATGTTCAGCCTACAGAAAAGGCCTATGCGCTTTATCCGAAAATCATGCGCGCTGTGGAGAAGTGGGACGCCCATGTTACACGCCTGCTTTCAGATACTGAGAAGATGGATTTCCAGAATACATTGAAACTATTGGCGGAATCCGCTTGTTCGCTTGTTCGGAGAAGATGAGTGCGGCTTGAGCGACGGCGGATTGGAATGTATATGTAGAGTGTTCGGCTTTAAAAAGCGTTTCCCCTGTCCGGACTTTCATAAAACCGAGAGTAGAGCGCCGACTTCTGCAATAACAGTTTGTTAAACTCCGCCTCGCCGTATTGTTCCAGCAGGGAGGGCGTTTCGGAAAAAAGGTTGATGCCCAGACCGAACTGCTCGCTGTTATTTCCCCATCTTGCACCGGCGCACCAGAGCAGGGTAGGGGCGATATCCAGGGCCGACACCTTGCCCTGTTGTTTGACCGCGGGAATTTCCGGCAGATTGCCGTGGAAGATGTTATAGATTGTGCGCTGCTCCACAGGGGCCAGAAAATCGGGATTTCCCATGAACAGGTGGTCGCCCAGCACCACATAAACCAGACCGTCCTGTTCGGTAAAGAGTTTGGAAAATTCGCCTAAATTACGGTCTGAATTCAGGATAGCGTCCCGGATATCGTGATATTTTTTCAATTCCGCCGGGCAATAGCCGTCAGGCGAGTGGGTATCCACTGTTTCCACAAACAACACGAACGGTTTTCCGGCTTTCTGCAGGTGTGCATATTCCTCAGCGGCGCGTTTAAGCACAAATTCATCGCTGAATCCCCAGCCTGTGCCGCCATGCTCTTCCAAACTCCAGCCCGCGCTCTCGAAATATTTCCTGTCCAGAATTCTGAATGCGCCGTGCTGGGGAAAAAGCTGGTCTTTGGACTGAAAGCTGCTGTCAGTACCGATGACCAGCACGGTTTCATAGCCGTTACTTTTCAGAATATCGAAAATGCTCAGGGCGCCGGGCAGAAATCCTCGTTCATCACGATAGCTGTTACCCTCGATGCCGGCAGGCGTTTTCAGGGGCAGACCGAAAAAGTGCCCGGTGAATGCGCCGATAGTCCAGGAAGTGCCGGTCAGAGTAAGCAGACACGGGTGCCGGGCGGAGTGCTGCCGCAATTGCGCCAGGTTGGGGATATACGATTGGTCCAGAGCTTTGTGGGCGAAGCTGTTTTCCAGCGATTCCACCGATACGATGACCAGGTTGTTTTGCTTTTCAAACCGGATGTCTTCCGGGGCGGGAACATGGTAATGCGCTTGGATAAAGTCTGTAGTTTCAGTCAGATAGGAGTATTTTATATAATCGGATATCTTAAACTTCCGGTTTACATCTGCCGCAACCAGGCAGCAGCCCGACACGCCCAAGATAAGCAGCAACACGTTGACAGCTTTTGAGGTTGGCGGGGGAGAGGCCTTTGCTGCTTGTTTAAGCCTCAGCAGTGTCTGTTTGAGCAGTTTGCAGCCGATTTTAACCGCGCTGATAAGATAGTGGTTCAAATAAACGATACTTAACCACAAAAGGATATACGCAGTGGTGGACGCCAGATATTTTATCCCCCTCACCACATAATCCGGGTTCATTCCGGTCAGCCTGGAATGAAAGATATGCCATACCGCCTGGTCAATGGACACGTCACCGAAGTTTCTGGTTGTCCAGACGCTCAGGCTGGTGAGAATAATCGCCAGGGCGCCGGTAACCGCCGCCAGAAATTTTATGATCTTCACCTTAATACCTCTTGTTGCTCCAGACCTGCTTTCAGGGCGCTTTCAGATGGGAATGACATTTTCAATAATAATCATTGCCCTGTTTGCATTTCGCAGGGAGAAGCAGTTTCCCGCTTTTTCGGTACGGGAGCAGTTTACACAGCCCCCGGAGCAAGTCCGCTTTCAAAGTAGATTGGCCCGCCTTTCCGTTTCCGGTTGAGCGTCCTGTATGGCCTGAGTGTGCAGTCTCAACCCCCGATCAGTCTGTCCGTAAGCAGTAGCCTAAGCCGGGCGGCGGACAGGGACAGGGAAGGGCGGATTACCCCTTACGGAAAAAGGCTTTCAGCAGCGAAGCGGTCCGGTCTTCTTTCCAACAGCATGTTTCAATCCACACGCCCCCTATCCGCCGACTGACTGAAGCCGCCGACGGATAGGGGGCGTGCTGATTGCCTCTCCCGAAAGGCGAGAGGTTAGGACAAAAGGATATTACCGGCTCAAAGTTTTGTCAAATCATCGGGAGGTTTCAAACCGCAAATGAATTTTTGATGAACACCCCCATCACCTTCTGTTTTTTTGGGGGGTATGGGGAGAGGTGGTAAACCGTAAAGGCGTTTCTGGTTACGTCTGCCGCACATCGCTCCGACCGATCTGTCGGCCTCCGGCCAATTCGTCTTAAGTCGGTCAAACAGCTTTCGGGAAAAGCCCGGGGTTATTCCCAGCGAATTTCCCGAATGCGTTTGCGCTCTTGCCGGAAGACAAACTGGACGATGTTTTCCATATCCTGTTCGCGAATGCGGGTAAAGGAAAGCTTCCAGACCGATCCGTATTCCGGGTGTTCTGCCCGCTCCACTTTCCCGATGCCGCCGGCTGTAACCAGAGGCAGTTGGCTTAGGGGCAGAACCACTTCAACCATCTGACCCGGTTCCAGTCTGCTTTTGGTCCGGAAACCGGCCCCGGCAGCGCTGAGGCTGAACACTTCAATGTCTATGGGGAAGTTTGCTTCCATGCGGTTGTGTTCGAGCAGGGCGATGATATGCTCGAGCTTGGAATTCATATCTTCCATAAACATCACCAGCTCTTCCGGAAGCTTGCTTTCTGTGATCAGTTCCGCCAAATTTCGGTTCTCCTCCAGATAACCGTTGAATTTAGGCAGTTCATCAGGGTTGCTCAGCCTGCGCATCAGTCCCTGCAAATAAACATCAACCTGTATATACTTGTTTTCATCTGTCCCGTTCATTGAGTTTCCTTATAAGCTGCTGGCTTTTCCGGGGAAAAGGGGCTGACAGGCACTCTGAAAACCGCTTTCCCACCGCTTTCTGCGCTTAACTGCAAGTTCAGGTGAAGACTGCTGCAGCATAGCTGCGTCCGCCCGTGGGGCACGTTACATTTTGCCTTCAAGAAGACCTCTGGGCCAGTCAAAATGCGTGAAAAGGCGCAGCAAGGGGCCGGCCTTTTGTAAAATATCCCCCTCCTCAGCACTGCCGCCTTCCATCACAGACTCTTCCATAGACTCTTCGTTCATGACAATAAAAATTGCACCTTGCTTATCTTCTCTGTCGTCTTTCAGGGGAACCAAAAGTATGGCCAGCTCTTCATCTTTTCCGATGAGGCAGTGGGCGTGACGGGTAAATTGTTCATCCTGCATGAAGTCGGCTCTTGTCTCAGCAAAGTTATGTTCCCGCCCAAATCCGGGACAGGCGAATACTCCCAATCTGCTGTCTTCCTGCACATAGGAGATGCAATTATCGTCAACCAATCCTCCCACTGAGCCTTGTTCAATTTTCCAGTCACGGGGCGGGGTTACGGTCAAATAACGCTTGCTGAAAGCCGCTGCCTTTTCCTGATCTTCTTCGGCAAGAGAAAAATACGGAGGGAAAATAAGCAACACTGCAAGCGCAAGCAGAACGACACGGGAAAATTTTCTCATATCCGGTACTCCAAGAGAACGGGTACAGCGAAATCACAACCGAAGTAAATCAACTTTTCAACGGGTACAGCACCGTTACCGGTATCTGAATATTCGTTGATCTCCTTGCAAAAAGCAGCCGTCCCATTCCGCCCCAATGGGAAAGCAGGTTACAGAGTCAAGTTGCTCCGGGGGCAGTGAATTCCTCGGAGTCGGCCGGGTCAGTCATTGCCGTTAAATCCCGGTTCATCTCACACAGCGCACTTTGCACTTGAGCCGGGTTTAAGCCTTCCCGGCCAGCAATTGCTTGGCCCGGGTAGCTTCCGGACTGTCCGGGAAACGAGTGGTTATTTCCCGCCAACGCACTTTAGCCTGCTCGCGGTTTCCGTTGGCCGCCAGAGCCATGCCTTGCTTAAGCAGGGAAGAGACGTACTTATTGTTATCGGGGTAATCGGTAATCACCCGCTGGTAGGCCACCACCGCGGCCGGGTAGTCTTTGAGCTGATAGCTGCATTCGCCCTGCCAGAACCAGGCGTTGGAGGTAAGTCGATGTTCGGGATAGTTATCGGTGAAATCCTTAAAGCAGGTGAGGGCATCGTTATACTGATATTTGTTGAACAGCTCCAGGCCCTGATTATACAGGTTCTGGGCCACATCGGCAGAGCCGCCGCCGGTCGGGGCGGTCATCACGCCGCCCGCGCCTGCTCCGGCATCCGCCCCGGACTGAGGAGTGGCAGCCGGCGGATTAGCCTGACCCGGCACGGCGCCCGGGGCAATGGGCACGCGCTGGGGCTCGCCGTTAATCAGCACGGTAACTGTGCCGTCGGAATTGATCACCTGAGTGGCGCCCGGCTGTTGAATGCCGGTGGGGGTGGTTGGGGTTGAACCGGCTTCTCCCGCGGGGGCCAGGGCGGGAGCGGCTGTTCCGGCGGTTGCCCCGGCGTTGTTATACATCTGCTCGGGGCCTGGCGCGGGCGCGGGGGTATAGGGCTCTTCCATGGCTTCCACCGTGATGCCCAGACGGGTGGAGATTTCCTTCAAGGCGGCTTCCATACGGTCGAGGCGCTGGTTTGCCGAAAGCACTTCATTACCTTTGGGGCCGCTCATGCGCTGGCTCAGGTCGTTCATCTGATTGCGCACAATGTTCAGGTCGCCTTCCATACTCTGCATCCGGCTCCACACTTCCGCCGACTGGGTGCCGTCAATCTGAGTGCTGATGGTGTTCACCCGGCTTTCCAACTGACTGATGCGAGAATTAACATCAGAGCCGGAACGTCCGCCCCCGGTCGCGCAGGCGCTCAGGCCCGCAATTGCGCAAACCAGGGCCGCCAGGCCGCCAATGCGTTTTAACTGCAATTTCTTCATCGAATTTTTCCTCTAATGGTCTGAAACCGCCCTAAACAGGGGAAGAATGGGTTGACAGGATTTAAGCCGATGAAACGTCTGTTTCCGCAATTTCCGTCCACAAGGCGAGGCAACAATAAGCCCGCGACATTTGCTGCATCGTCTTTTCCCTTTCCGGTCATTGCCGATATGGGCTGAAGCAGGCGGCGGAAGCGCGCCCGGAAAAATGCGGGACAGGAGCCGGTTGGCTTGCTCAATCGGCAGACAGAGCCGACCGCGGGCTGAGCCATACAAATTTGCCTTATTTTAGAGGTTAAGCCGCTAGGCGTTTCCGGCGTCTTCCGGAACAGGATAGGGGCTGCTGCGTTTCCTTCCTACGAAAATGTACACCAAACCGCCGATGACCGGGAAAAAGATCCCCACCATCACCCAGGCTATTTTTTCCACCTGGCTGGGGAAATTGCGCCGGTAAGCGTGCCATATGCACCAGAGGTTGGGCAGTATGGGAATACTCAGCAATAATAAGATAATTGCCGGTGGTAAGTCAAATTTATTTATGAATTCGGTGAGTGGTAGGGTCATTGTTTTTCCCCGCCGGACGCTTTTTGCTGTTTGTCCTGACGCCACAGGGCCAGCAGGGTTAAGCCCGCTCCTGCGCAAATGGCGATGTCGGCCGCATTGAAGGCGGGCCAGTGCCAGTTTTTCCAGTAAAAGTCCAGGAAATCCACTACCGCCTGGTAACGGAGCCGGTCAATCATATTGCCCAAGGCACCGCCCAGAATGAGAGCCAGGCCGAAAAACGCGGCCCGGTTGCGGTGCACCCGGCGCAGGAGGTAAAGAACCAGGCCGGCTGTTAAGACTGTTACTCCCAGAAACAGCCAGATTTGCCATGAGGTGTCGGCATTGTTCAGAAATCCGAAGGCCGCGCCCCGGTTGAACACCAGCACCAGGTTGAAGCAGCCGGGGATGACCGCCACAGGCTGAACCCCGGCCAGGCTGCTTAACGCCAGTTGCTTGGTGCTGAAATCCAGTCCGATAACCAGGGCGCTGATCAGAAAGAACAGAAAGTAGCGTGGGCGCATCAGACCTCGCGGTTTTGGGCAATGTGAGCCGAAAAGCAGGTTCCCGGGGAACGGATGCCACGGTGAATTGCAGAAAACACACCCCTTGGCACTAACGAAAACCACCGTCCGGGAAGCCTGGAGCGAAAATCTTGCCGTTTTCCGGCAAGTAGGCGTTTCTGGTCTGCCTGTTTTCGGCAACACTGCTCACAGGTTTGATCTTGGTTATTGAAGGAAGCGCCGCCGGAGCCGGTGATATTCGGGCGGCGGCGCTTAGGCCGTTAACTTTGCTTCAGCACCGCGGTGCAGTGCGGGCAGATGCCGGGATAGTCCGCATCGGCCCCAAGTTCCTCACAGTACACCCAGCAGCGTTGGCATTTTTCACCTTTAGCCCGTTCCACCCCCACTGCCAGTCCTTCCAGGCGGCCGGAGCGGATAGCGTCGGCCGGGGCCGCGCTCAGAGGAACCAGGCTCAGTTGGGACACGATGAACAGGGCGCGCAGTTCCGTGTTCAGGCTGTTCAGTTGTGCCAGCAGTTTTTCATCGCCGTAAATGGTCACATGGGTATCCAGGGCGTGCCCCACCACACCCTGCTTGCGCAGGGGCTCAATAGCGGCGGTAGTTTCCTCACGCACTGTCTGCAGAGTTTTCCAGGTGTCCAGTTCAGCCCGGTTCAGGGTGAATTCCGGTTGTTCCGACTTGAGCGCGAACACGGTTTTCACTTCCGGACGCAAACCGGCGGGCAGGTGCGCGAACACTTCCTCGGCGGTGAATGAGAGAATGGGCGCCATATCAGTAATCAACTGCATCAGGATACGGTACATGGCGGTTTGGGCACTGCGTCGGGCCTTGCTGTTTTTGCCGGAAACATAGAGGCGGTCTTTGATGATATCCAGATAGAAGGACGACAGATCACCGGCGCAGAAGTTGTGCAGGGTGTGGAAGGCCTTGTGGAATTCAAAATTCTCGTAACCTTCCTGCACTTTTTTGTGGGCTTCGCAGGCCAGATGCAGGGCGTAGCGATCGAGATCGTCCAGCTCGTCGTCCGCCAGCAGAGCGTCCCGACTGAAGTCGTTCAGGTTGCCGAGCAGATAGCGGCAGGTATTGCGCAGGCGGCGGTAGGCATCGACCATGCGGGAGATGATTTCGTCGGAAATGCGCACGTCTTCCTTATATTCCACCGAGGCCACCCACATGCGCAGAATTTCCGCCCCGAACTTATCGATTATTTCGTGCGGGGCAATGACGTTGCCCACGGATTTGGACATCTTCTTGCCTTCCCCGTCCACCACATAGCCGTGGGTGAGCACCGACTTGTAAGGGGCCTGTCCGCGGTTGGCCACACTGACCAGAAGTGAGGAGTGGAACCAGCCGCGGTGCTGGTCGGAGCCTTCCAGATAGAGGTCGGCCGGGAAGCGGCATTCCTTGCGCGTTTCCAGCACGGCGGCGAAACTGGTGCCCGAGTCGAACCAGACGTCCAGAATGTTGTTATCCTTGCGCCACTTGGCCGCTCCGCATTTGGGGCAGGTCAGGCCGGGCGGGGTCAGCTCTTCCACCGGCGTTTCATACCAGTAGTCGCAGCCGGTGGGGTGAGCGGCGAATTTGTCGGCAACGGCATCGGCCCAGTCCGGATCGTTCCAGGCGGTATCGCAGCTTTCGCAAATCAGGGAGACAATCGGCACACCCCAGACCCGCTGCCGGGAAATGCACCAGTCGGGGCGATTTTCAATCATATTATAAATGCGGTCTCTGCCCCAGGCCGGAATCCACTTCACCTCATTGCTGATTGCGGAAAGGGCTTTTTGGCGCAGATTGTTTGCGTCCATGAGAATGAACCACTGGGTAGTGGCCCGGTAGATCACCGGATTTTTGCAGCGCCAGCAGTGCGGGTAGGAGTGGCTCATTTTTTCGGCGGCGAGCAGATTGCCCACTTCCGCCAGTTTGGCTACTACGGCAGGGTTGGCTTCAAACACCTGCATTCCGGCGAAAAACTCCACCTCGTCCAGGTAAACCCCCTGATCGTTGACCGGCGAGTAAACTTCCAGACCATAGCGTTGCCCGGCCACATAGTCGTCGGGACCGTGCCCGGGTGCGCAGTGCACAAGGCCGGTACCTGCGTCCAGGGTTACGCAATCGGCCGGAATCAGCAGGGAGTCGCGCTTGAGGAAGGGGTGGCGGGCTTTCAGGCCTTCCAGTTCCCGGCCTTTGGCCGTGGCCACAACCGCGGCGTTTTCCCAACCCAGTTTGGGGCGCAGACTGTCGAGCATTTCCACAGCCACAATATAGAAGCTGTCACCCGTCTGCACCAGTGCATATTCAAATTCCGGGTTGAGCATAATGCCCAGGTTGCTGGGCATGGTCCAGGGGGTGGTGGTCCAGATGACGGCGTAGGTGTTGTTCAGATCCGCCTGAGGGAACACCTTGCTTAAGTTGGGGTCGGACAGGGGGAAGCGCACGAAAATTGAATCAGAGTGGTGATCGTGATATTCCACCTCAGCTTCGGCCAGAGCGGTTTGACAGGAAGCGCACCAGTAAATGGGCTTCTTGCTGCGCACCACCGAGCCGTTGCGCATGAACCTGACCAGTTCTTTAGTGGTTATGGCCTCATATTCCGGCTTCATGGTCACATAGGGATTGTCCCAGTCGCCCAGCACGCCAAGTCGGCGGAATTCCTTGCGTTGAATGTCCAGGTATTTGCCGGCATATTCGCGGCAGATTTTGCGCACGGCAATCGGAGGCAGAACTTTGCCCTTGGCCCGCAGTTCTTGGGCCACCTTGTGTTCAATGGGCAGGCCGTGGCAATCCCAGCCGGGCACATATTCCGCCCGCAGGCCGCGCATATTGCGGGCCTTGATGATGATATCCTTAATAATCTTGTTCATGGCGGTGCCGAGGTGAATATTGCCGTTGGCGTAGGGGGGGCCGTCGTGCAGGCAATAGACCGGAGCGTCCCGATTGGAATCGATCATCGCGGCGTAGGCGTTGATTTCATTCCAGTATTTCAGGGTATCCGGCTCTTTGCTCGCCAGGTTGGCCTTCATGGGGAACGATGTTTCAGGCAGATTGAGAGTGGATTTATAATCGCTCATGGTAATTCCTTTAAAGGCGTTAAGATTATTAAGGTCAGAATGATCCGCTTGATTTCTGAAGCGGCGGTTCAACCGGCCCAGCGCTTCCCGGTGTATTTATCCTGTGAAGCGGACTTCACACAAATCAGGCGGCATGATTTCCGCAAGCGGGCCTTGCCCGCCGCATAGTCAGTGTTTTTTGCGGGCATGCGGGCGTCCGTTAAAATGACCGGGCAACCTCCCCGCGGCTACCCGGTACTAACTAAACCAAATTTGAAAATAAGTCTATTGCGCAAGTGCCCCGCGTAAATGGTTACAGCCCCTGCAATTCCGCCATTTGCCGGAACAGCAGCAGAGTTTCCCGGGCTTCTTCCGGGTCCATGCGATTGATGGCGAACCCGGCGTGAACCATTACATAGTCGCCGATTTGGGGTGGATTGGGCAGCAGGGCGGTGGATACATTCAGTCGGGTGACCGAGGCGTTCTGCCCGGCGGCGGTGTGGGCGGCGTTTTCAGCGGTGAAGTCTTCCACGCACACTATTGCCATCTGGTTATCCTTCAATTCTTCAATCCGGGCCGGAATGGCGAGGCACATAACTCAATCCTTGTTTATCGGTTGACGGCGGTTACTTGTTGCCGGAGCGGAAGCGGTTTGCGGAAGGTCTGCACTGCGGCGGCTGTGCAATCGGGTTTGCAGGTGACTTCCATTTGCTTTAACTATAAGCGTTTTCCGGCAAATGACAAGCCGCTTTGCACAAGCGGACAGATCCGCATTTTTGAATGGAGGCCCTTCCGGCTGCACCTGAGCGTTCAACTGTAAAAACTGAGGGCGGACAGTAATTGTTCCGCCCGCCCTCAATTCCCGGCTTACTTGTTCATGGTGTTCAGGAAGTCTTTATTGTTTTTCGTGCCGCGCATCTTGTCCAGCAGGAATTCCATGCTGTCGATGGAACTCATGGGCGAAAGCAGCTTACGCAGGATCCAAACCCGGTTGAGCACGTCTTCATCAAGCAGCAGCTCTTCCTTTCTGGTACCGGAGCGGTTGATGTCGATGGCCGGGAACACCCGCTTTTCCGCCAGATGCCGGTCGAGGTAAATTTCCGAGTTGCCGGTTCCCTTGAATTCTTCAAAAATCACTTCATCCATGCGCGAACCGGTATCGATGAGCGCGGTGGCGATAATGGTCAGGCTGCCGCCTTCTTCCAGGTTGCGGGCGGCACCGAACAGGCGTTTGGGGCGTTGCAGGGCGTTGGCGTCCAGACCGCCGGACAGTACCCGGCCGGACGAGGGGGTAACCGCGTTGTAGGCGCGGCCCAGGCGGGTGATGGAGTCGAGCAGAATCACCACGTCATGCTTGCGCTCAACCAGACGTTTGGCCTTTTCCAACACCATTTCGCACACCTGCACATGGCGGGTGGGGGGTTCATCAAAGGTGGAGCTGACCACTTCCGCATTTTTCACGGTGCGCTCCATGTCGGTCACTTCTTCCGGACGTTCGTCAATCAACAGGACAATGAGAAAAACGTCGGGATTATTGGCGTTAATGGCGTTGGCTATGCCCTGCAGCATCATGGTCTTACCGGTGCGGGGCGGTGCGACGATAACGCAGCGCTGGCCGCAGCCGATGGGGGAGAGCAGGTCGATGACCCGGTTTGAGTAATTTTCAGCGCCGTTTTCCATACGCAGGGGGCGGTTGGGGTAAACAGGGGTGAGGTTGTCGAAAAGAACCAGGTTTTTAGCCGTTTCCGGCGGTTGATAGCCGATTTCATTGACCCGGAGCAGGGCGAAATAGCGTTCCCCTTCTTTGGGCGGCCGGATCTGCCCCGACACGACGTCGCCTTTGCGCAGGTTGAAGCGACGGATTTGCGAGGGGGAAACGTAAATATCGTCCGGACCCGGCATATAGCTGCTTAAGGGCGAGCGCAGAAAGCCAAAGCCGTCGGGCAGAATTTCCAAGACCCCATCGCCGAAAATGGCGCCGTTTTGCGAGGCGTTTTCCTGCAAAAGCGCAAAAATCAGCTCCTGCTTGCGCATGGAGCTGGAGTTCTCGATGTTGAGTTCGTCGGCCATCTCCATAAGTTCGGCCATTGGTTTGGTTTTCAACTCAGAAAGATTCATAACTGTCCTGTTTTGTGGGTTTAGATTTGTTAATGTAATGAACCGCGCGCTTCTTGCGGGCAGGGTTTATCGGCGTTTTGCGAGCAAAATGAAATGATAAAGACATTTTACCGACTATATCGAATCTGTACGACTATTTATGGATTTTCAGCCTGCGCCAGGCTGTAAGCTACTGAAGCCCATTCCTAAATGATTGATTGGGCAGTAAAACCACACCGGAAATCCGGATATGGTTTAAATCGTTTGTTCTGAGGAATTCTGTCCCTTGAAACCGGCACTGTGTTAATACGATTGGCCCGGCAAACATGCTTCTAGCCTATTAGCGTTTTTTTTACAAGGGTAAATGGATTTTTAATCCAAATTTTTTGCGGAAGCGCAACCGGCTCCCCCTATATAAGGAATGGATATATAAACTGCCGACTAATCCGGACTTTAAACCGCAATGCTCCCGGCGTCCGGTCCTGTTTGTCCTTCTTTCCGAAAGTGTGACTTGTTCCAGGCTCCCCGCCCGCGTTCAGTCATCGCAGTCGGCGTTGGCGGGGAATAAATCGGCATAAAACGCATTGATGAGGTTCTTAATTTCTTCTTCGTCTTTTCCCAGCGCATAGGCCAGCTCGCCGGCAACCAGACCCATGGCCTGTTCCAGCAGGCGTTTTTCGCCGAAGGACAACTCTTTTTGGGCGCTGATTAAAATCAATTCCTTTAATACCGCTCCCACACTTTCCAGGCGCCCCTCTTTAAGCCGCTCGGTATATTCGCGCTGCCGCCGGTTCCAGTTCTGCCCGGCATGTACCTGGGTGTGACGGTAGTCTTTCAGATCGTTCAGTGTTTTTTCAGCTTCAGATACAGAGCACAACCCGCGCAGTCCGGCCCCGGCTGCATTTTTTACCGGTACCAGTACATTGATGTTGGTGCTGATGATGTGCACTGTGTAAAACTCGGCGGAAACACCTGCCAGTTCCTGGGTTTCTATCCTTTCAATAACGCCTACTCCCTGCGCGGGATACACAACTATCTGACCTGGGCTGAACACTGGAATAACCTGTTTGCAGATTGGGTCGCCGACGCGCCCCGTTAATCAACAACCGATTTCTATATATTGTTTAAGAGAATAAACCGGTGATAATAGTAGAATCGTCCCAAACAAAGGGTGTAAATTCCCCTTTATTATTACTATACTTAAAGTTCTCAAGATGTAAAGCGCTAAATTGATTTTTCAGACAGAACAGGCCGGTTGGGAAACAGGTGGGAAAAGGGCGGACGGCGGCGGTTCAGGGCATGGCGCCGGGCCGCCGCTAATGCCGTCTTGCAGCCGGTTAAGAGGCCAGCTTAAGCGCTATGCCGGCAATGGTTTCGCCCTGCAACCGGGCCAGGCCCAATTCCTCGTCTGTGGGCATTACGGCGTTGTCCCGGGCAATGGTTCCCGCCCCATAGGGGCTGCCGCCGTTCACTGCGGTATGATCGAACAGTCCGGGGTAGGAAAACCCCGCGCCCGCCACCAGCATACCGTGATGCAGCATGAACGTGTGAAAGGCGAAATGGGTCATTTCCTGACCGCCGTGCCGGGTGTTTGTAGAAACGAACGATCCGCCCACCTTTCCGGCCAGCGCCTGTTTGGTCCAGATGCCGCCGGTGCGGTCGAGAAACGCCCGCATTTGCGCGGGCATTCCCCCGAAACGGGTGGGACAGCCGAAAATAATCCCGCCCGAGTCCACCAGGTCATCAGGCGTGGGGGCGGGCAGATGCGCGCCGCGCAACTCAGGCTCCGGCGCTCCCATTTTTGCGAGAATTTCCGGGGTGAAGGTTTCCTGCACAAACATCAGCTTCGGGGTTGCGCCGGCTTTTTCCACCCCCTGGGCAATTGCCCGGGCAAGCGCGTACACATGACCATACAGTGAATAAAAAGGAATGAGAATCTGCATTGCCGCCTCCTGTTGAATGGCTGTTTTCCTTCAACTTTATAGAAGAAGCTTTAACATGGCAATGCCGAATTCAGGTAAGCGCTCACACTTCTTCTTGACCTCAATTTGTTGTTCGGATAAACAATGTCTTTTAATCTGCAACAAAGGCACAAGAGTAAGATTATGCAGTGCCCTGAACTGATAAAATTGCTGGAAGAGCTTGCCCCGCCGGCGGCGGCCGCCGCTTGGGACAACTCCGGTATCCAGGTGATTGGCGGCAAACAGGACATCAGGCGGGTGGCTGTGGCCCTTGACCCGTCTGAATCCACTATTGACAGAGCGTTGGCTTTTCAGGCCGATTTCGTGCTTTGTCATCATCCTTTGTGGTTTGAGCCGGTTTTCCCGAATAAAGACACCCCCTGCAGTCGGATCTTACGCAAGCTGATGCAGGCGGACGCATGGCTTTACAGCGCGCATACCAGTCTGGACGGCCGGCCGGACGGCCCGGTGCGCTGGCTGGCGCGGGAGTTGGAGCTGAGCGCGGTCTGCCTGTTGGAGCCTGCGGAAAACAGCGGCCCCTATGGTTTCGGTTTTTGCGGTGACCTGCCCGCAAAGCGGGAGTTCAATGATTTTATCGCCCTGCTTGCCGCAAAAACAGGAGCCAATCGGGTGAACCTGTGCGGCCCCCGCCCGGCGCGGGTAGGCCGGGTGGCCTGTTGCCCCGGTTCCGGCTCCGGTCTGTGGGCCGCGGCGGCCGCTTTGGGCGCCGATTTGCTGGTTACCGGCGATGTGAAGTATCATACCGCTCTGGAAACGGAAGTCTGTATTCTGGATGTGGGGCATTTCTGTTTGGAAGAAGAAATGATGCGGCGCTTTGCCGCTGATTTGCAAATGCGCCTTGCGGGGGTTGAGGTGAAGTTTTTTGAAGCCGCCGACCCGATTGCGCCGTATTATCCTAAAGGAGCTTGAACCGTGACCTTATATAAGAAACAAATCGAGCAGTTGGTGGCTTTGCAGCAAATTGACCATGAAATTTTCAACATCAGGCAGGAGATAAAGAAACTGCCGCAAGAAGTGTCGGAAATGGAAAAGCAATTTGCGGCGATCAATGAGGAAAGAAGCCGTATATCCGATAAAATGGAATACCTGACTTCCCAGGAAAAACGGGTGAATTCCGATATTGAAGAAGACGTCAGGCGCATTGAGGACAGTAAAAACAAGATGATGCAGGTGGAAAACACGCGCGAATATCACGCCATGATCCGAGAAGTGGATAATATGGAGCGCGCCAACCGCACCCGTGAGGAAGAGAAAATGATCCTTATGGAAGAAATTCAACGCCAGCAGGATCTGTTCGCCGATGTGGACGCCCGCTATAACGAGGTGAAAGCGGAATATGAGCTTAAGAGCCGGAATCTGCAAAGCAAGCTTGATGAAATGAACGCTGAGTTGAGCAAACTTATGGAGCGCCGGGCCGACTCTGCCCGGGAAGTGCCGCCGCCGGTGCTTTCCCGCTATGAATTTATCCGCGAACGCCTGGAAAATCCGGTTATTGTACCGGTGGCGAACTGCGTCTGCAAGGGCTGCAACATTGCCATTCCGCCTCAAACCTTTATCGAGTTGCAGAAAATTCAGCAGATCTTAAGTTGCCCCAACTGTCAGCGCCTGATTTACTGGGAGGAACACTTCGACCCCAGCGCCGCCTTCAGGCGGACTGCACAGTCTGAACAGTCCGGTCAGTCGGAAGCAACTGAAACGGAAGGTTCAGAAGAATAACAGCAGACCGGGGCGGCTGGCTCAGGAAGCTGTTTGAGCGTTCAGAAAGAAGGAATTTGGAGTCGGGCGGACTGTCGCGGCTTTTGTGAGTCGAGGAAAGTCCGGGCTCCACAGGGCAAAACGCTGGATAACGTCCAGGGGAAGTGATTCCCGGCAAGTGCAACAGAAAGCAAACCGCCCCGCGGTCGCTTTGAACCGGAAGCAGATGTTTCTGTTTCCGATTTGAGGCAGCCGCGGGGTAAGGGTGAAAGGGTGGTGTAAGAGACCACCGGCTGGTTTGGTGACAAATCAGGCCAGGTATACCCCGTTTGGAGCAAGACCAAATAGGAAAGCGTCAAGGTCGGCCCGGCCGAGCTTTCGGGTAGGTTGCTAGACGCGGCGGGTAACCGTCGTGCCAGAGGAATGACAGTCGCCCCGGCATCGGGGAACAGAACCCGGCTTACAGCCCGACTCCATAATTTAAAGGATAAGGACGATAGTTCAGGCCACAGTCGCTCCAGCCGCAAATTGAGCTTCCCGCAGCCGAGGGATAGGGGGTGCGCGGATTGCCCCTTGAGCGGGGTTACAGAAAATGAGTCTGTCGGGGAAGCCGACGCGGCAATTGTTTCTTTCCCGCTTTTGGGGAGACTCAAACCATAAAGGAATTTTGATGAACATCTGGGGGATTATTCTGGCGGCCGGAAGCAGCAGTCGGCTTGCCGGGTTGGGCTGTCCGAAACAGTTTCTGGATTTTGAGGGCGGGCCGCTGTATTTTGCCTGTGCCCGCCGCATGGCCCGGGTAGCCCGCATCAGCGGTTTGGTGTTTGTGTTTCCGCCCGCCTTGCTTGCTGAATGTGAACATGAGTTGCGCGGGTTGATTGCCGGATACGACTTGGGCGTGCCTTGGCGGGTGGCGGCAGGCGGGGCGCGGCGGCAGGATTCAGTGCGCGCGGGCCTGCAGGCGCTTCCGTCGGAATGTACGCATATTCTGGTGCACGATGGGGCCCGGCCTTTTGTGAGCCCGCGCCTGATCAATCGGGTGTGCGATCGCCTTGAGGCCGGTGCCTTGGCGGTAATTCCCGGTATTGAAGTGGTGGATACGATTAAAATGGTGTCTGCCGTTACTTCGGCGGGCAGCGACGCCGTCTGTCATGTGACGGCCACCCCGCCGCGTGACGGTTTGCGCGCGGTGCAGACGCCCCAGGGATTTCAGCTTGCGGCTTTGCGCCGGGCTCATCTGGAAGCGGAAATGGAAAATCTGACGGTTACCGACGACGCCGCCTTGCTGGAGGCGTTGGGTATGGCGGTGGAAGTAGTGGAAGGGGAGATTGACAACCTTAAAATCACTCACCCCGGTGATCTGGAGAAGCTCCGGCAGCATTCGGCGCCCGCGCCGCTTTTGCCGTGCAACGGGTTTGGGTATGACGTGCACAAATATGGACCGGGAAGGCCGTTGAAACTGGGCGGTGTGCCCATTGCCGGCGGTCCGGAGGTCATTGCCCATTCCGATGGCGACGTGCTGCTGCACGCGCTGACCGATGCTTTGCTGGGTTGTCTGGCCCAAGGTGATATTGGTGAACTGTTTCCGGATACTGATGCCGCCTATGATAATATAGACAGCGGTATTCTGTTGTCGGAAGTGCTCGACCGCGTTCAGGCGGCCGGGGTAGTGGTAACCCATGTGGATCTGACCATAATCGCGCAAATTCCCAGAATTTCTCCCTGGAAGGAGTGTATCGCCAAAAATGTGGCCTCACTGCTGCACCTTCCGCGCACAGCAGTGGCGGTGAAGGCCACTACGGAAGAGGGGCTTGGATTTACCGGAGAAAAAAAGGGCATCAAGGCCGTGGCCATGGTCAGCGCCTGTAAACCAGGTCAGGCATATTTATAGTTTAGCGCAATCCGGCACAAAGTCCGTAAGGCGCTTGGCGGTTGGGCCGGGTTTGAACTCCCGCCCGGGCGCCTTTCCCGGATTGCTTCCCATCTTCCCCGTCCTCAAGTGCGGGGCTTCAGCAGGCCGTTCGGCTCTGTCTTTTGCATTCAAACATGATTTTACTGATAAACGCTCGGATCATATCCGTTATTCCATGCGTGGCGCAGGCGATGATTTTCACCGACCGCCGCGCTGAACACAACTTCACGCGCAGACCGGCATAAGCCTCTCCCGTCTAAGAGAGCGCGGCTTCCGCACCCGAATTGAAATCTCCCCCTTTCATTTCCGTCCGCAGGTTCCGGACAGATATGGTATCGCTTTTGCACATATTCTTTCGTTTTGGTTGAATGAGAATATTTTTCCGGTTAATCCGGTTCACGGAGGACGTTTATGGAAATCGGCTCCTTACTCAGTTACTACTCTGAATCAATCCAGGCATATAACAGCGCCGACAAGTATAACTCCCGTTCAGGCAATGAAGAGGAAAGCGGTGAATTGCTGAACCCGAAAGACTCGGTAAATTTTTCCGAAGAAGCGCTGGCAGCGGCAAAAAATGCCCTGAGCGCCGATGCGACGGCAGACGCAGATGAAAACAATGCCTTTGGTGAACAGGCTCAAGGACAGGCCGGTTCCCAGGAAGGCGGTCAGGTAAGCGGGCAAGGTAATGTCAGCTCTCAGGGCGGCGGTGGAAGCAGCTCTTCCGAGGACGATGACAGCGAGGAAATCCAGTCCCAAATCAACCAGCTTACCGCCCGCTTGGGGCAGATTATGAGCAGTAATTTGCCGGAAGACTTGAAATCCGCCCAGATTGGCGCAATTCAGGCCCAGATTGCCGCGCTTACCGCCCAGCTCGGCTCTTTGGCCTGATAAACATTCCTTCCATTATCTCTTATGTTCAGATTGAGCGCTTAACAGAGGGGAACCAGCCATCAGAGCAGATTGTGACTTCCAATCAATTTGCTCTGATGACTGTGCAGGCAGGCGCCGGTATCTTCTGTCCTTTTTGGCTCCCACCCCTTATCTTAACTCCATTTCTTCTTTAATCGACAACAGACTGTAGGGACAGGCTGAGCGCGGGCAGGCGTTTTGCAGGTTAAAATACTATGCAATGCCCATACGCTTTATTTGCGCTTGCAGTATGTTTGCAGTCAGGCGGTTGCCCCTGCCGGCTTAAGCCAATCCTTACTTTGTCAAGCGCCGGGGTAATTGATAATAGAGGGTAAAAACACTGTAATTGCTTGCAAAAAGAAAGCTTTTTCATTAGAAGGTACTTTGGTCATAAATACTGAAACCTTTAACAGATAGCCTGATTATATATATGCAAAACACTGAATTCCCCTGGCTCAAGTTTTACGATGCAGATGTTATTCCTGAAGCCCGTTGCGAGGCGGAAAGCCTGTGCGAAATGTTTGACCGGTCGGTGCGGGAATATGCAGACCGAACAGCAATTTCCTTTTCCGGCATGGAAATGAGCTATGCGCGGCTGGGCGAGGTGGTGAACAGTATGGCCGCCGCCCTGCAAAGGCATGGGCTGAAGCCGGGCGATCGGGTGGCGATAATGCTGCCCAATATACCGCAGATGATCCTTTCTCTGTTTGCCGTGCTGAAAGCGGGCGGAGCTTTTGTGATGATTAACCCGGTTTATATGGAGCGCGAGCTTTCTTTTTCGCTTAACGACTCCGAGGCCGAAATCATGATCAGTATGGATTCGCTCTGGCCTAAGATCAATGCCGCCCGCGGCGAGCTGGCGGTAAAGAAGTTCTTTATCACCAATGCTTGCGATTGGCTGCCCTTTCCTCAAAAATACTTCTATCGCTTTCGCAATCGGGTTGAAATTCGTCAGTATAACGTGAAATATGACAACAAAGCCGTTTTTCACTGGGCGGATTTGATGCATTGCAAAGATGCCCCGGCGGCCCCTGAGATTAAGGGAGAAACCTTGGCTGCTTTGCAATATACCGGCGGCACTACCGGAGAGTCAAAAGGGGTGATGCTTAGTCATTATAACTTTTGTGTTAATGTGTATCAGTTAATCAATTTTCTTACCCCCAAACTGGCAAAACAGCGCCATGTGTTTCCGGCAACCCTGCCTTACTTTCACGTGTATGGGCTTCTGGTCAGCCTGTTCGCTCCAATTGCTTTGGGAGCGAAAATAATCCCGTTCCCCCGGTTTGCTCCCCATGAGTTGCTGAGGTGTATGCATGAAGAGCGGGCCACGATTTTCGGGGGAAGCCCGTCAATGTTCATGGCACTGCTTAAAACCAGGGAAATCAAGGATTGCGACTTAAGTTCTCTGGTCTTCTGCATTTGCGGCTCCGCTCCCATTCCGGTTGAACATTTAAAACAATTTAAACAAGTTACCGGGATAAGCATTTGCGAGGGTTACGGCCTTACTGAAGCTTCTCCGATTACCCACCTCAACCCGGTTAACGGTTTGCATAAACCCGGTTCAATCGGCGTGCCTCTGCCGGGCACTGAGGCCAAAATTGTGGATATGGAACTTGGCGCTGTGGAAGTGCCCGCGAATAAAGCCGGCGAGCTGGTTATCCGCGGCCCGCAGGTAATGCAGGGATATTGGCGGCGTCCGGACGAAAACGCCAACACCTTGCGTAACGGCTGGCTGTACACGGGCGATATCGCCACTATGGACGACGACGGCTATTTCTTCATTGTTGATCGGAAAAAAGACATGGCCATTGTGGGCGGCTATAATGTTTACCCCCGGGAAATAGACGAGGTGCTGCACGAGCATCCTAAAATCAGAGAGGCGGTTGCTGTGGGTATTCCTCATTCCAGCAAAGGGGAAATCATCAAAGCTTATATTGTGCCGGAAGACGGGGTAACCCTTACCAAGGCTGAAGTACTGGCCTATTGCCGGGAACGTCTGGCTCAGTTTAAAGTACCGCGCCAGATTGAATTCCGCAACGCATTGCCCCGCACTATGGTGGGCAAGGTGTTGCGCCGTGAGCTCAGGGCCGAGGAAATGAAAAAACAACAGGCCGCCGCAGGCTCCACTTCCGAGAGCGGCAACGAATAGTTGCGGAAGAGTGGGGCAGTCAATGCAATTTCGGGGGCAGTGATTTTGCAGTGATTTTGGGGCGCGTTTGACGTATTGGGCGGGCTGCGCTCTTTTGGGATTGTCCGGCGTCAGGCCGGGAAGTTCCCCGGCCCACGTCCGGGGTAGGGCAGAAGATGTTGAAGGCCGTACAGCACGGTTTTGTGGGCGCAATTGCGGCAAGATGTAAGAGCAAATGCAGGCTGAATACCAGGCCGGATCGGACGATTGTTCCGGTTCTCGCTCAGAACAGTATCTGACTGCTTTCCCGGTCCGTTGGTTGCAGATATGGTTATCCGGCAAGCCGGCCCACCGGCATCAGCCATCGCCAAACCGCAGCAGGAGGCCTGCTGCCGGGCGGCATGGGGCTTTAGCGGGTGTGTCCCCGTTCATTTCGCCGGATTTCGCTCTCTCTCAGCCCAGTTTGCTGATTTCACCGGAGCGGATCAGGGCTTGATAGAGAATGATGCCCGCAGATGTTGACAGGTTCAGGCTGCGCACTGTGTTCAGAATGGGAATGCGGATATGGTGCGGAACCGTTTCCAGCACATGCCCGGGCAGGCCTCTGGTTTCCGGACCGAAGAGCAGGACATCGTCCGCCTCAAAAGCGAATTCGTGCAGGTTACTCCCGTGCCGGGCGGAAGTGGCGATCAGGCGTTTCCCGCCCCCCGGCCCCTGCAGAAAGTCTTCCAATGTGTCCCATACAGTTAAATTCACGTGTGGCCAGTAATCAAGCCCGGCGCGTTTGAGGTATTTGTCGGCCAGGCTGAACCCCAGGGGTTTGATCAGATGCAGAGGGGTGTTGGTAGCCGCGCACAGACGGGCGATATTCCCGGTGTTCGGTGGGATTTCCGGCTCAAACAGAACAATTTGCATAAGCGGAAGCTTTGTAAAGGGGAGGTTGTGCGCCTCCCCTTTATTGTGTTTACTCGTCCGCCTCAGCGGAGTCTGTGTGGATTGTGGGGGTGGGCAGCATATCCGCGCCGCCGGTTCCCAGAACCCGGTTACGGCTGCCCTGCACATAGGCGTTGCGCAGAGCGGAGTAGGGCTCAACCGATATCCGCATCAGCGAATTATAGGCTTCAATATTTTCGCCAATGGTGTGGTTTGCCCGCAACGCAGTGATGCTGTTGGTTATCCGGTTATCCCAGTACAGGTTTGTCCAGGTTAAGGGCTGGGCGGCAAAATCTCCGAGCATACCGACAGACTCGCGGGCCGTGGAGGGCCCGAAAACCGGCCAGACAATATAGAAGCCGTCCCCAACCCCCCAGCGCCCCAGGGTCTGCCCGAAACCGGTGACGTCGGGCTCGTCGCTCCACAGGGGTTTGCTGTTGGCTGCGGGGTTCATCAACCCGCCGAAACCAAGGGTGCTGTTCATGATGAAGCGTTGGAATTCAACCCCGGCTTCCAGCGGTTTTCCTTGCAACAGGCAATTGACGAACCGAACCGGGAAGGCCAGGTTGTTGAAGAAGTTGGACACGCCTTGTCTGAATGCAGCCGGAGTGATCAGCTCATAGGTCTGCCAGACGGCCTGTCCGTATTGCCGCCACAAGATATCGTTGAAGTGGAACCAGAATCGGTTCCACGGCTCCAGCGGGTCAGCTATTGCGCCGCTTACACCGGCATCAAATTCATCGTCTTCCCACTGGTCATAATAGGGGTCGGACAGGTCGCCGGACCGGGGGGCGTCACCGGCTGCCGGGGCCATATTTTCATCAGATAGAAGAAATACGTCGCTTGCGGCAGCATCTTCCGAAATTTGGGGTGGAGCCTGCTCCGCCGCCTGTGCGGCCCGGCCGCTGAATACGGGTCTGCTGTCGGCTTGCGCCTGGTCCACCAGGCCATGTCCGCACAGAAGAACAGAACCAAAGGTCAGTATGAATGTGAGCTTGATCAGAGATAGGCGCATTGTACCTGTCCGGGGTTTAAGGTTGATCTTTACGCTTTATCCTGCAAACCAGACTCTGGTTGCAAAAACCTCTGCCAGATTAACAGATTTTTGCAGAATTGTCGGCTGAATGCCGCTTTTGAGTTCTCAAACAGCCGCCATACCGGTAGAGCCCGCTTTCCACCCTTTTATACACGAGCTGGTTACAAATACCCTTCAATCCACAGTCGCCCCTCCGCCGACTGACTTAAGCCGCCGACGGATAGGGGGCGGGCGGATTGCCTCTTGCCTTTCGGGAGAGGTTACGGCAAAAGGGTACTATCGGTTCAAAGTTTCGGCAAAGCATCTTTTCCTCCTGAAAGGGGCGGTTTCAAACCGCAAAGGAATTTTTGATGAAGCTTTGCCGGAGTAATCAGGCTCCCTTCCGGTTTTTGGCCTGGGTATCGGCAGCGAGCTTACGCACCCGTGCAATCAAATCTTCGACACTGCCGCCCGACTTGAAGATTTCCGAAAACTGCGAGCGGTAATTCTCAACCAGACTCATGCCCTCGATGCGCACATCGTAAACCACCCAGCCTTTGCTTTTCAGGATCATCTGATAAGAAACCGGAATTTCCCGGCCTTCAGAGATGACTGCGGTCTGCATTTCCACCTTGGAACCGTCCTGGCTGGTGCGGCTGCCGGTGTACTTGACGCTCTGTCCGCTGTAAGAGTCCATCTTTTCCAGATAAGTCGCCACCAGCAGGTTGTCGAACGCACCCATGAAATCCTGCTTCTGTTGCGGGGTGAACGCCTGCCAGCGCCGTCCGATGGTGCGGGCGGAGAACTCCTCAAAATCAAAGATAGTGAGAATTTCCGCGTTGATTTTTTCTATCTGACGGTCCCGCTCGCCCGGAGCGGTGAAAGCGGGCGCCTTTATCAGCTCAATTACTTTATTGATGCGTTGCTCCAAGGCTGCGCGGGCGTCATCGGCCGGGGCGGCCTGGACGCTGAGGGGAAACGCCAGTAGGGCGGCGCACAAAACCCGGAAAATGATATTGACAGTATATTTCTTCAGCATCTTGTTTCCTCGTGCTTGTTGTTCAGTCATATTTTCAGGTCGGATCAGGTCATATTCCCGAAAATGTATTTCTTGATCAGCGCTTCAATATCCAGCGCCGATTCCGTATCCACAATTTCCGCGCCGTCGCCGAGCAGCTCAAAAGAACCGCCGGGTGACAGGCTGATGTATTTATCTCCGATCAGTCCGCTGGTTTTTACCGAAGCGATGCAGGAGTCGGTAAGTTCCACGCCCTTGTTGATTTTCATGCTGACCACGGCCAGTGTGCCCTCGTCGTTTTGTTCAAGGGAAATGGCGGTGACCTTGCCCACGCTCACCCCGGCAATTTCCACTCCGGCCCCCACCCGCAGTCCGGCAATGGAGCTGAACCGGGCGTGCACAGTGTAGCCGTTGCCGCCGGTAAGTTCCATTTTGCCGAGCTTTACGGTCAGATAGGCCACACAAATCAGCCCGATAATCACAAACAGACCGGCAAAGGTGTCTCTGGCATAGTTGCGCATAAGCTCTCCTGCTATGGGTCAATCCACCGCTGCAAGGCCCGGCTTGCCTCGGCGGACAGCGTATGGGTATGGGTTTCTAAAGGTTCTTTGCGTTCCAGAAAATCCTTAACATAGGCGTCTTCCGATTTCCAGACGTCGGCCTTGCTGCCGGCAAAGGCCACCCGCCCCCGGTTCAGCAGCAGCACATGGTCGGCGATTTTCTGCATACTGCTCAAATCGTGGCTCACCACCACTATGGTCATATAGGAAAAGTTCCGTTTCAGGTTCAGCAGCAGATGATCCATCTGGGCGGAATTAATCGGGTCAAGCCCGGAGGTGGGTTCGTCGCAAAGCAGCAGGGGCGGGTTCATCACCATGGCCCGGGCCAGACCGGCCCGCTTGCGCATTCCCCCGGAAAGCTCGTTGGGGAAGTAGTCGCGGAACTTTTCCAGACCCACCAGGCTGAGATTGTAATCCACCACTTCGTCAATCAGGCGTTGGGGCAGGTTGGTGTGCTCAAACAGGGGCAGGCCCACGTTCTGGGCCAGAGTGAGCGAGCCGAGCAGGGCGCCGTCCTGAAACAGCACTCCCATGCGGCGGCGCACCTTGCGGAATTCTTTGGGACTTAAGGCAAACAGGTCTTTGCCGCCCAGTCTGATCCGGCCTTTGAACGGGCGGTTCAGCCCCAGAATATGGCGCAGCAGGGTGGATTTTCCGCAACCGGAACCGCCCAGAATAACGGAAATTTCCCCGGCGGGCAGAATATCACTGACCTCTTCCAGCACAACCGTATCGCCATAGCCAAGGCAAAGCCCGTCCAGCTCAATGTTCCAGGGGGCGGGTGGATTATCCGTGTTCGGTTGAAGACTGTTCATGGCATAAGTATCCTATAAGAGGAAAGAGGTCAGAACATAGTCGAACATCAAAATCAGCACGCAGGAAAGCACCACCGCCGCGGTAGTGGCGTTGCTCACCGCTTCCGGCCCGGCGCTGTCGCGGCGCTGATGCACGAAATATCCCATATAACAACAGGCCATGCTTACCAGTACCCCGAATACAATCGCCTTGATAAAGCCGCCCCGCACGTCGAGCATTTCCACACTGCTGTGCACCCGGGCGATATACACCCCCTGGTTCAGCCCCAACAGCACTGTGCCGGTAAGATAGCCGCCGATAATCCCGATGATGTCGAAAATGGCGGTGAGCATGGGGAACACGATCAGCGAGGCCACCAGCCGCGGGCTGACCAGATAGCTCATGGAGTTGATGTCCATCACATCCAGAGCATCGATCTGATCGCTGATGCGCATCACCCCGATTTCCGCGGTAATGGACGAACCGGCCCGGCCGGTGATCATGATTGCGGTAAGCACAGGGCCAAGCTCGCGGATCAGGGAAAGGGCCACGGCCGCGCCCAGAAATCCGTCCGCCCCGAACTTGACCAGGGCATAGTAGCCCTGCAGGCCCAGCACCATGCCGGTGAACAGGCCGATCAGCAGGATCAGCCAGAAGGATTTGGCCCCGATTACATACACCTGCCAAGCTACCCGGCGCAGCATGTGCCGGGCGAAAATACAGCGAAAGGCTTCAATGGTGAACAAAAACAAGGCCCCGCAGGACTGGGTGAAATCAATCACCGGAGCGCCCAGGGCGGCGAGAATATGAGGACGGTTCAGGGCCATTCAAACTCCGCTATAGGTTAACAATATATCATTCTAAGCAATTCTGAAAATAAATCAAGAATTGGCGTGGAAGATTGCTTTCCAAATAAATCAAACATGGGCTCTGTTCAAACTGGCTATTCGGCGCGTTTTCAGCTAACATTATCAGCGCATTTATGGCGGTTTCCCGGAGCTCCCACCCCGGTTTTGCTCCGGTTGCGTCCGGGATTGCCGGAAAGTCCGCTTTTTCCGCCACATCTGCCGGAAGCTCCATGTTACTGTACCAGTGAAATCACTGCAGGGGGATTTTGTCGTGTATAATTTTCTGGAACCTCACCGGGTGGACGATGCCTTGCTGGAAGCGGCCTATTCCGGTTTGCCAGCTCAGACCAAAGGCTGGATCAAAAAGACCATGGCGCTTGCCCAAACCCTTTATTCCGGCGCATATCCCGGCGCGGGGCTGTTCGCGCGGCAATGCTGCAGCCGGGAAAGTGCCGGTCTTTCCCTGCGCGTTTGCAGCGCTCCGGCCGAGCGATGTCTGGTGTTGTTCCCGGCCGCTTATCCGGCGGCGGCCCGGGCTGTGGCGGCGGTGGTTCCGGCTCTGTTTGCCGGGTTGGCTGAAATTTACGCTGTGGCAGTGCTTCCCGCTGTTCCAGGCGACGTTAAGCAATTCAGATACGCCCCGGAGTTCGCCCATGCGGCGGAAAGCCGCTATCCTCACTCCGCTCTGAACTTCAACCTGTTGGGCGCCTGGGAACTGGCCGGGGTGGAGAACGTGTATTGTCTGCCCGCACAGGAACTGGACGGACTGCTGCAAAAGTCGGCTGAAAGTGGGGGATCTGTCCGGGTTATTGTGCTTGGTTGCCCGGAGTGGGCGGGGAAGCCGGCCGGGCCGGCCCGGAACCCGGATTTCCGGGTATGGAATGAACCGCGCCTGCCCCTGCTGGCTGTGCAGGAGGGGTTGCAGGATTGCCTGAAAATCGTCCGGAATATGCATCCTGACCTTAAAGTTAAAGTAATGCTTGAACCTGCTGCCGATACTGTGGCGGCGATAGGAAGCCGGGATTTTTGCGGGCAGGCGGTTCAGGCGCAGCTTTGTCTGGGTGAGGCTTATGCCGGTTGTTGGGCCTGGCCCCAGCTTGAGCCGGGCTTTTTTCTGGCGGGAAGCATCAGTGCGGAGTAGCCCGGCATAAGTGTGAATTGTCGGAGTGGATTGCCGCTCCTGTTCCGACTTCAGGCACACGGCCTTTGTCGTGTTCCGCGCAGTTTGCCCGCTTGACGCGGGTTCAGACGGACATAGTGAAATTTGTTGAAATTACCGGGACTTATCAGTTAAAGTAAGGAAATGGTCATGAGCGCTTCCGCGAACATCAGAAACATCGGAATCATCGCCCACATTGACGCCGGAAAAACCACACTGGCCGAGCGGATTTTATACTATACCCATGAAATCCACCGCATGGGCGAGGTGGACGACGGCGCGGCCACTATGGATTTTCTGCCGGAAGAGCAGGAACGGGGCATTACCATTGCAGCTTCATGCAGCACCTGCGTTTGGGAAGATGCGTTCATCAACCTCATCGACACGCCGGGCCATGTGGATTTCACCATTGAGGTGGAGCGCACTCTCAGGGTGCTGGATGGGGCGGTGTGCGTGCTTTGCGCCACTCGCGGGGTGGAGCCGCAATCGGAAACCGTGTGGCGGCAGTCGGAGAAATTCTCCATTCCCAAAATTGGGTTCATCAATAAAATGGATCGGGTCGGGGCAGATTTTGACCTGGCTGTGACCAGCCTACGCGAGCGCCTGGGCGCAAATCCGCTTGCCCTGCAGATGCCGCTGTTTGCGGGCGACAGATTTGTTGCTGTGGCGGATCTGATCCGGCTGGAAAAACTTGCCTTCAGCCCGGCGGATCAGGGGGCCACGGTCACGCGCGAGCCCCTGGTCGGTGCGGAGCTGGCCGAGGCAAAGCAGCGCCGCGAGCAGTTGCTGGAATCTCTGGCTGAAGTTGACGACGTCTTTCTGGAGCTGTATCTGGGGGGCGGGGAAATCTGCCCGGCTGTTATTGAGCAGGCTGTGCGCCGGGCCTGCCTCAGTTTGCGGGCAACCCCGGTGCTTTTGGGAAGCGCGCTGCAGAATATCGGGGTGCAGCCCCTGCTCAGCGCGGTGGTGAGTTATCTGCCCGATCCGACGGAGGCTCATCTGCCTGCGGCCCGGCCCGTTTCCGCCGCTCAAGGCGGTGGGGGGGATGAGGCTGAGCCGATTGAACTCCACTCCGATCCGGCGGCCCCGCTGGCGGCCCTGGTATTCAAGGTTGCGGTGGAGGCGGGACACCCGCTGGCCTTTACCCGCATCTATTCCGGGACGTTGCATAAAGGCGATGTCCTGTTCAACGCCTCATTGCAAAAGCCCGACAAGGCCGCCCATATTTATCAGCTTCACGCCGACGACAGGGAAGAGCTGGCCTCTGCCCGGGCCGGGAGCGTGGTGGCCCTGTCCGGCCTGCACAACGTGCGCACCGGGCACACCCTGTGCAGTAAAACGCACCCCTTGCTGCTGGAAGATATTTCCGCTTACAATCCGGTGATCTCACGGGCTTTGGAACCGGCCGACTCTGAAGAAGCCAAAAAACTGGACGAGGCCCTGAAGAACTATCTGCTGGAAGATCCCACCCTGAAACTGGAGCTGGACGAGGCCACCGGCCTGCGTATCCTTTCCGGCATGGGAGAATTGCATCTGGACGTGGTCCTGGAGCGCCTGCAGCGGGAATACGGCATTGCCCCGCGTTCGGGCGAGCCCCGGGTGGTGTTTCGGGAAACAATCAGTCAGGCCGCAGCCGCCCAGGCGACGGTTGACCGGGAAGTGGGCGGAGTACGGCATCAGGGCGAGGTGAGTTTGCGGGTGGAGCCGCTGCCCCGGGGCGGGGGGGTGCTGATTGAATTTGAGCTTCCCGGCGACACGGAAGGCGGCGTGGACAGAGCGGATGAGGCAAAACCCGCGGGTAGAGAGCGGGCGCTCAGCCGGGCGGAAAGCAACACCCGGGCAGTAATCGGGCCGGCTCTGCAGGCGGCGCTTACCGCCGGGCCGCTGGAGGGGTATGAGGTGAGTGATGTGAAAATCACTGTAACCGGCTATGCGGCCGGATCCGATGCCGGCCTGAACATGGCTGCGGCCCAGGCCCTGCGCGACGCCCTGCACCAGGCTGCTCCGGCTCTGCTGGAGCCGGTGATGCGGCTGGAAATCATTTCACCGGGCGATTCAGTGGGAGATGTGCTGAACCTGCTGGCCGCCCTGAACGGACGGGTGCTTAATGTAAGCTCAAGCGAACATGCAGAGACGATTTCCGCGGAAGCGCCCATGCGCAATCTGTTTGGGTTTGCCACGGCCTTGCGCTCGGTGTCCAAAGGGCGGGCCGGCATCACTCTGACCTTTGACCGCTTTGATGTGGTTTGAAACGGAAACTCAGATGAACCGTATCGCCATAGCGGACACTCCGCCGAAAAAACGCAGTCTGGGGCAGAACTTTCTGAAAGATCCCGCTGTTTCAGCAAGAATTGTGCGCAGTATTGATGTGCACCCCGACGATATGATTCTGGAAATCGGGCCGGGAGCAGGGGCTTTGACCAATCTGATTGCGGAAAGAAGACCGGCATATCTGCTGCTGCTGGAAAAAGACCGCTTCTGGGCCGCCCGCCACGGCGAGTGGGCCGGGGACCGTCCCTTTCCCTGTCGCCCGGTGCTGATGGACGCCCTGAACTTCGCTTGGGAAAAGCTGGACGGCAACTGGAAAATCGTCGGGAATCTTCCCTATAACGTGGCATCGCCTTTAATTTGGGATATAGTCAGCCGCGCCCGGGCATATGAAACAGCCGTGTTCATGGTGCAGAAAGAAGTGGGGCAGCGACTGGCCAGCCCGCCCGGGTGCAGGGAATATGGGGCGCTTTCGGTGTGGGTGCAGAGTTTCTGCCGGGTGGAGCGTCTGTTCACCGTACCGCCGGGCGCATTTGACCCCCCGCCTAAGGTCTATTCCGCAGTCATGCGGTTCACGCCCCGCCGGGAGCCGTTGCTGTGCGCCTCTGAAGCGCTCTCCCGTTTGCTCAAGCTGTGTTTTCAGCAACGCCGCAAACAATTGCGCAATATTCTGAAGGCCTTTTGGGGAGATGAACCGGAAGCGTTTCTGGCTTCGCAGGGATTGCACCCGGAAGCCCGTCCGGAACAACTCGGCCCGAAACAGTTTCAGATGCTGGCAAATATAATATTTTGAATATTTCTGCTTGACAGTCCTTCTTAAAAAGTGCTTATTGAGTTTTTAAGAGTGCCGTTATTATATGAGAGTAGCGCAAGATGCCACCTGATGCTTGCACTGCTTAAGATCAATTTTATCAAGGAGGTATAGTTCATGACTAAAGCTGAATTAGTTGCTATGGTTGCCGAAAAAGCGAATATGACTAAAGCCGGTGCAGAGCGCGCCATCAACGCATTTTTGGATGCCGCTGTGGAAGCCCTGACCAAGGATGATAAAATCACCCTGACCGGTTTCGGCACATTCGCTGTTGAACAGCGCAAGGCCCGCAAAGGCCGTAACCCCCGCACCGGCGAGGAAATCAACATTCCCGCTTCCAAAGTGGTTAAGTTCCGGGCCGGAAAAGAATTGAAAGACTCGGTCATATAGTGTTGAATGCTTTTCCCAAGGCCCCGATCCTTGCCGGCGGGGCCTTATTTCCCTCTTGATTGAGCCTGCGCTTATCGTATTTATGAAGTCTTTCCGGGCGTTTTTGTTGGTTCGGCCAAGGCAGTCGGCCTTTTCCGGCCGGGAAGGACAAGGCTAACCGCGGGTTGCTTGAGAGGTTGCTTACTCCGGTAAACAGGCAGGGCGGTTTACCGTGATTGAGTCGGTTTGGGAGCCTTCCGCACACTCCGCAAACTTGAGAGCGTGCCCGGCTGAGCGCAGGGCGACATTTTTGTGCTGTTGCATGCCGGAAGTAGGCAAAATCGATAACAGCCGGTGTCGGGCAATTATTTGAAGCACGGAACACCTGAAACAGAGCATGCAAATCCATTCAACAATCCGCTTGCTTTTTCAGACGGGTTCTGCTAAAAGAACTCCCTGCTCAGCGGCAAGGAAGGTTCCTTGCTTTTGCGGGCGAGGGGTGAGCTGTTCCCCTGCTTTGAGATTTTACACGATTTCAAAGTGAATTCGCTCCAGATTTGAGAAAAGAAGGAGGTGAGAACTGTGCCCGGAGTATATTTGGAAGAAGGCGATTATAATTTCGACATTGCCTTGCGCCGCTTTAAAAAACAGGTGGAAAAGGCGGGAATTCTGTCGGAAATGAAGAAACGCCAACATTATGAAAAGCCCAGCATCCAGCGTAAAAAGAAAACCGCTGCGGCACGCAAGCGCCTCATGAAAAAAATCAGAAAGATGAACATCGGCTAACCGCTTCATCTTGCTCTTTACAACGGGAAACGCAAGCTTATTTTCAGGGCTTGGTTTCCCGTTTTTATTTTCGGCGATAAGCAGGTATCCGCGCGTTGTTCGGGTACAAGACCGTTGTTTATGCCTTGGCCACTATCTCTTTAGAGTATTTCAGTCCGGATTCCTGCTTGCCGGCGGCCCGTTCCGCGGCAATCCCGCGTGAGCGGCTGAGCAATGCTTATAACCCCATGAGCGATTGCCGGAAAGACAATTGCAATGCTGAAATGCTCTCCGGCATTGGAATTGTCCGCACGCTGATTTATGAGGACTGCTTTGCTGAAAAACCTGATTTTCGACTCGCTCCCGGCGGCGTTGCCGTTGCTCCGGGCTCTCATCTTGGAGACAGAAGTCCTTTAATGAAATTGACCTCTGAAGAAGAGCTGTTATCAACGATAATGCAGACTGCACTTCCGGTACCGCCGGAGCATTTCAAAAAGGCAGTGTGGAATTATCAGAACCGGATTAACAGTTTGAGTTGATTGAGTTCGGATTTGCCCGCTTGCTTTGGTTCAAAGCCGGGACAATCAGCAGCACTCGGCTGCTCACAGGGTCTCCGGCTGTTTCCGCGCGTTGCGCGGGTTAACCGTTTATTCAGGGGCATGTGCCCTGTGAGGTTGCTATGTCATTAAATCAACGTATTAAAGATGATTACATTACCGCTTATAAGGCCAAAGACGCCGTGCGTCTGGGGGTGCTGCGGCATTTGAAAACCGCGGCCACCAACCTGGCGGTGGAGCTTAAACGCGATGTCACTGACGACGAATTACTTGACGTGGTACAGAAGCAGGCCAAGCAACGGGTTGACTCAATCGGGCAATTCCGCTCCGGCGGCCGTGAAGACCTGGCGCTCAAGGAGGAGGCGGAACTGGCGGTTTTAAGGGAATATCTGCCGGAAATGCTGGAAGGGGAGGCGTTGGTTGCGGCTGTGGACGCGGCCATAGCCAAAACCAATGCTTCCGGCCCCCGCGATATGGGCAAGGTGATGACCAGCCTGATGACGGATTATAAAGGGCGGTTGGATGGGAAGCTGGTCAGTGCTCTGGTTAAGGAGAAGCTGGCCTGAGATGTGTTGCCGCGGCTGGGCCTGAGGCCGCCGGCATTTTCCGGGGCTGCTGCCGGAAACTTCCGCAAAGTCTTTGTGGTTCAGGAAAACCCTTGTGGTGAGCGGCCTGCTTGTTTCGGCCAACGTCCTGGTTGGGGCGGCGATATACGAGTGCTGTGCGGTTTTAAAACCTTCGTCCGGTCCGGCCGAATCCCTGAAGGGAGCATTTATAACCATTAAGGTTTATTAAGAGAATTGATTATGCAGGAACGCAGTTTGAATATGCTTGAATTCGGCAAAATCCTGGAGCAGTTGTCCGGCTTTGCCGTATCCCGGGCCGGCAAGGCGGCCTGTCTGGCGGTCCGGCCTCAGCCCGATCCCGCGCTTATCCGGCAACGGGCCGAATTATACGAGCAGGTCCAAAGCTGGCAACAGCACACCGAATTTAAACTGCGCGATTTTCCGGAGTTGGACGGGGTGATCAGTTTTCTGGCCCGCTCCGGCGAGTTTCTGGATCTGGACGCGCTTTGGGCTGTGCGGGAAGTGCTTGCCCAGGCCGCAGAAATTGAGGATTTGCTGGCGGAACGTGGTGCGGGACGATTAAAGGCCGCCGCCCCGGGGCGCACTCCGCCCTGGCCCGCCCTGCAGGAGTTGTTTCTGTCCCGGCCGCGCCCGACCATGAGCACTCAGGCCTTGTTGCGCTGTCTTAACGACGACGGGCTTCTGGACGACAATTCGTCCCCCGAGCTGGCCCTGATCCGCGGCGAAATCCGGGCCATTCACCAGCAATGCACCCGCAAGGTCAAGGAATTCGCCAAAACGCACAATATCGCCCATTATCTGCAGGAAGATTTCATGACCCTGTCGTCAGACCGCTATGTGCTCCCGGTGAAAACCAACTTCAAAGGGCAGCTTGAGGGCATTATCCACGATTACTCGCAAACCGGTGAAACCTGCTATTTTGAGCCCCTGTTCCTGATTACTCTGAACAACAAGCTCCAGGAATTGAAGCGGGAAGAACGCGCGGAAGAGCGCAAGGTGTTGCGCTATCTGAGCGGGGTGTTGCGCTCCGAGCAGGAACAGCTTGCCGGGGTGTATGCGTTTTTGGTGGAACTTGACCGTGAACTGGCTAAAATCGCCCTGGCGGAACAGTTTCAGGGCCGAATGCTGCATTTTGAGTCGGAAGGGGCGGTGCGCCTGCTCAAAGCCCGGCATCCCTTGCTGGCCTTGCTGAATTTTGATCAGGTGGTGCCTGTGGATATTGAACTGCCCGCGGAGCAGCGGGCCCTGATCGTCAGCGGCGGCAACGCTGGCGGCAAGACCGTGAGCCTGAAAACTCTGGGACTGATTGCCCTGATGGGCCTGTCCTCGCTTCCCGTGCCGGTTGCCGCAGGAAGCGACTTACCGCTGTGGGAAAACGTGTTCGCCTTTATCGGTGACGAGCAGAGCCTTGACGAGCACGTCAGCACCTTCACCGCTCAGATCGAGCATCTGGCGGCCATCTGGCCCCTGGTCAGTGAAAAATCGCTGGTCATTCTCGATGAGTTCGGGGCCGGCACCGATCCGTCCCAAGGCTCTGCTCTGGCCCAGGCCGTGGTTGATGAAATTCTGGGCAAGGGCGGTTATGTGCTGGCCGCCACCCACTTCCCGGCCTTCAAGGCCTACGCCCTTTCCCGCAGCGACGTGCGGGCCGCCTCGGTGCTGTTCGATGAACAAAGCAAACGCCCGCTCTACACCCTGGTTTACGACCAGGTGGGGTCCAGCCTGGCCCTGGATGTGGCCAGAGCCAACGGCATGCCCCCTGAAATCATTCGCCGGGCGGAAAAGTATCTGCTGATGGAAGACCAGGAGGCGTCGCAGTTAATTGCCCGTCTGAACAGTCTGGCGGTTAAGCGGGAAGCGGAAATTGAGCAGCTCCAAAGCGAGCAGGCCCGGTTTGAGGCGGAAAAGGAAAAACTGCGCGCAAAATTTGAAAAGGAACAGCGCAAGCTGCTTCAGGAGTTGGATGAAACCAGGCGCCGCATTCTCGCTGAAATCCAGGCGGAGAAAATCGGGCGCAAACAGGCTTTGCGGGAGCTTTCAGCAATGAAGCAAGGCCTTGCGCAGGCGGTTATGGCCGGTGAAGCCGCAGTGCAGACAGAACAGGCGAATGAGTTCGCCTTGAGCGCGGGCGACAACGCCGAATATCTGCCTTGGGCGCGTAAAGGCGTGGTTGAGGCGGTGGATCATAAAAAAGAGCGGGCTCGGCTCGATTTTAACGGCGTGGCCATTTGGGCGGCCTTCCGCGATTTGCGGCCGCCGGGAGCGGGCAAGGCAGAACAGGCGGTGACGGGAAATCGGTCCGGGGGCGGAAGCGCATCCGCCCGGACTGCTTCAGCCCGTGTCGCGGGTCCGGCCCAGTCCGGAGCAGGGGGTGGGCAGGCGTGGGAGTCCGCCGGTCTGTCCATTCCGTTGCGGGTGGATTTGCGGGGAGCCCGGGCCGACGAGGCCCTGCGCGATCTGGAATTCCAGATTGACCAGGCTATGCTTGGCGGCAGAGACAGTCTGGAAGTAGTGCACGGCCGGGGCACCGGGGCCTTGCGCCGGGAAATTCACCGTTTTCTGAGCAACCGTCCCGGCATTGCCCACTTTTACACCGCCAATGAAGACCAGGGCGGAGACGGGGTAACCATAATCGAGTTGAAATAGGAGTATGCTTTATCTTTAATGCTCTTCTGTTTGTTTCTGCCGACAATGAACAGGACTTCAGGAACCTGAATTTCAGGCAATCGGTTTGATATGTTTTTGCCGACGCGAGCATGGATTGTAAAGATTTAGCCCATTATTCCGAAAAGAGAATGTATCTGTCAGGTATGAACAAATGTGCTTGCCGGACCGGCTGAACCGGAAAACCTTACCGCCCGGCCGCCGGCAGGAAATATTTAAACCGGCCGCAATTGCTTTTTTAAAAGCGGTATTTATTATAGATGTCAAACCGTTCCGATATTGACGCCATAAAATCCAGGCTTAATCTGGTGGATATAGCCAAACGCTATCTGGAGCTGCGCCGCGCGGGCGGACGCTGGGTGGCGCCGTGTCCGTTCCACAATGAAAGCAAGCCCTCATTTTCAATCAACGAGGAAGAGGGCCTGTTTTACTGTTTCGGCTGTCAGGCGTCCGGCGACGTAATTGATTTCTACTGCCGGATTAACGGATTGGAATTCCGGGAGGGCCTGGTTCAGTTGGCAGAGGAAGCCGGGGTGGAGTTGTCGCGGGGTGGGCGCAATCCCAAGGCCAATCCGGAAAGCGATTTCAAGCGTCAGGCCCTGAAGCTGCATGAACTGGCCCTGAAACGGTTTACCGCCAACCTGCGGGGAAAGTCCGGCGAGGCGGCCCGCAAATATATGGCGGCCCGGAAAATCAGCCCGGAAATGGCGGAAGCTTTCGGACTGGGCTACGCCCTGGACGAGTGGAGCGATCTGGCGGCTTATTTCCGGGGCAGCGGTGTTGACGACGAGTTGGGCGTAAAAGCAGGTCTGCTTGGTCGCAGTGAGAAGAGCGGGCGCGTTTATGACCGCTTCCGGGGGCGGTTGATGTTCCCGATCAAAAATTTGTCCGGGCGGGTAATTGCGTTCGGCGGCAGGATTATTGAAAATGCGGACGACCAGGCCAAATACATCAACTCCAGCGATTCACCCATTTATAAGAAGGGCGAGCACCTGTACGGCCTGTATCAGGCCCGCCGCTCCATCAGTCATCTGAAGTCGGCCATGCTTACCGAAGGGTATCTGGACGTGCTCACCCTGCATCAGTTCGGATATACCAACGCCTGCGGGGTGCTGGGAACGGCTCTGACCAAAGAGCAGGTGCAGCGTCTGGCCGGGCTTTCGTCCAATGTGGAGTTGATTTTTGACGGCGATGCTCCGGGGCGCAAAGCCGCCCTGCGCAGCGCTGAAATGATTTTGGCGGCCGGGCTGAACTGCCGGGTGGTGCTGTTGCCGCAAAGCGAAGATATCGACAGTCTGCTGCATAGCCCGGACGGGCGAGGAGTGGAAGTCTTTGAATCCCTGCGTGAGAAATCAGAGGACGGCCTGGACTACTGCATCAGCGCGGTCAAAACCGCTATGTCGCCCCGGGAAATAGTGGATTGGCTTAAGAATTTCATTGCTCAGGTGGAAATTCCCGAGCTGGTGAACAACTTTATTTCGCGTCTCGCCCCCGCTTTGGGTATTGACGAAGCGCAAATAAGAGGGCAAATACAGAAACGTGTTTTCAAAAATCAGGTTGTTGCGGGTATGTCCGGTGCCTTTTCCGTTCGACTTCCGCAACCCGTAACCGGGTGGGCCGATGCGGCCGTTGCCCGGGAAGTTCTTCATTTCATCGCTTGTTTCCCTGGTTATGTGGAGCAGTTAAACGCCGCCGGCTGCGAAAAATTGCTGCTCACCCCCTTCAGCAGGGCTATTTGGAACAAGTTGCTGGAATTCGGAGAAAAAGAGGTTTTTGAGCAATTTGCCCCGGAAGAAAAAGCGTTCTGGGTGCGTTGTCGAGTGGCTGAACCTCTTCCGGAAGCGTGCCGCGAGCAATTGTTTGCGGATATCAAGGCACGCATTCAGAACAAAACTGAACGAGAAATCGCGCAAACCTATAAAGATGTGTTACGCCAACTGGGCCCGGACAAAGACGCCGACCTGGAAATATTGCGGGCGCTAACCGAAGCACAGAGGAATTCCAATGGGGAACATTAAGGAAATCCAACAAATTAAACATCTGATCGCCAAGGGCAAAGTCACCGGATTTCTGACCTTTGACGAGGTGAACAAAGCCCTGCCGGTGGAAATCAGCACTCCGGAGCAGGTTGAGGAAATCATCTTTATTTTCGACTCTCTGGACATCGCCATTGTCGATTCTGAAAAAGAGGGCAAAAAACTGTCCATGTCGCCGGTGGAGCCGGAAGATGACGTGCTGCTTGAGCCCGGGTTCGATTTGGTGGAAGAAGAAGACGCGGGCGATTACTCTTCCCGCAGCACCGACCCGGTACGCATGTATCTGCGCGAAATGGGGGCCGTGCCCCTGCTTGACCGCGACGGTGAAGTGCAGATTGCCAAAAAGATTGAAACCGGCGAGCAGGAAGTGCTGCTGGCCCTGGTGGAAGTGCCGGTGGCGGTTGAGGAAATCATCGGCGTGGGTGAAGACCTCAAGCATAACCGGATCAAGCTCAAGGACGTGGTGAAAACCATTGAGGAAGACGACCCGTCGGAAGATGAAATGAACCAGCGCCAGCGCGTTATTCTGTTGCTGGAAGAGATCAAGCAGTTATTCAAGAAAAAGCGCAAGATTTACGCCAAGTTGGATGAATGCTGCCGCATGGATAAAAAGGTCACCGCCATTCAGATGGAGATTATCGACTTTAAAACCGAAATAGTAGAGCGGTTGCGCGACATCAAGCTGGAAAAAACCCTGGTTGACCGGGTGATTGAAACCGTGGACGACTATGTGCGCCAGATGTACAACTGCCAGCGCGACCTGTCGGCTTACTTGCTGGCAACGGGCAAAACCCAGGCCCAGATCGAAGAACTGTTCAAGGGCATGGAAAGCCGGGAAATCAGCCCGCAGGCAGTGGCCGACGAGCTGAACCTGTCGCTGGAAGAGCTGTTTTCATTTAAAGAGATGATTCTGGGCAAAATGGAGATTATGGCCCGCTTGCAGGAAAAGTGTTGTCACAACGTGTACGACCTGGAAGAAGTGGTCTGGCGGGTGAAACGGGGCAACCAGACCGCCATGCGCGCCAAACAGGAGCTGATCCGCTCCAATTTGCGCCTGGTGGTGTCAATTGCCAAAAAATACACCAACCGCGGTCTGCAGTTCCTCGACCTGATCCAGGAAGGCAACATCGGTTTGATGAAAGCGGTGGACAAGTTTGAATATCAGCGGGGCTATAAATTCTCCACCTACGCCACTTGGTGGATCCGGCAGGCCATTACCCGGGCCATTGCCGATCAGGCAAGAACCATCCGGGTCCCGGTGCATATGGTGGAGGTAATCAATAAAGCCACCCGCTGCAACCGGAAGCTGGTGCAGGAATTGGGCCGGGAACCCACCATGGAGGAGATTGCCAAGGAGCTGAACCTGCCGGTGGAGAAGATCATCGAGGCCAACCGCACCGCCGCCGACACCCTCAGCCTGGACACCCCGGTGGGAGACGAGGAAGATACCACCATCGGCTCTTTTGTGGAGGATGACAACACCCCCGGCCCGGCGGACGCCACCTCCAACGCCATGCTGGCCGAGGCCTTGGCGGAAATTTTGGGCACCCTCACCGAGCGGGAGGCGGACGTGCTGAAAATGCGCTTCGGCATGTATGACGGCCGCACCCACACGCTGGAGGAAGTGGGCCAAATTTTCGGCGTCACCCGGGAGCGTATCCGGCAGATTGAAAATAAGGCCATCCGGAAGCTGCGGCATCCCAGCCGGGCAAAGAAAATTAAGGATTTTTACTGTTAACTGCGGGGGGTGCTGCAATTGCGTTGCAACACCCCTTTTTCCTGCCCTTGCCATTGGGCATGCCGGCCATGTTCAGGAGGAAAACCAATGACTTATGACGTTGTGATTGTTGGCGCCGGCCCTGCCGGCATTTTCACTGCGCTGGAAATGCGCCGCCGGGGCAGCGCCAAAACCATTCTCATGGTGGAAAAAGGCAAGCCGGTGGAAGAGCGCCGGTGCCCTAAGGCCAAAACCGGCCGGTGCATGGGCTGCAACCCCTGCAGCATCACCACTGGGTTTTCCGGCGCCGGGGCTTTTTCCGACGGCAAGCTCTCCCTGAGTTGCCAGGTGGGGGGCGAGCTGCCCAGCCTCATCGGGGAGGATACCGCCCAGGCCCTCATTGACTACACCGACCGGATCTACCTGGAATTCGGGGCGGACACCCATGTGGAGGGGGTGGACAATCCGGAAAAAGTGCGGCAGATCCGCCGCCAGGCCATTCAGGCCGGGCTGACCTTGGTGGATTGCCCCATCCGCCACCTGGGCACGGAAAAGGCCAGGCAGCTTTACCTGGACATTCAGCGCCACCTGGCCGCCAGCGGGGTGGAGCTTCGCTTCGGCCACAGCTGCACCGATCTGATGATGGACGGCGCTCTGTGCCGGGGGGTGGTGGTGGAGTCCGCCGCCGGGCGGGAGGAGATTTCCGCCGGCAGCGTGGTGATCGCCACCGGCCGCCGGGGAGCCGACTGGCTGGAAACCCTGTGCGCCCGGCATGACATTGCCCACCAACCCGGCACCGTGGACATCGGCGTCCGGGTGGAGGTGCGCAGCGAAATCATGGACGAGGTGAACCAGGTGCTCTATGAGTCCAAGCTCATCGGCTATCCGCCCCCCTTCCGGAATAAGGTCCGCACTTTCTGCCAAAACCCCGGGGGATTTGTGAGTCAGGAGAACTATGACAACGACCTGGCGGTGGTCAACGGCCACAGCTATAAGGACCTGAAGTCCGCCAACACCAACGTATCTATTTTGTGTTCCCACAACTTCACCTATCCCTTTAACCAGCCCATTGCCTATGCCCAGAAGGTGGGTGAGCTGACCAATATGCTGGCCGACGGCCACATTTTGGTGCAGCGGTTTGGAGACATTTTGGCGGGTAAACGCACCTGGCCGGAGGAACTGGCCCGCTCCAACGTGCGGCCCACCCTCCCGGACGCGGTAGCCGGGGACATCACCGCCGCCATGCCCTACCGGCCCATGGTGAACATCATCGGCTTTATCCAAGCCATGGACCAGGTGGTGCCGGGTTTTGCCAGCCCGGAAACCCTGCTCTACGCCCCGGAGCTGAAATTCTACAGCAATAAGGTGAAGCTAACGCCGGAGCTAAGCACCAATGTGGAAAATCTGTATTGCCTGGGCGACTCCTCCGGCTGGACCCGGGGGCTGATGATGGCCTCGGCCATGGGGGTGGCCATGGGCCGGCGTTTGGCCTGATCCACAACTTAAGAATTTTGCGGGAAATTGCCTACTGGACAAGGCCAGCGCCGTAGAGTATAATAAAGAAAATTCCCAGACAGGAGCTGCCGACATGACCCTACTGGACCAGGTCACCGCCATTGTAAAATATATTGCCCTGGCTGGGATTCTGTCCCACGTAGTGGGGGAGGCGCTGCCCCGCCGGTGGTTTCACCACGACCGGTTTCCCTACCGCACCTGTGCCTGGGAGCGGGAGGGCAAGTTCTATGAGTCGCTGGGCATCCGCCGGTGGAAAGACCGGCTGCCGGACAAGAGCAAGTACACCCGCCACACCTTCACCAAGGAAATGCGGGGCCATGAGAGTCAGGATAGTTTGATCCGCTTCCTCCAGGAAACCTGCGTGGCGGAGCTGGTGCACTGGGTGCTGACGCTGGTGGCGGTTCCGCTGTACTTTTATGTCCCCACCCCGTTGGGCTGGGTGGTGGCTACGGTCTACGCCCTGTCCAACCTGCCCTTTATCTGTATCCAGCGCTACAACCGGCCCCGGCTGCGGCGTATTCTAAAACGGAAGCTGGAGACGGCTTAGGCGGAAAACGCCCCCGGTAACGGGGACGCTGGAGCATTGCTGGGAAGCGTCTTTGCAACCGCAGAAACGTCTCTGTTTTCAGCCTGTCATTGCGAACCAGTGCAAAATGGGAACCGGGGCGCACCTGTGCGGCCCGGAGAAGGCGATGCAGCGGAGCGACTGAGACCTGGATTTTCCTTCGGAAAAGCCGGGGCGAAGGATGCGCAGCTTGTATCGCCGAGGTGTGGCAATCCGCGTCCCCCCAGAGGAACTTGGCAAGTAGGTAGTACTTCGGGCAAATTCGTGGCACTTTTCCGTATTTGCCTTAGGCATTGCTCTCTGGTTTGTGCTGCCGCAAGGAGAACGGATTGCCACGTCGCTTCGCTCCTCGCAATGACATGCAAAAACATGCGGCGTGTCAGCACGGCAATGACGTGGTGCCAGGCGAATTCGCAGCACTTTTCCGTATTCGCCGGAAGTACTGCCCTCCGCCATGCCCTGCCGCAAGGAGATGCGGATTGCCACGTCGCTTCGCTCCTCGCAATGACAGAGGGGGGACGTCCTTGCACCCGCTGACACGCCTCTGTCTTCTGCATGTCATTGCGAACCAGTGCGCACACTGGTGTGGCAATCCGCGTCCCCCGCGAGGAACCTGGCAAGTAGGTAGTACTTGGGGCAAATTCGTTGACCTTTTCCGTATTTGCCTTAGGCATTGCTCTCTGCTTTGCGCTGCCACAAGGGGAGCGCAGTGCTACGTC
>CALUZB010000004.1 GCA_944325195.1 uncultured Desulfovibrionaceae bacterium | reverse complement strand
TTTCCATTCCCGGACTGATCGGCGGTTCGGTAATCATTGAGTCCATTTTCGCGTTGCCCGGTTTAGGACAGCTATTTTATACAGCAGTGCTTGCCCGGGATTATCCCTTGATCATGGGCAACCTGGTGCTGGGGGCAATGCTCACCCTAATAGGCAACATGCTTGCAGATCTGGCATATGGCCTGGCTGACCCGCGTATCCGGCGCGGCGCCAGAGCCTGATGAGGTTCAAGCTATGCTGCATTCAGAAAATATCAACCGAACCGATACACCGCATCAAAACGGGCTCAAGCCGCCACAGAGGCGGACCGCGCTGTTCCACCGTTTTATACTGTTGGCAAAAGAACGTCCTCTGCTGTTCACCGGCCTGTGCATTTTGCTTACCGTGACTCTGATGTCGCTTTTCGCCGGAGTAATCGCCCCTTACAGCCCCAAGCATCAGGATCTGTACGCCACATATCAGCCGCCCTCTTGGGAACACCTGATGGGCACTGATTCACTCGGCCGCGATGTATTCTCACGCCTGCTGTATGCCGGACGGGTATCACTGTGGGTGGGCTTTGTGGCTGTGGGCATTTCCGTTTTCATCGGCTTGGGGCTCGGGCTCGCCGCCGGTTATTTCGGCGGATTGACAGATGAGCTGATTATGCGGCTTACCGATATCATGCTCTGTTTCCCTTCATTTTTCCTGATTCTGGCGGTTATCGCCTTTTTAGAACCCAGCCTGGTGAACATTATGGTGATTATCGGGCTTACTTCCTGGATGGGTGTGGCCCGTTTGGTGCGCGCGGAAACTCTCAGCTTGCGGGAACGCGACTATGTAGCCGCGGCCCGCTTGGCCGGGGCGGGCAGTGTGCGCATTCTGATTAAACACATCCTGCCCAATGCCATTGCGCCTGTAATTGTTGCTGCCACCTTGGGAGTGGCGGGAGCCATACTGATAGAATCGTCCTTAAGCTTTCTAGGGCTTGGGGTACAGCCGCCCACGCCGAGTTGGGGCAATATGCTGATGGAGGGCAAAGAAGCCCTGGATGCCCCCTGGCTGTCAATTTTTCCGGGCCTGGCCATTCTGGTTACGGTGCTGGGGTACAATCTGCTGGGGGAATCGTTGCGCGACATTTTAGACCCAAGGCTCAAACGATGAATATTCTGTGCATGGATATCCGTTTGCTGGTGCCGGCCATACAGGCCTTAGGGCACAACGTGCTTTCCTGGGTGCCGCAAAATGGCGGCCTGTATAATCTGCCGGCATTCCTGCATGAACAGAAATTTAAGCCGGACCTAGTCATTCAAGCTGAAAACCTGGGGCCGCGTCGCTTGCTGGAAGGGCTGGAGGAAATTGATTGCCCCAAAATTTTCTGGGCTATCGACAGTCATTTGAATTTATACTGGCATAAATATTATGCCCGCCTGTTTGATGCGGTCTTCACCCCGCATCTTTCGCTGTGGGAAACATTGCCTGCGACGGAAAAACATCCCCTGGTCCGGCAAATGGCCCGCCAAGGCGCGGACTTGCCCTGGCAACCACACTCCCAGCGCCTTTACGCTTTATCTTTTGTGGGCATACAAAACAAACACCGCCCGCTGCGCACTTGGTTGTGTGAGCTGATCAGCAGCCGGTGGCCGCTGGAGCAACGACAAGGTATCCGCTTCTCCGAAATGCTCGAGTTGTACCGGAACACCCGGATTGTCCCGAATGAAGCCATTGCTTTTGAAGTGAATTATCGGCTTATGGAAGCAGCCAGTGCGGGAGCGGTGGCTCTGACCCCGGATATCGGAGCCGACCAGAACGCGCTTTTTGAACCGGGTCAGGAAATCGTTGTTTATAATAACGCATGTGAAATGATGTCGGCCATAGAAGAACTGCTTGCCGATCCGGACCGGGCGGAAAGCATTGCCTATGCCGGCTGGAAACGAATTCAGCGCGATCATCTACCGATCAATCGGGCCAGACAGATCCTGCAAATGGCCGAAAGCATCAGACAAGGTCGGACACCTGAAGAATATAATGGGTTGTCGCGGCAGTTTTTCTTTGATTCCAACCTGTGGCTGAGCCGGGTGCAGGGCTCCAGAGGCGGAAATCTGGGGTTCTCCGGCCCGAGTGCGGCGAACACTCTGCCGCTGCGTCCCTTCCCTCCCGGAAACGGACAAACCGGAGAGACATTCAACCTGAGCCTCCGGTTACTGCTGGAAACAAAAAACAATCCGGAGTTATTGCCGCTGATCCGGGAATATTACCATTTTAATCCTTATCCGGAAAATATCGAACTGGCTGTGGCTGCCTCTTTTGGAGCAATGCGCCTGGGAGATGAAGAGCTGGCGACACGCATATTTGGCCACGCCTGCGCGGGGGTACATCTGAAGAATAACCCTAGACCAGGCAATCTGAACGATTTTTGCCTTGCCTGGGCAGAACTTTTAATCAAACGCGGGCATAAAGCTTGCTCCGGTTTTATTTTTGACCCCAAGTTCCATATCCCGTCCACGGCAATGGACGTGCTGATTTACCTGGAACTGATGTGCCCCGGGCAGCACAAGGCTCAACTGCTTGAGCTTGCAAACCTGGCCCTGCTGGGTGAGCGCGCCCTTACCTATTTCCGTCTGGGTTATCTGGCCCGCCAAGGCCTTGTCAACCCTGAAAACTGGCAGATACAGCTCGAATATGGGATTGCGAATTTAATCTGCTACCGCCTGCAAGAGGGGTTGCACGAACTGAATGAAGCCGCCTGGAAAGCTGAACAGACGGGTGGATTGAAAGCATTTTTGCGCTTGCTTTCCCTGCATGATCAATCTGGAAGCATTGTCAGAGAGTTGCTCTTGGAGTATAAGCAGATTTAGGTGTTTTGTGAATATCTAATTCCGGAGAGCGTTATGCGCCGCAAAGACAAACTGGTATCTGATCCTGAGCGATTGCATCAGATTATTTCAGACTCGCCCTACATGGTTATGGGTCTTGCGGAGAATTCCGTCTCGTACACAGTTCCGCTGGATTTTGCCTTTGACGGCCGGCATGTGTATTTCCATTGCGCCCGTGAAGGGCGGAAGCTTGAAATGCTGGCTGAAAATCCTGAAGTTTCGCTTTTATTTGTAAACTATGGGGGAATATTCAGCTCCAAGGCAGACGGCACCGCCTGCAGCTACTCCACCCGCTTCGCCTCGGTCATGGCGCGGGGAGTGGCTGAAATAGTAGTTGACCCGGAACAAAAGGCGATGGCCCTTAAATTAATGATGGCCAAAATCGGAAAAGAGGATCTCCCCCTGCGCCCTGGTATGCTTGAGGCGACCTGCGTAGTGAAAATCAACATTCTTGAGATGAGCGGGAAACAAAGCCCCCGCGTTCAATCTGAATAAACATATGCTGGAACTGTTGCGTATTCAGAATCTCGCATTGATAGAAGACATGGAGCTGGAGTTTGTAAATGGGCTCAATGTGCTTTCTGGTGAAACCGGGGCGGGAAAAAGTTTTATTCTCAAAGCCATTAACTTTCTGCTGGGCGATCGCCTTGATGTAAGCATGGTGCGGGCCGGGGCAGAGCGGGCTGTAGCCGAAGCGTTGTTTGTGCTTCCTCCCGAACTAAGAGAAGCAAATGCGGGGGACGAGATTATCATCCGACGCGAGCTTATGGCTGATACCGGACGCAGCCGCCTGTATGTGAATAACTCTTTGGCTTCCCAAGAGTCAGTGCGCGATTTGCGGGGGCAACTGATCATTCACGCTTCACAGCACGGCCAGCAAAAACTTTTACAGCCTGCTTTCCAGGCGCTTATTCTAGACTCCTTCCTGGCCCGCCCGGACCTGATTGAGGCCAAGGAGCATAAACTGAAATCCTTGCGCGAAATTTCCCAGAAGCGTGCAGATATGCAGAAAAGAGTGTCTGAACTTGAAGACCGCCGCGACATGCTTGAGTTTCAGCAAAAACAAATTGACCAGGTGGCTCCCCTGCCCGGAGAAGATGATGAGCTGGAAGAACGCCGCCAGGGATTGAAGCAACAAGAGGAAATGCGTGACTATCTGGACCGCGTTCAAGCCATTCTTTTAGACCCGGAAGGACTGCTCGCCAATATGGGAGAACTGGACACCTCTCTCGCCGGTCTGGCGGGAATGCTCCCTGAATATCAGGACGACAGTGAAGAAGTAGCCGCTGTCCGCAACTATCTTTCTGAGCTTGCCGTGCGCCTGCGCCGTCAAGGAATGCAGGATGTGGCTGAGGACGACATTGAAGCCATTGACGCCCGCCTTTTCAAATTATCGCAACTTAAACGCGCTTTGCGCAGAACTCTGCCTGAAATTATTGATTTAAAACAGGAAATTGAAGAAAATCTGTCTTTCCTTGATGCCTGTGGTCTGGACCTGACCGCTTTAGACAGAGAAGAGAAAGCTTTGGCAGAAAGCCTTAATCAGACACTATGCGAACTTAATCACCTTCGACGGGAAAAGGCGAAAGTGTTGTCAGAGGAACTGGTCTCAAGCCTTAAGCATCTAGGCTTCTCCGCGCATGTGAATGTGGAATTTGCTTTTGCCGACGCGGAACTGCATCCCGGCGGGCCGGATTACCCGGCGTGTATTGAGCAGCGGGCGCGGCTGCTCTGGCGCCCTAACCCGGGGCAACCTGTGCAGCCGCTGGATAAAATTGCTTCCGGCGGTGAGCTTTCCCGTTTCCTGCTTGCAGTCGTAGGACTTATGGCCAAAGATGAAAGCCCTACCCTGATTTTTGACGAAGTTGATTCCGGAGTGGGCGGATTAACTCTGAACCATGTGGCGGATCGCTTGCAAGACCTGGCCGCCACACATCAACTGATTTTAATCACCCACTGGCCTCAGCTCGCAGCCCGGGCAGACCGCCATTTCCATATAGCAAAAGAGGTCATGGACGACAAAACATATACCCGCTGCTTGCAGATTTCCGGCCAGGCAATAATTGAAGAGCTTGCGCGTATGGCGGGCGGCGGAACGGAAGGCATGGCTATTGCAAAACAAATTGTAGAACAGCGTTGAATTCTATCATAAAGATCGGATTGTCCCGCAGCTTTCCCCATGATGTCCGGTGGCTGATTTCAGACAAGTTCAGTTGTGTTAAAATCAGTATAGCGTGTTTTCTACAAGCCGGAAAAAAGTCTGAGTGGAAGCAAAACGATGTTAAGCTGTAGGGTCAGGAAAACAGCAGCCGCTTTGTTGCAAGCCGGTTTTAAACCATATCCCCCCGTAAAAAGGGCGTACAGATCAACTACCTTATGTTGCCCAAGAACAATCTCTGCTGCTTTTGTGCGTACAGGGCGATATGTAAATCGTTTAACAAACCTGAAACTTACACTTAAACAACCTGACAAAATCAGCATGCGCAAGCAGGCCAATCGTTGCCATAGTTACAGGACAACTTTGAGGTTATCTATTTTTACTGTTTATTATTTCGTCGTTCAGAGCAGTTTCGCTCATGCGTTGGACCCATTCCCGACGGGAAATATAATAAACCTGAGGATCGGCGTTTAAGCGTTCAAGCAATCTGAATGCAAACCTGCTCTTGGCCAGTGCATGTACCCGGTGCCTTGGGTTATTCAAATCGCCGAACAGGATCGCCCCGTTAGGACAGCCCTTGGAGCAGGCAGTCACATATTCGCCGTCTTGCAGGTTTGCAGGATCACGACCTTTCTGTCTGGCCGCTTCCCGAGCCTGAAGCAAGCGGTGATGACAAAAAGTACACTTTTCCACCACCCCGCGCGGCCGGGTGGAAACATCCGGGCTGAGCGTTTTTTCCATACCCTCCGGCCACTTCGGCTCAAACCAGTTGAAATAACGCGCGTGATAAGGACAGGCGGCCATACAATAACGACACCCTATGCAACGGGGATGCACCTGACTGACAATGCCGCCGTCTTCATTTTTATCTGTGGCGATCACCGGACACACCGACACACACGGCGGATTGCCGCATTGCTGGCAAGGTCTAGGCATAAAGGCTGAATCATGCTCGGGGAATGGCTTCTGATTGGAAATTTCATAAACCATCATCCAGTTGGCGGCGCGCAAACGACTGGAGTCTTCCGGCGCCGGCGGCAGATTGTTTTCAATCTGGCAGTTGACCATGCAAGCGCCGCAACCAGTGCAGCGGTCTATATCTATAACCATTCCCCATTTTACTTTGGATTCTTTTCCGGGTGCCATTTTTCAAATCAATTATGTTTAATCTTTATTAAAGGTTGTCTGTAATAACTTGCGGCTTTCGTTTGCTCAACAACCAATTCAAATAAATCAAATACATTAATACCGTAGCCTCTAGAGAATCTGTCGCCCGCACTGTGACCAAACCCAGCGTATACGCCTACACAGCCTTGGGCTAAAGCTTCACTTAAACCGACCACTGCATTGATACATTTCCCCCAAACCGAAAGGACGATTTTGTCTCCCGACTTAAACCCAAGCCGCCTTGCCTCTTCTGGATGCAACCAGGCTATCCCTGAATTTTCACCTTCTTGTCCACATACAGCTTTGTTAAAAAGCAACGATGAACGGAAAGAGGAAAGTCCCATATTAAAATTCAAATGTTCCTGGCACGCAAGAACAACCAGTTGCAACCCTGATGACCGGCTTTTGAAGTCAAAATCGCCATTCGGTAAGTTCTTTTTATCACATAAAACTTCTCTAATCAAATGTGCCGGCGGTAATTCCCTGAAATGCCCGGACGTTTGGCTAACCAAGAAATCATTCGCAGATTGAGCGCTCTTAAAAGGAATTTTCAGCAGCTCACAGCTTCTTTTAAATATAAACTCCTCTTCAGGAAGAATGCTTGCACCAAACTCAAGACTTTTCCCGGACAAAGCAGCGATTATTCCCGCCACTCCCGGCACAGCGGCGGGAGCTGGAACTGTGGGTGACACAATACTGAAAAAGCCGGAAGTCTCTGGCCCGGTCGGGCAATATACCTGCTCCCAGCCTTCCAGACCGGCCTGAATAGGCAGGACAAGATCGCACAGTGCAGTTGTTTCGTTTTCAAATACACTCAGTGCAACTTTAAACGGGACTGCCGTCAGCAGCCCGCCTAACTTTTCCCTGCTCCCACGATAAGCGCCTGCAAGAGTATAGACGGGGTTACAATTATGAAACAGCAGACATTTCGGCAGACTGGAGCCCCGCTCCAACAAATCCGCCAACCAGTTATTAAAATCCGCTGCGACTTCCAGTGCAGGGGCTGGCAACCGGTAAAATCCGCCCGGCTTCCCGTAGTTGCCAAGCATCAAATTAAGACAAACAACCAGACTGTGCAGGCGTGGACTTTGATCAAGCCCCAAGGCACTACCGATAACCACCAGCGGTTTGGAAGCGGCCAACAGCCTGTCTGCTGCCGCTGCAAGCTCACACTCAGCCACGACGGTTGTTATTTCTGAAGCACGCCGAGAAAAAACTTCTTCAAACACCTCAAAGTATTCATCGCCCGGCGCCCCCGCCCGCTGCCGGAGCTTCCCTGCTGCCAGCAAACGCCGTCCGATTTCCAGAATTATCGCCTCTTCATCTCCCGGTTTGATTTGCAGCCATTTGTCGGCAAATCTGGCCGTCGCATTTTGATAAGGACCGCAATAAATATAATAAGGGCGCTCCTCCGTATCGCCGGGGGAAGCTGTGCTGTCATAATCGGAAGAGAAATCACCCTGAAATACTTTATTGCGTAAATAGTACGAAGCTCCCCAACTATCCAGCCAGTCCGCTCCAATAGTAAGCACACAAGTACTTTCCGCGATACCGTATGCAGGTTCTCCCTCAATGCCTAAGCTCCGTGCCGCCAGCAATAAAGGACTGCGCTGATCCGAAGCGCGCAGAAAATCCTTGCTGCCCACTCCTTTCAACAACTTGCGCAATAAGGCAGCCCCAACACTGAACTCTTCTCCACTAACACAGGCAACTGCCTGCTCTGCAGCAGAAATGCCGACTTGCAACGCATCAATGGCTGTCTGCCAATCCACAGGTTTCAGCTCACCGTTTTTTCGGAGCATCGGAACAGTCAGCCGAGCGGGGCGGACCAGGTTTTGCACTGCCGCCGCAGCCAGCCCGGTAAGACCCCGCCAGCCTGATGAACTCTGCCTGGGCGCATAAATCTTCCGGGCCAAACCGTCCACAATGCACACTTCTACCGGCACAATATTTTGCCCGAAGCTGTACAGACCGCTTTTCTTTTCCTTTTTCCCGCGCGGCAAAGGCACCGGCCCGGTCTGGTTATGCCCCACCAGCTTTGCCGCCCCATGCCAGGGCAAGGGTGACAGAAGCAAGGCAGCGGCGCAACCGGCCCCGGCAGCCATAAACTTAAGGAATGTGCGCCTGGATATTTTCATTGCTGTATCCGCTAGCGATGACAGGTTCCGCAAGACTCGCCGGCTGTGGTTGCGGACTTGTGTTCCGGAATTACATGACAACTGATACATTCAGACATGCTCAGAGTCGCTGTCTGATAGAATACCTTGTCTGCTTCTCCTGCCATATGCTTATGAAGTTTGAATATCTCAAGGTATTTCTCTTCACTAAACGCATGGCATTCATTGCAGGCGTCCCGGCTATGCGCCCTGGGGCTGAAGAATACATGCTCAGGCATATCTCCCGACACCAAATCCGCTACAGCTTTGCCGGCACTTGGGGCTGTGGAAGTCTGTTTATCGCTGAACAACCAAGGTATGAATAACCAAGCGAACAGAGCCGTAAGGCAAAACGCCAACGTAAAGGGAAGAATGAGGGTGTTGCGATTCAGTTGCCTGCGCATGGCCGCTGCCCGCCTGACAGAATGGAATTTAAGTTACTGCCCGCTTGGAATATTCCGGATGTGATAAATCTCCGTCATACCGCTTCAATATTGCTGTAGCAATTCCTAAACTTATATGTATTTCAATCACTAAATGCTTTAATATTGCTGGCAGAAGGGGCAAAAAACTGTACTGCGCCCGGCCAGCTTCATATGCTCCAAAATATTGCCACATTTCGGACAGGCCTGTCCCTTTCTGCCGTATACCTGAAATTCTTCCTGAAAAGCGCCGGCCTTCCCATCTGCATCCAGATAATCCCGTATGGAACTGCCGCCCGCGGCAATGCCCAGCTTCAGCACCTCCTGCACACACTCGCCCAAACGCACCAGCTTTGCCAAGCTTAATTCACAGACCGGACAATCCGGTCTGATTCCGGCCCGAAACAACGCTTCATCCGCATAAATATTGCCCACCCCGGCGATCACTTCCTGGTTCATCAACAGGTTTTTCACCTTACCGGAGAGCAAGGTTTCCTTGCCCACAGAAACTGAACCAGGCTTGCAAAAACAAGCTGCAAATCGGTTTGCGTCAATTTCCAGCGGTTCAGGCCCCAGTTTGCGCAAAAATCCCCATTCTTCTTTTTCTTCAGGTAACATAACCCGACAGAACCCGAATTTACGCATGTCGTCAAAGAAGAGTTTAGTGATAACGCCGTCATCAGATCTGATTTCGAGCATCACCCTGGTGTATTTACCAGGAGAAGTGTCCGCGGGCTTCACCAGCACCTGGCCGGTCATTTTCAGATGAAACCCCATAAACAGACTTGCCGGGCCGTCCGGCCTGTCTCCAAGCTCAATTATCAGCAGCTTGCCGCGTCGTTTCAATGCCAAAATCAGCCAATCAGCCCGCGAGTTAAAAAACTCGCGGGCTGCGTCGGAAATGACCAGAGACTTCAACCACAATGCTTCCAGCGCCACAATACGCCGCCCCAGGAGATGCGGCTCCAGGGTGCGGCGCACAATTTCAACTTCAGGTAACTCAGGCATAATCCATACTTTGGTTTAAGAACCAATTTGAACGTTCAGAGAATTCCTCGCCGCCTGACTTGAACTTCAGTTATCTGCCGGTACCGCTTATTAAAGGCCGGCCCAGCGACTGATTCACTAATCCCAAATGCGACGATCTTCAATCGGCCGGATCTGTTGCGGCAGAGTTCCCGGCTCCAACACCTTCAGATTGGGGCGCAGTTTGATTTTTTCCCGCAGTTGGTGCAGCAGCTCATCTTCACGTTTAAACCCAACGGCCTCAATAAACAAAGTCATGTCGTCAATGCCGCCCGGATTGGTTACCTCAATCTGCCAACGTTTGATTTCCTCAAAACGGCTGATTACCTGTTCAACCTGATGCGGATAAACAAAAATCCCCTTGATTCTGGCGGTGGTATCTACGCGCCCGACAATGCTGCCCAAACGGGGGCTGGTACGCCCGCATGCACAGGGAGCTCTGTCGATATATGAAAGATCTCCGGTGGCCAAACGGATAAGCGGATAAGTTTTATTGAAAGCAGTAACTACTATTTCCCCCACTTCGCCGTCTTTAACCGGAATACCCGTATCAGGATGACAGATTTCGACAAAAGCCCGATTGGCAATATGCAGCCCGCATTTGTGGAAGCACTCATAGCCGATGCACCCCACGTCTGCAGTGCCATATCCCTGACGCACAATCACATCAAACTTCTTTTCCATCTGGTTGCGCATTTTTTCTGAAAGCTTTTCTCCGGTTACGAACGCAACCTCAAGGAACAGATCCTTACGCGGATTGAACCCTTTTTCCTCAGCTTTTTGTGCCAGATGCATCAGGTAGCTGGGCGTGCCCACATAACCGCATACGCGCAGCTTCTGCATAATGTCCAGCTGGGTCGTAGCATCCGACGGACCTGCCGGCACAACTGCACACCCCAGATTGCGCAAAGGTTCCTCAAACATCAGACCAGCCGGGGCAAGGTGATAGTTAAAAGTGATCTGCACCACGTCGCCGGGGCGAAAGCCCACTGAGTAAAACGCTTCCGTATATCCCCAATAATCATCGTTCCGATCTTCCGGATCAAAAATCGGGCCGGGAGAAAGGAAAATACGTTTAAGTTCACCCACGTCTTTGGTTAACAGACCTCCCAGACGCGGCCCCATGGATTGCAGAAAAATTAGCTCCTTCTTTTTCAAAATCGGAATATGCTTCAGGTCTGTAAGCGTTTTGAATTTATCTACATCAAACTGGGTGCGGTCAAAACGCTTTTTTACATCTTCAGAATAACGCGCGGCGTAAGACAGTAAATCCTTGAGCTGAATAAGATAGTATTGTCTGCGCTCACTTTCATCAAGCACTTCGCGGCGGCTGTAGATGCCTTCGGTACGGTCTTTGCGGGTCATATCATCTCCATGCACATTTGGCGAAAGCCCGACGCCAAACGATGGGCTACAGGCTCTCCCATTTTATAATGAACAAAGCAATAAAAATATGATTACACCAATCATTATGCAAATTGCAAGAACTTTTTTTAAAATCCAATGATTTCAATATGTTATATCATGATTCCCAATATTTCAAAAGTAGCAGCCGCATTCCCCGACGCAAGGACAGAGCAAACCCGAACACCTGCGTAACCGACCTGATTTGAAGACATTTTATCTTCCCCGGCCGGGTGGCACGTTCTGTGCTTTCATTATGCAAGTGGGGAATATTTTTCCCTTTGCTTCCGGGGTTAAAAAATCCCCCCGGATTTTGGGCATAGTAACTTTATAATCAGGAGATCACGCTTATGATGAGCTCCCTATACATCGGCGCTACGGGACTAATCGCCTTAGGCGAGGGTATGGGCACTGTTTCCAACAACCTGGCCAACCTGAACACCGTGGCCTACAAAGAGCGGCTGCACCTGTTTGAAGACCTGATGAGCACATCTGTATGCACGCCCTCAAATGCAATAGGGCGGGGTGATGTTTTGCCTACCAGTTATTCACAATTGGGGCACGGTTCGGCTACATCGGCAATTATTTCCCGCTTCTATGAAAACGGAGCGTTTGAAAAAGGAAGTAGTGTAACTGATCTTGCGATCAACGGGAAAGGGTTTTTCCAGGTAACTGACGAGGACAATGTTTTTTACACCAGAGCGGGCAATTTTTCGTTCACTAAAGAAGGAGACTTGGTAAATCCTTCCGGCCTGCACCTGATGGGCCGACGCATCATCAATGGCAGCACAGGCGGTGCGCTGGAAGCGATCAAACTGAATCCCGATACTGATATGTATATGGCCGGTGCGGCTACTACCAAAGCCCGCATTATTTCCAACCTCGGGATGAAGGAATCAAAAACAACCAACGCCGAAAACCCGTATTTCTCTCTGGCGCTCACTTATAACGGTCAAAACGATCCGGTAATGGGGGCAAGCGGTTATTCCAATGCTGTTGCCATCTATGACAGTCAAGGCAAAAAGCATGAACTGACCATGAACTATGATTTGGTGGAACAAACCGGCGACGGGCGCAAAATCATTCAATATACAGTCAGCGTCCCGACTGGCGAAGACGGCCGGGCCGGGTTTGCAGATACGGTTGGAGCCGGGCTGTTGATGTCAGGTACCATGACCTTTACTTCCAGCGGTATATTGCAGAACATGAGTGCCTTTGTACCAACAAGCGGTTCTGATATTCACGATCTGAGCACATGGCAAAGTGTTCCGGTTGACGCCGACGGCATTTCCATAAGCACGGCTTTCAAGAATGTCGACTCCTCGGGCAATGTGACCACAACGCCTCAAACATTCAAGCTCGATTTCGGCTTGGGGTTCGCATCCCCGGCCAGTACAGTGCAGGCTGCGAACATCGGTACAGATCCGAACAATCTTCCCGGCTACACCGGGGCCGGCAATACTGCTCCCGCCAACACAAACAACTCAAACCGCACAGTGGCTTACAGCGGCGAGGTCAGTACAATAGAACGCAGCAGCGATGGCTACATGGAAGGCTGGATGCAGGGCATGAGCATTGACCCCAACGGAATAATGAGTATTCGTTACGACAATGGACAGTCAAGGGAGATGTACCAAATTCCTCTCTTCATCTTCCAGGGAGAGCAGGACCTGAAAGCGGAAGGCGGCAACCTTTACTCCGCAACCCTGGAATCTGGGGCAGCGATTGAGGGTACGGCGGACACTGAAAATCTGGGCTCAATAGTGTCCAAAACGCTGGAAATGTCCAACGTGGATATTGCCCGCCAGTTCACTTACATGATCGTCAACCAGCGTGGTTACCAGTTTAACAGTAAAGTCATCACCACTTCTGATTCCATGCTGCAAAAGGCCCTGGAACTGAAGCGAACCTAATGTAAGTTCACTATTGCCCTAAACAGCGGCTGAATAAAAATTCACCCCACCACCTGTTTGTATGCCGACAAATGTGGGGAAACAGCTCTTAGAGCATTTACATCGTTCAGTGTAAATGCTCTAAGGCGACTGTCTGCCTATTAATATCAGGCAGTTATCTACAAAAAAGTCGTATCCAGATTGCTGAGCACTTGCTTATTTGACGCTGCCAATCCTCTGTACTTCATTACTGCGCAAATCATGACACACGTTGGTCTCATGCCCGGCCTCACCTGCAAAATGCAGGGCTATCTTACTGAAATTCATGGAGATTATCTCTTTTGTCGCGCCTTCACTGTTAATCAGGTTATAGTCGGCAATAATCACATCTTCCAGAACAATTTTAAGAAAAGGAGCAGGCGTGCCTTCACCCAGCAAGCAGGCGGTGAGCTCTGCTTTTTCAAGAGTCTGCCCCAGCCAGAGAGCCTGGCAAAAGCATCCGCTTGAGCTGTCCGGATGTTTGCTGAATTTGACCATATAATGCATGGTCCGGCCCGGACGCGGCGGCTCATAACTCTGCACCGGAACAGTCGGCTGATTGCAGCCATATTGAAATGAAGTCAGTTCAATTTGCCCCTCAAACCCCGGCACACAAGACGTGCCCGGGAAACTATCAATCTTAAGAAATGCACGTTCCATATTTACTCCTTTGTGACCCACCCACAGTAAACCATACAAGCTTTAAGGATTGCAAGTCAATTTCAGCTTGATTACCGAAAAACCAATGCGAGCAAAGGAAGCACCAGCAGAGACAAAAAGATGCTGCTGATAATCGCCCATGACGATTCTGCGCCGGCAACATTATATTTTTCACTTAAAATGTAGGCGAGCGTTGCAGACGGGGTTGCCGCCAACAATACTCCCAGCGCGGTCCAGAACGGGTCTGTTCCCAGCAATTTAAACAACCCCCAGACCAGCAGTGGCTGCACAATGAACTTCACTCCATTAATAATCAACTGGGTTGATACTTTCGGGTAGCTTCCCCTTTCCTTAAGTTGCAGACTGACCATAAACCCCAGAGCGACCAAAGCACACGGGGCGACAGTGGACCCAAGCATATGGCAGAAGACTCCCAGCGGGCCGGGCACGCTCAAACCCAACCCGCAAAAAAGCAGACCGGCCACGGTTGCAATCAACACCGGATTTTTCACCAGAAATAATAAGGCAGCCGCTGCCAGCCCGCTCTTCTTTTTTACACCCTCTGTAGCAGCATCCTTGTGCATATCGAGCAGCAGCATAGCCAGCAGCACCATGAAAATAAGCAGAATATTGCTTATTGAGCTTGCCAGTACAACCGTGCGGTTCCCCGGGAAAAAAGCCATCAGCATGGGCAGGCCTACAAAGGTCACGTTGGGGCTTGCAGCCATCATTGCCAGTACACAACTCTCGCTGAAACTGCGACCGCAACGCCGCATAATCGCCAAAGTTAAGAACATGCTCGCCAGCAACCCTACACTGAACACAAACAGAAAATCGAATTGCTTAAGATCAGACGGATTACAGCCGGCAATTGCCTCGAAAATCAAAGCCGGAAGCCCCAAGTTGAACATGAACAGATTGAGCGCCGACGCACCGCCCTCGGGCATAAGCTCAAAGCGGTCAGCCATAAAGCCGACGCTTATCAAAAGAAAGATCGGAATCATTAAAACTATTATATCAAGCATAAGCACCTGAACTTCCACTGTTAGCGACGCGTCTATAGCACATGGCACAAATAAAGGATACCATTTTGCCCCTCTATCCGCCTGGATCATCAATCTGACTGACAACTCTGCCTGCCAGGCCGGAGCTTGGATATTGAGGCGATTTCATCATCTGTAAGGTATTGGTCTTTCAAATGCTCTGCCAGCTATAGTTGAATTTTATGCCCCAGCCCCCGTTATTAAAAAAAATTACCGTGATACCTTGACTAGTTCAGAGCATTCTTTAAAATAGGAAGAACTTTTGGATGGTGGTAAAGGCAAATCATCTTTGCCCTAGGTGATAAGAGGAACTTAATTAAACTTTTTTAGGAGGAAACAATGTTAAACCTGCTTGATCAAATCGACCAAAATCTGGCTTCTTTCCGTCTTGCTATGATCACTGGCGACAAAGGTCTGGTAGACACCGCTGCCGGCAACATCAAAGGCCTGCTTTCCCAGGTTTCCGGCCATGCTGATGCTAAAAAATATGCTGACGCCGCTGCCCTGTTTGATAAAGAATTCCCCAAGGCTCTTGATGAATTCGTAGGTGCTTTCGGCAGCTCTGATGACAAGGCTAAAAAAGCTCTTGATAATCTCACCGGCATTATGGGCCAGTATCGTCCTGTGGTTGAAGGTCAGCCCACTGACAGAAACCACATCTAATTATTCACGAGTCTTATGCGAAAGCCCTTTGGTCAAGGCCAAAGGGCTTTTTTAACAACTTTCCCGGTCAGAGGAAAACCTCGCATATAAGCGTCCATAAAACCTGAGTAGGGAGTTTTAAATTCAAAGTAAAATTCCCTGGTGAGCGCAAAAAGGTACACCTGTTGTGCAGGACACTGCACCGCGTCCGGCTGCCCGTGCCTCAAATCTCCTTGTCTTGACCGCAACCTGCTCCCCCTGTACACTCTTTATTTAAGTTACAGTCAACTTATTCTGTTCTAATAAGATTTGGATATGTTTTATGGGGCAATATCCGAAAAACAGGAAGGAAATTGCGCCTGCCGGAAAAGCCCCTCAGAGAAGGCAAATATCCACCCACATCAACTACAGACTCTCGAGATGAGCTGTTGCGTTGGGTCTTTGTAAGCCGTCAACAGCAAGCATATCTGTATTTAACTCTGCCTGTTACAGAGCATTCATAACCCTGGAGCATCGGTTAAAGCCTGTTCCCCAACCCCGCTTCAAATCAGTTACCCAAGCCACTCTAAGCCTTTCCAGTCCGCCGCCAACTTTTCTCTTCGCCTCTGAGCAACCGCCCAATATTTGACCTGTGCGCATAAATAACCAATAATGCGCTGACAAACGTCAGAACTGCCAATTCCAGCCGACCGCTGACAAGAATTACCAGCGGCAATGAAGTCACCAATACAAGAGAGCCCAAAGAAACATATTTCTTCCAGGCAATTACGAGCACACAGAGTCCGGTTGCAATCAAGGCCTGAACCGGCGCCAAATAAAGGAAAATTCCCAAAGTTGTAGCTACTGCTTTACCGCCCCGGAATTTTAAAAATACCGAGTGCATGTGCCCCAAAATGGCAGCCAGCGCGTACAATGTAATAAATAACGTTCCTCTGGACGACTCCGGATCCATTATAAACAGACGACTGCCTAAGTATACTGCAGCCGCCCCTTTACCTGCATCAAACAGCAAGGTGGCAATGCCGGCCGGAAGACCGCACAACCTGGTTACATTGGTGGCCCCGATATTTCCGCTTCCACCCTTTTGGGGATTGATTCTGCAAAAGATATGAGCAACAACCAGCCCAAAGGGAATACTTCCCATGAGATATGAAACAAGAACCCAAAGCCACTCTAACATCGTGCATTTCTCCAGGTCCAGCTAAAGCCAAGCAAGAGCAATCCGATTTAGCGAGATTAACCGCGCGGCCAACTGCTAATATTCTTCAACCGCGACTATCTGAATTTCATTATCTAAAGGATGAACCTTACCTATGCGCACCGCACAACTCTGACCGGGCATGGCTTTGTCGCTGAACAGCTGCCTTTTTCCCCTAAGCAGAAAGGCTTCGTTAAACAAGCTTACAGTTACGAACAAATCGTTTTCATCCGCAATCGTTGCGTCATACCACTTTTTATCACCGTTTTGTTTAAAGTAAACCAGCTTCCAATAGCGGGGGCGTTGCTTTTGAATCTGAGCGGCAGAGTCGCTTCTGGCCGATATCAACGGCAACATCCCTGACAGCTCCGCTTTATCAAATAAAGGCTTGCCACAACTCAGATACTGCAATATCTGGCCTTGATTGAACAGATCGACATACCGGCGCAATGGACTTGATATAGTGGCATAGGCTGTAAGGCCAAGCCCTGTATGCGGCCTGGGAACGCTGTCCAGGCTGGCCGGCGGCAAAGATTTCACCACCCGCGCAATTTCTTCCGGACGGGTCCAAATGCCAGCGTAGTCTTTGGGCAAAGCGACATGCTGGGTGCGATAAATCAAAGGTAAGCCCCAGTCCAGACTTTTCTGCGCCACTGCCCCGTTGAGCAACACCATGAACTCGCCAACCATCATTTGCGCTTTATCAGACGGGGGCATGGAAGAAATCTCCACCCGAACAGCACCACTGCCGCACTCATTGCAATTATGCAGGCTGATTTTAGGCTCAGGGCGGATTATGATTACCGCACCCCGCTCTACCCGTCTGTTTTGCAAACAAAGAGCCAGCCGGTATGCCTCTTGCAGCATGTCGGCATAAGCCGGCGCGGCATTGGGCTTCCCCCTGCCGTCTGGCTCAAAAACAACGCCCTGGTCCAACACAGCCTCGCAATCTTCATAAATGAGATTGGCATCAACTTTTATCCGCCTTAAATCAAGACTGAAATCTATAATCTCTCCAGCGGGCGAAAGTTTAAAACAACCCAACATCACCCGGCGGATTTTCTGAGCGTTAAGGCTCAACCCCTGCACCCCAAGCGGTTCAGGAAGCATATGCAGATTGCTTTCCGGAAGATATATGCTGCTTGCCCGTCGCAACACGGCTTTATCCAGTTCACTGCTCCAAGGCCAGTTAAAAGCAGGACAGGCAATAGCTATATAAAGCAGATAGTTGCCGCAGCAATCTCTTTCCAGATGGAAAGCGTCATCAAAATCTTCCGTTTCCCTGGTATCCACACTTATAAAAGGCAAATCCAAAAAAGGCTCGGCAGCGACTTGGGCGCTGTTGAGAACATTTTCAATTTGCCCGACATAAGGAGCAAACCAGTCCGGATCAGTCCGGTAGCCTATTCTGTCCAGGCCAAAATTATAGTGCGCCGGAATTTTGCCCCAAGCCTCCAACAAGTTAAGGGGAAGATGGGGATTATCGGGTAAGGGTTTGGATAATTCACGCCATAATACAGAACTTTCATGATCATCGGGCTCGCCTAAACGCGTGCGCAACAAGCTTTCCAAACGGGATTGCTGCTCGGCTGAAATACCAGCCAGATGTTTGGCCAGTTCCTCTTGCGGAAGCGGAATTTGATTTTTGCGGAAAGCCTCCCAAAGGACAGGCAGCAATACGCGTCCTGCGCAAAGCACTTCCGCCCGTTCTTGCGCAAGCTGATTTTCGCGCAGCTTGGCTTTAACCTTATCTTCTGCAAGAAGTTCAAAATCAAAACCATGAAATTTAAAATGCGTTTTACAATCCAACAGGGCCTGCCCACAGGCGGAAACCTGATCGAAATCGGGCTCTTGCCAAATCAACTCGGCGAACCAACGGGCAGAAGCCTGTGTGATTTCATCCTTTGCAAGCTCCCATAAATAAACAGGATCTATCTTCTGCATCAACGCTTCCCGTTTAGCATGGGACAATTCCAGAATACTTTGGATTTCCTGCTTGCTGGAAAACGCCTCAAAGCGGGGCCCGAACCATGGCAACAAACGATTAGCGGGAAGTCGCACTTCCCTGCGCGATATGGTATATAAGCGCATCTGGCCTGATTGTTCATCCAATATCATCGCCTGCTGGGCGCGGTTTCCCTGCATGAACTCCACCAGGCAACCAGGTCCGGGATAACGTATCATTTCACTCCTTAAAGATATAAAAGCCTTATAAGAATGTCGGCTGAAATCAACCAAGAGCAGATTGATTCAGCCAACATGGCGTGTATAGCGCTAACTGCCCAGCCCATGTAACAGGTAAAGCAACAAGCGGCACATCTCAAAAGTAAATTTCAGTTTAATTTAAGAAGAGCCGCAAATCAAGAATCAGATTTAATCTTCATGGCTGATTAACGCTCCCCCCATAACAGCGAAAATCTAATGCCCTGATATTTTAAACCGCATCTTCTAAACGGGAAATTCTGGCGGCTTCCTGTTTGCGCTCGCGCGTTCCCAGTTTCCGGTTGGCATCCCAGGCCGGGCTGCTTTGCTGATACCGCGCAAATATCAGAAAACCTGTATGGGATACCATTCGATCTTCAGGACGCAGCCGATCCGGCGTGATCTTCCAGTTGCGAACCAAAATCTCCAGCACTTCCACGTCATCGATTGGTTGACGTTCGAATTCTTTAAGCAGCATACTGATCTGATCTGTAGTGGGCACTAAAAACGCAAGCGGAGCGCCCGGCTTTACCGCCTTGATCACGTTATCCATATATGCCCACGGCTCGCGCACATCCAGAAACAACGCATCGGCGTCAGTCTGCTCAAAACCGTCTTTAATATCCCGCAAGTACTGGGTCACATTATGACCAAGCCCCGCCCAGGCTAAATTGCGGGAGCATAAATTATAGAACTCCTCACGGGCTTCATAAGTGTACACATGCCCCTCGGTTCCTGTAAACCAGGACAGGGCAAGAGTAAGGCTTCCGGAGCCGGAGCCGGCCTCGATCACTCTGGTTCCGTTTCCCACTCCCAAGCGCAAACAGATGTATGCGATATCCTTGGGATAGATAATCTGGGTTTGCCGCTTTACCCCCTTCAGCAGGTCTTTCAAAGTGGGGCGTAAAATTTTGTAAGGTATACCCTGGCTGGTTTCAACCAGATCCCCATACCCTGCGGCCAGCACTTGATCCATACTGATAATCCCGTGAGCGGTGTGCATTTCCTGGCCGGAATCTATCTTTTTAAGATATCGCTTACCGGCGGGGTTAAGAAGAATAGCAAGCTGCCCTGACTTCAACATATTACTCCCAAATAAGACTTAAATTATCATTTCCGGAACTGGCCAGAACCGAAGAAATAAAATATCCGTTATATCTTATAACAAATATATTTACATAATCGGCCAAAATAGCTACATATATAAAAGCAGTTTCCCATACCTCTTGAGCAGGCCAAAAGGAAGTATAAAAGTTTGGGAAATAAACAGCAAATAAAATTTACTGCTTAATTTGGTTTAAAAGCAACTCCGCAATCAGCTTGCTGAATTTTGTTTATAGAATATCCGGTTGAAGGCTGAAGCCCCTTACCCCTTAACCGGCAGCGGCTTGTTCATTTTCCGCGTTAAATGCGTTTGTGTATGCCGCTTGAATTTGGCGTTTTTACGCTGCATATTTAAATTTTATAAGGAAGAACATGAATAGCAACGAGATGTTGCCTGTCGCAATCGACGGGCCTGCTGTAGACACAGCCTTAAATGGAAATGACCTTGAGCAAGACTCTACCCTTAAAGATATTCAGCCGGTTTTAACCGAACAGCCGCGTTCCCGACAAACACCCCGCTCCAAAACAGCCAGAACCGGTGCCAAAACCGGAAGTAAGGGGGCAGAAGCCCCATCAGAAAAAACTTCCCGGCGTTCTCCCCGACGTTCCGCTGCAAAGCCCCGCTCCACAAATGACGCTGCTGACAATGAAAAAAACGACGTCCCAGTACCTGCAGTTGCAGCCAGTGCGGCAGCCCCCGCCCAAACCGAACGCTTGCCGGAAATCAGGGTAGAACTTGAAAAGGAAGGCGTTTCTTCGGCATTAGCCTACCCGCTCTTTGATTTGCACCAGGATCCGGAGCTATGGCCCGAAGCGTGGCCGGACGAAGGGCTTGAGCATACTGCAAACACAGTTCAAAGGGCACAGAATTCACTTCAGGTTACAGTCCGGACGGAAAGCTCTCTTCCCGGGCAGGAGGAAGGTAATGCCTCTGCAGCTTCCCAGGCCGCGCCTGAATTTTCCGCAAACTCAGTCAGCATGCAGACGAAGCCGGTATCTGAGCAATCGCCCAGAGAAGAAACAGCTGAAATCTCTGAAGAGGATCTCTCAAGCCGGACAAGCGATCCGGCAATTGTGCCAAGCATTGAACAGCAAAGGGAAGATGTTTACAACGAAACACAAAATTCAACAACTTCCAATCCTAAACGCGCCGGAAACGAAAAGTCAGCGGCCGCGACCAAATCCGCACCCGTTGCCAAAGGCAAAAAACGCAAAATGTTTATCAGCGTTTTGCCCGGCGAGCAGGTAGAAGTGGCTATCACTGAAGAAAATCAGGTGCAGGAATATTATGTTCAAATGCTGCACCAACTTAAAACCAAGGGCAATATTTACAAAGGGGTCATCCACAATGTAGATGCGAACCTGCAGGCCGCTTTTGTTTCTTATGGCGCACATAAAAACGGGTTTCTGCAAATAGACGAAGTACACCCCGATTATTATCTGGTTCCGCATGATCCTTCCAAGGGCAAAAAGTACCCTTTAATTCAAAAAGTGCTTAAGCCCGGACAGGAAGTTCTGGTGCAGGTGGTTAAAGAGCCCACCGGCGGCAAGGGAGCATTTTTATCCACCTATCTTTCCATTCCCGGCCGGTTTCTGGTGCTTACTCCCGGCCGCACGCAATTCGGGGTTTCCCGCAAAGTGGAAGATGAAAATGACCGGGAGCGCCTGCGCTCGCTGCTTGACAGTCTGCCCACCCAGGATGGTCTGGGCGTAATTGTGCGCACTGCATCTTTAAGCGCCAGCAAAACCTCTATGTTGAAAGATCTGCAGGTACTGAAACGGCAGTGGAAAGAGGTGCGTGCCCGGGGAACCACGGAGTCCGCCCCATGCTTGGTGTATGAAGAGCCCAGCCTGGCCGGCCGGGCCGTGCGCGACTATCTTTCCGACGACATTGTGGAAATCTGGGTTGACGATGCGGAAACAGCCCAGGAAATCAAGGATACAGTGTCGTTGATTTTCCCTCGGCGGGCAAGTACAAACCTGATCAAACTGCATGACAACAGCCAACGCACTATGTGGGAGACCTTTGATTTGCGCCGTCAGATCGAACAGATTTATTTACGGGAAGTAAACCTTCCCTCTGGAGGACGACTGGTCTTTGACCAGACCGAAGCGTTAATGGCCATTGATATCAACTCCGGCAAAATTGCAGGACGTAATAATTTCGAATCCATGGCCCTACGCACGAATATGGAAGCGGCTCAGGTAATCGCCAGTCAGTTGCGCCTGCGCGATATCGGCGGGCAAATAGTGATTGATTTCATTGAAATGCGGGAGCGCAGCCACTGGCGTGAGCTTGAAAAAGTAATGCGCAACGCGATGAAGAGCGACCGGGCCCGTTATGATGTTGCCAAAGTCAGCTCATTCGGACTGATGGAAGTAGTGCGCCAGCGCTTGGGCTCTTCGTCCATTTCAGTGACTATGGAACCGTGTCCGTGCTGCAGCGGCACTGGCCTGCGCAGAAATATGGAGTGGCAGGCACTGAGCGCATTAAGAGATTTGCAACATCTGGCTCTGCACAAGAACAGCAATGAAAAAAACATTGTTTATGAGGCTGAACCGGAAGTGGCGCTATACCTTTTGAATAATAAGCGCGGCGCGTTAGCGGCTTTGGAAGAGCGTTACGATGTTGATGTGGAAATCAGATACCGCCGATAAGCTGCAACCACTGGGTAGAAAACCGGTAAAAAGTCATGCCACTGCTGAATTCCAATCGTTTCCAACTTCATAAAACTGTCGCGGCAGTTAGTTTAATTATCCTTTTGCTCGGTTTGACAGGCGCATTTCAGCCTGTGGCCGCGCAGGAAAGCCAAACAGCGCGTCCCGCGCAGTCTGCACTCAGCGACCCCTTGGCTCCGCCGCGTCCGGACCCGTTACGAGTAGCATTCGATCCGGCCTTATGGCCTTTCTCATTTAAAAACAACTCGTCTTACTCCGGATTTGAGCACGAATTGTGGCACAAACTGGCAAATAATATGGGGGTGGAGTATGAAATGATTCCCATGCCGTTCGAACAAATTATCAATGCCCTTGAACAAGAGGAAATAGACGTAGCTATTGCAGTTATTCCGGTCACCCCGGCCCGCCAAGCCCGGGTTGCTTTTTCATTGCCCTACTACCGCACCGGATTGACCGGTCTTTGCAGGCAGCCCGATCCCGACGAACCATCCCCCAAACCCCAGCCTGCTCCACCGGCCCGGAACAAATCCCAAAAACCCAAAAAAACTTCTCCTGATAAATTTGATACTTTCAGCGGCAAAACGGTTGGTGTACAGCGAAACAGCGCCGCGGAAACCTTTGCCCGGGAGAATTTCAAAGAAAGCCGTCTGGTTGTTTATGATTATAAAGAAGAAATGTTTTTCGGGCTGCTTGCCCATAATATAGATATTGTATTCGCCGAGCTTAGCTTACTTGAGGCATATCTGAATGTGACCAAAAATCCGGAGCTGACTTTATGCGGTCCGGTCTATAAAAAACACAATCTGGCAATCGCCCTGCCCAAAGACAGTACCAACCTGAAAGACCTTAACCGCAGCCTACAGGCACTGCGACAAACCGACGAGTTCAAAGATATGTGTCTGAAGTGGTTTGGGGTAGTGCCAAGTTTCACCAGACAATGATGCGCCGAACTTTGCCTTGGTAAATTGGGAGTAGGCTCAGTTTATGCCTGCAAGCACCAGCAGAAAAACAAAACTTGGCGGTTGGCAAATCGGCCCTAAGCTGGTAAACCCGTATTCGCAAATTTAATTGTTGGGATAACCCGAAAGTCGAAATCGACATTAATGGAGTTTTGCATGAGTGACAATGCCCTGGCCAAAGGCTATGAGCCAAAGAACGTGGAAGAATTCTGGCGTAAGCATTGGGAAGATGAAAAAACCTTTACTCCCGACCCGGCCGGGCCGGGAGAGCCCTACTCAATTGTAATCCCGCCCCCAAACGTAACAGGGAATTTGCATATCGGACATGCGTTGAATATCACCCTGCAAGATGTGCTGTGCCGGTTTGCCCGCCAACAGGGGCGCAAGGTGCTGTGGGTTCCCGGCATGGATCATGCGGGCATAGCCACCCAGAATGTGGTGGAACGCCGCCTGGCCGAGGAAGGCAAAAGCCGCTTCGACTTGGGACGCGAGAAACTCATCAAACGGGTGTGGGAGTGGAAAGAAGAATACAGCCAGAATATCCGTCGCCAGATTAAGGCTATGGGCGCATCGGTAGACTGGACCCACGAGCGCTTCACTATGGATGAGGGGCTCTCCAAAGCCGTGCGCAAAGTATTTGTTGATCTGTATAATAAGGGATTGATTTACAAGGGCGACTACATCATCAACTGGTGTTCCCGCTGCTCCACCGCCCTGGCCGACGATGAAGTTGAACACAAGCCCCAGAAAGGCAGCCTGTGGCATATCCGCTATGATCTGGAAGACGGTTCCGGCTCTCTGATTATTGCCACCACCAGGCCGGAAACAATGCTGGGGGATACGGCGGTTGCCGTACATCCGGAAGATGAACATTATCAGCAATTTATCGGAAAGCGAGTAGTTCTTCCCCTTACCAAGCGTATTATTCCGGTGATTGCCGACAAATACGTTGACCGTGAATTCGGTACGGGTGCACTCAAAGTCACGCCATCACACGACCACAATGACTGGGAATTGGGCTTCAAGCACAATCTTGAGTTTATCCAGGTAATTGACGAACACGGCAAAATGAACGCCCAGGCCGGAAAATATAGCGGGCTGAATGTTGCAGAAGCGCGCAAGCAGGTGGTGCTCGATTTGCAGGAAGCAGGCCACCTGGTAAAAATAGAAGATTATGATAACAACATCGGGGTGTGCTACCGCTGTAAAAATGTTGTTGACCCGCACGTGTCCACACAATGGTTTGTGGCCACAACCAAAATCGCCAAAAAATCACGCGACGCCGTGCCGGCCAAAACTAAAATCTTCCCGGCTTCCTGGGAAAAAACTTACTATAACTGGCTGGATAATATCCGGGATTGGTGTATCTCCCGCCAGATCTGGTGGGGGCACCGCATCCCGGCCTGGACCTGCTGTGAATGCGGTGAACTGATGGTTGAAGAGGAAGCGCCCACCGTCTGCTCCAAGTGCGGCAGTACCAGACTGCAGCAAGACAGTGATGTGCTTGACACCTGGTTTTCTTCCGCCTTATGGCCTTTTTCCACTTTGGGCTGGCCTGAACAGACCAAAGATCTCAACACATTCTATCCCACATCCGTGCTTGTTACCGGCTTCGATATTCTGTTCTTCTGGGTAGCCCGCATGATGATGATGGGTCTGGAGTTCATGGGAGAAGTGCCATTCAGGGAAGTATACATTCACGCCCTTGTGCGCGATGCGGAAGGCCGCAAGATGAGCAAATCCACCGGCAACGTGATCAACCCCCTGGAGATGATCGATAAATACGGCACTGATGCCCTGCGCTTCACCCTTGCCGCATTTGCTGCCATGGGCCGGGATATCAAACTTTCAGAAGAGCGGATTGAGGGCTACCGCCACTTTGCGAACAAGCTGTGGAACGCCGCCCGGTTTACGCTGATGAACCTGGAAGAACATGCAGCGTCCGGCCAGGCTCCTCAGCCGATGGACATTTCCAAGTCAGAAGGCATTCACCACAAGTGGATTATTTCCCGCCTGGAAGGCATTAAAGCAGAGGTGAAAAAGGCGCTGGAAGAATACCGGTTTAATGATGCAGCTATAGGGCTTTACAAGTTTATCTGGAATGAACTCTGCGACTGGTATTTAGAGCTGATCAAGCCCGACATGCAGGCCGGCGGGGAGAAACGCCAAGTTGCTCAATATGCACTTTGGCTTGCCATGCGCGAAACCCTGCTTCTGCTTCACCCGATAATGCCTTTCATCACAGCGGAAATCTGGCGCTCACTGCCCGGGCATCAGGGGGGAGACATCGCGAAGGAAGCTTTCCCGCCCTCACATGCAGAATGGGTTGATGCCGACGCCGCCGCGAATATGGAGTTGGTAAAAGGCGTAATCAGCGCAGTGCGTACTATCAGGGCGGAACTGAACATTGCCCCCTCGCACCGGCTCAAGCTTTTGATCCGTCCGCACAGCCCGGACCACGCGGCAGTATTGAAAGCCAACACCGTAATGATTATTACCCTGGCCCGCCTGGAAAGCCTGGAAATAGACGCTGAACTTAACGCCCCCAAAGCATCTGCTTCCGCAGTGTGCGAGGGCAATGAAATAATCGTACCGTTGCACGGGGCCGTTGATTTCACCGTGGAACTGGCCCGTATGGACAAGGAATTCCTGAAATTGGAAAAAGAATTCAGTATGCTTTCCGGCAAACTCCGGAATGAAAGTTTCCTGGCAAAAGCACCCAAAGAAATCGTGGAAAATGACCGGGCCAGGGTCAAGGAACTGGCTGATGCCATGACCAAACTCGACTCCTTGCGTCAGCGCTTCCGTGAGGCGGCGACAGAGCAGGAATAATCATGATGAACAGCGCGGCCGCTGCTTAAATCCGGGATTACTACCGGGGCAGCGGTCGCGTAAGGAAGTCTTATGGATAATAAGCAGTCATGTCCTCTTTGTGGGAAAAAACCGCTAAGGCTAATCCTTTTTGCGTGTCTGGCCATATTGTTGGCCGGTCTGCTCCTGTTCCTGAGCCCCGGCAACGACAACCCGCTTCAAAACCGTGATGCAAGCTCTTCAACCGACCTTGGGGAAGTTGCTGAACAGCCTTTTACGCTTGACCTGTCCGCTCTGGCCGCCGCGGAGCCGATCCCGGTGAATATCAAGGAGCTTGACCGCTCTGCTTCAGATACTGACGTTGACGGGAAAAATCACCGAACCATCCTAATCACACCCCAAACCCAGTGGCAGGGGGATTTTACCGCCGCCCGGATCGTTGCCACAATGCTGGAAACCGCCAAAACGTATCTGGTTGCGTCAGATGTTGTAACCGTTTATTTGCTTCCGCTTGAACTTAACAATGAGAATATGTACGCGGAAGCCGCCTTAGGTTGTTTAACTGTTGACAGGGGCAAACAAACCAACAACATTTTAAATGTGCAAACCAGGGGGTATCTTCCTCAGGAACTGGAATTTATGGCTGTATGGGATAAACGCCAGCCTGAATTTATAAAATCTGGAAAGCTGAACAGGGAAGGTCTGACCCAAGCGGTGATCCGGGATTTGGGAGATGAGGCCTATGGCATGGCTTATCCATTTATGAGTGCAAAAAAAGTGGACAATATTCAGGAAGTATTCGCAGCCGGCGGGATAGCCGGAAATTAAACTGTAATTTGGCCTATGCGCAGATATTTTATTTCATTCATGTGCCTTTTGGTCATTGCAGGATTGTTGATCCTTTTGTTGCGCCCCTGGTCAGGCGGGAAATCTCAAGACTGGCCGGATATCCCCGAAGAGGAAATTAACCTTCTGGAGTTCAGCGGCGGCCAGAATTATTCCTTGGAATTTCAAAAGGGCCGCTGGTATGTGCGGGATGGAGTGATGCAAAGTTTGGCTGCCCAGCGGAAAGTCGAGTATTTACTGGAGCAGATCAATCAGGTTAAGCCAAAACGGGAATTGCCGGGACCCCCTTCCGATACTGAAGCAACTGGAGCAACTGAAGGGGGTTTTCAAGCGACTAATGCCACTGCCGGGCAGGGTGGTTTGTTTGGCCCGGAATTCTCCAATAACGTCCTGCTTCCCAAGCCCGATGAATACATTCCCGAAGTAAGCATTCTGCCCACAAGTGTTACTTTGCGAGGTGCAAATGCCTGGACTATCGCACCTCAGTTTTATGTGGAAGAAGCTGGTCTTGTCTCCACCCGACTGATCAAAAACGGTAATTCCAAAATAGTATATTTGGACCCTGTATTTACCCGCATTCTATCCAGGCCCTCCCGCTACTATGCAGATCTTAATCTATTCTCCGCCCGCCCGGAACGAGTAATCCGAATAGAACTGTTTTCTCCGGGCTCTGAAATATGGGAACTGGCCAAGCTAAATGAAGGAACTTTTACCTTTATCCAGCCTGAACGGTTTAAAGGCATTGAAGTTGCTCAGGCCGGCATGGAATTCTATTTACATGTCATTTTATCAACCCAAAGTCCCGGCCCTTTATTTACTGAAGCCCCGACCGACCTGGCTGAGCCATTCCTGGTAGTAAAAGTCATGCAAACAATACCCAACCTGAAAAGCGGCTCCGGATGGGAAGAGGAAACTCTCACTATCAGTCGCCGTAAAAGCACGGGGGATTATATTGGATTTTCATCATACCAGGGTGCCTACTTCATCATCAGTGCAGAAAAAGTAGAACAACTGGGACGTTCACTTCTGTCTTTACGAAGCAGACCTGTTTTGCCAAACGGAATAGGCCATGTGCAGAAAGCAACACTAATAATCTGGGATGTCCACGGGAAAAAACAGACCAGAGAATTTTTCCGCTCTGAAAACGGCTGGAGCGAATTAGACAGCACTATCAGGTTAATTGGCGTTGATACTGTGTTTTGGCGGCTTGGAACGCTTCAAACAGAGGGAGGCAGCGATGGCAGCTTACCAACGGATATTACCCCTATTATCCGCTGGCAGTTTGAATATGGCGACGGGAAAAAACCATTGACATTAACTTTTTATGCAAGTCGCATGAAAAAGAACTACAACTGGGTCAGGGTTAATGACGAGCCAGCCTATTATCCGGTTCACTTCGGCTCAATCAACGAAATTCTGACTCTTTTGCCGGCGCCGCCCTCAGAGGTCAAGTCCGATTAGTACGCTCTTTTAGTCTCATTTAGAACAATTACACAAACGTCCCTTGACCTTGGGGAAATGGCAATTATTTAATCTGAAGCAGATGTTTTGAAATTGAATTATGCCGTGACAAGCTTTCAAAACTTACGCGCTTAACAACCTGTCCATTTTCATATTGCATTTTCCCTTACCAAGAGGTAGAATTATATCTTTTTTGAGAACAGCCTTATTTATATCAGTGGAGCGTAACGTTCCCTGCCTACTCAGGAGACATCATGGCTAGAATTACTGTAGAAGACTGTCAGGCCCAAGTAGATAATCGCTTTCTTCTGGTCCAAATGGCAATAAAACGAGTGTATCAATATCGCGAAGGTTACACCCCTTTGGTTGCAAGCAAAAACAAGGAAGTAGTAACTGCCTTAAGAGAAATTGCGGCCGGTAAAATTTTACCTGATGCTGATCTCGACAGTATCGGGCTTACTTCCAAAAACACTGCAGAAATTACAGACAATGATTAAATAGCGGGCTCAAAACCCGACTGGTTTTGCATATCGTGAGTCAATCATGAGCCGAACTTGTTATTATGAAATACTTGGCGTCAGCCGGCAAGCCACAGGAGGAGAAATTAAGAAGGCTTATCGTCAGATGGCCTTAAAATATCATCCTGACCGCAACCCCGGGGATAAAGAGGCGGAGCAGAAATTCAAAGACTGTGCAGAAGCTTATGAAGTGTTGCGTGACCCTGAAAAGCGCGATATTTATGATCGTTACGGCCATGCCGGCCTAAATAACGCGGGCGGGGGGCACCCGTTTGCCTCTGCTGAAGACATCTTTTCCCATTTTTCCGATATCTTCGGCGATATTTTCGGGTTTTCCATGGGCGGCGGCGTTGGCCGGGCAAACCGCCCCCAGGCTGGTGCGTCTCTGCGCTATAATCAGAAGCTTTCTTTCCGCCAAGCTGCAAATGGCGATACCATAAAAATCAGCATTCCCCGCAAAGAAAACTGCCCCGAGTGTGGTGGAAGCGGAGCAAAACCGGGAACCAGCCCGGAAACATGCTCCCAATGCGGTGGAACAGGTCAGATGGTCAGGCGGCAAGGCTTTTTCCAATTGGCAGTGCCGTGCCCGCATTGTCACGGCAAAGGCCAGGTAATCGCTCATCGTTGCCCCATGTGCGTTGGAGAAGGTCAACTCGATCAGGTGCGGGAATTGTCGGTTAAAGTGCCGGCCGGTGTTGATTCCGGGGCCAGGTTGCGTTTGCGTGGTGAAGGCGAAGCCGGAATAAACGGCGGCCCACCCGGCGATTTATACGTAGACCTGTATGTAGAGGACGACGATGTTTTTGACCGGGAAGGACAGGACCTGTTGCTCAGCCGGGAAGTTTCGTTTGCAGACGCCGCCTTGGGCGTGAATATAACCATACCCACGTTGGCTGAAGATATTGAGCTTGAAGTGCCAAAAGGCACTCAAAGCGGATCTATATTACGGGTTCAGGGTCAGGGCCTGCCTTATCCGAATTCTTCACGCAAGGGAGACTTGCTTGTTCAAATCACTGTGCGCACTCCCACGTCACTTTCCAAGCGCCAGATTGAATTGCTGAAGGAGTTTCAACAATTGGAGCAGAACAAGCCTTCCCAGAAACTGAAAAAAATCATTAAAGAAGCCGGGAAAGCCATGGGGCTTTAACGCTCTTGTCCGGGACACCTGTTCTGATACTGCACCGCATAAAACATACAGGGCCAAAAATCTAAAATCCGTGGCTATAACTTATGTATCTAGGGAAACTTAAATCCGCCCCGTGATTCTCGGAGCGGATTTAAGTTTCAACCACATTGAATTGATTTTATCACGCTTGATAGTTTAATTACGGTTGGAAGGCTGACGCATGGCAATGTATGCAATTGCCGCAAGAGCTATAATCCAGCCAAGCCCGGCAAAAACATCGCGCAGCCCCGGGCTTTTGTCTTCCTGGTCAAATAAATGCTGACGTAACGGTTCCAACTGAAGCTTAAGTTCTTCCCGTATAATTCGGCGTAACAATTCTGAATTATTCGCTGAAACAACGACATCTTCTTTATCAGTAACAAGATTATCAATAGTTTTTACTTCTGGCATACCACCTTCCGTCAAGGAGTCCATGCCCTTAACTGAAGTTATGTACGGCGCAATATCTTCCGCCCGCAATTTGAAAGAAGCCCGGTGTCCCTCTCCGGCCAGTACTACGAACTCGATATCCATAGCTTCATCAGGCAAAGGGAAACAGGCTCTTCCTTTATCATCGGTACGAGCTTTGAACAGCAAATTGCCGCTCGGAGCCAGGCCTTGTATTTCTCCATTCTGCACTTTACTCTTTCTGCTGAAATAACTGTCTGTACAAATTTCGTCCGGACCAGCCCATGCATAGATATATACGCCGTGTGCGTAGGCCATGCCGCTACCCAACGATATCGAACAGAATGTGTACAGGAAAGCTAACGCAAATAACGAAAAAAACTTGCATAGCAGCTTCACAATTCACCTCAAGGTAAAATTTATTTAAGCACTTTTGCATCCTGCATCTTATGGAAATAAACCCAAAGCACTGCGCCCACTTCTACATCTTTATCTTCATCGCCTTGTTTTAGTTTGTAGTCTCCTTCTAAAAGGGCGGCAAATCCCCACCAGCCTGAATTAGGCGCTGCGTATGTGAAAATGCCCTGATTATCTGCTCTTACTGTTTGTGTGACCATTGTTGCATTGGGAGCCTGGCCGGTCATCTCGACGCCGGGGTACCATTCAATTTCAACTTCAGCTCCAGATACAGGCTTACCATTGAACAGCACCTGCCCTTGGAAAACATTCCCTGCGTAGAGTGCACTGGGCCGCGACAAAGGGACTATTTCAGCCTTTAATCCTAACGGTTCGCTCCACCCCTCAACATCGCCAAAAGCATCAACATATGCCTTGGTGTAGTGTACAATAAAACAATCTTCTTCCGGTTCCCAATAAGGCTGAGGCTGCATTACAAAGGCATAAAGCCCGGGACGAGTAATTTTATAGGGTGTGCTCCACACAGTTTTACCTTGCTCTTTACCCTCCTTAAGAGAACTGAGCAGACTTTGAGATTCCCCGTCAAAATACACATCAAAGGCTGCCGGTTTTGCCAGGTCCATTCCCCGATTCTCAAACGGATGCCAAAACTTAAGGTTAAGCTCAATATTCGCCCGTTCATTTTCCATAACAGTAACCTCAGATGGGATAACCATGCCGAAATGTGCTAGACTGTCGTGAGCAGAGCTTACAAATAAAAAAAGCATTGCGACAATTGTTCCCAAAAGTTTCATAACCAACCTCCACTTAAAGTGTTATTAATTTTATATTTGGTGTTACCATAGTTTCATATTAATATTATGTCAATTGTACTTGTGAATCATATTTTCTTTCAAACCACACACTCCCAAAGCACATATGTAAGAAGTAAAAGTGGAAGCGTTGCTTTAAAATGATGTCTCCTGCTTCTAAACCTCTTTCCAGCACCTTTCCCGGGGCAACTTTATATGATATTATACACAGAGTTTTATAATCGGTTAAAATTAGTAAAGGTGGTTAAAATGTTGCGAGAAGCTGTTGTAGCAGGAAAGTTCTACCCGGGCGACCCCATGCAGGCCGCATCTGAAGCCGCGTTGCTTACTTCCCCGTTTGCCGGTGAGGACACGCCCAAGCGTACCCCGCTGATGATCATGCTGCCCCATGCAGGTTGGATATACAGCGGCAAAGTAGCAGGAATGGTCATTTCCCGCTGTGAACTGCCGCAGGATCTGATTATTCTTGCTCCCTGTCATCGGGAATGCGGCAAAGGCTTGGGCGTGTGGGACAAGGGCGCATGGGACACGCCCTTAGGCGCAATTCCGGTTAATGAAGAACTGGCTTCGGAAATTATTGCAGCAGACGGCGGCTTTCAGGCGGATTACTCGCCGCACGAACAAGATCACGCCATCGAAGTACTTTTGCCTTTGCTGAAAATTGCCCGCCCCGACCTGACCATTGTGCCCATTGCGGTTGCAAAGCATGATCTGCAACAGCTTATTCAGGCGGGAGACGCCATTGCAAAAGTGCTGCAGGCGCGCAAAGCGCTTGACAAAGAAACACCCCTGCTGGTGGTCAGCTCCGATATGAGTCATTTCGTCAGTGATGCCGAAGCGAAAAAGCAAGACGCCAAGGCCCTGGAAGCAATCATACATTTAAGCCCGCAAGAGCTTTACAACGTGGTAAGCGCCCATAATATTTCCATGTGTGGTGTACTGCCGGCCACACTGGCCTTGCAGGCTTGCCGGAATTTGGGAGCCGCAGACGCTGAATTAGTAAGTTATACCACTTCCGGATATGTCAGCGGCGATATGAACAATGTGGTGGGATATGCCGGCGTAGCAGTTTATTAATCCGGGTGCTTCAAAACAGACAGCACCACCCGGCTGGATCCAGCGCGGGGGAAGTATTCCGAAGCCATCGGCATAAGGCAGGTCTTTGAAAGTTATATCCGGTATCGAATAGGCTATGAGAAATTCTACGATATGCGTCCATAACCACAGTCTATAGAAGGGACGCACTAAATTAGGGGAGTTATCCCACCCCCGTCATGAGCACAAGCCCGGCCGAAGCAATGTCAGCAGGGCTTCATTCAACTTAACAACACGTTGCTTAAGAGCAAATCAACTTTTAAGTTGACTTGTGACCGGCTGCGCCAATAAGTGAGCGGAAAAACTGTATTTTTTTCGTTAAGCTCTGGCGGCGTAAAGCTTGCAATCCAACACTTCAAGTTAGAAACCCATAAAAGAGCAAAACGTCAGCCCACAAGACCGACGCTTTACTCTAATACAAACAGACAAAGCTAATAAAGGCAATACCGACCGCACTGTAAAGGACGATCTTCTCTCAGATTACAACCGGATCCAGAATTGGTACAATTTGCCTGTGTTTATGTTTTTGCGGCGGCGGCTCGAGCAATGTCGTCCGCCTGCTTTAAAGCTAATGCTCTAAAGATAAACCCGGCAAAGTTAAATGCTTTGGGCCAAAAAAACGGGCCTTCACCCGTCTGTACACTGCCGGGCTCACCCCGAAACGAAATTCCCATAAACTGCATTTCTTACCGGCAGAGCAAGTACGCACCTCCGCCCTTTCGCCACCGCAACAAACAAGGCATTGTCGTCTCACCGCCCGCAGGGGGCGAAGGGGCGGGGTCAGAGCGGACGGCTGAGTTTCCGCCCCTTCGGAATCATGACGTCGGAACTCAAACAGCGGACAAAGTTCATCCCGGCAGTTATCAACTGCTTTAGGAAGTTTACCCTGACATTCCAAACAAAAATGCCGGATAGCATGACGACATCGCCTTTCTGCGACGCAGGAAGCTCTGGCTCTGTAATCTGACGACTCAATCTTTGAACGTTGAATAAAATCAATTCCATTTGGCGGACTTTTATCCATCAAGAGCCTTCCTGCTCCCGTCGGAGACTTTCAGCCAGCTCAGCTTTCCTTCGGGACTCACGCAAGGCATCGTTGATCAGCCCCTGAACAGCTTTCACAACATCCGGGTCAAGATCCAGAAATCTTACTCCCATAAGGGCGGGACGTCTGGAAGAATCCACCCAAGCGACTTCAGCGATCGCGTTAAGATACTGATCCTGGTCATTCTCATAATATTTAAAAAAGCCGGGCATAAATTTATTCAGTCTGGGCATATGTACTCTTATCTGCAACTTAGTACCTTGAGAAAAGGAGTGGCTGCACTCCACACACACCCCACCGGCGCTGATATCCACCAACCGCGCCTGTAAAAACGACTGCTGAGCAGTGGGATATTTAAATTCCTTATATTCAAGGAAATAATTCTTCGGAAGCCGTTCATGCTTGCGTCGTTCATTACTTGTCATATCTCCCTCCATATCCAGCCTGCCACCTCTGGCGTAGCGGACAGATAATCTTATACGGGATATTGTCAGCTTAGAATACCAAATATGGACGACCCGGTCATAACCATATCCCGGTAGTAAAGAAGAAAAGAAATTTTCTTACTTGGCGCATAACCGACAGCCTGCCCAAAACGGCTGGCGCAATGCGTAAATTTGATTATTGCCCGGAAGGCGCACCCGGTTATTGTTTCAACTGCCGCTGTTTAACAACATATGCAAGAAGCTTGTTCCCCTCACTGAAATCCGGCGCAATTTTCACAACCATCTGCGCGACTTTTTCAGCCTTATTCCAATGCTTCCATTCAACGTACAGTCGGCCAAGGTTAAACAGCAAGCCCACATCCGTGCCCGCCATTTCCAGGGCTTTCTTATAATATTTTTCTGCTGCTTCATACCGTTCAAGCTTGCGTAGGGCTATCCCGATCCGGTTATACAAAGGAATAGCCTTCGGATTGGCCTCCAACGCTTGGGCGAGATATTCAAACGCCTCTTCGTACATGGCGTGGCTCAAACATTGCTCACCTATTTCTGCAAGGACTGCATAATCACCGTGAAACTCTTCGGCAATCTGCTTGTGCAATTCTACCGCTTTCTCCAGTTGCCCGTGCTTCAGCAGTTCAGCCGCTTGCGCCAGCAGATTTTTACGCCGTTCTTCCAACAGACGCAGGCCCTCATTGGCCTGTTCGCTTACCTCTTCATTAAGAATTTCAAGCAATTGCTGAACCGTGTCGGCAAGAGCTTCTTCCTTGCCGGGCGTGTAGGTTATGGCCAACGGAAATTTCTCCCGAATGGCTTTATTATCCGCAATCCAGTCCACGGCGTTTTTTATCAGCTCTTCCAACTCGCTTCTCTCATTTTTAATCAAAGAAGCGCGGATTATAATATTCAAGGCCTCATTCACATATTGCACGGCCGGCAACATGCGCCCTTGTCTTACAAGCGTTTTTACATCGTTTAACTGTCGTCTGGTTTTACTTAAATCTGCCGACATATCTGCTCCAGGGCAACTGATTCAGTTCAAGTTGCCGTTATTTTCGGAAAGTAATATTTGCTCAACCCTGGCAACATCTTCAGGAACATCCACAGCCTGGGAGGGTTCGGCAACTATTGCCACTTTAATGGGAATGTTGTTTTCCAAAAAACGCAATTGTTCCAGCCCTTCCACCAGCTCCAGAGGAGACTGGGATAACCCGGTGAACACTCCCAATGTCACCAAGGTATATGCATACAGACCGATATGGCCGAAATAAACCGCGTCCCCACTGTCTGGTCGGGCATTACGCATGTATGGAATAGGGGAACGTGAAAAATAAAGGGCATCGTTATTTACGGCAAGAGCGACTTTCACCCTGTTCGGATTTTCAACAGCCGACGTCTGCACCGGGTAGGCCAAAGTAGTCACCCTTACTTCCGGATCATTGAAAAAAGGCGTGAGCAGACAAGCGATATGGGCGGGGTCAAGCGCGGGCTCGTCACCTTGGATATTGACCACAACCGTATCAGATGAAAGCCCCAATTTCAGAGCCGCTTCATAAACCCTGTCACTGCCGCTCTGATGATCGGAAGCAGTGTACACAAAAGGAACAGCCAGTTCCTCCGCCGCAAGCGCAATGCGCTCGTCATCAGTTGCCAGCACCACATCCGTTAAAAGGGAACACCTTTTAGCACGGGTATAGACATGCCAGAACATCGGCTTGCCCAAAATCATAGTCAACGGCTTGCCCGGGAAACGGGTAGAGGCGTATCTTGCCGGGATAATCCCGCAATATCTGCGCTGTGTCATCTCATTAATTTATGCAATTATCTGCTAAAATGCAATAGAGGGGCAATCCTCAACCGCTTCAAAAGAGCAATTGCTCCACACTGCTCAGTGTTTCAGCAAAATCCTCATCAGTATGCGCAAACGAAACCATAGCGCACTCAAACGGCGACGGCGCCAGATTTATGCCCGACCTGCGCATCTGCTGATAATAGCTTGTGTACCTTTCCCGGTCGGCGGAACCGGCCTCTGCGAAGTTACGGACAGGGCCTTCCGTGAAGAAAATGGTAAATAACGAGGCCATGCGATTGATTTGCACGGCTATTCCTTTCTCCCTGAACAAATTTTCCAGTCCACAGCAAAAACTCTCCACTTTTGCTTCCAACGCGGCGTAATCGCAACTTTTCAAAGCCGTGAGCGTAGCAAGACCTGCGGCCATGGCTAAAGGATTGCCGGACAGAGTGCCTGCCTGGTACACTCCGCCAAGCGGTGCAACCGATTCCATAATTTCCCGCTTACCACCATAAGCGCCTACCGGCAGACCACCGCCGATGATTTTACCAAGAGTAACCAAATCGGGGGTCACGCCGAACCGGGCAACGGCACCGCCAAAACTCAGCCGGAATCCGGTGATTACCTCATCAAAAATCAGTAAGGCCCCAAACTGATCACACAATTGACGCAACCCCTGCAGAAACCCCGGCTCTGGCGGAACCAGTCCCATATTTCCGGCTGCCGGTTCCACAATTACCGCTGCAATGCTTTCCTGATTCCGCTCAAAAAGTTCCCGGACCATATCCAAATCGTTATACTGTGCCAGCAGGGTTTCCTCTACCACGGCCGGTGGAACACCGGGAGTTCCCGGAATGCTCAAAGTCGCAAAACCTGAACCAGCCGCAGCCAGAAAAGCGTCTCCATGACCATGATAGCAACCGATGAATTTAATAAACTTGTTCCGCCCGGTGTACCCTCTGGCGAGACGCAGGGCGCTCATAGTGGCTTCTGTGCCGGAGTTGACCATGCGCAGCATCTCTATATGCGGCATCGCCGCCCGCACCGCCATAGCCAGATTCACCTCATTTTCACAAGGGGCGCCAAAGCTGGCGCCAAGCTCAGCGGCCTCATGCAGGGCTCTGGTCACGGCCGGATGGCTGTGGCCAAGCAAAAGCGGCCCCCAGGACATCACAAAATCAATGTATTCGTCTCCATCTACCGACCAAATCCGACTGCCCTTGCCCTTCTCAATAAAGAGCGGGTAAGCCGCCACCCCACGACAAGCTCTGACCGGGCTGTTTACCCCGCCGGGCATAAGTGTGCATGCTTCATCAAACAGTTGTTCCGAACGGGTGGTGAACTTCATTTTCAGCTCCTTGGTTTATTTAAAATAAAGCATAACTGACTTTTTATATTCATGAAGCGTATGCAAAACAAGCGGTTTTTTCAGCTTTCCCCCGCTAACGGCTTGCAGAGCGGCTTGCAACCCTTCAATTTGCCGCTCAAAAATCACGTCGTCCGGGGCATGCATCATGGCATACAGTTGATAGGGCCAGTCAACACCAAATGCTGGCGACGGCTCCGCCCGCAAATAACAATGAGATATGAAGCTGAACTCTGAGGCGCTCCGCCCGAGCTGTGAACGCATCTCGGCTGAAAGCCCACGCACATTCCAGACAAGCAAGGCATTACAGGTAAAGCCGGCCCGGATATGACTGAGCACAGCACCGAAACGCCGGACAATGCCAACACGCCCCAACCAATGCAAGAAATCCACAACTTCGTTTTCGTTGCAACCGACTTCTTCAGCCAATCGGGCAAACGGACGGGGACAAAGCGGAATACCGGCCTGGAGCGCCTTAATTATTTTCCGCTCACGCGCGGTAAAACTCTCCGGTTTACAGTCTATCGGGTACATAAGATCCCGCCTCTTTGAACATTGACTTTAAGCAGCGGAAGCTTAACTATAAAGTATCTCCACATAAAATTTCAGCTTAAGTGTGCTGATAACCCTGTATTGAGCTGAACTCAATGCGTAATCTGAACCCATTCCCTGCGGCGGGCCGGGCGGACCGGAACGTTGTCCCGACAACCTCGATTCCGTCGCCATAGCAAACCTGCAGTGCGTCTGAACAGACACCTTAGGGCAGCTTATTTGAATTAAAAACTTAACAACCCTTGCCAAAAATAGCAAACCAGGTTAAACACCAACTTTGCTCTTATTCATCGGAGGAAAAATGAAAAAAGATATTCATCCCACTGTATACAAGGCTAAAATTATTTGTGCCTGCGGTAATGAAATTGAAGCTCTTTCCTGCAAAGGCGAACAGGTACAGGTGGAAATCTGTTCCAACTGCCATCCTTTTTATACCGGCAAACAGCGCTTTGTCGATACCGCCGGCCGGATTGACCGCTTCCGTAAAAAGTACGCTAAATTTCAAGAAAACGCTTAACGCAGCAACTCTCAGACAGCCAACGCATGCGCTATTTGTGTATGCGTTGGCTGTCTTGTTTCTGTTTACTGCCGTCTTGCCCCCAAAACAAAATCTCGGTAATATGACCTTGTTATGCGCTTACTAACTTTAAAAGACCTTTTGTTCGCCTCAGCCCCCTGCGCGGTGGGAGGACAGGCGGTGCTTGAGGGCATTATGATGAGAGCCGGAAACCGTATTGCGGTTGCAGTGCGTATGCCCGACGGAAACATCGCGGTGAAAAACATGCCGTGGTTTTCGCTTACCCGGGCGGCCGTTTTGCAAAAGCCGTTTGTGCGAGGCTTCCCCATTTTGCTTGAAACCATGATCAACGGCATTAAAACCCTGAATCTTTCCGCCCGCTTAACCGGAACAGAAGAGGGGGAAGAAATCAAGTCGTGGCATCTGGCGCTTACCTTGGCGTTCTCCATCGGCATGGCGCTGGTGCTGTTTGTAGTGTTGCCGCATTTATTTTCCGTAGGCATGCAATGGTTGGGTATTTCAGGGGATCTGAACTCCGTTTCATTTCACGCTTGGGACGGGCTGTTCAAATTTGCCCTGTTCATTGGTTATATTGCCGCCATTTCCTTCTTACCGGATATTTATCGGGTGTTTCAATATCATGGAGCGGAACACAAGGCCATTTGGGCATACGAACGCGAAGTGCCGCTGAACGCTCGGAGTGCGCTGGAAATGAGCCGCCTGCACCCACGTTGCGGAACTACATTCCTGTTATTCGTACTTTCCATTGCCATTTTACTGCACACAATTACTGTGCCGATGGGGTTGTTGCTCTGGACTCCGGAAAATCCGGCGCTCAAGCACACTATGGTTATTTGTTTCAAATTGCTTCTTATGGTCCCCATTTCAGCCATTGCTTATGAGCTGATCAAGTTCTCCAGCCGGATAACCCAGCCGATTGCCGGGGCGGTGCTGAGAACTCCGGGCCTGCTCCTGCAACTGCTCACTACCCGCGAACCTGATGAAAGTCAGATGGAAGTAGCCTTGGTAGCCTTAAAAGAAGCCCTTTACACCGACGCTCCGGAAATTGACACCCCAGTATACCAATGCCTGGAGGAAGCTCATGCTGGCTAAACTTGAAAGTCTTGAACAGCAATTCCTTGATCTGGAAAAACAACTGTCCGACCCGGAAGTGGTTTCCGATCAGGAACGCTATCGTAAACTGACCAAAGCCCATTCCGACCTGAAAGACGTTGTGAACGTCTTCAGAGAATACAAAGCTGCCGCGCAGGCCTTGGAAGACAACGCGGAACTGGCAAACGATCCGGATCCGGAAATACGGGCCCTGGCTGAAGAAGAAATGCGGGCTACCAAGGAACGCTTACCCCAAATTGAGGAGCAGTTGAAAATCCTGCTTCTGCCCACAGATCCATTGGACGAGAAGAACATTATTCTGGAAATCCGGGCCGGCACAGGCGGAGAAGAAGCGGCTTTGTTCGCGGCGGATATGTTCAGAATGTATACGCGCTTTGCCGAATCCAAAGGCTGGAGAGTGGAAATACTCAGCTCCTCGGAAACCGGCAACGGCGGCTATAAGGAAATAATCGCCCTGATCAGCGGGGAAAAGGTTTACAGCCAGTTGAAATATGAATCAGGTACCCACCGGGTGCAACGTGTACCCGCAACTGAATCGCAGGGGCGCATTCATACTTCTGCCGTCACTGTAGCTATTCTGCCGGAAGCTGAAGAAGTGGACATCGAAATCAAGCCGGACGAAGTACGGATAGACGTATTCCGTTCTTCCGGCCCCGGCGGCCAGAGCGTAAACACCACCGACTCAGCAGTGCGTCTTACTCACCTGCCTACCGGGATTACCGTATCCTGTCAGGACGAAAAATCACAACATAAAAACCGGGAAAAAGCCTTTAAGGTACTGCGCTCACGTCTGTATGAAGTGGAGCAGGAGAAGCAGAATCAGGCCATGGCGGCCAACCGCCGCTCACAAGTCGGCTCAGGCGACCGCTCTGAACGCATTCGCACCTACAATTATCCCCAATCCCGGGTAACCGACCACCGCATCAATCTTACTCTGCACAAGCTTGAGTCATTCATGGAAGGCGATATTCAGGAAATAACTACGGCTCTGGCGGCGCAAGCTCAGGCGGAAGCGTTGAAAGCGCAGGCCAGCGGATAAATCAGGCAAGGCCTGCCGCTCCGAACCTTGTTTTCGTGCATCTTGCTGTTGCCGTAATCTGCAGTGCATATGTCGATAAGCTCAATCAGCTCGCTCTTATCAGAATACGAAAGCCTGCTCGCCGCCGCCCATGTTGACAGTCCCCGACTTTGTGCAGAAATGATTGTCGGCAAAGTCAGCAACATGAGCCGGGCACAATTGATTGCTTTTGGCGAGCGCACTCTGAATGAAGCGCAACTTGCGGCAGGCGAGGCAATGCTGGCCCGTCGTCTGACAGGCGAGCCAATGGCTTACATTTTAGGGCGTAAGGAATTTTATGGGCGTGAATTTATAGTAAACCATGCAGTATTAGTGCCCCGCCCGGAAACAGAGCTGCTTGTAGACTTGGCTTTACAGGAATTTAAACGCAGTGCGCCTGTTCAATTTGCAGATCTAGGCTGCGGTTCCGGCTGCATCATCGGCAGTTTGCTTAAAGAAGCCGCGGCCTGGTCAGGCACAGGAGTGGATATCTCAGCAGAAGCCCTGGAAATTTGTGCGTTAAATTTGGAAGAACTGCTGGGCGTGAGACCTGCCGTAAACACAATGCCGGAAGCGCTCTCGCCTGTCACCGTAAGTAAACGAGCGCAGCTTTTAAAAGCCGATTTCGCTAATCCCAATTGTCTGCCCGAAGCAGTGTTTGAGCTGATTGTCAGCAACCCCCCCTATATTTCTGCCCGCGAATATGAAAATCTGGATGGCGAAGTCAGGAATTTCGAACCGCGGATTGCGTTGGAGTCAGGCGACGACGGCTTATTCCACCCTCGTAAGGTTGCATTAACTGCAGAAAGAGCACTTAAACCCGGGGGAGTGTTGCTGATGGAAATAGGTTGCGGGCAAGGTGCAAATGCTTTGAAAATTTTTTCATCGTCACTCTGGCCCACGGTTGAAATTTTGCCGGATCTGGCTGGTTTGGACCGGGTGGTGCGTGCCCGCAGAGCCTGAGGCAGATTGACTTTGAAGTTGACGCGGTCCCAAGCCGCGGCACAACCGGTGGTAATGATTTTTTCAGATGCGGCAAAAGCAGCGGCTCCCCAGCCTGAAGCTCAAGTGAGGCGTCCACTTTCGAATAACCGCTTTGCGTCCAGCAAAGCATTGCAACCTTGAAAGTTAAATGCCTTCAAGCAACCGGGCTGCATGGACTGCAATAGTATTTTCCGCCTCAATAATGGTTTGACCAAAGGCTCTTCCGCTCTGCAGCCATCTGACAATACAGATTTGTCTTCAAAGGCCTGCAAAGTTAAAAGTGCGAAGTAGTTTAAACAGTGATTTAACTGATTATAATCATAACCTGCATCATGACGTTCGCAATATCCGCTCTCCCAGCCACACTCGCCGCTGTAATGCTTGCCTTTTTTTCAGCCTGGCTGTTGTGGCGCCGCCCCGCGTTTTTGGTTGTGTTTGCAATCCTAACCGCCGTTCGCCTGCTCAGCGCGCAAGACCTGTTCCTGCTCGCTTACCCTCAGGCCTGGTTGGGGGCAGCGCTGGGCGGGCTGAAAGATCTGCTTCCGCTTGCTCCCTTCCTTTTGTTCCAGCACTTCCGTTCAGCCCGTTTTCTGGGAGCAATAACGGCGACTGCAGTTGTAGTGTTGAACATAATAGACCTGATATACATTAAAGAAACTTTCTCCCGCCTGCAGCACGAGCTGCTGGAAAATACCGATTTTACCTCTATTTTCATCCGACTAGATTTTCTTGCCCTGGGCGTGGGCGCCATTGTCCTGGCTTTGCTGCTGCTTCTGCCTCTGTTTCTTAAAACCGGGCAGCAGAAATCGCCCTTTTTCAAACAAGTCCTTGCGGCAATTGGTTGCGCCGCATTATTTCTGGCCAACCCTTCCCCCCAAATTCCCAAAACCGGCGATTACCTGACTGATGAAATCAATATGGAACGCGATTTCGCGCTGGTGATTGTTTCCGCTTCAGCTACCCGGAATTTTTTCGATGAAGCGCTGTGGGCAGTTCCGGCTGAAGCTGTAGCTTACGAGTACAGTCCGGCTGAACTGTCCCTGCTTGAACAATGGGGCGTTCTCAGCCAAAAGCAAGCGAATGTCAGGGATAATCCGGCCTATAAACGCATCATCTATGTATTTATCGAATCGCTGTCTTATGATTTCCTGCAGTGCAAACTGAAGCAGCCCGACGCATGTACCATGCCGTTTTATTTCTCTCTGCTGAACAACCCGCAAAATATCAGTTTGAGCAATTACTATTCATCGGCATTTACCACGGATGAGGGGATTTATGCGGCTTTTGCTTCCCGGCCTGATTTTGGTGGGGATGACGCAGCCGGGCGGCGGCCGGAGAATATTTTCAGCCTGGCCCGTGCCCAAGGGTATAAATCGGCATACTTCCTGGGGGCAAGCGTTTACTTCCGAAGCAAATTCAAAACCTACATCAATACCATGCAGGTGGATGAGGTGTTCGGCCTGGAACAAAACATGGGCCTGCCCCCGCTTGAACATACCTTCCAATGGGGAGACACTGACGAGCGTATTTTTGAAAAAGCCCTGATCTGGCTTAAAAACAATCAAAATGAAAAAAGTATAACCATTATCTGCACGATCAATACACATCCGCCTTTTTTCAGTAAGGACGGCCCGCCGCCGGGCGTTGAAGATACCCCGATAACCAGGGCATTTTACAGTACTGACGTAGCTCTGAAATCTTTCGTGCAAGGGCTGGAAAAAGCAGGAATAATGGATAACGACACTTTGTTGATCATCGGAGCAGACCACCAGATTACCCACGGCGGAGAAATGGCCCGCAACCACTTGCCGGAGAAAAAGTTCGGCAACCGCCATATCCCCTTAGTGTTTATAAGCCGGAATCCGGCACCACTGCAAAGCATACATCGCAATGCCCATGCGTCGGCCATAGATCTTGCCCCTACCCTGGGTGATTTGCTCGGCTTTCCAGAACAGCCAAGCTACTACGGGAAAAGCCTGTTCATTCCCGACGGGCGCTACGACCTGGCGGTTACCAGAGGTGGGCTGTTCTTTTTCGGGTCAGACGATATGAGCCTGTCTTTCGATTTACGCGATGAGCCCAAAGGGTTGGAGCAGAATGCTGTTTACAAATGGTATTTTAATAAGCAACAGCAACAGTAGGTTAGACTGAATCTAAGCGGTACCGTTCATAAAAGGCGACTGAAATATGGATCTAGTATTAAAGAAAGGTGAGGAGCGCCGGATCAGGGCCGGCCACCTGTGGGTATTCAGTAATGAAGTGGATACCAGGACCACCCCACTCAAGGCTTTTGAGCCGGGCAGTTGCGCTAATCTTAAAGATGCGCGTGGGAACACGCTGGGGACTGTATACGTCAACCCCGCCTCGCTGATTGCGGCCAGACTGATCAGCCGCAAGCCGAACACTCCACTCAACACCAATCTGCTCCGGGAACGTCTGGAAACAGCCTTGAGTTTGCGGGAAAGCCTGTTCGAGCAGCCGTTCTACCGCTTAGTCCATGCCGAGGGGGATTTCCTGCCTGGTCTGGTCATTGACCGCTATGGCGATATCTTTTCCTGCCAAATCACCACCGCCGGTATGGAACGGATCAAGCCGGACTTATGTGGGGTGATCCGGGAAATGTTCCCCACCGCGCGCATGATTTTCCGGAATGATACTGCAAGCCGAGCCTTGGAAAATTTGCCGGACAACTTGGACTTTTACCCGGAACAGGGTGATATTCCTGAAGAAATCAGTGTGGAAGAAAACAACTTGCTTTACACAGCTCCCAGCCTGCACGGCCAGAAAACCGGCTGGTTTTATGATCAACGTTTAAATCGCGGCATGATGCGCCGGCTCACAGCCGGCCTGTCTCGTCGCGGCAATGCCGTTCGGATGCTTGATGCCTTTTCTTATGCCGGTGGGTTTGGTGTAGCTGCAGCAGCTGGTGGAGCCACGGACATCACGTTTTTGGACACATCGCGTCAGGCCCTGGATTATGCCGGGAAAAACCTTGCCCTGAATAATTTCAGCCATTCTCCCAAAGCGCATTGCCTGGAAGGCGATGCCCTGAATTTGCTGGCTCAGCTTGCCAATGAAGGAGAAAAGTTTGATGTGGTTTCCATTGACCCGCCTGCTTTCATCAAACGGAAAAAAGACGAGGAAGCCGGACTTGCAGCCTATTACCGGGTAAATGAGCTTGGCCTTGCCCTGGTACGGCCAGGCGGGTTCTTTGTTTCCAGCTCGTGTTCTCATCATCTTGATCTGGAGGCCTTACGCCGGATCGTACAGCGTGCCGCCGCCCGCTTGCGCCGCAACAGTCAGGTACTTGCCTTAGGGCGCCAGGGTCCGGATCACCCCGCCCACCCGGCCATGCCGGAAACGGAATATCTGAAAACATTGGCACTGAGAGTGCTTTAGCAGGTCATAATCCGGCTTGCTAATTGTCAGGCTAACAGTTATGTATTCGGGCTGAAGAACAATTATCCCATTTTGGAGAAAGTTGATGACTGTTGAAAAACCTTTGCTTGCCCAGGAAGAAATTGACCGCCAGATTGAACTGATTAAGCGCGGAGCCGCTGAACTGATTGATGAAAAGGAACTGCGCAAAAAAATCGCCAGAGGCAAGCCGTTGCGTGTGAAAGTAGGATTTGACCCCACCGCCCCCGACCTGCACCTGGGGCATACGGTGGTGATTCATAAAATGCGCCACTTTCAGGAACTGGGTCATCAGATCATTTTTCTGATTGGCGACTTCACCGGGATGATCGGAGACCCATCCGGCCGTTCGGAAACACGTCCGGCTCTCACCTACGAACAGGTTGTGGAAAATGCTGAAACTTATAAAAAACAGGTTTTCAAAATTCTTGATCCCGAAAAAACCGAAGTCGCTTTTAACTCCACCTGGATGAACAAACTCGACGCGCAAGGCTTTATCCGCCTGGCGTCGCAATACACAGTAGCCAGAATGCTTGAGCGTGACGATTTCCAACGCCGCTATGAAACGGAACAGCCCATTGCCATTCATGAATTTCTCTATCCTCTGGTCCAGGGATATGACTCCGTGCAGTTGAAATGCGATATCGAGTTGGGCGGCACAGACCAGAAATTCAACCTGCTTGTCGGACGCTCATTGCAGTCCAGCTATGGTCTGGAGCCCCAATGCGTAATGATGTTACCGCTTCTGGAGGGCACGGATGGCGTGAGAAAGATGTCCAAGTCTTACGGCAATTACATTGGCATTGACGAGTCGCCCAAAGAAATTTTCGGCAAGGTTATGTCCATTTCCGATGAACTGATGTGGCGTTACTACGAACTGCTCTCCACCCTGAGCATTACAGAAATAGCAGATCTGCATCAGGCCGTTGAATGTGGAACAACTCACCCCAAAACCGCCAAAGAACAGCTCGCCCACGAAATAGTCGCTCTTTATCATGGTAAAAATCAGGCAGATGAAGCCCAGGCGGAGTTTAATGCCGTCTTCGCAGCCGGCGGCGTGCCGGATGAACTGCCGGAATACACCTGTTTAGCTGGTGAAGACAGCCTTCCCCCGGTATGCCTGGAAGCAGCCGGTTTGGTTGAGTCACGCGGAGAAGCGCGCCGCCTGATCAAACAGGGCGCCCTGAGCGTCAACGGCGAACGCTGGAATGATGCCGCTCAACCGCTTCCCCGGGGCGAACACATAGTTAAACTGGGCAAAAAGCGGTTTGCCAAAATAATAGTGAGCTAACTGCTGGTTTGGATTGAACTATTGAGTTTGATTTTGAAAGATGCGAGGTCAGTTAAAGTATTTGGTATTGCGGCAACTCTGAAAATACTGACAGGGCAGCGGTATGCAACGTCGGCATCTGCAGCAGTAAGCCATAACCGTGAGCGAACTAAACCGTTGCGGCTAACTTCCTTCTAACAGGAATCGACGCTCAGCCCATTTCCCGCCATGCAACTGGCCATGTTATGCATCTAAATACATGTAACAATCTCAAACAACCCACTTGGAGCGCTGTTGAAAGTAAGTAATTTCTTCCGTAAAACGAGTTTAAAATGGCCTGTAATCTGATTGGTTTGTTAAGCACAGACCCGAAAATGGAGGCTATATATACATACCCTCTCATCGGTCAGCACTGGTTGGCAATCAAACGGAATCATGCGGAGTATAAAACCCTGGAGTTATCTTCAGCCGGGTTATTTCAAGGGAAAATTCAAACCATATCTGAAGATGATTTGTTGGAAGGTTATGAACCTGATATCCCTTTCTACAACCAATACCTGGCCAAGCCTCTAAAGATATTGGCTGTTCATCTGTCCCGCGAACAAACAGTCCCGTCTAATCTTATTCCTGTTTTAGCCGGTTTGTCCGCTTTGGTTTATAACACCGCATATAGTCAGAATGATTTGCCGGAAGCCTCAAAATGCACGGTTATTTGTAAAATACTCAATGATTTCCTGTCTGCCAAGCCGGAACTTTCATTTATCGAGTCTTTGACAAACGCGGCGATTATTCACCGCAAAAACCAAAACCATGATCAGGCCGTTTATTACTATATGAAAGCTATGGATATTGGGGGTGAGAACCCCAGTATATTGTTTAATCTGGCCCGGGTTTATCATGAAATCGGCGCGGACAGACGAGCAATATCCTCTTTAAAGCGGGCTTTAGCGCTTAACTCGGACTTTAAAATGGCCCGCCAGTTTCTAAATTTTTTAACTACGGCATAATCAGGAGTTGAAATAATGGTCTCCGAACGGCGAAAATCTCCACGGATCCCTCTGGACAGTCTTTACTTCGTAACAATCGATTTTGCTGAAAGTCAAACTACCGCCATTGTAATAGACATCAGCATCGGCGGGATGATGCTTGAGCTGTCTCCAACCACAACAAAGCCGGATGTTGGAGAAGAAGGGACGATCAGTAACGCATCGCCGGAACTTTTACAAGTGCTTGATCCTTGTCTTTCTGTGACAGTAATATGGGAGACTGAAAGCCGTTGTGGGGTTTCTTTCAATCCCACTCAGTTTAAAGTCAGCACAAGCTTCAATGCAGACCTGCGTTAACCCCGCATTTATACTCTGCTGATTAAAAATCAACTCTCTGCACCCTGAAGCAAGGCGTTTGTGTGCAAGAATAACGTTAATGCTGAGCGCAAGCCTGCTACATCAGTTCAGCACTTGAGCACCCCAGATGAAAATCCGACAAATAGTAAGCAGCGGCTACTTTTCAAAATGTACTCTCAAGAGTATAAATTCCCAATGACAAACCGAAATTATCTTAAACCGGAAACTGATGTGGACGTCCAGCCGGAAGGCTTGAGCAAAGAACTTTTACCGCGTGATTTAATTGAATATGAGTCGCGCCTGAAAGACGCCCTTGCTCAGTTTATCAAATTTGATGCGCATAGTCTGTATTTTCCCGTAGGGACCCCCGATTGCTCGCCTAAGTGGCTGGAGAACGAAAAAAAACTTTTGCTCCCCCTGGTTTATAAGAACAAACCGCTTGGGATTTTTGCCGCCAGTGGAGTTGAACTCCGGCACGAGCATCTGGAAATTTTAGGCAAAATAGGCGCCTTGTGTCTGGATAATCTTGCTCTGTTCAAAGCGGGGCTGATTGACTCCGGCAGCGGTTTATATCTTAAAGAATGTCTGCTGCAACGTATTGCGGCGGCAATAGAGTCATTACAGGACTCAATGCTGGCAAGTAAAACAGAACCGGCATTAGGAGCATATGGAACTTCTTCAGGCCTTTCAAAGCCTGTGCCGGAAGGGTTGGGAAATATGCTGGCAAACCCCCTGGGGAATAATTTTGCTGTAATGAGTGTGAATTTCAGTCCACTGGCAAAAGTAAGCCGAGAATACGGATATGCATTTGCAGACAGGTTCAACCTCTGTCTGGCGCAAGCCTTCCGATCCGGCCTGCCTGAACACGCTTTGGCAGCAAGCGCCGGCGACAATATGTTTGCTGTGTATCTTCCAGGGAAAACCCCCTCCGACTGCCTGCGTCTGGGAAGGGAAATTTGTGCAAAAATGTCCGCTGTGCAACTTACCGACCCACTCACCAAAAGCATTGTAAGCCTGCCTGTTGCAGTCGGTTTTGCCTGTTACCCGCAAGATATGGATATCACAGCCTTTGGGGCAGTTAAACCCAGCCTGGAGCAAGCCAGACAAATTTTGGAAAAAGCGGCACTGGCCGCTGCACGGGCCTGGGATTCGCCACAATCTGCGGCTGAATCAGAAGGACAAATTCATCTGCTTGGGTTTAATGAAATCCTTATTCATGGCGGTAAAGTGATGAACGTTTTGCCGATGTCCAGAGTCGAGCTGAATATCGGCGCGGCAACAGGAGCCCGGGAAGGACTCCATTTCAGGATTGTCGGGCTTGGAGAAGGGCCCGCCGTTACTCATACTGTCGGCGAAATTGTAATTTCAGCAGTGCAGGAAAACCGTTCTGTAGCAGAAGTGGTAGGCTTAAACGACCCCACACGTCCAGTCAGGCCGGGCGATCGTCTGGAGCTTCTAACCGACTTCGGGCTGAACTGTCTGCGAAATCCAGGCACTGCTAATGGATATGGTCTGGATATCCCCGCCAATCTGCTCAATCACCGCAATTTTTTAGGGCGCTTTGCCGAAAAGCGGGAAACCTGCAGCCGATTTTGTTTAGCATTACTTAGAATATTTACCGGGGAAGAGCTGAACCCGGAACAGGGGAAAGCAGAACCGGAAGCTGAAATCTTAAGAGAAACCTTTTCAGGTATCCTGACTGAGTTCGCCGATTTATTGGAAAAAGGGGCCTTTTCGGCCCAATACGGCTCACACAGTCTGATTTTGTTCACACCGGATATTTCTGCAGCGGAGTTGACGGAACGGCTGAAGATTACGGCCGGCAACCTTGAAAACAAATATGGGGTTGAGCTGGTCGCCGGCGTAGCTTCCTACCCGTGGTTGAACTATCGCAAATCAGATGTAATGGCAAACGCCGGAAAGGCATTGGATTTTGCCCTTCTGCTGGGTAAACCGCGCATAGGGGAAGTCAACTCTCTGGCTCTGAACATCCGGGCAGACCGTCACTTCAGTCATGGCGATATATTTGAAGCCATTCAGGAATATAAACAAGCTCTGCTGGCGGACGAACAGAATGTGTGGGCCTGGACGTCCTTGGGGGTCTGCCTGGCAAATATCGGTAATAGAGAAGAAGCCCGACACGCGTTTGAAACCGCCGTAAGCAAAAACCCGGCGGACCTGATGGCTTTGTACAATCTGGCTCAGGCCATGCAGGCTGAAGGAGATTATGCTGAAGCCAAATTGCATTACGAACATTGCCTGCAAATTGATCCGGAACATGTCTTCTCGATGCTGCGCCTTGGCCAGATAGCGGAGAATCTGGGCAATATACAGGAAGCCGAAGCTTATTATTTACAAGCCGGAAAATATCCTCAGGGGGAAGCCCCCGCTTATCGACAACTTGCCCGCATGGCTTTATCTGAACATCGGCCGGACACGGCGCGCGAACATCTGCACCGGACTTTGGCGAAAAATCCGCATGATCCGGTAGCTCTCGCCATGCTTGCTGAAATTTATTTAAGCCAAGGCGATAACCCGGAAATTGCGTTGAGCCTTGTGCGACAAAGTGTTGCCTTACGGCCGGATTATACGCTTGGCTGGCTTGGGCTTGCCAATGCCTACGCCGCGTGCGGTCTGCCGGAGCAGGCAGAACGCGCCAGACTGAGGGCGGCCGAACTCTGACCTCAACGTACATGAACATGCGCGCAACACCCACTAACCACAATAACGCTTCATTTCGCCCATGGCCCGGCATTTGGGGAGCAGTCCTGATGGTTATAGGCGGCGGCATTTGCATCAGCTTTTCCGCCACATTTGTTAAGGCATCAGGAGTGTCGGCAGCCAGTGCTCTTTTTTATCGCTGCTTCATCGGCGGGATAAGCCTTCTTATTCTGGGCCTGTTCACCAGAGAATCGTACAGGGCAAATGCAAAAACTTACAGCATACTGGGTATTGTAGTCCTCTGTTTTTCCCTGGACCTGTATTTCTGGCATGACTCCATTTTTTATGTTGGCCCGGGCATGGCCACAATCCTGGCCAATTTCCATGTATTCTTCATCGCCCTGGTAGGATTTTTCATCTTTAAGGAAAAGCTCTCTTCCGGGCTGCTTATCGGTCTGCCGTTCGCCTTTGCCGGATTATGGCTCATCCTTGGAGTCAAGCCTGCCCAAGTAAACAATGACCTCCTGACCGGAGTGGGGCAAGGTCTGTTCGCATCTTGGTGGTATGCCTTATATGTTTTGGTACTCAGATATTCGCAAAGAATGAGAGGCCGCATATCTCCAATTGCCAGCATGGCAGTAATTTCGTTAGGCTGTGCGCTTTTCGGCCTAGGCGCCTGTCTGGCAAGTGGCTCGTCTCTGACTATTCCCACTGCGTTTTCCGGCTTGATGCTCCTGCTTTACGGTCTTACCGGCCAAGCTTTGGGCGGGTTGCTTTTCACCTGGGGCCTGCCCCGCCTGCCCGCCTCTTTAGGCGGGCCATTAATGCTCGTGCAACCGGCCCTGGCTTTCATCTGGGATATTCTGATCTTTAACCTGCCCGCAACCTCGCTGACTGTGCTTGGAGCAGTCATTACTTTAGCGGCTATTTATCTGGCCGTAAATGGACAAATGCGGGCCGGAAAAACAAGCAGCCGCAAAATCCCATAAATAGCCACTTTAGAAGCTATCTTGTCCTATTTTAGAAGGTCGTGTATAGGTTACTGGACTTTTTTAAAAAACCTTGCCATTATAAGACGTTAAGACAAATATGGATACAAGGAGCGTATATGAGCGCTGAGAATACAAATGATCAGTCCGGTCCTGGTGGAAAAAATATTCCCTTGCCCCAAGTGACGTTTTCAACCTTTGTGTTGTCAATAGCTTCCACAGCGCTGGTTCATCTAGGTGAAGTTCCGGAACCAGAGTCAGGTAAAATACAGGAAGATTTGCTGGCCGCTAAGCATAATATTGATTTACTTGCAATGCTTAAGGAAAAAACAAACAATAATTTAGACGGTGATGAAAATCGTCTGCTGGACGACGTGCTTTATGAGCTGCGCATGAAGTATGTGATTAAGTCTAAATAGGCGGTGTTTTACCCCCCCACTTATCCAAACCTCAAATTTTATAAATTGCAAAAGACGTTGAGTTCCGGTTCGGGACTTGCTTTGAATAAAACAGAACTCGCCATTCTGAGCAAATTTTAACAAGGAGTTGTTAAATGAAACGTTTTCGCGTAGGGCTGGTTGGAGCAAATGGCTATACCGGCATGGAAATGCTCAGGCTGATAGCCTATCACCCACGCCTAACCCTCACCCGCGCCACGGCGAGGGCAGACGCCGGAAAAACCCTTGCAGAGCTTCACCCCTTTTTGCAGCGTACATCTCTGGCAGATGTGGTCGCTTGTGAGCCTGAAATGACGGATCTGGCTAAAGCGTGCGACTTGGTTTTCCTGGCCGTGCCACACGGCACAGCAATGACTATGGCTGCGGAATTACTCACTTTAAAAACCAAGGTTGTTGATCTCTCGGCAGACTTCCGCCTGAAAGATAAAGCTGTTTATGAAGAGTGGTACAAGGTGCCGCATACCCAGTCCCAATATCTCAAAGAAGCAGTTTATGGAATTCCGGAAATCAATGCCAGCAGTATCCGCCGGGCCAGATTGGTGGCCAACCCGGGCTGTTACCCTTCTTCAGTTATCTTAGGACTTTTGCCGGCGCTCCGGTTAAACCTGCTTAAATCCGGAACCATTATCGTAGATTCCAAGTCAGGCGCTACCGGGGCCGGGCGTGGCGCCAATGTTCCCAATCTGTTCTGTGAAGTTTACGATTCCTTCAGACCATATAATGCCGGCAAACATCGCCATACCCCGGAAATAACTCAGGAGATTGTAGAGCTTGGCAAGAAAAGCATGAATGTAATTTTCACACCACACCTGCTTCCAATTAACCGGGGAATTTTATCCACTATTTACGCTCCGTTGCGTAAGGGGGTTGATGAAGCGCGCGTGCGCTCGGCTTATGAAGCCGGATTCCGGCGTCACAAGTGGTTAAGATTCCTTCCTGAAGGCGCCTACCCGGAGTTGCGCAATGTTCGCGGTACCATGTACTGTGATGTCTCCGTACATGTAGATAAAAAAACCGGAATGCTTACAGTCATGTCAGCTATTGACAATCTGTGCCGCGGCGCTTCAGGACAGGCTCTTGCCAATGCAAACCTGATGCTGGGAATGCCTGTTGACATTGCCTTGCGCGATACTGCTCTGATACCTTAATCAAGCATCATTCATGTAGACAAAGCCGTTTCTGTTAGGAAGCGGCTTTTTTATATCCCTAAGTAGTTGACGTACATATGAGTTTACGCAATATTCGGCTCAGGAGAACGCAATGAAAAGCGACTTGATAAACAAGCTTGAAATCCGTAAAGTGGGATTGGAACATCTTGAACAATACGACAATCTACTCCGTTATGCATTTCAGGTAACAGACGAAGAATTGCTGAAAGTGGGCTGGGAAGACGACGAAATCCGCCTGGCTAAGGTGCCGATTTTAGAAGCGGCTGACGTGTTGGGTTGGTTTGAGGGCGAAAATCTGGTATCCCAGATTTCAGTTTATCCCATGCAAATGAATATTCAAGGCACAATCTATGATGTTGGGTACATTACAGGGGTCAGTACCTACCCGGAATATTCCGGCGTAGGACTGATGTCCAAACTGATGCAGAAAAGCCTTGCCAATATGCGTGCCCGCAGGCAAAGTCTGTCCTTGCTTTACCCTTATTCCATACCGTTTTACCGACATAAAGGTTGGGACCTGATCTCCGATAAAATGACTTTCCATATTCGCGATGTACAGTTGCCAACTAAAATAAGTGCACCCGGACGGGTACGGCGGCTGGAAGAAGAAGAAAATGAACCGGACCTTTACGCTTTGCATGATCGCTTTGCAAGACTCACACACGGTTGCCTGATTCGGAATAAACTGGCTTGGGATGAATACTGGCGCTGGGAAGTTGATGATATTACCGTAGCTGTCTATTACTCAGAAAGCAATGAACCCTTGGGATATATGGTTTATTTGCTGAAAAACGATATCATGCGGATTAAAGAAATGGTCTGTCTGAATAACGAAGCCTGGAACGGGCTTTGGGAATTCATCACTGCCCATGAATCAATGATCGATGCGGTTAACGGCAATAATTTTTCAAATAATTCCATTGCCTATTGGCTGGAGGACAGTGACATACGCGAGTCAATACAACCATACATGATGGCCAGAATCGTGGACTTCGAGCAGTTTATTCAAAAATACAACTTCCTTCAGGTTGGGAGACCGGCACACCTGACCTTTAATATTTCTGATCCCTTGCTTGAATGGAATAATCGGACCTTTAACGTAAAAATTGCGCCGGGTGAAAAGCCGCAACTGAGCAACTCCGCTTCCGACAATGTGCTGACGCTTTCCATCGGAACTCTTACCACGATGCTTATGGGCTATAAAACCCCGACTTATTTACACCGGATTGAACGTCTGAAAACTGACAAAACAACGCTGCCGTACTGGATGCAATTATCCCCAAAGAAAAGGCCTATATCTCAGACTACATCTGAGCAAAATATGCCGGGGTAGGCCCGTCTCCCCTATGCGGATAATGCCAGCGCACTTTTCCACCAATTACGTATCCAGAAAGCAGAATCAGTCAATCCCAGAGCAAATCTATAAATTGACCTACGGACTGAACCGGAACGAATGGTGCCTCTTCCACTTGCGCCAAAAGACTTAGAACCATGCCACGGTGAGACGAGCGGACACTTTATCAATTAGAAACAGCTCTTTTGCCATGAATCTGGGGGTGAAAAATGCTCTAAATAAATTGGGGCCCGGTCTCTCCATGCAGCCACCAACACGGTGGACGTACATTTGCCTGACTCAGCCGGGGGAATACCGTATCCCGGCCGCCCTGAGCCAGAATAGTACCGTCTTTAAGCAGGATAAAATCGTCAGCCAAATCACCCGCCATGTCAAGATCATGAGTTGCCATAACTTGAGTTATATTTTGTTGTCTGGTTTCAATTATCATTCGCCGCAAATGCAGTTGGGCATCATAGTCTAAGCCACTGAACGGTTCATCAAGCAAAAACAGACTGGGATTGCGCATTAATGCGGAAGCCAGACTGGCTTTACGTCGTTGCCCAAAAGACAAAGTCTGAATAGGAACATCTTCCAGACCACTCAAACCAAGCGCTGCACATAACTGCCCAACCCGTAAATCAATTTGTTTATCCTCCCGCTTATACGAAAGCCCCAGGCACATGTCTTCTCTTAGGGTGGAGCCCAACAGATACAGATCGGGGTTTTGAGGAACCAAAGCGCACAATCCGCGCACCTGTTTCTGCTCCCGGCCTGAGTCAAAACCGCCGATGAGCAGTACGCCCTGAAAATCTGTGTAAAGACCGGCCAACAGGGTTAATAATGTGGACTTACCGCTGCCGTTACTGCCCAGCAGACAAATAAGCGCTCCTTTTGACACGGAGAAGTTCAGGTTATGCAGCGTATCCGTCTTAGCGTCCGGATACCTGAAAGAAAGATTGCGTGATTTGATCATTTGGGTCCAAGCTGATGCTCCCGCATGGACTTATAAATTATAATCGCTGCCGGGACTTTAAACAATGAGCCAGGTATAAAAGGCAAAAATCCAACCAGTAAAGCCTGCATCGGAGAGATATCCATAAAATGCCCCAAACGCAACGCCCCCATACAAAGCATAACCATTGTAGCAATGAACACTACGATGCCGGCCAGCCACAAGCTTCTTCTCCTGACCCAACCAGCCGCGAGCACAACCAAGGCAAACCCCAAAAAATAACCGGAAGTGGGACCAAGCAAAACAGCTACTCCGCCTTTACCGCCAGAGAAAACCGGCAAGCCAGATGTTCCGGCCGCCAGGTACAGCAGAAGAGCGAGCAACCCATATTTGCGCCCCAGGATCAATCCGGTAAGAGCCAGAAACATATCTTGCAAAGTAATGGGTACCGGGCTTACCGGCAATGGTATGGAAATAAAGGCGCCCACACTGATCAGTGCAGCCATCAGCCCTGCCCAGACCAAACGATAAAGGGAATAAAACTCGGACATAAATAAGTTAACCCTTAAATCATATCAGAACATTCTCAGATTAAAATGTTATACATTTCAATCATCACGCTGCCTGCATCAAAAAAAGCAGTTTTTCAGTTCCGGCGTGGGCGATATCTTTGCTCAGGCATTGCATCAGTATTGTTTAATTCCAGCCACAGGGCATACCTTTCAAACCTGATTAACTGGGTAGGAACCATAATTAATCAGAAAATGAAGTTATTTCATGGAAAAGCAATCTATAAAAGCCCCACCAGGCACGACTATCACGGATCCCACCCGGAAGGATTGCATTCGATTTTTATTCCACAACCACACACTCAAAGCAATAAATCTGGGCATCGGGCAATTTCCAATCCTCCGGCTCCAAACCGGCTTTGCGGCATAAATTTTCCAAAAACAGCTCAACAGTCCAGTTCCGGTCAGCCGCAACCTGCGGCAACAGCAAGCCTTGGGAGTTTCCTTTCACAATAATCAGTCCATGTCTGCCGATAACAATTTTCTCCACATCCTGGCAGGGCAAGATCGGCCCCATTACTGATATTTCCCACTCCAGGTTTTCCATTTCGTCCACATGCAAAGGGGGGAAGCGGTGGTCGTTGAATGCCGCAGCCACAGCCATCTGCGCTACCGTAAGGTACAGCGGACCGCGTCCGATAATCTGCCCGATGCAGCCTCTGAGCTGACCGCCTTTGGTCAAAGTAACAAATGCTCCCAACTCATCATACAAACGGGATCCTTCCGGGGGCGCCGGAATCTCTCTTACGGAAGGATTGCCGCCGCGTTCAAAGTAATAGAGCAGGGTCCACTTGACTAAGTCTTTTAAATACAATCTCTCATTACCGCTGAGGCTGAAAGTAAACTCGCCCATTGCCACTCCTGTCAAAATGTTTTACGAGTTTATGAGTTGCAATGCCTTAGCATCCATACTCGTCTTATCCCCCACTTTCCCGGTTAAAACAGTCATCCATTCACCGTAGTCTGGTACAGCCTCTGCACACCCGGCCATACTTAAAACCAACAGACGTTTATGTACAGGTCAAATTGCTTACTACATTGCAATTATATATATCTTCAGAGCCACCCTGTTCCCGCAAGGCAAGCTGCCACGGGTACATAGCTTAGCCAGCTCACAGTCCGCAGAATATGGCCCCAGCGCACGCTGAACCGGGCAAAAGGCATGTTATTCACCAACTCAACCGGTGAAGTCACCCGTCATTTTGTCCAAGGTCTTTCCCCAGAGTCCCAAAGCCGGCTCAACAACTGGTGATCGCGCAACGTATCCATACATTGCCAGAAGCCGTCATGCGGGTACATAGACAATTCGCCTTGTGCCGCCAACTTTTCCATGGGTTCTTTTTCCAGATCACAAGTCTCGTCTTCCGACAGATATTCCAAAAATGCACGTTTGAACACAAAAAAGCCGCAGTTGATATATTCATCCAGGATAGGCTTTTCCTGCCAGGAGATGATATTGCCGGCCGCATCGGTTTTTACTGTGCCGAATCGAGAGGGCATGCGCACTCCGGTAAATGTTCCGATTTTACCGCTGCTTTTATGAAACTGAACCAAGCGCTCTATATCAATGTTGGCCACGCCGTCTCCGTAAGTTACCATAAACCGATCAGTATCAATGTGCTTGGCTACCCGCTTAATCCGCGCTCCTTTCAAAGTATCCTCACCGGTATCACATAAGGTTACCCGCCAATCTTCACAATTAAAACCGCTGCTGTGCCCGTGAGTGGTCAAATCGCCATTGCCCAGATCTATGGTAAAATCGGAATTGCGCATTCTGTAATGATAAAAGTATTCTTTAGCCACCTCAGCTTTGTATCCGAGGGCCAGAATGAAATCCCTGAACCCATAACGGGCATAACAGTGCATGATGTGCCAGACTATCGGGTAGCCGCCTACTTCTACCATGGGCTTTGGTTTAAATTCTGTTTCTTCCCGCAGCCTTGTTCCCTTGCCCCCGCAAAGGATCACTACTTTCATATTTTCCATACTATAACTCAAATGACTGGATAATCTTTTCTTCATCCGGTTTAGTAAATAAAAGACTTCTGAAGGCGTTTATTCTTTCTTGCCGGCTCGCTTTACTGGACTTCAACGCTTCAAGCAACTTTTCGCTGGCCGCCTGGAACTCTTCCACACTACTGATGCATTCCCACAGTTCTCCTTTCCCGTAGTCAGGCAAGTAGTTTAAACCGGTACCGTCCTTGGCCTTTACGGCAATAACCGGTAACCCCATACACACTGCTTCAGCCAGAGTACCGGAGCCGGAGCCAATGACCATGGACGCTTCCCGCATTACGCTTTGAAGAGGCCCTGAAGCCAGTGAATAGTTTACAGGCAACATGTGCTTAAATTCCTGTAAATTGGTGGCGGGGTGAAAACGGATAGCCAACTTCACACCTTTTTCCGCAAGCGGCTTGGCAAAGGCGAGTACCCGTTCAGTTTCTTCTCGATGATAAGACAGGAGCATCAGGACGGGAGCGTCCGGATCCGGGTCAATTTCCGTCTCAAACAAATCTTTATAACGCAAAGAAGGGCCAATTCGATATTCCGGCCCGTCAGGATAGGGAATATACGGCTTTAAACCCGGTACTTCCACAGAGAAGCCGGTTTGGTCTTCTTCCTGCCTGGAAGGGGCAGGCAGAAAATACGGGCCATTTACCAAAACAGTTTCAGGAACCGCCCGGTGCAGCCCATCTGCCGGGTCAGCATGGTTGTTCAGCAACTCGGCAGGCCAGGTAAACAACTGCGCCCCAATCGTGGAAAACTCCGCACCTGCATCAGCAAGGCCACGGTAAAAACATTTATCAACAGTCTGGTTTTCGTACCAGCCGATAATTCTGGAATCAGGCGGCAGAATCTTTGCAAGTCGCTTAGCAGCCAAGCGCCTGGCTTCTCCGGACAGATAATTTTGCCCGAGACATTGAATTAATGAAGCTGAAATATAGGCCAGAGGCGAATAATGCTCCTGATTCAAGTCGGATTCCCGGCTGGAAAGTCGGCTCAGTTGTTCCTCACGTTCTAATTTACCGACAAGCGACAAGGTTCTGATTGGAAAGACGAAACCGAATTTAATCAAATCCAACCAATCAGCAGCGGTAAACAGCTCATACTCTGTAATTATCGGGATATTGTTCTTTTTCAGAATAGTGAAAGCACGCCGTAAGCTACGGGGATTACGGGTTCCATAAAACCGGGCCAGGATTGCAACATTATAACCTTTTTTCTGAAGGACATCAGTCAGACCGGGAAGATACGGATCCTTAAACTTTTTTTCATCAAGGACCTTGTTAATGAGGATAAAAACGTCAACAAGCGTGAATTTATGGATTTTTTTGTTTATACGTCTGACATTGTTCATACCCGTGCGCAATTGGGCAAGGCGCGCAAGCATCATTAACCCTATTACTGCCGCATGCACAATCCAGGTACGCATCACCTTAAACGCTACTTGCAATCTGGTAAACTGCGGTGGCGGTATATTGCGCTCATAACGTTCCCACATGCCGCAACAAGGGGTCTTGGAAAGCACATGATTAGCCAGATGAACGGTGTCGGCATAGGCCATTTTGTTTATCCGGCTCAACTCGTCAAACAACTCTTTGCTCTTGCCTATCGGGTTCATGGTATACCTGCGGTTTGAATGTTTACTTCTCCGCCATAGCCTTAGCGGCCCAGGCATACATCCTGGCCAGCCCGTGATCCAGACTTACCTTGGGGAAATAGCCCAGCACCTTGGCGGAATGGCTCAGGTCAGCGTATATGCCGGGGATATCACCGGCCGTACTGCCTTCGAATCTGACCTCTGTTTTATGAGAATGAAGGGCTGTCATTTTATCAATAAGTTGTCCGACCGTAACTTTTCCGCTGCCGGCAATATTGAACACGCCTCCCTTGGCGGCCGGGTTCTGTAAACTAAGCATAAAGGCATCGACAACATCATCAATATATACGAAATCGCGGTAACGGTCCGGCGAACCTTTGACATGCACGTAATTATCGGCAAGCATCATTGCCATGAAAATACTGACCATGCCTTGGCGCAAATTGGACATATTCTGACCTGGACCATACACGTTGAACAGGCGAAGAGCAGTTGAGGCCACCCCATACTGCTCGTAAAGGCGCAAATAGTGCTCAGAGGCCAGTTTTCCAACCCCATAAAAAGAGTGGGGAAAACAGGGATCGCTTTCTTTTGTCGGGCAGTCAGGATGCATTCCGTAAACACTCATGGTGCTGGCGTAAACCATGCGGGAACAACCCACTTTCAAAGCAAATTTAAGCAGGTGCAGGGTTGATTCAGCATTGGTGCGGAGATCATAAACCGGATCATCAAAGCTGATTTCTCCACTGCTTTGCCCTGCGATATGCAGAATTGCCTCGTACTTGCGCTCCGGGAGACGCTCATAAAGTGTAGCGTCCTGACAATCAGATTTAAAAAACTCTGTTCCGGGCGGGATATTGTCAACATATCCGGTAGTCAGATTGTCAACTCCAACCACAGTGTGTCCGCCCTGCAAAAGCCGGGCTGCAACCGCCGCTCCGATGAAGCCGCCTACTCCGGTTACGAGATAGTCAGCCACAGGATCACCTCCTGCCTAATATGTTGCCGCGTTCAGCTACTTGCTCAGACGAACAGCGGCTGTTTGCAAATTACAGTCAAGCCGACTTTTCAGCCAAACTCACGGCCAGGTTTCTCAGGTCTTCGCCCCATGGATACCCGCTGCTTTCAAACTGTTTACCCCTGCCATAAAAATTTGTTCCAACCTCTTCAGCCGCCGCCAGGTCCCACGGGCTGTCGCCAACCATCAGAACTGTTGTGGGGTCAAGTTGCAAACCATCAACTATTCGTTGCAGACTTTCGCTCTTTTTTGGTGGAAAGCCGTATATAGCTTTAAAGAATTTGCTCAAATCCCGCTTTTCAAGCACTTGTTCCAATTCAGGCTGTGGTGATGCAGAAGCGACGTATAGAGGACAATGCCCATATGCCAAACTTATTACATCTGTAAATCCCGGCACCATAGGGGCATCCAAAATTTTTTCCAGGCAAAGGGCCGCAAACTGTTCACTTAATGCCTGGTTTTCCCCAGGAGTGATATTTTTACCCAGTATGTTCCGGAAAAACCATTCAAATTTTATAAATCGACTGACTCCAAAATGCGCAAGATGATATTCCCGCATTTGTTTTGCGGCAACTTCACCCCAAGGCAGGGCCAGCTCATAAAAAGCAGATGTTTTAACGTCGGTGCTTTCAACAATTACACCATCAAAATCAAAGACTATAGCGGAAAAAAACATAGCCTCACCAAAGCCGCACTGAACCGGGCAAACGCCGGAGAGAGACAACAGGCGCGATGTTCCCTCCCGGGCAGATTAATTCCCATGCACTCCAGACCACAATACATAATTATTACTTATAACAGCTTAGAGCAAACCTGCAAGCTTATATTAAATTAATAGCTTTCCGGCAACTTTCCTCAAAATGATACTCTTTTGCTGCCGGGCCGGGCACCAAAGGCTGCAATACAACTCCGACAACTGCCCGTCCTAATTTAATCTATTTCCAAAGCTTCCAGCAAATTGACGGCCGCCGCCTGTTCCATTGCCACGCGCGCTTGCCGCGCGTACGAGCCGATATGCGGAGTTAAAATTACATTATCCAACTTACTCAGAGGCCCGAAGTAAGGCTCTTGCTCAAACACGTCCAGGGCAGCGGCACCCAAAGAACCTGTGGTCAGGCATTCATACAGGGCGGATTCATCCACCACTCCACCGCGCGAACAGTTAATAATAAATGCTCCTTCTTTCAGTAATTGCAATTCCTTTTGCCCCAGCAACGGCTTATCGCCGCCCGGCACATGCAGAGTAAGCAAATCCGCCCAGGCCAGCAATTCCTCCAGCTCCATTCGGCGGCAAGGTCCGTCCGGCACAAATGGATCGCTATAGGCGCATACAGCTCCCAAGGCCCGGAACTTCGCCTCAACAGAGCGTCCGATGCGCCCCATACCCACGATACCCACATTCAGGGCGGAAACCAGTCCCCCCATTTGTTTTTGCCATTTTCCGGCCCGAACAGCCCGATCCTGACGGCTGATGCCGCGAGCCAGATCAAAGGCCAGCCCCAGCACCAATTCCGCCACTGCTTCTGTTGGAGCGTCCGGGGTGTTTTTCACCAAAATGCCCGAGCTCCTGGCTGCATTGAGGTCAATGCTGTCCATGCCGGTCCCGCAACGGGAAATAACCCTCAATTCCGGCAATTCCGCCAAAATATCCGCTGTATATTTCTCTGTACCGGCAATTACCCCCGTACACCCGGCCAACATTTCCCCGATTTCAGCAGGTTGCAGGGTACGCCCATATGGGTTCAAAACTACTTTCAGGCCGTGCCGACGCAACAGTTCTAACGGTTCCGACGAGAACTTCCCGAAACTGGAAGTGGTAACAGCAATTTTCATATCCGCCTCTATCAGCCTCTGAATTTGATTACTCTGGCCGGCACTCCCACCGCTATGGCGTTGGGCGGAATGGTGCCGGTCACCACTGCACCGGCCCCAATTACACAGCCGCTGCCGATATGAGCGCCGGGACAAATTACGACGTTTCCGCCAATCCAGACATTATCCTCAATGAGCACCCGGTTGCTGATGTGCCCCTGATCCATAATGGGCACATCCAGCCGGTCAAAACGATGATTCGCCGCCTGGATCAGGCAGTTGGGGCCGATGAGCACGTTATTGCCGATACGCACCTCTCCGTCATCGCCGGAGATAATCGAGAAATCTCCCAGATATACCTGATTGCCCAAGTTGATGTATCCCCGGTCGGCGGTCAACGAAGAGTGGCGGTTAAGTGCAACCCCATATCCCAAACTGATGTTTTTAAACCCCAAAATAAACACACCCGGCCCGATACGGAATGAGGAACTGCTTTTGAACAGAGGCCTGAACGCCAGCCAACGCAGCACTGTGCCCGGAGCGGCCGGCACCCAACTGAACAAAGAACGGTAAATCTCCCTGATATGGAGCAGTATTCTGGTGCTGAGGTTCAAATGTTTCTCCGCTTTTATTTACAACTCATTTCATAAACTGTCTGCAAGGCGAGTTATGGGGAACAGCTCGCCGAAAAGCATGGTTTAGTTCATTCTCAGCGGCATTGATGCCCCCCGGCTCTTGCCCGGCGTTGCAGTCATTGACTTCCATTCCCCTTAAGAATGAACCGTTGCTGTTCAAGTCCGCTCCCATGTGCCGGACTACGCACGATCGGGAGTAATGGCTTTACGCCCTCACCAACTATTTCAGATATGCCTTCAGTAAAGGATCCGCCCGCATGGCGGCTTCAACGGCAACCCGATCTTCCGGCGTGTCTACACTGAGGGTTCTGGCACAGGTAGGCACCATCAACACCTTATCGCCGTGTTCGAGAATGCGCATCATATCCACGGATTCAATAATTTCCAGCGGAGTTTCAGGCAACGCGTTATAATGCATCAGATAGTCACGCCTGAAAGGAATAATGCACACCTGCTTTTTCATCGGCACCTGATCCACCCCTTTTTTGCGGGAAGGAACCGGCTCACGGGAAAAATAAAGGGCCTCATTTTTGAGATTGACCACCACCTTGACCTCGTTGGGGTTCTCAAAATCCTCCACACTAGGGATATCGGCCATGAGGTTGACCACATTCACACTTGGGTCTTCCAGCATCGGCTTAACCGCCGCATCGATCATTTCCGGGGTAGTCATCGGCTCATCGCCCTGAACCATTACCACTATATCCACCTTACAGCCGGTTTCCTGCTCGATTTTCAGCACAGCCTCAGCGGTACGGTCGGTGCAGCGGTTGTGGGTGTCGGAAGTCATTATTGCCGGAATGCCTATGCCTTGGGCAAAATCCATAATCTCCTGGTCACAAGTGGCGATGTAGGTTCCTTTCAAGGTCTTGCTCATAGCTGTGCGCAAAGCCACATGCCCAAGCATGGGCATACCAAGAATATCAGCGAGCGGTTTGCCCGGGTAACGCGATGAGCCCATGCGGGCAGGGATAACAGCAATAATATTCATAATTTCCTCTCAAAGTCGGCTGATCGTACAGCCGGAATAAATCATTACTGCCCGGAAGCTGTTCAAACAGCTTCCGGGGTCTGGCGGGAGCCTGACACGGCGGCAAATCCGTCGGGAATCTCAAGCACATTTTGCGGCGGCGTAATCCACACAAATCGCCCGGCAAAGATTATCTGAACGAGTTGTAAAACAATGTTATTGCTTTTCCAGCAGCAAATCCTGAACACTGGACAACTCCGGGTTCAACTCGCGATGTACATCCTCAATTACCTTAAGCAAGCCCTGTCCCAAATCGATATTTAAACGTGGTATGAGCTTACGCCCGATTTTCGGACTGAAAGAATATGGAGTAATTTCATAGTGCCCGGTGGCGTCTTTATCCAAAAACTCAAACTCAATTCCGCCGCCCAACATCTCGGCCAGCATACGCAGCAGATCGCCAACCTGCATGGGCTGGTTTCCGGTGATGATTACATTCTGGTTGGCAAATTCCGGGCTGAGAATTTCCAGTGTAGTGCCGGCGGCGTCCTCCACATGCACATACTCGCGCAAAGCCGTGGGGTGCCCGAAATAACTGATCCTTTTTCCCTCCAGGGCTTCGCGCACAAACCGATAAATGGCGTTGCGACTGTCTGAGCGGGGTCCATAAAGAGAACCGTAGCGGAGAATGGTATATTCCAACCCATAAGTGGCCTGGCAATGCTCAATAAACAACTCACAGGCCTGCTTGGAACAGCGGTAAAATCCCCCGTCTTTGCTGTACACATATAAAGTGGACGCAAACACAAAGCGTTTTACTTTATGGCGCACACAGGCGTCTAAAACCAGCGAATTCCCCAGCACATTCAACTCTGTAGTGCGAACAATGCTCATGTTTGCTTCGCCGATATCCGCGATGCCTGCAAAATTATATACGACATCCGCCCCCTTTATCGCCGCATCAACCGCCTCACGGTCGAGAATATTGGCCGTAATCATGGTCTGGCCGGCTTTTAACCAAGGTGAAGCGTGAATATCAAACACAGTGACCTTATGCCCGGCTTCAGTCAGTTTATCGCACACATGCGATCCTAAAAAGCCGGACCCGCCGAAAACTGTAATGTTCATAAGCAACTCGCTGATTAAGAAAGTGAAGGAAGCGCGGCCATACGCTGCAGAAAAACCGTATCAATTCCATAAGCCAAAAACAGATAACCTTGGTCAATGCGGGCCTTCAACTGGACGGGATCGGGCTCTACTACATGTGCTCCCATGGGAATATTATATTTCCCGGCGGTTTTGGTGATTTCAGCCATTACTTTCTCGAACTCCGGATTCTTGAAATCACCGGGTATGCCCATAGAAGCGGAAAGATCATAGGGCCCCACCATGATCGCATCCAGACCGGGTACTTCCAGGATTTCATTCAAAGCGCCCACAGCACAAATATGTTCAATCTGAGCCACCACCATGGTTTCCCGGGAAGTGCATTCAAGATATTCGCCAAACTGTCTGCCGAACGAATTGGCCCGGCAAAACCCTACACCGCGCGCGCCGCGCCGGGGCGTTTCCCCCCCCTCTCTCAGGGGGTAGTAAATATGTTTGAGCGCATCCTCCAACTGAGTGGCGCTTTCAATCATCGGCAGAATAATACCGCGGGCTCCGGCATCCAGGGCGGAACGGATATTGATCATGCTGTTTTCCGCAACCCGCACAAACGGAGCAGCCCCCCTCAACTCAAGAGCGCGGAAAAGATCAGCCAGATTCAGGCGGGAAAAACCACCATGTTCCATATCTATGGCCACCCAGTCGTAACCGCATTCTGCCAGAATTTCCGCGGCATCCGGGCTGACCAGTTGCATCCAGGTGCCAATGCTGGGCTTGCCGCTGTTCAACTTTTCTCGAATTTTCTGAGCACTGAGCATATAAACTTAACGCCTCAATAAATATCATTACCTCTGGTTTTACCAATGTCCGCCCGCTAAACGGCAAAAAATACCGCAATAACGACAGGGCGATTACCAAATCCGATAAGTGTTAATATTACCCCTATGCCGCCGGCATTACAAGAGGGTGTTCCTGTTTCCGGAGCGCCACAGCCCGATTCGTTTCCGCACGCCTTTGAGTTCAGTATGCGATGTACCGATGAGCCAAGGGAATATAAAGCAAACAATCCCCACTCCCAGGCTGTAAACTATGCCGCGTAAACAGAACCCGGCGATCTGCCCGGGCAAGCCGTTCAGCCCAAACGACGTATTCCCCAAAACTCCGGGGAAGCTGTTCCCGGCCTGTCCCACCAGCCAAGCCAGCAACATGAACACCCCCAAACTGATGAACTGATGGGCAAATAAGCGCCCCAAAGGCAGAGGAATAAGTCTCGAACACATTAACAACATAAAGTTGGCAACAAGAAATTGCAGTCCGACTGTTTTCACCGCCAGCCCAGACGCCCCCAAAGCCAGCCCCCCATACTGCTCCGGCATGAGCAGAAAAATTGAAGCCAACACTCCCACCCCACAACCGACAACTGTAATTTTACTCAACGCTTTGGTTTCAGCCGCGGCATAATATACCGCTTGAGTGAGCTGGCCATAGCCCTGGTGAATGGGATAAAGCGTCATAATCTGCACAGTGAAAACCGCCGCCGCATATTGACTTCCCCCAAAAACAGCAACTACCGTATCCGCCTCAAGGCAGGCGTAAGCGGAGAAATAAGCCGCCACAGCATACAGCATCGGGGCGAACCGGGCAAACAGGCGGCCCATTTGAATAAAGTCGCTCTTGGCGTGCGCTACGGCAAGCTCGCGGGTGAGCAGGGGAGTCATTGCCGAAACGAACAGAAAGCAGGCCATGCCAACTTTTTGAGATATTGAAAAATAACCCTGCTCGATATTGCCGTCAAACATCTGAAGCAACCAGCGATCGCCCATTAAGGCCAGGGAAGTAACCACCAGTTGAAAGAACAAGGGCAGAGAATATGCAGCAAATTCACGGGCATATGCGCGCTTCTGCTCTTTGCTCAGAGCAAGGGACGGCAAACGCTGCCCTGTACTGTTTTCCCTGCCCGACTCAGTGCTCTTTCCTTGAGGGCCAGGGAACCCCTCCAGAATTATAATCTTAAAGGCAATGATCATTCCGAATAAATAAGCAAGTTGATGAGCGAACAGAACCGGCAGATTGAGCACGCCCGCCAAATGCAGCACAACCAGGGCCACACAAGCCAGCACCCCGGCTATAGTGCGCAGCTTTTCGCTTTTTACGGTTTGCCCCAAGGCGTCGTTCACCCCGCGCAAAACGCGCACCCCCCAGGTGGCCAGCGCCCAAAGAGCAGCCCAGGGCATGATCCAGGCCGGCACCCCCGGCATGAGGCGCGCACCGATCTGAGGCACCATACACAAGCCTGACATCAGCAGACAGAGGATAAAAATCAGCCCGCTTATCCGCAAAAAAAACGCCAACAGAGACCACTCCGACTGGCGTTTGGACAAGGCTGTGAATAAGCAGGTTGAAGCTCCGAAATCAAGGAAATTGGTCAGATACTGAAACATGCCGGTAGCATAGGAAAAAGCCCCATAGGCTACAGGGCCTAAAGCACGGGGAAGGATCGCCTCCATCAGCAGATATAAAGGAATGCCAGCGATATTAGCTATGAGCTTGAACGAATAACGACGGGCAAGCGAAGGGGAAACAGGGGGAAAAGCCGTGGAAGCCTGCCCACCCTCCGGATTTTCCGGATTGTTGAAGCTGTCTTTTCCCTTCAGACCGGCAGTGAATTTATTATCCTGAATTTCCGACATCCCCTGCAATAAGCCGGAACCGCCAAATCTTCAAGCTTTATGTGCGATCCGGGCGGTTTAACACTTCCCTTAAAATATCCGCATACTTTGTAGCTGCAAAAATCTCATATCCCCGCACACCCTGTCGGCGCAACGCCTGTTTGTCCGCAAGCGCCGCGATGACTGTTTTCGTCAATTTTTCATACGGGCTGTAAATACACGCCGCCTCATAGCCGTCCGGCGCTTCGGTATCCGCATTCAATTCAGAAATCACCGGAACGCGATTGGCCAGCAGGTAACTCAGGCGGACAACCTCCAAAATTCCCGGGTAATAGAAGTGAACGTTCAACACCAGATGAGAACGGGCAATCAGGCCGTCGCGCAATTTACCGAATACATGACAGGCCAGCAAAGCGTTCACGCCGTGAGCCCTCAGCGCATCAATCACAGCTTTGCGCCGGGAATTGGGACAACCGTACAGCAGCACATCTATATCTTTGGGGTAATCCGGATTGATTACAGTCATCTGGGGCACATACCCCAGCGGAACATGGGTCACGTCTCCCACTCCGAAACTCTGTTTCAGTCTTTCAATGTTGCGCAGGCTGTAATCCCACACTTTAAACTTGGCCAAGGCTTTCAAGTATGCAGGGGTCATCGCACGACTTCGGGGAGTGATCTGCTCAAGATTATAAATAATACTATCAGGCGGAAGCCTGTGCAGAGGAACATACGGGCGATCGTGCAGGCCGAAAATTATGTTTTGGGAATCCGGGTAAATCGATTGGTGACACAACTGAACATTGTGTCCCAACTCAAGCAGGGCATGGTAAAGAGGCAGACGCACGTCATCAAGACCAGACTGCGGAGAATTTGTTGAGGTGAACAGGGCCAGAGTATAATCCATGCTTCCGCCTATAGCGCATGGGCCTGCAAGTCGTCTATCAGAATTTGCCAGAACGGCTTTTCCGGGCTGCCCGCTTCCTTGATATAATTATGGAAATAGTGGGCATAGGCGGCTGCATCCGCCTGCATGCTTGCGGCCTTGTATAATTCGAATTGGTTGGGCGGCTCATCAATATTAATAATCCGAGTATGCAAATGTGTGGACATTGAGCGGATAATATGTCCTTCAGTAAACTCCAGTTCACGACTGGTCAGGTGAAGCACAGGCTTTCCCACGATTACCGCGAAATTGAGGGCTGTTGATGTATGGCAGAGCACCAGAGCGCTGTCCACTATAAGCGGTAAGGTTTTCCCGCTGACCAAGGTGCGCCCGCCGAACCAGTCCGGACCGGAATAGTTGGGTTGGGCATACGCGGCCCGGGGGTGAGCGGCGATGATTATCGGCAGACCGACAGCCTGTTCCAGACAGTCAAAAAAATTGCACAGGGCCGGAAAATACTTCTCAGCGCTGGCCGGCTGTTTGCGGCCAAGCTCTTTAAAATCAGGGTGAAAGGGAAGGTTCTGGTCGAGAAAAAGCAGATACTTCTCCTGGCATAGGGATCTTGTACTGCCGACTGGAACTGACATTGGGCGCACAGCGTTCTCCAGTATTCTGCAAGGAGATATGCAGGTGTCGGCATTGTCCGGAGCAAGCGCTTCACCGGCTTCGCCGTCAAAGAAGACGGGGGCATCCTTCAGAGTACTTCCCCCCAAAGCCTGCTGCACCAATCCAATCCCGCATCCACACAGTTTTTCCAGCTTCATCTCCCGACTGTCTCCCCAATCTATTCCCCGATCCGATAATAACCCGAGCCACTGGTCATAATCCCACGCCTGAGCGGAAAGCAAACGTAAAGCATCGCTTGGGGCTGGGCGAAGCCTCGCGCCCCCATAAATAATCCGGCCGGGTATGCCCACCAGCCGCCGCCAGACAAACGGCTGCCTAAGCATAAAACAAAGCAATCTACCGGGCGTGAACCGTCTGAGTCGAGCGAAAAAACGGCCGGGGGCTCCGCCAACCGCCACCGCGTTATTGCGCAATTCAATACTTTGCAGTGGTGCGGCGTTTATGGCCCGGAACAAGCCAATAGTTTTATATGTACGCGGGAGAAGGTTTAAAACCGCATCTTCACAGGTCATGCTGTTAAGACAGGTCAAAAGCTCATGGGGTGAAGCATATTGTTTCTGCTCAAAGTTTATACCAGCGCCCCCCTGCCCGGCTTCAGCCGGCGAAAATAAAGCAGCAGACAGGCTGAACATATCCAGTCCCTCTTCAATGGGAACTGTTGTACTTAAATAAACTACCCCCTGTTTCTCCCTTCTGGCCTGAAAAACATGTAAATTCCTTAAATTTCTCATACTTATCCCGGCTATGTTTTGTTGGTTTTAAAAACTTCATCATTTGCAGCCAGAGTGCCAATTATTTGGATACTCCATATATAGAACTAAATAAAGGATCGCTTCAAGTTAAAGGATAAGCAAATACCTGGTACAATTATTGCTGGTTAAACTTGTTCGCATTCTTACTGGCAAAAATACTACCGGCACCGATACACTAAAGCTTGATTTGATTATACATAGCTAGGAGTAACTGAGTTGACAACCATCTACGAAAATTTCATTCAGGAAAACCCCGATTTTGCAGGAACCAAAAGATACTGCAATGTCTGCGGGTTCAGGTTTGCTAAGTTCAAAAGTTTCGGGCTGAAACCCCGCGAAGCAATGTGTCCCATTTGCGGAAGCCTGGAACGACAACGCCATTTGTATATACACCTACTTTCCATCTTTCCATTTGTACAAAATAAAAATATTTTACACTTTGCTCCAGAAAAATGTTTCCGGAGTCTTTTTGAACAATCTTCTGCAAAATACTTCGACTGCGACATAAATCCGAGAAAAGCCTCTTACCAAGTGGATATAACAGACATACAATATGATAACGACTTTTTTGATTATATAATTTGTATCCATGTGCTTGAACATATCGTTGACGATATCCGCGCTATGAGAGAACTGCACAGAACCCTTAAACCCGGCGGGACAGCCTTCCTCTGTGTGCCTTTATTTCCGCAGCTTTATGAAAATTACTCAATAGTTGCTCCAGAAGAAAGAGAAAAAGCATTTGGTCAGAAAGACCATGTCAGAGGCTACAGCCTGGAAGCATTTTGTGAACGCCTGCAGCAGGTGGGTTTCTCGATTACCATTTCAAAAGTACAAAACTTCCCTGATTCATTCCGCCAGGAAGTTTTAATGGGCGGAACAATTGTTGTGGGCAGAAAATAACCCTTGAGATGGCAGACATGGTACTGTGAAATTCACAGCCGCGATACTGCACATCTACTCAAATGGTAAACTGGCCTGAGTGTCAGCTAGACTCAGGCCAGATGATTAGAACGAACTGTTTAAGGCATCCAAGCCCTTAATATTCGTCGTCGACTTTATACCATAATCCCTTCTCAACAATATAAAAAATATAAGATCATAATATCCGTCCCGTCGTTTGAACAGTTTAAGACATAGCATCTATCTTAACGCGCAAAATAAACCCAACCAATACGAAATCAAACAAATGGTGGGAGAGCTGTGGGGGAAAATGACCATGCCTCGCTTTGCACCGGAGATTCCGCCTGCCTCTTTGTAGCCGAAGGAAATAAGTTTTCCCTCTGACTGGCAACTTCTTTCAGGGTTATAAACTCGAATTGTTTTGATAGCCTGCTTAAAACAGTATCGAATACCTCAACAGCATGTTCATTTGGTATGGTAAAAAAGCCTTTCTTGTCCATTATTAAAAAAGACCATGAGTGCATTACCATTACTGCAACTGTATTCTGCGGGTTACTGTCAAAAAAGCAATTCAAGAAAGCCTCATGCCGCCGGGCGCATTCACCAGCATCGCCCCCTAACAATAAAGATGTATTGAAATTATAATGCTCCGGACCTTTGGCCCCTACAAACATGAGACAGCTTACCGGCAACTCCAGCATTCCCGTATGCCAATAAAAAGGCGGCAGAATAACTCCCTTAAGAAAAGGGGCTCTATCTGGAAATTGTGGATTATAATTAGAACTGAGAGGGATGGAGGTCTCTCCCAAAAGTTCAATTAAAGCCGGAGTCAATTTAAAGCCCATTGTACGGAAAGCACTCGGTGGTACAGGAGTAATCCGTGAATAAATGTCCAGTGTAGTATCAATATAGCAACGTATATGATCTCTTGAAGAAAGCGTAGGGTCCCATGCACACCTTCCTCTTTTTACATGCTCTGCAACAGACAAATTACTTACCCGAGGAAGGACATAGCTTTCAGACCTAAGACCATGCATATCAAAAAACTCTCTGGAAAACATCTCCGGGTGCATATGCACCTGCAAATCGTGCCCGCGACGCAACACCTCCCTGCCTACATCCAGAATATCTTCTCCATATGAAGTATACTCCGGTAAATCTAAAAACGATGTAAACTGAACATTATGAGCCTCAGCTATATCCATCATGCGCCCCAGCCCATATTGATCGCCATTATGCTCACCCCAGATTAAACGCCTCACATGATCGCGTTCAGCTCGCAGTTTGTGAGCTTCTGTATCAATAGTAATAACAACTTTGCGAGCAGACCTTTGTGATGCTTTTACAGGAATGTCCTTAATACAGGAAGCTATTAAGGAAGCCTTACTAGGTGGGGCAGGCTTAACGGCTTTAAGCCAACCCTGACGGATTCCGGTAGGTGTATCTATGCCGTAATACAACTCAGCATTAAAGTAAGGAGAAAACTTACTTGCATAATCTTCCTCTCCAAAAATACGAAAAGTTCCGACATGGTATTTTTGGTAAGCCTCCCCGCCGTAGTAGGCGACTATCTCCTCATGCTCCCTTATTTCTTTTGTAACACCTTCCCTTAGCGGATCATGACAAAGGATAAATCCTCCCGGGCGTAGTATCCGCCATAATTCCTTAACAGCGTCTTGAAAATTTTCCGTGCATGTGAATACAAAGCTGCCGAAAACAATATCAAAACTCTCATCAGGTATTTGCGGGATATTGCTTATGTTTCCTAAAATATCCGGTTTGAAGTCGGGCCTTATATCTATTGATACAGTATAGCAGTTAATTTCACTGAATATTCTTCTTTCAACTATACTTGGAGCTATATGTAAGATCTTCTTGTCCCCAAGCGCGCCTTTTCCGAATACCCCTTTAGTATACAAATCATAAAAAACGCGTTGGCGTTCCAGAGACTTACAGACCGGGCAATGCCGTTTAGGAACATCATTAAGATTAGTAAAGTGACTGGCCGGAGCGCGACAAATCGTACAATATGGTTCTGATTGCCCCAGCTCTACATATTCCGGAATTGCCCGCTGTCTTTCTTCATGGAGAGATGCTGCTATATCGCCCAATGTTACTATGTCGTATTTTTTGCTCAGCATCTCCAACACTAAGTTAAGCTTATTAACTGAGTCAGGCTGAAAAATACTGTAATAGCCATTTTCATCCGGAGAGTAGAAATACCAAGGACAAATAGTGAGTACAGCTATGGCCTGATTGCCGTAGCGCGCAAAAAAGCTGTTCAAATAAGCCTCATGTTGCTGTACACATCTTTCCGGACTTCCGCTCAGCAATGCCGGCGAGTTAAAATCATAATCGACAAATGAATGTCTATTAAAATTCAACAAACAAGAAACAGGGACCTCAAACACCCCATTACTCCAAAAGAAAGGAGAGCGGAAGGTTTGCCCTGTTGGGTTATCTTCTATATGCGGAGCATAACTGGCATCTAAAAAGATGCCCGCTTCACCCATTACCGAGAGAAGAGAGTAGGTAGGTAGGTAGGTAGGTAGGTAGGTAGGTAGGTAGGTAACTGCTTCTATAGGCTATGTGTTTTTCAGAGCTAATGCCTGCATGTGTCTCCAGCATGTAGTTAATCCCTACACGACATTGTTCCAAATCGGCATGACGGAAATCGTTGACCGGCTTTAAATTATACCGTCTCCAAAACTTGTCGCCTAAAAATTTTGGGGAAAGACTTGGCTGTAGTTCATGCCCTCGCCGCAGAATTTCTCTGCCAACATCCAACCATCCTTCCCCATATAGTTCATGTTCTGCATAATCGATGAAACAAGTCGCATGTATGCCGTATTGAGCTGCCATAGACAACATCAGTCCAAGCCCGAACCCAGATTTTCCAAACTTTCCCCAGATTAACCGGTCGATATGATTTTCCTTCGCAAAGTCCGGCTGCGCCTCAATGTGAACAGCAATAGCAACACGTTGCTTCATATTTTTACCTACAAGTTATTTTCAAAATATGGCTTTACTACAGGCCAACTTCAATTCCCTTCCCAAAGCTCAAAACAGCTTGGGCTTAATACGCTATTTACAAAGCAGCATTTTAATAAAATCCAACTCCAGGTCATTTACAGGATATCTGCCCAGCTTTTCCTCAAAGCACAAATAGAAATCCTTATCTAAAGGACGACGCGTATAATTACACTCCAGAATTGTAAAACCAAGTGACTTGACATGCTCAAGGTAGTGTAAATGTATCAACTTGTTAACCCAAGCAGGTTTCCCACTGAAAGTATAGCCTTCTTGTTTGTAGAACTGCTCAAATACTTCATCATCAAACAAAAGGTGGGGCCAAGGGAAAAAGACCTCTCTGTACCGGTGTGACGCCATAGGACCACGGTAAAGGTTAGCAGTGAAATACAGCCTACCCCCCGGCTTTAACAATCTATGCAATGCGGTAAGCATATCAAGAGGAGCGGCCACATGCTCAAGCACTACAAAAGAAAAAATGAAGTCAAAGGAGTTGGGCGGGAAAGGTGCATCATATGTAATATCAATAGGTAGAAAGCGAGTCTGCTTACTCCAGCGCTCTTCCCATTCGTCATACTGAGTGATATCTACCCCAACGACATCACATCCCCCCCTTTCAGCCAAACGCACAGAAGTTTCTCCCCGCCCGCAACCAACTTCAAGACATTTTAAGCCTGCAAAAGACGGTAACATTTTCAGCAGAGAGCTTACTCTGGAATCAGCTTGGGCAAAAAGCCCTTCCGGGGTGATACTGCGCGGAGAAGGTACCAGAGGCTTGTCGGCATACAAAGAATTAAGTTCTTTAAACAGTCGGACATCGTATACAAATGGGGTATGTATGCCTCGTTCAGCCAGTTTCTTTTGTAACAGGCTGACTTCCGTAATATGTTTTTCGTGCAGATAATCTTCAATGTTATCCTTAACAACTGGCCTTTTAATACATGAAGAAGACTTTTGCGGCGGCGGGGGAGTCTTTACCTTCAACCCCATGCGTGCATATTCTCTTTCCTGCGCCTGCTGAATTCCCCTTTCACTCAAGTAAAGTAATTCTTCCTGATCCGGGATTAGTTTGGGCGTTGACAGGTCACACAAACAACGGAAATAGCAGTCCTGAACATCCATAGATCTAATGGAAAAATATTTCGACAATTTTTCCGCCAAATTGCGCGGGAAAAATGTCTGGTAATGATCCGGGTGAGGATGCAGGCCCAATGGCGTGGTAATGGCAACAACACCCCCCGGAGCTAATAAAGAGCTTATGTGTTGCAAGTGCTTATCCAATATCTCATCCGGTAAATGTTCCAGATACTCGCCCGCAATTATAGTATCGAACTTCTCTTGTGAATTGAAAGTGGCAAAGTCACCATGCACAAAAGTAATACGTTCCCAAACTGCAGGGTTGCTGGGAGCAAGATTTTCCCGCGCCCAGCCCAGCGCTTCGGCATCCATATCAACCCCAATAACTCTTAACCCTCTACTGGCCAACAGCCAAGGCACAAGCCCCTGTCCGCAGCCTATATCTAACACAAACCCTCTGGCCTGCGCACAGAGCCAGTCAATACGACGTTTTGTCATTCGCTGTACCCATTGGCTCATGGCCATGCCTAAATACACTTCAAAACTTCTGTCCATTTCTTCTATCCAATCAGTTTTTCATATACCTGCAAAATTCGCTTGCTGACTATAGCCCAATCGCGTTCTTGACGCACCCAATCCATGGCGTTTTCAGTAAGAACTCGGAACAATTCCGGCTCGTTGATCAACCTTCCCAGTTGCTCTGCCAAGCTGTTCACGCTGTTTGAACGACAGACCAGGCCTGTTTGATCATGCTTGACTATTTCGCACATTGCCGCCATGTCCGATACTATTAAACCCTTGCCCATGGCCATTGCCTCCAAAGGCTTGAGCGGTGGAATACACTGGCAAACCTTGCAGTTAACCCGGGGAAGGGCAATTATATCAATAATGGAATAATAGCGGTTAATCTCATCAAAAGGCACTCTGCCGGCAAAGACAACACAAGGGTGTGAGCCCCGAACGCGGTGGTGCTCCCTAAGATATGCCAGATTATGCCCATCCCCGACAACCAACAACGAGACCTTTTCTCCAGCCGCGTTAAGGCTTAACACCGCATCAATCAAATAGTCTATTCCCTCATAACGGGTAATGCTTCCTACAAATCCAACAACTTTACCCTGCAAGCCAAGTTCACTGCGTAGCTGTTCATCCCTTGGTTGAGGTGAAAACCGTTCTACGTCCACTGCGTTAGGCAGTATGCTTATTTTATTTCTGTCTAGGCCATAACTGACCAAATCTTCCCGCAAGGCCTCAGAAATTGTAAACACAGCATCAGCTTTTGTGCCAACCTCCAACTCAAGGGCATGGCTGTTGGAATAATCAGCCGTTATATGATGCCACGGAACATGGCTGTCACGCGTATAATGCCACATGCCGCGATATTCATATATAGTGCGTGCCCCCAAATCTTTCCCGGCTATTACTGCGGGCAAACCGTTTTCTTTATCAGAAGCCGCATGGACGATACATGCTCGCGACTCGCGTATTGCCTGTCTGTAAACCTCTCTTGCCATCTCCCGATAAAATACTCCCGAATAACCGGTTTCAGGAGCCAAATGCGGCAGGCGATGATAGATGACGCCATCATATTCAAAATCCATGGGAGCATTCCTCTCAAACAAAGGGAACCCCGGCCTGGTATATACACTTAAATCCACGCCATGCGCCAGAAGATGTGTAGCTATGGAGTGAGAGCGCACATTATATCCGGTAGGATCGGGAAAAGAACGGGACAGCGCCAGAAAAGCTCTACTCCCTCCATGCCGTTTTGACCAGTCGTTCATACTGCCCCCTTATCTTTCATAAACTTTTTCAAAAGACTGAACCAATAATCATAGTAAAGCAATAAATGGTTTTCGTCTTTTTTTGGAGCATATTTCTCTGTAAGCTGCTTCCAGGAAATCTGACTGTCCATACCGTGGTGGAGAGGAGTGGAACCGGCATGAGAAAACGCCGCCGCCTCAGGACAGTATTGCTGCGCCTGATATTCCGGGAAACGTTGGTATATTTTAGCGGACAGCTCCAAAGCTCCGAAGCCTGGCTGCAAGGTTTCATCAAACCCACCGATGCTGAAAAACTGTTGAGCCAGTATCGCCATATTCTCATCTAAGTCCAAGGCCCAAGGGAAAGAGCAATCTCCCAAGTCGAAGCGGCGAAACAAAGCAGTGTATGACTGACGTTCTTTAAGAACCCGCCCTCTGGCGGCTATGACTCCTTCCCGGCTCAGACAATTGATGTAAGCTTGGGGTAATGCCGGAACTGGTGCAACCGCATCAGATAAAAAAAGCAACATGGGAGCATTGGCAAACAGGGCTCCCATATTTCTTGATGTATATTCAGGGCAGTTATCATCAACATCAATCCAAACATGCGCTATTCGCGGAAGAACCGCCAGCCACGGCGAGGAACATTGAGGATTGACTATTATTATTTCCAGTGAGTCAGGATTGGCATCCAACAGCATATGCAAGGCGGCCACAACCTTCTTCTCCAAACGATCAAGGCACAGAATAAGACTCATTGCAGGCGGTTCAGGTGCTTCAGCCATCTTTATGCTACGAATATACTGTGCATAGCTGAACTCCCTGCCAAGCCAGTCCACATTCCGCAAACGTCGGACCAACTCCGGAGAATTCGGCTGTAAACCTGTTAAACATAATTCTGCCATAGGCTACCTTCCACTCTTTATTATCTAAGTGTTCACTTACGGGCTCCGATTAAATTGCAAAACTCATGCCATCTAGCGGTATGGCGCTCACGCGAAAAGTTTGCAAAATATCGCTTGCGCCCGGCCTGCCCCATTTTCTCAGCCAGACCGGGATCACCAACCAAACGCAAAATATGTTTTGCCAAATCACTTGGAGTGTTGTGCGCAAACAGCAGACCTGTTTCTTCCGGCACCACGAGTTCAGGGATACCGTTCACACTCGCGGCGATAACCGGCCTGCCTAATAACATCGCTTCAAGAATAGTAAGCGGCAATGCTTCCTCACGCGACGGCAATATCAGACAATCCGCCGCCAGAATATACTCAAACGGATTCGGTTTTGAGCCCAAAATCCTGACATTTTCAGGCGTGAAGTTTGCTTGCGCATAATCTACGATTTCGCCGCCGCCCCAATGCCACAAAACAGGTCCAGCAAACAGAAACAGAGATTCCGGAGCTTTTTTCAGCACTTCATGCAACTGGCGCAAAAGAATATCCTGCCCCTTACGGGTTTGAACGCTGGCCAGACAAAGACCGATAAACACATTTTCCGGAAGTTGTAATTTTTTTCGAATATCTTGTTTGTCAACCCCGCTCAGCAGAATTGCATCCTCCTCATCCGGGACGCAATTAGGAATATATGTCCAGTTCTTTTCAGCCAGAGAGGGTATCTGTTTCCACTCATCCATCACATTCCGGGAAACACAAATGTTGTATTTGTATCTTTCAAGAACCCTTAGAAGCTCTGGAAGTATAAAGTCGCCGGTGTAGGCCTTTTCATATTGTTTTGGCGAAGCATGGTGCATGAATACCGTTGGCTGCACCCCTTCACATTTCAGTACCTTGAAGTAGTCATATGCCTCCAGGCGCACTCCTTCCGTGATAACAACGCCCGGCTTCACCGCCGGAACTGAAATAAAGCCAGCGCCGCCGTTTGTCGGTTTTGTACAACACCATTGAGGGAGCCGGTGGTCTTTGTCCGGGGCGGTCTGCTCCAGCTTTTTATAAAACAGGGAAACAGCCTCGGCAATATTAGCGTGAAGAGGGGTAACTATACAAACTTCAGGCCCATTGCGCCCCTGCAATATTGAAGACATGGTCATTACCCGCGCTTTATTCACCCCATGGATATTGCCGCGCACATAACCAAATTCATCCGCCACATACCATATTGGAGCGGTTTTCTCATCACTGCCGAAAGAGAAACCCAACCTTTCTTTCATTCCCGCCAGTTTTTCTGCTATTTCCGGAAAATTCGGCGCCAATTGAGCAACACCTTCCAGCAGGCCCAGAGTATACAAACTGTCCTCAGCCGGGATAGTGGCATAAAGGAGTTTAGCCAGACATTCCGCCATTTCATCATCAGGAAAAATGGAATAGTAAAGCTTGCCTGCCTCGTAGCTTGCCTGCGGACATAAACCGGAAGAAATAGCCTGCAAGGCTTTGATAACGCCATTCTTACACAAAGGATAACTGGAAAGCAATTGTAATGCGAGCAGTCCTGCTTCCTTACGCTTACCCGCTAGGATATAGGCATCCATTTTTCCGGACAATAGTGAAAAGAACTGTGTAAATGAGCCCAATTCACCGTTACCCGCATCCCCCCCCATGAACATGGACAGATGCCCGGGGAAAATCTCGGCAAGCTGATTAAGCACCATACGCTTGAACGATTGAACTGATAAATATTCGGCAACTGAAAACAGAACCGGTTGCGGCTTCTGCCCGGGCCGCGGCGGAATGAGCAGGGGTGAGCGCAAGAGCCCGGGCGGGATCCAATTTTTATTGTTGATCTCATCTCCGACGGCAGCCAGCTTGGCGGTGTCATAAATTTCCGGGTGCAGTGACACTATTTGCTTCTTTATATTCACATCGCGCTTCTTGGCCTGCATCACCACGGAGTTATCCTTCCGCCTATATAAATAAAGAGGCTCTTCAAGCTGCCGACCAACCCAACCGGCTTTAGTGCAGTGAATCCAGAATTCCCAATCCATATAGCCGTAAATCATTTCCTTTTCATATCCGCCTACATCTTTCCACATCTTTTTGCGGTAAAGGGTAGTATTGCCCTGCTGATTTGCCACCAGAAGGGCTAAAGGAACAAACGGCTCCATTGGCCATATCTTGTTGGAACTGCCGAAAAACAATGCTCGCGTGCTTACATAGCCAAGGTCATCATCCGCCTGAAGCGTTGCTACGGTCTTTTCCAGAAACGTCGGAGCAATCAGGTCATCCGCATCTAAAGGCAGAATGAACTCGCCTTTGGCAAGAGTCACTCCCCGGTTGCGCGGCTGAACTATGCCCTGGCACTCCTGACTGATCAGGCGGATTTTATGCTCCGGAAAATCATCTAGAATTTTTGCAGCTACTTCCGGCGTGTTATCTGTGCTGCCGTCATCCACGATGATAATTTCCCAATTCGGCATGGTCTGCATCAGCACGCTTTCCACGCATTCCCGCAAATAGCGTCCGTAATTATGGCAGGGTATGATCACGGAAACCAGCGGTGTTGGTTCCGGACAAGGCGGTTGAATTATACCCCGGCTCAGATATACGTCTTTTACCCAATGGGCCAGGCGCGGGGAATCTCCATAATAAGTCAGAAAGTCCAACACCTCGTCAAACAGTCCGACGGGAATATCTTGCAGCCCACAGGCGGCTGTGGCTGCTTCCAAAGTTCTTTGCTTCTGCTTCAATATTTGTTGCTTACTCGGAAACGGCATAGGATAATCAACCTTAAAGATAATTAAAGAAACAGCAGACTTTGTGCTCCAAAGCCACCAACTCAATACCACACCCTTCAGGCCTGATATAGACCCGCCCCGCAAGCAGGCATGTTATCCTCAGCCCAAAAGCTCGGTTATATATTCGCAACATCTGACTGCAGCCCGATCATCAATATGTTCAAACAGGATATCGCGCATCCGCAAGCGTTCGCCCTCAAAGCCGTCGTTCATATCGGCAGCCAGCAAATCAGTCAGCGCCGCAAAGCATTCCTCCTGGGAGCGGCTTTTTACGCCGGGTGTCCAATCGTCAAAATTCAGCATGAATTTACGATCTTTCCGTTCATATTCCTCTTTATCCGGGGTAAAGTAGTGAATGGGCCGGTTGAGCAGCAAATAATCAAAATATACTGATGAATAATCGGTAAGCAGGGCGTCGGAAAAGCGCAGAAGCGGATAGATGTCCGCTGTGTGCGGACAGAAAATGCATGATTCCGGGAGGGCGGCGGGAATATCCTTTACATAAGGATGATACTTGAGCAGGAACAGCACGCCGTTGCGTCGCCCAAATTCGCCAAGCGCCGCAATATCCAGATAACACCCGGCATTTTGAGTGCCGTTCACTTCGCCGTTCGCATTGTAGTCGCGAAAAGTGGGCATGTAAACAACAACCTTGCCGCCGGCTTTGCGCTGTCTTTGCAGACGAGCCAGAATATCCCTGGGCACGTTAAGCATATCCAGCCTGTCGAGTTTCGTTGCCGGACGCAACAAAACATCGTTGCGGGGGTAACCTAAATTCACAAACTTTCCGGTTTCAAATACCTGGCTGAAGATCTCCCGGCTGACATATTCCGAGGTGGAAAGCACCGTATTATAACCGCTGTACCCGAAGCGAATCCAGCGTTGGCGCTCAGGGGACATGTTCCGGTGCTCGATAGTCGCCTGAACCATTCCAATGGACTTGAGCGGTATCCCGTGCCAAAGCTGAAAGATCTTCGCCCCCTTGGTTATATATTCAACCAAACTTTCTCGCCAATAAAAATCGTCGCACACTATCAAGGCGACTCTGCTGAGCAGTTCAAAGTCCAGCTCATTTATAAATGAAACACCAAGCGCGCTCAATTCCCGCTCCGCCCGGGGAGACGCCGTATAAAATACACTTTTGAACCGGTATTTATTACGCACAGTTTCAAGGTAACAGTGCTTGGCGTTATCAAACAATCCGCCGCCGTTACGTCCGAGAAACAATACCAAATCCGGAATCTTGGGTGTGTTCCCGGAAACCTCGGCAAGCTTTAAAAGCATATCGACAGTGAGCTCTGACATTTCAGTTCCTAAAATTATTCATCATTTCTGCGTTTAAATAAAATTAAGTACCGGAGCGAGTCAGCGACCGGCAGAACACACTCTTTCTGGAACTGCGGAGCTAAAGCTTCACAGAACGCATCCAAAGTATAATCAGTGAAGATATCGTCTCTGGCGGCTAACAGCCTTTGCACCTGGCTATCCTCCCGCGGCACAAACTCAACCAATAAATACCCGCCCGGCAAAACGTGCTCGGCAAAAAATGCGGCCATTAGCGGAAAAGGTATTCCCACTGTAAACCTGAGATGGTGAACCAGGGCCAAAGCCGTTACAAAATTCGCTTTACATCTTGCGGAAAAGGAGTCTCTTTCACGACACATCCAACCCAGCCCCGGAGAGGGGTTGCCCAAGTCCAGCACCAAGGGGAGAATATTATTATTCCCGCTTGCTTTCAGGTGGTTGTAATGGCTGTTCACTGCCACAGGGTCAATATCGGCCGCCACCACATAGTCAAAATGCGCGGCCAATATGGCGCTGTACTTCCCGTTGTTTGCGCCCAGATCCACAGCCAATGTCCGATGGCCTTTAGAAGCACAACCGGCGGCAAGCTCGTTCACAATGCCTTCTTTTGTTTGCTCTGCTGTTGCCGTGTAGTTTGTATCGCTGTAATATTCGCCCCATTCCGTATCTACCTTCGGCAGATTCAAAGACCTTACGGAGCTCTCCAATGATTCGACAATGGCGAGCAAGGCGTTCTTACTTACTTTGGTGGCCTCCACTTTTCGTCGGGCCGCCCGCCCGTCGGAATGCTTTTTCTCCATGCGGGCATGGGTATGAATGTGCATCTGCAATCCCAGCGACAATTGCGACTTCCAGGGCAACAGCGCTGAAGCCACAGGTAAAGGAATGCCGTCTATCCACAGTCTGGAAAGCGAGCCGAGATACAGATTATGACGGTGCAGAGCCAGCGGGGCTAAAAAGTGCATACAAAACTGCCGGTATGCTTGCCACGGGTCACCCTCATGGTAGTGGTCAAAGGACAAAAGGTCTATAAACAGGGCCTTGGAGCCATGAAATTGAATATTATAGGCTGATGCGTCTTTGGTAGACAGATTATTGGTCAATGCCGACTTCTGGATATCCAGAGTCAGCAAAGCCGCATCCTTCAATTGGTCGAAAGACCACTCGTAGGGATAAGAGATAAAAGGTATTCTCTCAACCTTAATCGCCTTCCAGACTTCCTTACCCCCCAAACTCGCCGGCAATTGCTCCGGCAACATTTCCGAAAACCCGCACACACAACCCTGTTCAACCAGACCGTCAAGGAACCCGGAGCGGGTCATGGTTTCCCACTGGCTTTGATAGACCCGGTTTATGGTACGATAGATATCTTCACCGTTGTCATAGACATACCCGGAAGGGTCACGGAACGAACCAAAGACCTTCTGCATTTATTCCTCCTGCTCAGGATAAGGTTTTACCCGATCGCTCCTGAGCCAACAGATGTACAATAGGGTTTTGCCCGCCAAGCGGAATTTTATGCTCATACATATAACGTCTTGTGCAGAAGGTCAGTGAAGGATCAACCAGGTTCCAGGTTCCGGCGTGCAGATAGTGCCAAAGCGGATCTATTCCTTGCTGGAAGACGTCCCTGACGGATTCGATATAATGGTATGTGTCGAAGTATTTATTGGGACAGGCGCCTTCATACATGCCGTAATACTGATAATGCATGATCGGGTGTAAATGTCCCGCACCCGATTTCCCCTTCAGATATTTGTTTTTATACCAAACCTCATCAAAAATGCCCGCTTTCTTATATTCCAGAAAACGCTCTTCCACGCTGTTCGCAGCAAGCTCTGTAAATACCTTGAAATCATCAGACCTGATATTATTCCGAATGAGCAATTTTCCAAGATATTCGGCCAACTGCGCACTATATCTGGCATTATTCCCAATATGTTCAAAAATTTGTTTTGTAACTGATTTCAAGTCCCCCTGCTTTTCCAAACAGTAATAGCTGGCAAAGCTGCTCCAGCCGCCATCCGGTATACCATTTGACTTCGCAAGATAGGCTTTCAGCGGAGCTGACCAGTCTTTCCTACGCATATTAATTAAGGTAAAACCGATATTATAAACCGATAAGTTCAGTAGAATACGCAAGGAGCGCGAGGGAAGAAGAGAAAAGTACTGATCTATTTTCTCAAACTCCTCTTTATGGAACAGCAGTTTGAAATATAATAATGTGGCCAAGCTGTTTTCATTCTTCTCAACCTTGTAGTTGCTTCTGTAAAAATTTATTCCATCATCATAGCGTCCCAAGTAAAAGTAAAGAGAAATCAACATAGACGCTATTTGCGGGTCAAAAGCCCCCAGTTGTTTTTTTGAATCGAGCAACAGGCCAAGCGCTTCATCAGGCTTTCCTAGCGCCTTCAGGATAGTGGCATATTTCAAATAATCATCGACGCTTGCCTCTTTCTGCACCCTGGCAGAATATATGTTCTTAGCCTCATCTATTCTGTTTTGTTCAAAAAACAGATTGCCCAGCATTGACTCAGCAGCAAAATCCGGCCCCTGCTTCAACACATCCTTCAGAATGCGCTCTGCCTTGACAGGGCTCTTTTTTAAAAGCAGTTCAGCCAATTGGATTTGACTGCCTTTATCTTCGGGGTTGCTGTCAAGAGTCTTTTCAGCCTCTTCAATATCATAGTCAAGAAGACCTGATCCGACATGTTGGAACTGCTTAAGCGGCCGACCTTTATCTGCAACCAGAAAATTGTCCTTTTGAGATATATCCGCCTTCATTTCTGACAGGATTGATTTGTCTTCGCACAATATGGCGAACAGATGCTTGAATATATTTATATGTGTATAAATTTTGGGCGGGACAGCAACCCAATCAGGCCATCTGACGGCAAGCAGTACATCAAAAAACGATCTGGCCACCAGATCATGGGTCAAACCTTTTTTAGCGATATTCTCATTTATATCCCCATTGGCCCACATATCCAGGTATTGCATCGCTCCATGATCGCCAGTAGCAATAATCAAAGCTTTCGGGTCATGGGATACAATAAGCTCTACCATCCTTTTTATCTCGCCCTGGGTCCTAATATAAATGGGGACATAAAGTTCTTCCCAAGCTTTGTATGAATAAAAATTATAATCATTGTGCCGGGCCCCGAATCTGATGATATTAAAAACAGGATACCCCGTGTCGATTTTCAGCCTTTGCTCTACAGCACTATATGTGTAGTCAAAGCTGATGCCAGTTTCAAACAGATCTACCCCACAAACCGCCTTTCTAAGAAATGAAGATTGAGCAAACAGGGAGCCACAGAACCCATATAGCCTTTTTATCCATAACGGCAAAAAGAATGAGCAGTAATCCGCCCATTTGGAGTATCTGCCAAATACATAAGTCCCTCTGTCGAAGATATTAATCTTATATCCATTCTGCATGAAATGATTGAACACATACGGCGGGTAGCTGAGTTCGCTGATTATAGCATTCAGCTTGTTTTCAATGAGAGAATTTAAGGAGTGCAATGTCCAGGCATTATTCGAAAAAAAATTATCATAAACAGTAAACTTGTGTTTTTGATAAAAAATCGCCATTTCCGGATCTGGCGGAATATTATAAATCTGCTCCGCTCCCTTTTCGGAATGTATGGACTCCAAAAAAAGCAGATAGACATTAGGCTTATACTTGAATGGTCTCTTGGCTTTCCGTTCTGATACAACAGCTTTCGAGTCTTTAGACCTCAAGCTTTCATAAACAAGCAACTCTTTTTGTCTGGTATTTTTTTTGAACAAATCAAACAAGGAAAAAGCTAAATAAATCAATAACAGCCAGGTGACAACAGCGGGGCCGAGCACAATCGAAAGCAGGACTAAAGCGATTAAAGCCCCTAAAACCACGACAACCCTAGCCTTTCTGGAAACTATTAATTCAGTCACCAACCTTTCGCTGAAAACCAAAAAGAGCAGCCCAGTTACAAGAGCAAGCAGCCCATGAATATACGCTTCTGCTACCCCGACAGACTCCAGTCGTAAAAATGCGTACCAAACAACTGCCCCAATAATTCCGCCGATTGTCGCCGCAACCAAAGACGACTGCACCATCTGCCGCATGGTAAAAAACTTGGTATTCACTGAAACAAACGCAACTGTGGGAGCAAGCGTTGCCAATATGCACAGCAATACCGGGCTTTCAAAAAAAGAAACCACTGTTATTTCCTTTCCGCTCTGATGAAAAAGGATTTTACTTTTCTGAAAAACCTGCTGATAACCGCAACAACGGCAATAACCCCCTGCGCAATGGTGCTGCCGGAACCCGGATCAAGATAGCCGGCGGCATGAGCTGCATTCGGAAGTAATAAAACCAAACCAAAAAGCAGAATTGTAATTTTCAGCACAGGGCTTACTTTGAACTTTCTCATATAACCCCCTATATTAACCCATGAGTTATAGCAAATTTCATACCACACCATCTAATCACAAAAATAAAGCAAGCGCTGAACCAGCTCAGCACTGTCGTTAATAAATGCGTGCGCCGCAGACTTTACCTTATCAGTCGGTTCATTCACGCCGCCATACGCAACAGCGTAATCAGCCAGTTCAAACATGGGGATATCATTGGCAGAGTCGCCTATGGCAACGATTTTCGAATCTTCAGACAACTCAGAGCGAAGGCTTTGCATGACCGTCCTCTTATGCAGAACTGTAACCAGACAAGGGAGCCCGCTTGCAGTCATCTCTGCATGTGACGCGAATACCCGGCAACCAAGCTTATCGGTAATCGGCTTTACCCAGATGTCAACATTTCCCGTGGCAATCACGCATTGCATGGGGTGCTCGCGGATAAACTTGCCGATATTCTCATCAATTGCAATTTTATCTGCGACTTGTCGAATAACATTCAAAGGAACATGTTTGAGCAGGTCAAATCTTTGACGAAATGATTCTTCGAACGGAACAGCTCCATCCAAGGCCTGCTGGGTGAGGTGGGCCATGTCGATATCCATGTCAACCGCTTTAGCGATTTCAGGCAGCAATTCCGCCTTAGTAACTGTTGAGTCCAGGTCAAAAACAAAAATATTCATGAGAGCTTTCCTCCACACTCTGAGGCCTCAAATTCAGAGAAGATTAATGAGTTATAGCCAATTATTCTTTACTTTCACGTTTTAATCACAGTCACTGCCAACCGCCGACTGACTTAAGCGCTGGCTGCTCGGAGTCATGCTGATTGCCCCCATAAATGGCAGGTGGTGCTGAAAATGACTTCATCGGCTTTGGCGATTTGTTGACCGTTTCTTTCCCGCCTTTTGAAGAGGCCTCAAACCATAAAAAAATTTTTGATGAAGCGGAACAACCAGCATGGCTCACTCAGTACCTGTACTTAGCGGCGGCTGACAATCCGCACGCACTGAATGAACTTAATGCCCTACGAAATAATGCTTGAGCAGCACTAAAAGATAACAATAAAATGCAGGTATGTGGTCTAACCGAAAAGCGCGCTTCAAATCGCGCGCTTTTCGAGTTAAAGTGGTTTAAAATACCCTAAAACAGCTTAAGTATTTCCAGAATATTTTCAAATATATAATCAGGGTTGGCGTCCGGGCCAGGACGCTTATCCTGAAATTCCCCAGTCAGCATCAGACCGGAAGCCACTCCGGCGTTTTTGGCTCCATCCACGTCAATGTGCACGTTATCGCCAACCATCAGCACTTCCTGCTTGGAAAGGCCCATTTCACTCATAGCCACATCAAACATGGTGGGGCTGGGCTTGCCGATCCAGACAGCAGGCTTACCAATGGCCAGCTCAAGCATTTTTCCGTAACCGCCCACTGTGATTTCCGGCCCGTCTTTCTCCTTGGAAGTAATGTTGGGAATCATCACCAGTAACTTGGAACCGGCCAGCAACTGGCGATACATGATATTGATATTTTTAAAATTGAAGCCGTCGCGCGCATCTCCCAGCACCAACCACTCCGGATTTTCCTCATCCACGGGCAACCCGGCGAATTCATCAGTACCCTTGCCATCGATGATTATGCGGATACTTTTGGCATTTTGCAAACGCAGATAGCCCGCCGATGCAGACGAGGCCGTCACCACTTTATCGGGGGATACTTCAAAGCCGTAGTTCTGCAGTTTTTCAGCCATACTCTTACGGCTTTGCAGAGTGGAATTGGTCAGCAGGCGGTAAGGTATGCCGCGCTTGTTCAACTCGCTGATAAACTCCAGCGCTCCCGGACAAGGTTCGCCTTTATATTCCAATACTCCATACACATCCAGAAGCAACCCTTTGAAAGGTGGTTTGTGGGAACTCATAATAAAACCTCACTTCATAATTAATGCTATACAGCGCTTATACCATGGGCAACGCCCGAAAAATATCCCAGCGATTTGCAAACCCCAAATTGGAAACACGACAACTTATAAATAGGGCTTTACTCGAAAGGCTAAAGTCTGGAGAACAACGCCAGGTATTCCTGGTTTCCCTTAGGCCCTTTCAGCCGAGCCGGGACCGTGCCCAGGTGGCGCAAGCTCAAATGTCCGGTACAGAAAGCAACTATTTTGTCCACAGCCTTTTTTTGCAGGACTTCGTCGCGCACCACACCCCCTTTTACCTCTTTGGGTTCCAACTCGAATTGGGGTTTGACCAGGCAGACCAACAAACCGCCAGCGCGCAAAAAATACAAACAGGGGGGCAGAACCAGAGTGAGCGAAATAAACGACACATCCGCCACAATCAGATCAACTGCTTCCGGCAACAAATTCTCTCCGGCATGGCGCAGATTGGTATTTTCCATGCTTACCACCCGCTCATCTTGCCGTAAGCGCACATCCAACTGTCCGGTTCCCACATCAACCGCATATACGCGAGCTGCGCCATGTTGAAGCAGGCAATCAGTAAAACCGCCGGTGGAAGCTCCTGCATCCAGACACACCTTACCGGTGACATCAAGATTAAAGGCTTCAATAGCGGTGAGCAATTTATAAGCGCCCCGGCTTACAAACCGTTCCTTCTCTTTAAGGAACAGCGTAGTACCGCCCGGCAACACCTGCCCCGGCTTGTTTACCAGTTCTTCTGATCTGGCCTTCGGGAAACGTGCCAGAACCTGACCGGCCATAATCAGACGTTTTGCCTGCTCCCGGCTGTCGGTCAGACCAAGCTTTTTCAGAGCCTCGTCTGCCCGCTGTTTTTCTTCAAGCACTTTTCCGCTCATTGCCGTTTTACTGTCGCGTCCGCAAATCCGTTTATTCTGTTTTTAAAACTAATACCACCTGATGTCAAACCAGACCAAGCACCTTCTCGGCAAAACGCTCAAAGTATTGCTGGAGAATAAGAAGGCTCAGAGATTTGCAGACGGAAGAGTCAAGGAAGCACTCCAAGCTCTGCAAAGCGTCGCATACTCCTGGACCAGAGCCAGCACTTTGCCCAGGTCGTCGCCCTCCTCTTGGGTCTGGGCCAGCCAGAGCAGGCCCAGCACATTGAAATAAGCGCTGTTATCCCATAACGTCTGAAGCCGCTGCCAAGTGGCCATGAACCGATTCTTCAACACTGGAAGCGGGTTAATGCTCAAAGCCTGCCCTTGCTCGCTCAAAAGATGCAGGATGGCCCCGGCCTGGTCAAGCTCTGCCCGCAACTTTTCCAGAAACTCAACCGGCAAATGGGAAAGCGCGCTGATTAAATATGTCGGCAGCGCTTTAATAAAGCGCTCGCCGTCGCCCCCGGCGAGTCGTCCGTCCAGGTGGGCGCGCAAGAAATAACGCTGCGAGCGCAACCAGAAGGTGCGCGGGGCATACTCATGCCCGGACAGAGACAGTAAATCCAGGAAGCTTTCCGGGTCGGCTTCCTTTGCAGCGCGTGTGGTAAGCCAAGCCCTGACCGGGCCATCAGCCGTAGAGGCCCGGGGCCATACCCCTGACCCGAGACGCTCTTTCGCAAACCGGAACACAGTTTCGGGCAGAATTGCAGTCCGGCACGCACAGCCGGGTGGGCAAGGGCTATCAAACGGGCGGGGATGGTCAGGCAAATCCGGTTCAAGACAAAGCGCCCCCTCCTGGTAAGGGGCTGTATCCCAAGCTTGAGCGGTGGCCAGAAAAATCGCCAGCACCGGCACATTCAAGCCGGCAGCCAGATGCATGGTTCCGGTATCGTTAGTCACCAATAACCTGGTAAGGATGAGTACCGCAGCCAGCCCGGGCAGGTCAGTGGCTCCCAACAAGTTCAGATAGGGAGAATTGGTCTGTTCGGCGTAGCGTTCCCCCAAATGCCGTTCAGATTTCGAGCCCAGCAGTATAGGCATCAGCCCCAGTTCACGCCAAAACAAATCACCCAAACGGGCAAAATAAGCAGTGGGCCAACGGCGACGATCGTCGCTTGCCCCCAATTGAAAGCCGATATAGCCATTCACATTCTTTCCCGACTGGGTCGGAAATTCGGCAAGGCGCTGCCCGGTGTTGCAGGCAAGCTCTTGCTGAAGCTGGCGGAGCACATTGTCCGGGAATCGCCCCAAGGCATAGCGCGGCTGCACAGACCCCAGCTCACAGACTTTGCGAAACACATCCACCAGGTTGCACGGAGAATTCCCTCTGGTGCGGCTGGCCGCCTGCAGGTATGTGGCCCAGGCGTTGCTGTTGTCCATAAACCCGAACCGATCCACTCCAAACCCCATGAACCCGACTTCTTTGGACGAGCCGGCAGCTTCTTCGCCTTGACAAAGATAACGGGTCAACATGCGGGCGCTGAGAGTTGGCGTCAGGTTTACAATTAAATCGGGGTTAAAGGCCGCGCGCAATTCCTTGCGCCAGGAATACAAATCGGACAGAGCCCCGGCCCAATCCTCATCCAGATGTTTCAACAAATCAGAACCGGGGAATGGAGCTATGAACTTCAGGTCAGCCAACAGCTCCGCCGCCGGGGCGAACTGTTCCAGACAGGCCAGACTCACTCTGTGCCCCTGGTCGGTTAAACCGCTGATCAGGGGTTGAGTTTGCAGTAAATCGCCGAACCTGGTTAAATTCACAATCAGAATATTCATATTTGCTCTTAATGCTCCCGCCCTCTTATACCTCAGTTGCCGCCCAAGGCAAAGCAAACCTGCAAATTGAATTTTCATTATTTATGATTTATATTGTTTACTTGTGATTATAACTTTTAAATGAGGTCTTTTTGATGTCTTTCACAGATGATTGTTTCCAATATCACGCCGGTAAGCGTAAAGGTAAAATTGAAGTTCTGCCGTGCAAACCGCTGGCTACTCAAAAACATCTGTCAATGGCTTATACCCCTGGGGTGGCCGAAATTTGTCGAGCCATTGCCGCTAGCCCGGAAGCTGTTTACGATTATACCGCCCGCGGCAATCTGGTTGCGGTAGTCAGTAACGGCACCGCGGTGTTAGGTCTCGGCAATATCGGACCGTTGGCCGCAAAACCGGTAATGGAAGGCAAAGGGGTGCTGTTCAAGCTGTTTGCCGATGTGGATACCTTTGATATCTGCCTGGACGCCTCTGCTCCCCAGCGGGTAATTGACTGCGTTAAGGCCCTTGCCCCCACTTTCGGCGGCATCAATCTGGAAGACATCAAGGCCCCGGATTGCTTTCAGATTGAGCGGGAACTGATCGACAGCATGGATATTCCGGTGCTGCACGATGACCAGCATGGAACCGCGGTAGTGCTGGGAGCGGCTCTGCTTAACGCTCTATACCTAGCGGACAAAAAACCGGAAGACCTCAAAGTCGTGATTAACGGAGCCGGGGCGGCCGGCATTGCCGGTGCGCGCTTCCTGACCAGCCTGGGGGTGCCCGCCGGGCAGATCTATATGTTTGATTCACGTGGACTGATTCACCAGGGACGTGACGACTTAACCCCGGCCAAGCGCCAGTTCCTTCAGGAAAAGGATTTGACTTTGGCGGAAGCTCTTGCCGGCGCAGACTGTTTTATCGGCTGTTCTGTGCGCGACGTGCTCACTCCGGAGATGATCTGCCGTATGGAGCGCGCCCCGATTATTTTTGCCTGCGCCAACCCCGACCCGGAAATTCCCTATCCTTTGGCCAAATCCGCCAGAGCAGACGCGATAGTGGCAACCGGGCGCTCCGACTATCCCAATCAGGTAAACAACGTTCTGGGTTTCCCATTTTTGTTCCGGGCCGCACTCGATTGCCGGGCCAGCCAATTCACTGAAGGCATGAAAATAGCAGCGGCAAAAGCGCTGGCCTTGCTGGCCCGTTCAGAACCAGACCAGGAAGTGTTGGCGGCCTATGGGCTTACAAGCCGCGAGTTCGGTACTGAATCGCTTCTGCCCCTGCCTTTTGATCCGCGTTTGGCTGAATGCGTACCTCCGGCTGTGGCTGAAGCCGCCATACAGGACGGCGTTGCGCGCAACCGGATTGACCTTGAAACCTATCCTCTTCAGCTCAGGAAACGCATGGCAGAGCTGAAGCAGCGCATTGAGCGCGTACTATAAGGAGAACTCTTATGAATTTAGAGATAAAAGCAATTGCATGGGACGAATGTTTCGTCTCTGACGATTCTAAAATTGAAGCAGCAATACTGTTCGCTTGGGAAAACACCGCCCCATGCGAATGTTTTCCCGGATTGCTGGAATCCCCGGCACTGAAAGACTTCAAAGGCAAGCCCAATGAACTTGCCCTGGTTTATTATCAGGCCCCTGATAAAAGCGGACCTGAACGCATTATTCTGGCTGGACTTGGCAATCCCGCTGAATTCAGCCTGCCGGTTCTGCGTATGGCCGCCGCTACCGCAATGCGCAAGGTACGCGAACTTAAGCTCAACCGGGCCGGTTTGGTTCTCGACCAAATGCTGTGTACCCTGCAAAAAGGCGGCATTGACCGGTTCAGTGAAGAAGTGCTGGCCCGTGAAGGCGCCATCAGTGCAGCCGCCGCGCTATACGCCTACAACCGTTTCCGGACTAAGAACAAGGAACGCGAATGTAGACTTACTGAATACGCCATAGTGTATAAAAAGACGCCGCGCCGGGAACTTGCAGAAAAAACCGCGACTTTCGTCCGCGCAGTGACTTCCGGGCTGCAACTGACTAAGGACCTGTGCAATGGCCCGGCCAACATCATCACCCCAGCGGCAATGGAAGAGGCCGCTGCGACTGTGGCCGCCCGGTATGGCTTTAAAATTCAGGTGTTGCGTGAACGGGAAATTCGCGAAGTCGGAATGGGGGCATACGCGGCTGTATTTAACGGTTCAGCTTTTGGTGGACGTCTGGTAATTCTGGAATGGACGCCGGAAGGTACGGAACATACTGCTCCGCTTGTGTTTTTGGGTAAAGGGCTCACCTTTGATTCCGGCGGGATCAGCATCAAACCAGCCGCCGGTATGCACGAAATGAAAAGCGATATGGCCGGCGCAGCAGCCGTGTTGGGCATGTGCGAGGCCCTGGCCAGCCTGAACTGCCCCAACCGGGTGGTGGGCATGCTCGCCTGTGCGGAAAACATGCCCGATGGAGCAGCCATGCGCCCGGGTGATATTGTAACTTCTCTTTCCGGTCAGACTATTGAAATTCAGAACACAGATGCTGAAGGCCGTTTGGTGCTTTGTGACAGCCTGACCTACGCCGAGCAAACTTATAAACCCAAAGCGATCATTGATATTGCTACCTTAACCGGGGCCTGTCGAGTAGCTTTGGGCAGTGAAATAGCAGGCATGTTCTGCACCGATGAAGAACTGCAAAAGTTTGCCCTGACCGCCGGCGAGCTTAATGGCGACAGGGCATGGCCGTTGCCGGTATGGGATGAGTATTTCGAAAACATGAAAAGCATTGTGGCCGATATGTCCAATGCAGGAAGCCGCGAAGGCGGGGCTATTAATGCGGCCTTATTCCTTAAACAATTTATTTCAAAGGACCAGACCTGGATGCACCTGGATATCGCCGGTCCGGCCTATAATGAAAAAGGAAACGCTTTGCGCGAGCCGGGAGCCACCGGTTTTGGGCTGCGCCTGATGCTCGACATTGCCATGGGCTGGAAGTAATAACTATTGGGGTTGGGGGAGAAGTCTATGACTTCCCCCAACCAGTAAAACTGAGGATTATCGAAGGATCATGCCGCTGGTTGAATGGGAATTTGCACGGATATTGAGACTCTGCTGCAGGCAGATTGCGGTTAAATGAAGTATCTTGGCATTGACTACGGCGATGAGCGGGTCGGACTGGCTGTGTGCGATGCAGGCGAGCGTCTTGCTTTTGGCCTGAAAACTTTGGAGCGCAGGCTTTTGCCTACCAAGGAACAATTCTTTGGGGAACTGCTTGGCCTTGTGGAACAGGAAGACATCGGCGGTGTGGTTATCGGGCTGCCCCTTCCCCTTACCCCAAAAGCCGACTTGGGGGAACCGCTGACTTGCCGTAAAGCGCGCAATTTTGCAGCCAGATTAGCCCGCCGAACAGATCTGCCGATATATCTGGTTAACGAAGCCCTGTCTTCCAGCGAGGCTGAAGACAGACTCAGGCAGGCCGGCTTTAAAGGCAGTAAACTTAAAAATAAATTGGATGCGCAAGCAGCTGCAATAATTCTGCAGCAGTTTTTGAATTTGCCACTGGAACAACGGACCAGATATGCTCTGGAACGTTTCAGCTTTTAAATTAAAGCGCGGATGGACAAATGCTGCACAGACGTTGCGCCTACGTCCGGGCCGGATATCCGGTTTCCGCTTTACCTATAAGTAAGGCAAAGCCATACTTTCGCTGCAACTAAAGACAAACATACATTTAAATTGTGTAGATTTTAACACTCTGTTCTGAAAAGATAATCCAAATATGACTGATAGCAATAATCTCAATAACACACCGCCCACTGCTCAGCCGCTTTCACAAGAACAAACTACCCCGCTTAAGCCTGAAAGAAAACTGCGTTGGCTCAAGTGGTTGCTGTTAATCCTGTTTCTGGCTGTTGCCGCTGTGGGGGCAGAAGCTTATCGCTTTGTCAGTTCTCCGGCGGAAGAGCCGGGGAAAGGCATTGTCTTGGAAATCAATCCGGGCGACTCCTTTGACAAGATTGCAAAGCGTCTCTATGACGCCGGCGCTGTGAGCAGTGTGCTTAAATTCAAAATTCTGGCCAAAGTACGCGGTGAAACTGCAAATATTCAGGCGGGAGTTTTTGAGTTCTCAACCGGTTGGACGCCAGTGGAAGTATTACACCATATGGTTTACGGCAAACCCTCCCTGCAACGTCTGACTATCCGCGAGGGCCTGCCCTGGTGGGAAGTGGCTAAAGCCGTGGAGCAGCAGGGCTTTGCCAAAGCAGAGGATTTTAAAGCAATTATTCACGACAAGCAGTTCCTTAAAGAAATGGGCATTCCTTTTGATAATGCTGAGGGTTTTCTCTATCCTGACACTTATTTTCTAAAAAAACCGCCGCAGGAACTCAGCCCGAAAGAAGCCCGCCAAGTAGCTGCCCGCATGATCAATACTTTCTGGCAACGAGGCGGAAAAATCTGGGGCGAGAACCGCCCGGCCAAAGACGAATTGTTTTATCTGGTGGTCATGGCGTCTCTGGTAGAAAAGGAAACCGGCGTACCGGCCGAGCGCCCCCGGGTGGCGGGTGTATATGCCAACCGCTTGCGGGCCAACATGTTGTTGCAATGCGATCCTACAATCATCTACGGCCTTGGACAAGATTACGATGGCCGCTTGCGCCGCCGGCATCTCGACGATGCTGAGAACAAATATAACACCTATAAACACGCGGGCCTGCCGCCCGGACCGATCTGTTCTCCGGGATTGGCTTCCCTCCAGGCCGCCAATACTCCAGAGGAACATAAATTCTATTACTTTGTTGCCACCGGCAAGCCTGACGGCACACATTATTTCAATACCAACTTGAAAGCCCATAATCGCGACGTTAAAAAGTACCTGGCTGAACTCAAGCGCCGGAAGGCAGAAGTAAAACAGCAGGTTGTAAAGCCCGAAAACACTGCAGCGCAACCCCCTGACACACTGCCGCAAACCAACTCCACTGTACAGAAGAACAGCAATGGAACCGTGCAGACAGATTCAGAGCTAAGCAACCGTCAGAATTAATGTTTTGAACGTGCTGTCATAGCATAGGAATAAGCTTATTTCTGGGTTAACGCACTTTTATAAGACTAACTGATTTCCGGACTGCTCATCCACTCCGGCTAAAAACCGCTTATAGGAAAGCTAACGATAATTGTTCGTAAACTGCTTTATCTTTCAAAGCAGGCCTTATATCAAATCTGAGACTTACGGATATTCCCCATAGGTATATCGCCGGTATTACCCTACTTTACGTCTAGACCAGGCGACGGGAGCGAAACTAGGTTTCGCGACATCATCGGGATTGTCTGAAAATCTGACTGACCAAGGGGTTATGAGGCTTAGATACCCCGCCCACTCGCTGAAGACATCAGCTGCAGTGGAACCCCGATGCAGATATCTGCTCAGAACTCATAGCTGATCATTGCAGAGACGCCATGCCCGGTGGAATGCTTTCCGGCCTGGAGGGTATAATCAAGGCTCAAGGCAAGGTTATCTTTACCAAGTTCAACACCGGCCCTGCCCTGCCAGGTGAGGTCATCTGCTATTTCTGTTTCCAGATTGTATATTCCGGGCAGACCGGTAAGCCACAGTGTCTGTGGTTTTCAAATCTCCGGCAGCGGGGACCACGGCCACGTCCAGGTAGGGGCTGAGCAACCAGCCGGACTCGCTCACAATATCCTTGCTGAAGGTTATACCTGCCGGGAAAGTCCAGACGTCGCGTGAGGATTTGTGCCCGTACAACACGGTGTCGTCAGCCTTTACATCATAGTTATTGGTTTTGATATGCATGTAGCGCGCCCCTGCATGAGGAGTTATATCCACCACCGGGGTTTCTATTTTGTATTCAGCTTGCAAACCGGCCTGATACACGTCTGCCCGCACATCTGCCTTAAGCTTGCCGCCCATGTCCATACCGGGCTCAAGAGACTGTTCCAGCTCGTTGCTGGTTGCAATATAGGCGGTATCAAACAGCAAGGCGAAGTTGCTCCAGCTCCAGCCCAGATAAACGCCCAACCCCCAGAAATCCATGCTGTTGCTGGTGGAGTTGAAATCTCCTTTGGATTTGGCGTAACCGCCGCTGGCGCTGAGACTCCCGCCGCTTATATCCAGGTTCTTGGCGGTTCCCACGTCAGCACCTGCCGCACTAAAGGTTCCGGCCCGGATCTCCAGATCATCATCAAAATGCATCGATGTATTTTCCTCAAATACAAAGCTGCCGCCGGCAAGGGTGAATTTACCGGTGATCATGGCGGAAATATCCGGCGTTTCATGGTCGGTGGGAATGTACAGCGCTATATTACCGCCGGAAACAGTCAGATTGCCATCCAGCTTTCCCCCACGCCAGAAGTCAATAATGCCGTTCTGCAGCTCCACATCACCTCGATGCAGCCCACCAATGACCAGAGTTCCCACTTCAGAATCGACATCATCCACATCACCTGTAGAGTTGATGAGCACATCTCCAATATACAGTCCAGGTTCACAATAATCATTTCCGGGATAGGTAGTAATGTGCATGCGAGTGGATACGGTTCCGCCTTTTCCGTCAATTGTAACGGCGCTTTTTTCTTCAAAAATACCGCCCATGCTGACACTGACCAATTTTGTTTCCAGGCTGTGATCAGCAATGAGATGTGCGCCTCCCGCCGTTAATATCAAGAGTACCGTCGATTAAATGCATAGATGAACCAGCCGCAGCAGCTCTTTCCTCTATTCTCCCGTCAAGATATTTTACACGATTAAGGTTTTTAATATGCAGCGTATCTCTGGCATCCAATGTCAATGAGCCGTTTTCAATGGAAACGCCGAAAGAGGTGGTCATTGTCACCTCTCCGTCACCATTAAAAGCAACGTCCCCCTGCAATTCAATACGGCTCTCACCCTCTTGAAGATATGTGTTGGGCCTATCCGCCTGTTGTACACTGTAACCTACATGTTCATAATGCGTGCCAGGCACAAGATTACCACCGGAGTAAAGTTCTTCAGCCGCGGCCTCACCCGTTACTAATATGACAGAAGTCACAGCAGCCAACAAAACCGACAAGGCGCGCAGACCAACCCGCTGAAGAGGAGCGCACAAAAGCAGGGCTGTTGCCAAGCCCATTTCACAATCAGCCAAACGCATAAAACACCTTATCACGTGTGGAAAACACACCTCGTAAGAACAAGGCCGTGCTAAATAGTACTTGCTATCTAATTGTGTGTGTTGGGGGGGTAAAATCGAGATTTGAGTTAAAGAAATACATAATAAATACACTCTCTGCCTAAAACTTTTCAGCCTTATATTTTTGTTATTTTACCCCAAATAAAAAATATTGCAAGCAAAAAGCTCTGAAAATGAGTTTTTTTGCTTGCAATTTAATATTTGATAACCCTGCTCTTAGGCAACTGCACTTTGCACTTCAAATATTTCACCTCTCCGCCAACCGGGAAAACCATTAACCTAACTTTACTATGAGGGAAGAGGCTGCAATCATAAGGCATTTTGCTCACGGGGCGAAGCTATTTTTTCTCAAGCTTCCCCACAGGTACTTCCTGGAACCTGCCTACCTTAAAGACCTTGGATTTATTCGGTGTATCCCCGGTGGTGATTATCCGAGTTTCAGACATATCCCCGGCGCTGGCCTTAGCCTTGGGCTTGGCTACAGGTGCTTCCTGGAACTTTCCAACCTTGAATACCTTGGAACGATTCGGTTCGCTTTCAGCAAAAGGAGTTCCTTTATAAGTGTAGATAGGGGCATCATTTTCTTCCCCCATTTTCTTTTTCAACTCGTAAATTCCTTTTTGTACCGCTGACATTGCCGAAGCTGAAATTTTTTTATCACCTTTTATAATAGCATCTTCCAGCTCGCCCCAATGCCGTTTCACTCTTTCACCGAATTTTTGGGCTTTTTTGTTGCTGCTAATGGCGTCCACAAGGTTATCCACCCGAGAACCTATGCTGTTGGCAACAGTGGCCAGAGTTGAGCCGTCGTTCTTATCCACTTCCTGCTTAAACGAATTGACCGCATCTTCGAGTTTTTTAATCAAATCTGACTTATTCATCAGCACCTCCTTTGCCGGGTATCAAGCACGATAAATAAACTTATAATATCTAATTTAAGCATTTAAGCGTTTAAAAGCAAGCCTCTGGCCTTGAATAAAAGGAACTATCAATGAACTTTGAGGATAAAGGATAACGGCACTATGCTTTTATAATGAACAGACGAATGGCTTCTTCAATCTTATCCACATCAACGCTGGTATTTATGCAAGGTCCAAAGGGACGCTCATTCAAAACCCCAAACACCGGCAAAGCCGCCACATCGCGTATTCCGCTGGTAAGGTCGCGATGGCAGGCTACGGCAATCAGGCATTTCGGGCGTTTTTCCCTGACCATCTGACGGGCGACAGTTCCGCCGGGAACAATAACCGCTTCCACGCCGTAACGATCTGCCAGATTAAGCAGCGGGCCCACCGTGCAAGCGCCGCAGCGCACGCAGGCCTGAATATTGTGCGTCAGCCGATGCGGACAGGTGCTTTTCTGAATACAGTGAGGCAACAAGATCAAAAGCTCATCTGGTCTGCATTTGATACGCGAAACTCTAGCCAAATCGTTATTCAACCGAATGAAGGCCAGCCTGACCTTACTTTTCGGAATGCGCAGAATGATTCCGGCCAAGCGCATAAGCGGGAACAAGACGAAATTCATCACCCCGCGCATTCTATGTATACAGGGAAGACTTTTGTTCAGCGCCAATGCTCCAGCCGGAATGACTGCAAGCAAAAGAGCAATTCCGAACAGCCCGGACACCACAGCCAAGGCCAACCGCCCTGCTTCCGGAGTCAGCAGACTGGCCCCGAAATAGGGCAGAGCCCAAAGCGCAAGCAAAATCGCCCCGAACAACAACACTGAGCCCAGCAGTAAGCTGATCACAAAGGTTTTACTAAGTGCTGAGGCTTCTGCAGCCTGCCGAACAAGGCGGTCGTGCGGCCTGATTTCTTCCAGGCCGGCTGAACGCGAAGCGGACTTCAGGCGTCCCAATTCCGTGTATTGCTTTGCCTGTCCTTCTTCCGACGCGGTTGATACTCTTGGCTCTGGGTTATTATTTTGCCGCTTATTCATCATTACTTCATATCAGAATATGGCACAGGCCCGGATATTTCCATATCGGTTAAATAGCAGGCCGGATCCTCCGCCCAAGGATTCCCGGTAAGCATATCAGCGCGGGCCCTGAAATTGCCGCCGCAAATTGCAAGAAATCTGCAGCCGGAACAACGTCCTTGCACATATGCCTGCTTGTTGCGAAGTTTCCTTAAAAACTCGCCCACGCTTTCATCCCCCCACGCTCGGGTTTTTCCTCCTCCTGCCCAGATTTCCCCAAATGGTTGCTCAAACACATTCCCCAGCACCCGGTTTTGCCAAAACTGGTCCGGCAATACATCGCCTTTCCAGTCTATGGCGGCAATTCCCGTTCCTGAAGAAGCGCCGCCGGAAATACTCAACAACTCCCAAACCCGACGAGCTTTTTGCGGGTCTTCCCGCTGGAGCCTCAACCATAAATAGGGCCCATCAGCGTGATTGTCCACTGTAAGCACTTCTTTTTTAAACCCATTCGTCCGAGCGCTTCCGGCAGCGGCGATGATTGCGTCAATTGCCCTGCGGGTTTCGCAAGCAGTGGGAACCAGATCCGCTAAATTGTGGCCCCGTCCGACAGTTACCAGATGATAAAAACAGATACGCCCAATCCGGTGTTCTTGGGCAAGGGCGAAGATCTCGTCTATTTGAGCAATATTCTCCCGGGTAAGTGTGATTCTCAGGCCGGTTTTCAATCCGGCAGCGCGTGCTGCAGCCAGCCCGCCTAAAGCCCGTTCAAACGCATCATTGCTTTGCCTCAGCCGGTTGTGAGTGGCTGCCAAACCATCCAGAGAAATGCCCAGATAACTGACCCCGGCCTGTTTCAACGCCATAGCGGCCGGCTTATCCACCAACGTACCGTTGCTGGATACCACCACACGCAACCCCAGACGTTTGGCGTGAGCAGCCAGTTCAGGCAAGTCCGACCTGAGCAGGGGTTCACCGCCGGAAAAAAGAAGTACCGGGATTTTAAATCCGGCCAGATCATCAATAACGGCCTTAGCGGTTGCTGTGCTTACTTCTGAACAGTCGATTTGAGGCGGGCAGGCATCGGCATAACAATGCAGGCAGTTCAGATTACACCGTCTGGTAATGTTCCAAACAACGATAGGCTTGTGACCGGCCTGAGCGGAATAACGCAATCTGTCAGACGACTCTGCCTCTCCCAGGTATAATCTTGAAATCCCAATCATGGCGGACGGCTGTCAGTGCTGGGGACAAGCCTGGAAACGATAGCTGCTGGGCAGGTTAATAATCCGATCTTCCAACCAAAGCGCGTTTGGAATGGGGCCGCAAGCACAATGACGATACATAGGCAACTTGTTCATCAGGGTCCAGACCGGGCGGGATTGCACCTGATTGGCCGCGGCGTATTGTAAAAATTCATCGCGTTGCGCCCGGGAATCGGCAAGAATGCCGTTTAACCAATAGTTGGCCTGACAGTCGTCGCGCTCCTTAATGCAGGTAATGCCCAAGTTTTGGAAAAAATCGGAATAAATCAGGGCAAGTTCCCGTTTGTTGGCCAGAACCGCCGGAAAATTTTCCATCTGGGCGCAACCCACCGCTGCATTCAAATTGGGCAGACGCAGGTTATAGCCAACTTGATCGTGGTTAAACAGGTAAGGATGCGCCTGTTTGGCTGTGGTGGAAAGATGACGGATGCGGGCGGCCAGTTCCTCATCATTGGTGATGACCATGCCCCCACCCCCGCAGGTAACCGGCTTGTTTCCGTTATAGCTCAGTATTCCCGCCTTGCCCAAGGTTCCCGCATGGCGGCCGGAACTGAAACTGCCTAAAGCCTCTGCGGAATCTTCCAATACAGGAATTCCGTAATCATCGCACACCGCAATAATTTCATCAATACGGGCGAGCTGCCCGAAAGTGTGCATAGGCAGGCACAGGGCGATACGGCGGCCGGTTGACCGGTTATAAATTTTACCATCGGAAGCACGGCGGGCATTGCCCAGCAAATAAGCAGCCAGGGCTTCCGGGCAAAGCCCCAGGCTTGCTTTGTCCACATCTACAAATGAGGGCCATGCCCCAGCGTGACGCACAGCATTACAAGTCGCCACAAAGGTAAGCGGCTGGGTGATAACTTCATCTCCCTCGCCTATCCCCAGACCCAACAGGGCCATGTGCAGGGCGGCCGTACCATTGACCAGCGCCACGGCTTTCCCGGCGCCGGTATATTCCCGGGTCATTTCTTCCAACCGAGTAACATAAGCCCCTACATATGACACAAAGGTGGTATCAATACAATCAGCGAGATATTTCTTCTCATTGCCGAAAAAACGGGGGGCATGCAAAGGAACCGGAGTTTCCCCGGGATACAGGCTTTTGATAAAGGCAATTATTTCATCAAACTGTTCAGTGCGCATAATCGTAGATTGTTAAATATTATAGATCTCGCTTTTATAACGGGCAAGGTTTGCCGGACAGCGGAACCAAGCGATGGTTTGCCGGAGCCCTTCCGCCAAGGTATGGCGGGGACGCCAGCCGCACAACTCGCGGATTTTGGCGTTACAACCCAAAAGACGTTCAACCTCGCTGTTGACCGGGCGAAGACGTTCAACTTCATTGGAAATGATTTCAGCCTCTGGGTTGATTTGCGCCACCAATTCACGGGCAAGCTCGCCTATGGAAATTTCAGCCTGGCTAGCGATATTGATTTCCTCGCCCACACTCCTGTCAGATTTAGCTATGGCTGCAAAGCCCTCACAGGTATCGGCCACATAGTTAAAATCACGGGTGGGGGACAGGCTTCCCAGACGTATCTCCTGTCGTCCCGACAGCAATTGGGTGATAATCGTAGGGATTACCGCCCGGGCGGACTGGCGCGGCCCATAAGTATTGAACGGGCGCACAATGGTTACGGGCAGTCCGAAACTGCGCCAGAAGCTTTCCGCCAGATGATCTGCCCCGATTTTCGTTGCCGAATAAGGAGACTGTCCCTGCCTGGGGTGTTCCTCATCAATGGGCACATATCTGGCAGTTCCATATACTTCGGAAGTTGAGGTCACAAAGGTGCGTATCCCCCCCAAATCGCGGGCTGCCTGCAGAATGTTCAGGGTGCCGTTTATATTTGTTTCAACGTAGCTGGCCGGTGAATGATAGCTGAACGGAATGGCGATCAAAGCGGCCAAGTGGAAAATCATGTCCACCCCCTGACAGGCGGATTTTACACCATAAGGATCGCGCACGTCTCCGGCCACCACCTCTACTTCTTTCAAAACGGCTTTGTCAAATGAGTCGAGCCAGCCCCAAGAATTGAACGAATTGTACTGCACAAAGGCCTTAACTGCACAGCCTTCCGCCAGCAACTTTTCAACCAGATGACTGCCGATGAACCCGTCGGCCCCCGTAACCAGAATCTTTTTATTACCAAGCTCCATTCAAATCCTCTGCTTCAAACTTCAGCCGTGCTATCCGCTTTCGACAAAATTCCTTTTCCACATTCAGCCGCAGTTTGTTTTGTTTCAAGGTGTGGATTTCTCCGGCAAAGAATATTCCCTCAGCAGGATTTTCACGAGCCAGAAATGAGCTGAGCTCACTCAGGCAAGCCCGCTCTTCCTGCTCAATCAACCTGATTTCCTTTTCCAAATCAGGGATGTCCATGTCTGCAATCTGCAGATTATCATTCAACTTTGTTATTCGGCGGCTCATAGTCTGCCCTTAATTCAGCAAGATCAGAGGCTGCACCTTTAGCAATAACCTTGCGTCGTGGTTTATCCTCTACAACTTTTCCCCTGCTTCTGATGGTAAGATTCGGTTGGGGAAGACTGTTGAAAAACGGCCAGAACGCCGGAAAAACTCTGCTGATAATCGCGGGATTAGTCAAAGAGATGTTCGGCCGGAGGTAAGCCCCCAAAGTCATGGCCAGACCCCAATCCGGATCAGGTGCGGTCCAAAGCGGGCTGGCTTCTCCCTCAGCCGGGCCCGACACTGCTGTAATTTGCCACAGACCTTCTTCAACCTGCTCAAGGTCTGCCCCCAAGGTCTGCAAAAACTCCTGCGCAGTTTCCAGACTAAATTGGGGTGGGACAGCTTCCCGGAACCCCAATTGCGGCTTACTTCCCCCCGTTAATGCAAGACGGGCACCGAACACGATGCAGAAAGGAGTTATCCAATCGGGCAAACTATCCAGCCAGACAGGTTCCCCCAGCGGGGTGTTCGCGTTGCCCCTAACCCGGACAGAACCGGCATCGTGTTCAAATTCAGCACCGGCCCAAGCAAACATCCTGTCAAAATTTGAAGAATAATCAAGCCAATCAGGCCAGATGCCTCTCAAGCAGGCTTCCCCCCCGGACATGACGGCAAAACCAAGCAACAGAAGCGCTAATTTCAAATCCATAAAGATTTGCGGCTGCAAAGCGGTTTTTCTTGGCGCTGGGTGAATATCTATATAAGAGTCAGTGACTTCGCAACTCACGCCGCCGTCTTTGAACAGCCGCCCCACTTCGAGCCGCGCCGCCCTGAACGCAGGGGAACCGTTATCCATAAACCGAATCTTTTTATTCCAGGTAGAGGCGGCCAACATTAATGCCGTCACTGCGTCCAACGGCAATTCCTGCGGGAGATTGATCTCATCCGGAATAAGTCCTGAACATTCCAAATGTACCGGCAGCCCGCGGCTTTTCGGTATTACATGCACCAATCTTGCTCCGAACAGCGGCATGGCATTGCGCCAGGCTGAAAAATCAGCCAACTTGAGGGCAGAGTCGCCGGTAAACTTAACCACTCCAGGTTGCCCAAGCGCCAAGGCGGAAAGCAGGTAGAAATTCAGAGATGAGTTCCCGGCAAAAATGGTTTTATCAGCAAAGCTCAAAGAGGAGCCGCCACGATTGAAAACAGCTGCCTCTCTTTCCCAAGCGAGATGAGCCCCGGCCTGATTAAGCGCCTTGATCAGCTCAACCAACATATCAGACAAAGCCTGTTCAACAAGCTCTAATTTCGCTCCCCAACCAGCCGCAGCCGCAATCCACATCAAGCTCATGCGTTGTGAAACAATTGCCGGTAAATCAAATTGCACAGGTTTGCGCGGCGGGGCCAGATTGTACAGGGTATCTTTCCGCTCTTCCAAATGCTCTGGAATTAATGTGACTTCCTGCAGAAGCGAAAAGACACTCCGTAAAAAGCGCTCATCTCTGCTCAACCTGCTGGCAGCGTGCTCCCAGTTCTTGCGTAATTCTTTTTCTTCCGAGGCAAAACGGGCGGCTGCACGCGGCGATTTATGCCGATGCGCGCTTAGTTTTTGCAGAATTTCCGCTCGTCTGGCAATCAGCCTGACCAACTTACGATCAAGATCTTGCAAGTCTTCCAACAGAGAGATTTTAGGGCGTTCATCCGTCATTTAGCTTTGTCTCCGTTTCACAATCACAATAATTATGAATGCTGGAAAATAACTTGTCTGCCCCCGGTTAGCAAGCGGAAAATCAAAAAACTGCTGAAGCGCTTCAGTCATCCAACCTGGATTGTAAATAACCGCTTGCAGCCTCGGCAGACTATCATATAAGCTTCTTATTTGATTCCCAGCAGTGATAGGTTACGGGGCAACGGAGCAGGCTAAAAGACAGAGGATTACATAGGAGTTCAAGCAGACTGGGAACATCTATGTTATGAGACTGGACATAGGTGAGGAGTTGTTTGCAACATTGCAATCCCTGTGCGGGCAAGCAAGAATAGTCTGTGGAACAGTAAGTGGCCTCGGCGCGATAAACAGCGTAACTATGCGTTTTTTGACACCACACCATAAATAGAAATCTGGAAATCACTTCATTGCTCGGCAATATTTCTCAGATGAATGGTAAGGTCATCTGCCGACAGCCTGGGTCAGTGCCGCTGCAGAGTTGATTGTGCAGGCATTTTCTGTAAAAGCAGAGCGTTGTTATTCAGATGAAGTAGGGCTGAATTTGCTCAGCTTCCAACCAGATAAAGGACAGGGCTAAGCCCTGTCCTTACATTGACTTAATTCGACATACGCGAAAGATTGAAATCATCAGAGCCTTTTAATAAGCTCTGTCGGCTGCACGAGCAGCCGTCCATCCGCCATGTAAGGCAAAAATGCGCATTACTTGCGAATCGATGATTGAACTCAACTTTGAGAATTGACTCTCAAAGTCAATCCGACTAGATGTCGCGTTGTTTATGGGCGTCTTCACCCATATTATTGCGGGCGCAGTCTTTTTCCCGGTTAAGCGGCATTTCTTCGCGAGCACCCATGTCGCGGCGTTGTTCCTGATTTTGATTGATCATATCTTCACTACGATTTCTCATATTTTCTTTCATAAGTAACTCCTAATATTTATCAGCAAATGAGTTAGACGTACAGCGCCATCTTTTAACATCTGCCATAAATACAATATAGGTTTTACTATATGCAAGTCAACACATCTTTTTAAATCATCAACATCAAAGCAATCTAATCAACAAAATCCTGAAGCTTGAATTTCAGTCTGTATCCGTCTCCGGACAGCATAAGCTCATTTCCGCTGTAATTAACAGTTGCGCCGTTCATCAGCATGTTGCCGAATGCAAATTCCAGCTCATTAAGGTTCTGGTCAAAACAAAGCATTTTCGTGCTGGCCAGCTCTTTCACAAAAAGCTTATCTCCCACAAGCTCGCCTTGCCCCATATAGTTATTACAGATAGCTCCCGATACTTTCAAGCCTTCATTAAACTGGATATTTGGAATTTTTTCGCCAGTAAACACGACGCCGTTTACTTCTGTAAGAACAAAATTGTGGTGCAGCAGTTCGCCTTGGGTCGGAACCCCGGCGCAAGCGCCCAAATTCAATCCTGTTAATATCGCCAGGCCAATGATCATTAGTTTGAAATAAGTGTTCATACTCACCTCTTGCCTGCAAAGCAGTGTTGTTTATGAGAGTTAATAAAAAACAGCTTCCAAGTCTCTAAGTAAAGGCAGGTTCTGGTCTTTTTTTGACAGAACGGGTATTACGGAATTAACTCCGTCTGTTCGCGCAATCGGTTCTAAAGGCCAGTCGATGCCAAGCTCCGGGTCATTCCAAAGCACGCCCCCTTCATGATCCGGGGCATAATATTCATCCACCATGTAATTAAATTCGGTATCAGGGGTAAGTGTAAGATAGCCGTGCGCAAACCCCTTTGGAACAAACAGGCGCTTGAAATTCTTCTCCGACAAATGAACACTGAAATGCTTGCCGTAAAAGGGAGATCCCCGACGCAAATCCACTACCACATCCAACACTTCCCCCCTGGTAACCCAAACCAACTTAGCCTGAGCCTTAGGCGGACGCTGAAAATGCAGCCCCCTGAGCACGCCTCTATCTGCAGAAAAACTTTGGTTGGCCTGTACACAATGGAAGTTTATTCCAACGCTTAGGAAATGCTCTTCTCGAAAAGTTTCCAGAAAAAAACCACGGGCATCTCTATGCACAGTGGGTTCCAATAATAACAGACCGGGAAATTCTGTTGAAATAACCTGCATTGCTTCCTCAAACTGATGTTTCACTGATAGGCATTTATAATGACATTCCAACGCCGCCACCTGGCAGACGATTTATGATGAGCTCTATTTGAGTCTCTCAAACTAACTGATAAAATGCAAATATATATTCAAGAGATGCGTTTGCTTCCGTATGCCTTGCTGAAGACTTCCGGACGTTCGTTCATAGCTGCCCGGATAAGCCCTCTGCAAGCATGATCTAGAAATCGGTAAGCAGCTTTTCAGCCTGAATTAGCCGATAATGCAAACACTTTACAAAATAGGAAATAAATATTGGCTTTTCAACCCGGGCGATGAATAATCTGCCAATAACTGAGAGGCGGCGGGGATAACAGAGGTCGAAAAAACGGGACGAGCCGAAAGCCAATAACATCAGGGCAATCCAGCAGTATATCAAAAGTAATTCCTTGAAGCTTTGCTGGACTAAATGGTTGCTCTATTTACACCACTAATACCGCTTAAATCCAACCCTGCCAGATTTCCGGCCCCACAAAAAAAACGGCGCACAGCAATGATTTTTGTATCAAGTTGTGCACCGTTGTTTTCGCTTGTGGCGGAAGGGGAGGGATTCGAACCCCCGGAGGGCTTGCACCCTCAACGGTTTTCAAGACCGCCGCGTTCAACCGCTCTGCCACCCTTCCGCAATATAATCAAATAGCGAGCGGGACTAATAACAGGTCGTATATACCCTTAACAAGAAATTTGGGCAAGCCCAAACAGACCCGGCTGAGCAAAATAACATTGTCATACACCTCTTGCTCACCGTATAACTGACGCCGACTGAACGGCCCTAAAGGTGCGCACTGAAAAAGCGGCGTAAATGCAAACGCCGCCAAACCCTGCTGAATACAGGCAATGGCGGCAGAGAAACCAGTGAACCTGCCAGTATCAAGAAAATGCCGAGCACCATATTAAACGGTATTGGCTCGCCAAGCAGGAAAAAGGCAAAGATCGGAGCCAAAGCAGGTTTAAGGAAAAATACAAGCGAGGCAGTAACAGGGGATGTAGCCTGCATAGCCATAAAGTAACAAGCAAAACCGGCTCCGGTTACCCCAAAGCAAATATATAGCATTACCGGAAAATTTTGGGCAGTATAGCCCTGAAACAAAGGAATATCGGCAAAAATACTTAACCCATTATTTGAAAGGAACGTGGCTATCGGCTCAAAATGGCTGAACACGACCAGCAACAACATCTCCGCAGCCCCACAGAGGAAGCTCCCACAAGTAACAACTATGCCGCTGTACAGCTCACATTGGCGAGCGCCCAGCACAGCGTAAAGGGCAAAAGTAACTGTTGCCAGCAAAGAAAAAATTATACCGGCACAACTGATTGATGTGTGCAAAGGGTTGATCAGCAGCAATATTCCCAAACACTCCATTAACAGAGCCAGGATATGCCGCCTTAAAAGAACAATACTCATTATCAGGAAAGCAAACAGAAATACAAATACCGGGTTGCAACTGAACAATACGGCCACCACTGAGGCATTGGCGTTTTCCACAGCCAACTGGAAGCAAGTCATGCTGACCACGCAGCACAAAAATCCCAAAAATGCAAAGCTGAGGATCGCACGGAAGTTAAGAAACATAGCCCGTTGCCGCAAGGCTCGTATGGCCAGGGGGATAAGCACTATCCCCCCAATCAAAAAGCGGGTCAAATTGATTTGCACGGAATTAAATTGCCCCCCCACCGATTTCAACGCAATTTCCATAGTGCTGAAAAGCAGAGTGGCAAGGATAATATAAAAGAATCCCGCCTTCATACTAACCTCTGATTTTTCCATGTGTTTCAGCCGGTTGGCTGCTAATCAGTTGAAAACAGGCCTGCAAGCGCACTGCATCAGCGCCCATGTGTCCTGGCTGACTGAACCAGATTGGCCTTGCTCCCCTGCTAACACAGCCATTAATGGCTCGTAGAAGCAAACTTTATTTACTACCTGAAAGACTTAGCTTGATTTAAAACCGATATAAAGTGGATTAAATAAATAACACCAACCAAAGCATAGCTTATCAGGCAGCTTCCGAAGTTACGCCGAACGTTCGGCATGCTCCAACAAAGATATTAAGCAGGGGTAGGCAGCGGCTCCACTGCCGGTTCCCCCGGAAAGACGACTGGCATCAGCATTGCTCTAGGCCCGTCAAGCGTTGTTGACGCTAACATCGGACATCGCTTGAGTCTTTCTCATAGCCAGCACGTTTGTCTCCACTGTGTAATCAAATGTTCACAAGCCAACCCCGGTAATCTCGGGGCAAGCAACTAAGCCAAAAGCATATTCCCGGCTATTCCCAAGCACCACTGAAATAAAATGATAACTCATTGCCTGATGAATGTCCTCCATTCCCCACCTCCGGACCAATTGACTTTTGAAATTCAAAATCTCAAAATTGATGCTGGGTCCTTAAGTGACAACAATATTGTTGTCACTTAAGGACCCAGACAGCCTTTTTACGAGAGCATTTATAAGAATGCTCAAGGAATACAATTACGGAACGGTTGCGACTCAGCTATTCTTCAGGTCTTCCACAAGCTTGCTTAAGTTTTGAGCCTGTTGCGTCAAATCTGCAACGGCATGAGCGGCTGCAGTCATGGCATCGGCAGTTTGCCCCGAAATCTCATTCACCTGCATAATGGCCATATTGATTTCCTCGCTTGCCGCTGACTGCTCCTCACTGGCTGCGGCAATAGCACTGACCTGATCAGCCGTTGAATCGGCATTTACAACGATTTCTTCAAGCGCCTTACCGGACTCGTGCGCATAATCCGCAGCTTGCTCAATCTGGCGAACCGCATTGTCAACCGCATCCATATTTTTGGTTGCACTGCTTTGAATGGCACTGATAGCCTTGCCAACTTCACCGATGGAAGACATGGTTTTTTCGGCGAGCTTGCGTACCTCATCGGCTACAACCGCAAAACCACGCCCGGCCTCCCCGGCACGGGCCGCTTCAATTGCAGCGTTCAAAGCCAGCAAGTTTGTCTGGTCGGCAATATCTGAAATCACACTCATTATATGACTGATATCCTGGGCATACTGATTGAGCTGTTCCATATCGGTTTTCAACACAAGGGAGACTTCCTGCACTGATTTAATGCTGGTAAGAGAACGCTGCACAATTTCCGCCCCCTGCTCAGCCTTACTTTTGGTTTGTACTGACATGTCGGAAGCTGAAGAGGCGTTATGCGCCACTTCCTGGACAGTTGCGTTCATTTGATTCATTGCTGTAGCAGCTTCCTCCAACCGCTCAGCCGCCTGCTGCGAATGAGTGTCCGACTCTTCCACCCGAGAAGAAAGCTGACTGGAGGCGTACGACAGTGCCTCTACTACGCTTTCAAGACGTTTGGCGGCGTCAAGCAAGCCCTCGCGCCGGGCATTTTCAGCCTCACGCCTGGCCTCTTCAGCATCAGACACGGCTTTTTGTGCTTCGATTGATTTGGCTTCCGCTTCAGCGCTCTTTTGCTCTGAAGTGTCCACCAAACTACGCAGGTTAGCCGTCATAGAGCTGAGAGAGCGCTGCAGGTGCGACAACTCGCCATAATAATCTTTTGGATTAAGGACGGCATTCAGATTGCCGTTGGAAATTTCATCCGCATTGGAAACTATAAGTGAAAGCGGTCTGTTGATTGAGCGTACCACAAACACACAAGCAATCAGCGCGAGAATTACAAGTCCCAAGGTAATGAATACCACTGCCCGCACAGTAGCGTTGCTGCGAGAGAAGATGGCCTCTTCCGACTGTATTGACACCACCCGCCAGCCGAATTTATTGGTCATAACGTTAGCCCACACCTTTTTACCGTCCAGTGTGATGTGTAACAGACCATTTGAAGTGGAAAAAATTTCCATCATACCAGGCTCAGTAATGTCTTTGCCCACCACTTTACCTACAAAATCAGGATGAGCGGGCTCACAAAGAATTTTACCGGTATTTTCAATCAGCACCCAATAACCGATATCTCCTTTGCTTAACTCGGCAACTTTTTCACTAAGCCCATGCAAGGTTACGTCAATTCCCAAAACGCCGGAGAGATTACCTCGAGCGTCCCTCAGTTTATGGGTTACAGCGAAAACCGTTTCACCGCTCATAGATGTATAAGCGGCGGCCAGACCGTAATCGTCCGGGGAATTGGCGCGATCCAAATACCAGGGGCGCTTACTCATATCGAAATGGGCGGGGAATTTCAGCCCGTCAAGAGTGGAAACAAGACTGCCGTCAGGATAACCTGCATAAACTTCCAGGTAGTCTTTGTAACTTTCATCAAAATTCAGCAGTGGAGACATCAGATCTCTGGCTTCCGGACTGAGATCGGCAAGGCGGTAAACTGTTTCCGCGGTCTTATCCACATACCGAGGGAAAACGCCTTTCGCCTCGTTAAATTCAGTGTCTTGAGCCAAGGCACGGATCGTGCCTATGGCTGACCCGACAAAGCTTTCGATATAATCATTCATCAGGAGAAGTTGCGCGCTTGAAGAAGAAACATAATAAGCTTCCGCATCATTACGCATTTGCACAGTCACATAGCTGATTACGCCACCGGAGATAATCACACCGGAAACAAAAAACAGCAATAAAATCCTCATTCTGATAGTCATAACTGCTATCCCATGCTAAAGATATGAGTGTCAACATGCTGTAAAAGCTCTGGCCGGGTTCATTCTTCCTCCTTTTAAGTGGAGATGTCAAACATATTTTCTGGACTAGAGGACTTCACAGCCATATGCGGAACGGCCTGAAACTAGCACCTGTTAAACCGGTTTGCCTTAACAGGCGTTTTACGTAGCAGGTCACCCCGACTGCAGGCGGGAAAACAACTGAGCGGTCAACGGCAGAGCACATTTTACTGGGCGCACCAACCCAATCAAGCTCTTGGGGTGGTTGCCGCGTCCGCTGTTTGATTTCAGGGCGGACACGGCAGAAACTTTTAAGAATGACACCGCATCATCGTACGGCGTCAAAGGACTGATGCTGCAGTTGCCGGTTTAATGACCCCCAGGCTACGGCAGCTTTGAATTGCAGATCAATTGGACGGCTTCAGTGATGTCTTGCCATGTTGCTTCAAATTTTCAAGCAGCATATGTAGTTCGTGGACAATATCCCGGTGCTCTTGGATGAGCGGCACAACTTTTTCCATACCCTCACGAGTAGTATCAGCAATGCCCGCTACTTCACGGATATTCTCGGCAATGGCTTCCGAAGAAGCCGAATGCTGATCGGCAGCGCTGGCAATTGTATGAGCATTATCCGCATTCAGAGCGGCAAGCTCCACAATTTCTTCCAACGAGTGCCCAGATTCACGCACAAGTTGGGTGGACTCTTCCACTGCAACAAAGGCCGCGTTCATATTGTTCACCCCGTCAGCCACAGATTGCTGGATAGACTTAATCTTATCGCCCACTTCCTTGGTAGCGTACATAGTCTTTTCCGCCAGCTTTCTGACTTCATCGGCCACTACGGCAAACCCTCGCCCGGCGTCTCCGGCCCGGGCCGCTTCAATTGCCGCGTTCAATGCCAACAAATTGGTCTGGTCGGCAATGTCGGAAATGACGTTCATCACCTGGCCAATGGATTCAGCCTGGTGGCCAAGCTCCTGCATATCCTCCTTAAGGCGGGCGGCCACTGTGTTAACAGTACGGATTGATTCCTCGCTGCGCACTACCACTTCTGCGCCCTGCTTGGCTTTTTCCAAGGTCATGGCCGCACTGTCCGCCGCCTCTTTTGCACTGGCGGCGATTTCACTCACCACATGATTCACTTCATCGACGTTACCGGAAACAGCATTCAGACGATCTTGTTGCAAGGCGCTGCCCGAACTGACCTGCTCGATACTGACAGCAATAACTGTAGTATCTTTATCAAGTTCTTCAGCCATGCCTGCCGCCCGTAAAGATGTATCATTCATAGCGCCGAGCAAGCCCAGAATTTGCTTTTCCTTCGCCTCATTCTCAGCCAGCGCACGCTCAGCCTCATCCGATTGGCGCCTGGCTTCCATGGCGCTGGCGTCTGCTTCATCCATTTTAGTGCAGAGTTGATCCAGCATTTCATCCAGGCTTTTAGCGATGCGCCCGATCTCGTCTTTACGCTTCATACCCACCCGGGCATGGAGATCGCCGCCGGTAACCCTCGCGCTGACCGAGGCAATACGCTGCAAGGGAACGGCAAACGAACGTAGCAGAATAAAGCTGGCAACAATGCCCCCTAGAACCGCCAGAGTAATAGTTGCAAAAACCACTTTATCGCCAAGCCTTGCCATGTGCTGGTACTTGTTATAATCCTCTTTAGCCGCCTGAGCCACCTGAGCTCTCACTTCACTGAGCAAGCCAACTACATTATTTGAATAACCTTGTACGTCTTTGTTGAATATTTCCAATGCCTGCGCCTGTTGACCATTTTTAATCAACTCCTCGATAACAGGGGCGCTGTTATGCAATTTACGGTGAGGCTCTTCCATTCTACTGAACTGAGCGCGTACACTGGGCACCAGCCTCTCCAGTTCATCTCTCCCATCCCCCATAAACCATTTACCAAAAGCGCATTTTGTATGGTCCGCCTGAACGGCAAGGGGAACTTCACCATTTTGCTCGATAAAGCTAATGAGCTCTTCCGTCCACTTAAGATGATCCACTTCACGAGCCGTTATATTAGCTGTGTATTGAGTCTTTTCCAAAACAGCTTCAGAGCGCTCGACAACATCCCGCAAGATAAACGTAAGTACAAGCATTGCCCCACAAAAGAAAACAATCAGACCGCCAAAAACCAGAACCATTTTTTTCTTCATATTGAGATTTGACCAGAGCATAATTACCCCCTAATGTGATGTGTTAAAAACACAGCAGAAAGCACTACGCCATTAAGCTGTTCCATTCCAGGCGCGACAAACAACCGAACTTGGTTGCCCACACCCGGCTAAACAAATACTGAAATTATATTCCGAAAAAAATGTAAGAAAGAGAATGTGTGTGTGTGTGTGTGTGTGTGTGTGTTGCAAATAACGCGCCAGAACGGCACTGCTTAGATTTCTATTTAATGAACCGGATTTACCCAATACATTATTGCGATGCATGGTATGTTTTACCCCTCATTACAACAATTCTGCATACGCCTGTAGGGATAGACGACAATTCCCCATTAGCCCTTATAGATCACTATAGAAAGACGTACCTATCCCGCTTAACCGGAAGTACACCAAAAATTTAAGCAAATAACTATTGAACGTCCAACTTTACCCAAGAGCATAAGGTTCTCCAACCCCTGGAGGAAACACCCCTAGCCGAGCCTGAAAATATTGCCCGGCGCGCTCTCAAGTCAGCCCCTTAAACCAAAGGACATACAGGACACGGCAGCAACATGGCCAAAATGATATAAAAGGGCTTAGATTACTCTAAGCCCTTCACTTTTCAAAATGGTGGAGCTGAGGAGAATTGAACTCCTGACCTCTTGAATGCCATTCAAGCGCTCTCCCAACTGAGCTACAGCCCCACAAAACCGGTAATTTCCAGATTTTGAGCAATCAAGATTTATTCTGCTCATTCAATTGTTTGGACCAACCGTTCTGGAAATATGTATTTGCCCGATTTCTCGTATCTTGTCAAACATTTTTTCATACTTTTTTTAAACAGCCTTGAAGGCTTCAAGTGAGCACAACATCCTAAGCACTGAATTTCTAATTAATTCAAATAAAATGACCGTTTTCAAGCCCCATAACGCCTTAAAGACTAAATATGCGGGGCTAAAACTAATAACGAGGTTCATTCCATTTTCAAGGCGCGGGTCATCAACAGATGAACAACCTCTTCAGGAGTGACTACACCAGACAGAACCTGGCAAACCGCGTTGGTAATCGGCATATCCACCTTATTTTTGCGGGAGAGTTCCTGCACAGCCACCGCTGTTTTCACCCCCTCCGCCACCATGTTCATATCTTTAATAATAGCCGCAAGCTTACGGCCTTTGCCCAGTTCAAAGCCAACATGCCTGTTTCTGGATAATCCGCCAGTGCAGGTCAACACCAAGTCGCCTACTCCGGACAGACCAAGAAAAGTTTGCTCCGCTGCGCCCATTGCGATACCCAGCCGGGATATTTCAGCCAGCCCACGGGTAATCAAAGCGGCCATACTATTATGGCCAAGCCCGAGGCCGTCTATCAACCCAGCGGCTATAGCAATTACGTTTTTCACCGCACCGCCTAATTCCACCCCTACCACATCAAGACTTGCGTAAGTCCGGAAACAGCGGGTTGCAAACACATCCTGCAAGAGACGGCAGAGCTCGGAATTCCTGCAAGCCAACACAACAGCAGTCGGCATGCCCTCCATTACTTCCCTGGCGAATGACGGACCGGAAATCACACCATAACAAGCTTCCAGCCCATGCAGCTCTTCTTGCACCAGTTCTTCCATGCGACGCAAATTGGCTGCTTCTATACCTTTGGTCGCTGAAATGATTATAGGATTATCGGGGAGACAGTGGCGCAGTTCCCGCATGACCTGACGGCTGGCCTGACACGGAATAGCCCAAACGATAAGCTCTGAACCGGACAGTGCATCGTCAGCATCCGTACTTGCCGCAAGGTTTTCCGGCAACTTTAACCCGGGCAGATAACGGTGGTTTTCCCGGCTGCGGTTAATGGTTTCAGCTAAAGCCGGATCACGCAAAAACATTTCAACAACATAGCCTTTCTTGGCAAGCAATGCGCCAAGCGCTGTACCCCAGCTTCCCCCGCCGATAACCGTTATTTTTGAAATCTTCATAACTCAATTTCATAGCCCATATCAATGTGAAAATAAAGTCCCGCTTTCAACGGGCTTGCGTTTATACGGAAATATTTTAAAACAAAGCCCATGCAAAATACCATTCGTAGCAGTAAGCTTTGCCTGTCCATACCATTATTGCAGCAAATCTGGCTGATAGAACGCCCGGCCAGCCTGGAAGAATTATGGAACAGGCTGGCAAACGAGGCTGATTGTGCCGGCGCAACAGGAAAAGGGCGGCGAAGACTGAAAAATGCTCTTGAAATTGAATTGGACGAGTTGGTACAGGATTTTGATGAAGATGAACGCATACCATACTGGACGGAAGTCTGGCCGGCCGGAATAGGCCTTGCCGAATGGTTGCTTTGTGCACCGCTCAAAAACAAACTCTGTTTGGAGTTGGGCTGTGGATTAGGGCTTTCCGCTCTTGCAGGGGTTGCCGCCGGCGGAAAAGTAGTGGCTATGGACTATGAGCCGCTTGCTTTGTATTATACAGCGAAAAACAGCCGCCTGAACATTGCCCGAACCAAAGGCTCATCAGGGAACCTGTACTGCCTTGCCGCCGACTGGAGAAACATTTGTTTCAAGCCCGGCGCATTTGACCGGATTTGGGCTGGAGACATCATGTATGAGCGACGGTTTATGCGTCCGATAGCACGGCTGGTGAATCATTGTCTTAAGCCTACAGGAAAAGTCTGGATTGCAGAGCCGGGACGGGGCATTTATCCTGAATTCGTTGGGATAATGCGGGAAAGCGGCTGGCGGGCATCAATAATCGCCAGAAGAAAAGCGCGACTGCCGGATACAGACGCCGCCCCCGCCGATATCCAGATCTGGGAATTGGTGAGAAATCAGTTCTGATCAGCAAACTTTGCCGGACGGGAAGCTGGCTCGGCGGCTTTGGCCGCTTGTAAGCCAGCCCGAACTAATGGCGGAAAGGCAAGGGGCCGGAACACTATCAGGCAAGAACACAGAGCAGCCATATTATATGTGCGCAAAGTGAGGATTAAATCATGGCTCAAACCATTCGTTTTGGAATATCACTTGACGATGAGTTGCTCCGTCAGTTTGACTCGCTGTGCGAAAAGCGGGGCAGTCCAAACCGTTCTGAGGCAATCCGCGATCTGATTCGTGCAGCTCTGGTGGAAGACCGCTGGGAGCAGGATTGTTCGATTGTAGCCGGCACTCTGACAATGGTGTTTGATCATCACAAAAGTGATCTCGCTCAACGCCTCACAGAAGAACAGCATGAATACCATGACCTGATAATCACTACTCTGCATGTGCACCTTGATCACGACAATTGCCTGGAGGTACTGGCGCTTAAGGGGGAAGCCAGACATTTGCGGGCCTTAGCCAACAAGCTGCTGACAATAAAAGGAGTTAAAACCGGCCAGTTGGTCATCAGCAGCACGGGCAAAGACCTACCGTGAGCTCTTGAAACACGCCGGCTTAAAGGAATTTCACACAATGGCAGCAATAACTGATTCAAACATTATCAGACTGACCGAGCGCAGTATTCGCTACTGCAAGGATTTGGAATGAAAGACATACAAAGCACTCCTTCTTTAGTTGCTCTGCCTATTGACCAGGTGGGCGTGAAAGGGCTTACCCTGCCCATAGTGGTCAGTGATAAGCTGAACGGCTCGCAACATAGCGTAGCTGAGGTGGACTTAACTGTGGATTTGCCTGCCCATTGGCGCGGCTCGCACATGAGCAGATTTGTGGAAGCGCTGGAAAACTGGCAAGAAGAGCTTTCCTATCAGAGTATGAAAAATCTGCTTAAAGATGTGAAAAACCGGCTTGAAGCTGAAAAGGCGCACATCGAGTTCCGTTTTATTTATTTCTTAAATAAAGTGTCGCCTGTAACTAAAGTCAAAACTCTGATGGGTTATACATGCAGACTTGTGGGTGAAATGGACACAAGCGACAAACCCAAATTCCTTTTGGAAATTAAAGTACCTGTAATGACTGTTTGCCCATGTTCAAAGGCGATCAGCGAGGAAGGAGCTCATAGCCAACGTGCGGATTTGCGTATAGCTGTGCGGCTGTGCAAATTCGTGTGGCTGGAAGAATTCATCGATATTGCAGAAGCTGCCGGCTCCAGCCCGGTTTATCCTTTGCTGAAGCGCGAAGATGAAAAATACGTTACTGAAACAGCATTTGCCAATCCCGCTTTTGTGGAAGACGTGGTACGCAATGTCGGGCTGGCCCTGCTCAACCACCCGGCAGTCATTTGGTTCAAGGTGGAAGTGGAAAGTCATGAGTCAATTCATGCGCATAACGCATACGCCTGCATTGAGCACAGCAAAGACTAAGCCGGAACACACCCTGAACAGCAATCCAGGCTGCGAGACGGCGAAATACTTTAATGCAACTCCAGTATAACATATGAAATCATTATTCAGTAAGCATGGGGAAATCTCTGAGAGCAATCAACAAGTTACTGCTCCGCCTGTCCGGCAATACCAATTAAATACGGTTCCAGCAGATTTTTAACCAGATAGTGGCTGCCGTAAACAGAAAGATGGTCATCATCAAAGTACAGCGGCATTCTGTTTGTGTCAAACATCGGGTATTCGCCGTTGGGGCAAAGAGCATCCATGCCGTTGATGATTTCCGCGCCCTTAATTTCTGCCAGCATATCCAGATATTCTTTTTGATGCTTATATACATCATCTTTAAGTAAGACAGAAGGGGTTTCCTGTGAGTTAAAACTAAACGGGCGATGGATAAAATCGCGCGGCTGCCATGGGAAGACCGGGGTTTCGCTGACAATATAAACCTGCTTCCCTACGCTGTTCATCTCATCAACAATATTTTGCAAGAAAGGTTTGAATTTTCCTCTCGGGGCATCCCCCCAGAAGTTATGACCGCCACCCCAATCAAGATCCCTTCCGGTAAGGTAACCCTCTCCGCGGAATAAAACAAAAATACAAGAGATATCCTGCCTGCTTTTCAGGGTGTTGAGCACAAGTAACTGATCATTTTCAGCAAAATTATGGCTAATTCCTAATAAAACAGTATTCAGACCAAGAGCTTTATTTTTTTCAGATATACCGGGAAAAGCTGCAAACGCGTGACTGTCGCCAATAACAGCTACAGTTCTGTCCGATTCAGCATCCTGGTAACGTGCACAGGGTAGAGCATAGGCATTTGAATCATATTGATGCTGTCATCTTTATATGGGGGGGAGATTCAACGCATCCAGTTGTTCCTGAAAATTGTTTGAAAGCATTGGTGTACCACGTTCAAATACATACAGCCCCAGCCCTGCAACAGCAGACATCAGTAAAATCAAAGCACAAGTCTTAAGCTTTTTGTTTCCCGGTCCAAAACGAATAGGGCGCTCAACCAGAAAATAGGTTGCTGCCGCCAACACCAAAGCTATCAGCACGCAGAACAGGCGAATAAGCCGCCATTCCCATACACCGGCATACTCACCACCCAAAATAGTCGCATAGGAGAGCAACGGCCAGTGCCACAGATACAACGGATAACTGATCAGACCTGTGCCCACTGCAAGTTTGTTGGAAAAAAGCCGCCGGTTCAACCAACTGTGCGGACCAGCCGCAATAATCAGCAAAGCCCCAATAGTCGGCCACAAAGCCCGATGGCCGGGGAAATTCTCATCCACACGGCAGGCGCACAAGCCAACCACAAGGCAACCCCCAGCCCAAGCAAGGAAAGCAGGTTACGCGCATAACTTCCATCACTCGGAACCGCGTCCGTTCGCAGCACCTTGGCAAGGCCGTAATCCAATTTCAGCCAGACCGCGCCCATTCGCCCAGCGTATTCCTTCAGAGCGGCCAGACCGACCCCAATGAAAATTTCCCAGAAACGGGTAAGCGGCGCATAAAAATCCAACGCCGGATCCCGGCGATAAAAATGCAGATTCAGGGCCAAGGAAGCAAGCAGCAATAAAACAATTATAGTCAAGAGCCGGTATTTCTTTTTCCAGGCTGTAAGCAGCAGCAGTGGGGCGACGATGTAAAACTGCTCCTCAACCCCCAAACTCCAAAGGTGCAGCAGAGGTTTCAACTTAGCGCTTACATCCCAGTAACCGACCTCGGACCAGTAGACCAGATTGGCAATAAATCCGGCCCCGCTTGCTGTATGCTTGCCAAGCGCCCGATATTCATCAGGGAAAAGCAGAATATGCCCGGCAAGCAACACTGTGCATAATACCAGGATCAGCGCCGGGAAAATCCGCAAAATCCGCCGGGAATAAAAATGCAATAGGCTGAAACTGTTAGTGGACAACCCCCGCAGAATGATCCCGCCGATCAGAAAACCCGAAATCACAAAAAATATGTCCACCCCGATAAACCCGCCGCTGAATGAAGCGGGAAAGGCGTGGTACAGGACAACAAAGCCTACAGCCAAGGCGCGCAGACCATCTATGTCCGGACGGTAATTAAGTCTGTCTGCAGGCTTATTCATTGCCGCCTCCCTTCCGAAAAGCGGCCGTTACTGCACAAAAAAGCGCCGCAAGATGCTGCTATACACCCAGCGACGCTCAGCAGAAAAAATGCTTGTCTGAGTTGGCTACATCATAACCAATCCTGAAGTCAAACCTGCGGTAAACAATCCCGGAAAGAAACAGACTACATGTGTGTTGCAAAAACTAAACCAAGCATAACCGCGTCCCCTTAAATTTCAGCCTGTGCTGTCAGGAACGAAAACTTTATCCGGCTTAAACACAGCACTATTAAAACTGCTTTATGTAAAATCTATACCGCCGTCTCTGCTTAGGGGCTTCTCATTGCAATATCCGGAGTATGGAAGAAGCCGGATGGCTTAAAAAATTCCGGCAATGGAACGCCCGATACCCTCCATTAAAGGCGGCAAAGCATCTTCAAATTCCAAATTAACCTGGTTAGCCGAGGAAGCTATCCTGGTTTGATAGATGTACCTGTCGGTAATATGAGAAGAGCTCTGTAAAATGGAGACGTCCTTGCCTTGCTTTAATTGCGCCTGTCTGGTTTGGGTTACAGGATGTGGAGAACGCTCGAAAATCTGAACATCGGTCATAATTGTATAAGTAACATCTTTGGTTACCGAACCGCTAAGAATTTCCGCAAAACCGCCTACAATGCCACCCACTGAAGCCCCTTCCAGGGTTTTACTTTGAGCAATTTCAGAAACAGCTGCACCTGCGGCAGCGCCTCCGGCTATTCCACCCCAGCCCTGAAAAACAGACTCTCTTAGAGCGGAAGGATCGGCCATTCCCACATAAAGCACATTGGCCTGGACAATATAGAAGGCGTCTCTCGGATCGGTCACAAGAGTATAATCCTTGTCTTCCAAGTGCTCAGCAATATATGGCGTGACATCAATGTCTTTATCAGAGGTGTTGCGAATATCCAGAAATACCGTTTTGTCATCTTGATTGCTGATATCCAGAAAAATGGTATCAGACATTTGGGTTTCGACTTTAAGATCCTTTTTTTCCAAAGCAATTTGGGTAGCAGCACAGCCATACAGAAAAAAGCATAACAGCAGATTCATTAATGCCAACGCAGGCGCACGACGTAAAAAACAGCTCAAAGACATAAAAACACCACTAAGGCTTAATCTGACTTCCAAAGACTAAAACCAGCCGATCAAACACAGCCGGTGGGCTTGGGCAAGCCAGCCATGCGGCAGGCGCCTTTGCCGGGGCCGGAAGGAAACAAGTCATAAATTTCCTTAAGCTTAAACCCTGTATTTTTACAAATTGCACGAACCATAGGCGCTATTCCATTTTTCTGATAATACTCCTGCAGAAATTTGATTATCTGGTGATGCGCCTCCAATATTTCGGTAATACCTTCGCTTTTTTGCACATATTCAATCCATTCCGGACCCCAATCTTCAAAATTGCACAAGAACCCGTCTTCATCCACTTCAAATGTCTTGGAATTATATGTAACCTCAGGCACTGCTTGCTCTCCTGAACAACAATTAAACTGATTTCGGTTTGATGATCAACCAGCCAACAAACGGTAAAAAGTATAATCATTAGTCATATAAAATTCAAGTGAGCCTGGAAATTACTTTATTTGAGGGGTTATATATACTCTGCTTTTCTGCTATTATTCAATGGTCTGAATAGGCTGAAAGCATAACGCCGTTGCATTTGGAGGCGATATGAAAATTTATCAGGAACAAGGCCAGGTTAAACAAGTTTTATACAATCTGGTTTTAATCACCGCCGGTTCATTACTGATGTCTGTTGCAGTTATGGGCATATTTGTCCATCACGACTTCATGGTCAGCGGTATCTTTGGCACCGGTATGTTAATATATTATGCAACCGGCATGGGCAGTCCGGCATTCTGGTACGCTTTGGCCTGCATTCCCGTTGGGCTGATTGCATATTTTATGGTAAGCCGCCGTTTTTTCCTTTATTCAATATATGCAATTGCAGCTACAGCGCTCACCGTGCAATTCATTCCATGGCCTACAATTCCAATCACAGATCCCTTACTGGCAGCGGTTGCCGGCGGCGCCATCAACGGCATCGGCGCCGGCGTAACCTTGCGTTCGCAAGGCAGCGACGGAGGAGTTTCCATTCTGGCCATTGCCATGCACCAGAAATTCGGAACCAGAGTAGGGCAGGTAAACTTCAGCTATAATTTTATTCTGTTCCTGCTCGGATTTTCCATTCTGCCTTTGGATAATATCCTCTATTCAATCATCGCAATGTTCATCTCCACCCAAACAATGGAGTATGTGGCTTCGTTATTCAATGAACGCAAGGTAGCAATGATTATTTCGCCTCATGCCAAGGCCATTGCCGATAAAATTATGGATGACCTTAACCGGGGCGTGACCTTACTTCCCGGTAAGGGTGGATTTACCGGGCAGGAGCGTACGGTGATTTTAACAGTTATTCACAATTATCAAATCAAACGTTTGGAAGAAGCAGTATTTTCCATTGACCAGCAAGCCTTTGTTATTGTGGAAAATACATTTAATGTCTTGGGCAGCGGCTTTTCAAAACGCAAAATTTATTAACCAGGCAACCAGCTTGTAATGGAACGCGATTAAATGAAAACATTGTATCTAGATTTGGAAAACGGCATTTCCGGCGATATGTTTCTGGCCGCTTTATGTGGGTTAGGGCTCGATCTCAGCCCCTTTGAAGAAAAATTAAAGCAAGTAGGCTTAATTACAGGCTTGCGCTCCAGGCACATCACCCGCAACCATTTTATGGGATTAGGTTTGGATATTGAAGAATCATCTCCTCAGCCTTTGCGTCACCTGGAAGAAATGTTTGAAGCTGTTAAAAGTCTTAACCTGTCCGACCAGGTATGGGCCCATATTCGCCACGCCTTATTGCGTTTAGCTGAGGCTGAAGCTTTAGCGCACGGCATTCCCCTTGACCAGGTTCATTTTCATGAGGTGGGGGGAGTAGATACAATTATAGATGTGGCCGGCGCTTTCTGGGGCATGAATGAGCTGGGTATTGAGCAGGTATTGGCCGGGCCGGTTCCCTGGTTTGAGGGCACAGCGGAAACCTGCCACGGCACAATCAGTCTGCCGGCCCCGGCTACCTTGCGTTTACTTGAAAATAAACCTATCAGCGGGGTAAAATCCGATTGGGAAATCATCACTCCCACCGGAGCGCTTCTGCTTGATTGTATTGTTGATGATTTTATCCCTTTCCCGAAAGGCAGGCTTATTCGCCATACCTTGGCTTTCGGCACTAATCCCAAGGGGTTGGGTATGCGCGCATATTTGCTTGAAACCCAACCCGAAATCAGCCATGACCTGGAATGGGTCTGGATATTGGAAAGCCACATTGACCATTTAAGCGGGGAAGAGCTGGGACATGCTTTAAACAGATTGATGAGCGAAGGGGCATTGGACGTACTGTTTATGCCCGGAATAACGAAAAAAGGACGCCCCGGCGGATTATTGCGGGTTATCTGTTTGGAAAACAATCTTGAGCATCTGGAAAATGTTTTCTTTATGGAAACACATACCTTGGGCATCCGCAGAAGAAAAGAGGCCCGTCGGATCTTGCCCCGGGATGAATCAGAAGTTCAAATGGACGGCATTTCGACGCCGCTTCAAGCGAAAACTTATACACTTGCCGGCAAGGAATTCATTAAACCAGAGTTTGAGGCCCTGAATCAAGCGGCTTCAGATAATATGACAACTGTTCTGGAACTAAAAACCAGGGGATTCCGGAAAAGCAATAAATGAGGCGCAACCTGGCAATAATCATTTTATCCGGCTTTTTATCAGTTAGTGAACTTGCCGGTTGTGCATTGTTGATTCCCAGTTCAGCCGTGGACGTAGTGCCGACCATTGCCCATTTCGGCTATGAAGCAGCCGTGGATCAGCGCACCATTGGAGATATGGCGGCCGACACCGATCTGCAATTGCGCATCAAGCAAAAATTGATGCAATTACGAGCCAAGGAAGGATTTTTCCTGAATGTTTATGTCTATCAAGGACGGGTATTTTTAGTGGGCGATCCGCCTGAGGACTTTAAAGAGCCGGCAGTGCGATTTACATTGCAGGAAGAAGGAGTGCTCAGCCTTGACTATTGTTTCTTCCCACTGAATTCAGGTAGTTTGCTGGGAGATTTTGCCGCTGCCTGCGCCTTAAGAGTTAATTTGATCCTTGAACCGGGCATCAGCTCCAGTTGGGTTGATACAGAAGTGTACTCCGGTCATGTTGTATTATTGGGCGTGGTGGAGGCTGAAAGTGATGCAAAACAAATTGTTGAAGTCGCAGAAAACAGCAGCGGCATTAATAAAGTAATAAATTTTCTTCTGGTGCAAGGGAAAATATACACGCCCCCAGCCGACTCAGAAATCATTACGAATTAAAACAACACCAGTCCAAATTAAACTGATCGTAATTTATTTATAAGCTGTTTACTGTAATGGGTTACTGCAAATGATTCCATCGGCAAAGCCGATTTGTCAACTGTTTCTTTCCCCCTGAAGGGGGCGGTCTCAAACCATCAATGCAGTAGCAAAGCCCGGAAGGCGCTTGCGACTTACGCTTGGGCGGGATTGTATCCCCTTCCAAGCTTCCACCCCGTTTAATCTCCCGCCCAAAAGGCGCGGAGTGAGGCTCTATTTGGCCTAAAGGCCGATGTCTCAGACCACAAAGGAATTTTGCCTTCCAGCCCATAGAGCCTACCCATAAAGACAGGGCACCAACTCCGAGCGCAAGACAGCGTCCCCCCCTTGAATGAGCTTGCGTCTAGGGTGTGTAGTCACGAGATTGAAGCCCAAAGAAGAATGCACCTAATATGAATAGGGCAAGGAATGATAGCGTATTTTCAGCATATCTCGTCGCAATTCCTCGCCATTCTTTCAAATGGCGAAAGGCATTTTCTATCAGATGCCGAGCTTGATAAAGCTCTTTATCATACTTACGCTGCTCTTTTCGGTTCTTCCGAAGAGGGATAACAGGCGTTATTCCCCGTTCCAGGGATTGATCAAGTATCTCATCGGTATCATAACCACGATCCGCCAAAAAATACTGGGCGCAAAAGCCATCAATCAGGGCGACTACCTGTTTGCAATCTGCTGATGAAGGTGAACATCATCCCCCAACAAATCCGGGGAAATCCCACACAAAACCTCCAACGCTGCAAAAATGGGCATAAACAACCAGGAAAATCAACAGCACCCTAGCCAGATCCAACCAAATAAAATTATGGCGCAGGGCCATTCGACCAAGGTTAATTTCAAGAATACTTAAGATACCACGCATTCTCAATACGATACTGCCGGAGAAAAATCGAGAAATGAGCAGTCTTCTGGCATTACTCTCAAAGCATTTGAAGTTACGCTGTCTTTTCTATCTTACAGAAAAATTCCCCGTCTCCGCTGTACGGTTCATGAATCTTGGCGTTACTTATAATCCCAAGCTCAATAATCTTGCTGAAGTTTTTGAAAAATCCATCTGGAGTAAACACAGAACAGTGGACATCTAAATATTGCCCGGTTAGCAATACATGCCTGCAAAAGCTGAGAGCCTGCTCATCCGTATAGCAGCGCTTGCATTCCTCAAATTTTTCGCCTGTTAGCCAAGGCTGATTATAGCTGGTATCAATGTTATTGGTCAGAAAATCAAATATCTGTTCGGTGCTGGGTATTGTGATTTTATTCATAAAATTATGCACCAGTTGCGCAACATCAGTTTCTCTTCGGAAATAATCATAACACTTTCTCTTATCCGGTACTGCGAGCGAGAGTATCCCCCCCCCCCGCATAGCTTCGAAGATGTCCAGTATAAACCCTACAGGATCTGGGACATGCTCAATGACATGGCTGGCAATCACATAATTAAACTTAATCCCCTTCGGTGCTGCATCACACAGCCTTGTCCCGGGAGTCCAGATAAAGTCAATATCCACAATATCTTCATGGTCGTATCCTTTATGCTTTTTACGACTTTCTTCAGCTGGACAGCAATCGCAATAATAAATATCGTAGCGGTTGCGTTCCAGGGTCGGCCTAAACAAAGGGGCAATTTCCAGACCAGGGCCATCCAGCGGCAAATCTCTGATCAGAATTTCTTCTCTCGTCATGAAATCAGCTTTTTTCTTTGTCATCTGTCAACCTCATGGATATTAAATATGTGTTAATGTTTGTTTCTATATTGTATGACCATTCCGGCTGGACCGTAGCCGGACTCTGCTCTAAAGAAATAATGTTCTGCATCAGCTCCACTTCATTGGAAATATCAAACATTTTAAATGAATCATTGAAAAACTTTTTCAACTCAAGAAAGCAGTAGTTTCTTGCCAGATGCACGTTAAGATTGTTTTCAAGGGCGACAGCGGCAATACCTGACCCCCCCTGCCCGACCTCATTGTAAGGAAGAACAACATGATCACATAGACGGATATAACTGACCATCTCATCATCAGTTTCCGGCACTCCGCAATAAATGACCCGGCCCCACAGGTTCAGACTGCGAATCAGGCCATTCAATTTCCTGATATAGTCCGCTCCGTTTGGCTCTGTAGCGATTCCGACTGGATGCTGCCCGCCTACAATAATAATTTTATAAATATCAGGAAGCAGAGCCAATGCGCGCAAGGCTGTTTCATAATTTTTATATTTCGTGATAAAGCCGAAAAGCCCGATGATAATAGAATCATTGCTCAATCTATACCTCTCCAGAAGAGACCTTTTAACGCTGAGGTCATTCTCATTTCTGGTATGGTGTTCATAAAAACACAGGGGATGCACGATAATATCGCTCTTGTCATTACATCCGAAAGAAAGCGCTGAATAATAATCTTTATTGCTGTGGACAATAGCCTTTCCTTTTTTCTCGCTTATCTGAGCCAAAATCTCCCCGGTCAGGCCAATCCGTCTGTAGAGGTGGTACTGTTCCTTAAAACCTCTAAGAGCATTAACCACGCGCCCTCGAACCAACTTTTTCAAGGGCTCCTTTACATCACAGTATGTGTCCACACGATGAAGAGTAACGGATAAATTTTTGTTCAGGTGTTTCAGAAGTTTCAGGATCCTGTTTTTTATGTCGCTATGAGTGCATCCAAACAGGCCGTACTCCCATTGGATATTCACAGCATCACATTGCTTTACCTCTTCAGTTATCTCAGATATCAGGTTGTCTCCCAGCCTTTTCAGATACCTCCCTCTGCCCTGCATCAAATCCTGCCGCAGATCAAATATCTTTACTTCATACCCACGCCGAAAAAGCCCTGCGGCCAGCGCTCTGGTATAAGATGCATTCCCGCATGTATCGCTGAAGCTGCTTACGATCCCTATTTTTTTCATCCTTTCACCTCTTCAGAATTTATGTCCGAAGGTTCGGATTATTATTAACCCAAGCGACGGTATCCGCAATTCCCGTTTCCAGATCATACTGCGGCTCAAACCCAAGATTCTTCAACCTGCCGATATCCACCGAACGCCGAGGAATTCCTACAGGCCGACTTACCTGCCACTCTATATCTTTCAATCCGAAATTATCAGCCACAACTCTTGCAAGCCGTTCCATCTTCACTTCCGTTCCACTTGCAATGTTGATTATTCCGTCAAACTTGCGAAAAGCCAATATTGCCGCTATTCCTGCATCATGGCTGTGTAGGAAATCTCTTGTAGTCCCGGGGGTGCCCCATACCGGCAGGGGTCTATTTTCCTTTACCGCGCTGATTGCCTTGCAGATAAGGCTTGGGATAACATGCCCGTTTTCTTTGTTGAATCTGTCATACGGTCCGTATAAATTTGTAAACAAGGCGTAGGTATACGGTATAGAATAGTCATTTTCCAAAATTTTCAGATAAGCAAGTGCATGTATTTTTGACATTGCGTATCCGAATTCGCCCCAGTGCGGATAAGAATCCAGAAGATGTTCCTCTTTTAAGGGCAATATGGCATATGGAAAGGAGTAGGAGGCGACGCTTCCGGCAAAAAAAATTTTCTTCACAGGGATTTTTGCGGAATTCACCAATATGTTATGATTGATAATGGAATTCTTCGAAAGAATGCCCAGCTGGTTATCAAGGTTCCCCTTTAATCCAAATACACCGGCCGCCAGATGAATAACATAGTCCGGAGAGTTTTCCTGAAAAAACTTTTCAACAGAGGCATACTCAAGGCAGTCCATTTCCTGCCTTGACGGGCAGAGAAGCCTCAGGTCTTCTCTGCCCAGCCAATTCAATGCCTGGATGATTCCATGACCCAACAGCCCACCGGCTCCAGTTATAAGAATTCTAGCATTTTTAACAAACATGACGGCACCCTCAATTCTGGTTTAAGATATTTTTCATCAACATATTTGCGCTTTCTTTCCAAGTTAAAATGTTTATATTTTCAGATGACGGCTCGCTGTTGTTCCGGTAGAGCAAAAGCCAACCCTTAATAGCACAGGCTAGAGCAGCGGGGTCGTGTCCCTTGAAATAGAAAGCATTATCGCCAGCAATTTCTCTGAAAACAGGAATATCTCTGAGAATGAGCGGCTTGCCGTGCATAGCTCCCTCCACAACAGCAAGGCCGAACCCTTCAGCTTCAGAAGCCATTAGCACTGCGGCAGCCTTATCATAAAGTCTTTCCAAAAACTCATCTGAAACCTTTTCCAGCTTAAACAAACGCCTTCCGTTTTCAGGATGATTGCTGATTTTTTTTATTAAAGCACCAACTTTCCAGCCAGTCACTCCAACTATAAATAAATTAACGTTGATGCCCTCTTCCCACAAGTATTCAAATGCCGCCAGAATCTGCCCATATCCCTTTCTCGGCTCGATAGTGCTGACTACGAGAACCGAAGGCGCTTTCCCCATATGAGCAAGAAAAAATTCCGAATCCTGGGGCAAGCCCGTGGTTGGAACTGACTGCTGAATATCGCACCCCAGATGGAACCAGGAGATTTTCAGCTTTTCCAAGCGTTCCGGGCAGTTTTTCGACATCCAATTCTTCAGCGCGTCAGCAGTGCTTTTTGAGATGCAAAGTGCCCCGTCAAACCCAGTTATGGTGTCAAGCCAATAATAGAACCAGATTTTAGAGCCGATATGGGAATATTCCGGATACTGAACAGGAATCAAATCATATACACAAAAGTATATTCTGACGCCCAAATTCCGTACGTCTTTCAGAAAATATCTTCCAAGCGGAATTGTTAACCATGATAAATCCAACCCAATAAAGATATCTCCTTCCGAATAACGGACTACTGCATCCTCTTTCAGCCCGTCGTCATACCCGAAAATATTTAACGCCGCATGATGAGCATAAACATAGCAATCCTTCGTATCTGACGAGCGGACAAAATATACAGCATACCCTTCCGGCGGATGGTAAATAAGTTCATGCGAAATGCTGCGCACTACGCGCTGAATGCCAGTCTTCGCATCGTATTCAGCCAATCTGCTGATATCAAGCAGGAGCTGCCTTCTCCTCGGCAAAGCCCCCCCTGGTTTCGCATATTTACGCCTCAATCTGGGCAGCGGGTCCAACCTAAATAGAATAAAGGCACTCAGCCGGAGTAAGATGGGAAAGGCATCAAATACACTATATACCAACCGACGGAGAGCTTTCATATTTATACCTTATATGTGGGAGCTATTCTGGAAAGATCAGCCTCAACCATCATTCTGCACAGCTCTTCAAGGGTTATTGAAGACTTCCAGTCGAGTTCACGCCTTGCTTTTTCAGGATTGCCGATTAACATATCCACTTCGGTCGGGCGATAGAATTTGGGGTTGATCCGCACACGGACAATGCCAGTCGCCTTATCAACCCCAACTTCATTTTCTCCCTCACCCCTCCAATCCAGCTCCATCCCGATACAATTAGCAGCCAGATTGACGAAATCCCTAACGCTATGTGCTCTGCCAGTAGCTAGAACATAAGTGTCCGGCTTATTCTGTTGCAACATCCGCCACATTCCATCAACGTAGTCCCTGGCAAAACCCCAATCACGAATAGCATTGAGATTGCCCAGTTCCAGATATTCCTGTAGTCCAAGCTTAATCCTGGCAAACGCCTCAGTAATTTTACGAGTCACGAACTCAACCCCGCGCAAAGGAGATTCATGGTTAAATAACACCCCGCAACAGCCGAAAATATCGTAACTTTCACGATAATTGATGGTCAGCCAGTGGGCATACAGTTTGGCTATGCCATAGGGGCTTCTCGGATAAAACGGTGTCAACTCCGTCTGCGGCACTTCCTGCACCTTGCCGAACATCTCTGAGGTGCTGGCCTGATAAAATCGGATGGCTGGATTAACCAAGCGAATAGCCTCTAAAAGATATAAAGCACCAATTCCAGTTACAGAGGTTGTCAGTTCAGGTTGTTTGAAGCTGATCCCCACAAAACTCTGAGCTGCAAGATTATAGACTTCATCCGGTTGCGCATTTTCCAACATGCGTATGCTGCTGCTGAAATCCATCAGATCATGCTCAACTAAATGCAGCTTAGGATCGTTTATGATACCCAACTCTTCAATGCGCCAGAAGTTCAGTGTACTGGTACGGCGATAAGCCCCGTAAACAGTATAGCCTTTTCCAAGGAGCAAATCCGCAAGATAAGAACCGTCCTGTCCTGTAATTCCAGTAATCAAAGCTGTTTTCACAACAATTTTCCTTAAAGTTTATTTGTTCTTACGCACGCCCATAAATATCCTCAAGGCGCACAATATCGTCTTCGCCAAGGTAGGCACCGAATTGAATTTCAATAACCACAAGGGGAATCCGGCCTGGATTTTTCAACCTGTGTACAGTTCCTAAGGGGATATATGTAGACTGATTTTCCGTATAAAGCTGTGTTTCCTTACCGTTAGTTATTTCCGCCGTGCCGCTTACCACAACCCAATGCTCTGCCCGGTGGTAGTGCTTTTGTAGCGACAGTTGCGCTCCGGGGTTAACAGTAATGCGTTTAATCTGAAAATAAGCTCCAACGGCAAGTGATTCATAATTGCCCCAAGGCCTGTGAACAAGCTGATGCTGTCTGTATTCCCGGCGCCGGGTTGATTTAAGTTTCTCGACAATTCCTTTCACATTCTGGGCAGAGTTGCGAGGGACAATCAGAAGGGCGTCTTGTGTCTCAACTACAACAAGATCTTTTATGTCTGAGGCGGCAATGAGTCGGTGCGTGCTGTGCAGATAACAGTTCTCCACGTTTTCCGGCAGGATATCTCCAATGCAGACATTGCCGTGCGCGTCTTTATTCCCAGCCTGATAGAAGGCTTCCCAAGATCCCATATCCCGCCAGTTTGCATCTAAAGGGCACACAGCAGCCCGCCGGGTATATTCCATGACAGCGTAGTCAATGGATAAAGCCGGTGAGCGGATAAAAACGTCTTTATCCGGACATATGAACACTCCCTCTTCCCGTCTTAAACTCCATGCTTCGGAACAACGGGCATAAATATCCGGCGCATAGGTTTTCAACTCTTCAAGGTAGACCCCTGCATCCAGCAAAAACATACCGCTGTTCCACAGGTACCCGCCCTCAGCAAGCATGGCGTTTGCCTGCGTACTATCCGGTTTTTCTATAAATCGGGCCACAAGATGACCGGTTTCTCCTATAGGGTCTCCCTGCTTGATATAGCCAAATCCCGGTTCAGGCCCGGCAGGAATAACCCCGAAAGTGGCAATATAGCCTTGCTCCGCCAAACAGGCGGCGCGCTTTACCCCTTCAGAGAACGCATTTACATCGTCAATCGCATGGTCAGACGGCATTACAAGTAACAATGGGCTGTTGCCTTCCGCTCTGTCCAGAGCGGCCAGCGCGGCCAGCGCTATTGCGGGAGCCGTGTTCCTGGGAACCGGCTCCAGAATAATCCGGCCTTGCAGCGGGCATTCTGAAAGAAATTTGTTAACGTAGAAGGAATGCTCATTATTACAGACAACGAAAATATCACCGGCGGCATACAAGCTGGCAGCGCGGATAACAGTCTCCCTGAACAGGCTTTTTCCCCCGCCGATATCAATGAACTGTTTGGGGTGCATGTAGCGGGAAAGCGGCCATAGTCTTGTTCCGCTTCCCCCACAAAGGATTGTAGGATATATAACTGGGCTATGCTTCATCTGACAGGATATCCTCCATAGATTTTCTGTATGCGGATATTGTTTTACTGTAATCTCCAGCATACTTTATTGTACCGGCCTCCAGCCAAAGTACAGTGTCGCACACCTCCAGCGTACTCAAGCGGTGAGCGGCAATTACGCTGATGCGCTTGCCTTTGTTATGAAGCAGGGCGTCCTGCACCGCTGCTTCGCTGGCCTGATCCAGCGCGCTGGTTGCCTCATCAAAAATGAGCAGAGCCGGTTTCACGTAAAGCGCTCTGGCAATGGAGATACGCTGCATCTGCCCGCCAGAAAACCCACTTGCAGTTCTGTTCACTTCCACGCAATCCTGCCCCAGAAAATCAATGGCTGCCTCACAACAGGCGCGGCGCACTCTTTCCATGTCAGGGGCTGAGCCCCATTCGCTGAAAGCCACGTTCTGGGCCACCGTGCCGGAAAACAGATACGGCGTTTGGGGAACATAACCCAACTGCTTGCGGTAGGCCGCCAATTCGGCAGATGTCATGGGTTGACCATTCACCAGCAGACGGCCTTCAGTTGGCTCCAGAAGCCCGCACAGAATATTGATAAAAGTACTTTTACCAGCACCGGAACGGCCTACCAGACCTACAGTGGCTCCAAGCGGGATACGACAATTGATATTGCTGAGGGCATTGCATACGGCGCCAGGATAACGATAGGATACCCGCTCAAAGACGATCTCTCCGTTGATTTTAAAATCAGGGTCAGGTTTAACCGCAATTTCCGGCGTAACAGCGCTCAGCTTTTCAAAATAATCAAGGCAGTAGAGGGCGGAGGGTCGCAAACCACGGATATTAACTGTAGCTCCCAGCACCCGGTTAAGCGAGGGCAGCACGCGCCATGCCGTAAGCACAAGCATGGCTACAGTAGTGGTAATATCGGTAAAACTTGCATCTTTCAGATGAATCAGCAGAAAAATGGCCAGCCAGATCAGAAAAAAACCGCTGGATTCCAACACCCATGCTGGTATGTTTGGGCTGATATTTATAAAGGAGCGCGGCCGCATACCGGCCCGCATATGTCGCGCAATCTCCTCAAGAAAGGCGGGCTGCCGCTGATAAATAAGCAGTTCCCTCACCCCGTTGATAGCGATTATGCTCGCTGAGTTCTCTGTTTGCTGAGCGCTGGTCACGGTTTCAGACGCCCGGTCAACCCGCTTGCGTAACAAGCAATATACAGTCCAGGAAGCGGTTATCATGAAGGCTACCCCAAACAAGGTTACGCCGGGTTCATAAAGCGCCAGCCCGCAAAACAGCAGGCTCACAATAATAATGTTGCTGTAAGCCTGCATAAGGTTGAGCAGCAATTGCCCTAAATTAAACCGCCACTGCATGCAGGTAAGAGCCTGGCTGCCTTGAGCAGTAAGATGTTGGCTATACGGCATATACAAAAAACAACGTATGGCGCTCATTCCTATATAGGCAGCCACCCTTTCGCCAAGGATAGCCGAACGCCATGCCACTAGGGCGGAAAAAGCATTTTTCCCCACAATAAACCCTATGGGAAGCAGGCAGGACCAAAGAATAAGACGGCGATGATCACTAAATACAGGTTCAATCCAAGGCAGCCAATCCAAAAGCTTCTGAGCGTATTTAGAGGAAACTGCCTGGGCCGGCGCATTTACTACAGTGAAAAAACCGGTCAAAGCTATAATACTTAACAACTCCACAACACCCAAAAAAATCATGGCGATAAACAGCCATGAAATTGAGTGGCGCAAACTGACCGGCAATACACTCTTTATTCGTTTGAAATCGGCAAAAAGCAGCCTGAGAGTGTTCACGCAAACCTCCTCTGCAGTTCGTCTTTGCCTGGCGACACAACATCATCAAATACATCATGCTCTTTTTCCAGCTCAACAGCCCCATTGAACAGACGCCGCCGCAATTTCCGCAAAATTTCCGCTGCAGCCGGAATTTCCGGATCTGCCCAACGGGCATGAGGTACACCGTTGAAGACAGCATATTTCCTGTCAACCGGTATCAATTTATAAGGTACCGGGCAAACCAACCCTCCTTTCATGAAATCCATATTTCCCGACCATGCAGTAGCTACAACATATAGTTTGCGCAACAGGGCCTCCCGGATGGTCAGTCCATACCCTTCAGAGCGATGCAGTGACGGATAAACATCATGCTCAAGATAAAGTCGGTGCAGAGCCTTATCATCCAGCCAGTCAGTAAGCAGGCGGATATGGGGATGCCCGGCCGCTAGTTGTTGAACACGCTCAAAATCTTGAGCATATGTTATGTGCTGACCTATCTTTATTGTAAGTAAGCCCTCATCCGGTGCGAAAGCGCTTACAAATGCCTCAATGACCGCTTCCGGGTTTTTGCGGGAACAGAGCGAGCCCAAATCAAATATAAAAAGACAGCGTAGTTTGCCATCAACACAATATACCTGTTTTACTCCGCACGGATCAGGCACATGATGTGGTTGTACAAGGACACTTTTATGCGTATTCCTCGCAATTGCCGTATATGAAAAAGTACTTGGAGTTTCCACACAGTCAACAAAGCGTAGGCTATGCTTCCAAATGGAAGGGAGATCCTCCAACTCCCATACCAAGTATGCAACTATTCGTTTGTGATAAAGAAATTGTCTACCCAATCGACACAACAACCACTGCAAACCAGGTGGATTGTGGTGAATAATAATGGTTCCAGTTCCAAAATCATTGATAATATCTCTTACAAAACGAATAGAACCGTCAGTTATGGAATTTCTGACATCCAGCATCAACTCTCTGGTTGTATCAACCAGAATGCAGTTGGGATGAGCTTTCTTAAGTTGCTGCGCATATAATTCAGCAGAACGCGACAATCCCCCCCCCTGCCTGAAAACAACCGAAAATATATACAGGCGCGTCAGTGGGGACTGTCTTTTCTTCTTTACGTTTAGTCAGACGTACAAAGCACAAGATATGCAAAAATATCATTTTGATATAATTTGGACTTTTCTTCCATATTATTTTAATTAAATTCATTTTTTTTCTGAAATATATCCTGTTATAAAAATACTGATATTTATATTCAACCAATATAAATCGACAAAAAAGTATACCTTTTCGTCTGGAGAGAGTGGCTTAGGAAATATTCGATTTAGACTTGAAATCTAGGAATTTATCTGTTATTAAAAAACAAAGACTTAGGAATACAAAAGTGGCGAAAAGGTATACCTTTTCGCCACTTTTATTATCAAAAAATAATTGAGCCAGATTTTTGATTATGTTATCATTTCATCAACTTAACCTCTTATATATCTGTCCATTTAAGCTTTATTGAACACAGAATTAACGCGATTCCAGACTGTTAATTCTGACTTCCACTGCCTGGGCATTTGGATAGGTATTTTCAATGGATTTAAACAGCTCTAGAGCTTCTTTAAACTTTCCCTGTTCTTCCATAAGATCGCCAAGCATAAACAGGCCTTGAACCTGAATGTTATTCGGAGCATCCTGCATAGTGGTCAGTTCCAACAATTTTTCTTCAGCCAGTGCAGTTTCTCCCTGATCGGCATATGCCATGGAAAGTCTGTATAAAGCTTCTGCTTTTACAGGTGCAGGAAGTTCCAGGGCAAGACAGTCTTCTAAATGGCGTATTGCATTGGGGTAATCGCTATTGCTTTGATAGATTTTGGCAAGATGCAAATGAGCGGCGGCTTGCCTCTCCAAACTCAACCCCGGAATCATCAGCAAACGTTGCCAAGCACTGTATGCTCTTTGCCAACGGAAGTTCACTTCATAGATATCTGCAAGGCGCATCATTATATCTTGCAGTTGAGCAGGGCGATCGCCGTACTCCAGAGCCATTGCTTCATAAATATCAGCAGCTAACCCCTCATCACGCCGGATATTTATTGCTATATAGACTACCCGTTCCCATGCTTCCAAACGGTCGTCTCCTTCAGGCACCTGGCGCAAATAACGTTCATACAGTTTCTCTGCTTCTAGGAACTCTTTATTAGCAAAAGCAACCCGGGCCTCATCAAGATAGCTGTCTTCCGCCTTTTGCTCGGAACAACCGCTTAAAACAGTTAAATTGAGCATCATCAGCAATATCGATGATAAAAGCTTTATATTCACATTATCACCATAGAATTGCAAAGTTTCCTGCAACTCTTTTCATAAATCAGCTTGCAGACTGTTATGAAGATACTTTGCAGAAAAACGTATTCTGGTCATTCACAGACGACGTTGCTGCCGCGTCCGGCTCTGTCAGCTCGGCGTTAAAAGTCATTCAGCAAATAACTTTTTGTCCGCCGGCAGGCTCCAATAAATCTAACCAACAAGACTTACAGAGGCCTATCCAACTAATTTACGCCGGTTACTAATTCATCGCGTTCATTTATCGAGTCCACGCCAATTACGTAACCGCCGTCATCCAAACGTACCAGGCGTACTCCTTGGGTGGCGCGTCCCACTGTGCGCACTTCTTCAATACTGATCCGGATAATCTTATTATCAGAAGTCAATAAAACCAAACCGTCATCGTCGCACACCGGCAGTGATCTGATTACAGGACCTGTTTTAGGGGTAACCTTAAAGTTGATAATCCCGCGTCCACCCCTGCTTTGCATCCGATAAAGCTCAAGTTTGCTGCGTTTACCGAAACCGAATTTGGATACAGTCATAATTTCCGGATTATCATTTGCCAAAGTAGTTACACAAGCAACCACAGTATCTTCCGGACGCAAGGCTATACCTTTCACTCCGGATGCTGAACGCCCCATGGGACGCACATCCTTACAGGGGAAGTGAATGGCCATTCCTTGGGCAGTGGTCAGAATTACAGAACTCGCATCATCAACTTCACGCACTGCTATAAGTTCATCATCTTCCCGTAAGGATACCGCAATAATCCCGGTTCTACGCGAGCGTTGATATAAGGATGATGCTGAACGTTTTATCATGCCTTGCTTTGTTACAAATAAGAAGAAACGGTCTTCAGTGAAATCGCGAACTACCAGGGCAGTGCTTACCCACTCGTCAGAATCCAAAGGCATGAGATTGGCTATATGTACGCCGCGCGCTGTGCGACTGCCTTCAGGAACTTTGTGCACTTTCATTTGGTGCATGCGCCCTTTATTAGTGAACAAAAGCAAATACTGATGATTGCTGGCTGAGAAGAAATTTTGAACATAATCTTCTTCCATGGTGTGCACGCCGGCTACTCCACGCCCGCCGCGACGCTGCTGTTGATAATGTTCAAGCAGGGTACGTTTGATATATCCGCGACGAGACAAGGTGACAACCACATCTTCATCAGGGATTAAATCTTCAGTATCAATATCATCCATCTCGCCAATCACAATCTCCGTGCGGCGTGGGGTTGAAAATTGTTCTTTTATTTGAATTGTTTCATCACGAATAACACCCATCAACACGTTTTTATCATCAAGAATAGAACGGTAGTATTTAATCTTTTCAATTAAATCGTTATATTCCTCAAGCAGTTTCTCGTGCTCCAGATTGGTCAGTCGCTGCAAGCGCATGTCAAGAATAGCCTGAGCCTGTACATCTGAAAATTCAAAACGCGCAATCAGTTTTTCCTTTGCTTCCGGCGGAGTTTTGGAACCGCGAATTAAAGCAACAACTTCGTCTATATTGTCAATGGCAATTCGCAAACCTTCCAGAATATGCGCTCTGGCCTCTGATTTTTCAAGATCAAATATTGTGCGTCTGGTTACAACTTCACGTCTGTGATCAATAAAGTGTACAAGTACATCTTTAAGACTCAGTAAATGTGGGCGATTGCCCACAACAGCCATCATATTGATGCCGAAATAACTTTCCAGGGGAGTATATTTATAGAGGGCATTAATAATCAAATCAGGTACTGTGCCGCGTTTAAGATCAAGAACAATTCTGATACCGTTACGATCCGACTCATCCCGCAAGTCCAAAACGCCATCTAGTTTACGCTCATTGACCAGATGAGCGATTTTTTCAACAAGCATTGATTTATTCAGAGCATAGGGAATTTCTCTGATCACGATAGCCTGAGCACCCTTTTTACGTTCTTCCAACTCAACCTTACCGCGCATTTTAATTGAGCCGCGACCAGTTGTATAAGCCTCCCGCAAACCGCTTCCCGCGTGAATGAACCCATAGGTGGGTAAATCCGGTCCCTTGATATGCTCCATTAAATCATCAACAGAACAGTAAGGATTATCAATCAGTTCAATTAATCCATCGCACAACTCGCCAAGGTTATGCGGCGGTATATTAGTTGCCATTCCTACTGCAATGCCTGATGAGCCGTTAAGTAAAAGATTGGGAATTTTGGTGGGAAGAACGGATGGTTCTTCCAATGTGTTGTCGTAGTTAGGTCTGAAGTCAACAGTATTCTTTTCAATATCATTCAAGAATTCTGAAGCCAGACGAGACATGCGCACTTCAGTGTAGCGCATAGCAGCGGCTGAGTCGCCGTCTATAGAGCCAAAATTGCCCTGACCATCCGCAAGCGGATCACGCATGGAAAAATCTTGAGCCATGCGCACTAAGGCATCATATACAGCCTGGTCACCATGAGGGTGGTATTTACCGATAACGTCACCAACAACGCGGGCGGACTTTTTATGAGCGCGGTTCCAGGTGTTGCCCAACTCATGCTGAGCAAACAAAATTCTGCGATGTACCGGCTTAAGACCATCCCGCACATCAGGAATTGCGCGGCCGATAATGACTGACAGCGAATATTCCAGATAAGACTTTTTTAACTCTTGCTCAATACTGACCTTATTTGCCACTGGCGACTCCTAACTTCAGGCTGCATTCCCAAACTTAATTGCTTGATATCAATTCCGAATCATCTGATAGAGGATCGATTTTCAATTTACTGCAAAGTAACGAATTAGGGACATGGATTATTATAGTATTAAATATCAAGATCACGCACGCTTAACGCGTTACGTTCAATAAATTCGCGACGAGGTTCAACCCTGTCGCCCATTAATTGTTCGAATGCTTCACTGGCTTGTTCCGCATCTTCAATGCTCACTTGCAGAAGAACACGATTTTCGGGGTTCATGGTTGTAACCCAGAGTTGCTCAGGGTTCATTTCTCCAAGACCTTTATAACGCTGAATACCTACTCCACGTCTGGCTTCTTCCAGAACATGATCCAGCAGGCTGAATAAATCGTTCTTTTTAACAGGCTCCTCATCCTTAAATTTTATTATAAATGATAAGCCTCCGTATTTATTGATTATATTAGTAATATCGTCGTAAGCATGCTTATACATACGCGAGTTAAAAAATTCCACAGGTAAATTGATACTGTGGCCATGAGTGTCTGTTATAGCCAGATAACTGCGCTCTTCACCTTCAACCATTTCAGCCGCCAATTCGTATCTGTAACCCCGTTGCTCAAGCCAGGTTCCAAGGCTGCCGTTAAGCAATTCAATAAGGTTGTCTTCATTTGCTTGCCGGTCATACTCAATCAGGGTCATAAACAGATCTCTGGGCATTCCGGCAATTTCAGCATCATGCAGGAGGGTATCGATATTGGAAATATCGTGCATCAGCTCAATAACAGCCTTTCCTTCAATTTCATTACCGTTGTCAGTGGAAATTTTTAATTCCCTGGATACCTTGGACAGCAGATAATCATTCAGCTCCGCATCATCTTTAATGAACTTCTCCACACCCTTGCCGTATACCCGGTAAAGCGGCGGCTGAGCTATGTACAGGTAACCTTCTTTAATCAGTTCTTCATATTGTCTGAAAAAGAAAGTAAGCAGCAAAGTGCGGATATGGGCTCCGTCAACATCAGCATCAGTCATAATGATGACTTTATGATAGCGCAGTTTTGATAAATCTGTGTCTTCAATCCCAACACCGGCTCCCATAGCGGTAATCAGATTTTTAACTTCCTTGTTGCCAAGCATTTTATCAAATCTGGTCTTTTCAACATTCAGAATTTTACCGCGGAGAGGCAAAATCGCTTGTGTGCTTGGATTTCTTCCCTGCTTGGCTGAGCCGCCAGCGGAATCACCTTCCACAATGAATAATTCCGATTCAGCAGGATCTTTGCTTTGGCAATCAGCAAGTTTCCCGGGCAAACTGTTATCGGAAAGCGCACCTTTGCGGCGTACCAGATCTTTAGCTTTACGAGCAGCATCCCTGGCTCTGGCTGCATCAATGGCTTTTTCAATAATCAGCCTGATTTCTTTGGGATTTTCCTCAAAGAAGGTATTAAGTTGATCGTACATGCATGATGCGACTATCCCGGATATTTCACTGTTGCCAAGTTTGGTTTTTGTTTGACCTTCAAACTGGGGATTGGGAAGCTTAACACTTACAACCGCAGTAAGACCTTCCCGCACGTCATCGCCGGAAAGTTTTATTTTGGCCTTTTTCGCAATATCAGAACCTTCCAGATATTTATTAATCGCCCTGGTTAAAGCAGTACGAAAACCAACTAAATGGGTACCACCTTCTTTGGTGCGGATATTGTTCGCAAAAGTGAGCACGTTTTCTTTATATCCGGCATTATACTGGATTGCAAAATCGACCATTACATTATCCTGCTCGCCGGAACCGCAGATAATGGGGTGAATTCCGGTTTCACCTGAATTCAGATTTTTGACAAACTCTTTAATGCCGCCGTCAAATCGGAATAAATGCTCTTCATTTGCCCGCTCATCGGTTAACAGAATTTCCAGGCCTTGGTTCAGATAGGCAAGTTCTTCCAGACGCTTGGATAAAATGTCGTATGAAAACTCAAGAGTTTCAAATATCTCTTCGTCAGGGTAAAAACGAACAGCAGTACCGTGGGAATCGGCATCTCCGATTATCTGTAGATCTTCCTGAGGGACACCGCGACGATAAGTCTGTCGATATCGATGACCATTACGACGCACTGTCACTTCCAGTTTTTCCGAAAGGGCGTTTACACACGACACCCCAACCCCATGCAGACCGCCGGAAACTTTATAAGTGTCATTATCAAACTTACCGCCTGCATGTAGTTTGGTCATTACCACTTCAACGGCCGGACGTCCTTCCTTGGGGTGGATATCCACAGGAATGCCACGGCCATTATCGGTAACAGTAACGCTGTTATCCATATGGAGGGTAACGGAAATACGTGTACAGAAGCCGGCCATTGCCTCGTCAATGGAGTTATCGACTACTTCATAAACCAAATGGTGCAGCCCACGCCAGTCGGTGGAACCGATATACATGGCAGGGCGCATTCTTACTGCGGCTAAACCTTCAAGAACAGTTATATTTCCTGCATCATAGTTTGATACGGCTGTCTGTTTATTTACTTCAGTCATTAAACTTCTTCCTCACTAAAGTAAGTATCATCAACCATTTTCATCGGCATGATTATCACATTATACATAGCATCGTCTTCGCCGCTTATTCCGCATGGTCCTTCCGTTCCTGTAAGGGTGAGAGTAATTTTTTCTGATTGGAAGTGGTTGATGATTTCAATCAGGTTACGGGTGGGGAAGGCTATTTTGGATATTGTTCCGCTGTATTCGACTTCAATGATTTCGTCAGCTTGCCCGATATCCTGACCAAGAGCTGAAAGTTTCAATTCATTACCCAACTCGAAATACGTGCAGCGGTTGGTTTCGTTATTAAAAATGGACAAGCGGTCCATTGCTTCCAAAAGTTCTTTCCGATTTACCGTAAGTTTGGAGATGCCCGGATCAGATAAGCGCGACATAAAGGTGCTATAGTCGGGGTATTGATAAGTGCTCAACGGCAAGCTGAATGTTTCCCGTTTATCTGCTGTGCGCAGATATAAACGCTTTTCCGACTGGTTTAGTTCAATTTCATCTTCACCCAGCCACTTTTTAAGTTCGTTTAGGTATTTTTTTTGGATCAAAATGCCTTCTTCCGGCAATAAAGCGTGAATATCATCGTTGACAAAAGTTACCAGGGCAAATTGATGCCCATTCAATCCACAACTATCAATATTATGATCAGTCAGCGGCTTCATATACATGCAGGCTATTGCTTCCATTGAATCCTCATCTCCAATACAATAAGAAATACGTTCGATTATATCCTGCAGAAAATCTCCTGACCAGAACACAGCTTTCTCTTCGGGGAATGGAGAAAAATTTTGGAACCAGGAAATATCATTAACCGGCAGTTTATATTTGCGTCTTCCCTGTTCAATAAGCAGATTCTCTTTTTCAATTTTAAGAGTGATAGTGCCTTGAGGAAGTTTGCGCAACAGGTCAGTGAAATATCGGCCATTAATGCCGACCAATCCCTCTTCTTCAATTTCACAGGGATATGAACCACAAAACTCAATATTTGAATCGGTTGACATCACTGCTAAAGAGCCGTTTTCGGCTTTCAGCCATATAGAGCGTAAATAAGCTGCTCCGCTTTTACTAGGTATAATGCTCGCCGCCTTTTGCAGTCCATCAATGATGTTTTCTTTTTCTACTTTTAAAAACATAATATTACTCTGTTGTTTTGTAGAGAGTTATACTTTGTGAATAATCTATTTAACTCCCTTTGTTTATTGTAAAAAATAATAACAATCAACAGTATGCCTTTTGTAGGCAATGTTATTAACGACTGGATTGAAAATTATATTCTCACTCCAAGGCATTTTGATTTCAAGCTTGTAACCAGTTTGTGAGTATCTTTGTTAACATTCATTATTTGTTCAATTTTTTTGACGGAATACATTGCTGTGCTTTGGTCTTTACCACCGAAAATATTGCCGAGTTCAGGGTAAGATGAGCCAAGAATATCACGACACAGGTACATGGCTATCTGTCTTGCCAGGCTGATTTCTTTAGAGCGTTTGCTGCCAATGATATCTGTAATTGAGACGTTTAAACTTTCACTACAAATATTGATTATTGCTTGCGATGTTACTTCAGATAGGGATATTCCGCCAGCTTCTCTGATTATTTTTTCAAAATCGCGATTGGACAGTTTTTTGCCTTGAGCGTAACTGAATGCAGTTGCCCGGTTAATCAAGCCTTCCAGCTTTCGCAATGAAGTAAATTGGGTTGCCAAGTTAAGAACTTGTTTTTCGTTCAACGGTAAGCCGCAATTTTTGGCTTTGTTACGTATAAATATAGAGCGCAATTCCAGATCCGGCTGGTTTAAGCTTGCACACACGCCCCGTTGCAAACGGGTCAGCAAAGGAAAGATTAATCCATCCAACTGATCAGGCCGGCAGTTTATTCCAAAGACCACTGTTTTTCCTTGGGTATAAAAATGGTCAAACAATATTACCAGTTCATCCTGTAAATCAACTTTATTCTTGATTTGCTGGAGGTCATCTAAAATAAACGCGTGATTTTCTAAAATTTTTTGCCTTGTCAGATAATTTGAACCAGTGTGGCGGTAAATGTCAATCAACTCTTTCGGTGTACTCATAAACACTGTTTGGTTGCGTTGTTCTTTTAATTCCCGGGCAAGTGCAAACAGAAGATGAGTTTTACCGCAGCCAGTTTTACCACATAAACAAAATGGATTAAAAATATCAGGCTCAATGTTTCCGCGGGCTATGCCCTGAGCTGTTTCTAAAGCAAAGTGGTTATCGCCCACACCGATAAATGAAGCGAATGAAAACGGAGAACTTTTGCTATGCCTGTTTTTTTTATATTCAGGATTGATAAAAGTTTGGACCTGATTTATTTGATCAAATACGTATTCAACTTTTGTCTGCTTTCCCAAGCATTGGGCAGCAGCTTGCTCAAAATCGTTACGGGCATGAATCATAAAACATTGGCCGAACAGTTTATGCGGAAAAACCACCCGGATTAGTTCTTCCTGCTCTGAAAGTTCTTCAGGGCTGCTTGTGCTTATCGGCGCTGATTTATGCTCAAGCTTTGGCCTGGTGATTAAAATAGGTTCAAACCATTGCTTGACGAATTTAGCAGAATAGTGGTGATTGAGATAATTAAGCAAGGTTTGTTTAAGCACATGGAAATCCGAATGGAAAAGAGACTCAGTCGGTTTTATAGAGAATGACTGGTCATGTTAACGATCTTTTCTCGGCTTATATTTTTACAATCACTTGACCAGCGATTGTAATGGAGCTTGAAAAACAAGTGATTGCAACGATAAGCAGTTGCCTCATGTATTGTTTTTGTATCAGAATTGCTCTTTTTGGACAAGGAGAAACTTGTTTCATGCGCGGCGATAGAACTTGCTGTTTCAGGTGCTTCAGTAAAAAAATTATTGTTCGTCAGGATAAATTAAGGTACAAATTAACCGTTTTCTTTTAGTGTTAACTTGTTTGTAGCTGGAACATAATTCAGGTAATTGCGATTATTAAGCTTAAAGGAGTTTTTATGGAAAAGTGCCCGTGCCAGTCCGGAAAAGACTATGATCAGTGCTGTGGCCCGATTATTGCCGGAGAAAAGGCTGCACCTTCTCCAGAGGCTCTGATGCGCGCCCGTTACAGCGCCCATGCTAAAGCAGCCGGTAAATTTCTGATAGATAGTTTGCATGAAAGTATTCGGGGTGAGGAAAAAGAATCCGATCAGGAAAAGTATAATCAAATTCAGAACGACGTTTCTTGGAATGGTTTGGACATTTTGAACAGTTCTGAAGAAGGCGATAAGGGGTATGTGGAGTTTGTTGCTAAGTACAGCATTCATAACTATCCACAAAGCCATAAGGAAAAAGCCACATTTATTAAAGAAAACGGACAATGGTATTACCTTGACGGAGAAGTGGAAGGTCATGTCACTTATCGGCGTGAAAGTCCTAAAGTTGGCCGCAATGATCCCTGTCCGTGCGGAAGCGGTAAAAAATTCAAAAAGTGTTGCGGAGTTTAGCAGCTGCTCATACTAACTTATGAGGGAGCAGATATCTGCTCCCTTTTTAGTTTCAGCCGGTTTTCTGTTTCATAACCCGCTTCAAATTTTTGTTGTGGGCATAACTCCATCCATGAATATTTCGCCAGTAAACTAGTTGGCATTGTGCACTGTAAGCAGTTTAACTTATTAATTCACTGACACTGGTAATTGCTGGAATTGCTGATATGTTAAATCGTCGCGAATTGGCACTGGTCGGGATAACGATTATCTGGGGCCTTACTTTTTTGCTTGTACGCAATGCGGTCAGCGTTTCGGGACCGTTGTTTTTTGTTGGATTCAGGTTTGCCGTCGCTACTTTAATCTTATTGCTGATATCGTTTAAAAGTATTCCCAAAATAACCAAGACAGAATTAATAGCCGGTTCGCTTATCGGCGGAACCTTGTTTATTGGATATGTCTTACAAACGTATGGCTTGCAGTATATTTCAGCAAGCAAATCCGGATTTATTACCGCATTTTATGTGCCGGCAGTGCCGCTTGTTCAATGGCTGATGATGCGCAAGGCACCACCTTTTTTCGCCTGGATCGGGATTTGTTTTGCGTTTATCGGGCTTATTTTACTGGCAGGTCCTGATAATATTTCGCCCGGGTTTGGCAAGGGAGAACTCGCAACTTTTATAGGCGCACTGGTCATGGCTTGGGAAATTGTTCTGATCAGCTTTTTTGCAGGAAAAATCAGTGTGCGCAGGGTTTGCATTGTTCAAGTGGCAGTAACATCTGTTTTATCTTTTGCATTCATACCGATTGTCGATGAACCTGTTCCTCAGTTTTCCGGGTTGTTGATTTTTTCTGCTGTGCTTCTTGGCGCTATAAGCGCTTTGGTTCAGTTTGTGATGAACTGGGCGCAAAAAACTGTTTCTCCCACCAGGGCAACTATAATCTATTCAGGAGAACCTATCTGGGCTGGAATTTTTGGAAGATTGGCCGGGGAGCGATTGCCTGTAATTGCTGTTTTGGGTGGTGTGCTGGTGGTTATAGGAGTTGTTGTAAGTGGTCTTAAATCAGCTAAACGGGATACCTAAAGGTTTTTTATGAAATGTACGACTTGTAAAGCACAGGCTGTTGTTGCATTGCCCAGCCATACCGCTGGTTTTTGTGAGCACTGTTTTTTAGCATTTTTTACACGGCAGGTTGAAAAAGGAATTAGACGGGCCAAGCTTTTTACTTTTGAAGATAAAATTCTGGTGGCTTTATCCGGTGGAAAAGATTCTCTTGCTCTAATGCTGATTTTACATGAACTGGGTTACAATGTTACCGGTTTGCATATTGATCTTGCAATCCCCGGATCGTCGGCGCAGGCAAGGGCAATTGTGGAGGCATTTTGCAGCCGGCATGGTTTGAATTTAATTGTGCGGGATATGGCTGAGGAAGGCCTTGCTATTCCTGATGTTAAAAAGCGTTTGCGGCGTCCGGTCTGCTCGGCTTGCGGAAAAATAAAACGTTATTTTTTCAATAAAGCGGCACTGGATGGCGGCTATACCGTTTTGGCAACCGGGCATAATCTCGATGATGAAATTGCACGTTTGTTCAGTAATATTTTGCGTTGGGATATCTCCTATCTTTCCGATCAGGGGCCTTATTTGCCGGCAAGCGGCGGATTTGCAGCTAAAGTAAAACCGTTGTATCGGTTAAGTGAATTTGAAACTGCCAACTATGCTTTTCTGAAAGGGATTGATTGGCATTGGGCCCCTTGTCCTTATAGTCCTGGGGCCACTTTTACTTATTACAAAAAGTTGTGGGCAAATTTAGAAGAGGAAATGCCGGGACGCAAACTCGATTTCTATTTGGGTTTCCTTAAAAACGGGCGTACTGCTTTTTCCAGAGAGGAAGATTTATCCGGTGCTCCTTTGGTTCCTTGTAAAGTTTGCGGCTATCCAACTTCCAGCATTGTGTGTGGAGTTTGCAGGATACGGGAAGCAATGTCGCAATCTGAAGAATCAGGTAAGGCTGAACTGGATTTTTAACGCGCGCATCGTTTTTATAGCTTATTATTTGAGCGGATATAGTGCATGAATATAGAAGATTAATCTGTTACAGTTGGGGTTGATACTGGAAGTCCTTCAATATTCCACGCAATAATCCCTCCTGAAAGCATATTTAAGTTTTTGAAGCCAAGTTGACTCATTTCACGAGCTGCATTCATACTGCGCGCCCCGCTGTGGCAATAAATTAAATAAACTGCATTTTTATTAAATGTCTGTATGTTTGATTGAAAATCCGGTCCATAAGTTTCCAAGATGGCGCCGGGAATGTGTCCTTTGTTGAATTCGTCAAGTGTGCGTACATCCAGGATGTAAAAGTTTTGGTTATTTTGCTGTTTGATCAAATTTTGAGCTTCTGAAGCTGTTAGATCTCTCATTAGTTACCTCGTATATTATTGCTTATCAGACATAATAAGCCGGAATAAAATCTAAATCAAATCTAATTACAGATTGTTAGTCTTCCATGAATTGAACTAATTTTTGAAAAGCAAACTTTAGATTATGGAAATAGCAAGTGGGCTTTATAGCCACTTAATTGGGGGCGACTTTTTCAAGTTATTTTGTCGGATATGAGCAGAAATATCTCGTTGAAGTTACTTATCTCCAGATATCCCGGACAATATGCCCTTCAGGGACGTCGCTTAAAACAACGGCTCCGGCTCCTATTATTGAACCAGGGCCTACTGTTATCCCATGTGCAATTACAGCCCCACTGCCTATGAAACAGCCTTCGCCGATAAAACTGCCCCCATTAACGATGGCTCCTGTTGAAATATGGCAGAGTTTTTCAACCTTCACTCCATGCTCCAACAGAGCTTTGCTGTTAATGATACAGCCGAATCCGACTTGAGCTCCCGCATTGATCAGGGCATGGTGCATGACAATTGTGCCTGCTCCCAATTGGGCTGTTGGGGATACATAGGCAAGGGGAGAAACAGGAGTGATCAGATTTCCTCCCAGTGCTTTAATCTTTTCAAATAAACTGCGGCGGGGTTCTGAAGACTTTATTTGCCCCATGCAGAGCAGGGTATTTTGATATTTGGCAAGAAGTTCGGGCAGGTCTTCATCAGTATGGTTAATTTGGTAGCCTGAAATTTGTTTTCCAAGCATTTCCGGTTTATCTACAACAGCTTTTATTTCAAATCCACCGGCAGCTTCCAGGACATCTATGCAGGATTGGCAGTGGCCGCCCCCCCCAATCAGTACAAGTGGCAGAGTTAAATTAGAGCAGGGCAGATCATTCATCAGATTAACCGTTCAAAAATATGGTGGTACATTGAACGCATATCAAGTGCAAGTTGTAGAGAAATGGCTCTTAAATCCTGTTGGGTAGTACGTCCCAAGTGCTGGCAGAGCAGAATGGCAACATTGATGAAGTTGGTATCTCCCTCAACCTCTAAAATTTTCACATACTCTTTGCACAATTCTCTGAAAGCTTCTAACTTGATACGTTTTTTCTTGCTGTGCACTTCACCGGGGTCAAGAAACTTTTCAAACAGCTCAATGCTTTTGTCTGGGAATGATCGATTCAATGCGAGCTTCCACAGTCCCACATACATGGCCCGTAGTTCTTTTAGTGCTGATTTGCGACGCGAAAATTGAAGACGTCCAATTCCAAGGATTGTCAGTTGAGCATTAAAATTAACATTGCTCAGCATACCTGTGAACCGGTCCAGCACTTCCTGGTGCATTTCGGCAGAGTCGGTTTCTTTTTCTACTTGGCTCATGATCTACCTATGCTATTCATCCTTTGGAAACGCAAGATAGTCGGCTATGGTGCGATCGTAGTCAGATGTTTCATCAAAGGTTATGGCTGCAAGTTTTCTGCGCATATTCAGGGTTGCTTTCATTTCATTGGCTTGCAGAGCTTCTTTTACCGGTTCGTAGTGTTCAGGACCTGGTATAACCAGAATGGAGTGGTAATTTTTAGCTGCGGCCCGCAACATGCAGGGACCTCCAATATCAATCTGCTCTACGGCGTCTTTCAACTTCAGCCCTTCTTGGGCGGCTTTTCCAAAATTGTATAAATTTACGCACAGACAGTCAAACGGTATAATATTTAAATCAGCCAGTGTTGCCATGTGCTCCTGATTATCCTTGTCGGCCAGTATTCCAGCATGGATATAGGGGTGCAATGTTTTTACCCGACCATTCAGTATTTCCGGAAAGCCGGTAAGTTCGCTTACTTTTTTAACCGGCAAGCCGGCTTCTCTCAATAACTTTTCTGTTCCGCCAGTGGATATGATTTCAACTTTATTGTCTGTTAAGAACTGAGCGAATTCAACGATACCGGTTTTATTGGTCACGCTAATCAATGCGCGCTTGATTAACACTTCTTCCATAATTGATTTATCCTTGATTAACTATACTAGGCTTGCAAGGTGTTCGTCTTATTGTCAGGCCGGAGTTATAATCCCCTTTTGCAGAGAATATTGTTTTCCGAAAATTCCCAGTTTGTCGGCTTGAGCAATAAATTCATGTCCAATATGGGGCTGACAAGTAAAATAAAGTATCTGGTGATTTGTGGCAAGAGCGAGAATTGCATCCATTGCGTTGCGTAATCGGCGTGGGTCGAAATTCACCAGGGCATCATCCAAAATGATTGGTAGCGGCTCAGCACTTTGGCTGCGGTGTTCAATTACAGCCAGACGCAAAGCAAGGTAAAGCTGCTCGCTTGTGCCCCTTGAAAGCTCTTGTGGCAAGCGGCTTTCACCCTCATTGCTCAGTACTGCGAAACTGTTTTCATCTCCGGCCGGGTCCAAGCCTTTATAGCTGTAGTTGGTGATTTTGCTGAAGATGAAACTTGCTTTTTGCATTACTGCAGTTTGGTGTTCAGATTCATATTGCCGTTTTGCTTTTTCCAGGAAATATTTGGTTAACGCGGCAACTGACCATTTCCGCGCCAGCTGTCTGGCTTCTTCCAGCAAGGATTCCCGTTCTAAGGTCATGGCAGCGAGTTCCGATTCGGAAAGCAGTGAATTTGCTTCTTGCTGCAACGCTCCAGTTTTTGCAGCAAGCTCTTGCTGCTTTGCCAGATTTTGCGACAGCAGATGATTGTTTTCTGTTAATGCTGCATTCAAGGCATCGTCTGAAGTTGTTTGCAGCCATTGGATCAGAGCTGTACTGTTATTCACTTCTTGAGGTAGTATGTTTTCAGCCTGTCGTTCAAGATGCAGCAGGTCTTCTGTTGCTGTTTCTATTTTCTGTTTGCTTATATTAAGTTCTTGCTTAAGTTTTTTTTGTTCAGTCCAGGTGTGGTACAGGTTTTTGAGAGCCTCCAGCGAGTTGACTCCGGCTTGCTCCAAATGTCGGGCGCAGACTTCTTCTGAATTTTTAAGCTGGTTGATTGTTTCCTGCTGTTGTTTGGCAAGTTGTTCCAATTGCCCCTTTAATTTCTCATCCAGCATTTGTTCAGTCAGAGCTTTATTTAACCAAGTAGTGAGCTTATCGAGATCAGCGATAAATGAGTTTTGATTTGATTGATTTTGCTTGAGATCAGGAACTGTATGCTCAATTTTGAGCAGTACATTTTTGCTTGCTTTATCCAAAATTGAAATTCTTTTTTCTGTTTCCTGTAACTTTGTGATAAGCCCAGGCAGTTCATCCAGCAATGCAAGAGAATGTTCAATTTTTAAAACAACTTCCGGGACAAGCTCTTCTATTGCCACAGCCCATGCTTGGGCATGCGCATTCATATCAGGAAGGTTGATGGAGAAATGCGCCAATAGTTCTTTAAGCTCAATTGCACACGGTTTGATTTTTAATAGTAATTCTTCTGATTTTTGAATATAATCAGCTTGAATTTTTGTAAATTTTTTGTTTTTAATGGACTTAACCAGTAACAGCATCAAGCCGCATAAGAATAATCCTGATATTGCCCAGAGCCACTGCAGACCTGCACTGTTGTAGATGAGCACTGTCAGGGCTGCGCTTGCTCCAAACAGCAGCGCAAATATTGTGGGGTTGCTTACACTGAAACGTCTGGTCTTAAATCCGCTGTTTTGTTTATTTATGTCGTTGGCGGTGTACTCCTGCGAAAGTATCCGCCATGCTGACATCAGCCTGGATAATTCCCGCCAGGCATTTTTAAGCCTGCTTGCCTGTTCTTCTAACGCAGTGCTGTTTATGGGAGTTTCCGGCGGGAATAATTGCTGGACAAACAAATCTGTTGTAATTGTTTGGAGTTGCAGGATTATTGCTTTTTTTTCTTCAATCAGTACTTGATACTGCCCTTTCTGTTCCTGAAGGCTTTTTATTTCATCTTTGTAGGTATTGATTATCGGGGTTGCAGTGGAGCTTGAGAGTCTTTCAATTATTTCTGTCTGTTCCGTGCTGATTTGGTTTAACTTGGACTGAAGTTTTTGTTTTATTGCTTCTTGGTTCAATATGCTTTCCAAGCTTTTTTCCATGAATAATCGGGTTGCCCCAGGTGTAATTTGGCAGTCGCAAAGTTTTGAATAACTTGTTTCCAGGACGGAGTAGTCCGCAAGTTGTGTTTTTAAACGGATCAATTCTTTCAGGAGATTTATGTTATCCATTCTGGTTTGAAGTTCTTTTTCGTAACAGTGGCTTTGTTCTTTATGTGCAGCTAATTCAGCCTGTAATGCACTGTACCTGGACCAATGCTCCTGTTTGGCGCTGATTTTTTGTTCCAGGTCAGTCAGTTTTGAAATTAATCCGTTCAACAGAGGCTTCTGGCCGCGTTCCAGCCATATTCCATCCATTTGTTTCTCTCTCAGCTCACGTAGTACCAGCGGCAATGAAATGTTCCCCAATCCCATGCCGGCTCCATACAGCAGGTCACTTACTCTGGCGTCATCTTTTAAGCTGTTCAGGGTTTGCAGTTGCTCCAGAGAAAATCCATATACAGCTTCAAAAAATTCACGTGATGTGTTCTCTATAAGGTGTTGGTATTCTTTTATGTCGATAGGGGTGAATTTTTCTTCATTCAGCTCAAAAAGCTTATGTAAGCCTGCTTTGGATTTGGGTTGCCAGAAGAGTGTCCAGACAGTTCCATTTTCCAGGCTTAACGTAAGTTCTCCACCGCCTTTGGAGCCGGCGGGGATCGGATGCTTTGGTTTTGTGCGGCTGCCTTTTCCGATTGGGTAGCCGAACAAACAGGTGCGGATAAATTCCAGGCAGGTGCTTTTTCCGGCCTCATTCTCTCCTATAATTATATTTAATCCCGGGCTTAGGTTATTAATTGAAAAATCCCGGAATAATCCGAACCCATTGATTTTGACATGTTGAATTCGCATAGATTCTGGTACTGGTATAAGATTAAAATCTAGTATTCTGGTAAATCGGACGGATTTTCTTTATTGTCGTGAAGCAGATCCAGGCAATTCAGGGTTGCTTCTTGCAGTAATAATTTGAGCTCCTGATAATCAGGAGCGCTCAGTCCCAGTTTTTTCAGCAAGCCTGATTCATATAAATGTCCAAGTGGTGTTTGCGGTGTGTTTAACAGCAATTGTTTCAACATTGCTTCATCCATATGTTCTGCTTTTGAAATTTCCCGCAACACCTCCCCTAAAAGAGTATTGGCTGCCATTAATTGGTTAACATCAGCCATGGGAGCAGTTTCAATCAGCATATCCTTAATCCAGACAAACTCCGAATTATTGGGCAGTTGGGCTTGTAGCTCGGCCTGTAATTGGCTTGCATTTTTGTGTAGCCAGCTATGCATATTGCTGCGCCCTGTAAGGATAAGTCTGATAATAAGGCCTTCAACCTTAGCTAATCGTCTTTCATTAAATCTGGCTTTGATTTCCTTGAGTAACTCTGCCTGTAGCTGGTCAATGGAGCTGTTTTGCTTTACTTCAAAATTTATGTTGAGCCATTCCAGTGGAGCCAGGCAGTGAAATTTCACCCCGGCATTTTTCAGTGGATCAAACCATACCTGCAAACAGCCTTTGGGGCCTGTTTCTTTAATATGCAATCCCTGCAGGTTTCCACTGTAATATGCGACAGGCTTGTCAGCTACCAGATTTCTTTTATGGATATGCCCCAAGGCCCAATAATCCAGACCACCTTCCCTTAAGTCGCTTATAGTGCATGGAGCGTAAGGCATTTCCCCCTTTGAAGCCTTTTCTCCCACTGCGCAGTGAACCAACCCTACGCATGGAATACCTGTCGGAATCATTTCCCTTACTGCTAGGGAGTGCTTTGCGACCTTTTGTGCTAAATTGTCGCTGACCCGGTCATGCTGATGACTTAAGCCGTGTACTACCAGTTTACAGTGCGTAAAGTCAATTTCAGATGCAGTATGCTGATCAAATGCCGGGCCGATGGCGGCTTGGTTGTGTTTACAGTTAATCGGAATACTGCTTGTTTTTTGGGAATCAAAAATATACACGTTTTCTGGCCATGACCAGGGCGGGATGATTTCTGCAGGATCATGATTGCCATGTACGACCAGTACGGCTATCCCTGCCGCCGTCAGTCTGGTGAACCCGTCTTGTAATAAATTCAAACTACTCAATCCGTTTCCTTCCGGGTTATACAAATCGCCGGCCAACAATAAAGCGAGTGGTTTTTCCACAAGGCACAGGTTTATTAACCGGCTCCATGAGTCTGCTGTTGCTTTGAGCAACCGTTTTTTGATATCGGCTGGAAATCCGCCTTCGCCTTGAGCAATTCCTTTAAAGGGTGCGCCCAGATGCAGATCTGCGGCGTGAATGATTGATATGTGGTCAGACATGTTATTGTATGGTTTTTAGTATATGCGACAGTAATTTTTTGGTAACTGCAGTTACTTTTCCTTTCATTTAACATCTGGCTCTGATTTAATAAACTGTTTTTATCCGACATTGCAACCGGAACATGATTTTTATATAGTTAGATGGTTGGACAGTGTGAAGTACAGAGGCAGTCAGGATTAAAAACGGCGGGAGCCGGTTAATTCACCTGTTTATACTATAGATTGATTAAGCGGGAGGCGCTATGAGTAAACATTTATCTGTTCTGTGGTTAGTTTTTATGCTGTTTTTGAATGCATGTGCATCGCAAACTGGTTCTTCGTACAGCAGTAGTCAGACCAGAGAGGCGATGACGGTGGAGTTGGGGGTGATTACTCAGCTTAATGACGCTAAAATAGAAGATGATCCGGAAGGACTGGGCTTATTGAGTGGCGGAGTTGTGGGCGGCATTCTCGGCTCCGGCATAGGCGGTGGGAGCGGACGTATTTTTGCAATCGCCGGAGGGGCTTTGGTTGGGGCCTTGGCGGGTACTGGAATTGAGAAGGCTTTAAAAACTAAAGATGCTCAGGAAATTATGGTGGAGTTGGACAGCGGCAAAACCATAGTAGTAGTTCAGCAGATTGACAGTGCCGAAATTCTGGCTGTTGGCGACAGGGTCAGGGTGTTGAGCGCTTTCGACGGATCTACTCGGGTACGGCTGCAGTAATAGGATTGGCTAATAGGTATAGGCTGTAGCGCACTGTTAGTGCCACATGTGGAATTTCTTGAGACTTATCAACCGACGAAGAAAGTCCAGTAAAAATTCATATTACGGCTTAGGTTGATTTCAGTGTTCTCTGATTCAGCTATGCAACTTTATTGGGGTTTGGCCTTAAGGGCGAATGAGCCGTATATATGCACCGATATTAGCTACGCTATTAGCCACCATAAATCTGTAAAGTTACTTGAAAGTCGGGGCTACACCTGTCAGAAATGCAGAGATCTTAATCGTTATTAAACCAGTCCCGGTATGTGATACAAGTCCACAGGGGGCTTTTCCCAGGCAAGAAGTCCCCTGTGGTTAATAATCTGTTGCTTCTGAATAGGATTGTTGTGTTTCGTCCTCACACTATTACCTGGTATCCGGAAGCTATTCTGTAGATTTTCTGGAGAAGTTAAAGCTTATATACTCATCTCCAGTAGGTTGAATTAGGTTACGGTCACTTATTAAATTTACCATGCCGAAACAAGGGAGCTTTCGTGTTTCTGCAACGCCTTTGTTAAATCATATGGTGTTACAGAGGCGGCTCCCACTTCACCTACGACAATCCCGGCTGCATAATTGGCGATTATACATGCTGGCAAAAGCGGAATTCCGGCAGCCAAACACAAACTGCTTACAGCTATTACTGTGTCTCCTGCGCCGGTAACATCAAAAACATCTTTGGCCACTGTGGGGATATGCCAGATCCCTTCAGAATCAAAAAGAGCCATACCTTGTGCTCCCAGAGTTGTAAGGAGATTTTCCAGCCTAAGCTCTTTCTTCAGATAGAGCCCTGCAGTCTTTATTTCAGCCCGGTTTCTCACCGGAAGTCCGGTTGCTTCCGATGTCTCCTTAGCATTGGGCGTTAGTAGAAAAGCACTATTATATAGGGGATAGTTAGGGGTTTTAGGGTCTATGATCAATTTTATATTTATGTCATTAGCTTGGATTTTCTGTTTAAGGCTTTTAATAAAGCGCTTGTTGATCAGTCCTTTGCCATAATCTGAGATTAGGAGTACGTCAAATTCTGCAAGCAGCGGGAACAATGTTTGGTTTATTTGTTTTTGCAAGTGTTCTGTCAGTGGAGAGAGGTCTTCTTCATCATAGCGTAGTATTTGTTGGTGTCTGGCGATGATTCTGTTCTTGGTGATTGTTTTTCTATCGGGATTACGGATCAGCCGTGCGTCGATTTTCAGGTCATCGCACATTTCTTCCAAGATATCTCCCGCATGGTCATTCCCACACACCGAAACGAGTGATACTGCACCCCCCAACGAATGGATGTTTCTCGCTACGTTTCCGGCCCCTCCCATCATTTGTTTGAGTGACTCAATATGTACAACCGGCACGGGAGCTTCGGGCGAAATCCTGTTTGCATCGCCATGCAGGTAGCGGTCAAGCATAATATCGCCGTACACCAACACTTTCTTACCGGATAATCTTTCCGCAAAAGCTATTAACTCATCGGCAGAATAATTTTTATTCATAGCTTTGATTGTCAACAAGGGTTAACCCAAGGGTTTTCAGTAAGTTAAGCAATTCTGATTTAGATGCGAAAGATAGTTTCAGACTGCCCCGCTCCAGGTTGCCGCGCAGTGTGGCTTTTATCCCTAAATGTTCCCTGAGTTGCGATTCAAGAGCCGGGAAGGCCGGATCAATTTCCTGTTTTCCTCTGGGGATTTTCTTTACAGGCAAGTCAGATTGGCTATCAGGGAGAATTCCCTGCTCCTTCCATGCGGAAACCCATGATTCTACTTCCCGCACACTTGGATCCTTTGCTAAAATGGCTTCACGGATTACTCTAAGCGCAGACTCATCTTCAATGCCGATTAGTGGACGGGCATGCCCTTGAGTGATTTTATTGTTGGCGATATCCTCTTGAATCAGGGGAGGAAGTTGCAAAAGACGCAGCGTATTGGCAATGGCCGATCGACTCTTTCCGACTTTTTCTGCTATTTCATTTTGACTTAAAGAGAATTTATCCCGCAATTCTTTAAAGCCCAAAGCTTCTTCCATAGGGTTGAGATCTTCGCGTTGCAAGTTCTCGATTAAAGCTATTGCCAGAGCCTGCTCATCTGTCAAATGTTTAATAATAACCGGAACTTCTTTTAGTCCAGCTAATTGAGCAGCACGCCATCTCCTTTCTCCCGCAACAATCTCATAAGCCCCGTTCGGCAGTTGTCTTACCAGCAAAGGCTGGAGTACACCCTCATGCCGAATGGATTCTGCTAACTCGGCTAAAGAACTTTCATCAAATGATTTTCGAGGTTGTGATCTGTTTGGTATTATTTCTTCAATAAGCAGATGATTTTCCGGTGAGGCTGACTTGGTTTCACTCACTCCGCCAAATAAGGCATCAAGTCCTCTTCCTAAACCTCTTTCGGGTTTTGCCATCTTAATCTCCCTGGAAATTTATGCGCGGGGGCGTCGAAGAACGACTTCTTTGGCCAATGCTAAATAGGCTTCAGCGCCTTTGGATTTTATATCATAGTGGATTACTGAACGACCATGGCTGGGCGCTTCCGATAAGCGCACGTTCCGCGGCACGACGGTTTCAAAAAGATGGTCTGGAAAACACTTGCGCACTTCATTTTTAACTTGTCGGGAGAGTCTGTTTCTGACGTCATACATCGTCAACAATACGCCGGTTAAGGTGAGTTTTGGGTTTAACCTTTTTTTTACTTGCTCATAGGTTTGGAGTAATTTCACAATCCCTTCCAAAGCAAAAAACTCACACTGTAACGGGACTATAAGTTCACGGGCGGCGCATAATGCGTTTAATGTAATCAATCCCAGTGAAGGTGGACAGTCTAAAATTATGTAGTCGAAATGTGCTTCCAGTTTTTGAAGCACTTCAGACAGATAGAACTCTCTGCCCATTTTATCTACCAATTCCAGCTCAACAGCAACCAGATCGGTTGTTGACGGCAATACCGATAGGTAAGGGGTTCCGGTTTGGACTACAGCTTCCGCAGCTCTCTCCGGATCGAAGAAAACAGTGTATAAGTTGTCCTTGATATCCAATACATCAAGCCCAAGCCCACTGGTACTGTTGGCTTGCGGATCACAGTCTACCAGAAGTACACGCTTCTCCATAACTGCAAGTGAAGCGGCAAAGTTGATAGAGGTTGTTGTTTTTCCTACCCCACCCTTTTGATTTGCTACAGCGATTATTCTTGTCACAGGACCTCCGAGTTAGATGTTTCACGTGAAACATTAAGCTATCGGTAATCCTGAAACAAGAATTAGTCAAGCACAATTATATCTTGTAGTATTGCTTATACCAATTGACGAAAATGGGTATGCCTTCGTTGATAGTCGTTTTGGGGTGAAACCCGGTGAGCTTGGATAAATTGTCGATATTGGCGCATGTGGAAATTACATCACCAGGTTGCATGGGGAGGTAGTTGCGAATAGCTTTTTTGCCTAAAGTCTCTTCTAAAATAGAAATCAGTTCTTCCAGTTTCTCAGCTTGATTATTGCCGATGTTAAATATTCGATAGGGAGCAGAGCTTGTATCTGCGAGTCCACCTTTCCAGCTGGGATCGGAATTCGGAATATTTTTCAGTAATGGTATAAGTCCATCAATGATATCATCTATATAGGTGAAATCTCGCTCCATGTTGCCATTGTTATAAATATCAATAGAGCGATTATTGACAATGGCGTCTGTGAATTTAAATAACGCCATGTCCGGTCTGCCCCAGGGGCCATACACAGTAAAAAAGCGTAACCCTGTGGTTGGTAGTTCGTATAAATGGCTGTATGTATGGGCCATTAACTCATTGGCTCTTTTGGTGGCTGCATAAAGGCTTGCCGGGTGGTCCACAGAGTCAGATTCGCAAAAAGGTAGTTTGGTGTTAAGCCCATATACAGAACTGGAAGAGGCGTAAATTAGATGTTTAACCCGATTGTATCTGCAGAACTCCAGAATGTTTCCGAACCCTACAAGGTTTGATTGAATATAGGCAGACGGGTTGGTAATGCTGGCGCGAACACCCGCTTGGGCTGCCAGATGAATTACGGTATGTGGTTGAAATTGTTCAAGTTTTATATAGTCAGCTGTGTCCTCAAGGTTCATTTTAATGAAAGTGAAGTTGGGACTTGTCAGCAGGGCCAGGCGGTCCAGCTTTAACTGAGGGGCATAGTAGTCATTCAGGTTGTCAATGCCTAATACCATATGCCCCTGTTCCAGCAGACGTGAGCAGAGGTGGTAACCTATAAATCCGGCAGCGCCGGTAATTAGAATATTCATGCCTGATTCTTTGTTTCAATTTTAGCCCAGGAATCCCGCAGGCCTACAGTTCGGTTAAACACAGGTTTTTGCGTTGTAGAGTCCGGATCCATGCAAAAATAACCCAAGCGCTCGAACTGAACCTTATCTCCAGGCTTTAGCGTGGCCAGATACGGTTCCAGGAAGGCATTGCGCACGGTTAATGAGTTTGGGTTAAGATTGTCACGGAAAGTCTTGCCTGGTTCCACTTGGGATGGATTTTCTTTGCTGAACAGATGATCGTACAGTCTTACTTCTGCCGGTACGGCATGTTCAGCGGAAACCCAATGCAGTGTACCTTTAACTTTACGTCCGTCCTCAGACCAGCCGCCTTTTGTGGACGGGTCATACGTACAATGCACTTCAAGTACATTTCCATTTTCATCTTTAACCACATCTGTACAGGTTACATAATAGGCATAGCGCAAGCGGACTTCTTGGCCGGGGGAAAGGCGGAAATACTTTTTGGGTGGATTCTCCCTGAAGTCTTCCTGTTCAATGTACAATACCTTAGAAAATGGTACCTTACGGGAGCCGTGAGCTTCATTTTCAGGGTGCAGAGGCATCTCGAACTCTTCCACCTGATTGTCTGGATAATTATCTATTACCAGCTTCAGAGGATTAATCACTCCCATAGCCCTTGGGGCGATTTCATTGAGGTGTTCGCGCACGCAAAATTCCAAGAGGCCCCAGTCAACAATGCTGTCAGCTTTTGCCACTCCGATGCGCTCGCAAAAATCTCTGATGGACTCCGGCGTATATCCGCGACGGCGTATGCCGCAAATAGTAGGCATACGAGGGTCGTCCCAACCAGACACAATGCCTTCCTGCACTAATTGGATCAACACCCGTTTTGATAAAAGAGTGTAGGTAAGCCCAAGCCGGGCGAACTCATACTGATGAGAGCGATAGAGGTTGAGATTTTCAAGTGTCCAATCGTATAGTTCGCGGTTATTGACGAATTCCAAGGTGCATAATGAATGGGTAATGCCCTCCAGAGAGTCGGAAATACAATGTGTGAAATCATACATCGGGTAGATGCACCAAGCGTCGCCTGTGCGGTGATGGTGGGCCCGGCGAATGCGATACAGGGTGGGGTCACGCATCACCAGATTGGGAGAATCCATATTGATTTTTGCACGCAACACCATGCTGCCGTCTTCAAATTCGCCGGCACGCATGCGTCGGAATAAGTCCAGGCTTTCTTCTTTGGGACGATTACGGTAAGGGCTGTCAATGCCGGGCTCGGTTAAAGTTCCGCGATGATTGCGAATTTCATCAGCGCTCAATTCATCAACATAGGCCTTGCCTTCTAAAATCAGTTGCTCGGCAAATTGATAGAGCTGCTCAAAATAGTCAGAGGCATAATATACCGGTCCGTCCCATTGAAATCCAAGCCAGCGCACGTCCTCCATAATCGAATCTACATATTCCACATCTTCTTTGAGCGGATTGGTGTCGTCGAAGCGGAGATTGCATTTCCCGTTATTCTCTTTAGCAACTCCGAAATTTAAACAGATGGACTTGGCGTGGCCAATATGTAAATATCCATTCGGCTCAGGCGGAAACCTGGTGTGAACTCTTCCGCCATACTTGCCGCTTGCGTTGTCTTCCGCAATAATTGCTCGGATAAAATCCGGTCCTTTAGTCGCTGGTTTGTTGTCAGACATGGCATCCTCGGTAAAGTTAAATTAAGCTTGACTATAAACTTGTTAATATAAAGGGTCAATCATATTGAAGTCAAGCTTAAGCAGATTGGATATTTTTCTTGCCTTTAAGCGGGCATAATGGCAGTTTCCGGCATTTGGAATATACTTTGCATAGCGCGTGGCTTGCAGCGACCAAAGGGCGCGCCGGCAACTGTGACCGCATAATTAACCCTAAATATATAACTAAATAACGAGCGAATAATAATGTATAAAAATTTCAGCACTATGCCTGTGCGCCCGGAAATATTGGAAGCCGTAAAGAATATGGGCTTTGAAGCGCCCAGCCAGATCCAGGAACAGGCCATAGCAGTTATGTTGGAAGGTCGGGATATTATCGGGCAGGCTCAAACCGGCACAGGAAAGACGGCGGCTTTCGGTATCCCCATGCTGCAGATGATCGGCATACAGGAAAAAAAGGTGCAGGGGCTGGTGCTTTGTCCTACCCGTGAACTGGCGATCCAGGTTGCGGAAGAACTTAAGCGCTTAGGGAAGTATTTAAGTGGATTGGGCATTGTGGCAATATACGGTGGGCAAGCAATAGACCGGCAAATTCAGGAATTGAAGCGCGGAGTTCAGATTGTGGTGGGGACCCCGGGGCGGATTAAAGATCATATGAGTCGGCAGACTTTAAGTTTGAACAGCGTAAGCTGTCTTGTTCTCGATGAGGCCGATGAAATGTTGAATATGGGCTTTCGGGAAGAAATTGAGGGAATTATTGAGGCGGTGCCGCCACAGGCACAACGCGCCTGTTTTTCGGCAACAATGCCGGAAAGTATTCGCAAATTGTGCTGCAAATACCTCGCCCAGCCAAAAGAAATAAAGATTGCGCGCCCTACTTTGACGGTTGCTGCCATTAATCAGAGTTTTTATGAAATTCGTCCTTACAGAAAACTGGATGCTTTGGTGCGGCTTTTAGAGTGGGAGCCGTTCAGTAAGGCCTTGGTGTTCTGCTCAACCAAAAAAATGGTGGATGAGCTTGCTGCGTTTACCCAGAATAAAGGCATTGCGGCAGACGCTCTGCATGGCGATCTGGCTCAGTCGCAGCGTGATCGGGTTATGGGGCGTTACCGGTCCGGGGAACTGCGGGTGTTGATTGCAACGGATGTTGCCGCTCGCGGTCTGGATGTTGATGATGTTGACCTGGTAATTAATTTTGACCTGCCGTTCGACCATGAAAGTTATGTGCACAGGGTGGGGCGTACTGGACGGGCGGGACGCGCCGGAAGGGCCGTAACAATCATCAGCAGCAGGGAGTATTACAAGCTTCAGAATATTATGCGCTTTACCAAAGCGGAGATCGTCAGGGCAAAACTGCCTTCATTCCGCGAACTGCTGGAAGCAAAAACTGAAGTGCAACTGGAAAAATTGAAAGAAGAGCTGAGCCAGGCAAGAAATTGGCAAACATTTGAAGGTTGTTTGGATAAGCTTGGTGAGAGCGATTATAGGCGAGTAAGTGCAGCATTGTTGCGGCTGCTTTTAGTGAGTCAGATGGGAGAGTTTGATGAAAATCGGGCTGATGATGTGGACGACATGCATGAAGCGCCATACCAGAAGCCGCAAAAGCGACGATTTGCTGAAGTAAGATCGCATTTTAAAGCAGCGACTGTGGCGAACACAGCCTCTCGGGGGAAAGGAGAGCGTCGTTCTCCTTTTGCATTGCCGGGCGGGTATCACCGTAAATCAGGTGAGCAGAATATGGTTTCCCTGTTGTTCAACATAGGGAAAAAATCCGGCATCACTCCTGGAGATTTGGTAGGCATGATTACCAATCTTGGGGGTATAACAGGTAAAGAAATCGGGAAAATTAATTTGACGCAGGAATATGCCTTGGTGGATATTGAGCGCAGCCGGGCGGATAAGGTGGTTGCCCTGATGAGCAAAATACAGATCCGGGGCAGGAAGATCAGAGTTGATTGGCTGTAATCCATGCGTTATCAGAGAATTATATGCAGATCAAACTAAAGGTTAGTGATAAGAATTTTGTGGATTTCAATGTCTATTATGCAACCCATGCTCCGACATATTATCGCTCGATTACATTGATGGCTGCAATGGCGCCCCTGCCGTTGGCTGCAGCGGCCTTTGTGGCCGTTGACCGTCTTCCGGAATACCAATGGTTTTGGCTTTTATTTGCGGGAATGGTCAGCATATACTGGATAGTGACCACTCCGGCTCGTTTCAGGCGCAATATCCGTAAACAGGCGTATCGTTTCAGGAGCGAGTGTCGGGAATTTATCGGTGAGTTTGCGATCGAGCTGCTCAATGACAAACTGGTCTATGCAGGCCGGAGTCTGAGTGCGGAGTACCTTTACTCTGATGTGCAGAAGGCAGTGTGGAATCAAGGCTGTTATTACATTTTCATCGAGCCTGAGGCTGTGCTGATTATCCCGGAAATAAGTTTTGCAAACCAGGTGGAAGAACAACAGTTTTTGGATTTTATCCGCGATCGGGCTCCTCAGGCTGAATTCAGGGTTATTTAACTGCTGCTGAAAATTGGGCCATAAGTATCGCGCCGGCCTGGGCGACATTTAATGAATCGAAATCACGTCTTAAGGGGATGTGCAACAGTTGGTCGGCATATTTCAATACGCCGGGTCTTACTCCTTTTTCCTCATTGCCGAGCACCAGCACGGCCGGCAGCTTAAGTGGAATAGTGAAAATATCTGTTCCGCCTTTAGAGTCTGATTCCGCTGCATACACACTAAATCCTGCCTGTGAGCTTGTTTGCAGGCTGTGCCCCAAATTGGTCACCCGGGAGATTGTAAGCAGCGGCAATGCTCCGGCTGATGCGCGCATGGCGTCCGGGCCGAGATAAGCGCTGTTGTGTTTCGGCATAATTATCCCCGCACCGCCCAAGGCGTATAAGGTGCGGGCCAAAGTGCCCACATTCCCCGGATCCTGCAGTTGGTCAAGGGCAAGAATCAGGGGCAATGGGGAGTGCGCGGCTATGCCCAGCAAGGTTTCGAGGGCTACCCATGGCACTGCGCCCAAACGGGCAAATACCCCTTGGTTATTGCCCGGCTGAAGCCGGTCAATGCCGGATCGTTCCATAAGGGTGAACCGAACACCCAAACGGCGGCAAAGTTCCAGGATATAGGAGAGAGAGGGGTGATGTCTGTCTTTGCGAATGTAAACATGTTCCACCATTTCCGGGCTTTTCTCCAAAAGTTCAACCACTCCCCTTACGCCGCTGATTTGATAGGGTTTAATGCTGTTTCTTTGCTCTGTCATCGATGCTCCGAACCGTCAGATGAATTGTCATTAATTGCAGCACAAGCCCACAGCTTTTCTTCCGTTTGAAGCAGGAACAGGGTTTTGCCTTGCCTTAAGCGGTATTTTTTAGTAGGCTGCCCCCTAACTTGGCTTATTGCCGCACATAGCCATTATAATTTCATGTGGAGTTTATCCCAAGCCTGACGTTTGCTGCAAGGCCTTTTTCCTTTTATTCCGGCCGCATTGAACAGCCTTATCAGGTCTGTCACATACGAAACAGAGCTGACCCTTCCCTCTGTAAGGGTTTTCCGGTGATTATATGAAATATCAAAAATCTGATCGTGTTATTTTGTATTTGTTGCTGACCAGCATTCTTCTGTCCTTTCTTGTCGGCGGTTGTGCCAAAACAAGTCCGAACAGCGGTGATTACAGTTCTGACTGGGATCCGGAAGAAATCGCCCCTCTGCCTTATTTGCCTGCTGACGACGGCCAGCCGCTTTCCCGGAATGAATTGATCGCCATGTCTTACAAATCGGGTTTTTTGGGCCGGTTGTCTGATAAGGATGAGCAGGAAGTGCTGTTGCATTTTAAATATTTCACCCACCGTGGCCGGGATAATTTCGAACGCTATTTATTGCGCGCCGAACGCTATTTGCCATATGTGAAAAAAGTGTTTGAAGAGAAGGGCATTCCCCAGGATGTAGCTTATCTGGCAATAGTAGAGAGCGGCTTTAACCCCAATGCCGTATCCCGGGCAGGAGCTACAGGTATGTGGCAATTTATGCCCGGAACGGGAGATTTATACGGATTGGAACGAAATTGGTGGATCGATGAAAGACGCGATCCTTATAAATCCACCTTGGCGGCAGCGGCGTATTTGCTGAAGCTTTATGATGAGTTTGACGACTGGTATCTGGCGTTGGCCGCGTATAATGCCGGGGAGGGCAAAATCGGACGGGCTCTGAACGGTACGGGCGCCAGCGACTTTTTTGAGCTGTGCGATTTAAATGACCGTTTGGACGGTAAGACCAAACTCAAAGAGGAAACCAGAAAGTATGTTCCAAAATTCATTGCGGTTGTGCGCATTATGAATAATCTGGAGCGTCTTGGTTTTCAAAGGCTTGATTTCAGTAAATGGACGGAACCCGAGCACATCAGTGTGGCCGGGGGCACTGACTTGCGTGGTTTGGCTAAAGCGGCCGGAATAAGTTGGAACGAGTTCGTTGAGTTAAACCCGGCCCCACAGCGTCAGGCGACCTCACCAGGCTCCAGTGTTACTGTACATCTGCCGAAAAGCGTAATGGAGAAGGCTACGGCATATCTGAAATCAGATAAAAGCCGCAGCTACGCCGGCTGGACTCCATATACTGTACGTAAAGGTGATACAGTCGCAAAAATCAGCAAAAGGAGCGGCGTACCCTCTAAAGAGATAATGGCTGTCAATAAGCTTGATCCCAAGCGTTTGCGGGTAGGGCAGACCATTCTTATTCCCGGCTCAAATATGCGGAATGTGCAAACCGCCAGGGCCTCAAACCCGGCAGGCGCTCCCGGCGGAGTATATAAAGTGCAATCCGGCGATACCCTGTATGAAATCGCGCGTAAGCATAACACCTCGGTCAAGTCCTTGTGCGCTGCTAATAACCTTAAAGAAAAAAGTACCTTGAAAGTAGGCCAACGCCTGAACATACCCGGCAGCAGAACAGTGCAGGCTTCCACCGGAGCCACTAAAAACAGAGCTGTCGTTACCCCGCGCAGCACCTATACTGTTCAGTCCGGCGACACCATGTGGAGTATAGCCCGCAAGCACAATGTCAACCCGGTGGCTTTGCTGGAGTTGAACAAAATGACGGATAAATCCAAAATCAAAGTGGGCCAGAAAATTAAAATTCCCTGAGCCGGTGGTAGGCTGAAGGAGAGAGCATCAAGCCATGTTTGGCTGGTGAATGTTCCGGTATGATGATATGTTGTTACTGAATAATACAATTGCTTATAAACTCAGGACCCGGTAGCCCCGGGTCTTTCTTTGTGGATTGATGTCTGGATCTTTGATTGTTTATATCGCCCCTAAGGGGTTTGAAAAAGAGCTTCTGTTTGAATTGCGCGCTTTGGGGATTGCAGTGCTTGAGCAGCGTGAAAGACTGTTTTTATGTAAGCGCGCTGCAGATTTAAATGCTCAAATGATTCCTGCTTGGGCGCAAAATATCTGGTTTGAACCGGAATTTATCCCCGCCCCCTCAATCAACCATGTTGTGAAAAGTTTAAGAGCACGGCAACGTAATTGGGCCTGTCACCCTACAATGTATTTCAGGCGTTCTTTATTGATTCAGGAGAAGCTTCCAAAGCTTAAAGATAATATTCCATGGGAATTCGGCACGCCCTTGCCGGAGATTCCCCCTTCTCGCCGATTGGGGGCCTGGACGCTGTGGCGTGAAGATATGGTGCTGGCCAGCCCTGTTTGTTCAAGCTGTTTTGCCGATGGAGAACTGCTTTTCCGTGAGAATAAGCAAGATCCCCCCGGGCGGGCATATCTGAAGCTCTGGGAGGCCTTAACTCTGCTCGGTAAGTTCCCGGGAGCGGGAGACATTGCCTTGGATTTAGGAAGTTCCCCTGGGGGCTGGACATGGGTGTTGGCCTCATTGGGTGCTGGGGTGGTTAGTGTAGATAAGGCACCTCTGGCAGAAAATGTAGCAGCTATGCCCGGCGTGGAATATATGCGTGGAAGTGCATTCGGGCTTTGTCCGCATGATTTCGGGCAAATCAATTGGTTGTGCTCTGACGTTATCTGTTACCCGGAGCGATTGTTTCGTTTAATAATGCAATGGCTGGATGCCGGATACTCTGGAAACATAATTTGTACTCTGAAATTTCAAGGTGCAACAGATTTTGATTGTGTGAACCGTTTCAGAAATATTCCCGGGGGCAAGCTGATACATCTTTTTCATAATAAACATGAGCTTACCTGGTTAAGACCGGAATTTCCCTGATCACAGAGCGGGATTGCAGGCATTTACCTGCTGCAATGGCTTGTTGCCTGTCCACACTTTGCAAACTCAGCAAAGAATGCTAGAAGTCATTTACTAATGAATTCAGCGCCTAGCCTGTCGCGGCGGTAAATGTTGCTGTAAACAAGCCTAAAACCACGCTCCCCGGCTAAGTGTCCCGCATAATGTGTCTTGCAGACGGCTATGAATCTGAGCATATCCGGTTAATGATTAAACTTGTTTAAGCAAAGCCTGCTATTTCTCTGGGTTAATATGGTTTGTTTTCGTTTAGTGCTGGTTTCAATTGTTTTCTGCCTGGTTATTTCAGCTTGGCCGCATAAAGGCTGTGCCCAGCAATATATGATTTATTCGGAACAATGCGCCGCTGGAAATGCGAAAGCACAAGAAGATTTCAAGCAAGCCCAGAATTATCGCTTTGGTATTGATACTTCTCTGAATTTTGACTCGGCCAAGCTGAAATACGATGAGGCGGCAGCTAACGGCAGCGTAAGAGCTTACGTTGATTTAGGTACAATGTCAGAGGAGTTGTATGCTGCTCACCCCGATCACGAGAGCTATAAGCAAGAGGCGTTGAATTATTATCAGAAGGCCGCCGGGCAGGGGTGTCCGGAAGCCCTTTACAGACTTTATTTATGGGAAAAGCAAGAACAGTCTTACACAAAGGAAAACGCGCTTTCCGACATTTTGCTCAATGCTGCAAACGGCGGAGCGCCAAGCGCCATGTATGAATTGGGGAAGTATTATCTGGGATGTGGAAATACAGATCCGGCAATGAGTTGGCTTAAGCGGGCGCTGAATTCAGACTGTGGTGACGCAGCTTTGCCATATTCACGCCACTTGTTTAAGATGGGAAGTAACAAAGAAGCTTTGCGCGCACTGTTTCAAGGCGCTGAGGCAGGAAGTCTGCCCTGTTTAGAGCGTCTGGCCTGGATATACTCGCGCGGGCGTTATAATCAGGTTCATGACCCCGCATATGCCGAATGTCTGGCGGAAATGGCAAAAGGAATTAACCGAAAGGCTCCCCCGTTTCCGCTTTCCGATTTGAATAAGATTTGTCCGCCACCCCGTTTGATGTCATACTAGCCATGCCGGCGTAAATGTAAAAAAGTATAAGCCAGCAGCAAGCATATTTTTCTGCTGGGGGCTTATTTACTCACAGAGCTTTAACATGTTTAAAACTCTGATTGCATTAAGTAGCAGAGTGTCACTTCTGCCGCCCGCATGATAAAAGCTTAACCCAATCAAGTACAGCGCGAGTTAATACTTAAGGGCCGTTTGTTTGAGCGGCTTCACTGAACAAACGGCCCTGCGGCATGAATATTTTGCAGTCAGCTTAAGAACTTACAACAACTTTAGCCGGGCGTAACAGGCGATCCTTCAGGCGGTAGCCGGGCTGAAATAGCTGGGCTACATGCCCGGGAGGCATATCATCACGGTTTTCTCTGGTCAGGGCCTCATGAATTTCAGGATTGAATTCTTCACCTACTTGGCCAACCCTTTCCAATCCGTGGGCGGCTAACGCGTCCAGTAATAATTTATGAGTCATTTCCAGGCCTTGTAACATTTCCCGACAGGCCTCATTTGTTTTGCCATAGGAAAGGGCCAGTTCAAAATTATCCAGTGAGGGTAAAAGGTCGGCAAGCACTGCTTCAGCAGCGAAACGGATCTGCTCTTCTTTTTCACGAAGCATACGCTTCTTAAAGTTGTCCATTTCCGCCAACATGCGCAGCTTTTCATCATTAAGCGCTGCTTGCAGGGCGGCCACATCAATTTCCTGTGCGCTTTGCTCCATATTCACTGATGTTATGGCTTCCGCATCGGTCTCAATCTGACCGGTTTTTTTATCGATTTCTCCGTCCTCAACCTGAGAAGAACCCTCTGGTTTGGAATTCATCGTCTGTATTTCCTGATCCATCAAAGGAGGTTCTTCTGTGTGGTTGGAAAGATTGCCGCCCTGTTTGTGCAGTTGATAGGCGATATATGGGTTTTTCTTGTGTCTCATCAGGTTTCCTCATGAAAGTCTTTGCTGGTTGATTTCAGTTAAGCGCGGGCTTGTAAAATCCGGGTGAGGGCCCCGGAAATACAACTGATAACGGGCATAACCAAAGAATAATTCATTCTGCTTGGTCCAAGAATGCTCACTACGCCGCACGCAGTATTTGAATTACCGTAGGTTGAGCTTACCATACTGCAGCCGGGCAACCCGTTTGACTCATCGTAAAACGATACTTGGACACTGGAGTTGGTTAAAGCTGCATCTAAAAGTTCAAGAAGTCGGTTACGTTCTGCAAGAAAAGCGAACATCTCCCGGGCAGATTTCAAATTTGCAAACTCAACCTGCTCAAAAATAGCGCTTGTTCCATCTACGAACAACTCGCGTTCTTCATGCACACTGTCAACGGTTTGAACTCCAAGCGTCAAGGCTTGCAAATGGCGTCCGGCGTTTGATAATTCCTTAAGAATGGCTTGTCTGGCGGTAAAAAGGGTCATTCCTTTAAAGTGGGCGTTTAAATAGTTTCCGAATCTGATCAGTTCATCGGCGTGGAAATCAGTGCCTGTATTGATCAGCCGGGTTTCCATCAATCCGCCTTCCAGGGCCAGAACAGCCAGTACTTTGCAACTGCCGACCGGAGTAAAGCCGATCCCGCTCCAACGGGAGCTTTTACGTTGCGGGGTAAGTAACATGCTTACCTGGTGACAATGTTCAGCCACGATTCCGGCTGCACGTCGGAAAACTTCGTTGATGTCCAACTCCTCATTATCTATGAGCTTGAATATGGACGTGATAGTCTGTTGATTGGGTGGTTGTAACTGGAGCAAACTGTCGATGTAAATTCTGAAAGCCTGATTGGTAGGTATTCTGCCGGCAGAAGTATGTGGTTGTTCCAGCAGACCTAACTCGGTTAATTCCGCCATGCAGTTGCGAATGCTGGCGGGAGAAAGACCCAGGCTGGAATGCCGCGCGACCGCCTTAGAGCTTACAGGCAATGCCGTCGCTATATACTCGTCTATAATAGTTTCAAGTACTTTCAGGTTGCGTGAACTGAGTTGACTCATTGAACACCCATTTAAAGCCGGAGCCTTTTCAGGCATATCCAATATCAAAGTACCTGCAATAGGCAATTGCAGGTAAAATTATATTTCTTGCCAATTAAATTAACAATCAGGCATCACCCTGTCAAGTTAGCGTATTGCCCAAGACAAATAGAGTGAAGCAACGAGGTTTGCTGAAGGGGGATATCGATTTCTGAAGAACTTAGTTGTTGGGCAGATATTAAGTAAGCGGCGCTGAAAAGCAGGCCGCTCTGCAACCACCAACATTATAATGTTGGTGGTTGCAGAGACCGGGGTTATTCTATGTTGGTACCTGTGCGGAACATTTCCCAGTATTTTTCATAAATGGCGTTGGCTTCCCCTACATTCAGGGTAATTTCAGATCCTTTCAGGTCTTCAGATGTGGGTGAAATTATATGGCTGTCCCGAATTTCTTGCGGCAATACTGCTTGGGCCGCTTCACTGGCCGTGGAGTATCTGAATTCATCAACTGCCAGGGCGCCATTTTCGGCGTTGAGCATAAAGTCGATAAATAGATGAGCGTTTTCAGGATGTTCCGCGCCGGCTGGGATTACAAAACTGTCAATCCAAACAATACCGCCTTCTTTGGGGTAAATGAATTCAAGGTTGTCGTTTTCTTCCCAGGCCAGGTAAGCCTCGCCGTTCCAGATAGCGCCGATCCAAGTTTCTTCCACAGCCATCGGCTGGGTGGAATTATTAGATGAAAATACGCGCACATTCGGCTTGAGGGCGGTTAACCATTCGTAAGCCGCTTTAATCTCAGTTTCGTTGGTAGTGTTGCTTGAATAGCCTAGGGCGAGCAGAGCAATACCCAAGGCATCGCGCATATCGTCAGGCATCAGAATTCTTCCGGCGAACTCCGGACGGGCAAGATCGGCCCAACTGGTTATGCCGGCCGGATCGATATATTTTTTGTTGACCTGAATACCGGAAGAACCCCACAAATATGGAATGGAATATTCATTGTCAGGATCGAATTCAAGCCCGATCAGATGCTTTTTTATTTGATTGAAGTTGCTTAACTTGGTTTTATCTATTTTGGCAAGCATTCCTTCGTCGCGCATTTGTGCAATGAAATAGGTGGACGGGATAACCAGATCATATCCCTTTCCGTCCAGGAGTTTCAGTTTGGCGTACATTGCTTCGTTGGAGTCGTAGGTGGAATAAACCACTTTAATGCCGTATTTGTCTTCAAACGCTTCGAGCGATTCTTGAGGCAGGTATTCTGACCATGCATAAACATTTAAAATTTTTTCCTCTTCCGCCTGAGCCTGGTTTGCAAGTAATCCCTGCGCTCCACTGCAGAGAATGGAAAAGACAAGCGGCAATACCCATTTTTTCATTAGTTTCTCCTTGTTTTAAGTAAAAACTGTGCTGCCAAAACCAAAATAACCGTGCCAACAAACATTATTGTTGACAACGCGTTAATATCGGGCTTGACTCCTAATTTGACCATTGAATAAATGCGCAACGGCAATATTTCAAAGCCTGACCCCTGCACAAAAAAGCTGATCAGCACATCGTCCATGGACAAGGTGAAGGAAAGCAGCCAGCCGGCTGCAATGGCGGGCAGCAATAGCGGAAAGACCACCTGTACGAAGGCCTGCACTTCCGAGGCACCTAAATCGCGGGCTGCGGCCACCAAGTCTTCATCAAGTTTTTGAATGCGGCCCATAAGGGTAACCACTACAAAGGGTGTGCATAAGACCACATGACTGATCAGCAGAGTAGTGAAGCCAAGCGGAATTTGAATCAGGATAAAGATGATCAGCAGGGAAATGCCCATTACGATATCCGGGGAAATTGTAAGCAGATAAACACCGCCGTTTAAAATGCGCCGGCCGATAAATCTGTAGCGGGTGAGCACCAACGCCATTATTGAGCCGAAAATAGTTGCAAGCGTGGAGGCACTGACTGCTAAAAACAGAGAGTTCAGCGCCGCATTGATAATTTCCTTGTTGGCGAACATCAGTTTGTACCATTTGAGGTCAAAACCCGTCCAGATGGCAAATCGCCCTTTATTGAACGAGAAAATGATAACCACCACAATCGGCAGATACATGAAGACATACACCATGAAAGAATACAGCCAGCCAAGGGTTTGGGATTTGCGGGCCATCACTTGTTCCCCTCTGTAGCTGAGCCGGCTATGCGTTGTTTGCGCGGCATGAGTCTGGCGCCTAAGCCGGAGATTTTGGGAGCTTGGGGGATTGCTTGGAACCGGGAGGATATTTTTTGTTCCCGGTCGTCATCTGCATTGTCAAACTCACTGCGCTGGGAGCTTACTTTAAGGCTCCATTTATACCCCAATACCAGAAGCAGAAGCACCAAGGTGAGAATTGTGCTGGTTGCCGCACCTAAAGGCCAGTCGGGAATTGGTTTGGTAAATTGCATTTGAATGTAGTTGCCAAGCAATTGTCCTTTGCCGCCGCCCAAAACATCCGGCACATAGAATAAGGTGAGTGCCGGCAAAAAAACCAGTATACACCCCGACATGATGCCGGGAGCGGTCAGGGGGAGAATAACATGCCAGAAAGTTCTCAGACTTCCCGCCCCCAGATCGTTGGCGGCGTCTATCAGTCTTGTATCCAGTTTTTCAACGGAAGCGTATATGGGCAGAATCATGAATGGAAGCATTGTGTATGCCAGTCCGATCAATACAGCAAACTCACTGTACATAAATGATACCGGCTCGGAGGTGAGGTGTAAAAATTCCAGCAGTTTGCTGAGAAGGCCGTTGTTTTGCAAGATGTTAATCAGAGCGTAGGTTCGAATCAATGAACTGGTCCAGAATGGAATTACAATAAGCAAAAGCAGCCAGGGGCGGAAGCGCGCCGAGGCCCTGGCCAGGATATATGCGAAGGGATAACCGGCCAGCAGGCAAATGGCAGTAGCGGTTATGGCCAGCCATAACGAGTCGGTGAATATGGTAATGAACGACGGTGTGATCAGGCGTTCATAGTTGTTTAGGGTAAAATCGGCAATAACATAAGAATGCTTGTCAGGTTCAAAAAATGAAATGGCCAGCAGAAAAAAATTAGGGATCAAGGCGAAAATAATCAGCCATATCGCCACCGCCAATATGAAAAGTCTGATCAGGGGGTTACGCGTCTTCATCAAGCAACACCACTTCCCAGCCGTTAATCCAGGTTACTGCCACACGCTCGCCCGGTGTATAGTCAATGTCTTCATCGTCTTCATTAAAAAATTCGGCTGCGATCAGCTCAAGCCCGGTGTCCAGGCGAATGGCAATGTCAACGGTCGCGCCTTTATAAACGGTTTCAATTATTTCACCGGCCAGAAACGGGGATTGCCCCAGATGTTCCTCTTCAAGCTTCAAGTCTTCAGGGCGGAGCAGGATGTTGATTTTGTCGCCTTTCTCAAACTTGCGGTCGCTATGCACTGAAAATATCTGCCCTTCAACTTCTGCCCGGTAAGCGTGGTTGGAATCTGGTAAATCCGAAGTGATTGTTTCTAGAATTTCGCCCTTGAGCACGTTGATGTCACCGACAAACTGGGCAACAAACATATTTGAAGGTTCTTCATAAATTTCCACCGGGCTGCCGATCTGTTCAATTGACCCTTGGTTCATCACCACCACCCGGTCGCTCATGGCCAAAGCTTCTTCCTGATCATGGGTTACAAATACAAAAGTGATACCCAGTCGGCGTTGAAGATGTTTGATTTCAAGCTGCATGTGCTTGCGCAGTTTGAAATCAAGTGCGGAAAACGGCTCATCCAACAGCAAAACCAAGGGATTGTTCACCACCGCTCTGGCAATGGCTACGCGTTGCTGTTGTCCGCCTGACAATTCGCCCGGTTTACGCCCTGCCAGATCCTGCAACCCCACAATGGAAAGCATCTGCATTACCTTTTCCTTAATTTCCGATTTAGGCATTTTTTGCATTTTTAAGCCGAATGCCACGTTGTCAAACACATTCATGTGGGGAAAAAGAGCGTAATTTTGAAAAACAGTATTGACGTGCCTTTTCTCTGGGGGGACATTGTTTACCAGTTCTCCACCAATGTGAACATTGCCGCCGCTTGGCTGTTCAAAGCCGGAAATTAAGCGCAAAATTGTAGTTTTCCCGCAGCCGGAAGGGCCAAGCAGGGTAATGAATTCGCCGTTCCGAATGGAAAGATCTACTGTTTTTAAAGCACAGGTGGTTCCGAAATATTTGGAAATATTCTTTAACTCAATAATGTATTCTGATTCCACATCAATTCCTTTGCATACTGCTGCCGCAAGGATTCTCCGGCTGTTGCCGGCGGTGTTGGTTAGTTGCCCGAATATTCAGAATATATAAGGGCAAGCGTCTTTAACTACACTTTTCAGTTAGTATGCATATTCAGCTTGATAGGAATGAAATCGCTCCTAACCAAGCAACAGGACCCTCAGCACAAATAGAGCGCTCTAAGCCTGTTGCCGTCTGAGCAGGAAGGAAGAACAGGCTTAGAGCGCGTTAATACTGAAGCCTGCAGCGCTGTCGGCGCTGCTTTGCATATCACGGCAGGCCGGCTTACGCTTAGTATTTCTAAGTCTGCGTCCGGCCTTTAATACAAAAGGATGACGCAGCAGTGGGTGTGAGTAGCTCATAAATCTCCCTGGATAACACCGCTAAAACTTACGGGGAGAATATAATGCCACTTTTTAAGTATTAGTGCAAGTAGTTTTATATTTTCGGTTTTAGTGAGGTCGTTTATAGGAAGTAAAGGCCTGCGAGAGGAATCACAGGCCTTTACGGGGGTTGTCTGGGAATAATTTATGCCCTAGATGAACAACCCTAGGAGGCTTGGGGGCTGTTCATTAAATATGCTTCCCGGCATTGAGGTGGGTATAGCAATGCCATACGCTTTTGGGGTAGCTAAAGGGTGCTCACGTAAAACTATATAATTAGAGACGATACGGAGCAATTAATCCACGCCCAGACGAAATTCAATCTTATCAATCAGCTAACTTTTTTATCCGCTTCAATGCTGCGTGAATTCGTGTATATATGGGCTTATGCAATATGAGAAGCAATTTACTGTTAAGTAAACGTGATTAACAACTGTTAATCACGTTTACTTATTGGCGAATTGCAGCTATAAGGATTTTCGGTATAGGCGGGATGATGGAGCTGTCTCATGAATTAATCAGAGCCCAATTGGCAAGAATTACAGAGAGCAAAGACTTTGACGCTTCAGCTCGTCTTCGCGCATTTCTTACTTTTGTAGTCGATGAAACTCTGGCGGGACGCGGTAATGAAATAAAAGCTTATACAATTGCTGTTTCTGTGTTCGGGCGCAACTCCAAGTTCGATCCTTTGCTTGACCCTATTGTGCGGGTAGAGGCGGGCAAGCTGCGCAAGCTGCTTGAACGCTATTACTTGCTCAATCCTAACGAACCAGTAATTATCACTATTCCGCTGGGAAATTATATCCCATTGTTTTTAAGCAATCCTGATATTCAATCTGCGCCAAAGAAGAATGTGCCGGGCAGAGCCGTGAAAGGCAAAGGGGGTGTTCCGCAACCTTCGCCAAAGCATAAAAAGCCTCTTCTGCTAATCATTCCGCCTGATAACTTCAGTAATATTGAAGAAGTAACCAGCTTCACATATGGATTCGCTGAAGATTTGCTTATGCGCATGGATTGCAGCGAGCTGTTTGACGTGTTGTTTGCGCCAACAATTGCCACTGAGGGCGGAACAGACCCTTTTGAAGTGGTTGAGCTGGCTGCGGAATCACGAGCCAGGTTTATTCTGCATGGGAGGGTACAGAGCAGAGAGTCTTTGCTCAGAGTATATGTGTCGCTTACAGATGCTTCAAATCGGCGTCGGATATGGACTGAGAGGTTCGACGCTCCCCTGGAGGGGCTGGACCTGTTGAGCTTGCAGGATCAAATCAGCGCTAAAGTCTGGGCTGAGCTTGCCGACCGCTTTGGGGTTTTAGCGCGCATGTTGATGCAGGAAGCCACCTATCTGCCTCAGGAGGAAATCGACTCATATGGCGCTTCGTTGTTGTATGGTCTGTGGGAGGGCACTTGGGATAAAGGCAATTTTGAGCGTGCCAAAGAAGCTTTGGAACGCAATTTACAGCAAGATCCTCATAATCCATTGCTCTTGGCGTATCTATCGCGCATTGCCGCATCTGATTATCAGCAGGCTATAGGGGCTATTGAGAACAATCTGGATATAGGGATGGATTTGGCTAAGCTGGCTGTCAGCAAAAGTCGCGACTATGTTGGCGGACATATTGCAATTGCGCACAGCTTATTTGCTCGTCACAGCCCCGAACCATTGGAAGATGCGTTGGAAATTATCCTTGAAATGCCAGAACTCACCCCTTATGCGCAAAGTATGACCGGTTTTTTTATGGCTTTGGCATTTGATTTGGAGCGAGGCTTGGAACTAATTGAAAACGCTGCGAAATTGAATTCAGTGCAGCCGGGCTATCATCGGATTGTGCCTTTTTTCTACCATTTCGGGAAGGGTAATTATGAAGCGGCATTGAAAGAGACTTTGCGGCTCAATGTACCCACCAATGCTTGGGACCCTGTATTGAGAATTCTGGTCTATTATCAACTGGGGCAGCATACCTTATTAAAGGGGGCAAGCCAGCGCTTATTTGAATTGGATCCGGATTTTGTCAAGCACCGTGAACAGTTTCTTAAAGGATTGCTGTTTAAACAGGAGCGGATAGATATGGTAGCTGAAATTTTGTACAAATCCGGGATAGTCTGATGTCTTGGCTTGGTTTGCGGTATCCATGTCGGGGGCGCATAAACACATCTGGTATGGATGAGGCATGGTCTTCAGCCTTTAAGCATTAACTTATTTGGAACGTAAAACTTGAAAGTTGTTTTCAGGATGACAGGCGCGGGCTGTTCCGGACGTTTGTGTCTGCTCTGATCCAACCAGAAAACTGTGCGCTGGAATTAAGGCGCTCATTCAGATAATGGAGGTAAAGTATGTCTTTTCTCAAGCTGTTTATTCCTGTTGATGGTTCAGATAACTCCAAGCTTGCCTGCCAGGCGGCGGTTCGCATGGCGGAAGCGGGAAATAAAAAAGTTATTTTGGCGCATTGCCATGACCCTATACCCCAGCGCATTCAGGGACACGCGTTGGAAGTTTTGGAAGAGGACTTGAAAGAGGAAGCGGACAGAATTTTTAAAGAATGTCGTGTTTATTTCGATCAAGCCCATATTCCGGTGGAAACTTTAGTGCTGTATGGCAGTCAGGGGCCTACTCTTGCCGAGGCCGCTGACGAACAGGGTGCAGATGTAATTATTATGGGAACCCGTGGTTTGGGCAACTTGGGCAGTCTGGTGCTGGGAAGTGTGAGCAATGCGGTGATTCATAACACTAATCTGCCGGTGCTTTTAGTTCCGGAGAAAAAAGAATTTGACTAATCGTCAGATCATGCCGTGAAGGAAGGGCGCCGCTCAGGCGCCCTTGGGTGAACTATGCCGACATTTGCGGAATCCGTTATTGCTTTTAACCAGAGCTTGCAGTTTCCAGGGGCCTTGCCGCATGGCATAGAGGTGATGAACCCGTTCAGGGAAAATCCGGCCGCCTTGGCGGCATCGTCGTCCTTTTACCGCAAGTATTATAATGACAGATTGCCGCGCATAATGATGTTGGGCATCAACCCCGGGCGGTTTGGGGCCGGCCTCACCGGAGTGCCGTTCACCGATCCTAAACGACTTGAGTCGGAATGCGATATTCATTGCTATGCCGGGCCGCCTGCGCATGAGCCATCCAGTGTATTCATTTATGAAGTAATCAGGCAGTATGGGGGCGTAAGTCAGTTTTACTCCCGCGTTTATATCAATTCCATTTGTCCTCTTGGATTTGTAGCTAAGCAGGCTAACGGCAGAGAAGTTAACTATAATTATTATGATAACAGTGCCTTGGCTGAAGCCGCGCGGCCGTTTATGCTTGAATGTCTGCGGCGCCAGCTTGATTTCGGCATTCAGCGGGAAGTGTGTTTTGTGCTGGGAACCGGAAAGAACATGGATTTCATATCCAGGTTGAACCGGGAATACGGTTTTTTTGAGCAAGTCGTCCCGCTCGAACATCCCCGGTACATTATTCAGTATAAATCCAGGCAGAGCCAGGTTTATATTGATAAATATCTGGACCTTATAAATAAGTACTCGAGGGAGCAGGAATAAAATGAACAAGCAAAATGATAACGCATTCGATCCTGGCAGCTATTTTCGCAATGTGGAGCCGACACAGGAGTTCGATTTTCAAAATACATCGTAAATATCGGACGAAATGCTTGCCGTCATTGCTGAGCTGGAACGCCGGCGCCTGACCGGAATTGGCGGCTGGCTTCTCTTTTATGTTGTTTTATCTGTTCTCAGCGGCATTCTGACATTGCTCAGTCTATGCGGGCCGCTGGACAGCTTATCTTTTTTCCTCAGCGTCTCTATAATTATAACCTTAATTGCAGGTCTGGTTCTGATATTTCAACGCAAACGGCTGGCAGTTAAGGTCAATATCCTGTGCGAAGTCTTGAACATCGTTTACAATCTGTGGTGTATAACGTATATCGACGATTTTGCATTGATAATGCTAGTCATCGGTCAAGGATACGTAGATATGCTGATATGGATGCTTCTATTTGGTGGAATGATAGCAATATTTGTGATTATCAGCATCCTATGGATAATATACTTCCTCAAATCGCGGCGGGTGAAATATACCCTAGTCAGATGATTGTCTTGATTTAGTGTATGGGTAGGGCGCATATCCGGATTGTTCCAGGAATTTAATGCAAAATAGTTGACAAAACCGGCAATTTAGAGCAAACGCTTGTTTGTTGAGGCTTAAGTCCATAATTCGCTTGACAAATTCAGTGCATTATGTACGATAAGTCGACATAACTACGTTTATGCGCCTGTTTATTGCAGGTGAAGTAAGGAAAAACTTATGGAGAGCCGTCCTAGGAGGGATTCGCAAATGACTATTAAACGCTATGCCTTACTCTTGACTATGGCCCTTGCCCTGATGGTTGGTTTTGGTTGTTCTAAATCCAGCGACGTTGCTGAACAGACGACAACCAGCCAGATCACCCCTGAAATGCAAGCTGCAATGGACACTATTACCAACGATAAGATCTACTTTGCATTTGACCGCTATGACATCAGCCTTGATTCTCAGGAAATCCTGAAGCAAAAGGCCAATGCTTTGCGTACCTATCCGAGCATTATTGTTCAGATCCAAGGGAACTGCGACGAGCGTGGTACTCAGGAATACAACTTGGCTCTTGGCGAACGCCGTGCCCGGGCAGCGTATGAATATCTGCTCCGTCTTGGCGTGCCCGCAAATCAGATGCAGATGATTTCTTACGGTAAAGAACGTCCTGCCGTTACCGGAACTGGTGAAGCTGTATGGGCCCAGAACCGTCGTGACGAGTTTGTGATTATTGGCTACTAGTCAATAGCAATGCTTGTGTAAAAAGCCGGTCTTATTGGCCGGCTTTTTTTATGACAGCTCCCGACAACAGGTTCACAGTTGTGGAATTCACTTTTGTGTTGACCTCAATGGCATTTGTCTGCTTTAAGCAGGTGTTGAATTGGGAACAGCTTTCCAGGCAGTTTTGGTAAGGCAGTGCTGAGCCTGGTTAGAACATGGAGCAAAGATATCACCCCAAACACCAGATAGCGGAAATTTGGGGTGATTACATTGCGAGGCGGCCTGCGTTTTAACTACTGCAAGCGTTTAGCCGGTTTAAATATAGGGTTCAACTTACTTGTCAGGTGATTTGCCTGTTACTTTAACATATTCAGCTTTATAATCCGCCATCAGTTCTTTCAAGGCCTGGCCGATTTGACAGTACTGCACTTCCTTAAGATTTGCTAAAGAGATGCGTGCGGAAGGGTGACTTGTGCCAAACCCTTTGCCGGGCAGAAGCACCACCCCGGATTTGGCGGCCAAAGTGAATAAGAATTCATTGGGCGTCAGGCGGTTAAGCAGCCACTTGATGAAATCAGGTCCATAGATTTCATTGCCCAATATTTCCATATCCATTAAATGGTAATAATCGACGCTTTCCGCATCAAATTTCGGTTTAATCGGGGCATTTTTGTATAGTGCCTGGAGCCGCCGCCGGATTACCTGCTGCATGGTTTTCCGGTATCGCTTTTCTTCATCCATTAAGGAAAAGAGAGAAAAGAGGACCATTTGAACCTGGGCCGGAGTAGACAATCCGGCGGTATGGTTAAGAGCTACAGTACGGGAGTCTGCAACCAGGCGGTCAATAAATTTTAACTTGCGCGGGTTTGTCACTATGCTCTCATAGCGCTTGTCCAACTGCTGCTGAACCGCTTCCGGCAAATCCTGGATAGCTTGATCCAGGATGTTGTCTTCATGAGTGGCAATAACCCCCAGTCTCCAGCCGGTAGCACCAAAGTATTTGGAATATGAATAGACCAGAATGGTATTATGGGGGCACATTGCAAACAGGGAAGTGAAGTCATCGGCAAAAGTGCCGTAAACATCATCAGTAAGGATAACTAAGTCGGGGCGTTGTTTCACAATATCCGCCAGATAACGCAGGCTTTGTTCACTCATTTTTACCGAGGGCGGATTGCTGGGGTTAACCAGGAAAAAGGCTTTGACCTTGGGATCGAGCAGTTTGTTCAGCTCATGAGTGGAATACTGCCAGTCCAGCTCTGGGGATGCGTTTATGAACACCTCATTGAGTTGGTATTCGGAAAGCGCCGGGATTTCAATATACGGTGTAAATATGGGTAAGCCGAGAGCAATGGAGTCGCCGGGAATGATAAGCCGGTTTTCCTTCAGAGTATTGAAAATGTAGGTAATGGCGGCGGTTCCGCCTTCCACGGCAAAAAGGTCAAAATTACCCTGGAACGGATGTTCTCCCACCATTTCCTGACGCAGATATTCAGATACAATTTGTTCAGACAGTTTCAGCATTCTGTCCGGCACCGGATACATACACCCCAGAATACCTTCTGTCATTTCATAAATGAAGTCAGGAGCCGGAAGCCCAAGGTGGTCGCGCACATAAGATACGCTGTCCGCCATCATTTTCACACCGGGAACATTCTGGTTATGGCTGAGAAATATTTCAAAGCGCTCTTCAATACCTTTTAATTCCGGAAAACCGCCGACGCCTTCCCGCATATAGCTGAATGAACGTTCAGATTCAAGCATGGCAAAGCGTCCCCATTGGAAAAAGGCATGTCGCGGTTCTGTTGCCAGAAAGTTCGGGTTTCCCCGGCCGGCATTCAGCAACAAACGGCCGCTCTTTGCCGCAGTATCAGTCAGAAAGTTTTTTAATTCAAATGGACTAAGTTCACTAAGATCTTCAGGTTCCATATTCGACATAGGTAACTCCTTTTATTGCAATATTTAATAAATCGTCTGACGGGATTATATCCGCCGGAAAACGTGTATCTTGCGACGGCTTTGCCTTCGTGCCGTATAGAGGGGACGTCTAGGCAAAGGCTACTACCATAGGCCCGAGCAAAGTTAGAAATACATTGGCCAAGGTATAAGTAATTGCAAAGGGAACAGTAGGCACAGAGTTTTCTGCTTTGTTGAGCACCTCGCCAAAGGCGGGGTTGGCGCTGCGTGAGCCTGATAATGCTCCGGCAAAAACGGCGGCGTTGTCATAACGAAGTATGTAGCGCCCGAAAAGCATGGTTATAAGCAGGGGGATAATGGTGACAAGTGCGCCCACTAAAAAGATCGTCAGCCCTTGAGTTTTTACTGTTTGTACTGCCTGCATACCGTAATTAAGGCCGACAACCGCCACAAACCCGGAAAGCCCCAGGTCTTTCAAAAGTTGAGAGGCCGGAGTGGGCAATGCCCCCATATTCATGTGTCGGGAGCGTAGCCAACCGAACAACAGGCCGGACAGGAGACAGCCGCCCCCGGAACCTAAGGTGATTGGAATGCTGGAAGCATGAATGACAATCATGCCGATGAGCAGGCCCAGCACCAGGCCCAGGCTCATGAAGACCATATCGGTTTTGTCGCTGACCACAATCGGATAGCCAACCGCTGCAGACACCCGGCGCACGTCTTGCAGCGCACCGTAAAAGGTAATGATGTCACCTTTTTCCAACTTGGTATCCAGTGCGGGCGGCACATTCTTGCCGTCGCGACAAATATTGGTGATGTAAAGCCCATGCTTCATCTCCGGTGAAGTCTGCTGCCCCAATTCCTGTAAGCTTTTTCCTACTAACCGTTCATTGGTAACAACCACTTCCCGGGCTTGAATCAATACTTCCATATTGTCTTCCTGGGCAAGTTCTTTGCCCAGTTGACTCATTACACTGACAATTGCGGAGCGACGGCCAATAACTAAAATTTTGTCTTCGGCCAGAAGACGTGTAGTGGGAGTAACCGCCACAATGCTGGAGCCGCGTTTGATCCGCTCTATAGTGATGGGCGGAACCCCACAGCAGTCTTCCAACTCCTGTACGGTTTTTCCTGCTGCCTGTCCTACCAGAAAAATCCGGCCAACCAAGTGAGGCACGGCGAATTGCTCTCCCGCTCCAAGAATAATGCCGCCGCTGTGGTGAGCCGCCTCCGCTTTAAGTGCATCGTCGCGGATGCTGCGTTTCATGAATTTTTCAAGCACATTCACGCATATTATAATTGTGCCGAACGAACCGAAAATATAGGTTACACCATATCCGACAGAAATGTTCGTCACTAGTTTAGCTGTTTCCGCTGCACCCAGGTTCATGCTGTTGATTGCGGATTCCGCTGTTCCCATAATCGCAGACTGGGTAAGGCCGCCAGCGGCGATGCCGGCGGCAAGCCCTTTGTCCAAATGAAATATCTTTACCAGCACTAACACGGTAATCAGCCCGCTGATTGCCAGCATTGAAGCCAGAAGGATTTCTTTTAAGGATTTTTTGCCCAATGAGTGGAAAAACATTGGTCCGCTGGTATAACCTACAGCAAATATGAATAAGGCGAACAATATGTTTTTGACAGTGTCATCAATGTGCACGTCAAATTGGCTGAAGCAGACTGCTGCAAGCAGGGAACCTGCCACTCCGCCTAACTGAAATTTTCCGAAGGCTATTTTTCCAACATAATATCCCAAAGCCAGGGAAAGGAACAAAGCAATTTCAGGCACATGACTGAAAACGTAGTGGATGAAGTTGTATATTGTTTCCATAATGATCCTCATTTAGCCGGCATATGCAGGCAAGATTATGGTTTAGGCAATAATATATGTGATAGCATATAGAAAAATATTTTTAAAGATAAAAAAATAAATTTATTAAATTTAATAACTTATTTAGGCGGAGTCTTTTAAGGGCGGCAGGATGCTTGAATACGAGTTTATTGGTGAAAATTCAGGTCAATCTTGGAGGTTTTATCTGTTTATTTATAATGAGCTGGATTAATATACTTGTAGCTATAATCCATTAATGGTAATATATTGACGATAATTTGGCATGGTCATTACGTGGGTATTTATAGTCGCGATGTCAAAACAAATTAGGAAAGGAGAGTAGTATGGCTTCACCATCCAAAACCGCCGGTCTTTCATTGTTTCCTTTAACTGCGTTGGTTGTGGGTTCAATCATCGGTAGCGGCATGTTTAATTTACCGCAAAACATGGCTGAGAATTCGGGTGGTCTGGCCATTATCATTGCCTGGATTATTACTGCCATAGGAATGTTTTGTCTGACCAGGCTTTATCAGAAACTCTCTTTACGCAAACCCGATTTGTATGGCGGTCCTTATATTTATGCCCGCGAAGGGTTCGGGGATTTTGTTGGGTTTGCGGTTGCGTGGGGGCGCTGGATTGCCTCAATGAGCGGCAACGCCGGGTATCTGGTAATGTTAATGGCTGCATTCGGCGGCTTCAGTGTCTTCAGCTTTATCGGAAACGGTGAGAACCTGGCCGGAACAATCGGCGCTTTGATTGCGCTTTGGCTTACCCATTTACTCTGTTTTATGGGGGTGCGCACAGCGGCTTTTGTCAATACTTTCATTACCTTGGCCAAGATACTTCCGATTTTGTTTTTTATTGCAGTGGCTGTTGCCTTGTTCAACTCAAATGTATTTGAGCAGAGCTTTTGGGGGCCGGGCGGCCTGGAAGTTTTAATTAGCCGGTTGCGGGAAAATCTGGGCGGGCAAGGAAGCATCGGTCTGATCATGAGTTCGCCCGAGGCGCGTGATATCCTGTTCGGGCAGATTAAGGATGGTATGCTCTATACCGCCTGGGTATTCGTGGGCGTGGAAAGCGCCAGCCTTTATTCAGCCCGCGCCAAGGACATGAAGACAGTTGCCCGGGCCACAGTGCTTGGCTTTGCCATTACCATGGTATTGTACATGTCTGTTTCACTGCTCTCGCTTGGCCTTATCCCGCAAGCCGAACTGGCGAATATGAGCAACCCGTCCATGCGGATTATCATGGCCGCTGTGCTTGGGCCTGGAGCCGCCATGGTCATTAACCTCGGTATTATCATCTCCATTGCCGGGGCATTTCTGGCTTGGACCATGCTGGCCGCTGAAAGCCTGTATATTACTGCTTTAGAGGATGATGACACCGGGCCCCGCTTCTTCGGCAAAACCAATTCTAAAGGGGCGCCTGTAGTTGCCTTGTGGTGGACCAACATCGTGGTCAGCGTGATATTGATCATGTCGTTAATTTGGGGGAAGGGTTACAATGAGCTTATCCTGCTCGCTACATCAATGTACCTGATACCGTATTTCCTTAACGCCATTTACGGTATGGGAGTTGCCGCCAGTCCTGATGCTTCAGGCCGACGGGATATTAAATTTCTGATAACTTGTTTGCTTGCCACGCTGTATGGGGTGTGGTTGATTTTTGCGGGCGGGCTTGATTTCCTGCTTGTGTCCATGTTGTTGTATGCACCTTGTATTGTTTTGTTTTTATATCGCCGCCATGCTGACAGAAAACCGCTGGTCAAGAGTCCGGAAGAACTGGTTGCAATTCTCGGGTTGTTCTTCCTGGCTTTGATTTCAGCTTATATGCTGGCGGTTGGACATATCTCCATATAATGAACAGGGTGAGGACTGTAAGATACAGCCCTCGCCCTGAACCTGGCGGTTGATATATGAACGCGTCGCTTCCCAAATATTTGGTCAGTGCCTGCTTGTGCGGTAAGAAGTGTCGGTATAACGGCACAGCCGGCACTGTGGACAGGTTATGCGAGTTATATAAGTGCGGTCAGGCGGTTATCGTTTGTCCTGAATGTCTGGGCGGGCTTAAAATTCCGCGCCCGCCCGCTGAAATACAATTGGAGCGGGTGGTTGATGCCTGCGGCCGGGATGTTACTGCCCAGTTCAGGCTTGGTGCAGAAAGGACGCTTGCTCTTGCCGGAAAATATGGAATTACCCGGGCCATATTAAAAGAGCGCAGCCCTTCTTGCGGCAGTAAAATGATTTATGACGGCAGTTTCAGCGGTGTAAAGATACCTGGACAGGGCATTACCACCGCTTTATTGCGCGAAAACGGGATTGAGGTAATAAGCGAGGAAGAATTAGAAGTGTTTATAAAGTGAATAATGCTTCCGGGGTGAAGAGGGCAGTTCCTATACATTAAAACAGGCAATGTGGCGTCGCTGCAGCTTGAGGTTGTTCTTGAGGACTGCTCTTTTCAGGCCTTTGCTTTGAATGTTTGCTTGTCCGTCATTGGTATTCAAGCATGAACGGCTTATAAACCAGCCGCCGCAAACCCGGCTACCAACTCTGAGATAATTGCATTATTGAAAAACATCCGATGAAGGAATCCCTTATATTCCCGCTGGAAACCGGGGTGAATTTTCAAAACCAGCTTAAGCTCTTTCTGCGCTTCCCGTTTCAGTCCCATTGCTCCATAAAGCGCTGTGCGAAACATTGGTCCACACACAGAAGGGGAAGTAATTTGTCTGGCTTCCTGCATTGCCTTTTCAAGATCGTTATTCACCAAGTGGTAAAACAAATCGGCGGTATGATACCAATCGGGCAGAAACGGATTTAACCGCCGCGCTTTTTGAATAAGCTCCCGACCTTCATGCCAGTTTCCTGAAACAGCTATTTTCACGCCGATAACGGCCATGAGATAAGTGTCGGCCGGATTTATGCTGATAGCCTTGCGCGCATATTCAAAGAAGTTATCCGCCTCTCCCCGCAGGAAACAGTTATAACCTTTGGCCCAAAGCCCGTATTGTGACTGCGGGTTCAAAATCAGCGCCCTGTTTGCCAAATTTTCAGCTAAAGCAAGCAGTTCGGGGGAAGCTTCCATATTCCATTGGTAGCGGGTTGCATAGATATCTGAAAGCATACCGTGGGCAAGAGCATACCCGGGATCGGCCTGAATAGCTTGTTCCAGTGCGGCCTGTGCGGAGTTAAACCGATCTTCCGCCAGATTGGCCGCCCAATGGTGGTAGCTGAGCACTGCTTCGTAAGCTTTAAGTTCACTCGTTCTCTTCGATTCCGGGAACTCCTGGTACAAAGTCCGCTTTATCCAACCGAAGCTGTCGCCTATCTTCGATGCCACCTGGGCGACAGTCGAGTCAATAATATCGAATAGGTTTCCAATGTTGTAAAAACGTTCAAACTTTTCCGCCCATAAAATCTTGTGTGTTGCTGTATCGGTAAGATTAATTCTTACTCGGATTGTGCTGTCAACAACTTGCGCGTTGCCGCTGAGCATGAACCTTACACCCAATTGCCCGGCAAGGGCCGCCGTTTCCCTGTCAAGTTCTCCGTCATTTCCCTTCATTCCTCTGGCACTTATGACTGTAAGGTCTTCAAATTTAGTAAGAGCCATGGTCAGTTCTTCAGCCAGACCACTGAGCAGGTAGTCTATTTCACGAAGGTTGCCGATGTTGCAAAATGGAAGAATGGCTATGCTGGCCTGGACCGGGTTAAAGCCGGGCTCTGCCGCAGGAAGGTTCTTTTCCGGAGAAATTCTCTTGAAAGTGGGGACATAGCTTCCTTTGGGAATATCTATACGAACCAAGTCAACGCCACTACCTTCATTGTCGGCATAATATTGGTTCAGCCTGTTGCGCAGTTTCCCCGCCTCAACCCTGACCACAGGATCAACAAGTGGGTCAAAATCCTTTCCCCGCTTAAAAACCTCAACTCCAATGGTATATGCTTTCAGTTGGTGCGCCCGGCCGGCCAGGGTTTCTTCAACAAGAAAACGCAGAAAGTCCCTCATCCGGGTGGATGCGGAAAAACTGCTGCTTCCAATAATGGTCTTCAACTGAAAATGGATCTCTTCATTCATGCCCCTGTCCATGTAGCCCCCCCAACTAAGAGCTTTGTTGGCCTGAAAGCCCATTTTCATTCAGCATAAACAATTTCAAGGTAATTGTAAAACCATGCCGCTCCGTTTCTGTATGCTTAACGTATGCTTAACAGTATCCCTCTTTTAATGCTTCGAAATTTTCATAACATCATAACATCAGGCAGTTCATGCTCGCATCAGCAACATTAAGGAGGGAGAGATGAACACGACTATAGTTTACATCGGGGTGGGACTATACTTTGCTGCAATGCTCACAGTAGGCTATATTGTAAAAAGCAAAATCAAAACTTCAGAAGCATATTTAGTGGCGGGAAGATCCTTCTCACTAATGATGAACGCTCCGGCACTGACCGCCTGTTTCCTTGGGGGGTCGCTGGTGTTGTCGTTACCGGGCCTGGCTTACGGCATGGGCGTTTGGAATGATGATACTATGTGGGGGGGAGCGGTGTCATTAGGCGGAGTAATCTGCCTTTTGCTTGCAGGGGTTTTCTATATGCCCAAATTGTGGCGGCTTAAATTGCTTTCATTGGGCGATTTCTTCTATCTGCGGTTCGGCAGAACCACAGGGTTTGTGGTCAGCATTATCACAGTAATTACATTCGTGTTCTGGGTGGCGGTGCAAATTTTGGTGTTCGCCAAAATCTGCACGGTTTTTCTGGGCTGGCCGCTGGTGACCTCAGCCATAGTCGGGATAACCATTATTACAATCTATACCACCATGGGCGGCTTGTGGGCGGTTATGGCCACAGATGCCATTCAGGTGGGCCTGGTTTCTCTAGGCGTCGTTATTTTATTCCCGATTGTATTGGGGTTGGCGGGCGGCTGGGAAAATTTCATGGCCAATATTCCGGCTGACCGGACTCAGGTGTTGCCCGCGTGGGATGCCGGTGGTGAGGTATGGTTGGCATGGCTTGCCTGCTGGGCCATTATCGGTATTGGGGGCATCGTCAGTCCTGACCTGATGCAAAGGGCCTTTGCAGCCAAAACCCCGGCGGTAGCCCTCAACTCCGCTATAATCGCCGCAATTATAAAGACAGCCCTCAGCATTGTGATGATCGGTATTGCCTTTATCGGTTATATTCTTGTTCAAGACGGGATCATTCCCGAGGACTCGCTTAAGGGCGACATGGAGTTGATTGTACCGGTTATGGTAAGGGATTTCCTGCCGCTTCCAGTGATGATCATCTTTATGGGAGCCTGTTTATCTGCCGTTATGGGCGCAGCCTCATCGGCGCTTTTGGCAATGTCGGGCATGATGAGCAAAAACATTGTCAAAGACTTTATCAAGCCGGATATCAATGACGGACAACTGTTGAGGGTAAGCCGGGTCTGTGTGGTTATTTTCGCCATAATGTCGCTTTGGGCGGCCCTGAATTTGAAGTATGTTTTCCTGCTTCTGGCTTTCGGATTCGATCTGATCATGTCCAGCCTGTTGGCCTGTATGACTTTAGGCATGTTCTGGAGAAAAGCAAACAGCTATGGCGCAATCGCCGGGATTATCGCCGGGGCGGTTGTAAGGATTATTCCAGCCGGAATAGCCAATGGATTTACCCTGGTCGGAATCTGCTCCAGCGCTCCGGGTTGGTACGTTTATACTCTGCTGGGGCCAGTGGTGGCCTTTATGGTTACCTGGGCCGTAAGTCTGGTCACCCAAAAACAATGCCCTTCCAATGAATACGGCTTTCATTTTGATGAGAATGATACGCCGCTTACAATAGAAACTCTAACGACAGGAGGCAGCAATGGCTAAAATCGTTAATTCATGGAATGAATGGGATACGTTGAAGCATGTAGTGCTCGGCGATCCAACCGGAAGCGCCTTAACCGCACCGGGCCCTGACTGGCAATATAATGCGGCTTCAGGGGGAATGCCTTTGGGATATTATGGGCGCTTTCCTGAAGAACAGATCGAAGCAGCTAAAGAACAGCAGGAGGGATTTAAGAAGATAATGGAAAATCGCGGCATTAAAGTCGACCGAGTAGTCGTGCCGGATATTATAAAAGAGCAGAGACCGGTTGTACTGCCTGATTGGACTCAAATCAACCTGCATAATGTAAACAACCCGAGGGACGCTTTTCTGCCTATTGGCAATGAAATTATGGAGGCCCCGTGCTCGCGCCGTTCCAGGCACTACGAATATCTGTGTATGAGGCCCCTTTTTGAACAGTGGTTTAAGCAAGACCCGGAATTCATCTGGAGTGCGGCCCCGAAGCCGCGTTTGACTGATGAAAGTTATGTCAACGGCTACTATTATGACTTTGCATTCGTTTGGGACGAAGCTACTCGGAAAGAAAAGATGTTGAAAAGCGAATACCATCTCACAGAGAAAGAGCCGATGTGGGATGCCGCGGACGCAACCCGTCTGGGCAAAGATATCATATGGCAGCACTCTTGCGTTTCCAATAAGGCCGGCATTGAGTGGATTACCCGCTATCTGGCTCAGAAGGGCATACGGGTGCATTCGGTTGCCTTTGACTCCACCAAGGCCAACTACTGGCGGCCTTGGCACATCGATGTTGTGGTTATTCCCGTAAGGCCTGGTCTGGTTATGTTCTGCCCGGACAAGGAACCGATAACCCCGGGCTTTGTTGAATTCTTCAGGAAAAATGACTGGGAAATAGTACCGGCGGTGCGCCCCAGCTACGATTGGAATGATGAGCTGACCATGTCCGCGCCCTACCATGGTAAAGGCATCCATGGCCCCAACTGGATCGGCATGAATACTCTTTCATTGAGCCCCAAAGAAATTTGTGTGTTTGAATATGAAAAAGACTATCAGGCCCAGTTGGACAAACTCGGCTTCGAGGTCATTCCTGTAGCTTATGATAAAGTTTACAAGTTCGGCGGCATGTTGCACTGCAATACCCTTGACATTTATCGCGAGGGGAAGTGTGAGGATTACTTCCCGAACCAGTAGCAGACACCTCTGAAAGTATATCTTAATATGGGAGTATTGATATGGCCAGAATAGTAAATTCCTGGAATGAATGGGATCCGCTGAGACGGGTGGTTTTAGGAACGGCAAAGGGTACCCAGATTCCGGCTCCGGAACCGGCGTGGCATTATAACAATGTTAACGGGGGCTTTCCTTTCGGTGAATATGGCCCCTTCCCGGAAGAAATGGTTGAACGGGCCTGTGAACAGCAGAACGGGTTCTGCAAGGCGATGCAAAAAAGAGGGGTTGTGGTTGACAGGGTAGTGCCGCACGAGTCTATGTTGCGCGTGCAGGCCGTCTCCACCCCTGATTGGACCCAGTTGAACCAGAGGGGGATATCCAACCCTCGCGATCTGTTTCTGGTACTCGGCAATGAAATTATTGAAGCAACCGGGTCCTTGCGTTCCCGCTGGTATGAATACCTGGCTTTAAGACCTCTGTTTGAAAAGTGGTTTGAAGACGATCCCGAGTTCATCTGGACTTCAGCCCCGAAGCCGCGTTTAACCGATGAGTCATATGTAAAGAACTATTATTATGACTACGATAACGTATGGGATGACAATAAAAAAGCGGAGATGCAACGTAAAGGTCAATATCAACTCACAGAGAAAGAACCTTTGTGGGATGCAGCCGATGCTTGCAGAGCAGGAAAAGATATTTTCCTGCAACCTTCCGCTGTAACCAATAGAAAAGGGTTCGAATGGATTAAACGTTACCTTTCACGCTCCGGTTTCAGGGTGCACAGGATTGAATTTGATACCTCCGTAAGTCAGTTCTATCGGCCGTGGCATATTGACTGCTCAATCAGTCTGCTGAAGCCCGGTACGGCGATAACCTGCCCGGGCAAGCCGCCCCTGACCCGAGAGGCGGTTGAGCTGTTCAGGCTGAACGACTGGGAGATGATTCCCGCAGCCGATCCGGTTTATCACTGGACCGACAAGTTGACGCTGTGCAATACTGTTAAAGGTCAAGGCCAGAATGGAGTAAACTGGATATCCATGAACGTGCTTTCATTGGATCCCAAAACTGTTTGTGTTGATGCCAATGAAACGGCATTTTGCGAACAATTGAATAAGCTCGGCTTTGAAGTACTTCCCATTCAATATGAGGCTGTGTTCAGGTTCGGCGGAATGCTGCACTGCACAACTCTTGATATTTGCAGAGAGGGTGGGCTTGAAGACTATTTCCCGAAACAGATCGGCGGGTATTAGACCGGCAAGCGCGCGAGCATTTTAATCTGGTCTATTCCCTGGTTCATTAGAACTTGACTGGCCTTATCAGGCTGAGGGAAACAGGCTTCCCCGCGGTGGGCGAGGATCCCCGGCAACAAAAGCAGCCCGGGATCCTCAACACAGCCCCGCGATAAACCGTTTGTTTTCGGGGGACTCTCTCCAATTAATCCGCCTGTACCTACCAAACATTCCTGAGTTGATATCGTCCTTGACCGCGACGGGTTGACCTCATCTTATAGAAACAGAAAAGTTCCTGCTCGGAAGACTGGACAATACATATCAGCTACAATATGTTCCAGTGACCGAGTCAATTTTAAAGTTTGAGGTTAACTAGAGTGACAGCTTCACGTATCTTTGCGTCCATTTTTCTGATCTGGCTGGCTGTGTGTGTATTGGTCTCAGGCATACCTGTGAACGCAGCAGCTGATTCCCCGAAGCCGTTGAGTTCTTGGGAAGACACTGCCGGTAAGCAGGCGATTATTGATTTTGTAAATGCAGTAAGCAATTCTGATAGCCCGGACTATGTGCCGCCGGCTGAAAGAATTGCCGTGTTCGACTGCGACGGCACTCTGATTCCGGAAATCCCAAATTCCTTTATGGTTGAGTATGCTTACCGCCGCTTTCAGACGGCCACGCCGGAATTGAAAGAAAACAGCGGAAACAGTGAAATGATTCTGGAAAAGTTGAAGCAAAACGATCTGGAAAGCGCCATGGCTTTGAACGCCAAGAGAACTATGGAAGTTCTGGTGGCGATGTACGCCCGTGACGACTCCGCAATGCTGGCCGGAGACGTAGCTGCTTGGCTGGATCAGCCCTATCCGTACTCACAGGAAGCAGAACGCCGCTGGCGTGACTCGGTTTACCTTCCCATGTTGGAATTGATGGATTATTTACGGAGCAATCAGTTCCAGGTATATTTGGTTACCGGCACTGAACAGGAGCTTGCCCGTGCCTTGGCGCAGGAGCTTTTCAATATTCCGCCGCCTCAGGTCATCGGCTCGGAGATGCGCTATAGCTTTGAGGAGAAAGCTGGTCGTCTTGCTGTCAACACGGAGCCTCGTTTCAGCAGTCTGAACTCTGGCCCTGCAAAAGCTCTGAACATTTCCTCGCGTATCGGGATTCCCCCTTTGTTTGCAGCCGGCAACTCCGATAACGATCTGGAAATGTTGAAATTAACTACCCAGTCGCCGGGTCGTCGGTTAGGCATGATTATTCATCACACCGATGCGGAACGGGAATTTGCCTACGACCGGGAGTCAGTTCACGGCAAGTTGCGTAAAGGGCTGGAACAGTCTGAAAGCAACGGCTGGTTGTTAATAGACATGCGTGAAGACTGGAAGACAATTTATCCTTCTCCAGAGCTCATTGTCCCTGAAGAACCAAGTGATCCCTCTGGTTTTGAGGAAATATCCTCTCGAAACAGCGATGACCCCGAGTGAATAGATATTGTCGAATATAGATACAGAACTTCAGGCTGTGGTGGTGCCCCGGCGCGGCTTGACTTAAATCGGAAACTTCCGTATCGAATAAGTTTATTGTAAATCCGGCATTGAAAGAACTATTTCAGCATGACGGGAGCAGCATACCGCTGAAACAGACCATTCATCCCACGCTTATTGCAGGTAAAATATATGTTTGAGGCCCTATCTAACAGATTAAACAGTGTTTTCCGTCGCTTGGGCAGGCAAATACGCCTTACGGAAGAAAATATCCAGGAAGGCTTGCGCGAAGTACGCATGGCTTTGCTTGAAGCTGACGTAAACCTTCAGGTGGTCAAAGAGTTCATCGACAGAGTGCGCGAGCGCGCTCTGGGACAGGCGGTAATGAAAGACCTTACCCCGGGCCAGCATCTGATTAAAGTTGTAAATGAGGAACTCATCGAATTGCTTGGCGGGGAATTCAAAGGGCTGGAGTTCAAGGGACCGGAGCCGCATTTAATTATGATGGCCGGGTTGCAGGGGTCCGGTAAAACTACTTCCACCGCGAAGCTGGCCAACTTTTTGCGGCGCCAGAAGATGCGCCCCTACCTTGTTCCGCTGGACGTATACCGTCCCGCGGCCATAGATCAGTTGCAGACTTTGGGAGCGCAGTTGGATGTGCCGGTTTATCCCACCAAGCCTAATGACGATCCGGTAAAAGTTGTGCAGGCTGCTGTGAAAGACGCTGCCCAACATCAATGCACTGTGCTCATTCTCGATACAGCCGGTCGTCTGCATGTTGATGAGAAATTGATGCAGGAGTTGGTGGAAATTAAGGCGCTGGTTAAACCGGAAGAAATTCTGTTCGTTGCCGATGCCATGACTGGTCAGGATGCAGTCGCTGCGGCTGACGCCTTTAATAAAGCGCTTGGGATTACAGGGGTGGTGCTGACTAAAATGGATGGCGATGCCCGCGGCGGTGCGGCATTGTCTGTGAAATCAGTATCCGGGGCCCCGGTCAAATTTGTGGGAATGGGCGAAAAGATTGAAGATCTTGAGCTGTTTTATCCCGACCGCATCGCCGGCCGCATTTTGGGCATGGGCGACGTGTTGACTCTGATTGAAAAAGCCCAGGAACACATCGACCAGGAAGAGGCGGAAGCCCTTTCCCGCAAGATGCTTTCCGCAGAGTTCAACCTGGAAGATTTCCAGGAACAGATGCGTAAAATCCGCAATATGGGACCGTTGGAAGGCTTGCTCAAACTTATTCCCGGTATGGGGGCTCTACGTGAGAAGTTGGGCAATATGGCCCCGCCTGAGAAAGAAATGAATAAGGTTGAAGCGATTATCAATTCAATGACCCGCGAAGAACGCCGCAACCCCAAGCTGTTGAACGGAAGCCGGCGTAGCCGTATCGCAAAAGGCAGCGGCACTCAGGTTGCAGATGTAAATAAATTGATGCGTCAGTTTGAACAGATGCGAGAGCTGATGAAAAGAATGGGTAAAGGCGGTTTTGGTAAATTCGGCGGCGGTATGCCCGGGCTGGGTAACATGAGCGCATTGGGCGGTTTGGGAGGTATGGGCGGGTTGCCGGGGCTGGGCGGATTCCCCGGCATAGGCGCTGGGGGCAGCTCTCCCAAAAGCATGAGCAAAGCGGATAAAAACAAAAAAAAGGCCGAGCGCAAAAAGGAACGGCAAAATAAAAAGCGACGATGACCAAGGTGCAGGCCCGGACTGATGTCTGTCAGCCTGCAGAGATTTTTCTGGATTTCTACAAAAATTTATATTAGAGCAGGGAACTGTTCGCATGTTGTTGCATGAGGAAGTTTGCTTGCAATGCATTCCCTGGAACAATTTGATTTCCAGACCCCGATGAGACGAGCAGGTACCTTCGTTGAATACCGCCTGCTCAGAGTAATAATGATGCTTGCACCTTTTAGGCAAATACTTTAATTATAAAAAGAAATATTGGGAGATGTATAATGTCTGTTAAAATTCGCTTGACCCGTATGGGGTCCAAGAAAAAACCTTTTTACCGGATTGTGGCTATAAATTCTGAAGTTCGTCGTGACGGGCGTACTCTTGATACAATTGGTTACTATAACCCCATGACAGAACCGGCTGATATTAAGGTAGATAATGAAAAACTGCAAAAGTGGCTCGAGCGCGGCGCAGAAGCAACTGAAACAGTGAACAGCCTGCTTAAAAAGGCAAATCCTTAAGCTGCTGGCAAAGGCATTTCAGCAAGCCGCCCGCATGGAGTTGTTAATAAAAAGCGCCATAGGGACGTTGTTGATGATGCTTAGCTGATTTCGGTTTTCAAGGCACTTCTACCTGATTGTTGGGCCGAGCTTACAGTTTACTTTTCATAATCCAGCATTAATTTATGTTAATGCAACCAATTAACCTGTTGCTGCTCAAATTGAATGGACATTATCCAACCAACGAGGTGCCAAATGCTGAAAGAACTAGTTGAATACATAGCCAAGTCGCTTGTTGATAATCCTGACGAAGTAGTGGTTACTGAAGTTGAAGGAGAACAGACTTCTGTGCTCGAATTGAAGGTGGCCAAAGAAGATCTGGGCAAGGTAATTGGCAAACAGGGCAGAACTGCCAGAGCGATGCGGGTAATTCTAACTGCGGCCTCAACAAAGGCCAAAAAGCGATGCGTGTTGGAAATCCTTGAATAGCGCGCGATTAAATCAGTCCATGCTCATTACGGCAGGAAAAATAATTAAACCGCACGGAATTAAAGGGGAAGTCTCGGTAGAAAGCTACCTTGACTCCCCTTCTCTTTTCTGTGGAGAAATTTATTTACAAACCCGCAAGGAACCGCCGCGCGCTTATACGACAACTTTTCAACGCACTCATCAAAACAGAGTATTGTTGACCTTCAAAGAAGTGAATAATCGTAATCTGGCTGAAGAATTACGTGGGGCAATGGTCTTAATCCCTAAGTCGCGCCTTGTTCCTGCTGATCCGGGCGAGGTGTATCTTCAGGATATAATCGGACTGGAAGTGTTTGAGGCGGCAAATTTTGAATATATTGGAATTGTTTCGGACGTAAGCGCGAACCCCGATCAGGAAATCTGGTTCATTGAGACCCCATCGGGCAAAGAAATATTATTTCCGGCGGTGTCAGAGTTTATTGAATCCATTGACCTTGAAAAAGGTCAGGTGACTATTCGTCCTCCTGACGGGCTGTTGGAAATTTACCTTTAGTCTATTATGCTCAGTCACACCAGTTTAGTTTTTGGGATTGCAGGATACCCCCTAGGGCACTCATTAAGTCCGGTTATTCATAATTGGGTATATAAAGAAATCGGACTTAATGCTTCTTATCAGGCTTGGGCGACCCCGCCTGACAGTTTGGAAAATTTTGTCCATAACGTGCGGAAAACCCCTCTGAACGGTGTTTCCATAACCATACCCCACAAGCAAAGCATAGTTCAGTATATTGACAAGCTTACGCCTCTGGCCGCACAGGTGGGGGCTGTAAATACACTTTTTTGGAAAGATGCCCGACTTGCCGGAGCTAATACCGATGTTCTTGGTTTTATGGATCCTTTAAAAGAACGCGGGTTCCGCCCCACAGCAGTGTTGGTTCTTGGTGCGGGAGGAGCCAGTCGGGCGGTGTTGGCTGGACTGTGCGAACTCCCCATGCGCCCTCAGATTTTTATATCTGCCAGAAGTATGGATAAGGCAATAAAGATAAGTAATGATTTCGGGGTCAGGTACTTAAACTGGTCTGAGCGGGGAAAGGCCAGAGTCAATCTGATTGTGAACACAACCCCTATGGGTATGAAAGGCGGACCGGCTCCGGAAGCTTCTCCGCTTTGCGTAGAAGAATTCACTGCTATAGGCCGGGGAAATGAGAGCTGTTTGGCTTACGATTTGGTGTACAATCCTTTAGAAACCCCGTTTTTAACCGCAGCCAAAGCTGCTGCCTGGAAGGTACAGGACGGCCTGGATATGCTGATTGCCCAAGGACTGGAACAAATTAAACTATGGACCGGGATTATTGAGCTCCCGGCTAAAAGCCAGATTCGTAATATGCTGGTGGAACAGGGTTTTGTTTCTTTTGACTGAAGCTGAATTGCTTTGCTTGCCAAGAACAGCCTTCATATGTATAATTATATAAGGATAAATTGATATGAAAATAATTTCCGACCCTCAAGAAATACAGGCACTTTGCCGGGGGCTCCGTTTTTCAGGGGTGACCACAGCTTTAGTCCCGACTATGGGTTTTCTGCATGACGGGCACAAAAGCCTGCTTTTGGCCGCCAAAAACCGGGCTGAAAAAGTCATTTTAAGTATTTTTGTAAACCCTACCCAGTTCGGGCCTGGCGAAGACTTGGAAGCATATCCCCGTGATTTCAACCGCGATGTAAAAATTGCCGAGGAAGTGGGGGTAGATATTGTTTTTGCTCCTAAGCCGGAAGCCATGTATGGTCCTGACCATGCCACGTGGGTGGAAGCGCCGGAGCTTGCGAAAGAATTATGCGGAGCCAGCCGTCCCACTCATTTTCGCGGTGTGTGCACAGTAGTGTTGAAGCTGTTCAATCTTTGTATGCCGACCTTTGCCTTATTCGGCGAGAAAGATTGGCAACAACTGGCCATCATCAAAGCTATGACCAGAGATCTTAATCTGCCGGTTCAGGTGGAAGGATGCCCGATTGTGCGCGAGCCGGACGGGCTGGCCCTTTCTTCACGTAATTCTTATTTAACTCAGTCTGAACGTCAACAGGCCCCCCACATTTTTAAGGGCCTTAAGTTGGTGCAGAAGCTTGCGCGGAACGGTGAACACGACCCACGCCAACTGAAAAAAGCTGTTGAGGAATATTGGCAGGAGCATCTCCCGCTTGGAGAAATAGATTATCTGGAATTTGTAAACCCGGTCAAAATTGAGCGGGTAGATGCTGTTCAGGGTGAAACATTGGTTGCGGTTGCAATGCGGCTTGGTAAAGCTCGGCTGATAGATAATTTGCTGATCAGGTCATAGATTCAATACTACAGGTTAAACTGGAAACAGAAAATAACCGGGCGGCAAGCAAAGTACCGGCGGCGCCGATTTAACAGTCCTTACCGGACAAATGAAGGAGACAAAAGATGATTCCTGAAAAGGGCAAGTATTATTTCACATCGGAATCTGTAACTGAGGGGCATCCCGATAAGGTGGCCGACTGTATTTCCGATGCAGTGTTGGACGCGTTGATTGAGCAGGATCCAAACTCCCGTGTGGCGTGTGAAACTTTGGTCACTACCGGTATGGCTTTTATCGCCGGTGAAATAACCACCAAGGGGTATGCCGATTTGCCCAAAGTAGTGCGCGAAACGATTAAAGAAATCGGATATACCAGCTCTGACATGGGCTTTGACTATGAAACCTGCGCAGTGATGTCATCAATTGACAAGCAATCTACAGATATTGCTCAGGGCGTTGACCGGGCAAAAGATGAAGAACAGGGCGCAGGCGATCAGGGGATGATGTTCGGCTATGCCTGTAATGATACCCCCACCCTTATGCCTGCCCCTATTTACTGGGCGCATCGTTTGTCCGAACGCCTTACAGAAGTGCGCAAAACCGGAGTGCTTGATTTCTTACGGCCGGACGGCAAAACTGCGGTTGCTTTTGAATATGAAAACGGCAAGCCGGTATGTATTGATACTGTGGTAATTGCAGCACAGCATCACCCCGATATTTCCTATGCAGATCTGTGCGACGCCATCAAAGCCGAGGTGATTAACAAAACTTTGCCCGAAGACTTAGTTGATCGGAACACAAGAATTTTTATCAACACCACCGGACGCTTTGTAATCGGTGGTCCTATGGGGGACGCGGGGCTGACCGGACGCAAAATCATTCAGGATACTTACGGCGGCATGGGCGGCCATGGCGGCGGCGCTTTTTCCGGAAAGGACCCTTCCAAGGTGGACCGTTCTGCAGCCTACATGGCCCGCTACATCGCCAAGAACGTAGTGGCCGCCGGCTTGGCCAATGACTGTGAAGTGCAAATTGCTTACGCTATTGGTGTGGCCGATCCCATTTCAGTTATTGCTTCTGCACGGGGCCGGGGAGAAGTTCCGGACGATATCCTGACTAAGGCCGTAAAAGAAGTGTTTGATATGCGCCCCTACCATATCATCAAGGAGCTCAACCTGAAATCGCCGATTTATCGAAAAACAACTTGTTACGGACATTTCGGGCGTGAACTTCCCGAGTTTAAATGGGAGCAGACAGATAAAGTGGCAGCTCTCAAAGCGGCCGTGAACAGGTTATAAGCATTGTGCCGACTACAGGGGGCCGACTGAATAGCGGGCGGTCCCCTGAATCTGATTTATCTTCCCCAACTTCTACAGTATTACTGAAAGGATGCTTGTTTAGAATCATGATCTAAAAGTTGAATTACGTCTGCTTCTGACTGTTTGCAGTGCAATACTTTTAAGTATTTTGGACGATCCGGCAGCAAGCATAGATTCATCAGCTCTAAGCTGTATGTTCTAGGGCGGTATTCACTTATATTAGACCAGCTTGAAAAGCAATTACCCGCTACTTGCGACATACTTACCGAAACTTGTATGTACCTGAATTCAACGTGAGCATGCCTTGCATTAGCTGCAGTACTCTGCATATTATTCGCCACAGTTCTGTATATCCGGTAAAGACTGCCGGATTGGCCGGCGGCATGATTTATGCTCCCTGTTGGAAGGGGAAACTTTTTCAACTTGGAGGCAGGTCATGTATATAAACTCTCTTTTAGGAGCGGAACCGGTTTACTCTGATTCCCGTACTGTTTCAGGCAAACGCAATGAAGCAGGCCGGGCTTTGCCCGTGGACTGGCAGCCGGATGATGTGCATATTTCAGAGGAAGCCCGTGCAGCCTATGCCGCCATGCGGTCTGAGGCAGAAGCGGAGGAGTTTGATGGGCCTGTGAAGCAGTTCAGAGATTATCTGGAAGAGGCAAGGGGAGAGAGCGTCAGCGCAGGTGATCCCCTGGAAATGATTGAAAAGCTGAAGGAAAAGCTGGAAAAGCTGCAGAATGAGCTTGCCCGTTCTGCTGAAGGCAGTGAGAATTCCAAACAGGGGCGGATGGAAGCGGTACAGGCACAAATCGACTCTATTGTCTCTCAGATTAGCGAGTTGATGTCGCTGGTTGAGGCGAAAGCTTAAGCCCGGAGATTTCCGGATGACAGGGGGGCCCCAGAAATATAAGGACATATTTGTTATAAAACAATTTTCGGGTGATTTGCTTTATAGCCTTGTATTTTTATATAGCCCGTCCTTGCTTGATAAGAACGGCACTCAAATTGTTATATCGCCAGCCTTTGCAGGAAGCACGGAATTATAAAAATTGCCTATTAACAATGCGTATAATGTGGGTGTGAATCGGGTATTATAACCCTTTCCAATGAGCAGTTTCCAGCGTATGGCGCGGCACACCATATTCAATGCGAATATGGGAATGAACAAGATCAAAATGTAATAGTTTACTTTTGATAACTCTGAAATGACAGTGCCGAAATCCAAAGTTCTAATTAAAAGAAATATGCCGGCTATGGTTACAATGCCGGCTGATATGAATTTGATGTGCTTTTTTGCCACAAGCATGAATTCCATGTTACTCACATTCTTCGATAACTGCTCAGCAATATCACTCTATCGGCGAACAGAAATTTTTAAGATATCGTTTCTCTGGTTGCTGGTAGAAATAAACCAAAGCATAAAATCAGCCGCGCGCTCTTTATCCTGCCCCAACTGCGGGAAATTGAAATAGAGCTCCCCGTTGGTCTGGTTTTCTGCAGCAACGAAAAATTGCTGATTATAGAATACTTCTTCCATGGTATTGCAACCCATTCTGCATACATTGCGATTGATGGTTTCCTCTGTCGGCAGTAGTCTGCCGGCGGTCTGCCCGCGTACGGGGATAACTTCCTGGTCTATATTTTTCGTAAGATACATTTCCTCCACAGAAAGCGGAGTCATGTCGGGGTCGTCGGCTTTGACATAATGCACGTTAAAATCAGGATCATGCAGTTCATATTTACCGGTATCCTTATTTTTTACTTCCAGCACAACATGATCCAAAAATCTTTCCCGGGTGGCTTTATGCCCACCCAGAACATATCCCACCCGGATGAAGCGATACTCATGCCCGAACTTATTCAATATATGAGCCATGGTAGAGGCGATCTCACCACACAGCAGAACTTCCTTTTCTCTTTCTCCTTGCGAGGCCTTGTATATATTCACTATGACATTTTCATAATCATCAATCGGCGATTCTCTGTAGTTATGTTCCGAGTTTTCTCTTACATAAAACCGGACGGCTTCTATAAAAGATACATTTTGTTCGTCCATAATCGCATTGATTTCATGTTCAAGCGCAACAGTCGAGTATTCATCACTATGAATATTCTCCTTGGAGAGGAAGTGATAAGCGCATATTGCAACGGCTATAACGCATATATATAATGTTGCGACCGATGAAATTCATATATTTTTCTATCTCTTTATATTAATCCCGAATTTTTACCTTATTTTTACCTTGAGACCTTCGGAACCCGGCACTTCCCAATAATGTCCCTCTTTGTCCGGATTATCCCTGGTTGGATGCCCGACTCCGGTGAATTGTGTACCGATTTTGATTTTTGGGTACCCTGTCAGGATTTCTTCAATTGCCTTTTGGACATTTTCATTTGTATTAAAACTTCTCAGTGAGTAATCATGGAAGATTGCCCACTGGGGTGGAGAGCTTAAAAGCGCGTGTATATCAGTTTTGGTGGCATCATAGTCATGATCGCCATCAATAACGGCAAGAGATATAGGCTCCTCAACGCCATGATTAGACATATAATCTGAAAATGACCCCAAAAAACCTTTAGTATTTTTATCCAACCCCAGATCTTTGAGCAACTTTCCGGTTGAATTCAGATAATTCTGGTCAATATCAATAAATGTAAATTTCTTGTTCAACAGGTTGCAAAAATAAGCCAGTTGGGCTGAAAGCCCGCCTTTGTAGCAACCAACTTCAACAACTGAGCCCGGTGATAAGGCGTCGTCCAGAAGAACAGCGTGGATAGCTTCCTGGTATTACCTGCTGGTCCACGATATCTTCCCTTCCTGCTCACAATAAGAACGTATCTTTTTCATGTCTGCATCTATGCTGGACAAGTCCATGCTCAGATCAACCTTTTTATGTGTAAAAAGTTCTTTTAGCCATCCAAACATTATCAGCTCTCCTTTAGTAGCAGGTTCTTCGATAGCTGCTCAGCAGATTTACAACCACATTGCTGACCTGTGTTTCCAAATACTCAGTCGGCACACTCCAGTTGCCGGACCGGCCCATGACCAGTTCCAAACAACGCAGAATTTCGTCCACACCGCAACCGCTGAGGATATTGCTGCCGCATTCAATGGTTTCCGGGCGTTCAGTCACATCACGCAGGGTTACAGTGGGCCGTTTCATGATACAGCCCTCCTCCTGCACAGTACCGCTGTCTGACAGCAGCGCTTTGGCATGTTTTTCCAGATGCACAAAGTCAAAAAATCCCGGCGGCTCCATAAACCGGATATATTTATCCGGAGCGCGGCGTCCAGCTGCAAGCCGGGCGCGGGTGCGGGGGTGTAAAGACAGAAGCACAGGCACATCGTATTTTGCCCCCATTGTTTCAAAGGCGTTCAGAAAGCTTTCAAGGCGTTCCGGGATGTCCACATTTTCAGCGCGGTGTAGGGTTACCAGAAAATAGCGGCCTGCTTCAAGATTTAAACGGGCCAGTACGTCACTGCTGTCTATTTGCGGTGCATAAAAATCCATCACTTCCTTGATGGGGTTTCCGGTTACATATACCCGGCTGGGGTGGAAGCCTTCCCGCAGGAGATGATCGCGGCTGCGATTGGTGTAGGGTAGAAGTACGTCGGAAGAATGATCAATGACTCTACGATTAACCTCTTCCGGCACACGATCATCAAAACAGCGATTGCCCGCCTCCATGTGGTAAACCGGAATACCGCGTCGCTTGGCGCATTGGACTGTCAGTGCAGAATTGGTATCGCCCAGCACCAGAAAACGGTCCGGATGTTCTTTTTCCAGCACAGCGTCAGTTTGGGCCAGGATCTTGCCGATCTGCTCCCAGGTAGTTGCTGCTTTTGTTTCCAGGCTGTAGTTGGGGCGGCGTATGCCCATCTGCTCAAAAAACAGCGTTGAGAGGTTGGGGTCATAATTCTGGCCGGTAAAGACAAGTACATGCTTACAAATGGCATCTAACCCGGATATAACCCGTGAAAGGCGAATGATTTCCGGCCTGGTGCCGAGCACAGTCATGATTTTCATGCCAACATTTCCTCATCAACGCCGCTGCGATCGTCACCGGGCATCAGTTTATATTTCTGGAGCAGAGCCTTTGTTTCTTCAAAGGTCATGACGCTGTCATTGGAGCCGTAAGAGCGGCCGCGGGGCGAGATGTTTTCTTTACGTTGCAGTTCCGGCAACATAGGCGCAATAGCGAAAAAGTCACCACGGTCGTAGGCGCGAACGCCTTCTTCCGGTGAAATCATCAGCTCATGAATTTTTTCGCCCGGCCGGATGCCGATAATTTTTGTTTCAATACCCCGGTCTCCGATCAGGGCTTTGGCCACGTCCACAATGCGCGCCGCCGGAATTTTCGGAATATAGGTTTCACCCGGCTGAGCCTGTTTGATAGCGGTTGCTATAGTGGTCACGGCATAGGAAAGTGGAAGTAGGAAACGAGTCATATCCGGGGTAGTGATGGTAACCGGACCACCGCATTGAATCTGTTCGTGGAAGAGTGGAATGACTGAGCCGCGCGAGGCCAACACATTACCATAGCGGGTGCAGATAAATCGGGTATTGGGACAGGTGACGTTTCCCGCTATGAACATGCGTTCCTGCAGGGCTTTGGTCATGCCCATGGCATTGACCGGCAAACAAGCCTTGTCGGTAGTTACCCCAACCACGGTTTCCACTGGAAAATTGTGTTCCTCAATGGCGCGCACAATATTGGCGGCCCCGGTGATATTGGTCAGGCAGGCTTCATTGACGAAGTATTCGCAGGACGGCACTTGTTTCAGCGCCGCTGCATTAATCACAATGTCAATATCGTGCAGTGCTCCGCACAGTGAAGCATAGTTGCGCACATCCCCAATGCGAAAAGAAAGCAGGCGGCGGAAATTGTCATAAATCACTTCATCGGTAGGACTTTTCAAGGTGGAATAAGCCACACGCATAAAGTGCTGTTTTGCCTCATCGCGGGAGAAAATGATGATTTTGCGTGGAAGGCCGTATTGTCCGGCCAGGAGCTGGCGGGTCAGGGTTTTCCCTAAAGAACCTGTGCCGCCGGTAATAAGAACACTTTTATCCTGAAAGACTGTCTGCATGATTTTTTCTCGCTATCGTATAAAATTGATGGCATTGCGCTGGTGTGCCCGATGCATTTCAGCGATCATTTCCGGCCACGGCGGGGCTATATAGCCTGTAGCGCGATAAAATGCCTCTCCGGAAAGGCGTTTATCTTCTTTTACGCTCGAGTCCGGCAAAATTTGAATATCTTTTTGATAGATAGCGGCTACAAGACTGAGCAGATCATGTTTTGAAATAGGCTCTGCCGCTACCTGAAACAGTCCGTACAAATCCTTCCTGGGTAAAATGTATTCGGCCAGTATATGGACATGCTCACTGGTCGGCAAACCGGTATAAATAACTTCTGTATAGCCGGATACACATTTTTTTTGGGCAAGAAACCACTCTACCAGAGAATGTTTGCCGCGCAATTCCGGCCCGATGATGGATGTGCGAATGGTCAAAGCCGGGGGGGAGCTTACTTCTCCCAGGAATTTAGTCAACCCATAAATATCTGTTGCAGTGGGGCGGTCTTCTTCTGTATAAGGGCGGCCTGCTTTGCCGTCGAATACGCAATCGGTGCTGTAGTGAATTAGTCTGATTCCGCGTTCCCGACAAAGCTCCAGCAATTGATGCGGAAGGACCGCATTGACCAGAAGGCAGGGTAAAGCCTCCTGTCCTTCCGGGAGCTGGCGGATAAGCCCTACTGCATTTACAAGCACATTCGGCCGGACCTCGTCCAGTAAAGCAATAATGCTTGGCAGGTCCAAAGCATTTATGCCGTGCCGCAATCTTCCCTGCCAGCTCTTACAACAGTGTAGAGGCGTGCGCGTGGAGCCGTAAACATCAATCCCCCGTTTCAGCAATCCGGCAAAAAGCATATGCCCGAGCATACCGGAAGCGCCCAGAATAAGAACTTTCATGGCTCTACCTCTCTAAGCTTGTGGTTGCAACTGCTTTTTTTGTTGCGGCGGATCTCCGTACTAAGCGCCGCCAAACCATGCGTAATGCTGCATAAATAATGGAAAAACAAGCTATCGGCAAGCCTATCGGATTGTGTTTTGCGGTAAGCAACAGGCGGCTGCGGATAAGTGACAGAATAGGGCGCAGCTTGAATTTGTTGTGGGAAAAGTCGGTACTGCCGCCTTCTTTGTGATATACCAGCGCGTCCGGCGCATAGGCAAAATCAAATCTTCCGTTCGCCCGACAGGCCCAGTCCCTCTCCTCACAATAAAGAAAATAGCTTTCATCCATCAGGCCGACCTGCTCAATAAATGCCCTACTGGCCATTACACTGGCGCCGCATATGTAGTTGATACGCTGTTCAACAATAGCGGGATCAATACTTAAAGCCACAGCAACATCTTCCATATTCCCGTCAAGAGAGGACAGGGCAGTCCATTTGTTAAGGTAGCCGCCAGCCCTGCACTGCACAAGCTTTTCGCCCTCTGTGTAACGCAGCAGTGAACCGCACAAGCCGGGGCGAGCTTTGGAGAACAGTCGTCGCGCCATAGCTCCTAAAGCGTCTCTATCCACTATTGTATCATTATTCAGAATCCATACGGCATCTGCACCCCAACGCATGAGCAGGCGAATTCCCGCATTATTTCCTGCTGCATAACCATCATTCCGACTGCGGCGCAATAATACTACCCCGCCGGGGAATGAATTCGGAGCTTCTTCAGTGACAATATCCAATAATGCCAACGGCTTGGGATAACTGGACGGGGCCCCTAACTCTGACAGGGCAAACTCCAGATTCCCGGCAGCCCAGTGGCGCAACCAACGTATTGAATCATTGGTAGAGGAGTTGTCTACAATAATAACCCAAACAGGCGGCTCTGAACTTGCCAATACCGACTCAACACAGGCAATAGTATCCTGCCAGCCATTATAGTTGAGAACCACAACTCCGATTTCCATTTGTACGAAGAGCCCCGTATAACACTTTAAGCATCAATTGAAAGAGAGAAAACGAGTATGGCAGTGCCTCGAAAATCCCGGATTGGTTTTAGATGCTTCAGTCTCGCCCCAACCCGAGAATGACTGAAGCAACCGCCGGTTTCATTGATTTATCAACTTGCTTTTTTCCGTCTTTAGTACGGTATCAAGCCAGAGAATAATTTTTAATGAAATTATTTTCACTATCCTCTTAAAAAAATCGCTTTGAATGACCGTTTTCTATTAAAACATTGACAGTACATCTGTCAATTAAAGTTTATTTGGAGAACAACGTGTAGCCGAGCCAAGGGAGTTTATTTTTGCAGTGCCTGAATTGAGCCGGCAGTGTTTTGACCGGAAGACGCATAAAGACAGCAGATGCGCCAGTCAGATTCCCCGCCTTTCTTTTGTTTGGTTTGCGCAGCAGGGCTTTTATGACTTTCATTTCTTGTTTGGGTAAGGGAATGCGGGATTGGACGACGGCCTGATAAGCATACTTTGACCTGAGCATATAACAGCCACTAGAGTAGGGGAACGCTTTTACGCACTCCAATGAGAAACCACAGGTGCAGGGCCGCTGATCGGCTTGGTGAAATGTCGGAGCCAAATTGAGAGGCATGATTCATCGTGGGCACAATAGCGTTCATGCAAGCTCTGAACACTGAAGAGTTTCCCCCCGTGCGATTATTCGAAATGGCCCGCCCAGCCAGATATTGCTTGGCTGGAATAAAGTCGTTCCTGATCCGGCGTTATCATTTTTTTGTAATGTATATGAAACCCATAACGCTTCACCACTAGGCTGCATAATCCAATAAAAATTGGTGTATGAAGCATAGGGTGGCGAATTCACGCCGCGCGGTCTGGGGTCATTAGCGCACCTGGTTCCGGCTTTGCCGCCGGTTTTGCCTAAAAACAGCGCCAAAGCCAAGGCGCCGGAGCCGCAACTTGTCTCCAGGCAACAGGTATTGGTGTCGCGTACCCAAACCAACGGCAACATAGACACCATATCTTTTTTCAAATCAAACCAAATACAGCCTACTGCAGCCTGATTTTCAAGACCAAGCGCTCTGCGCCGGTTTTGGGCCGACAGCATTAGGTCCTTGTCCAGCTTCAGGTCAGAGCCTTCACCGTCCGGAATACCAGGCAAAATTATATGAGTTATGCCCGGCAAACTAACCACTGCTCCTTGCTCAAGCGAAGCCGTTCCTTGCGTTTCGTCCAGAGGGGCTATGGCATATTCCTCACCCAGGGGTACTTCGATAGCTGCATCAATCTGTTTTTCTCCAGCAACATAAGCATTTATCGGGGCAGAAATACCACTGCTTTTTATTTTCCCACGCCAAGGCAAGCTGTCAACTTCGTGGCAGGCCAGGATTCCGGCATATGCGCGAACTGCATTTGCGCAGAATTCACCCCCCATCATCCTGAGGGAAGGAAGGCTTCCTGCAGTGGGCTTACGCTTTTTGCCGGGCCAATCAATAAACCCTACCTGCTCACCGCCCAAGTTCATATTCTCCATAAGTCGCGCGGCCAGTTGCGCTCCTGCTTCTGGTTTAACCTGACTCTGATCCAGCAGAATAGTGGTGTTACCGCCCGGACTGACTTTGAAAAATCTGATCCATTTAGCTTTGTTCATTTCCTTCCAATATCAAAACCGTCACGCTTATACAACCGTTCCAATAGACATATTAATTTGATATTTGTCATCTCAACTGCAAGACACGCCCGTTCCGGCATTTAACAGCGCAAATCATTGCGCACGGCTTTTGCGGCCGGTTGCTAGCGCAGCCGCAGAGCATATTCACCTGCGTTGCCTTTAAACAGCAGCAGAAGGTGAGTGTTTCTTATAGTTCAGGCTTGGGGGAAGCCGGAATGCCCGGCCGGCTCTGAACGTCTGTGCAGCTTAATGTTATAGGCCTGAATATTAAAAAAGCTGAAGATTTATCAGATTGTTTCCATTGAAAAGCCATGCGGAAAAGGTTAAACAAATGCGGATATGAATGTAAAGTCTGAACCCGGCACAGGATTACATACAAGACGTTGATGTAAAACGCATAGCGTTGCTGCTAGCAGTTAATTTAACAACAAGCCGGTAATGTAAGCCGGCCTGAAACCAGAGGTACTTATGAATGTCTTTAGCAGACCCGTACTCGCCATTCTGGCTCTGATTTTTGTAACTGCCGCTCCACTTTCCGCCCCGGCGCAAGCTCCGGTGCGGCTTGATATTTTCGGACCCGGCCAAAGGGTGCTGAACCTGGCCAGCGCGGAGCCACTGGGCCGCACCTCGGCAATGTCCGCGGAGCTGGACAAACTGATCAATGAAAATCTTTCGTTTCTGCCGTTTATCAGAATAATCCCCAAAGAGGGAATTATGGGTGGAACCAGGCTTAACGGTTTCAAGTCTCCGGATGTTGATTTCAACCGATTCCAGATGGCCGACGCCAGCCTGCTGATTACCACCGGTTGGGTCAGCGGCAGTACTGTTGAACTGCGCGTTTATGAGCCGGTTACCGGCCAGCTTGTTTTCGGTAAAGCTTATTCCGATGTAAATCAGGGTAACTTGGGCCGGGTGGCTGACCGTTTCTGCTCGGAGTTTATGAAAGCCCTTACCGGCAAAGGGGAATTTTTCCTGTCAACTTTGGCCTTTGCTAAAGACAGCGGCCAAAACCGGAATATCTGGACTGTGCGTCCAACCGGGCGTGAGCTTACCCAAATTACCAATATGACCGGCATCGGTATGAGCCCGGCCTGGTCGCCGGATGGACGCTTTATTCTGTTTTCTCACATTGATGACCGCACTCACGCACTTGGGGTATGGGACAGAAACAGCCGTCGGACCCAACGGGTTAAATTCCCGGGCAACACGCTTATCGGGCCCACTTTTTTCCCCAATAATGAAGTAGCGGTTGGTCTGGCTGAAAAAGGATATCCGGATATTTACCGTCTGGATCACTCATTCAAACGGAAAGGCGTGTTAGAGTCAAGCGGTGGTATTGACGTGTCTCCTTCCATTGACTCCACCGGCACCAAAATGGCTTTTACTTCGTCGCGTTTGGGCAACCCGCACGTATTCATGAAAGATTTGAATTCCGGAAGCGTGCGTCGTATCTCCGATGACGGCACTTATAATACCGAGCCCTCTATCAGCCCTGATGGTACATTAGTGGCCTTTTCCAGAATGATGTCCGGCGGGCACCGTATTTTTGTGCATGACCTGCTTACCGGGAAAGAAACCCAAGTGACTTTCGGGCCCGGTTCTGATGAACAGCCGTCTTTTTGTCCGGACTCTTACTTCCTGGCGTTTACTTCCACCCGCGGTGGTTCAAAGCAGATTTATTTGACTACCCGCCACGGTGGTCCGGCTAAACAAGTGCCTACCGGCCCCGGGAATGCTTCATTTCCTGCTTGGGGAATGGTTCCGGAAAACTGAGCTGCTCTGCTGCCAGAGATAGGACTTAAAAACAAACCGCCCTTATAGGGCGGTTTGTTTTTAACGGTATTATAAAAAGCGCCTGGAATGAGCGTTGACTGGAGCTGCTCATACTCCAGAATTCAAAATCTTTAGTTACCCTTTCAGAGCGTCAAACACATTGCCCACCAACTTTTCAGAGGGGGTAAGGGTTTTATCGCTGGGCTTCCAGCGGGCCGGACATACTTCAGCCGGGTTTGCACGCACATAGGTGAATGCCCGCATTTTGCGTAAAAGCTCTTCAGAATTGCGGCCGACATTGTTGAAGTTCACTTCCTGTCCGACCAGTTTGCCGTCCGGATCAATGATAAATGTACCGCGGTAAGTTACGCCGGATTCGTAGTCGTATACACCGAAATATCTGGCCACTTCGCCGGTGGGGTCAGCGCCCATCTGATACTTCACATTTTCCAGGAGCTTTTCGCTGTTGCGCCAGGCCATATGCGAAAATTTGGTATCACAAGACATGGAAACAACAGTAATATCCATGTCCTTTAAGTTTTTGTCGATATCAGCGAGATCAGCCAGTTCGGTTGGGCATACAAAGGTGAAGTCAGCCGGGTAGAAAAACAGGATTACCCACTTACCTTCCTTTTGCAGTTTGGCGAAATCAACTTCGTCAAAACCATAATTAACAGGATTATAAGTCTCAATTTTGAAATCCTTAACCTTGTGCCCTATCCTTGCAAATTCGCAATCACACATATCAATCTCCTTAAAGTATTTAGGAATTATTATCAATACAGAAATCTTTTATCTGCTCCTCTGAAAATAGTCAACCGTTTTCTAAAGGAGTAGGATATAATCATCAAGCTACGGTTCTTCGCGCCATAAGTTAAAATAATTCCCTTGCCCGACCAAGTCAAAACCAGTATGCTGAAAAGTATTTCAGCGTATCCATATTTGTGCGCCAACATTGTATTGTGGAAGGAATGATAAATGAAGCATACAGTCTATTTTATCGAAGGCGACGGCATAGGTCCGGAAATTTGGGGAGCAGCCCGCCCCGTACTGGATGCGGCCGTGGAAAAGGCCACCGGCGGTAAACATAAAATCGAGTGGCGTGAAATTCTGGCAGGAGAAAAGGCCCTGAATGAAACCGGGGAATATCTGCCCCAGGCGACCATTGATACTTTGCGCAATGCGGAATTTGCTATTAAAGGCCCGTTGACCACACCGGTTGGCGGTGGTTTCCGCAGCTTGAACGTGGCGCTCCGGCAAATACTTGACCTGTATGCCTGTATCCGTCCCATTCGTTATTATCCCGGCATAGTTTCGCCCGTGCGCCGGCCGGAGAAGGTGGATATGATTGTATTCAGGGAAAATACGGAGGACGTGTACGCTGGCATTGAATATGAATCAAACACCCCGGAAGCGAAGCGCCTGATTGCTTTTTTAAGAGATGAACTCGGCGCTGATGTAGATCCTGCCGCCGGAATAGGCATTAAGCCGATGACTGAACACGGCTCCAAGCGCTTGGTGCGCAAGGCCATTCAGTATGCGCTTGCCAAGGGAAAACCCAGCGTTACTCTTGTCCACAAGGGAAACATCATGAAGTTTACAGAGGGTGCTTTTGCCCGCTGGGGTTATGAGCTTGCCGCCACTGAGTTCAGTGGTCAAACAGTTGTGGAAGCGGAGGAAACTCAGTATAATAATAAGCTGGTGATTAAAGACAGGATTGCAGATAACATGTTCCAGCAGGTTCTGATGAAGCCGGAACTATACAGCGTGCTTGCCACCCCCAACCTGAACGGAGACTATCTGTCCGATGCGCTGGCGGCTCAGGTGGGCGGCTTGGGTATTGCCCCCGGGATGAACTGTTCCGATCAATTGGCCTTTTTTGAAGCAACTCACGGCACTGCCCCTAAGCATGCCGGAAAAGATACCGCCAATCCAGGCTCAATCCTGCTTTCAGGCGCGATGATGCTTGAGCAAATGGGCCTGCAGCAGGCGGCAGACCTGGTTCAAAACGCCATGCTTAAAACCATTGCTTCCAAAAAGGTTCCGCGTGACTTGGCCGCTCAGATGGAAGGTGGAATTACAGTTGGCTGCAAAGAGTTCGGCGAGCTTTTGCTGGCTGCCCTTTAAGTGAGACTATGTGCACGGAGAAAGAACACAACGGTTCTTCTCCGTGCCTGCCGGACTGTTTTTAACTTCAATCAGTAATTGTTTTGACATTCTGATGTAAGACCTATCCGAACGAGACGAAAATAATGATTATAGTCACCGGTGGCGCGGGCTTTATCGGCAGCGCGGTGGTTTGGGAATTAAACCGCCGCGGCGAGTCAGACATTTTAATAGTGGACCGGTTAGGCCATGCGCAAAAATGGAAAAATCTGGTCAACCTGTCTTTCAGTAACTTTATTGATCGCGACGACTTTCTCGATTTGTTGCGGCGTGACAGCCTTCCCCAACGCCCACGAGCTATTATCCATATGGGGGCCTGTTCCAGCACCACGGAAACAAACGCCGATTTTCTGATTCAGAATAATCTGCATTACAGTCAGGAAGTCTGTAATTATGCAGTTAAGGCGGGCATTCGGCTGATTAATGCTTCCAGCGCAGCCACATATGGAGCTGGAGCGCAGGGTTTTTCCGACGAGCAATCCGGTCTGCCCTGTTTGCGTCCGTTGAATATGTATGGTTATTCCAAGCATTTATTCGATTTATGGACAGTACGCGAACACCTGGAGCAGAAAATCGTTTCTTTGAAGTTTTTTAACGTATATGGCCCCAACGAGTACCATAAAAACAATATGCGCAGTATGGTCTGCAAGGCTTATGCTGAGATTAAAGCGAGCGGCCGGATAAAGCTGTTTAAATCCAATCACCCTGATTTTGGGGACGGCGCTCAAATGCGTGATTTCATTTATGTAAAGGACTGTGCCCGCACAATTTGCTGGTTGTTGGATAATCCGGAAATTTGCGGTATCTTTAATTTGGGAACCGGAAGGGCCCGTACCTGGAACGACTTGGCAGCAGCGGTTTTTGCTTCTATGGATCTTCCTGCAGCCATTGACTATATTGATATGCCCGAAACTCTGGCCGGGCAGTATCAAAATTATACTGAGGCCCAAATGGATAAACTTGTTGGATTGGGCCTGGATTTGAGCAAATTTTACAGTCTGGAGGCCGGCGTTGCCGATTATGTGAGAAATTACCTGTCGCATCCGGATAATCCTTATCTCGGCAATAATCCCGGGGCAGACTTGTAACTGCTATGCCGTCCCTGGAAATAAAGCCGTATTTGCCGTGGTTGGCCCCCTTAGCCGGATACTCCAACGCGCCTTTCCGTCTGCTTTGTCGTCACATGGGCGCATACGCAACATGCACGGAAATGGTGAGCGCCAAAGGCATCTATTATTCTCTGCACCCCAATGGCTGCAGGTCTTTCCGCCTTCCAGGCCCGGGAAACATCAATATGCAAAAAGGCAAAGGCTCCTGGGCGTTGCTGGCAAGCCCGGAAGAAGAATCACCTCTGATTATCCAACTTTTCGGGGCGGAACCTGATATCGTTGCAATCGCCGCAGAATCCATATTACAGTTATTTGCGGGAAGAGAAATATATTTTGACCTGAATATGGGCTGCTCTGTGCCCAAAGTAGTCAAAACCGGCTCCGGGGCGGTGATGTTGGCTGATCCGGTTAATGCCTTAAAGGTGGCTGAGGCTTTAATTGCTGCAGCCGGTGCAGGTAAAGTCGGCTTTAAACTTCGACTGGGTTGGCTTAACGGCGAAAATATTTACCTTAAGCTCGGCAAGCAGCTTGAAGATGCGGGCGCGGCCTGGATTACTCTGCACCCCCGCTACGGCAAACAGGCATTTACCGGCAAGGCGGACTGGTCAAAAATCGCCGCTCTTAAACAGGAACTGTCTATTCCCGTGCTGGCCAGCGGCGATCTGCTTTCTGCCGCAGCTGCGAAGAGTTGCCTGGAACAAACCGGAGCAGACGCCGTGATGTTCGCACGAGGAGCGATGAATAACCCATTTATTTTTAGAGAGTTCAGCCGGTTGATGCAAGGGGAAAACACTGCTCGCCCCACACTGGCTGAACTCATGGACGCTATCAGTCAACACGCCAGTCTTGCCTGGGCATGGTTGGATGAGCGCTATGCATTAAGTCAAATGCGCGGATTTATCCCGCGTTATGTGCATCATTTCGCGGGAGTACGAGCATTGCGTCAGCAACTTACGGCTTGCCGCAATCGGGAACAGTTAAATGCGATTATTTCACAATTTATAGCCAGTCAAACAGCAGATCCGGGGGAATGAGCATGGAAGTAATTCAGGCAAAAACGGCCGGGTTTTGTATGGGCGTCAGCTTGGCATTAAATAAACTGGACGATGAGCTGAAAAAAGGCGAACACTCGGGAAGAATTGTTACACTGGGCTCAATTATCCATAATCCTCAGGTTATTGAAAAATATGCGCAACAAGGGGTAATTCAGGCTTCAGATATTTCAGAACTGCAGCCCGGCGACAGAGTACTTATTCGCGCTCATGGAATTCCACACGACAAGGAACAGGCTTTAAAGAAACTGGGTGTTACCATTATTGACGCTACCTGCCCCAAAGTCAAAAGAGCCCAATTAGGGATTGCAAGGATGTTTGCAGATGGGCAGACTCTGCTCTTATTTGGAGAAGCCGACCACCCGGAAGTGCGCGGACTTTTAAGCTATGCAGGGCCCGGCTCTATGGTTTTCAATAATCTTGAAGAATTCTGTTGTTTGAGGCTCATAAACGACACAACTTATTTTCTGGCTGCTCAGACCACACAGGATATCATTCAGTATGATAAAATAATAGCGTATGCCGAGAAAAAGTTGGGGTACAAGCCGGTGGCTTTAAATACAGTTTGCAGTGCGACCAGGAAAAGAATGCAGGGTACTTTAGAACTGGCCGAAAAAACCGATATAGTAGTTGTAATGGGCGGTTATGACAGCGGGAACACCAGGCGTTTGGCTGAAGCCGTTAAAGCAGCGGGAAAAAGGGTGTTGCATGTGGAAACTCCGCAAGAAATAAACCCTGATGTGTTTAGTCCCGGTGACAAGGTAGGGCTCACTGCCGGTGCATCTACGCCAAACTTTTTAATTGAAGCTGCTTTTGCGCTCTTGCAAAAACTTTGATTAATCATTACAGCTAAAGCAGTTTGGCTCACAGAAGTTTGGTGTCGGATAAATAACCGGGTGCACAAATGAGCTGCCGGGCCCAAAAATGACATAGGTGGACTTGTCTGTCGGTAAGCTGCAAGTCTGAAACAAACTACCCTGTACACTCCCACATAGGGTGTTTAATTATGCCCAGGAGGCTGAAATGAGACATAGCGACATACTTCTGGAAGCAGGAACTAACGAAGTCGAAATCGTAGAGTTTTACCTTGATGAGACTGGTGGAAGTTCTGAAGAAGATTACCGGGGGTATTATGCCGTTAACGTTGCAAAGGTATTGGAAATAATTCAAATGCCTAAGGTAACGGAACTTCCGGAAGTGCATCATCCTTCCGTCCTGGGAGCGTTCAACTTGCGTAACCAGATTATTCCCTTAGTTGATTTAAGTTGCTGGCTTGATAAACCGTCGCACAATGAAGCAACGGCAAAAGTCATTGTAACCGAATTTAATAATGTTAATACTGCTTTTATGGTGTCCGGCGTTAACCGGATACACAGAATAAGTTGGGAGGAAGTAGAGCCGCCAACCGCCTACATGGCTTCTTTAAGTAAAGATTCCATTAATGGAGTAGTTAAACTTGAAGGGCGGATAATCTTCCTGCTCGACTTGGAAAAGATAGTCGCAGATCTCAACCCGCAACTGGCGCTTAAGCTCGACACAGCAGTTGATTGGAGTGGAAACCCCTGTTATCGGGCTCTTATTGCCGATGACTCTGCCCTGATCCGGGGTATGATTAAGGATCAGCTTGAACTTGCCAATTTTGTTGTAGAAGTTCATAACAACGGACGGCAAGCTTGGGAACGCCTGCTTTCCCTCAAAGAAAAGGCAGAGGAAGAAGGCAAGGCCATTAACGATTATGTGCAGATAGTCATCTCCGACATTGAAATGCCCAGTATGGATGGGCACAACCTGACTAAACGTATAAAGGAAGACAACATTCTTAAAAGACTGCCGGTAATGCTTTTTTCATCGCTGATAACCGATAAGCTCAGGCATAAGGGCGATTCAGTGGGGGCAGACGAACAAGTTTCAAAACCGGAAATCACTACAGTGGCCCGAAGAGCTCTGGACCTGATTGAAAAAAGTTTGAAAGATCCCTCGTCGCTCAACAAGCCAAAAGTAAGCTCTGAAGCCGGTATTGTTTCCTAAGGAATTCGTTGAGATAAGGTACTGCAACGGGTTTTTATCATACACAAATTGATTGAAAATAGTAGTTGATTTTTAATATAAAAATATATATAGAATTAACTATTACACTTGTAAGGAGGAACCTATGCCGGTACCAGCACCTAAACATCGCGAGCCTAAGGAAAAGTTCATTTTCCGTTGTATTCAAAGCATTACCGACAAGGAAAAAGCCCACTTTTCTTCCCAGGCTCAGGTTGCGGCAGTGTGTTATTCCGAGTGGGATAGACACTTGCATGACAAATTCGGCGTTTAGCCTTTAAACAGCATGTAAAAAGCAGAGATTTCTCTGCTTTTTTTACGTCCGGCGTTTATCTGAACTCAGGACTTTTAACTTTGAAAACTGAAGACTCCAGCGGACGTGGGGGCGGATACTCTGTGGGGTGCTCCGGCTACGTTGAAAGTAAGGGAAAATCAGTTTTAGAGTGTTGAAGGCCGCGTATTAATTTAAAGTCAATCCGCCTGAAAGAACACAACAACCTGGATAGCCAGGTGGAATAAGCCCAATTGCGTCTAATTTTACAAAGAGATAACGGGATTGTTGGCGATCTGGCCTGATGAAGTTAAATGCAGTTGAGCGTCGCTAATATTGCAGATGTACCGGCAATCCACTATAACATAACTTTGTTAGGTCGGTTCCCCAGTGGGAAGGCATGGCTGGGGCTATTTCTAAACTCTGCCTCAGGTATGGTTACGCAGATGCCGGAATTTTTTATTACTACTCTTGGTTGCAAAGTAAACCAATATGAAAGCCAGGCCTTGGCTGAAGCATGGCAGAGCTTGGGTTGGCAGGAAAGATATTCCTCTGGAGAAGTCGCGTCCGGCGGAGTCCTTTTGGTGAATTCCTGCGCGGTAACAGCTTCTGCTGTGGCGGATGTGCGTGCAACTGTGCGTCGCCTGCATCGGGAAAACCCTTTTGCACAGATCTGGATAGTCGGTTGCTCCGCTCAAACTCACCGTCTCGAAATGAAGGCGCTTCCCGGGGTGCAGGCAGTCATTCCCACAGCCCGTAAACCGGAACTGCTTAAATATCCGGAGCAATGGCTTAGGGGAGAGCAAAAATCTGAAGAGCTGGCTGCGCCTGACGGGAAACGCATCTACCCGCCATTTTCAATTTCAACCTATCGGCGGGCCCGGCCGGTGCTCAAAATCCAGGATGGCTGCTCCCACGGTTGCACTTATTGCATTGTGCCTTTAGCAAGAGGAGCCGCGGTAAGCAGGCCGCCGGACGAGGTGCTTGCTGAAGCGCGCCGTTTACTGGAAGCCGGGTTCCGCGAAATTATTTTAAGCGGTATCAATTTAAGCCAATACCGACTGCCGTCAACTACACAGTCTGGTGAGAGAAAAGGATTTTGGTCACTGCTTGAACATCTTGAGCTGGAACTGGCGTCGGAATGGAAAGGAACTGCCCGTTTGCGCATCAGTTCGTTGGAGCCCGGCCAATTGAACGAGCAGGCCTTAGATATCTTGGCACATTCCCAATTAGTTTGCCCGCATCTGCATATTTCTTTGCAAAGCGGCAGCAACAGTATGTTAAAACGAATGGGACGCGGGCACTATCAACCTGACCTGTTGCCGGAATTTTGTAAAAAACTGAAAAACATCTGGCCCAGATTTGGGTTGGGCGTGGATTTGCTTGTGGGGTTCCCTGGAGAAAACGATTCTGAATTTCAGGAAACATTACAACTGGTTGACTCCTTGCCTCTGACCTATGCCCATGTATTTCCTTATTCACGCCGACCAGGGACTGTTGCCGCAACCATGCCGGGTCAGCTTGCCAAGTCTGTACTGTCAAATCGATCCGCAGTCTTGCGCCAAACTGTTCAAGAAAAGAAAGGCCGCTTTCTTGAGGAGTTGGCTAGTGAGCATGCGGAACTCAGAGTAGTGCTGGAAAACAGTGTTGAGGGTGCAGGAATAAGTGAGTATTATACAGAGTGCAAATTCATCAGCATTCCCGAAATGGCTGGCCCCAAAGTCATTACCAGGACGCATGTTATGGGCCGCGAGCAAGAATGCCTGTTGGTTGAGCCTGTACAGGAACAACATAACATGTTCGGTTAATCGGAAATCCTACTCTGGTAAAGATGAGAGGTTACACCGGTACAAAATGTCGCAGCCGACTTTGGGGTACTGCCCCAAGTTTTTGGGGCTGCTGTGCCTGAAAGGCAGCCGAGTACTTACTCAACTTAAAGACAGCCGGCTTTTTGGATATATTGCTGGTTAATCTGTCTGGGTGATGTCAGAAGCGGATATTTATTAAATCAACCCCGGGAAAGCCCATTGTTTGTTTTGTTGAGGAGGGCCTGCAATGGTTTAAAACGCAGCCTGCGGTGTGTCATTCAGCTTCATTCGCAATTGCCGCCAATTGGGCAAATGCGCCTCAACCACAGCCCAAAACGTTTTGGTATGGCCACGCTCAAGCAAATGCGCCAGTTCATGTACCAACACATACTCTATGCAATCCAGGTCTTTTTTTACCAGCTCAAGGTTAAGCCAGATCCGCCTTTTCTGAGTATTGCAAGAACCCCAGCGGGTGCGCATTTGGCGAATGCGCAATTCAGAAGCGTGCACGCCCATTCTTTCCTGCCACTTCAGACGCATTGCCTCAGCTCTGGAAGTCAACTCCCTACGGTACCAATGCCGGATCAGATTTTTAAGGTAAGCCGGGCTTGCACCGCCCGGCGCAAATATCTCTATTTCACCGGCACTGCTGAGCCCGGCCCAACCGGCTCCAGAGCATTCCCGTAGTTTCAAAGGGTATTCCCGTCCCAGAAATAAATGCCGTTCACCGTCGGTGTAATGCAGTTCAGCAAGCTTGCGCCGCTCGGCCATGACCTTTTGTTGCTTTTGCAACCAAGCGGTTTTATGTGCGACGATTTCCAGAATAGCGTCGTTTGATATCCGGATAGGCGCGCTGATTCGGACTTTCCCGGTTTGCGGACACACTCGGAGATAAACGTGCCGAATTGGTTTACGGACGATCTGCAGTGTAAATTCACCTGAACGAATTTCCTTATGAGTTTCTGATTTTTGAGGCATAAAATTACACCAGAGTATTAATATCCCACTGTCCGGCGTCCAGCGGTGATAAATTTCCCTGGTTTTCAAAGGTTTGGGTATAATTCAAATACCGGTAATTTTCTTCGCTTCCATGCAGACTGGAGACTCAGGGAATTACAGTAAAAGTTTGTACCCTCTTCAATAATGTGCCCGCCCGGCGTACTTCCTGGTGCTCTTCCCCGGGTTCCAGAGAGGTGACCGATACTTTACCGATTATCAGCCGCCCCTGTCCATCTTTTCCCAAGTCGGTCCGGGTTCCCCAAACATCATGGTAAACCACCGCTCGGTCGTTATACTGGCCAATATAGAGCATGACATGCCCGGGCATTCCTACCAGGGTGCGGAACGGTTTTCCGGAATCCTTCAACCTTTTTTCTTTAGCCGGCGGCAACATGCCTGAAATATTGCTTACCTCGCCGACTTTAAGCTGCTGGCTCGAGTTGCGGGGAAGCCATATTCCGAAAGTAGTGAACAGATCACGCAGCATTGCTGAACAGTCGCGCAGGTAATCAATTCCTCCCCAGCCGTAATGTTCCCCCATCATTTCATTGCCCACCAAGGCAACATTCCCGGCTGTAAACGGCATGGGGAAATCCACTATTGTGTTCGGCGGCAGTGCAATTGCCCGCCAACCCGCCGCATTACCTTGAGCCACCGGTACCAGCACGCTCCCCCCCTGCTGCGGTAATATAGTGCCGATTCGCAAATCTCTGGTGTTGCTTCCGCCTGTTCCGCCCAATACGTAATCAAGTGGAATTCTGTCTTTGGCAAGCGCAGCCAGAGGCAAACTCAACCACAGATTGATGAACTCAGAGCTTACCGAGCGCACTGCCTTGGTCGGAACCCAACCGGAAAGCAGAGCAGTTTCACAGAACAACCATTGTCCATCAAGCGAAATGTGACTTACAAACACCGGCGTACCAATCCAAAGCACACTAAACGCCATATAGTCAAAGGGATATCCTTCCCCGGGGTTGTTCGGATTTCTGTAATATGGGGTACTTGTAGGCAGGGCCCGTAAGGAAGCATTTTCAATCAAGATGCCTTTCCAGCCCAGGCTGGGGAATTTCTTTATATTCGCATTATCTGCGGCAGACTGCCAGACTTCTGAGCCAACCTTCTTTCCTTCCGAAGTCCAACTGGATTTGCCTGCGTAGTGCTTTGGAGCCCACGCCGCCTCCTTTAGGGGGAATATGCTTTTCTCCTGACTCCAGGGTTTGAAAAACAAACGCTTGTAACGCTGTGTCGCTGCAATCTGCTCAGCATCATCAATCAGAGGTTTGTCTGCCTGGTCAGGCTGAATGTACGCTTGAAGATTTTGAGGGTAGTTGTTTAGGTCGGCAACCGGCCCATGCCAGGCCACTTTTTTACCTCCACAACCACTGAGAAGCAGCAGAAGCAGCAATACGCCTGACAGGCTGCTTAAACGGAATTTAGTCATAATCAACCGAAAGTCTCCATGAGCAGGTTGTTATCACCTTTTCATTGATAACAAACGTCTAATTCTATATTTAAAGCGGGAAGCAGGCTGGCCAGACGTTGAGCAAGCCAGGTATAGCGCTTTTGGGTTTTGTTGTTGTTAATTGCCATTGCCAGAGCCCGGCGTGAGCCAACCAAAACAACCAGCTTGCGTCCCCGGGTAACCGCTGTGTAAATCAAATTGCGTTGCAACATGATATAATGCTGGGTCAGCACCGGGATTACCACTGCCGGGTATTCCGAGCCTTGTGATTTATGAATGGAAATGGAGTAGGCCGGAACTAATTCGTCCAGATCGTCAAAATCGTAAGTCACATTACGGTCATCATAACGAACCGTTAATTCCCGGTCTTCCGCACTCATTACACAAATCCGCCCGATGTCCCCATTAAATACATCCTTATCATAGTTGTTGCGAATTTGCATAACCTTATCATTTAACCGGAAAATCCGTTCCCCCCGTTGTACATGCGGCAAACGCCCCGGCCCGGAGTTCAGCACTTCCTGTAAACGGCTATTCAGATTTATTGCGCCGGCAAGCCCCTTGTTCATGGGAGATAATACCTGAATATCTTCTACCGGATCCAGTTTAAAGCGACGGGGGATATGCTCACGCACCAGACTGACAATCATGTCCACCGCGTCTTCAGGCTCTTCCTGGTTAATGAAATAAAAATCCGAAAGACCTGTTTCCGGGGGACGCAACTCCGGCATCTGGCCATGGTTTATCAGGTGGGCGTTCAGAATGATATCGCTTTGTTCCGCCTGACGAAACACCTGGGTCAGTTCAACCACTGGGACTACTCCGGAATTGATGATGTCTTTAAGAACATTGCCCGGACCAACCGACGGCAACTGGTTGACATCTCCCACTAAAATAAACGTAGCCCCCAAGGGTACCGCCTTCATCAAATGGCAGGTTAGCTGGATATCCAGCATGGAGGCCTCGTCTATGACCAAAAGCGAGCAGGCAAGCGGCATATCTTCATTACGTGCGAAGCCCTCTTCCTGGGGACTGTATTCCAGCAGGCGATGAATGGTTTTGGCTTCCAGGTTGCTGGTTTCAGATAAGCGCTTTGCGGCTCGTCCGGTTGGGGCGGCGGCCATAACCCGAGCCGAACGAGAGCGGAACAGCTTAATAATCGCGTTGATGATAGTTGTTTTTCCTGTACCCGGTCCGCCGGTTATCACCAGGACCTTGTTGCGGGCAGCCATAAGAACCGCCTGCTCCTGTTCCGGCGCAAGTTCAATATCAAGATTATTCTTTATTTCCGCAAGCGCTTTTTCTTCATCACCAAAATGCACGGATTTGGGGGAAAGCATCAGACGTCCCAGATAGTGGGCTATGGAAGATTCGTAATAGTATTGCCGGCGCAGATAAACATAGGGAGCGGCTTCTTCTGCTTCTGTCTGCCTGCTGCGGCTCATCTCGGGCTCAAGTGGCAAGCCTGAGTCCACAGGCTGGGGCGGCATTAACTCACACACCAGGCGCTCATCCTCAACAAGCTTGTCTATCGCTTGATTTGCCAGCTCCAAAGGCACAGCTAAATTTTTCTCGCACAATTCGCAAAGCTGGGCACGGGGGTAACAAACATGTCCGTCTTTTCCCAAGTTGTTCAATGTGTAGATCACCCCCGCCTCGGCCCGCAATTCGTTTTCCAGCTCAAAGCCAAGTTTACGGGCAAGCATGTCTGCGGTTACAAAGCCGATGCCGGGTATATCCATAGACAGACGATAAGGATTTTCCTGTACCACCTCCAAAGCTCCCTGGCCGTAATACTTGTAAATGCGCACAGCATAGGCGGTGGAAATATCGTGGGGCTGCAAAAACATCATCAAATCTTTAATCCCACGTTGTGCATTCCAGGCTTCGCAAATCCTTTTAAAGTTTTTATCGCCAATGCCCTGCACTTCCAGCAACCGCTCTGCTTCTTTATCCATTATTTCAAAAGTTGCTTCCCCGAATTTCTGAACAATCCGTTTTGCAAGGCTGGGGCCTATTCCTTTAATCAAACCGGATGAAAGATATTGGGAAATTCCATCTAAAGTTGTGGGCATTTCCTGCTCGGAGCCCTCCATTTTAAACTGCTTGCCCCAGCGCGGATTGTTTTCCCAACTGCCCCAGACCCGCAAATTGGCTCCCGGCTGAGGGTTATTCATATACCCGACTACTGACACCGGATCGATTTTGTCGTCTATTTTCAACCTGAACACGGTGTATCCATTTTCTTCGTTATGAAACACCACCCGTTCAAGCAAGCCATGCAGTTCTTCCGGTCTGTTCATATCAAGGCCGGGTAAAAAAGGATCGGTAAATGAATTAATCATCGGCAACCAACTTAATAGGCTTAAAAAATTCAACTTATCATTGCAGCAATGTGCAAGCAAGCGTTAGAGCCGCTTAACTTCTAAAGGGAATGTGTTTTGGTGGTTATGCCGGCGGCTGCCCGCACAGAGAGAGCGGCAGACTTCTGGTCCCACCGCTTCTGAAAGCAAGGCTGATCGCGCTTTGCTTTTGCTCAACATTTTTCAAATATTCTTTAACAGAGGTTTGCCGCCTTTGAATCCACTTGTTGTCAGGTTTTGAAGACATAGTTCACTTAAGCATTAAGGTGAAAAGCTTTAAGTCATGGTAACGGAGTATTCCCTTCCATTAGCGGACGGATATACTGTATTTTGCCACATGGCAGAACAGAGGGGGAGGCAACTGCAAAGCTACCTCCCCCACCCTACAAACTATCAGGCAATGACCGCTAAACTACTTTGTACCCGCCGATCCAGTGGGCCTTGACCTTACCCACAAGCTGGCGTCCGATAAAGGGAGAATTTTTGCCTTTAGAGTGCATGGTTTCAGGAGTAAGCTTCCAACGTTCCTCCGGGTCGAACAGGAAGAAGTCCGCCGGATCGCCACATCTGAAAGTATTGACTGGAATGCCGAAAATCCGTCCGGGGTTATAACACCAGAGTTTCAGCATATCAATTTCAGTGATCACGCCTTGGCGCACCAGTTCCCAAGTGAGGGAAAGAGCGCTGTCCAGACCGGAAATGCCGTTGGGGGCCTGATCGAACTCAACCTCCTTTTCCTGGGCTGAATGCGGAGCATGGTCGGTAACCAGAATATCAATGGCTCCGGTAGTTAAGGCATTGCGCAGAGATTCCACGTCTTCCTGACCGCGCAACGGCGGATTAACCTTGGCGGCGGTATCATAACCGCGTACTGCTTCTTCTGAAAGGAAAAGATAGTGCGGACAGGTTTCACAGGTTACGGGCACATGCAGTTGCTTAGCGTTGGAAATGGCGTCTATGGAGCGCCGATGTGACACATGCTGAATGTGCACAGGCACTTTTAAATATTCGGCCAGCAAGATATCCCTGGTTACCTGAATGGTTTCGCCAATGGCGGGTTGCCCCTTGAGGCCCAGTTTACCCGACAGAGCTGACTCATTCATCTGAGCTTTATTTGCCAGGTATTCGTCCTCACAATGGTCCAACACTATGCAATCCTGATCATTGGCGTACTCCATTGCCCGGCGCATGATTTCAGTATTTGTCACCGGACGGCCGTCATTGGAAAAAGCAATGCAGCCTGCAGCGGCCAGCTCAGCCATGGGAGCCAGTTCTTTTCCCTCAAGATTTTTAGTAAGTGCTCCCACCGGGTAAAGACGCGGACCGTGGGGAAAGTGCTGCCGCGCCTGTTCAAGCATCAATCTGGTTACTGCTGCGTTATCATTGACCGGATCGGTATTTGCCATGCACATCACAGAGCCGAAACCGCCGTGAACAGCCGCTTTCAATCCGGTTGCAATTGTTTCCTTCCATTCCTGCCCCGGCTCACGTAAATGCACATGCGCGTCAATCAGGCTGGGCATTGCTTTCAGGCCGCCGGCGTCTTCAACCGGCAGTCCGGCCAGTTCATCAGTGGAAGGAATGTCAAAAGGCATTGCTTCGCGAATATCAGCGGGGATTTCTCCGGGCAGGTCGCTCCCAGCTCCGGCGGGGTAAACGTGGGCGATTTTGCCATCCAGAACCAGAATGTTCAGCTCCCGGCTGCCCAACCGGGCATTCTTCAGAATAAATGAATTCATTATGCGTCTCCCTGATCGACATGCCGATCGTTACGAGTTGCAAACAGGAAAAGAAGAGCCATGCGAATCGCAACCCCAGAGCTTACCTGCTCAAGGATTACACTGTTGGGGGCATCGGCTAAGTCTGAAGCTATTTCCAAACCGCGGTTCATGGGGCCTGGGTGCATGACCAGAGCATTCGGCTGAGCCAATTCCAGATGGCGGGCAGTTAAGCAATGGGTGCGGGAATATTCTTCCAGCGACGGCAATAGCCCGGCTTGTTGCCGTTCAAGCTGCAAACGCAAACACATTACGGCATCAACACCCTCAACCGCATATTCCAACCGGGTAAACACCTTGGCGTTCCAGCTTTCCACTCCGCGCGGAAGCAGTGTGCGCGGAGCGCATAAACGCACGCGCACCCCTAGCTTGGAAAGCAGTTGCACATTGGAGCGCACTACTCTGGAATGGGCAATATCGCCCAAGATCAACACTTCTTTTCCGTAAAAATCATCGCCCCAATGCTGCCGCAGAGTGAAGCTGTCTAAAAGAGCCTGGGTAGGGTGGGCGTGCCAGCCGTCTCCGCCATTGATAACCGAGCAGGGCAGACGGTCTGCCAGGAATTGAGCTGCCCCTGAGCTGGAATGGCGCAGGACAATAATATCCGGGTTCATCGCCTGTAGAGTCAGGGCAGTATCTTTAAGGCTTTCTCCTTTTTGTAGGGCCGACCCGCTTTTCGCCAGGCTGAAGGTATCGGCGGAGAGGCGTTTCCCCGCCATATCAAAAGAGGTTTTAGTGCGAGTGCTGGGCTCGTAAAAGAAAAGAATTACACTGCGCCCCTTAAGGGTGGGGATTTTTTTTACCGGACGGTTATTGATTTCATGAAACTGATCTGCGGTTTTGAACACATGCATCACGTCTTCAACCGACAGCGTATCCACATCAAGCAAATCTTTGTGCTTCCATTCAAAATGGTTTTCCTGCTGCATGGCTTCCTCGTGCCCGCCTTGGGCCGGTGCGCGCCCCCAGTGCGGTTTTGGTTTGATTGTATAAATTTACTTTATTTCAAAAGCTGTTAAGCTTATAACCACTTTGATACCGGAAAATTGTTCGGCTGTTCCCCAGCCGGGGTCATAATCCGACAAAAAAAAATCCGGGTGGTACCGGATTTTGAAAACAACAAAGCTATGCTCTAAAACAAAAGCCCTGAATAAGGCTGGGGTAAAAACGTTTCTTTCTGGTTAACATAGCTTCGGCAAATTGTTTTAAATTGTTTTGCATAAAACATCAGGTTTGTAAAGCATCTTGATGAATTTGTAAAGCAGCTTTTAAAAACATATACAATCTGAACCTATTTAAATGGCTAAACAGTTGTGTATTTTTCAGGCGAACTGCCAAATCGACAGTTTGATCAGGCTGCTTTGCCTGGACAGTCAGTTTACCAGCCGCTATGAGCTGCGGCGTTATACAAATTTCCTTCGCGAGTCGGTTCCAGCGAACGAACTTGCTTCCTGTGCGTTTTTCTTCTATCAGCACCTGGGTGACAAGTGGGAACAACTTTCATCTTCCACCCTGCTTAAGCGGCTTAATCCCAAAGCCCGGGCAATAAAGATACCGAATATGTTTTTCAAGGGCTATTGGCCGTTCTGGACAAACCACAGCCCTTCAGAGCATGGCGATCTTTTTTTAGACCAGTTGATTAACATGAATCTGAACAAGTCTGAAATAATGCACATTTGTCTGCATGGGAATTTGGAAAAGAAGTTTGATATTCCAGCCATATTTGAAAAGTCGATTATGCTTGAAAGGGAAAAAGAAAAAGGCGCGCTTATCGGCACTGTGGATTGGATACTTGAAAATTTTCGTGACAGGTCATTGTTTTATACAATCAATCATCCGGGCATGGAACTGCTGGCCAAGCTTTGTGAAGCCGTATATCATGAGCTTGAGCTGGTAGTGCCGCGAAATTTGCCGGAGATAATTCCAAATCTGTACCCGGACTTCAATCTTCCAATACATCCCCAGGTGGCTAAAATTCATGGCCTCAAATTTGCAGATGAGCATACCCGCTACAGTATTTTCGGGAAACAGAAAACATATGCGGAGTATGCTTCCAACTATGTAGACAGCCAGCTTTTAAACATTACTCCGCTCAGTGCCTACCTGCACATAGTCTAAGGTTACGCAAATGTCCTTCAAATGCAATCCATATCCACCCCAACAGTCAGAAAGGGAATGCCAGGTTAAAGGGGTTACTTTCGTCACCCTGGTTGGTCTGGCGATTAACATTGCCCTTTCCATATTAAAAATTGTAGCGGGGGTTTTCGGCAACAGCTACGCAGTGTTGGCGGATGGTTTTCACAGTATTTCCGATTTGCTTACAGATGTGGCGCTGTTGATAGGAGTACGCTTCTGGACTGCTGCTCCCGATGAAAGCCATCCTTACGGGCACGCCCGCATTGAATATTTGATTTCGCTGGGTATAGCGGCTATTCTCATTTTTACGGCGGGGGGGCTGGTTTGGGGCTCTATCAGCAATTATATGGCTGGTGCTCAGCTCCGTCCCGAAAAAATAGCGGTATTTGCCGCCTTACTCTCGATCATTGTAAAAGAAGCTTTATACCGCTGGACTAAGCATCAAGGGCGGAAATATCATTCTTCCGCGCTGTTTGCCAATGCCTGGCATCATCGCAGTGACGCCCTCAGTTCCATACCGGCAGTTCTTGCAGCAGGGTTGGCAATGCTCAGGCCTGATTTGAAAATTGTGGATTTGACGGGAGCAATTATTATTGCCATTTTTATAGCCTGGGCTGCCTGGAAAATTTCTATGCCCGCGATTAACGCCTTAATTGACGGCAGTGCCGGACGCGAAACCCGAGCGAAAATATATGGAACAGTTATGCAAATAAGCGGCGTGCGCGATGTGCATGCCATGCGCACTCGTTTTTTGGGGCAGGGCGTGGACGTGAGTATGCATATCATGGTAGATGCCCACATTACTGTGGAAGCGGGACATATTATCGCTCACCAGGCGGAAGATGCCTTGCGCGCGCTGGGGCCGGAAATCAGTCATGTAACCATTCACATAGAGCCTTGGTTTGATTCGGGCAACAAATAAGTCGGGTTTTAAGGCTGACACCGCTGCCTCTCGTCCGTACGCTTTGAGAATATGTAACTGACAGTGTTATCGGGGCTGGGGGCAAGCAGGTCGAAATGCTTTGTTTGACGAAGCCCGCAGCCGGGGTTTATAATTATACCAACTTTGGAATGGCCATGGGAGAACATATGTTTATCCGTATCTTAAAAGAATTCCTGGTTCTGACAAGTCTGCTTTTTGTAGCAGGCTGTGCCGCGCCGATAAAACCTGAGCAGGCACAGCCGTATGTGGTAAACGGCAACCTCATAGACATTGTAAACGGCCCTTCGATCAAAATAGACAACAACTTCCGGTATGCAGGCGCGGAAATTATTCCTTCTTTACACGGGGGAACGAAACGTCAGATATTCGCCGGACTCAATGGTGCCTTTTTGACTGTAAGTATATTTGATTCCAACTCAGAGGAAATGCGTCGCGCAGTTGTCGCCCCGGCAAATACTGATTGGGAATTCCCCATAAAAGAAACCACCGGGCCGCGTTGGATAAGAATTACCGGAAATAAAACTCCTTGCTGCATTAATTTGTTGCGCTCGGAATATCTGTTTGTGCCCGCTGCTTACCCGGCTGAACCCGTCAACCGGGGAGCCGGCCTGCCTGGCACAAATATCCCCGGCAAATTGATTGTGATTGCATACGGCATACCGATCCCGGAGGATTTGCTTGTAAGTCCTTGGCTTATGGCTGAAGCGGATTTTCTGAACAACGATGCTGAGCTGCAACTTGTTTATGAGCATGGAGACGGAAGGGGACCGGCGTCTGGCCGCCTTAGCCCCGCACAGGCAGCTTTTCTGGCTGAACAGGAAATTCTGGCCGATCAGGCTTACTTGGTTGAATAGCCATGTTTAAAATCAAGTACAAGTTTCTGTTCATTTATAATGTTGTATTCAATACTATCGGCTTTTGCCTGATATTCCCTTTTGAGTTGGAAGCCCATCAGGCCCGCTGTGACGAGTTTTACTTGACGGACGTCAGGAACCGCATTGAAATTGCAACAGCTCATGCTGTATTTCCTCGGCATCTTGCGGAGCAAATCGATGGAGTACGGCAAGTAAGCAATGACAGAAGCACTTAGGAAGCAGCCGGGTAGTAGTGTCCTGACAGTTGAGTATGCAGGAGCAAGGTTGAACGTCATAAAGGCAACAATTTGCATTACATGGCCGTCCAGACTGTAAGCTTGGCAGATCGTTCAAGGTATTCCAACTGTTTTGGGGCAAACCGGATTACAGGCCAGCATCGCTTTTCAAGGCTGTCCATTTATTCGGCGTTATCCGCTTATTTTTACATTGACTTGCCCAGACGGCTTTACTATAGTCCAGCTAAGGTAGCCCGTCGGGCTTTAAAAGGGAAAACGGTGCAAAACCGTTGCGGACCCGCCGCTGTAACCGGGGAGACTTGCCAGCAGGCCTGAAAAAGCGGCCGGCCACTGTAAATACGGGAAGGTTTGGCAATAGGAGTGATTGTTTCCATATTGAACCGCTCGTCTGAGATCCGGGAGCCAGAAGACCTGCCTTGATTTTCGATTTCCGGCTCGAGGTTGGCTTTGGGAATCCGGCACTGCAATTAAAACGGATTGCGGATTGACGCTTGTCGTCAATCCGCTTTTTTTGTCTTGTCTTCCGGCTGGCAATCGAAAGTCATGCTGTCTTCCCAATAGGCATTGCGCCTGCTTTATCCTAGCTACTGCTCAGGCCGTTCCAGGGATGAAGTAAGTTTAAAGGGAGTTAGTGTGCTTTGGTGCAGGCTGTGAAATTCACTGTTATACTTCTGCTTTTATTCCTTTGCTGTTTAGGCGGGCGGTTGGGCTTGGAGCGGTTAGCCTCTCCAACGATAACGGTTACCCCGCCGGACAAACTGCGTGTTGTTTCCCTTGCCCCCAGCATTACTGAAACCTTATTTGCGGTAGGGCTTGGCCCGAATGTGGTTGGAGTTACGCGCTTTTGCACGTATCCGCCGGAAGTATCGCCTCTGCCGAAAGTTGCCGGGTTCAGTGAGTTGAATGTGGAAGCATTATTGAGGATTCGCCCCGGGTTGGTGGTAATTCCTGAAGATAAAGTCTGGAATAAAATTCAGCTTGAGCGGCTGGGCATCCCCACACTGGGCGTTGAAGTGCGCAGTTTGGCGGGCCTTGTCCAGGGAATTCAACGGCTTGGCGCTTTGGCCGGCAACCCGGAGCCGGCAGAAAAACTCCTGACGGAAATTGAGAAGGAAATGACGGCGGCAAAGGAGAAGTCGTTGGGAAAACCACGGCCCGGTGTGCTCTTCTCCGTGATGCGTTCTGCTCAGGGGGCTGGGCGGATAAATGAAATTTCGGCAATCGGGCGCGACGGTTTTTATGATGAACTTATTGAGTTGGCAGGCGGACGGAATGTCTATGAGGGAAAAATTGCCTATCCGCGCCTTTCGCAGGAAGCGATTATTTATTTGAATCCCGACGTGATCATTGACGTTGTGCCGTCCGGGTTGAGCAGGAAAGAGGTAGCGGCATTAGGTCGGGAGTGGTCGGGCCTCAGCACTGTTAATGCAGTTAAGAATGGACGGGTGTTTATTTTAAACGATGAGATGCATACTGTGCCCGGCCCGCGCTTTACCAAAACTTTAAATATCCTGTCTTGCATTCTGCATTCTCCCGTTGTCCCGGCGGTACTGCCCGGCCAAGCGTGGAGAGAGCCGGAATGCCTGGATAAAATAATGCCGGAGAATCCCGGAGCTTATTCCCCGGAAAGGGCGGTGATAAATGAATAAGTCCGTTAAGCCCATACTTTTGTTAAATAATTTCGGATTTGCTTTTGAGGGGGAAAAGGTCCTCCAGGGTTTGAATTTCAGTTTGAATAAGGGTGATTTTTTATACGTTGTCGGACCGAATGGAGCCGGGAAGTCCACCTTACTTAAAGCATTACTCCGTTTGCATGAGCGGGGGGAACCCACAGGTGAGATTGTGCTTAAGGGGCGTATTCTGGCTGAATACAGTCGTGTTGAACTGGCTCGTCTGCTTTCATATGTGCCTCAGGCCGAAGGGTGGATACCTCCGTTTACGGTGTCGGCCTTTGTGGAATTGTCCAGGTTTTCCTACCGCAAAGGCGGGAATTCTGAAAGTTCGCAAACCAGCCGGGAAGTTGTGGCCCGGGCTTTGCGGGCGACCAGTATGGATAAATTGGCTGCCCGTCCATTATGGGCGTTGTCGGGGGGAGAGCGCCAGCGGGCTTATGTGGCAGCCGCGCTTGCTCAGGAAGCTGAAATCATGTTGCTGGACGAGCCCACTGCCTTCCTCGATCCCAGACATGCTGCAGAGCTGAATCAGTTGCTGTCCAGGCTGAACAAGACTGAAGGTCTGACTCTGATTTGTATAACCCATGAGCTGAACCAGGCTTTTGCCGCTGAAAACAAAATATTGGTTCTGGGTGAAGGCAGTCAGCTATATTTCGGAGAAACAGCGGGGTTGCTGGACGGGGAGATCCTGAACCGGGCTTTCAAATATGAGTTTACCATTTTCAGGCACCCGCGGCACGGTTGTCCGGTGGTTTTGGTCTGAGCGGGGCGAAGGTTATGCTGCGGAAGAAAATTTTATGGCTAGGCGGCATTTGTATTCTGCTCACCGGGTTGTCCATGTTCGGGGGTATGAGTTTTATTGCTCCGGATGCAATCTTTAAGTGGGGAAGCCCGGATGCCGAGGTCTTTTGGCGGGCGCGTATGCCCCGGGTTGTCGCGGCGTTCTTGGCCGGAGCTGGTTTGTCCATGGCGGGCATGGTATTTCAGGCCATGTTCAGGAACCCTCTGGCCAGCCCGTTTACTTTGGGGGCTTCCAGCGGAGCGTCGTTTGGGGCCGCCCTGTTTTTCGGTCTGGGCGCGGCTGGCGGCGGGGGACTGCTGGCAAGCTTGGGGGGCATGGGGGCCGCGTTTGCCGGCAGTCTGGTTTCCATGCTGCTGGTTTACCTGATCACCCGGGCCCGGGGCGGTTTTTCCACCCCTGTAATGTTGCTGGCCGGGGTGATTATCAACTTCTTTTTTTCCAGTCTGGTTATGTTTATTCAATATCTAAGCGCCTCTTACGACGCCCTGCGGATAATGCACTGGTTGATGGGGTCGCTTACCGGCCTGGATTTGCTCCGCCTGCCGGATTTGTGTTTCGTAGTTCTGGCCTGCGCTCTGTTTTTGCGTCGGCTTGCTTCGGAAATAGATCTGTTGCTTGTTGGTGAGGAATTGGCTGCGAGCCGGGGGGTGGAAGTAAAATCGGTGAAGTTGCAGTTATTCGGTGTGAGTTCCTTGTTGGTAGCGGCAATTGTATCTGTGGCCGGGCCAATCGGGTTTGTCGGGCTGATGGTCCCGCATTTTTGCAGACTCTGGCTGGGGAGCGCTGTAACGCATCGCTCTCTGTCGGTGGCTGTTTTTTTGGGTGGCGGGTGCTTTCTCGCTCTTTGCGATCTGGTTGCCCGTTCTGTTCTGGCTCCGGCAGAACTGCCCATCGGCATAGTGACTGCGTTGATCGGGGCTCCTTTTTTTCTGTGGATTTTATTTCGCTGTAATAAAGGCGGCAGCGCCTTTTAACTTAAGATTAGGAATGAATTATGAAAGGAAGCATCAAAAGCGGAGTGTTGGTGGGGCTAAGTCTTGCAGCGGTTTTGTTTGGGGCAGCCACTGCCTGGGGGCAGGAGCCTGAAATTCTTGATAAGGTGGTGGTTACAGCCGGACGGGTTGAGGAACCGGCGCGTTCTGTAACTCAGTCAGTAACGATTATCCCCCAGGAGGAAATTGCCAAAAATCAATACAATGATTTGGGCGGTCTGTTGCGCAATTATGGTATTCAGGTGAACTCATATTCCGGAAATGAGGGATTGGGGCAGGTAGCTATAAGAGGCGTGCGTTCTTCAGTCATGGGAAATGACCTGCAGGGCTCTGTGCTGGTATTGATAGACGGGCGGAGAATAGGCACGGATAATCTTTCCATGGTTCCCATGGTCAATATTGAACGGATTGAAATTATCCGTGGTCCCGGCTCTGTTCAATACGGCAGTTCGGCCATCGGCGGGGTAATCAATATAATCACCAAACGGGGGCCGGGTCCGGATGCTTCCGGCGAGGCTAAGAAGTATGCCGGGCGCCTTGAGGCCGGGGGGGGAAGCTGGGATACCTATAAAACCCAGGCGGAACTGGCCGCCCAAGGGCTTGGAGTTGATTTTTCCGGTGGAGTATCCTGGTTGACTGCGCACGATTACAAAACCGGCGGTGGACATACTTATCATAATACCGGCAACGATTACCGGTTGGGTTATTCGCTTAATCTGGGTTACAGCTTCAATCCGGAAAACCGGTTGGGCATGATTATGCTGGGGGTACGTAATGAAAAGGCCGGAGCACCCAATGAACTTCGGCAAAATGATCTTTTGTCTTACACCGACCGTAATAATTACTCCATGGACTTCATCTATGACGGTGGTTATTCCGATTTGGGGCTTAAGTGGAAGGCCCGTTATTTTAATGGGCAGGATAATTATTTGAGTGAAGATCCCAATCCCATGGGGTTGGGGCGTTACGAATCGGAAACTGATTATCAGGGCGTGCAGGGGCAGGTAAGTTGGAACAAGCAGTTCCTCACCCTGACCGGGGGAGTGGATTACCTCTATTACGATACGGATGTTATTACCAGTCAGCAGCGGAATAAATATTATAACACCGGCGCTTTTCTGCTGGCCAAGCTTGCATTTATGGATGAATTGCTGGTTTTGTCCGGTGGGGTGCGTTATGATGACTATGACTTGCGCTATGAGGGGGAAAACGCCGACCTGAACCATACCACTCCCAGTATAGGTCTGGCCGTGAACCCGCTTGACTGGCTGACTTTGCGCACTAATTACGGTGAATCCTATCGGGTTCCGCAGGCGCAGGAGATGTTGGGATTTGACTCCGGCTGGGCTAATTATCTGGGTAATTCCGACTTGAAGCCGGAGGAGGGCAGAAGTTGGGATATCGGCTTTGAGATAAATAAAAACACGCTCAATCTGGGCCTGACTTATTTCCGAACCGACTATGAAAATAAAATCGCCACCCGGCGAGTCGGTTGGGACAGCCAGTATTATAACCTTGACGGCAAATCCAGATTCCAGGGTCTGGAAGTGCAGGCCGGCTACGATTTGGGGGAACTGTTCGACTGGCCGTTTACCTTGCGTCCTTATTTAAATATGACTACACTTTTCAAGTATGAAGATGAAAATGGGAACAGGCTGGAAAACGTGAGTCGGCATGACATTGCTTATGGTGTGAATTTCGAGCAGCCTGATTGGGGAATGACGGCAGATTTAAGGTTCACTTATTACGGTAAGCAGAAGCAGACGGATTTCGGCACGGCCGCGAATTATTGGCTGGATGGGGGCCCTGTAACCGTCGGTCCGACTACAGTGGTTGACTTGTTTGTGAGCAAAAGCATATATAACTTTGAAAATGCAGGAACACTCAGCGTGAAAGGCGAAGTCAGAAATATCTTTGATGAGGACTATCAGACCATTTTCGCCTATCCCATGCCGGGGCGTTCATTTTACCTTGGTCTGCAATATGAGTTCTAGGCGGTGAATATCCTTTTATGTCTGGCCGGGCGGATAAACGCCAAACTGATCGTAATTCTGATTGCGGCGGGTGTTCTGTTTGTTCAGAGCGCTCGCCCTGTTCACGCGGAATTCGGTTCTTCCCGCATATTCTCAGAGGAAAATAACCGGGTGTTGGCGGAAACTGCTCTCAAAATCGGCTTTGGTTATGTTCGGGAGGCCTGGTTGACCGAGGAAATACAATTCGGGCGTCCTGCCAAATCTTTGCTGATTAAGTTCCGGCAGCCCCAGCAGGTGCTCTCCACTCTGCATGGCTGGCAATCCGGCGTGCTGACTGTGGGTAATCATTATAGTCCGCCGGAGAGCTGGCAGACAGCCCATACGCTGGGGCTGGAGCAAATGAACCTGAACTGTATGCGTCTGCTGCAGCTTGACCCGGCCGTCAGCAGTTTTTTATATACCGGTGCGGATGTTGGCCGATATGCTTATGTGGAAACAAACGCCACGGAGAACGGTTGTGAAATAAGGCTGGGGGTACTTGCCACTGCTGGAGTGGAAACCAATGCCGTGCGGGTTGGACACGACCCGGGCGGATTTTGGGAGCCAGGCACGATTAACCTGATTATTCTAAGCTCGCGGCATCTTTCCGCAGCGGCCATGTGCCAGATGATAATTGTGGCTACAGAAGCCAAAACCGCCGCTCTGCAAGACCTGGATGTGCGCAGCAGTTACAGCGGAAAAGCGGCCACCGGCACAGGCACCGACAATATTATCGTCGTGGCTGGGGAGGGCGCCCCGGCAACAATGGCCGGGCCGCATACCAAGCTGGGCGAGTTGACCGGCAGAGCGGTTTATCAGGCGGTTATCGATGCTGTGGAAAAACAGAATAACCTGACTGCCGACAGAGATATACTGGAGCGGCTGGCGGAGCGCCGCGTGGATGTGCGTCAGCTAGTGCTCAACTCTCCGAAAATCCGGGATGCGGCTGCAAAGCAGTGCTTGGCTGATGCTTTGCTGCTGCTGTTGTCTGACCCTTATTATATGGAATTTACGGCTATGGCTTTGGCCCACAGTGATGCTGTCTCGCGGGGACTGGTTCCGGTTGGAGCGGCTGCTCTTGCAGACTGGAATCTGCTGGTTGCTTCAAAGCTGGCCGGGGAGCGGATAAGCCGCATTGAGCCGGTTCTGGAAGACGCGCGGGTTGACCCAACCCTGTTGGCATCTCTGAACGCCTTGGTTTACGGTTTGCTCAGGCGTGGTGATTTGAATATATGAGGTATATCCATGTGGGAACTCTTTCAATCCGGCGGTCCGGTAATGTGGCCGTTGCTGCTTTGTTCTATTACAGCTTTGACAGTAGTGTTGGAAAGAGCCTGGTTCTGGCGCAGCTTTAATGTGGAACATGATCGGAAAGCTGCCGAAAAGTTATTGAATGAGTGTCGGGATAAAGAAGATGCTTGCCTTTCTGAAATCGGGTTGAAACACCCGGAGGCGGGCGGCGCAGTAACACGTATGCTTCTTTGCGGCCTTGTTCAGAGTCGGTTTTCAATGACCAAGGCTATGGAGGCGGCGGCTTTGCTTGAAGTGCAAAGAATGCGGCGCGGTATGGGCATTCTTGATACAATTATTACCGCCGCTCCAATGCTGGGCATTCTCGGCACTGTAACCGGCATTATCAGCTCATTCGATATGCTGGCTCAGTCCGGGACAGACGACCCGCACGCGGTAATCGGCGGGATAGCGCAAGCCCTGATAACCACGGCCGCCGGCTTGATCATTTCCATTGGCGCTCTGTTTCCATTTAATTATTTCAATTCGCGCATTGAAAGCGCTCAGGACATCCTGGAAAGCTATGCCACCCGACTGGAGATGCTGCAGGATAAAGTTGAGTGTAAGCAGCAATGAAATTGCCCCGCCAGCATCACAGGGCAAGAGTGGAAATGATGCCGTTGCTGGACATAGTCTTTCTGGTCCTGGTGTTTTTTGTGTATGCGATGCTGACTATGTCGGTGGATAAGGCCGCCAGGCTGAATTTGCCGGAATCAAGCCGTGCTCAACCGATAAAGTTAGAGGCGTTGAGCCTTTCAATAACGGCCAACGGCAGTATGTATTTGAATAAGTTCCCGGTAACGGAATCCGAGTTGGTTGAAGCTTTACAAGCAGATGCTGTTAATAGTGGTCACCCGCCTTCCGTTAAAGTTTATGCGGATGGCAAACTGGACTATCAGACCCTGTATCGGGTGCTGGATCTGCTGAATGAAGCGGGGGTAACGGAAATTGCCTTGCAGGCGGCGCCATCGTCGGGGCTGAGGTTAGGCATATCTCCGGGCGTGGAAACTCATGAGGACTTTGGAGCAGGCGCGCGGTGATGATGTGTGGTACAAAAGCACACCGTTTATATTTGATCTGCTGGATTACGGCTGCTATGCTCCATGCCCTGCTCTTTTTAACCTTACGGACTGGCCTGACGTTGAATTTTATGGGTGAAGCGCCCTCTGCGCAAGCAGGGATAGAAATCCGATTTGAGGCGGCTCCTTTAGCTGTTGAGCAAGCGGGCTCTTCCGACGGGATTGCCGGGAATCCGCATAAGAATGCTTTCAATAGGGAAAGGAGCACAGACAAATCGGATTATCCGCAGAGCAGGGGGGAAGGGAATTCTGACGGTCGAAGGAGTCAACACAAAAAGACAACAGGGCAAGCGAGCGGTGTGAAAGGAGCCGGTTTAGCCGGTGGCGCGACTGGGGAAACCCCGGCGATGGTTTTGGCGCATAACCCCAAACCGCCTTATCCCCTCATTGCCCGCAAACGCGGGCAGCAAGGAACAGTTGTGCTTAAAGTCGTGGTGGCGGCGGACGGCATTCCCGTCTCTGTAAGTGTTCAGCATTCCAGCGGTTACTCCTTGCTTGATCAAAGCGCACTGGATACAGTGGGAAAATGGCGGTTTTCACCGGCTGTGCGAGCGGGGAAGCCTGTGCAAAGCGAGCGGCTGCTGCCTGTGGAATTTCGCTTAGAATAATAAAGGGTTGACAAGATAATTTACATGGGTATATTGAACGCATGAAATCCAACTATTACAAATCATCAGCTGTTTTAAATCTGCCTTTGATGGCGGGTAACTGGTGGCGCCCGAATTATATTCGGGCCGCGTGATTTGTTTCAGGCGTATATCTTGGCATTAATCGCGGCAGAGGTTCTCTGACCGCGATTTTTTATTTGAGCTCCTCTGCTGCAACAAGCATTCAGAGGAGTTTTTTATGTGCATGTCGTCAAATGCCCCTTTCAAAGGGGAAGAGATTTTTTCTTTCAACCCTAACGAATTCCCTCAACCCGACAATCTGGGATATTTTGGTGAGTTTGGCGGACGGTACGTGCCGGAAGCGGCAATCCCTATTCTGGAAGAGCTGAACGAGGCTTTTCAGCATTATAGCGCAGATCCATCTTTTGTAACGGAACTGAACGATTTGCTCCAGAATTATTCCGGACGTAAAACGCCGCTGTTTCATTGCTGCAACCTGTCCGACCAGATAGGCGGAGCGCAGATCTATCTGAAACGGGAAGATCTGAACCACCTTGGAGCGCATAAGGTCAATAATGCCTTAGGGCAGGCTCTGCTTGCCAAACGCATGGGTAAAAAACGAGTGATAGCGGAAACTGGGGCTGGACAGCATGGAGTGGCAACTGCGGCTGTAGCCGCCTTGCTGGGAATGGAATGTGTGGTGTACATGGGGGAAGAAGATACCCGGCGCCAGGCATTAAACGTATTCCGCATGGAGATGATGGGGGCTAGGGTAGTAAGCGTTACTCGGGGGCAGCGTACCCTTAAGGAAGCTGTGGATGTAGCCATTGAAGATTGGATTGATCAAAAAGGCAATACCTTTTATGTGCTTGGTTCAGCCGTAGGCCCGCATCCTTATCCGATGATGGTACGCGCATTTCAATCTGTGATTGGCAAAGAAGCCCGTGAGCAGATGTTGGAAATGACCGGCAAGTTGCCGGATTGCATAGTGGCCTGTGTGGGGGGCGGCTCCAATGCCATCGGCATATTTTCCGGTTTTATAAAGGATGAATCTGTGCGCCTGGTTGGAGTTGAACCGAGCGGCAAAGGGTTGAAGCTGGGTGAACACGCGGCGACTGTTACCTTTGGCAAGCCGGGAGTATTGCATGGCTACCGCAGCCTTATTCTGCAAGATGAGCATGGTAATGTCGCCCCGGTATATTCCATTTCAGCCGGGCTTGATTACCCCGGCGTAGGCCCGGAGCACGCCAGCCTTAAGGCGCTGGGGCGAGCGGACTATCTGCTTGCCAGTGACCAGGAAGCAATAGACGCTTTTCTGACTTTAAGTCGTACAGAAGGAATTATACCTGCTTTAGAGTCCTCTCATGCGTTGGCCCAAGCAATGAAGCTGGCGGCGGAAATGCCCCGGGAAGCCAGTGTGCTGGTTTGCCTGTCCGGACGCGGTGACAAGGATGTGGAACAGATTTCCCGGCTTTTACATGAACCGACGTTTGGGTGAAGAATATAAGCGTGATCAAGCAGGGTCGTTTTGCACAGAGCAAACGGCCTTGCTTGCTGTTTCAGTCAAATCAGCATGAAGCATTATGGTCCGGCCTTTTCCCCTGGTTGTCCCGGAAGTGTGGGTTGCAGGTTATGTTGTCAGACAGTTTGGTAAAGTGAACTCACAGAAGGTGAAATGTGGCGTAAGGTTGCTTGTGCCGACATAGAGGCAGGTCATGTGTGGTAATTTATGAGATCAGCCCGGGATTGCTTGCCGGGCTGGTAACCAGAGTAATTTTCTGCTCTTCGAAATAGTTCAGTATTTGTAAATTGATTTTATGCTGAACGGCCAACGCCTGGACGACGTCTGCTGACTTTACATTATAAACCAGCTCATAATTCATGGACCAAGGCCCGAAATCAAGCAATACAGCTCTTCCGAATACGCAATCTTTGTCTGCTTCGACTATTTCCTTAATTTTAGCTGAGATCTCTTCGATTTTAGCTGGAGTCAGGTTAAAAGGCAGGGGAAAAAGCAAACGGACTCGTCTTTGCTGAATATCGTGAAAATTGGAGAGAAAACCCCTGGTCAACTCTGAATTACTGCAAATAATCTCTTCGCCGGAAAGAGCCCGGATATGGGTTGTCTTTAATCCGACATGCTCGATTGTGCCGCTTAATCCTATGGAGTTGATTGTGATGTAGTCGCCGATCTGAAAAGGTTTGTCGATTAAAATAACGAGGTATGAGAAGAAGTCGGCCAGAATGGCTTGCCCGGCCAAACCTACGGCAACGCCCATTATTCCAAGCCCGGCAATGATTGTGGAGACTTTGAAGCCGAGGTTGTCTAAAAAGAAGGTCAGGGCAATGGCCCACAACATGATATTGGCAATGGGGAGAAGCGCCTTTCCTGAAGAGGGCGTTACCCGACTGTTATTGCGTCTGAAAGTAAAGTCAATGGCAAAAGCAATAATGGCTGAAGCCAGGCGCACACCCAACACCAGGAAAATGATGTAGAAGCTTACTTCAAGTATGCGGTGCAGCTCTTGCGACATTTTTAAGATGTTAATGCCCCAGTAAAACGGGAATATGTGTAGGAAGGTGAAACCGCGTCTCAGGCAACGCTGTAAAAGCTTGAACTTGATACGGGGATTATTGGAAATGAAGGGGCGGCTGATGGTTTTAAACGCTGCGAAGCGCAGGGCAATGAGCAGAAGTGTGCCGATACTTATGATTGCAAAGGCCGTGGCATAAGTAGTCAGAGAGTTTTCCTTGAAAACCCTAAGAATGCCTACTTTAATGTCATTGGTCAGTTTTTCCAGCAAATCCATGAGTTACCCTTTAGTAATCAATTTAAATTCTATTAGTATTTTCAGATAATGTAAAGTCATCAGGAATCTATAAAGCGGATTGCATTTTTGTTCCCGATAATATATACCCAGAAATTATCTGCCCGGGTGGCGAAACAGGCATACGCAAGGGACTTAAAATCCCTGGACCCTAACACGGTCGTGCGGGTTCAAGTCCCGCCCCGGGCACCAAAAAACAGTTAGCCGGGGTTAGTCCAAGTAAAGAAATGCTGGATTAACCCCGGTTTTTGGTTGATGGTGTGTGGACTGGGTGGTTAGCGATATGCTAATGATCAATAGCACAAGACAAGCAAAGTTGCCTGGAGTAACATGGGAATACAAACCAACAAGTCAAACCTTTCGGTTTGGCTTGTTTAAATTTGACGCTAAAAATATTAACGGAATCATCCCCTCACATGCTTTTCACCCTCTAAGGGCTTTTCTAAATAACTTCTTCCGTTTCCACCTTCAAGAAGCTCTTACCATTACCATATAATCTAGTCCTAAAAACAGGACGATTGTATGACATTCCTTGATTTCTTACAGAATTTTCCAGATGAAAAATCAATCATCAATTATTTCATCAAGGTACGGTATGGAGAAACCGTACATTGCCCTCATTGTGGTTCGGTAATCAACCACTTGAACCGTGCCGACAAGCCAAAAGTGTTCAACTGCTCCGCATGTAAGAACACTTTTTCCATTTCCAAGGGCACCATATTCGAGAAGTCAGATAATGATTTGCGGAAATGGTTTTACGCCATCCACCTATTTCTCAATGCCAAGAAAGAATCTCTGCTCTAAAGTTGAAACGAGAAATTGGGGTCACTTACAAGACTGCCTGGCGTATGATGCACAAGATTCGTCAGGCTATGAGCAACGAACAAGACAGGGAACTCTTTGAAGCCATCGTTGAAATTGATGAAACTTATGTAGGCGGCAAGCCTCGGAGAAAGAGTAAGAAGGACGATGACGACCAGAATCCCCAAACCCCGAATAAGCGAGAGAGAGGAACATCTAAAACCCCTGTCGTCGGAATCAAAGAAAGAAGCTTAAGTAAAGTATACGCACGAGTAGCACTGCCCAATCAAGCAGGGCAGAGGTTGACTGGAAAGCAACTCTTCAAAATACTTGAGAAAGTGTGTTGAGAGGGAACTGTGGTTATGACGGATGATTTCAGAGGTTACAATTTTCTGAATAAAACCAATGACAAGAAGTTCATTCGGTTTACCGTGAATCATTCCATCGGTCAATTCTCCGCCGGCAATGGCGTTCACACCAATGGGATTGAGAGTTTCTGGGCATTACTAAAGCGTGGAATCTACGGCATCTATCACCACGTATCTGTGAAATACTTGCAGATGTATGTGAATGAATTCTGTTTCAGGCAGAATCATCGTGATGAAAATGAAGCCTTCAGGATACTGGTTAGGCAGTGTGTTTTACACTATTAGATATAAATAAGGAGGGATATAATGACCACCACTTTTACTTCTTACAGTCACCTTGAAGGTACAACAACTCTAGCACTAGAAATTGATAAGGATGTTCTCAATGTACTCAATTTTATGTCTAAGAACATAGAGGCTTCTAAGCTTGTCACTGTTTCTGAGCAAGTAGTAGAAATAGCTCCGTTACTGTGGGGCACCACAGTAACGAAAAAGTGTCCCCACTACGAATACATACTGAACCTATCGACTCTCTGTAGCAACAATTAGCTTCCAGCCGATTGGATTCAGTGTGTTATGTTGGTGTTTGTTTTGTGGAGGAAGGGGATCGCCTTCATTACAGGCCACCTCTTTCTTACAGTTCTCACAGATGTATATTCCCGAATAGGGCACTTCTTCACCAGGAGAATAGATATAGTCAAAAGCATTGCTATTAGATTTTTTCAAGTATTTATCATTGCTATATATCGCCATTATTTTACTCCTAATTTTATCTAACATATTGTCGAAATTTATTTCCCACATGATTATTCATGTAGGGAGTAAAAATATCGTGCCATATTTCTACCTGCAGATATGCCTACAAAATTTTTGGCTGCAAGTGGCGTGAGTTGGACTTTGGGAAACGTACTGAAAGAAAAATAAAGAGCGCCAAGGTTATGCACCTTGGCGCTCTTTATTTTTCAGGTTGGCGACCCCAAGGGGATTTGAACCCCTGTTACCAATGTGAAAGACTGGTGTCCTGGGCCGACTAGACGATGGGGTCGCTGTTGTCGGGTAGATTATTTGCCAGGGAAATTCGCCCGAATATCAGAAAAATCATGGCTGGGCTGCCAGGATTTGAACCTAGATTGGCGGAGCCAGAATCCGCAGTCCTGCCAATTGAACGACAGCCCAACATGAATTGTTCTTTTAAATGCAAGTGCTCAGTTTGTCAAGTTAAATCTGTTTTGAAGCAATAATTTCCAGATATCGCGGCCGGTTGACTTCCTTCTCAGCATTGCCGTTGTCGCCCCAATTCTCCTGTCTATAAGGTCAGTCTGCCGGCAGCCATCTGGCACCCGGCGAATACGGCCGCGGCGATAATCAGGCAGGCGACAAGCGCTTCCTTTTTATTCATGAATACTTTCAAACCCCGCTCCTTGCGTGAGTATGCGAAGAAGAAGATGCCGACACTGTAAGGAATGGCCGACAACAGCAGATATTTGAGCCCCCCGGCATAAATCAGCCACAGCGAGTATATGGCCGCCACAGTCGCGATACAGAACCAGCCCGGCAGAATCTTCCCGTCCGCCATGCTGTCTTTAACGGCTGCCAGGGAAGAAAGAAAATAAGGGATAAGCGCCAAGGACGTACACAGCAGAATAAGTTCGTTATATCCCGCTCCGGTAACGCCCGAATATATCAGAATCGCAGCGGTAAGCACAGTTGCCAGCCACAGAGACGCCGAGGGTACGGCGCGGGAGCTTAGTTTTGAAAAAACGCGCGGTCCGGTAGGCCTGTCGCCGCGCCCCATATTATATAGGTATTCGGACATTGTCATGGTGCATGCAAACAGGCAGCCAAATACCGAAATTATCATCGCGATATTGATGAAATTGCTTGCCCACGGCCCCGCTGCCGCCCGCATAATTCCCGCCATGGATGGATTGCTCATCCGGGCCAGCTCGTCCCTGGGCACCACACCGAAGGCGAGAACGCAGGTCGCGATATAAATTGCCGTGATTAGAATGAATCCGATAACCGTAGCCTTTCCGCTTTCACGGGGGCTTTCTCCCCGCGAGCCGAAGGTGATTGCCGCGTCAAATCCCGTGTAGAGCCAGGCGGTGTAAAGCATGCAGTTTGTTACCTGATCCAGCGTGGAGCCAAGCTCCACACTGCCGTAGAATTCAAAACTGAAGGTGTCCGCCTGAAATGCCAGAGCGGCGAAAATCGCGAACAGGAGCAGAGGCAGAATTTTAATCACGGTCATCACGGCGTTGAATATGGCCGCCGTCTTGAACCCGGCCTCAAAGAGCGCCGCCAGGAGAAAGGCCACGATCACCTCGCCGATAATCGCCTCCGTGGTGAGGCCGTCCTTGAACATCTCCATACCGGGTAATTCTCCAAGAGCACTGAAAATCAGCACTATCAGGCCGGCGTTGGCTATCCAGTAGAGATTCCACAGTCCCCACAGGGTGAAAAACGCGGGGTAGTCTCCGAACGCCATTTGAACGTAGCCGTACATTCCGGTATCGACGTCGGGCCTGCGAACGCTCAGCTTGAGAAACGTAACCGCCAGAAAGGTCATCCCGACACCGGTGATGAGCCATGATATGAGCATTCCGGCCCCTCCGGAGACCAAGGCCATATTTTGGGGCAAGGCGTATATCCCCCCGCCGATTACGCTGCTAACCACCAGACAAACCAACATATAAAGCGGTAATACCACTTTTTTAGAAGGAGTTTTATCCATAACTCACCTTTCAAAATAATTCCTTTTAGATAAAACACTCAGGCGTTGAATAACGCTTTACAATACACGTGAGATTATTGCCTGACGGGTTTTCCCCGCCAAGCAATGTTCTCAATCGCGTAAAATGTCGCAATTCGGACATGGATTCCCTTCCAACTTGTTTAATAGCCGGGAATCTGGTTGGGGAAGTAGTCTTCACAGACGCCTTCACGATGCACATCAACCGTGGAGCAATGGAACGAACCGCCAAAAGCCAAGGTGGAAGCATAATGCAGGGGAATGACTTCAAAACCTAAACTGTTAAGCTGTTCCATGTAGCCGGTTTCGTTAAATTCAACGCAGATTGTCTTCGGGTCTAAAGAAAGCGTATTGGCGGAAAGCCAGCTTGGACCGTGGCGTTCCCCCAGCGCCCCAATGGTGATGTTGACATCATATACGGGTCTGGCGGCGGGCACTAACTCCCAACTATTGATTCTGAATAATTCCGCCATATTCGGAACCAGGAACGGGTCATCGGGGCAATACATACATAAGCCGGGGCGCAACGGCATGAGTAAGCCGTCCAGATGCCAGGGCATTCCGCCTTTTTTCTTGGAAACGGGCCTCATGCACCCTGAATCCTAGGCTGCGGAGATAGCGGGTTATCCAGTCAAAACCGGATTTGTTGGTTACGACGGAAGGCTGCCAGAAAATATCTTTTCCGAATCGCAAACCATCTGCGGCGTCAAACAGTGGTTCTTTTTCGGTCAAATGCCAGTTCTGGGCTAAAGCGCGCTGCTGCTTGTCCTCCTCAGTCCAGATATTATAGAAACTTTCCCAAAAACCCTGTTTGAAAGAGGCATCCGACAGTCTGGGGCGGGGCGCTGAGATCCACATGAAATCCGGGTCTTCACGGAAATACTCTTCCAGAATGTCCCGGAAATGAAGATATTCATACCAGCGAGAGCGCAGTGCCATCGGCGATTCCAGAATAACATTCCCGACACACAAAAAGACGTCTCTGGGCGGTTGGCAGCCCCTCATGAATTCACATTCCCAGTCAGGAGTGGAGGTACGCTGTAAGGTATTGATAACCTTCGGCCGATCAACCTTAATTCCTCTCTTTTCCATTGCATTCTGAAACGCATTCATCTCATCCACAGCAATATCCTGCATTTCCTGGGGAAGAGGGCCAAAATAGTCAGGATATGTTTTCGTAGTGTTATTCCATGAAAGATCCGGTTTGGGGTTGCAGGTTCCCACGGGGCTGCCCAGTATCACTCTCTTCAAAGGATCCCACTCATTCCAGCTGTTAACGATTCTAGCCATATTTTTACTCCTTGGATTTAACTGTGATGAAAAAAATATATTTATTAGTCGATTCAGCTTAACAATAGCATTTTTTCATCTGAAATCTATTTGTTTCAGATGTATAATCTGCATAGTTTTATATATAAATTGTGTATGATTATATGGTATGTAGTTTACACTAAGAATTTATTGAGTTATTAGTTAATAAGATTGAACTAGTAATTAAGTACATTTAACCTGAAGATTAAAAGAAATAGCTGGATGACCAAAGCGGGAATGCAGGTAAGCAGGTGTGGGGGATAACGCTATGCGTAGGGGAACATACCGGCAGCAAGTCATTGATTTTATCAAAACAAAAATTCTGGCTGGAGAGCTAAAAGCGGGAGAACGTGTTAAAGAGGAGTATATAGCAGCGGAAATCGGTTTTTCCCATATTCCCATTCGGGAAGCTTTGCTAGTTTTGAGCAGGGATGGGTTGCTGCATTTTGAAGATAATAAAGGGGCCTCAGTAATAAAACCCTCTGTCGAGGAGATTTTGGCAGACTATGCCATCTGCGGCGTGATGGAAGGCTATATTGTCGGTACGTCTCTGCCTTTATTCACCAAAAATGATTTCTTAAAAATAGAGGCAGTTCTGGATAAAATGGCTGAGTTTCAAAAGCAACCGCTTGATCTGAACAGGCTGAGTGAATTGGATTTTAAGTTTCACGATCTGCTGATTTCAACATGTGACAATCAGTTTTTAGTTTCATTCGCCAGAAAAAACCAGGCTAAATTTGTCCACCATTTTTTCTTACCCTTTTGGGAAGACACGTTCTGTGCAGATAATCTTTTCGACAGGCACCTTAAAATATATGAAGCAATAAAAACAAAAGATCCGGTTGCAGTAGAAACGGCCCACCGGGATCACTATCTGGAGTGCGCCCGGCGAACCGCAAAATACACTAGGCTATTATATAACGGGGGATTTGCTTCAATCTGAACATTGCGCTAGCCTGTGCCGGTTTGCAAATATATGTCCCACAGTATGTAGATTTTCACTTATATGTGCGTTCGGTTCGGTTTCAGGCATCAATCGCAACAGCCACAGCCGCAGGAGCCACAATCGCCTTCTGTGCAAGCGTTTCTCTCTGTGGGGCCGTCCAGGATATCCACCAGTTCAATTTCAAAAGTCAGGGCCTCACCGGCTAAAGGGTGATTAGCGTCAAGGATGACTTCATCTTCTTTAATGTCGCTTATCTCCACTTCCATAGGCCCTTGATCAGTATAAAGCATGAGCTGCAAACCTTGCTCGGGGGTTATATCGTCCGGCAAATCAGACTTGGGGACTGCAATAAGCAATTCGTCGCTGTGTTCACCATATGCGTCAACCGCATCGATACGCACAGTAATGCTGTTGCCTTTTGCAAGACCAGTCACGGCCTTTTCAAAACCGGGAATAACTGTGCCTGTACCAATAGTAAATTCCAACGGTTCAAGGCCGCGTGAGGAGTCAAATTCTTCTCCGTTGTCAAGTTTTCCGGTATAATGTACTAATACAGTATCACCTTCTTTTGCAATCATTTATATGTGCTCCTTTATGGCAGTATAGACTCTGTTAATTATAAAAGACGCCAGAGCAGGAGTCGAACCACAAGGACATCTTTGTTTTTTCAGCTTTGAGCCGGCATTTTCTTTCAGCTTGAGTCCGGCACTGGCTGCTACGATGCTGAACCGTTATAATCCATAAGTTCAGAATAACAAGATACCATAAAAATGTAAAAGGCTTAGCTCAGATTGGCTTTAAAGGCGCAAGTTTCATTTGATGTTCTTCCAAGCTGCGGCGGACGGGCATCTCTGTGTTCCAGGCGCGGCCGGCAGCAAATCCCGGCTGACCTGAATACGGGCGGGCATCCGTACTGACAGGTTTTGCTCATATTCGCCTAAACATTTGAACTTCAAGCTCAATGCTCTTAAGAAAATCCGGTATTTAACGGGGCAGGGGGTCGGCCATCATGCCAACCCCCTAAGAATTGGCGTTTGAAAGAATTTAACTGAACACAGCCAGCCCGGTTGGGAAAAAGCCCATGTTTTTCCCCCCTGAATACTCTGCTACTTATGATATTCGTATACTACAGCATCGCCTGATAACGCTGCACCGATGCACACACCCTCAATATGGTCCTGGTCACAGCCGCGTACAACCAAGTCGGCAATTGCCTGACCGGAAGCGCGGGTTGCGGAAGTATCTGCGTGATTGAGGAAAAGCAGGCGCCGTACGTTTGCAGGCACGTCTCTGAATATTCCGTTGGGATCGGTGGCTACTTTAGCCAGGGCTTCTTCAGTGATCCGCATGTTCTTTTCAAGGCCGCTCAGTCGGGCGAATTCATCCACTCCTTTCACCCATACATCATCAAGAAATTGATTGATAATAGAAAGACCTACCATTCCGATTACCAAATCAGTGGAAGTCGGATATTTGATTTGTCCGGCAGTCGGAGCCATTGCGTAGCGTCCTTGGCTGGGGCCCATCTCCACAAGCAGCCAGTCTGCTTGGCCCCTGTTTGCCAGAATGTCAATTTCCTCAGGTGAGTACCCCACATAGCAACGCGAGTTGCCCGGATCTCTACGCCCTGCGATTACAAAAGGAATATTAGTCGGCCGCTCAATATTGCTGACTTCGTCTTCAACCACGGTATAATAACCGGGAGGCGGCGGAAGCAGCTTTTCCGTTGTTGTGCAAATTGCAGATGCACCGGAACGTTCAATTTCTTCCGCCAAACGATACATCAACGATGTTTTGCCGCCGGCTCCTGTAAAACAAACAACTCCCCCTTTCAGTGGGGCAAGCAAACTTAACAGACCCATAATGAATGCCTCCAGATATCTATTTTCGCCGCATGAAGCCTAGCTGGCTTACACTGCTTTGACTGCGGTGAAATATGTATTTAACCAAAACAAACAAAAAGACAAGTCTGCAGGCTGTGCGGTACAACCGCGTATAGCTCGGAATTTACTGTATTTTAATATGCGTCACCGGTGCGCAGTAAAGCTCTTGGGGTGCATGCAATGATATATATGTCCTGCCAGACTGACCAGTTGCGAATATAAAAGCTGTCTAAGTTTACCCGTTGTTCATAAGTGGTATTGCTGCGCCCTGAAATTTGCCAATAACCTGTAAGTCCGGGAAGCACACGCTTATACAGCTCGAAACCGGCTTCGCCGTATTTCTCTATTTCTGCATCCACTATGGGGCGCGGACCCACAAAGCTGAGTTCGCCTTTCAGTACATTCCATACCTGGGGGAGCTCGTCCAAACTGCTTTTCCGCAGCCATTTACCGAGTTTTGTAATCCGGGGATCGTTTTTTAATTTATGGTTATGCGCCCATTCCCGAGCCAGTTCCGGGTCTTTGGCCAGTTTTTCTTTAAGCACTTCCTCGGCGTTCGGAACCATTGTCCGGAATTTGAGCACCCTTATCCTTCTACCCCCTTTGCCGATACGGGCATGGGAAAAAAACACCGGCCCCCCGTCTTCCAGTTTTATACAAGCGGCAAGTACCAGAGCTAACGGCACGAACAGTACTGCTCCGAAAATCGTTAAGAGCAGGTCAATAAAGCGTTTGATATATTGACGCCTGATATCCAGCAGTTTTTGTCTGGTTTCCAGAACGAAGTGCCCGCCTAAATCGGTCAGTCCGGTCCAGCAGTTCAAATTGTTCAAAAAAGGGAAAACAAAGAAGGTTTTTTTGAAATGGCAGGCAAGTTCAGCCATGTAGGCTGTATCCGCGTTGGACAATGACTTCAGGTCTATTAACGCATAAGGCGACCTGAAGGCCTGGGCATAGTCCGGTATGTTTTCAAGCTTGAGAATGGGAAGAGAAATGGATTTTTTTGTCTGACCATTCCCATCGGCCCCGAGCTCAACCTCAAAAAGCAGATCCGGCTCAGCTTCAAAGGTTTCTTTGTCACTTAAAATCACTACTCCACATGGTTTCAGCCCAATGCTGCTGTTGTGGTAAAGGTGTGAAATTGCATTTGTAAGCCACTCCCTGCTCCCGCATAAAATCAGGTCGTTGCCCCACCAGGCATAGCGGGAGAAATATCGTTTGACCATGCCGCGCCAAACCGGCATGGTCAACAGTGAGGCCAGCCATGCCGTGCAGAGGGCAATCCGCGAGTAATATTCACCTGACTTAAGAAAAAAGGTCATAGTGAAAATAATGAAGAACAAGGTTGTGGTCCCCAAAGACAAACGACGTACAGCATCGGCTGCGTAAGCCAGGATAGGCGGGTAAAGGCCGAACACCGCGTAGATAGGAACAGCCAGAAGCAAATATGTGAAAATTTCAATATACAATTCAAAGTTGATCCCCGCTCCGAACAAGCTGCGTACCCCCAGACAAAAGGCCATAATGAAGGTCAACATGCTCAGGTCGGCTATAATAGTGAACAGAGTGGTTTTTACAATAGAGGCTTGCATAAGGTTCAACTTTACTTGTTGTCAGTTTCCAATCAACATAGCAATTATGTCGTTCTGCTGCAATCTTCCAAATAATGTTTTGAATAAACAAAAATCGAATTTTCGTGCCTGATCGCCGCCGCTTCGCCGGCCTCCAGTCCGGAGAGCAGTCGTGGGTGCTCGGTCAACACCGCCAATAAGTCATGCGTTGTTTTTGCCGCTTCAACGCCAGGCGTATCGGGCGTTTGTCCCTTGCTGTCATTGTTTGCCGGGGCAGTGCTTTGAAAGCCGTTATCGACCAGATGCATTGCTTCAAGGTCGCTTGCCAGCAACTTAAATGTGTCGGGTAATCCTGCCAATATGTTTCTGATTTCACCTGTAACCGCTGGACAGGCAAGCGCGGGGTTCCCCATAACGCCTCTGGCAGCCAGGTAAATAAGCAAGGAAGCGAGCCACAGCAACTCAAGGTAGGCATAGGCCGGTTTATTGAGCTCTTCAGCTCGTTTCAGACGGGTTGAGGCTTGTTCGGCAATCAGGGCGAGCGCGTTTTCAATTCCTTTGTTTTTCGCCACGGCCAGAACGGCAAATCCCAAATAGCGCAATTGCCGGTTGAAGTGGGTGCTGGCCTTTAACCGCCGGACCTGAGTTGCAGGGGGATCGTTATGTGCTATCAGCAGATAACCTTTTTCGTTCAACAATCTGCTGAAGTAAAGATCCTCGTGAGTATATTGATCATGCCCGCTCAGGCCGTCTGCTTCACGCCACACGTCATGGCGCAGCAACCAGACTCCCGCGCCCAGAAAACGAGTTTCCGCAATGCCGCGCTGCACATGTTCATATTCCCGCAGATAGTCGGACAGGACGTCGCCTGCAAGGCCATGCTCCGGATCTGAGCCAATCAACCCCACCCGGGGCTGATCGAGCATCTGCAAAGACTCTTTCAGCCAATGTTTCGGCAAACGCACATCACAATCAATAGACAGAACCACATCTGCCCCGGCGTCAAAGGCGAGGCCGATACCGAAACTTTTGGCTTGCGCCGGTCCTAAATGCCGGACCGGCCGGATGATATCAAGACCGGGTAAATTCTGTTCGGCACCAGTTGTTTTTTTCGCTTCGAGAGCAGCGCTGTCACCGAAAGAGGGCTGTAAATGTACAGGCAAGGCATAAGCCGGACTTGAGGCGTCGTCAATTATAAAGATATGTGCAGGTAAAATGCTCCAACGTTTAAGGCTCGCCAGCAACTCGTTCAGAAGAACAGAGTCGTTATGTGTGTAGGTAACCATGGCCAGAAGCATTACAACCCCTGTGGCAGGCCGTCTTGAAAGGCCTTTACCCGTTTGAGCAGATCGGAAACAGAAGTGGACCAGCTTTGAATCATGTGCCGCATCAAACCCACTTCTTCAGATTTGGCAAGCAGGCCCATTACCGGTACACCGGAACCATAAGCGGCTCCGACTTCAGCCCAGGCGTCGCAGCCGGACGGTCCTAAATATATCAACAAATCCGCTGTAGTGGCAGAACCTGCACAGAACCTGAACACCCGTTCGCCTTCCTGTGAGCGGATAAAGTTTTCAAGTTCGAGTTTTGACAGGAATGCTTCATCAGGACGACCTTCCCGTAACCAGGAAAGAACTTCTATCCCCATGTCTTCTAAACGTTCCGTAAGCATTTCCACGGCGTGCTGGTGCCTGAAACTGGCGGCAATGTATATTTTCATTTGATACCCTTAAATTGACTGATTTATAATTCTGCCGACACACTCTAGCAGGCATTCTCTATTTTGGCTAGTTGTCCATATCTCGATCCAAAACAGCCGGGCACGGAAAGTGCATATATTATTTATGTAGTCGGCAGGTTATTGACATTCCGGACTTAGTTGATGTCAATGTGCTTTAAAAGGTTGGCTGAGGGGATTGAACATGTTCTTATCTAAACGGATATTGGTCACCGGCGGTTCAGGTTTTCTTGGCTCGCACCTTTGTGAACGCCTGCTCAATGAAGGAGCAGAGGTGCTGTGCGTAGATAATTTTTATTGCAGCACCCGCAGCAACATCGAACACCTTTTGGGGCATAAGCGATTTGAATTGTTGCGCCACGACATTACCTTTCCCTTGGTTGTGGAGGTGGACGAGATTTATAATCTGGCTTGCCCGGCCTCTCCTGTCCACTATCAGCGCGATCCGGTGCAGACCCTGAAAACTTCTGTGCATGGGGCCATTAATATGCTTGGCCTGGCCAAGCGGTTGCACGCTAAGATCTTTCAGGCCTCTACATCGGAAGTTTATGGAGATCCGGAAATTCATCCCCAGACTGAAGATTACTGGGGGAATGTCAACCCGATAGGAATACGCTCGTGCTATGATGAGGGCAAACGTGCAGCCGAAACCCTGTTTTTTGATTATCATCGTCAGCACAAACTGCGCATTAAAGTCGCACGCATCTTCAACACCTATGGCCCGCGCATGCACCCTAATGATGGGCGGGTTGTTTCCAACTTTATAGTTCAGGCCCTGCTGAACAAGCCGATTACTATATTCGGTAGTGGCGAACAGACCAGATCTTTTTGCTATGTGACAGATCTGATTGAGGGTATATACCGACTGATGAACTCGCCTGACCACGTTATCGGACCGATAAATATGGGAAATCCGGGAGAATTTACGATCCGGGAATTGGCTGAGAAAGTCATTGAGCTTACCGGGGCGGCCTCGCAGATAGTTTATAAGCCGTTGCCGCACGATGACCCTTGCCGTCGCAAGCCGAATATTGATCTTGCCCGGAAAGAATTGAACTGGAGTCCGGCCGTCCCTTTGGCAGAAGGACTGAAAAAGACCATTGCTTATTTCGACAAAATGCTCAGCACGTTTAAAGCATTGCCTGAAACATCTGAACCTTATCGGGACAATCCGGGTGAGGGAGTAATGCCTCTGGTGTAGATCATGTCGGGCTAACGCCTGCTTTTTGCTCTCTGCAACAGCCGGGCAAAATACAGACAAACGGGGTGGGTAGGATTTCCGGCTGCTTCCTTAAAAAAAATTTCAGGTTACCTCTTCCCAAACCAGCAAAGATTATTATATTGCTTCCATTCCGACGCTTGTGCGTCTGCTTTTTTCAGTGGTGTTTGTCCGTAAATGAAATTTCAGGCAACGCCGTTTGGGCAATCATTCTGAAAACAGCTTCAGGTTCAGCACCGCTTTTAGCACTACAGGGCAGAGAGTGCTAAATGCAAAATTTAAAATACATTTTGGAGGGTTATAAAAACATGAATATTCAACCACTTAGCGACCGCGTTCTGGTTAAGCGTCTTGAAATTGAAGAAAAGACCGCCGGCGGGATCTTTATCCCCGATACCGCGAAAGAAAAGCCTGTTCTCGGCGAAGTAGTTGCTGTAGGGCCCGGCCGTATCAGTGAAGAAGGCAAGCTGGTTCCGATGAATGTGAAGGTTGGCGATATCGTTCTGTTCACCAAATATGTTGGAAACGACGTTCCCGGCGATGAAGACCTGGTGATTATGAGCGAAGACAATATTCTCGCCACCGTATCCAAATAAATAAATTTCTAAATTGTTCGTTTAAGGAGTTCAACAATGTCTGCAAAAGAGATTCTTTTTGATACTAAAGCCCGTGAGAAGCTTTCCCGCGGCGTGGATAAACTGGCCAATGCCGTTAAGGTTACCCTGGGCCCCAAAGGGCGCAACGTGGTTATTGAAAAAAGCTATGGCGCTCCTGTAATTACCAAAGACGGTGTGTCTGTTGCCAAGGAAATTGAGCTGGAAGACAAATTCGAAAATATGGGCGCGCAAATGGTTAAGGAAGTTGCTTCCAAAACTTCCGACAATGCCGGCGACGGTACCACCACCGCCACCATTCTGGCTCAGGCCATTTATCATGAAGGCGTGAAGCTGGTAGCCGCCGGCCGTAACCCCATGGCTATTAAGCGCGGTATTGACAAGGCTGTTGAAGCCCTGGTGAAAGAACTCGGCAATCTTGCCAAGCCCACCCGTGATCAGAAAGAAATTGCTCAGGTTGGTACCATTTCCGCCAACTCCGATGCCACCATCGGCAATATCATTGCCGAAGCAGTAGGCAAGGTCGGCAAGGAAGGGGTTATTACCGTTGAAGAAGCCAAGGGCCTGGAAACCACTCTTGACGTTGTGGAAGGTATGCAGTTCGACCGCGGTTATCTTTCCCCCTATTTCGTAAGCGATGCCGAACGCATGGTGGCAGAGCTGGAAAACCCCTTTATCCTGCTTTGTGAACCCAAAATCACCCAGATGAAAGACCTGCTCCCCATTCTCGAGCAAATTGCCAAGACCAGCCGTCCTCTGCTCATTCTTTCCGAAGATGTGGACGGCGAAGCTCTGGCTACCCTGGTAGTAAACAAGCTGCGCGGCACCTTGCAGACGGTTGCCGTTAAGGCCCCCGGCTTCGGTGATCGTCGTAAGGCGGTATTGCAGGATATCGCCATTCTTACCGGCGGTACTGTAGTGTCTGAAGACACCGGCATGAAGTTGGAAATGATGAAACTCTCCGATCTTGGACAGGCTAAGCGCGTAGTGGTTGATAAGGGTACGACTATCATTGTTGACGGTGCAGGCGATATGGAAGAGATCAAGGCCCGTGCTAAAGTTATCCGTGCTCAGATTGCTGAAGCCACTTCCGACTATGATCGCGAAAAGCTGCAGGAGCGCCTTGGCAAACTAGTCGGCGGCGTGGCTGTAATCCGTGTAGGCGCTGCTACTGAAACTGAAATGAAGGAAAAGAAAGACCGCGTGGAAGACGCCCTGAACGCTACCCGCGCTGCAGTTGAAGAAGGTATTGTACCTGGCGGGGGCGTGGCCTACATTCGTGTGTCTAAGGTATTGGACAGCCTGAAGCCTGTTGATGATGACGAAGCTGCCGGTATTAAGATTACTGCCCGTGCCATTGAAGCACCTTTACGTCAGATTGCTTATAACGGTGGTTATGAAGGTTCCATCATTGTGGAAAAAGTACGCGAAGGCAAAGACGGTTTTGGCTTCAACGCCGCTACCGGTGAATTTGAAGACCTGATCAAAGCTGGTGTAATCGACCCGAAAAAGGTATCCCGTACTGCTCTGCAGAATGCCGCTTCTGTGGCTTCCCTTATGCTTACCACCGAGTGTGCTATTGCTGAAAAGCCCGAGCCGAAGAACCCTGCTCCTATGGGCGGCATGGGCGGCGGCATGGGTGGAATGGGCGGCGGCATGGGCTTCTAAAGTCCTTGGCCAAGCAGCCGAACCTGTGCATAATGATAAAAGGCCGGATTATTCCGGCCTTTTTAGTTTAATTGAAGAGCATTCAACCCGTATATGGCGTTCCAATCGCGCGGGACTGCTGCCCCCTAAGTCTGAAGGTCACCCTTTGTCGTGGTTTGAGGCCGGCATTTATTTTTCAATAGCGATATACAGTAGTTTAGATGCTATGGGTAAGGGGAACCGCATTTAACTTAAAGATTGAGTCTTTAGTTGCATCAAAGAAGTGAGCTTTTGCTATTGAGGCTGTATGCCGGCGATGCGAAGCATTGTTCGCATCGCCGGTGAAAGGACATCGCTTGGTTCCCGCCGTCGGAAAATAGAGTGGTTGTCGGAAATAATTCAGCTATTTTCGCTACTTGAAGTAAACAATCTGTTTCTTAACATAGTCAACCGGGTTATAGCTTTCTTTGGCTTTGCGCAGCCCGGGGTCATCCAGATCCTGCTCGCGATTGACATATTTGAAACGGCTCGCGTCATTTTGTAAGAACATGGCGTTTATGGCTTGGTAAAGCCCCCGGTATTCCGTGCAGGCCTTTTCAAAATGAATGACCACCATATCATTGCCGCGCGGTGACAGAGGTTCGCCCACAGTGTAGGCTTTCAGTTTGCCGTCAATCAAAATCAGGCCGCCGATCAGGTTCGGCAGCTTTTCCCAGTTGCACAGCACCCGCTCAATGGCTTTATTCTCAGCCGTCAGACTGGCAGAAGGATCTTCCTGCCATTTCACCCACTCTTCCTGCATATCCAGCACAGCTTCAATATCGGAAGCCTGCATACTTTTGTATTCCCAGTTGTACAGCTTGAGGAATTGGTTGTAGTGGTTTTTTTTCTTATGAAAACGATTGCCCTTGAGTGTGGCCAACTCTTCGACCAGATACACATAGTCCCAGGCTCCCCGTTCTTCTTTAAGCTCAATCCGGTCCGGCCTTGCCTTCTGCCAGATACCTGCAAGTTCTTCCGGTACCCGTGTAATTTCCGTGCCGGGCTCAAGGCAGCAGTCAGACCACGGGATTGAATACCAGTCCCCCACCGGCGCCCAGTAGCGGGTATATGGTTTAGTCTGGCGTATCCAGGCTAAGTCTTTTTCACAAAAAGCCCATTCCAGTCCATAATGTTCACACCAGCCCCAGATATTGGACAGAGAATAATCTGAAGCCAGTGAAGGAGTTTTGGCGAGCAGATCAAGATAACGGTGTCCGTTGTCGCCGGGTTTTTCCGGGAGAGTGATGGGAGCAAAATTAAGTTCCATGGTAAACTCCAGCATTGGTTAATTGTTATCGAGCTGATTGCAGGTGGCTTTACCCGACATTCGCGTGCCCTGTTTTGGTCCGCGCTTCAGCCTTGATCATGGCGAATCTCGGCCAGTCTTTGTATTTAAACACATAAAACAAGGTTGAAGAAAGAAAAACCTGTGAAATCAGCATGGACATGAACACTCCGGTAGAAGTTTGCCAAAGTACATGTCCGAACAGATAGGCAATAGGCAAACGCACCAGCCAGGTGCTTCCGGTATTGGCAATAAGATTATAGCGTGTGGCTCCTGCCCCGACCATACAACCGTTGAGAATGATACTGAACATCGTGAATGGGGTAGAGCAAATATTGAAGCGCAGATAGGTGAGGGCGTGAGCCGCCACATATTGATCTGATGCGACCTTGGCCGAAATTAAAGGGGCTAAGAACCATAAACCTAAGGCCACGCAGCACATTAAAATTGTACCCACTTTCAAAATACGGGCAACTGCTTTTCTGGCCTCTGTCACTTTGCGCGCGCCCAGCAAATTTCCCACAACTATTGCGGCGGTCATACTGAAAGCGGCTCCAGGCATATACAGAATGCCTTCAATATTCAGGCCGGTGGTCAGGCCGGCAACCGCGTTAATACTGTCTGAGGGCAAGGTTGCGGTTACCATATATAAAACAATGTAGCCCATGTTCCAAAATACTTGCATAATGAAGGTAGGGATGCTGATTTTAATCAGATAGGGCGCGCCTTTTTTAATCCAACGCCAGCCCACAAGCGACTTGCGGCTTATCAGACCCAGCTTGATCAGCACGATTACATTAAAAACAGCAGCGGCAGATACGGAGAAAAAAGTTGCCCAGGCAATACCTTTATAGCCGAATGCGGGCAGCCCGAAGTAACCCAGGCCAAACCCGAAATCACAAAATACGTTGATTACAAAGGCAATGGCAATGGCACAAAGGGGAATCCAGACTTTGCCGTAAGCACGGAAAATTGCGCCGGAAAGCACCAGCATATAGTGGGAAGGTAAGGTCAGCAGAATGACGTTTAGAAAGTAAATGCCCACCGGCTGAATTTCTTCCGGCACTTTGATCAAATTCAGAATCAAATTCCGGTTAAAGTAAACCGAAAATATTAACAGAAAGCAGACGGCTATGGCAATCATTATGCCCATACCGGCGTAACGTTGGGCGCGCACATACTTTTGGGCCCCTACTGACTGCCCGACTGTGGCCAGCATTCCATTCGAAGTGGTGCTGGCAATGATGATCATCATGAAGAAGCATTCCAGCACCATCCCCATTGCTGCCTGTACACTGGAGCCGATGCGTCCGGCCACATACACATCAGTGAACCCAATGAGCATTTGTAGGAGCATCATCATGAATTGGGGCCAGGTCAATGCCAGAAGAGAGCGGTATGAGAAGCCGCCGATACCGTTAGTATTAGCCATAGATAAGAGATTTCAGTAATACGGAAAAGAAGTTGTTTCAACAAGCTTTCCCGCTCTGTTGTACCCTTTGCGTTAGCTTAAAGGGATTAATCTTGCATTCCCAGCCAGTACAATAACAATTTGCGCTAAAGTGTAAAGGGGATTAAGCAAATTATAGAATTGATCATACCGCAATAGCGACTCAAGCTTAACTGATCCAAAGTATAACTCGTGTGTAATCGTTTAGATAAAGTGAATTGCAACGACAGCAGGCTTATAAGCTCAATCTATAATTACAAGCCAAGGCTATAACGGCATGACATACTCCATGCCTTATCGCACTGGTCGGGATAAGGTCTTTGTGAAGGAGAAGCGTGATACTAAAAAGCAGCTGAGCTGTTCCAGCCAGAAGTCATTTATGAATGGCTTCTGAGGTCAGGCAGAGTCTGGCGCGATATAAAGACTACCGAAAAGCTTTATAAGAAAGGGGGGCCGGAAATGTAACTTTCGGTCCCCCTTTGCAATCACGCATCAGATATTGATTGGGGTGAGGTGGAGCAGATCTTCCAACGTTTCGCGACGGCGAATCAGAATATCGTCGCCTTTTTCGTCAATCAGTACTTCGGCCGGGCGCAGACGCTGGTTGTAAGATGAACTCATCACATAGCCGTATGCACCGGCGTCCAGAGCGGCAACTAAATCCCCTACCTGCATTTCCGGCAGCTCCCGGTCTTTAGCCAGGATATCGCCGGATTCGCAGATATTGCCCACCAGTGTTTGCGGCATCAGATTATTATCCGGGCCTGCCCCTTCGCGGTAGATTTCAATGTCATGGAAAGAGCCGTAAAGCACCGGGCGCATAAGCGTGTTGAACCCGAGATCCGTTCCCACAAATCGGATATTCCCATTATTTTTGGTATTGTGCACGGCTCCGAGCAGTAAGCCGCATTCAGCGGAGATATAGCGCCCCGGCTCAATCAGGAAGCGTCCTCGATACCCGGTCTCCCGGGAGAACGCCTTGATGCGCGCGTCGAATTCCCTGGCCATGCCGGTCAAATCCAGCCGGGCCTGCCCCGCGTACTTCTGATAAGGAATGCCGAATCCACCGCCAAAATCAATAAGTTCAAGATCCGGCAGGAATGCGCGGGCAAGGTCAAGCAGAACGTCAACCGCGTCCAGATATCCTTGCGGGTCAAGAAACAGCGAGCCGATATGCTGGTTAACGCCGGCAAGTTTCATCTCGTAGCGGGCAAGGATATCCTGCATTTCCGGGATATCGCCGGCGCCGATGCCGAATTTTGTTTCCGCCCCGGCGGTAATTACCTTTTTGTGGTGCCCGGCCCCAATGCCCGGGTTAAATCTGACTACCGCTTTGCCGCCACGATTTACCTTGCCCAGCTCCTCAAGCTGGCGCAGAGAATCGACGCTTACCAGTATGCCGCGTTCCAGCGGATAGCGCATTTCTTCCCCGGATACGTTGTTGCAGACATAAAGTATCTGATCAGCGGAAAATCCGGCTTGCATGGCGATATAAACTTCACCCGGGGACATGGAGTCCGCAATCAGGCCTTCGGAGCGGATTATCCGCAAAAGGGCCAGATTGGCATTGGCTTTAACGGAGTAGTTCACTGCAAAGCCGGGGTGGTCCGATAAAGCCAGCAGATCCCGGCAACGCTCTCGCAGTATTTTTTCATTATATATATAAAGCGGAGTGCCATATTTCGCCGCAAGTTCATAGGGGGAAAGTTTGCCGAAAAATTCAAGACCATCTGTATAGGTGGAACGCAGAGTATTCAGTTTCATTTGCTCTTCCTCTTGATTGTTGATTGGTAAAATTAACTTTGCTCAGCCGGATAGTCAATAGTTCGGTGTTCAGCAGTTATTTGGGCTGCGAAAGCACTGGAACCTGACTTATCATCTGGAAATTACATACGAAATCAAAATTTCGCCTAAAAAGGACGATTTCGAGGTAAAGCGGGTGTTAGTTAAAATAATTAGTTGATTCCAAAAATGCCCGAAATTCTTTTTTAAGAGAAATTTTTAATATTGATATTAGTTATCAGCAAATAAGCCTTGGCAAACAACGGACTCCGGAAAGCTGAGGGAAAGCTTTAAAAAAAATTTAGAGGATTTGTCGGAAATCGATCCCCCCCCATTTTCTTCAGACAGCATTGACTGGAGAGCTGTATCCTTTTAAATTGCGCACATGAGGTGCCTTGATTATGCGTCAACCCGGATTTTACAGGTTGAACGCATGGTTTAAGGATAATAGGGAATCCTGTGTAAATCAGGAGCGGACCCGCCGCCGTGAAGCCCCCGGTTACCACGCCGGGAATGCCCCATAAACCACTGGAGATATCCGGGAAGGGGGGCAAGGGATACATACTTGTATCCAGGCCAGCCGGAAGACCTGCCTCATGCGGTGATTTGCGCGTTGAACCGCTCTTGTGGTTTCAGTCAGCGCCAATCCAGGTTCACAGGCTGCCGCGTAACGGGGCTTTATTGCGCGTGCATCTCTGCCGTTCTTCTTTTGCGTATTTTCCGCAAAACAACCATACCGCCCCTTTTCAGGAGTTCCAATGTTCTTCGACAAAATCAGAAAACGCGATAACCGCGTTGTTCCTTTCGATTCCAGCAAAATAGTCAACGCCATTCGTAAAGCCGGCGAAGCTACCGGCGAATTTTCCGAAAAGGAGGCCCGCCGTTTAACCATGCGGGTACTTTCTTTGGCCCGGGCCATGCAAATGGGGCCCTTGCCCGATGTGGAATTTATTCAGGATGTAGTGGAAGAGGTATTGCTTGATTCTCCTTTTCTGGCAACAGCCAAGGCTTATATCCTTTACCGCGAACAACATGCCCAGATCCGGCAGATTTCATCTAAAGCAAATATTGATTTGATGGATGGTTATCTGGAGAAGCTGGACTGGCGGGTGCGTGAAAATTCGAATATGGGCTTCTCTCTTCAGGGCCTGAACCACCACATCGCTTCCGATGTGACCAGCGAGTACTGGCTGAACCGCATTTACACCCCGCAAATCCGAGACGCCCACCGCAGCGGCGATTTTCATCTGCACGACCTTAATCTGCTTTCAGTATATTGTGTGGGTTGGGATTTACAGGATTTGTTGCGCGAAGGATTTAAAGGTTTGGCCGGCAACATCGAAAGCGCTCCGCCCAAACATTTTCGTTCGGCTTTAGGGCAGTTGGTGAACTTCTTCTACACCTTACAAGGTGAGGCTGCCGGCGCTCAGGCGGTTTCCAGTTTCGATACCCTGCTCGCTCCGTTTATCCGGCACGACCACTTAAGCAGACAGGAAGTCAAGCAGGCTTTGCAAGAGTTCGTGTTTAACATCAATATCCCTACCCGGGTAGGTTTCCAGACCCCGTTTACCAATATCACCATGGATATGGACGTGCCTGCCGGCTTGAAAAATGAGCCGGTGATCATCGGGGGCAAACTGCAGGATACAACCTACGGCGACTACCAGGCGGAAATGGATGTCTTGAACCAGGCGTTTGCAGAAGTGATGATGGAAGGGGATAATAAAGGCAGAGTATTCACTTTCCCCATTCCCACTTACAATATAACCAAAGATTTTGATTGGAACAGTCCCCGTTTTGAAGCAATCTGGAAAATGACCGGCCGTTACGGCATTCCCTATTTTTCCAATTTTGTAAATTCCGACATGAACCCGGAAGATGCCCGTTCCATGTGCTGTCGTTTGCGCCTGGACAACCGGGAGCTGAGAAAGCGGGGCGGCGGCCTGTTCGGGGCGAACCCGCTTACTGGTTCCATAGGCGTGGTAACGCTCAATCTTCCCCGTATGGGGCATGTGGCGGCAAATGAGGAAGAATTTTTCGCGCGTTTGGACAGTCTGGTAAATTTAGCCAAAGACAGTCTGGTGATCAAGCGTAAAGTGCTCGAACAGTTTACGGAAGGCGGACTTTACCCTTACACTACCTTTTATCTGCGGGATGTGAAGGCGCGCACCGGAAAATTCTGGACCAACCATTTTTCAACCATTGGCCTGGTTGGCATGAATGAATGCTGCCTGAACCTTTTCGGCAAAGGCATTGCTACTCCGGAAGGGCGTGATTTCTCCCTGCGCGTGTTGGAATATATCCGTTCTCTGCTTGCCAAGTTCCAGGAAGAAACAGGCGACTTTTACAATCTGGAAGCCACGCCCGCCGAGGGCACATCGTACCGCTTGGCGCGCCTTGACCAAAAACGTTATCCCGGCATCAATTTTGCCAATAATGCCCTGGTGGCGAAAGGCAAAGCACCGTTTTACACCAATTCGACTCATCTGCCCGTTAATTTTTCAGATGACATTTTTGAGGTGCTGGACCTGCAAGATGATCTTCAGGCAAGTTATACCGGTGGTACGGTATTACACGGCTTCATAGGTGAGGAAATCAACGACACCAAAGTTGTGGCGAATCTGGTCCGCCGGATAACAGCCGGATATAAGTTGCCTTATTTCACCCTTACCCCAACCTTCAGCGTATGCCCGGAACATGGCTATCTCAAAGGGGAAGTGTACGAGTGTCCGCATTGCGGGACCAAAACAGAGGTTTATTCGCGGGTAGTGGGTTACTTGCGCCCGGTGCAACGTTGGAATGACGGCAAGCAATGCGAGTATTCCATGCGTAAAACTTATCGGGTCCCCTCCGCGCTTGAAGAAAGCGAGAGCCCGAGACATACGGAAAATGTGGCCTGATTGCACACGTTAAACCAGGCAGGGGGCGCAGCTATGCCCCTTGCCTGGAACGGTTTACTGACTTCTTATGGTTATCATAAGCGCCTGTATAAGCCTGACCAGGAATTAAGCATTGATTATCGGTGGAATTCAAAAAAACTCATTCATTGATTTTCCCGGCAAAATAGCGGCGGTCATATTCACCAGGGGGTGCAATTTGTGTTGCCCGTATTGCCACAATCCCGCTCTCCTGAGCCCGGGAACAGACAATGTGGACATTGAGGCGTTATTTACATTTTTGGAAAAAAGGAAATGCCAGTTGCAAGGTGTGGTAATTTCCGGCGGTGAGCCAACCATTCATAGCGATTTGCCTGAATTTGCAAAAAGGGTCAAAGAGCTGGGTTTTTCCTTAAAACTGGACACCAACGGCACAAATCCGCAAATGCTGGAGGCATTACTTAACGATAGCTTACTTGATTATATCGCCATGGATTTGAAAACGTCTTTGCCTGGGTATGGCGTGTTCAGTGAAAACGGAAAACAATACACAGAGGAGTTGATTACAAGCATGCGAATAGTCGGGCAAGGCGGTATTCCTGCAGAGTTTCGCACTACTTGTGCCGCTCCGTTTATTAATGAACAAAGTATTGTGGAGTTGGCTTGCCTCATTGCCGAGTATGCTCCCGGGGTTCCCCTTTGGCTGCAGGCGGTGAATTGGGAAAACGCCTTGAAGCCGAATTACGCTCAGAGTTTTTCTTCGCCTGATTTATCCAGGCTCAAAGAGCTGGTTATGCACCATCTGAGTGACTGCAGAATTAGATAATATGGCAAATTAACTTTGAAAGGAACTGCTCTGAGTTGCGCATGCAGCGCGATGATTAGAACTTATAATATTTCAATTTGTTCTTAAGGAGCAGTACAAAAATTTTCATTTTTAATTTACCGCCCCTAAATTCTGATTAAAAAATTGCACTTTGAAACTAGTATGGCTTAAAAGCATTGCGGGAGTAGATTTTACAGAAATGTACCCGGTACAATAAATTATCCGGGCTATCTGTAATCCATACCGTAAACCCCGAGCAGTTAAATTTTTTAAACTCAAATCAAAATTTATATTTGTATAACATATTGAAAACATTAGTGATTTTTGAGAATAAGGTATTGGCACGGGCCTTGCTATATAATTAGTACCTTCCTGATTTTGCGCAACTCTCCTAAAACGAGAAAACGGTCGGTGGGTGGTCCACCGACCGTTAGCGCGTGCTCATTGCCAAGTATTCAATCCAGAGTATTTTCAGAATTAACTCTACGCTGCAATCATCACGCTGCTTGCTTTTCGTAGAAAAACCGCAGTTTTTTACTCATTTATGGCGCATGCGTCTGTCCGCGCAGCCGCCGAAGCAAATTACTTTGAAAGTTGATTTGCTTTAATCGTGCTTGTCCCTGACAATCAGCTTCAATTCAAGAGAATTCAGTTTCTGGTTTTCTCTTTTGGGGCATTCTTTGTCTGTTAACCAGATTTCCCGGAACCGTAGGGTTTGAGCCGCGGCCTTGAGCCATAGCTTCATTGCTTTTTTCTGGTGCGGGCTGAACACCACTTTTAAAGTAGCCTGCCAGCGGTCAACCACACTCATGTAGCCGAGGTTGTCCTCTGCTTCCAGCAAAAATTTGAACATGCCCACATCACGCGGAGCAATCTGTACATACAGGCGGGTTGAACGTTCAGGCGCGGGCAGAATTTCGCCTCGATAGCGGCGCTGTTTTTTAGGAGCGACCAGCCGTAGTTCACAAGCGTTTTCCATTAAAGAATCTCACAGCCGTTTTCGGTAACAAGAACCATATATTCCCAGCGTACGCCGCCCCATTCCGGGTAATACAGGCCGGGTTCAACAGTAACAATCATACCCGGTGCAAGCGGTTGAGGATTGCGCGGCGACAGGGAAGGCGCTTCATGTGTTTCCAGCCCAACCCCATGCCCAAGGCCGTGGGTGAAGTGTTCAGCCACTCCGCAATCAGCGAGATAGTTATAGGCGGCGTGGTACACATCAGCGCAGATAGCCCCAGGCTTGATTGCTGCAATGCTGCGGCGTTGCGCCTCCTGAATTTGTTCCAGGGCAACGGTAAAATATCTGGCCGGGTGTTCTCCCACCCAGAAACTACGGGTCTGATCGGAATTATAGTCCGCCAGGCGTGCTCCCACATCAACCAGTACGGAGCACTCCTGCACAATTTGGCTGTTCCCGGGAATGGCATGGGGAAGAGCCGCATTCGGCCCTACAGCCACAATGGGCTCAAACGCATTGCCTGAAGCGCCGTTATTCCGGAAGAATTGCTCAATTTCCCAGGCAATCTGGGCTTCTGTACGTCCCGGCTTCAGTAAAGACGGCACATGGTTCATCAGTTGATGATTGAGCTGTGCTGATTTGCGCATCAACTCAATTTCCGCCGCATCCTTAATCAGCCTCAGTTTCTCCACCAACCCATCTGCAGCAACCAGATCCAGGCCGGGGCAGAATTCGCGGTGAAAAGCCACACTCATTAACCTGGATTCAAATCCGACTTTGGCCGATTTCCCGGCCCGTTCCTTAATTCTCTGATTGATTTCTCCCGGGGCGGCGCTGAGCGTTCTATATATGTGAATGTTGCTGTCTTTCCACAGCCGTTTGGCTGCTTCCAGATAGCGCGCGTCGGTAAACAGCATATCCTCGCCGTTTTCAAGAATCGCCAGATAACCGGAGCTTTCATTGGGTTGGGGGTCATGCAGTTCGAATCCGGACAAGTAATAACGGTTAGCTGGCAGTCCTATGAGCAGGGCAGCCATTCCATTTTGCAACATCAGCTCGCGGGCTCTGTCCCGGCGTGCTTTGAATTGTGCATTTTGCATAGATCACCTATATTATTTAAACTTGATTATTTTTTTTAATGTTAGCAGGTTTTAAATGGACGGTAAATACAGGTTGGCTTTTCCTTCTTGGGTCAGACAGGGCGGCATTACCGACAATGCGGTTTATCTCTGTGCGCAATGGGAACGGTTGAGGGAAAGTAACACCCTGACTTTTCCCTGCGAAGCAGCTCCGGAAATCAGCCTCTGTTTTTTTGAAAGTAAAGCCTGCCTTGAATATGGGCGTGACGATTTGCCCGGAAAACTGGCAGAACTGCCTTGTACCTGGCATCTGCATTTGCCGTTGGATTTGCCCTTCAGCCTCAAGTCGGCCCCCACCCCTCTGGAAGTAGCGGAAAGCGTTGATATCTGTGTAAAGCTTGTGCGCAAATGTGATTTCCTCAATCCGGCGGCCGTTGTGCTGCATCCACCTGCAGCAACGCCATCGAGCCGGTTTAATCCTGATTGCCTGGAATGCTTTGCCGAATTATGGGCCGGGCATGGTTTGGAGCCCAAGCGTATTTTGCTTGAAAACCAACCCGGGAGCGAGCTTGACTGTTTGATGCAGACATCTGCTACGCTTGGGTTTGGACTGTGCTATGATTTCGCCCATGTCTATATGGGGTATGCCACTCAAGCAGAAAGCACAATTTTGCAATACTCGGCACAAGCCGGGATCTGGCATATCAATGCGCCCGGCCCCAGGTTGAACGGCCACGCCCCGTTGAACAGCTTAAGCCCAACGCAAACAGATACGCTTAAAAAGGTATTGAGACATGACCGAAAAGAATGTCCAGTATTGCTGCTGGAGTTGTTCAACTGGGGGAAAATCGAGCAAAGTCTGCCAATCCTGAATGCGTGCATCTCACGGACTTGACTTCCGCCCCGCGAGGGCATTGCGCATCGAATTCTCTGTCAGCCGGCAACCAGCCTCATTCCCAAGTTGAAGGCCGCTTTCAGCTCTTCCGGGAAAACTTCCTTGTGCCGTTTCTGTTTGGCCGGTACGTCAAACAAATCAGTGTCGTAAAGCGAATAGTCGTCAAATTGCAAGGTGTCGCAGGAAAGCAGCACCTCACAACTGCCGAACAGGAAACGCATTATCTGTTGGGCGCGTTTGACAACAGCCGTTTTTCCATACTCTTCCATTACGGCTTCGGGCACGTTCATGGTATAGACCAGAGCCGTGGATTTTTTCGCAGGGGACAACGGCTTTTTCAGCTTGCTGTATAAATAGTACTGGAACCACAAACGCTCCATAAATGCACGCATGAATGCGCTTTCCGCGCTGAAATAAAAAGGAGTGCCCAGCACCAGGGAGTCGGCCTTGTGGCACAAATCGAGCACCGCTTTGAGATCATCGCGCACCGCGCACCGTCCATAGCTTGGACCGCCAATGCGCTTGCAGGCAAAGCAGCTTATGCAACCTGTGAATCTTAAATCGCGCAGATGAATTAATTTCGCTTCAGCACCTGCCGCCTGAGCTCCTTCAACCACTTTCTCCAACAGCCGGGCGGTGTTCCAGCCTGTGCGCGGACTTCCGTTAATTGCAATCAGATTCATGATTTTCACTCCATAATCAAGCTTAATGGGGATATGTGTGGAAACACTAATTCACATAGACAATTCGCCCGGTTACAGGGCGAAGCAAGGGCGTATGGGCTCGAATGTAGCGCTCAAACACGTCAATATCTATGGGCTCCGGAGACGGCATTGCCTTACTGTGCTTCAGCATTGCGTAGCCATCTCCGCCTCCGACCAGATAGTCGGGAAGTATGGCTCCATAGCGGGCTTCAGGATTCAATGAAGTCGCCCTGCCCCGCGCGTCCAGCATCTCCACTTTAAGCACCCGGTGGCCTGTCGGACGGGTGGGATCCACTTCATAGCGTAAACCGGCTACCTGAAGCAGGCGGGGGCCCTTGCCGCCGGTTTGCGAAACACCGTGCTCCAGGGCTGCCAGCAGTTGCTTTCCGGTCAGTTCACGCACCACCAGCATATTGCCGAATGGCTGTACGCTTAATAAGTCGCCGCGGGTCAACTCCCCTTTGGGCAAGGCCGCCCGAATGCCGCCACTGTTGAGCAGGGCTGCAACCGCTCCATAAGGACGGGCAAATTCAAGCATGGCGTCGGCGATGAACATACCACTGAGGCATTCACCGGAACGGCAAGCGTCCATTCCATCGGGCAGGGAGATGTTCTGGCGACCCACTACGTCTTTACGAAATGCATCCAGGCTTGCTTTGTACTTTTCAACCAAATCTGCAACAGCGGCGTCCACTGGAATTTCTGTACCCAGTTCAACAGTTTCTCCCGCCCAATTGATGGGAACGCCGTTTTGATCAAAATTTACCTTCAGTTCGCCGATATATTCAGCGGCGCGTTTGGCGGTTACCACCAGCACCGGGTTCCCGCTGGGGGAGCGTTCCACAATGGGGTAGTTGCCCTCTTCGGATTTCGGCCCAAGATATGTGTGGGTATGGCCGCCGACAATGATATCCACCCCTTCCACAGCGCGGGCCAGCTCGCGATCGGCCGGCAGACCGATATGAGTGAGGGCAATGATATGCCTGACCCCTTTAGTTTCCAGCTCATTCACCGCTTTGGCCAGAGCTGCGGCCGGCTCATCGAACCGGGTATAAGGGCAGGCACCGGACAGTTCCGCCACCTGATCATTGGCTATGCCTACAATGCCTACAGGAACACCGCGTATATCGGCAATCAGATATGGTCTGACAGCGCTGTGCAGAAGGGGGCAGCCTTTTTCCGGATTAAGGTTGGCGGCCAGCACCGGGAATCTGACCTGTTTCAGAAATTCGGAAAGCTCAAGGCAGCCCTCGTCAAACTCGTGATTGCCGAGGGTCATGGCCTGCCAGGGCATTTTTTTATCCAGTTCCGCCAGCATAGGCCACTTGTTTACGCTGTAAAACAGGGTTCCTTGAAACTGGTCTCCTGCATCAAGGGCAATTACGTTATCATTTTCCGACTTGGCTTTTACAATGGCCGACGCAATGCGCCCAAACCCGCCCCGACTCCGGAACGGATCAAAGCCGGCGTTGCCGTATTCGTCAATGCCGGCAATATGGGAATGGGTATCATTTGTGTGCAGGAGAAGCAACTCCAGACCGGCTCCAGTGGATTGCTCAGGCAGCGGGGCGTATGTTTCCTTGACGCAACCGGCCGGAATTAATCCGCCCAATAGAATAAATGTAAGTATAAAACGAAATATGGTCGATTTACAGCAAGTCATCTCTTCTCCCATGCGAAATCATTTTGTGCATAGCACGGGAAATAAACGACAACAAGAGCGGTTCATCAAAACAGTCCGGGTGCATTGCGGCTAGGACGTCCTGTGCAGGCGCCTGTTCATTCACCAGAGTGAGTGCAACTTTGAAGGAAACATGCTTTTAACGGATGGTTCAGCGAAAGGGTGACATTGCTTGGAACAAGATATCTATTTTTGTGTAAAATAAGGCCGGTCTGCGGAACCAGGGGCGATATGGCCGTATTGCAGTATCTGGCCGGATATAGGCAACATGATATCTTAAATTCCGGGTTGAGCAGCAATATTTTTACCGCAAGAGCCTCTTCAGATTTGGCAAAACACTACCCGTTGCTTCAAACACGCTCAGCAGGGGGCACGGCTTAGAAATCGTGTCTTGCTACAGATTTCCGTGCAGTGAGTATAGAATTATATATATTGATTTGTTAACTATATACGCTTCAAGCAGGTTGTCTGTTCATTATACAGATGAATGGATAAATTTCTTCCAAAATTAAGGCTTCATTCTTGCCATTATCTTTTCCGTAATGTAATTATTTATTGTCTAAAGACAGAATAAGCTATTCTCGGGGCATATGGATCAGATTTACGGATATACTTCGTACCACGCCAAGTTATATGCAGTGGAGCTTTCCAGGCGTTATCCCACCTGCGATATGAAAGGGCTTATGCCCGCGCTCATGGGTTCAAAGGTGGATTTGAACCCGCATCAAATTGACGCGGCTTTGTTCGCTTTTCATTCTCCTTTATCGCGGGGGGCTATCCTGGCTGATGAAGTCGGTTTGGGTAAGACCATTGAAGCGGGGATAGTGCTTGCTCAAAAGTGGGCCGAGCGCAAGCGTACTATTTTAATCGTTGTTCCGGCTTCATTGCGCACGCAGTGGAATCAGGAACTTTGGGAAAAGTTTGCGCTGCCGTCGGTAATTCTTGAACGCAAACTGTTTGATACTCTGCAAAAGGCGGGGCATTCAAACCCGTTTAAATCTGAAATCATAGTTATTACTTCTTATACATTTGCCAGAAAATATGCCGACTTGTTGAGGCAGGTGGACTGGGATTTGGCAGTAATTGACGAAGCCCACCGCCTGCGCAATGTGTATAAATCCGGCAAAAGCACTGCAAAAGACTTGAAGCGCGCGCTCTCCCATGCTCCTAAGCTGCTGCTTACCGCAACTCCTATTCAAAATACTTTGCTTGAGCTTTATGGGTTGGTAAGCTTTATTGATGAGCATGTTTTCAGTGATATCAAAAGTTTCCGGACAAAATACTCAAGACCAAGCAAAAAAGCCCTTGCCGAACTGAAAGAACGGCTGGCTCCTTTATGTAAGCGCACCTTGCGCCGCCAGGTATTGGAATACGTACGGTATACCGACCGTCGCGCATATACCCAGGATTTTACCCTGAGCCAGGCCGAGCAAGAACTTTATCAGATAATGAGTGACTATTTGCAGCGCAATAAAATCTGGGCATTATCAAACGGACCTAACCATCTGGTTATTTTAGTGCTTCGCAAATTGCTGGCCTCCTCTTCCTATGCAATTGCGGGGGCTTTACGCACCATGCTCGACCGTTTAGACTTTATTTTGCATAACTATTCGGAATGGTCTGAGTGGAATGAAGCAGCCAAGCCGGACGTATACGCAGAGAAGATTTGTAATGACTTTGAGGTCGGCGGAGATTTTGCGGAGGAAGAAGTTGCAACTTACGGTACCCCGGGCTTGAGCAGGCATATGCCGGAAGACGAAGAGGCTATTCGGGAAGAACGTTATCTGTTGCAGCGTATGCTTACCATGGCTGAGGGCATTCAGAAGAACGCTAAAGGCTCCGCTTTGTTGCAAGCCCTGCGCACCGGCCTGAAAATGATTGTAAACCTTGGCGGCAACCCTAAAGCTGTTATTTTCACTGAATCAAGACGCACCCAAGCCTATCTTTATGAATTGCTTATAGAAAACGGTTATGCAGGGCAAACCCTGTTATTCAACGGCACAAACGACGATAAGCGGGCCAAGGGAATATACCGTCGATGGCTTGAACGGCATAAAGGCAGTGACAGAATTACCGGCAGTAAAGATGTAGATATGCGTGCCGCATTGGTAGAGGAGTTTCGAGATCAGGCCAACATCATGATAGCCACGGAAGCCGCTTCCGAGGGCATAAACCTGCAGTTCTGCTCTCTGGTCATCAATTATGACCTGCCTTGGAACCCGCAACGCATCGAGCAGCGCATCGGGCGCTGTCATCGTTATGGGCAAAAGCACGACGTGGTGGTGGTCAACTTTCTCAACCGGAATAACGCGGCCGACCAGCGTGTGTTTGAGATACTGTCTGAAAAGTTTCAATTGTTTGACGGTGTATTTGGAGCAAGTGACGAGGTGCTGGGTAGTATTGAGTCCGGCGTTGATTTTGAACGGCGGATTGCAGAAATTTATCAAAGTTGCCGCACTACAGAGGAAATAGAAGCCTCTTTCGATGAGTTGCAGGCTTCACTGTCGGAGGAAATTGAAGAGGGATTGTATCAAGCCAAACAAAAACTGCTTGCGAATTTCGACTCGGAAGTGGCGGAAAAACTACAGGTATATAAAGCGGAAGCCACCCAGTCTTTGCATCGACTCGAAGTGCTTTTATGGGAACTTACCAAGTATGCATTGCCCCTTGGCACGGCCTTTTTCGATGATGCAGCCCTCAATTTTAATCTGCTTACACCCTTTGATAAGTCCATTCCAGCCGGGATTTACACGCTTAAGCCTGTTAACGACGCTCACCACTACCACTCCCAGCACCCTCTTGCCCAAAAGCTGATTGAGCAGTGCCGGGCTCTTTCTTTAGGGGTGGCGCATCTCCAATTCAACTTAACAGCGTCAGGGAAAAACATCAGTATTTTAGCGGCGCTTAGGGGGCAAAGCGGTTTTTTGGCGGTGAGACGCTTTTCAACCGTCTCTCTGGATGTGGAAGATCATCTCCTGTTTGCAGGCCAGACCGATCAGGGCGTACTTTTAGATCCGGAGCAGATAAAACGGTTGTTTGATCTTGGTGCCAATGTTTGCGCCTCATATGAATTTTCCCAGCTTTCCTCAGCTGTGTTTAAACCGTTCTTTGAGGAGATGCAGACCAAAATTCTGAAGGATCAGGAAGCTCGCAACAGCCGCTACTTTGAGGAAGAGATGGAAAAGCTTGACCATTGGGTGGAAGATGCTCGTTCCAGTTTGAAACTGGCCTTAAGTGAAACAGATGAGGAAATTAAGGAGTTGAAACGTATTTCCCGCTTTTCCGGCAACCTGCAGGATAAAGTGCGTTTACAGAAGGAAGTGCTCAACCTGCAGCAAAAGCGCGATGAGCTTTGGCATGAATATGACCAGGCAGTCAGGGAGGTGGAACGCCAGAAAGACGCCTTGCTGGATGAAACAGAAGCGCGGCTGTCTGTGGAAGCGGAAGAGGAAGACTTGTTTGTAATTCGTTGGGAGCTGATTTAGGACTTATTCAGCTCGAATATTTATCAAGTCCAGTTCACGCCTCGACTGTCATTATATCCAGCCCTTCAAACCTATTCTGTCCTGCGCCGGTTTGGTCAGTTCACAACCACATGAATTCAAGCCAATTAACTTCTCGGGAACCTCTGTTGTTCCGGACAGTCTGGGGGGCGTTGCTTTGCGCTCCCGGCTCTGGCTTTTAGTGGGTGAGCGGATTTATCAGTCAGATAAACGCGTCTTGTTCCGCCGGATTGGGAACATCTCCGTCGCCATCTGGGAAACGCGCCATTTCACTGTCCAGATCTTGTGTGATTTGTTTATCAATTTCGCCTCTGTTTGCCATATCCCACAGGATGCGCATGGTTTCAGAATGAGAACGTCCCGGATGATACGGGCGTGTTTCCCGCACGGCCTGATAGATGTCGATACAGGTCAGCAGTCGGCTGACAAAATCCAGTTCCAGATATTCTGCCGGAAGGTCAGGATAGCCACTGCCGGTCAACTTGCGGTGATGTGATACAGCCCAGCGGCATATTTCAGCAAGGCCTTCCACATCTTTAAGCATGATGTAGCTCCAGTGAACGTGCTGTTTGATTATTTCAAACTCTTCATCAGTGAGTCTGCCGGGTTTTTCGAGAATAGCTGTCGGCGTCATCAGTTTGCCGAGATCATGCAGGGCTGCGGCCAGATATACCTTAGTACAGGTTTGCGGGTCAAATCCGTAAAACCGGCACATCCAGAAAGCACGATTGGCTATCTGTGTGGAGTGTTTTGCCGTGAACTTGGATTTATAGTCAATAATTCGAGCCGCCACTTCGGCTATGCCCATCATTGCCTCAGTCTGGATCTCCACCTTCCATTGGGGAATAGCCTGGGCATAAGATTGGCCTATCCGTTCGTCCGTAAGAGAAATAAGCAGGTTTTCATCTAAGATTTCCAGCAGAGCATCGGCTGCGTCGGCTGTGTAATAGACCCCTCTTTTCCGTTTTATCTCTTCCCGTAGTTGTGATAAAGCCGATGCCGGCTGACTTTGGATTTTATATCTGATATCCAGGTTATCTGCAATGGCAATGAACTGTGCCCCAAGGGGTGTGTTTTCCGCATTCATGCCAAACGGGCCGGACCCATCCATGTATTCGTGGTGGTACAGGATAATGTCTTTCATTTCTGAAGGAAACGGTAAATGCGCTGCGTTCTTCTCTCCCTCTGTGCAATGTGCGGCCAAGGCGGCAGCGGTTACTTTTGCTCCGGGCACCCTCTCGATTGAGGCTTCGCTGAGCGCGTTGTCGTGGAGAAGAGCACAGGCCGCCGCAGTAATAACTTGGTCGTCATTCCAGCCTGCAAGTTGTCCCATTGCAGCAGTTAAAACAGCAACACGCTTGCCGTGGTTTGTGGTGGCCCCGAAAATTTCGCCCTCTACAAAATCCAGACCTAATGAAAAACTGAGCAACAGTTGATCCATACGAAAAAACATCGGCACCTCTCTGGAATATGGCAACAATGCAAGTATGCAAGGAAGATTTCTTCGGTATGCGGGAGATTGCATAGCTGCAAATATTCTTGAAAATACTGAAAGTCAAGTTTACGCATTACCTGAGGGTGAATGGCGTTTGCTTGTTTCAGGTATGCTCCATCAGAGACTTATATACATCCAGACCTTTATTGACAATGCCCGCATATTCCGGATTGGGAATTGAGCGGGAAATAAGCAGTTTTTTATCTTTTTCAAAGTTGGGGAACAATTCAGTCAAACCGGAGTAAGCTTCTTTGCATTCGTCAACTTTACGTAACTGTGCGGCGGCGATCAGCCTGAATAAAGGGTCCCAGAACATTTGTGGCATATTGATTTTTTGGGCAATCAGCAAAGCCTTTTCATAATCTTCGCGGTAATAATGGTAGAAAGCCAACGCTGCATGGCACCAGCCGGGTGAGGCGGGGTTGAGCCGGAACACCCGTTTGCTCAATTCCAGGCATTCATCCCAATATCCCAACATGCCGTACCACGACGCCAGGTTAGTTATTGCACCGCTGCTTATGGGGTTGATTTCCAGAGTGCGCTTAGCGAAGATTAAGAACCTGGCTTTGTCTCCCCTCAGAAAATAGTTGAATGCTAAGGCCCGGTGGGCAACCTGGCATTCCGGATCAAGATTGGCCGCCTTGATAGCCATTTGTAAAGACGGATCCAGGGCATTTTTAACAATTCCATAACCGAGTTGGTAGTTTGTCGCATACAAATCAGCCAACATGCCAAGCACGGAAGGGTTCTCTCCCTCATTCTGCAGGGTCTGTTGCAATGCGATAAGCGCCTGTTTAAAATCACTGACGAAAAGTCTGTTCAGCCAGCAATGATAAAGCAGCAGGGCTTTTTTAAGACCGGGCATTCGTCTATGGTCAGCTTCCTTCAACAAGATCTGCTCCATGATGCCGAAGTTTGCTGCAATCTGATATACGATTTTTTCAGCAATAATTTCCTGCGCTTCAAAGGCATCATGTCTGAAATCGCCGTTAAAGCTTTCCGCCCATATTTTCCTGTTATTTTGAGAATCTATAAGCTGAACCCATAGTTTGAATTTCTTTTTGTGCGTCTGCAAACTGCCTTTCAGGATAAACCGTGCCGACGGATTGCACGATGCCTCTGTACCGGCATGGTATTCAGCGTCATGAGCCGGCTCCTGCACGATCACCGTCAGGTTTCTGAATTTGGCAAGAAAGTTGGTGATTTCATTAACTAAACCGGAATTGAAGCTGTCACCCTCTCTAGTTGAGTTGATGTTTTCAAAAGGGCAGACAAGAATGATTGTATGCAACTCCAGCGTGTTCCCGTCCTTAAGAACGGTTTCTCTCGTTTCGGCAGGGCGGGTGAAAATAGGGACATAGCCGCCTTTTGGAATGTTGATCTGGATAGCGGCTGTAGGATTGCACAGGTAATAATGTTCAAGCTTGCTGCGCAGCCTGACTGCTTCCGTGCGCACAAGCGGGTTGATCAGGGGATCGAATTCTGTGCCCATCCCGAAAACATCAACAGCGATATTGTATGCCTTAATGGTTTCGCCGTTGCCCTGCAGGCTCTGTTCTACCACATACGACAGAAAGTCCATAAGTCTTTGCGAAGCCACAAAGTCTTTGCTTTTAAGGATATCTTCCAGTTGTGCCCTGATTTCTTCCGGTGAGATATTCTCAGGAAGATTGCCCGGTGATTTGTTTCGTCCCACCATCTTTTCCCCCGTAGCCAGGAATACGAGTATAAGAGTATTTCTGCTGTAGAAGTTGTATCATACCGTTAAACACTCTTGTTCAACGCAAAAGAACGGCAATATTGCACTCAATCGGAGTGGTCCCGGCCTGAATTCAAGTTAATCAATTTATCAGGCGTATTCAACCTCAATGTTAAGGAGTGCAAGATGTCTAAGATAGTCAATTCCTGGGATGAATGGTCACCTCTCAAGCGTACAATTGTGGGTCGGGTTCAGGGCACCCAGCTCCCCGCACCGGAGCCCAACTGGCAATACCCCGCCCCTAAAGGTGGATTCCCGCTGGGCACCTGGGGCATGTTCCCGGAAGAAATGGTGGAAAAAGCTGATGAGCAGATGACCGCCTTTGTGAAGATGTTGGAAAAACGCGGTATTGTGGTTGACCGGGTGGATGTGCATCCGGTGATGATGCAGCCTATCCCTGTGTCCACCCCTGACTGGACCCAACTGAACATGCGCGGTATTGCCTGTCCGCGCGACGTATTCCTGGTAGTCGGCAATGAAATCATTGAAACTGCCGGTTGCCACCGCTCCCGTTGGTATGAGTATCTCAACCTGCGTCCCCTGTTCCAGCGCTACTTCAGAGAAGATCCCGAATTCCTTTGGGCCGCTGCTCCCAAGCCGCGTCTTACTGAAAAAAGCTATGTGCGCAATTGGGATTATATCAGCGAGCATGTCTGGACTAAAGAGGAGAAGGAACAGAGCGTTCTGGACTGGAATTTTCAACTCACCGAAGAAGAGCCGCTTTGGGATGGGGCCGACTGTGCCCGTGCCGGCAAGGATTTGTTCTGGCATATCAGCGCTGTATGCAACCGGGCCGGCGTGGACTGGGTAACCCGACACTATGCGGAAAAGGGCATTCGTGTTCACCCTGTGCTGTTCGATCATCGCATCGGCGGCTCGGAAGGCAACTTCAAGCCCTGGCACATTGACGGGCAGTTCACCATGGTGCGCCCCGGCCTGCTGATAACCAACCGTAATTGTCCGATCTTAAGCGAAAACATCATCGATCTGTTTAAGAAAAACGACTGGGAAATTGTTGTGGATGCCGGTCCGACGCATGTATATAATCATCCGTTGTCTCTGATCTGCACCTCCGCCGGCGGGCTGCACGGCACCAGTCTGCTCAGTATGAACACCCTTTCGCTGGGACCCAACACGATTTGCGTGGAAGCTCATGAAACAGCCTATATGGAACAGCTTGACAAGATGGGCATCGAGGTAGTGCCGGTACCTTATGATCAGGTAGCGCCTTTCGGCGGCGAACTGCATTGTACCACCTTGGACATCTATCGTGAAAGCACGTTGGAAGATTATTTCCCCAATCAATAAGCCTTAAGAACAATACGTTGGGAATGCTTGCTTGACTGGCGGCGAAGCTGTCATGCAGGCATTCCCCAACAAGGGTTTGTAAGTGAATCATTACTTTGCCCACGCCCAGGCGCATGACTTTGCGACTCATCTGCCGGGGCAATAAACCTAACTGGTGAGCCAGGTTTGAGGAAAAAGACCGGGAAATAAGGGGATGTGGTGTTTTTCTGGAAGAGATGCAGTGTCCGGATAACCTCAAAAATATATTCGGCATCTTTTACAGTTATATACGGCAATATACCTCTTTAAAACTATAATTTCTCTGTAAAAATTCCCTAACCTTGGGGTTTTGGGCACTCCTGCTCCTGTCGAGCTTGGGAGTTCTTCAATCAAATCTAATCTGCGGATCCGGTGATCGCGCAGCTGAATGAAGTTCGCCGGACGGCGGTGTTTGCTTCAAGTGTGGGCTCTGAGCAGGAATCTGCATAAAAAGGGAGTTAAGCATGAGTCAAAATTTATTGTACGGCTTAGGGTTAGCGGCTTACATGGGGTGTATGATCCTCGTGGGGTATTTGGTGAAAAACAGAATTAAAACTTCAGAAGATTACCTGGTTGCGGGTCGCAGTTTCGGTTTGTTTTTCAACTCAGCCACGCTGATGGCCTGTTTTATCGGTGGGGCTTTGCTCATTGCCGTTCCCGGCCGGATTTACTCAGTCGGTATCTGGGACGATACCTATCTGAGCGGTGGTGCCTTCATTACCGTGGGGGGGGCTTCCTCTGTCTGCTTATTGCGGGCAGCTTCTATCTTGCCAGAATGTGGCGCTGTAAGTTCATTTCATTGGGGGACTTTTTCTATACCCGTTTCGGGCGCAAAGCCGGCATTACTGCCACGCTTCTTATGTCCTTTATCTTTATTCTCTGGGTTTCCGTGCAAATCCTGGTATTCGGAAAAATTGTTAATGCCCTGATCGGCTGGGAGCTTATGACTTCCATTATTGTGGGCATGGTGGTCATCTGTTCCTACACTGTGCTTGGTGGGCTGTTTGCCGTATGTTTTACCGATATTATCCAGGTGGCCATCACTCTAGCCGGTCTTCTGGCGCTGGTGCCGTTTGCCGTCAGCGCTGTAGGGGGCTGGGAAGCGTTCTGTGCGAGCTATGATCCGGAACTGATTAGGATTTTCCCGGCTGAAGGCACTCCCGGCGTACACTGGATCGCCTGGTTGGCGGCTCTTGCGGTCATGACCCTGGGCAATGTGGCCAGCCCAGACCTGATGCAGCGCGCCTTTTCCGCCAAAACCGCCAATACAGCCCGGGCCTCGGCCTTCTGTGCCGCGGCGGTGTTTTTCATTTTTGTAGTGTTGGTAACCATCGCCGCTTTGTGCGGGGTGATCATGGTGGGCAACGGCATGATTGACGATCCTCACCTGCTGGGCAATGAGGCTGCGGGTATAGCCGGCGATCCTGAACTGATTTTGCCGGTGATGAGTAAAACCATTCTGCCGCTGCCCCTGCTCATTCTCTTTTTGGGGGCGGGCATGTCTGCGGTGATGTCCGCGGCCGCCACAGCTTCACTGGCTCTCGCCGGAGTTGTTTCCATGAATATTTACCGGGATATTTTCAAGCCCGCTGCAAGTGAAAAGGAACAGGTGCTTGTAACCCGGATTGTTGTGTTGATTATCGGGGTTATCGGAACGGTGATTGCCATCAGCTTTCCTGATGCCATGGAGTTGTGTGCCCTGGGCTTTGACCTGCTGCTGGCGGCTCTGTCCATCACGGTCACTCTTGGCCTGTTCTGGAAAAAAGCGAACAGCACCGGAGCCGTATGTGGGATGATTGCCGGAATGGCATTCCGGGTGATCGGCGGAGCTGTCGATGGCGGAAGCTTTACCTTGCAGGCGTTGGCGTACCCTGAGCATTGGTATTATTTCACTCTTGGAGCACCACTTATCTGTTTGATTGTAACGGTTGCGGTTTCTGCAGTTACCCAAAAGAGTTGTCCGCCTCTGCCGCTTCCCAATCATGGCTGATACTGAATAGTAGAAGGTTGCGTTAATCCGGCAGTGTGCAAGGAACATTGATAGGCGGGGCGGCAGAGCGATCTCCCCCCGCCATTGAACAGATTGCTCAAAAATCACTCAAGGAAGAATTTATGGACAATAATTATTCAGAAGAAGCATCAGCTTTGCCGGGGGCAGCAGTGCAAACTGCTCCGGGCAGTCCTGAGCAGGGAACCAGGCTTGCTGTTATAGTAATGATAGTAGGCTGCGTGCTGTGGGGCAGCGGCATGGCGGTTGGGAAAATAGCGGTAACTGAATATCACCCGCTGTTTCTGGTCTGTATGCGCATGCTGCTTGCCGCTTTAGTGTTGACCCCTTTTATTTTAGTTGCATTCTGTCCTATCAAAATTTATTCCAGACGAGATCTTGGCTTGCTGGTTTTACTCAGCTTGTGCGATCCTGTGACCTTTTTCGCCTTTGAAGCAATGGCTTTGAAATATACCTCCGCCTCTCAGGCCAGTATGGTTTGGGCATTGAATCCGCTTATCAGCACGATGGCCGGCTGGCTGATTCTTAAGGAAAAGACCACTCCCGGGGTTTTGCTTTGTTTTCTTGCAGCTATGGGGGGAGTGGTTTTACTCACCGCAGCGGGCGGAGTCAGTGAGTCTGCTCCAAATCCTGTGCTGGGCAATATTTTTGAAGTGTGCTCGTTGTGTGGCGGGGCCGGGTTTGTAGTGATTTTACGTTTTTTACGTGGGCGTTATCCTGTCCCTTTGGTACTTTGGTTCCAGAGTTTGATTGCCAGCGCCATTTTTTTGCCCATGCTTGGTTTGGATGCAGTTGAGCTGCCGAGCCGGTTTGCCTGGGAGCCTTTTATTGCGGTTTTATATCTGGGCATCTGCATAACTGTCGGCGCGCAGGGTTGTTCCGCTTATGCCCTGGCGCGTATCCCTGTGCCGCGCTTTTCATCGTTTCTGAACCTTATTCCGATTTTTGGGATAATTTTAAGTATGTTGCTGTTGGGCGAAAGCATGTTGCCCCTGCAATGGGTTGCCTGCGCTCTGGTTCTGGGCGCGGTAATTTTAAGCCAGCGTTTCCAGAAGTAAAACGTGGTTTTTTACCTTCCGAAGCATTTTAAACCGCTCTGCCAAACGATTGCAGGGCGGCTTTATTCGGAGCTTTAAATGTTGTACTTGAGAGGTACTGTACGCGGTACCTCTCATAATCCAGCCTTTTTCAGGGCATCGTCAATCAGCGATGCTTTCTTATCGTCGAAAAATAATCCATACAACAGTTGTTTTCTTTTAAGATTAAAGTCCGGTTCCAGGGTAAGCAGGCGTTTTAATGCTCTGGTCGCTTCAGATGTGTTCCCGGTGGCTGTATAGGCGGCGGTCATAATCATTGATTCCCAGATGCAGGAAGGGATATTGAGCCGGTGCGCGTAGTGCAATGCCTCATCGTAGTCTCTGTTCACGAAGTGATATATGAACGGCACTACATTGTAGCAGCCGGGTTGATAAGGATTAAGCCCTATTGCGCTTTCAGCAAGCTTTTTCCCCTCTGTAAGATCCACAGCCATGCCGAGAAGAAAAGCGACAAAGCCTTGAGCATATGGTTTGACGTTGCCCCGGCAGAGGAAATCCTTGAGCAGAAGCTCCAATTGCTGCTTGTCTCTGACCAGATATAAGTACAGGCCTTTTGCCAGTTTCGCCATGTGGCAATTCGGGTCAGTCATCAACGCCTGTTTGGCCAGCTCAAGTGCCCTATCCAGGTTGTTGTCAATTTGATTGAACGCAAATTGATAATCAGAAGAATAGATATCGGACAATTGGGAAAGAATGATCGGATTGTGCGGATCTTTGACCATATTCAACTCCAGGGCGTATTTCGCCTTGGTGTAATTGTCCCTGTCTAGCGATGTAACCCATTCCATATACCGGAGAGTCGATTCAAATACTCCCAGTTCATCGGGTGGTAAATAGCTTGTCTCCTGGACCAGTGTGCGGGTAATGACCCCTACGCTATCCAAAATGGTTATTAAAATATTTCGGGCGATTTGATCCTGCAGGTTCAGGGAAGTGTCCGGATAAAACTGGCAGTCATATTTTTCAGTCCAGATTCTGAAGCCTTTTTGGGTATCGGTCAAAGCAACATATAACCGGATTTGATTTGCACTGGATTGAGCCTGACCATGCAACACAAAACGCACGCCCTGCTCCTTGGCAAATCTGACCACATCTATATGATTGATATTCAGCCCGCGTTGAGGCATTTCCATAACATGAACAAGTTCATTGTCTTGGGTTTGGGCGAACAAGGTATCATTCAAACCCTCCAGGAAATCAGCTAATTCTTTATTTTCTCCCTGCATACTGAAAGGAAGCAGCATTAAAGTCGGCCTTTCCTCCCGTTCCAAAGCAGCATCGGGGCGGGCCGCGTTGGTATTGAATTGCATCTCCCTTAATGGAGGGGTGAGAGTTTGTGCCGAGGGCGGATTCGGCTGTTCACTATGGCGCTTGGCATAACTGAAAACCGGCACATATGTGCCTTTGGGGATCAAAATTACGACCTCATCTTCAGGGTGGGTATAAAAGTACAACTCCAGAGCCTTCCGCAATTTACCCGCTTCAATTCTGACAATCGGGTCAAGCTGCGGGTCAAAATCATGCCGTCTGCCGAAAGCGGTTATCGCTATAGTGTAGGCTTTAATGTTGGCTGCATTTCCGGCGAGCGTTTCCTGCACAACAAATGAGAGAAAAGCCTTGAGCCTTTCAGGAACAGCAAAATCTTCACTGTCCAGCATACATGCAAGCTGAGCTCGTATCTGCTCGGGTGTCGGGTGGTTCTGGGGGGATTCAATCATGTTAAGGGTGCCTATTCATAAATTTTTATGTTTCAACCCTCAATCAGTCTAGCCGCATATGGATTCTGTCGTTGGCAGGCAGGGAGCATACGGATCGTCCCTCGCCTTTAGTGAGGAGTTATGGAGAACGATTTCATCTGTTTTGTCGGCTTGTTAATTTCTTTTCATCTTTACAAGGTGATTAAAACCACAAATAAACTTCTGATGAAGATAGTATAAGGCCTTTTAACTGTAAAGGTAAGCCTCGATACAAATTTTACAGTAAATTACCCGCCCATTCCTAACCTGTATCCCCAACAGTAACTTACTACCCCGGCTGAAAATTCCGGTTAAATTGCAGACATGAAATCCCGTATTTTTCGGGAAGTTTAAACGCAATGGGCTGAACCTGCCCGACTGGAGGAAAAAATGGCTAAAATCATTAATAGTTGGAATGAATGGGATCCGCTGAAGCATGTAATTATGGGGCGGCCGGAAGGAACCAATATTCCTGCGCCTGAACCGGCATGGGAATATGACCTGCCCGGCGCTTATCCTCTTCCTCAATATGGACCCTTCCCTCAGGAAATGATTGATCAGGCGAACGAGCAGATGGATTACTTTCAAAAGCGCATGGAGAAGCGGGGCGCTAAAGTAGAACGTATCAACATTGAACCGTTCATGCTGAACAAGCCGGTGTCCACCCCGGATTGGACTCAGCTTAATTGCCATGGCGTCAACAATGTGCGCGATGTGACTCTGGTACACGGCAATATGGTTATTGAGGCTACCACTGTGCGCCGCTCCCGTTGGTATGAATATCTTAATCTCCGTGGTTTTTGGGAGAAGTTCTATCAGGAAGACCCGGACATGCTTTGGATGTCTGCGCCCAAACCGCGCCTTACTGACGAGTCTTATGTAAAAGATTTCTGGTATAACTACAACAATGTCTGGAGTGATGAAGAAAAACTGGCCCGCTCCCGCCGCGGTGAGTTCCAGCTTACTGAAAAAGAGCCGCTTTGGGATGCCGCTGATGTTTATCGTTTCGGTAAAGACGTATTTCACCAGATATCAACTGTAAGTAACAGAAGCGGTGTGGAATGGTTGAGGCGTTTTTATAAGAGCCAAGGTCTGCGCCTGCACCATGTTCAGGTAGATAACAACACTTTGCCTTGGCACATCGACGGCAATTTCAATATTCTCGGCCCGGGCCGTATGCTTTACAATCCCGATTGGATGATCATTACGCCGGAATTCTGGGAACTGGTAAAAATCAATGATTGGGAAATGATTCCTGCGGTGGGGCCTGTAGCTGTTTATCAAAACAAGTGTTATCTGCTGGCAGCTTACGGGCAGACTTCATGGGTATCAATGAATGTGCTTAACTTTGATCCCAAAACAATCTTCGCCTTGGCCAGCGAAAAGCCTCTTTGCGACCAGATCGACAGTATGGGGATTGAAGTTGATCCTATTCCCTACGACAAAGTAATCCCATTGGGCGGCGCCTTGCACTGCACCACCTTGGATATTTACCGTGAGGGCGGTTGTGAGGACTACTTCCCCAATCAGGTTGCCGGGTATTGATAACCACATAGAAGGCCAGATGTTTTGGGGTTCTGTCTGAGTCGGCTTCATGTGAAGGCAAAGAAATCGGCCAGAGCATGGCTGTAAGATTACAGTAACTTCAACCATAATGAGAAAGCGCCCGAATTGCCTCCTAATCGGGCGCTTTCCCGGTCTTTTCCCTTACCGTTTATAGGTTAGTGTGGAAAAAAGTTTCGATTTTATCAAAAGGAATGACGGCCAGGTTATCATACAGATCTACATGGCTGGCATTGGGAATAATCATCAATTCTTTGTTATCACCTGTGAGTTTTTTGAATGCGTCCTCGCTGAAGTAGCGGGAGTGAGCTTTTTCGCCGTGGATAATCAGAACGGCATTGCGGATTTCGCCCGCATACGTCAGGATAGGCATGGTCATGAAGGAAAGCGGCGAGGTGGCGTTCCAAGCGCCGTTGGAGTTTATGGAGCGTTTATGAAAACCACGCTTGGTCTTGTAATAGTCGAAGTAATCCTTTACGAACTGCGGTTCATCGCCTGTAAGCTTGGTAGGTAAGCCATTTTGTGAAGGAGCAATGCTGCCGGATTGCGCATCTCTGGTGCGCTGCTCGTTCAATTGGACGCGGGCTGCATAGCGGGCGTCGGCATCCATGGCATCAAAATAACCGTTGGCGTTTACTCGGCTCATATCGTACATGGTTACAGCCACTGTGGCCTTGATGCGGGTATCCATGGCCGCCGCATTAATCCCCATGCCGCCGAATCCGCAGATCCCGATGATGCCGATCCGATTTGTGTCCACATTATCCAAAGTGGTCAGAAAATCTACGGCTGCACTGAAATCCTCGGTATTGATGTCGGGCGAGGCCACATGGCGCGGTTCACCACTGCTTTCTCCCGTATATGAGGGGTCAAAAGCAAGGGTCAGGAACCCGCGTTCGGCCATTGTCTGGGCGTATAAACCCGAGGCCTGCTCTTTAACTGCACCGAAAGGTCCGCTTACAGCAATCGCCGCTAATTTTCCTTTGGAATTTTTGGGAACGTAAAGGTCGCCGGCCAGGGTAATGCCGTAACGATTGGTGAAAGTCACTTTTTTATGGTCAACTTTATTGCTTTGGGGGAACGTTTTGTCCCAACTCTGTTCCAGGCTCATTATTTTACTGTCCTTTATTTCGTTTTTCGTAGTGTTGTTGGCCGCTATTGCATCGCTGGCCAGAATCATCATGCCCAGAAGGGCTCCCATCGCCAATTTTCTGCTCATGCTTATGCTCATGTAAATTCCCTGTTGCTTTCCGGTTAGAAGTTGAGGCGTTGAAATTACCAAGGATAATTCAATATAAGTAAAGCAACACTACATAGCAAATACTTATATAAAATGGCATGATATTCGTAAAAAGCATGTGCCAGAGTGAAAGCCGGATTTGATTAAACAGAAAGGGGGCCTCAAGCGATGTTGCCAAAGCTTTCTTGAATTTTCCGGAGAAAGACGTTAGCGGCTGGAGAAAAGACCTGATGTTTTTTCCAGACGATATTCAGCCTTGTTTCCAGGCGGGGTTCCAACAGTCTGAAACAAAGAGTGCTGTTTTCTGATATATCAGCCAGTCCGCTGATGCTGACAACGTGTCCAATTCCTTTTTCGGCCATAACAGATGCGTTATACACAAGGTTGAAGGTTGCGATTACATTTAATCGTTCAAAGTCGTTCTTAAACCAGTCGATGAATTCATTTTTCGCAGAGGTGCGCCGAATAGCCTGCCGTGAGAGAATCAGAGGTTCGCCCAGCAGGTCCAGCCTGGTGATTGTCTGCTTTGCGGCCAAGTGGCTGTCTTTGCGTGTAAACACTCCCCAAACGTCCTTTTCCGGCAGATTGACGTAATCATATTTTGACAGATCGGCCGGCTGGATCAGGATGCCGAAATCCAGTAAGCCTTTATCCAGCCGTTCAGTCACATCTTCAGAGTTACCGCTGTAAAGATGAATATGGATATCCGGGTAATCTTTCCGGATATCATGAATAATTTCGGCAAGATGTCGCATGACCCGGGTTTCTCCGCTGCCGATATATATGTCGCCGCCGATGCTTTCTTCCTTAACCGCAAACTCGGCTTCGGTTTTTTCAATCATCTCCAGAATTTCTTCTGCGCGTTTACGCAGGCGCATTCCGGCAGACGTCAGTGTGACGCTGCGGCTGTGGCGGGCAAAAAGTTTTGTCCCCAGTTCATCTTCAAGGTCCTTGATTTGTCTGGAAAGGGTTGGTTGGGTCACATGCAGAAAATTTGCTGCCCCGGTCATGCTCCCTTCTCTGGCCACCGCTAAGAAATAACGCAGAACGCGCAACTCCATATCCACCTCCTGTACTAATTTTTGCTCTACCCTGTGGGAGAAAAGCTGGTCAAGCATTACTTGGAAGCCTGAGGGGAAGTATAAATTTTTTCCACGGTTAATCGGCGGTATTTATTGCTTCTTACAGTTTAAATCATGGGTATCTTTTTGTTTTCTGGTTACTCCACAATTGCTGTATGTTGTAGCTATTAATCCGTTTTTGTGCCTGGGCTTAGAACATTCCCACTCATGTGGCGGCGGGGTTACTTTATCGCCATTCTGACGAATTTTTCCGAATGATTACGGCTGGGTGCGGAATCTGGAACGGACCATGTCGCTTACGTTTGGCCGCCTCTGAGGTGGAAATCAGTCCATGTTTTTTGCTTTTGCTCCAAGATAAGCATAAAATCGCCATTAGACTCATTTTTGTCGTTGGCATTGTGCTCCGGAGTTTGGTATCGGTCAGCTTGCCCATGCTGGTTGGTAAAATCTCCGCGCTGGAGTGTCGGTAAATTTTTGCCGGCATTTTTACCAGCAAAAAACGAGTATAAATATGTATATGATATAGAGAGCCATGGAAAGCCATAAAAAAGTCCCACAAGGCTTTCAGCTCTTGCAGGACTGTATAATTCCAGGATGGTGCCGAGGGACAGAATTGAACTGCCGACACGGGGATTTTCAGTCCCCTGCTCTACCAACTGAGCTACCTCGGCTCCAAGCGATCTGACGTCTGGGTTTCCCCAAGCGAACAAAGTCTATTTAGGCAAAATGGCTGCGCTTGGCAAGTCTTTTTTTAAATTTTTTTTTGAGCCTGTGCCTGTAATAAATTTTAACCTGTATTGGAAGCCTACATCATAGTTATAATAGGTTTGTGTTCCTCTGGCTTTTATGTTTGCTACATGCTAAATAAACACCCATGCTTAATCAGGCTCAACTACCACTATTTGTCTTCGCAGCAACTCTGCTGGCTCTTACTCCAGGGCCGGATATTCTGACGGTAATTGCCCGAGGTATTTCTCAAGGCAGAAAAGCTGCAATTATTGCCGCCCTGGGCTTTGCTTTGGGCTGCTTTAATCACACCCTGATTTTGGTGCTGGGGATTGCCGCCCTGGTAAAAGCCTCGCCCCTTGCTTTCAGCATAATTAAATATTTGGGGGCGATTTATCTGGCATACATCGGTATTCAAATGATCCGCCAGAGAAAGCACACATTAACCCTGAAGGCAAATTTGGAAACTAACCTAAAGAAAATATTTTTGCAAAGTATTCTGGCAAATTTGCTTAACCCCAAGGTGATTCTGTTCTTTCTGGCTTTTTTGCCCCAGTTTGTAAGCCCGCCCCTTGGGCATGAAAGCATGCAGCTCCTTTTTCTGGGAATTATTTTTATGCTGATATGTTTGGCTGTTTTTATGCTTGTTGCGTTTATGGCTGGGACAGTGGGCGAGCGCCTGCGCGAACACCCTCGTATCTTTGCTGCGCTTCAAGGCCTGACAGGTGTTTTTTTAATCGGTCTTGGCGCAAGGCTTGCATTGCAAGAATTATAAGTCGTTTTAACGTCGGAATGTGTTTTGTAACTCCGTTCATGTGTTAAAAAATTTGGAGAAAACATGAGTCTTCCCGATTATCTCAGCAGCGATGAGTATGACGACCTCAACGAATTTCTTGTGGTTAAAGCTGAACCGGCCGGCGGCATACCGGGGCTTTCATGGCTGGATGGTTATCTGGCCGCAATAGCCTTATCTCCAGAGCAGATTGATGCTGAAGAATGGTTGCCCTTGGTTTGGACGGCTGGCGATGAAGATGTCAGTCCCTTTGAAGATGAATCTGAGCTCAAAGCGGTGACTGACAAGGTTATGCGCCATTATAAAGGAATTGAACAATGTGTGAGGCGTAACCCGCTACAGTTCAGGCCTATTTTACTTGAAGACCAGGATGATCCGGAGTTGCCTGATCTGACCGGCTGGGCTTCGGGGTTTATGGACGGCTTGGCTCTGCGCCCGGAGTTATGGCAGGAATTAATTGATTCTCCTGATAACCGGTTATTGCTGTTGCCGATTTTCCTTTACGGCACAGACGTGGGAGAGGAAGAAATGCTGAAAGAGCCTGATTTTAACGATCCGTTATTTATGGCGGAAGAGTTGCCTCATACGATTAAAGCGATTCGCGATTTTTGGGAAGAGCGCAGATGAAGGCATAGCTGTCTGAAACACTGCTGATAATTATTGCTGGTGGCTGATTGTAATTGAAGAGAGGCAACTTGCTTTTTTCTTGATTATTTTCAATCATAGGGCGATGGCTTGATTAATCCTGTCAACTGCGTATAATCAAGTCTCTGTTAAAGCAATTATTAATGCTTGGGCTATTTAAGGTAGTATATGCTTGTAATTATTGGTTTTATAGTTGTAATTGGCGCTGTAATGGGCGGATATGTCTCTGCCGGCGGTGTTCCCACAATGGTGTGGCAGCCGCCGGAGTTTTTGATAATTGCAGGGGCGGCTCTTGGTTCGTTTGTCGCGTCGAGCACTTCTTTTTCTCTTAAGCTGGCTATTAAAGGTTTGAAAGCAACTATCCTGGGTAGATCAATTGGAAAAACTCATTACCTTGAAATACTTGCCCTGCTTCATTCTCTGTTTAATAAAATGTATCGGGAAGGCATTGTGAGCATTGAAAAGGATATTGAGAATCCTGAATCGAGTTCGCTGTTCCAAGGTTATGCCACTATTGCCAAAGATAAAACCGTAGGATTGTTTGTTGGGGACACTTTGCGCGTGCTGCTTTCCGCGGGTAACCCGGCCGAGCTTGATAAGTTAATGGCGTCTGACGTTCAGGTAATGAATTCAGAAGATATGGTCGCTCCCCATGAATTAAGCCGCACTGCCGAGTCGCTTCCCGGTATGGGTATTGTCGCTGCGGTGCTCGGGGTTACTTTGGCCATGGCCAAGATCAACGCCCCGCCGGAAGAATTGGGTCATGCTGTGGCTGCGGCTCTGGTGGGTACATTTATAGGTATCCTTCTTTGTTACGGTTTTGTGGGCCCGTTGGCAGCTAAAATGGAGAATATGGCCAGGGAAAGGAAGCTTTATTTTAATGTGATCAGAGAAGCCGTGGGCGCCGCTGTGCGTGGATCTGCTCCCATCATCGCCCTGGAATATGGTCGTCGTGCAATACCCTATTCTTTTCGTCCAACATTTTTGGAGATGGAAGAAAAGTTGCGTGGCTAGTCCAAATTTTCAGCTTGTTTTTGCATTCTCTTAAGGAAAAATAATGGGTAGTTCATGGAAAGTTGCCTATGCGGACTTCGTTACCGCACTTATGGCATTTTTCCTGTTGATGTGGATCATTAACATGGCCTCGGAAGAGACCAAGGCTGTGTTGTCAGAATATTTTACTCCTGAATATTGGGAAAATGTCTCCGCTGGGGCGCAGGGTTCCCGCAGCGGAAATATTTCAGGAAGAACCGGGAAAGCTCGAAATCTCGAGTCCCTGGTCACTACCGATCGCACTTACCTTGCTGTAGCGCAGAAGCTGAGAGAGTCACTCAGTGCTCAGCATATTCCGCCGGAAGCCAGGGGAGTGTCCACTGATAAAGATGGAATTTTGCTGCAAGTAAATGCGGATACTTTGTTTCGCCCCAACTCAGCAGAGCTGCTTCCCGAAGGGGGGGCGGTGTTGGATGACGTGGCTGACATTCTTGACGAATATAATTTATATGCAGTGATCAGAGGCCATGCAGATTACCAGGAGACCGGCAATGACCAATATCCGGGGAAATGGGAATTATCAACAGCCAGAGCCACTGCGTGCGCACGTTACCTTGTCGATACTGCCGGGATAAAGCCATCGCTGATTAAAGCTGTCGGATACGGCGATATCCGGCCTTTGGTGCCTGGTAACACGCCGGCTGAAGTTGCCAAAAACAGACGGGTGGAATTCTTTTTCCACAGGCCTGAGGTGTCGGGCAGTGCTGTAGGGTATTAGCTTCAAATGTTTTTCCGTTGATTGCTTCTAACATCAAAATGGGCGTTGGTACGCGCTGAGACTGCTGTGTGAACAAGTCGGAAGCCGCGTTCCCGGTGAAATGCCATGAAAACATTTTCTCAGGCGATTAGAAAGCAGTCAAAGATAATTTGTTGCACAGACGTTGCCTGAACAAGATCCGGAATCATACTGTTGGCCTTAAGTTGTTCTGTGGTATGGATTGACTCTAAGCGGGTTACCGGACAAAATAACCAGAGGAAATTATGGCTGGTGGCGGTTCATGGAAAGTTGCCTATGCGGACTTCGTTACCGCGCTTATGGCGTTTTTCTTGCTGATGTGGATTCTCAACATGGCTCCGGAAGAGACTAAGGTGATCCTCGCGGAGTATTTTACACCGGAATATTGGGAACACCAGGCCAGCGGGCCAAGCCTTAAAGAGGGTGGCAGCCCTGTACAGAATTTGGGTCAAAATGTGGAAGACGCGAACCTGGAAATAACGGAAGCGCAGCAAACTCAGTTTGTTCTGAACAAGGAGCTGAAGCAGATTTTAATGGCTGACCCTATTCCTCAAAATCAAAGCGGCGTTGTTTCAGATGATTTGGGAACATTGATGCATGTAAGTGCAGACGCGATGTTTGAGCCTAATTCATCTGAACTCAGCCCCCAAGGCAAGAAACTGCTTGATTCAGTGGTGGGGCTGATTATGAAGTATAATGTATTTCTCGTGGTAAGAGGCCATGCTGACTCTGGTGAAACCGGGCAGCCTCAATACCCCTCGAATTGGGAACTGTCTTCTGCCAGAGCAAGTGCCTGCGTAGAGTATTTAATCAAACGCGGCAAAGTTTCGCCTCAGAAACTGCGGGTAGTGGCGTATGGTGATACGCGGCCCTTGGTAAGCAATGACACTGAGGAAGAGCGCGCTATGAACAGACGGGTGGAATTCAATTTCTTCCGCCCGGAAGTGCTTTCCCGCACTAACGCTTTCTAACATCTTTTTGGATGATAAAACCGGTTCGTCCGCAAATGAAAATGCAGGCAACAGCCCGTGTGGAACGGGGTCCCCACGTTCATTAGCGGAAGTCAACCCGGCAGTTTATCTTCGTCTGTAGGCATTGCTTATCTGGCTATAGGATAACCCGATTTATTGAACAGAAGGCAAGTGATCCGCAAATTTATAAAATGGGTTCAGTGCCGGCTTATGCGAAGCTCTGAAACAGAGTGGCAGTTTGTGCAAAATTTGAGAACAGAGGTTGCATCAGTGAGCCTCTGTTTTTTTTGTGGGTGAGGAAGTACATTCAGGTGCTAACCTGGTAGGCGGTTTAAGCAAGATTACGTTTATAGCTGCTTAATTGAGTAGGATTCAATATCCAGTATAATTTTATGCGGCTTGCCCAAACGTCAGATATTTATTCAAAAGAATTACAGCAATATTTCATAGTTGAATAAACAACTCAAACTCAGCACCTCAGGAGCCCAGTCTGGATAAATAAATTGCATTTCCGGTACCGGCGGTGTATAAAAACAAAATTTTGGTTGGCGGCGTGTCTTCAATACCCAGAAAAATTCCACAATGGAATCTACCTAGTTCAGCCATCAGACTGTTTATTAACAGATAGTCTGTGGTGTGTGAAAAGCGGGGGAATAAATGCAAAAAATATCAGGCGACAATTTCATCAGCGAAATTGTACAGAAACACAACAATGATCCTCAACAGCTCACATCCATTTTGCATGATGTGCAAGAAGCTTCCGGACAAAACTATGTGGCTGAGCCGTGGGCAAGGCAGATTGCTGAACTGCTGCAAACGCCGATCTCGCACGTCTATGAGGTTCTGACCTTTTACTCTATGTTCAGTACCGAACCTAAAGGGAAAGTGCTTATTGAAATATGTAACAGCGCGCCCTGTCGGTTCAACCGTTCTCATGAACTGCTTGCCTGGTGTAAAGAAGAGCTTGGTATTGGAGTTGGCGAAATCACACCGGATGGTGAGTTCGGCATCGCTTATACCAGTTGTGTCGGCGCTTGCGATGTAAGCCCTTCACTGAAAATCGGGGAGGATGTTTACGGCAACCTTAACCGCAGCAAGTTAACCCAATTAATTAACAGCTTCCGGGAAAACAGGCCGGAACTCAGGGAGCCGCTTATATGTCAAAATTAATCAATTTGATTTCTATGGGCGCGGGGGAAGTTGCTCCTGAAGATATCAAGGCTTATCAGCAAATCGGCGGCTTTGAAGCGTTGAAAAAGGCTATGAGTATGTCGCCTGCACAGATTGTGGAAGAGGTTAAAGCCGCCAAGCTGCTTGGACGCGGCGGGGCGGCGTTCCCGCTTGGTATCAAATGGGAACATCTGCTCCATATTGAAGGTGAGCCTAAGTATATAGTTTGCAATGCTGACGAGGGCGAGCCGGGCACATTCAAAGACCGTTTTGTGCTGCGGCAGGTGCCCCTTCGTTTGTTCGAGGGTATAGCAATTGCCGGATATGTGTTCAATTCCCCCAAAGCTTATATTTATTTGCGGGGGGAATACCGCGATTTGAAAGAAAAATTACTGAGCATAATTGATAAAGCCAAGTCTGCAGGTTTTCTGGGCAAAAATATTTTGGGAAGCAATTACAGTTTGGAGATTGAAATTATTTCCGGAGCCGGGGCATATATTTGCGGTGAAAACTCCGCACTGCTCAACTCAACGGAAGGCAAAGTGGGCAGACCCCGCATCAAACCCCCGCACCTTGCAGAAGTCGGACTGTTCCAGATGCCCACCCTGGTAAACAATGTAGAAAGCCTGGCGGCAATTCCGGAAATTTTGCTTTTGGGCGGACAACGTTACCTTGAGCTGGGTCATCCCGATAGTGGCGGAAGCAAGCTGATCAGCCTGGCCGGGCATTGCCTGCAGCGGGGCATTTATGAAATTCCCTTGGGCAGACTCACCCTGCGCGATATTATTTTTGACCCGGAACTGGGTGGTGGAATTGCTGATGGCAAAAAATTGAAATTCTTCCATTTGGGCGGACAAAGCGGAGCCATCGGGCATCCGGATCAACTGGATACAGTTTACAGTTATACCGATTTGCGCGCCGCCGGCCTGAGCGTCGGGTCCGGTGCTGTGGTAGTGATGGATGAATCAGTTTCTATTCTGGAATACCTTAAGGCAGTGAATGAATTCTTCATTCACGAGTCCTGCGGAAAATGTGTGCCGTGTCGTGAGGGTAATCGCCAGATTCATAAAATTCTCGATCGCCTGCTCATTCCCGGAGCAGCCACACGCACAGATTTGGCGACCTTACGTCGTCTTATAGACACTATGACGGCGGCTTCCTTCTGTGGCTTGGGGCAGACTGCAGCGGTGGCAATCAGCACGGCGTGGAAGCATTTTAAGTCGGAGTTTGAGGCCAATGTTGTGGATGGGCCTGAACATTATAAACTGGCAGTAGGTTAAAGCTATGAGCACTCAGAAAGAACTGGTCAACCTGACTATCGACGGGATAGCTGTTACTGTTCCGGCCGGAACCACAATTCTGGAAGCAGCCCGGCGGGCGAACGTAAATATTCCCACTCTTTGCGATCACCCTGATTTAGGCAGACGTGCTGTATGCCGACTTTGTGTTGTGGAATGCAACGGCGGTCGCAAACTGAAAGCTGCATGTGCCAATGAAGTTTGGGAGGGCGCGAATGTAGTTACAGATAACCCCAGAATACGTCAAATCCGGCGCACTATACTGGAATTGATCTTGGCAGACCACCCTAAAGATTGTTTGTCGTGTGTTCGGAATGGCTCCTGTGAACTGCAGGCCCTTGCTGAGCGCTTCGGGATCCGCAAACACGTCTTCAAGGTAGGTATTCCTGCACAAGAGCCGTTGCTGCATTCCGGCACTCTGGTGCGCCAGATGAGTAAATGCGTCAAATGCGGCCGCTGCATTGCTGCCTGTCGGGAAGTTCAGCAGGTACACGCCATTAACTCTGTTTCCCGCAGTCTCAGTTATGCTCTTGGTACCCCATACAATACCATGCTTGGCGACGGCACTTGTACTTTCTGCGGCCGTTGTGCATCGGTCTGCCCGGTGGGCGCCATTTATGAAAATGATCAGGTGAATGATATATTTGATATTCTGGCGGATCCTGAAAATCATGTTGTCGTGCAAACAGCACCGGCTGTGCGCGTGGCTTTGGGAGAAGCCTTTGGTTTGCCGGCCGGCTCCATCAGCACAGGGAAAATGGTTGCAGCCTTGAAACGTCTGGGCTTTTCCAAGGTGTTCGATACTGACTTTGCCGCGGATCTGACCATCATGGAAGAGGGGCATGAGTTTTTAGATCGTCTGAAAAATGACGGCAAACTTCCCATGATTACCAGTTGTTGTCCCGGCTGGATTAATTTTGCGGAAACCTTCTTTCCCGATCTGCTCGATCATCTTTCCAGTTGTAAATCTCCACAACAAATGTTTGGAGCTGTGGCTAAAACTTACTACGCAGAGAAGTTGGGCATTGCCAGAGAAAAAATCCGCGTAGTATCCATTATGCCGTGCACAGCTAAAAAGTTTGAACGTGCCCGACCGGAAATGAAAGAGAACAACGATCCGGATGTTGACTTTGTGCTTACTACCCGTGAGTTGGCCAGAATGCTCAAAGCCGCCGGCATAGAAATGAATAATTTGCCCGAAGCTGAATTTGATCGGATTATGGGCGAATCTACTGGTGCAGGCGTTATTTTCGGAGCGTCCGGGGGAGTTATGGAAGCGGCTTTGCGTACGGTTTATGAAGTTGTGACCGGGGCCGAACTGCCCAGCCTGGATTTTGAAGACTTGCGCGGTTATCACGGTGTAAAATATTCTAAAGTGGAGCTGCCTGGACGCACGGTTAAACTGGCTGTTGTCAACAGTTTGGGCAATGCCCGCGCTTTAATGCAGGATTTGCGTGCAGGAAAGACTGATGTTGATTTTATTGAAGTCATGGCCTGTCCGGGCGGCTGTGTGGGCGGAGCGGGGCAACCCTACGGCAGTAGCGCCAAAGTTAAAGAACGGATAAAAGGCATTTATATTGAAGATAAAAACTTGCCGCTTCGGAAATCGCATCAGAACAGCGAAGTGCAGACCTTATACCGTGAATTTCTTGGTGAGCCTTTAAGCGAACGGGCCCATCATTTACTTCACACCCACTACCATCCCCGGCATAAATAAGAGTTGGCGACAATATAATACTGTTTAACTGAATTTAAGCCGGAACTTAAGTTCCGGCTTTTACACTTTTTGGGGCGGAGATTGTTGTCTGAATATTGAAGCGCGATAAGCATATGGTTATGGCCATGTGTTTTTTGAAATCCGGCATGTAATCGCCAGTTTACAGCCTCTGGTTAACAAGGCTGGTAGTTACCGGCTCAGTCTGAATTTCGCATAGCCTTGGTCCTGTCCTGTCCATACCAGCACACTGCTGCACCGGAGCTGAGAAGCTTCTTTAAAGCTGTTCAGATAATCTGCGCAAGGATTGGCACCACTTTTAGAGATTCAGGCAGCTAACCGGTAGAATCGTATCTACCATTAATGTCGGTTTTTTGTTAAATACTGGGTGATTGGTCTAATTTTGCTTCTATGGATGATATTAATAGCTGTTATTTGCGCATGCAGCTTGATGGTAGGCACTAAGTTGGGTCTGATTAATCATGGAATTCCAATATGATAATTTTTGTATTTTCCGGCCTGATCAGTATTTATGTTGTTGCCAGATTAATCTGGCCGATGGGGCTTGGGCTCAAAACCAAACTTTTGGCTTCTTTCTTTTTATTGCTGGTTTCCCAGCATCATGCCATAATTAGAACTTTTTCCGGAAGTCTGGCTTCTCCGGAAGTACCGGCCTGGATAATTATGGTTTGCGGCTGGCTTTATGGGGCGTTTATTTTAGCCGCAGCGCTTTGTTTGCTTAAAGATCTTGGAATATTGTGTACATTTCTGTTAAGGCCGATCATCGGGATTTCAGTGGTTGGATTCTTAAAAAGCAGGTCTGTTTTGTATGGGATAGTTGTCATTGCCCTGAGCTTATCCGCCATGGGGGTATGGCAGGCCGTACGCGTGCCTGAGGTTGTCAGTTTGGATATATATTTGGAAAATTTACCGGAGGAATTTGATGGATTGCGCATTGTGCAATTAACCGATATTCATGCCAGCAGTCTTTTGGGAAGGGACTGGATTGAACAGGTAGTGGCAAAAGCTAATGCCTTGAAGCCGGATTTGATTGTGCTTACGGGAGATATAGTAGATGGGGTGGTGAGCGACCGGGAAGAGGATGTAGAACCGTTGGCCCGGTTGGAAGCGCCTTTAGGGATATACGCCACTACTGGAAATCATGAATATTATTCTGATTATGCCGCATGGATACAGAAATTCGCTGATCTGAAGTTGAATTTGCTGCTAAACGCACATGTGATTATTTCCAGAAATGGGGCGGGTCTTATTTTAGCTGGGACAACCGACAGGGCTGCCGGAGGATTTGGTCTGCCTCAGCCGGATATTTCTCAAGCGCTTGCCGGTGCGCCGGCAGGAGCGGTAATCATTTTGCTTGAACATCAGCCAGGCAACGCTGTCCGAAATGCTGACGCCGGTGTCAGTCTGCAGTTGTCAGGGCATACGCATGGCGGTCAGTTTATTGGATTGCGGGTAGTTGCCCAGCTGGTGAATAACGGGTTCCTCTCCGGATTATACCAAGTCGGAGACATGCAGCTTTATGTCAGCAACGGGACAGGGTTGTGGGCCGGTTTACCCGTCAGAGTGGGCGTGCCCCCTGAAATAACAGAAATTACTTTGCGCCGCCCCCTTTAGAGCGTGCCGTTCGCCTTGCAGTGCGTGAGCTGCTTGGGCGGATTATCCGCACACAGGCATTTTTGCTTGAATTGAAGCGTTTTGGGTGCGACTTACGCGTCCACATCAATCCCGTGACCGAAGTCGAGAGCAATACCCAGCTCAAAGTCAATATCCGGCCCAATCAAGCCGTATCTTGAAATTGGCTTGTATTGGAAAGAGATGTTCGGCATCACTTAGCGCATTAACTGCGAAAATGTCAGAAGTTCAACTAGCCGTAGTTGTAGAGGACTAGGATAGTAAGCTGAAAAGCCGTGCTCTTGAGTTAAGATTTGACGGTCTTGATTTATCAGGATAGATAACTTAATGACGGTAGCTCTATCCTGCACATTCCGCCAACATTAAGTTTGCGCTGACTAAGATAAGCTGGAAATGGCTGGTCTCAGCTTTAAGAGAGATTATTCCATACAAGGAGCTTATAAAAAGCGGGCGGTGGTAATTCATGTTTTTTATCCGCTTAATTTAAGCAGGGCAACAGACAAGAATATTTGAGCAGTCATTAATTTCAGTTTTCTATTTCAGGGGAAGACTGACTGGCGGCACAGGTCACCCGGCGGCTGCGTAAAAGCAGAATGCCGGTATAAATCAACCCCACCAGCACATAACCCATAAGAATGAGAAATGCCATTAATTTGGGATTTATAAATATGATGACGAAGAGCAATAAGGCAATGACCATTGAGCGTAAGGGGTAAGCCTTAACAATTCCGAAATCCTTGAAGGAGTAGTAGCGTACCCTGCTGACCATAAGAATAGCAAGGAGCAGCCCTAACCCAAAGCAGAAAGGAGCCAGGTAGTCATAGAATCTGACCGGCAGGTGTGGCATGAACAGAACCAGGGCGGCAATGGAGCAGCCGGCTGCAGGGATGGGCAGACCAACAAAGAATTTCTTATTGCCGCTGGTAGTGGTAATATTAAAACGAGCCAGGCGCATTGCCCCGCAGGCCACAAAAATGAAGCATACTGCCAGTCCGTAACGCCCGAATTCCCCTAACTGCCAGTGAAAGAGCAAAAATGCGGGAGTAACCCCAAAGGCAACTAAGTCAGCCAAAGAGTCGTATTCAACCCCAAAAGGACTACTGCTGTTGGTGAGCCTGGCCACTTTACCGTCAAGGCCATCCAGAAGGGCCGCAAAGAAAATGGCAATTGCCGCTGTCTCAAACAGGCCCCTGGTTATCCAGATCAAGGCTGCAAAAGCACAGAACAAGCTTGCCGTGGTAATCAGGTTCGGCAGAATGTATACACCCTTATGCGGAGGAAGTTTGTTCATATCAACTACTTTAAACAGGTTTGTACTTGCAGTTAAGCGGTTTTTTCCTGACTTTTTCCGATTATAGTTTCTCCGGCCCAAACCCGGTCTCCCACACCAACAGTAGGCTCAAAACCTTCAGGGAAATAGATATCTACCCTTGAACCGAACTTGATTAGCCCAAGCCGCTGGCCTGCGTTGAGTTTATCGCCGATGTCAACGTAGGAAATTATGCGACGGGCTATCAGCCCTGCAATCTGCACAACTGTCCAGGTGTTGTCTGCGTCGTCTTTCACTTGGTAAGCGCAGCGTTCATTATCTGTAGAAGCCTTATCCCAGGAAGCGTTGATAAATTTGCCGGGATAATATCGGATATCAGTAATTTCTCCTGCTACAGGGAGTCTGTTGACATGTACATTTGTGAGATTCATAAAAATTCCCAGACATTGTCTGGACTCTCCGCTTATTGGATCAGGAGCGGTACGAATGCTTACTACCCGCCCATCAGCAGGACTGACGGCTATCCCTTTGTCGCGCGGAGTAATCCGCTCCGGATCACGGAAGAAATGAACACAGAATGCAAAGGAAACAAAAAAAATGACGGTAAGAAGCCCACAGCCGAGCATGGCGGAGGCAAGAGTTGCAAGAGCAAGCAAAATCAGGCAGGAAGCGCCTTCTTTAGCTATACCAATGGAAGGGTTACGCATGCGTCATCTCCATAGTATATTTAGACCTCATTAATAAACAAGTACAATTACATACTTATATCGGTAAAACACTATAAGCTCAAGACTTTTTTTGGGATGCCGGGGGGCTCTGCTGCCTTAATTTTTGTGGCGGCAAATGCCGCAATATAAGCGACTATTCGGACTTGTTCCGGTTACTGGTTTGATTAACGGCACTTAATTTGCATGAAAATAGTACCTTGACAAGAGTGTCAAATTTTCCGCCTGTAAGGCTGATGAGAGAATATCGTGTGTTTATGGCATACCCAGTTTGAGGAGGATTAAGATGATTATTATTGATGGCCGCGAAGCCAAATTTAAGCTCAGTTCCTTTGAGAACTTACAGGAAGTTTTGATTAAGGTGATGGAAGACGATGAAATGAAGGAGCGGATCATCACTGATGTTTTTGTAAATAATGAGCAATTTTCTGAGATTTACCCGCATCAGGCTGAAGATATCGAGACCGGTGAGATCAAAAGTCTGGAAATCCAATCTGTTCCTGTAAATCAGATGGCTAAGAATATTGCTGAAGAGCTTGGGAAAGTATCGCAGATTATGAATAAGGGCGCCCGCGAGGTTGCCGGATTGTTTCGCCGGGCAGATGATTCAGAGGCCCTGGAGCTGTTTCAGGATCTTCTGGATGTAACCCGTGACTTCTTAGGCATGATTGCCTTGTTGCGCAATGAATATGTTGATGTAGAGGAAATAGTTCCTGATTTTGCCCAAAATGTGGAAACTATTTCCGATCTTCTCAGCGAAATGAACGAAGTGCTGGAAAATGAGGACTGGATTTTGCTTTCAGACCTGTTGGAATTTGAATTCCTGCCGGTAATGAGTAATTGGGAAAAAGCCATTGCCTATATTAAGAGCAATATTCCCGGCTAGAACAGGCTCTTGACGCTTAAGTCGCTATTCAGGGTCAGGTTCACCCGCACTCGTCCGGCTTTTACCTGGTTTTAAGCTCGGAGCAGTTTAACTTTAAAAAATAAACTGCTTGGCTGCGAACATCAGGCGGGGTGAGAGGGCTGTTAAAGCTGTGGCTTGAGGGCAGAAGCTGACCTTTGATTTGTTCAAATTCTACTCAGATAATTTTTAAAGTCAGATCTTCACTCAACAAATATAATTTGGAAGGTGAGCTATGAACAAGGGTCTTCGTAAAATGGATGAAGCCTTACGCCTGGGTGGTAAAGAATTGCTTTGCCTGCAGGCGGGGGAAATTGAAGATGCAGAAGTTCACTCTAAAAAAAGGATTGCCTTGGTGCGTGAGGCGGGGCGTTTTTTTCAGGCGGATATAGCGGAAGACTTCAAGGCGAAATTGATTGAAATGCATTCTCTGCAAGCTCGTTTGACTGAAGAAGCCAAAAGATTGTATGCAGCTCTGCAAGAAGAGTACAGGCAGGGCAAACAAAATGCCCGTCAACAGCGCGGTTATAATAAGGCCCTGTCCGCCGGCTCTCTGGCAACTCCTGTTTATATGGATCGCAGTTCGTAGAGCAGGTGTTCAGAAAGTTCTTATTGCATAAGGGGCGGGTGCGCGTTTGCCCGGGTATTTTGGCCGGCAAAACATGTCTTGCGGCTTAGAACATTTCGCTATTAATTATTGATTTATGATAAATGCTCGGGAGTATGAAACGTAGTCTGCAAGCACTACAAAATGATCGTAGGCCTGGTTTTTCCGGCATTAAGTGATATAGTCTCGAGTATAACAGATCCGCTTTAAAGGTTAACTGATTTCAAAGGATACGCTGCTTTCAAGGCGGAGCAAAACGCTATTTGATGCCTTTCAGGCGCAACATTACATGCGGCCGGCTTTCTTCTGTCTGCTGAAAATGTTTAAGTGACAGTGAAATGGTCCGGGCGCATATCATTCAAAGGTAAGCAACAGCGTCAAACAGGCCATGCTGTTGCTTGGACACATGCCGCAAGGCAATGAACGGTCTTAAGCCTGCGACTCATCAGCTTGACATAACAGCTTATACACCAAACGGTATAGAGGCGTCGCCAAGCCGAATGACATCAGCGGAACAATCCGGCAACCATCTCCAGCACTTCGCCAACTGTTTTATTGCCTGAAACAACTAGAAGCACTAAAAAGGCTAAAGCTCCCAGCAAAAAACTAATCGCCATGCGCATTAGGCGGGAACTGAGGCCAGGTTGACGATTCCGAATTTCTTCAGCAGTTTTTTGAGGTGGGGGAGTTGCCGGCATATTTCCTCCTGTTCATGGTCGGGCTTTTTGATATGTGCCAACTTTAACCAAGCGTAAGAATTCTGGCCGTAAATTGTCATGGCGCGCCCCGGCTTGGCAGCGGGGTTCAGTGGTCACATCCGATAGGTTTTGTTAAGCCATATTCTGAATTAGTGCACGTGAATGCGCCCAAACGAGCGCATACGCCCCAGAATATAAGCTCATTCCCATTCATGTGCAAGCTAAAACCTTTCCTCGCGGTTCGGCACACCACCGGCTGGGTTGTTTAAGCGCGTGAACACATGCGTCCTGTCTTACCGCTGTTAAATCACGGCTCCAATCAACAGGTTGTCGCAGTGAATGGCTTCAAAATACGGCTCGTTGGATTCCATTAATTCCGTGAGTTTTCTTCCCTTGACCATTTGCAGATCTTTGGCGTTGTAGTTGGATAATCCGACGCCGACAGCGTCGCCTTGAGTTGTCACCACCCGTACCAGATCGCCGGCCATAAAGTCACCTTCAACGGAAGTTATCCCCGCAGGTAAAAGGCTTTTGCCGCCGCTGCGCAGGGCCTTAGCCGCGCCTTCATCTATAACGATTTCCCCATAGACATTTTGATTATATGCCATCCAGAATTTGCGTCGGGATATGCCGCGCACATTGGCGCGAATCCATGTGCCCATTTCTTCCCCCTCAAAGGCGCGGATCAGTACGTCTTTCTCTTTGCCCGGTAAAATCAGGGTAGGCACGCCCAACTGTGAAGCCCGTCTGGCGGAAAGCAGTTTAGAGTACATGCCGCCGGTGCCGACGCTGGTTTTGCCGCCGCAAAGTTCGTCAAGATCCAGCGAGTGGACATCTTCAACGCAAGGCATGATTGTTACGTTGGAAACCTTTTCAGGGTTGGCGCAAAGTACTCCTCCCACAGTTGTGAGGTTAATGAACAAATCTGCTTCGACTAAATTAAGCAACAGGCTGCCCAATGTGTCGTTATCGCCGAATTTTAAAAGCTCCTGAACGGCAACCGTATCGTTTTCATTAACTACCGGAATTACCCCCCAAGACAGCAGTTGAGTAAAGGTATTTCTGGCATTTAAAAAGCGCTGCCGGTTGCTGAGATCGTCTTTGGTGAGCAGAATTTGCGCTGAAATTATCCCGTGTGCATCAAATAATTGATCGTAAGTGTGCATTAAACGGCTCTGTCCGATAGCTGATGCGGCCTGTTTGCCAGGCACTCCGCCAATGGAGCTTTCTTCGCGCAGCACAGCGCGTCCGGCAGCCACCGCTCCTGAAGAGACCAGGACCACGTTCAATTCTTTAGAGTGCAGGAAGGCAAGTTGCTTGACCAGATTTTTGATTACATGCAAATCAAGGCCATGTTCATCAGTGAGCACGGCACTGCCAACTTTAATTACAACACAACGGGCCTGCTGCAGTATCGCCTGTTTTTCCGCATGCCAATCCATATTTTAAACCTCATTCCTTTGTCCAAATGACTTCTATATCGGAGTAATCTTCAGCGTCCTCAAAATCATCATTTCCCGGAGCGGCAGAGCTGATTTCCGCGTCAGTTCCGGCCAGTTCTTCTGCTGTGCGTGGAGTCGCAAAGGCTTCGCTCAACGGCAAATTGGCGCTCAACGCCCACATCGCCTCTTTCAATTCGTCAAGCCCTTCTCCATGAAGAGCGGAAATAAAGAACACCTGACGGTTTTCCGCCTTGGCTGTTTGCTTAAGAGCAGTCAAGGCAGCTTCATCAAGCAAATCTGTCTTGTTAACAACCTCAATCTGTCTGCGCTGGGCAAGTCTTGGCTCAAACAGGGCCAGCTCTTCGTTAATGAGACGGAACCCGGCCCACGGGTCGTCCGGATTGATGTCTTCCGCACTGAGTATATGTACCAGAAAGCGGGTGCGCTCCACGTGTTTTAAGAATCGGTGCCCCAGCCCCTGGCCTGCATGGGCCCCCTCGATTAGCCCCGGAATATCCGCGATCACCAAACGCCGCTCAAAGTTGTTGTTGTCCAACATCACACCCAGGTTGGGCGACAAAGTAGTAAATGGATAGGGGGCGATTTTGGGTTTGGCGGCAGATACCTTTGAGATAAACGTGGATTTGCCCGCGTTGGGAAGACCCAGCAGCCCCGCGTCCGCCAGAATTTTCAGCTCAAGGCGAAGGGTCAGTTCCTCTCCCGGCTCTCCCGGTTGGGCAAAGCGTGGGGCCTGCATGGTTGAGGATTTAAAGTGCTCGTTGCCTTTGCCGCCCTGTCCACCTCTGGCAATGATTTTATAAAAATCCGGGCTGTTCAGATCAGCAATCAGGCGTTCGCCCTCAGGGGAGACTTCATAAATCAGAGTACCCAGCGGCAACTCCAGAACAACATCGTTGCCGTTACGCCCGTGCATCTGGCTTCCCTGTCCGGGTTGACCGTTTTCTGCTTCATAACGCCGTTTCAGGCGAAAGTCATAAAGTGACAACAGACGTTGGGAGGTTTTTACCACCACATTACCGCCTGTTCCGCCGTCACCCCCGTTCGGGCCACCGCGGGGGATGAACTTTTCACGGCGGAACGATACGCACCCGGCGCCGCCTTTGCCTGCTTTTACTGAAATATGGGCTTCATCAACAAATCGCATTTTGATGCCTTATTCTTTAAAATAGAGTGGCAGAATCAACCGTTGGTAGACACATCATCTGCTGCAAGATCCTGAACAATCCGTTTTTGGTCGGCGTTTTAGGTAGAGCTCAATTTTTAGCTACCTTGGCATTTAAGCTATCGCAAAAATGGAAGTGCCCTGTTTCCTGGGGTTCATCTGCATTCCCCAGAGTGTTTTTATTGTTCAGGTTAAATACCAACTGATATAACCGGGCAATGACAAAATCTGCCGGAGTTGGGCAGCTACCCCAAAATCAGGGCACAATCATAACTTAAAACACAAAAAGGCGAAAGAAGCCCTTCAGCTCCTTTCGCCTGAAAATCGAATGAATTCCAACTACGCTTGTGCTGCTTCCTGGGGGATTACATGCACACGGGTGCGGGTTTTTGTTTTGCGAACATACTTTTCATACTTGACCACGCCATCGCAGGTTGCATAGATAGTAAAATCGCGTCCCAACCCGACACCATGCCCGGGATGAATTTTAGTGCCGAGCTGGCGCACTAAAATATTACCTGCCAATACAGACTGTCCGCCGAAAATTTTTACGCCGCGGCGCTGGCCTTTACTGTCGCGGCCGTTACGAGTAGAGCCGCCTGCTTTTTTATGTGCCATGACTTACTCCTTACGCCACAATGGACTTTACGCGAATGGTGGTATAATCCTGCCGATGACCTTGCTTCCGGCGGGAATCCTTACGTCTGCGTTTTTTAAACACAATAATCTTTTCTCCGCGGAAATGGTCCACTACTTCAGCAGTGACCTTTGCCCCTGAAACATAAGGGGCGCCTACTGAAAAGGAAGAACCGCCAATCATCAGCACCTTGTCGATACTGATTTCGCTGCCTGTATCTGCTGCCAGCCTGTCCACTCTGAAGGTTTTACCCTCAGATACACAAAGCTGTTTACCACCGGTTTCTATAATTGCGTACATTATAAATATCCTCCAAATGAACGGATTTGGACATTTACACTTTTTTTCAGAATTCGTCAAGTCATCGGCGAAAAAATGTACCGTCGCAGAGGACTATAGATTTGTATAATACCAAAGAGCCGTTTGGGAAAGGCCTTGCATCACATCAAACTCCGGCTCGTAACCCAGCAATTTGCGGGCCTTGCTGATATTCGCCAGTGAGTGGCGCACATCACCTTCCCGGAAGGGAGCGTAAACCGGTTGTATCTCAGCGGCCTTGGGACGGAAACGGCTCACTTCCGCGCGCAGGATTTCAAACAACTGGTTAAGGCTGATCCGCTCCCCAAAAGCGATGTTATATATCTGGTCTTTAGCGGCATCGTCCGCGCAGGCCGCCAGGATATTGGCCTGAACGCAGTTGTCGATATAGCAGAAATCACGGCTTGTTTCACCGTCTCCATTGATGACCACCGGTTCGCCTTTAAGCATGGCTTTGAACCAGATGGGGATGACAGCGGCGTAAGCGCCGGTGGGATCCTGCCGTTTTCCAAAAACATTAAAATAGCGCAGGCCGATGCTTTTATAATTATAACAGCGGGCGAATACATGGCCGTAAAGCTCATTGACATATTTGGTCAGAGCATACGGCGACAGTGGACTCCCGATTTTATCTTCCTGTTTGGGCAGAGTCGGCTCATCGCCATAAGTTGCGGAAGAAGCAGCGTAAACAAACCCCTTTACACCGGCGTCGCGGGCGGCTGTGAGCATGTTGAGGTGCCCGGTGATATTGCAGTCATTGGAAAGCAGCGGCTCTTTAATGGAAAGGGGAACTGAGCCCAGCGCTGCCTGGTGCAGCACATAGTCAACCCCTTTTGTAAGCTTGCGGCAACAGTCCAGGTTGCGGATGTCCCCGTTTACAAAAGTAAAATTTGACCAGCGCTCTTTCCCTACACTGTCTCGGACCATATCCAAATTGTTCTGGTAGCCGGCCATAAAGTTGTCCAGCCCCACAACCTTCTGATTAAGCTCAAGCAATGTTTCCAGAAGGTTGGAGCCGATAAATCCGGCAACGCCGGTGATCAGCCAGGTTTTAGGCTTTTCCCGCAAAGAGTTGCACAGAATGGTGAATTTTGTTTGCTTCGGCATTGAAACTCCTTTGGCTTGTGGAAGCTATATCAAATATCTTTTGCCCGGTACAGCGGGATTTCCGGCTTTTCTCTGGCGGTTTTGGCGAACTGATGATATATGAATTTGAAGCTGTAATTCGGAGTTTCCAACATAGTTTCCTATGAACAGGCTGTGCAAGGTCGCCCGACAGTTGAGAAACGGGTTCCCGAATCGGGCTTTTTGAAAATAACGGATTTGAGGCCTTTATCAAGCAGGTTGCCGATGCGTGTAGTGATTATGGGCAGTCAGGCCCGTTCCATGGCCAATTTCTGGCCTACTCTGATCAAACTGTTGGTTGGCTCAGGGCACCAGGTGTTCTGTTTTGTTCCCAAAACAGACGACGCGGCCGATGCGCGCGCCATTGAGCGGTTGCGACAGTGGGGGGCGGAAGTGATCGCTCTGCCGTTAGACCGCAGGGGGCTGAACCCGGTGCGCGACTTGATTACGCTTCATCATATCTACCGCGCGTTGAAATCTATACGGCCCGATGTGTTTTTCGGCTATGCCATCAAGCCAGTCATCTATGGGAGCATTGCCGCCCGCCTGGCCGGAGTGCCCGGGCGGTACGCCATGATTACCGGTCTGGGCTATACTTTTGAGGCAGACAGTCTTCCCAAGAAATTGCTCACCTTGGCTGCTTCCAGCCTTTACCGGTTCTCTCTCCGATTTTGCCGGGCTGTTTTTTTCCAAAACAGTGACGATATTGCCCATTTCCGCGCGCTTAAGATCATTCCCGGCGCAGGCGGCGTTTCTGATGCAGGCGCTTTGCAGGTGAAAATGATTCGTGGAACCGGCGTGGACATAGAGCATTTTGCGGCAGCGCCCCCAAAACAATCTCCCCCGACCTTTCTTTTGATTGGCCGGGTTATTGAGGCCAAAGGGGTTCGCGAGTTTGCCGATGCCGCTTCTATATTGCGTAAAAAATACCCGATGGCGTCTTTTCAAATTCTCGGTCCTTTGGAAAGCGGCCCGGGCAGCATTCCCGAATCGGAACTGCGGGAATGGAGCGACGCCGGAAGCATTGAATACCTTGGCGCAACTGATGACGTGCGCCCCTTCATTGCCAACGCCAGCGTGATGGTTCTGCCCTCATACAGAGAAGGCCTGCCCACTTCAATAATGGAAGGTATGAGCATGGGCCGCCCCGCTGTTGTGGCTGATGCGCCGGGCAGTCGCGATCTGGTGCAGGAGGGGGTAAACGGCTATCTGGTGCCGGTGCGCAACCCCGCCGCTCTGGCCGCGGGAATGGAGCGGTTTATTGTTAATCCCGAGTTGATCGTTGTCATGGGTGAGACCAGCCGCAAGCTTGCGGAAACGCAGTACGACGCCCGCTTGGTGGCCGCCGCCTTGCTGAAACTGATTTTATAAGATTGCCCGGAAGGCTGTTTATTTGACTCATATCACTGAAAAACGCGTTGTCGCTTGCTTACGGCAGTTTGCCGCTGTGTAGTGTCACCGCCAGAGTTAAGTCATTAATGAAATGACTTCCAACAAGCATGGGCCTTGCCAAAACCGTTTGACCTGGATATTAGCAATCAATCAACTCTTGTAAGTGAGTACATAGTCATGAACCGCACTGTGCTTTTAATGATTTTCGCCATTGCAGACCTGGCCTGCATATTGCTGGCGCTTACCTTGGGCTCTCCGGTAAGCGTGGACCCGGAGCTCAGCGTTCCCCTGGACTATAAGGGCGCGTCGTTTTTTACCGGGCTTATTTTTATCATCAGTTACTATATTCTTGACTGCTATCCGCTCAGCCGTCGTCAGGAAGTCGATATTTTACCCCGGGTAACCATTGCCACGCTCATTGCCTCGGTGTTAACCGGCTTTACCTTCTATATCCTGGAAATCTGGCGTTTCCCGCGTCTGCTTTATGTTATTCAGTTTGTGCTGACTTTATTGTTCACTTCAGTCTGGCGGTTGGCTTATATTAAGCTGCATAACCGTCTGGCTTACCGCGACCGGATTATCCTGTTCGGCCCTGGTCCGTATGAAAACGTGCTTGATTATATCTGTGAAAATATGCCTGAGGCAGATGTATTGGGCTATGTTGCGGAAAGCAACTACCCGGTGCAGGAGGTCGCCTTGCCCTACTTAGGGCAACCTGCCGATATCCTTACTCTTGGCACAAGCAAAAAAGCAGATCTGATCCTGCTGATGCCGGCTGCTGATTTAAGCGGAGGAGCGGCATCGCGATTGCTGGAAATCCGGCTGGAGCATGGCCTGCAGGTGGAGGATACAGGCTCTTTTATTGAGCGGTTAACTCAACGGGTACCTGTGGCTGAAATTAACGATACCTGGTTGTTGTTGGAATACGGGTTCAGTCTGAATTCGCAGCGGCTGATGCGTCGGGCGAAGCGGCTGATTGATCTGGGCACTGCTTTGGGATTGTTGATTTTGAGTCTGCCTGTGCAGTTGCTTACAGCTCTGTTTGTGCGTTTGGACAGCCCCGGACCAGTAATCTACTGTCAGAAAAGAGTGGGCAAGGGCGGCAAGGAGTTTACTTTGTATAAATTCCGCTCCATGGGGCATGACGCCGAAAAGAACGGCGCGCAATGGGCTCAGGTGAACGACCCCAGGGTAACCCGCAGTGGCCGGATTATCCGCAAGCTGCGCATAGATGAGCTGCCTCAACTGATAAACGTCATTAAAGGCGATATGAGCCTGATTGGGCCAAGGCCTGAACGTATGGAGTTCGTGCAGGAACTTGAAAAGAAAATCCCTTATTATTATCTGCGTCATACCGTAAAGCCGGGAATCACCGGTTGGGCACAGGTGTCTTATCCTTATGGAGCCTCTGAGGAAGATGCGCGGATCAAATTGGAATATGACCTTTATTACGTCAAAAACATTTCCTTGATGTTTGATCTGCAAATTCTGCTTAAAACTATTGGGGTAATTTTATTCCCGTCCGGGGCGAGATAAATTAAAGACTGTGTAATGGCTAACCCGAATAAAAAAATTGCCAAGGCCCTCCCGCCGGCACGGCAGCTTGCTCTGCGCACTTTGCTTTCCATGCAGGCGCGCAATGAAAAACTGCAAGCGGCCCTGAATGCTACCTTGTCTGTCGCCCCGGCTGCTGCCGGCAAGGAAGACAAGGCTCTGTGTACCAAGCTGGTGTATGGTTGCATCCGGCTGAAGTTGCAGTTGGACTGGATTTTAGACCAGTTTTTTGCCAGGCCGGAAGATGTTCCCGGCGCTATGCGTCGGGTAATGCGTATGGCGATATATGAAATATTCCATTTATCCCATATCCCGGTCTATGCTACAATTTCCACTTATGTCGCCGCCGTTAAGGCCGGATATGGGGCTGCAATGGCCGGGTTGGCCAACGCAGTGCTCAGAAGAATTTCCCAAATCCCGGCTTGCGACAAAGCCTGGTGTGAGCGCCGGACGGGAAACAGGCGTGAGCTTGAGGAAGTCTGGTACAGTATGCCCGGCTGGTTGCTTGCTCATTTCCGCGCAAACTATCCGGCGGAGCGGGCAGCGTTGTACCTTGATGCAAGTCTGGCGTATCCACCTTTAGGGATAAGAGCCAACCCGCTTGCCGAAGCATATCCGCAAATTTGTGATGTTCTGGGCCGAGTCGACGGTATCGTGGAGCGAGCCGGCAACGCTTTTGCTTATGCCGCCGGGCAGGGGCCGGATTTAGGAGTTATGCTGGCTGCCGGTGAGATTTCCCGCCAATCATACGCAGCCCAAACAGCGATGCGCGCCATCTTTACTGGAGCAGAAAGAGCGATAAGCCAGGCCCTTCAGTTAGGCCCTATCTGGGACGTTTGCGCCGGACAGGGCGGTAAAACATGCTGGATGCTGGAGCAGGGACTGCCGGTTAGTGTTGCTTCTGATACAAATCTGACTCGCCTGAAGCACCTTCTGCATGAGGTTAAGCGTTTAAAATTACCCAGGCCAACGGTTTTCGCAGCCGATGCCACTTCTCCTCTTCCTGTTAAGGAAACACCGGGAATAATTTTGATTGATGCGCCCTGTTCCGGGCTGGGCACCTTGTCCCGCAGACCGGATATCAAGCTATATCGCCGTCCGGATGATCTACCCAAACTGGCCGCCTTGCAGCAAACCATTCTGGCCACGCAATATTCCAGCCTACCCGCTGGAGGACTTCTGATTTATCTCACCTGTACTCTGAACCCGGAGGAGAACGAGCAGGTTATAGACAGGTTTGTGCAGAAGAACTCCAGTGCAAGCGTCATTCTTGATTGGGGAAGCTCTCCAAAAAATCCGGCCCGTGAATTCTTCTGGGGTGCTATAGTACGAAAAGATATAGGCTAGACTATGCCGCAAGAATTTGGCGGGATATTAGGAAAGCTTTAGCCCATTACCTTCTAATCATTTCTGAAAAGCTATGCAGTTGTAATGTCTTGCCGCTCTGCCGGCTGGGTTATAATACGTGGAAAGCCAATCCGGGAATAAAAAAGCCGGCAAATGCCGGCTTTAGTTGTGGGTGCTGCTCAAACAGGTGATTATTTAAACCCACCCTTTTTGGCTGGTATAGTAATCAGCTTGGTCAGCACTGTATAGAGGACGCATGTGAAGGCTACTGTCGGTACAGTGGCGTTCAGCAGAATCGGGAAGGGAGAAGTTTCCCCGTATTCCAGAGTAATCGGGTTCAGGAACCACAGGTAAAACAGAAATCCGGCTACGCTGGTGAATATGGCGATCCAGTTTATTCCTTTCCAATAATAGAACTTGCTGCCTTTTGCTTTGCAGTAAAGCGATTTAACGTCAATTTCCTTTTTACGCAGAAATACCAGGTCGGCAATGCAGATGCCGCACATGGGGGCAAAGAAGGTTGCGCAGAATGCGAGAATGGAAGGACAATGTTCATAGTACAGTTCCGGAATAATGGTAGCAACCAGGGCCATTGGGATGCAGCAAAGGAACAGCAGGAATCTCCAGCTCTTGGAACTCATGCTGTCAAATTGCTTGGACGCCATGGCGCAGGGATACACCTGAATTACTGTGGACGAAATATTAGCCAGGGCCAGGAAGCCGAGACAAACCAGACCCAGGAAGAAGCCGCCCAAAGGAATCATCCAGTCCGGCGGGTTGAAAGTGTTGAAGATGAGGCCGCTGATCCCGCCCACAATGGCCATCAGGCCGAAGATCACGCCGTTGCCGATCCAGAACCCCCAGTAATAGGCTCTGTTGTTATTGGCAAGCCGGCCCAGAGCGCCCAAAAACGGCCACCACCCCATAGCCAGACCGAATAACAGTTCTATGCCCAGGAAATAAGATATCTTGGGGTCAAGCCAGGGGCTGCCGGGAGCTGTTGAAAAAATCTTGTCGATGCCTACTTTGGTAAACAGCATGTAAAACATCACAAACATAATGAAAAGTAAAAGCGGGGTAGTGATGCGGGTGAGAATTTTCATGCCCAAAGGCCCGGTTTGAGAAATCAGGAAGGTAATCAGCACGCCAAGGAACCCAAACACGCGTAAGAGTATGGGTTTAGTGGATTCATCCAGCGGATAAATGGCATCCACAATGGTCACGCAACCGCTGGCAAGCATGATCAGGATAATAGTGTTCCAGCCTAAGCCGATGACAATTGTCAAGGTAACAGGAAACCTCACCCCGTTTATACCGAAAGGGGCTCGTAACAGCACATATTGATCTAAGCCGTATTTGGTACAGCCCTGCACGGAAAAACAAGCAATGACTGTGCCCATACATACCCCGATGATGCAGGCACTCATTAAGTGGTTGGCCGGGAGGAATGTGCCCAGCACCCCGCCTGTAAGCAGGCACCAACTGGCAATGGCGAATGAAGTACAAAGAAAAGCAAAGTCTATAAGGTTGAAACGGCGGTGTCGGGCAGCAATGGGATTTGTGGTCATTTGCTCTTCTACGTTGCCGAGCCCGTTATCCTTTAATTCTTTTTGCATTTTAGGCTCCTTCATAATTAATAACTTAAATAGCCCAACAACGGGAATATAACGAAAGTTATTACAAACAGAATAATTGCCTCTGAGAGGGTGATGGTCTCAGTGCGGCCTGCGTCGCATTCGCTTTCCTCTATTTGTTTCAATAGTTCAGGATCCAACGTATCAGTGTCGTTCATCTGACAACCTCCCTTAATAAATTTCCCTTTTTATTTTGAATGAAGCTTGGTGGATGGTGACGTCCTACTAAAATTAGGGAGAAGGCGCCTTAAGAAAAAAGCGAAAAGATTAAGAACAGCTTTCGGTTGCAAATGCAGGCTTTGAGCTTTTAAACTTTCTGCCGTTTATCCAAAGTACACTCTCCCAAAAAAACAAGAGATACATGTATCTCTTTATGGTGGTACATTAACAGCTTAAGACTGCGGGCAAAGTATTATACAGGAATGTACGTTTCGTAAGATACATTTCCTTCCATAGCTGAAGGGAAGCTGCGGGCAGTCTTCGCCCCAATCTGGTTTGGCAGTGATGCTGTATTGCAGGGTAACGTTTGGATAGATCGGAAGCGGAAGAAGGGGCTGACCCACACGCGATGTTTCTTGTTGGATGATTAGTAGTAGTCTAGTCAGATTATCGGACGCTGCAACTCCGGATTGAAGACAGCAGGCTGTTGAAGTCTGTGCCCGGCAAAATTGCAGTCGATAAAGCAAGGCCCCGCACTGCGGGGCCTTGTGAGAAACAGTTAGGGATTAACCTTGAGTAATCTCAATCTTCCGGAGTTTTTCTTCTTTTGGCTCGCGAGGCAAAGTTACTTCAAGCACTCCGTTTTTGTAAGAAGCCGAAATCGCTTCAGCCTTTATATCTTCCGGCACGGCCACTACGCGGCGGAAAGAGCCGAAGCTTCTTTCCATGTGGTATATACCTTTCTCATTTGTTCCTTCAGCCTGATATTTTTTCTCCCCGCTGATGATCAGGGTGTTGTCTTTCATTTCCACATTAAGGTCTTTTTCGTCCACCCCAGGCACTTCCACGGCAACGCGCCAAGCGGTTTCATCACCCTCAATGCTCATTCTGGGCTGCATAAATCTGTTTTCAACAGTTTTAGTGCGCGGTCTTGCCGGGGCAAGCGAGGCCAACAGCCCAAAAGGCGATGTGGCCGCATCCATCATCATATCAAACATTCTGTCAATCTCATTGCCTGAGTATATCGCTCCCATGGGCTGTTCTGAGTGCTTAACTTGTAATTTATTGGTCATAACAACCTCCCAACTAGCTGATTTATGTAGATCGGCCCGCGATCAGGTAGTGCAGAGTTGCAGGGTCCGAAAAACATATTGTACAAAGATAATAAAACCGTTGGCTGCTTAGTCAAGACCAGTTACAGCTCCTATTGGAGCGGATTAATTTTGGGCACCAATAACTCTGAAAGTTGAGCATTTGTTAAGCCGCAATAAAGAGCAGAGCCTGCTTTGTCGCCGGCAAAACTTTATCCAGGAGAGCCGCTTCGGGCTGAAATAATGGGGCCTGAGTCCACCGTTTATTTAAGTAAGCTTTGTCTTGCTTGTGGGCGGGCTTAGAGGTATATAAACAGATTTATGGCAGACATAAAGCATTGCCGTCTTTCAGGCAATGCTGTAAATGCAATTAACGGTTTGAGACAAGACGCCAGCCGCAGAAGCTCAAACCCAGGGCAGAGTTTGGTGATTAACTAATTATTTCCGGAGTAAACATGGATACCGGCTTACTTTCCATGATTGGTCAGGCCACTTTAGGGGCCCAAGTGTTGCTTATGCTGCTGTTGCTCATGTCGATAGTCAGTTGGGGACTGATTTTTATGAAATGGCGTTTGCTGAAGGCGGCCAAGAACAAAACTGAATTGGGCTTGAACAAATTTCAGAAAGCACGTGATCTGCGCGAGGCAGTAAGTTCGTTAAGCGGAGACACAAACTCTCCCTTATACTATGTGGCGGAACACGGTGTGAGCGAATTTAACCGGGTGCGCGAGCTTCAGAATACCGATGATGTGGTTGTGGATAACGTGCGGCGCGCCCTTGCTCAGGGAGTGGGGGAAGAAATAGTCAGACTTTCGCAGGGCTTGTCATTTCTGGCCACTACGGGAAACACTGCCCCGTTTATTGGTTTGTTGGGCACGGTTTATGGTATTATGCACGCGTTTCACAATATCGGGCTGCAAAAAAGCGCTTCGCTGGCCTCTGTTGCTCCCGGTATTTCCGAAGCCCTGGTTGCCACGGCAGTCGGTCTGTTTGTGGCCATTCCCGCCACCGTGGCTTTTAACTCTTTCAACAGTCGATTGAGCGATCTTGAAGTGCATCTGACCAATTTCGGTTCTGCTTTTCTCAACCGGGTGCAGCGTGAAATCAATGCCCCCAGAAACACTGTTACAACAGCGGGAACCAAATAGGAATTGCCCGGGTATTTGAAGTTATAAGGATGATTGCATGGAAACGCCAAGTCGCCGCACCAGTAACTTTGTTTCCCAGATAAACGTAACTCCTTTTGTTGACGTTATGTTGGTACTTTTGATTATTTTTATGATCACCGCCCCCATGATGACTCAAGGGCTCGATGTGGATTTGCCAACAACCCAGGCGGTTGATTCATTGCCTTCCGATACGCCGACTGTAACCATGACCATAAAGGCTGACAATACCATTTGGCTTGATCAATACCAGGTTGACTCGCTTGAGAACCTGACGGCAATGTTGGAAGAGAACGTGATCAAGCCCAATAAGACCCTATTTATCCAGGCCGATAAAAATGTAAATTACGGCGTGGTTGTAGATATGATGGGACGGATTAAGCTGGCCGGCATAGAAAATGTGGGGCTGGTCGCCGATAAGGTTGAATCCGCCCTTCCCGCTACGAACAAGGACTCGCGTGGAATTGCAAGGCCCAATTAACCCAATGAAATCCCTGCTCATATAGCTAACGGATTTTGAGCGATGCGATTTTCTACCAGTTTATTTATTTCTTTGTTCCTGCATACAGCGGTGTTGCTGTTGCTTCTGGCCGGCGTTGCCATGACGCCGTCTTTCCAACTGGATATCCCTCAAAATCAGGTTACCATTATTAATCTTTCCGGGTTGGAAGGCGGCAGTGAATCCCCGATTATTCCGGTTGATTCAAAAGACGCTAACCGGGGAGAACAGGCCCAGCCGAAAGAAGAGCCCAAACCGGAAAGCGTGGCCCAAGCCGCGCCAAAGCCGGTGGAGCCCAAGCCTGTAGTGCCGGATGCCCCCAAAGTGTTGAAAGAGCCTGAGCCGAAGGAGCCGGAAAAACCCAAGCCGGAAACACCCAAGGTGGAAGAAAAACCGAAGCCTGAACCTAAACCTGAGCCGAAAGAAGAGCCTAAGCCCAAAGAGGAACCTAAACCCAAAGAAGAGCCCAAGCCGAAAGAAGAAACTAAACCTAAGGAAGAACCTAAAGAAAAGCCCAAGGAAACCCCAAAGGAACAAACTCAGCAAGGCAAGAACACAGAAGGACCTAAAGAGCAGCCCAAGAAGAATAAACCTAAAGACAATACCAAAGGGGTTGGTGGCGAGAAAGGTTTGGAAGATGTAATCAGCGCCATGCAGGCGGAAGTGAGTTCCCGAGATAAGACCGGCGGAGGCAGCGGACGCGGTCAGGGTCAGGGGCATGGGAATGCTGTGGGCATTCAGGCTTCTTATGTGGAAACAGTCAAGGCGATTATTCAGAGAGAATGGACATATGCCGGACGGGCTGATCGGGCGCAGCTTCAAGCCGTGGTGCGACTGGAGATTGATCCCAATGGGAAAATCGTCGGCTATACTTTCTTAAGAAGATCGGGAGATCCAACTTTTGACAGCACCCTGGAAACCGCTTTATCGCGCTCAGCCAATAAACTGACGCCGCCGCCCAACCCCAGCCTGCAAAATCTGGAAATCACTTTTTATGACCAATAGCTATGCGGGTATGGTTTGTGAAACAGTGTAATTTCCCGCCCTGCTAAAGCGGACACAACCCGCCCGGCGGTTTGAGCAAATAATGCAAGGCGGCAAAAGCCCATATGTATTAACTGTCCCCAATTACTTGGTAGTCCTGTATGAGTAAAAGTTCAGTATTGAAATCAGTTAGCTCTTATGGGGTAACTGATGCCGGAGCAAGCATGGGCTTGCAGTGAGCAGAGACGTTGAATGATATTTCCGAAATTCCTTGCAGGGAAGGTTATCTGTTATTCTTGCAGCTGGTTGTTAGGGGTGCTGGCAAGGCCTGGTCAAACTTGTTTCATTGTGGCAGAATAATTGCATCTTGGCGGTTATTCCGCAATTTTGACATGAGTGGGTGTAATGGCACAGTGCCGTTTGCAAGTTCAACCCGATAAGACAGTTACTTGGGGCCAGGGATAATATGGCTGATGATAATCTTTTTGAAGATCTTGATCTACCTGATGAAGATGTAACTATGGATGCAGATGACCTTCTCGATGAGAATGGTGAGCTGAATCTTGATGCGGTTGCGCCTCAGAATGCAGTAGGCGACAGTAAGGTTGATCTGGATTTGGATGATGCGCCTTTTCTTAGTGATGAAAGCAGTGAGGCTGAATCCACAGAGGCTGAAGCCGTAGAAGAGGAAGAGCCTCTTGCCTTGCCGCAGCAGGACGCTGTTTCCGAGCCCACAGGGTTCCAAAAACTGCTTAAAAACAAGAGGGCAATGATTGGCGGCGGCAGCGGTTTGGTCTTGCTTGTTGTTCTGCTGCTGTTGTTGTTTGGAGGCGGCGAGTCAGACGTTCCGCCGCCTGTGCAGGAAGCCCCTCCGCAGCCCGAAGTGGAGTTGCCGCCCATTGAAGCCAAGCCGGGGGAAGTGTTGATTGAGTGGGAACCATTTTGGGTTGAATATAAGGATGAAAATTCAGGGGAAATTCGGTTCCTGGTGTGTGAGCTTTCCGCCCCTACAACCGATCCTGCTTTAAAAGAAGAGGCAGAGGCTAAGCTGTTGACGATTCGAGACGCTGTTTATTATTATTTAGCCCATAAGCCATTGGTGTTTTTATCCAATCAGCAAAATGCCGAAACCATGAAGGAAGATCTGGTGGGAATTGTCAACGGCTATCTTACACATGGCCAGCTTTCTCAGATTTATATTGAGAACTATCTTATTAAATAGAGTTCATTTTATCTGAATGGTTCTTAATTTCTGACAAGGTTTGACTTGGCGGCTTTGCCGCCGCGAGCGAAGTCTGAACATTGAAGTGAGGCTCATAAGCTTATACCAGGCAATTTGTGTGGGTTGCAGTAAGCGTTTGAATACACTGCTTGGGGACTGGTGAGTTTGTTCCCCACGCAAAGTATTTGAGAATGCTTTGTTCGCGATTAATATTGCCGGTAGGGCAAAGTTTGTTTTAAAGCCGGTTTTAGTCGTGGACCAATTGAGTTAGAGGAGGAGTAGTATGCTTTTTTCACACAAATTTTATATACTGATTTTAATTGTCGCGACTATCCTTTTCAGCGGCATAGGGGCGGGCCGGACCCAGGCGGCTGAGCAGGAAAAAGCAAAAGTTTATTTTACCAAGGACATCAGCCCGGAAGGAATGCAGAAGCTCTACAGACTGGTGAATCAGAACATAAGCGGCAAGGTTGCGGTTAAAGTGCACACAGGAGAGCCTGGTGGTCCGAATATTCTTCCCCGGGAAATGGTCCGGGCTATTACTGATATTATTCCGGGCAGCACCATTGTAGAGACCAACGTATATTATCCCAGCCCCAGGCAGACTACGGAAGGGCATCGGGAAGTTCTGAAGATAAACGGCTGGACATTCGCACCTGTTGATATTTTAGATGAAGAAGGAAGTGTGAACCTGCCGGTTGCAGGCGGGAAGTGGTTTAAGGAAGTGGCTATGGGAAGCCATATTAAGAATTATGACTCGCTTGTAGTTCTGACCCATTTTAAAGGACACACGATGGGCGGGTTTGGAGGAGCACTGAAAAATATCGCCATTGGTCTGGCTTCCGGGAAAGAGGGCAAAAAGCAGTTGCACGCTTTGGGCGATGAGCAGTGGGGCATTACTGAAGAACGCTTCATGGAACACATGGCTGAAAGCGGCAAGGCGGCGATTGCGCATTTCGGCGAGCACATGGCCTACATTAATGTGTTGCGCAACATGTCCGTTGATTGTGACTGCGCCGGGTTGAGCGCAGAGCCTCCTACGGTGCCGGATCTCGGTATGCTGGCTTCAACGGATATCCTTGCTGTGGATCAGGCTTCAATCGATATGATTTACGGCCTGCCGGCGGAAGTGCGCGCTCATCTTTCCGAACGTATTGAGTCCCGTAAGGGCCTGCATCAGCTTGAGGCCATGGAGGCTTTGGGAATGGGTTCCAGAGAGTATGAGTTGATCGTGGTTGATTAAAAGCAAAGGCAATACCTTAATGTTGCAACCGTATCTACGCCGGGTACGGTTGCAATTAATTTTTTGTCTCCCGGACAGAAATTTGCCGGGAACTACTCCGGGCCTTTTTAGCAGCAGGTTATTTTATTGTCTATCTGTTTTCTTTAATGGAGACAATCATTACCACTGCACCGATTACCAGTACGGCGCCAAACCAGCCCAGCAAGGTAAAGGCCTCTCCCCACCAGATAAAAGCGAATAGCGCGGCCAGAAACGGTTCGGAAGCCGTTTCAAAAACCGAGACACGTGTAGCCGGCAAATATTTAAGGCCGGCACAAAAGCAAAGATAGCCTAACCAGTTGCACACCAGGCCTAAAGCAATAAGTGATAGCCAGGCTTCCCAGGTTTTGCCGGGCAGGAAAGTCACAAATGGAAGCATGCACAGCGCCCCTACCGGCAGAATATGCATATAAAGTGAAACTGCGGATACGCTGGCACTTAAATATTTTTTCCCAACCAGAGCATGAAGTGAGAACAAAAATCCTGAAGCAAGGGCTGCTTCCATACCAAGCAGCGAGCCACCTTCGGGCAATCCGCCACCGGAAAGGGCAATCATGCCTGCTCCTCCGATCGCAAGTCCAATAGCCAGTGCCTTATTGACGCTGATAGTCTCTTTAAAAAATAAATAGGACCAGATTGCCACCCAAATCGGCGCGGTATTGTTCAGCACAGATGTAGTGGCTGCGCCGGTTTCCTGCACAGCAAACATATAAGTAAAAAACAGCAGCGCTACACCTGGAATGCCGAAGAGTGAAAAAATGGCCCTCTGTCGGGCGTTAACCCGCCAGGCTCCGGTCAAGATGCCGTGAATAATAAAGAAAATACTGCCGAAGGTTGCCCGCCAGAAGGCGCATTCAATGGGGCTTACCCCTTGGGAAAGAGAATAACGGCTGATTGGCCCGATTAAACTGAAAGCAAGGGCGGCGCCGAACACCATAAGATACCCGAGACCGGCATTGCGGGTATTGGCCAGTGTCTGCATAAAACCTCCTCTACAGGAACGTAACTGCTTTATGAACAATACACTGGAGAGTGATTCCCCATAAGTAGTTAACATGTTAATGATGTAATTTGTTGGTAACTACCGGGAAATAAAGGTTTTTTTAAAGTATTTACTGGGGGGCGGCTCTTTGGGTACGGCTGTTAATAAATTGTTAAGCGCAATCGGATACTTTCAAATGATAATTTGAGTGACTTTATTTTCGTGTTTTAATGCTGACAAAAGTTCCCGCAAGGAGAGGCGGCCAATTAGTATCGGCAGTCAAAATTTATACTTTACTCAGTTGATGTTAGCTTGTTGAGAAGCTCCTGCTCAATTTTGAAAGTTAAAACGCCTCTTTGAACATGGAAACCAGAGGCCATATGAAGCTTTCCCTTATGAAGACCCATATATTGCCGCGTCTGGATGTCAGATATCGATATGTAACTATCTTTCCAGTTGATAGGTTGCAGCCCAGATACTGCATTGACTTATTTGTAAGGAGCATACTGGACTTGCTTAATAACTTTACTTGTGTTGTTAAAATGCCAACCTATATTTATATTAATATATGTTATAGCTCTGTTATATTTTAATCTTTAATTTTATATTGACATCAAAATACAGTTTTGGTATATGTAATTTTAGATAAACAACGGAGAGCTGTATGCGATCGCTTACAAAAACAACGATAGGTTCATTGCTGATATTGAGCCTTTTCATTGGGCTCCAGTCAGCTTTTGCACTGGCGGCCGACGAAGTGACCGAGCAGCAAATCCAGCAGGCACAAGCTGATTTGGGCCAGTTGTATAAACAGCTTCTAGGATTTAAGTATAAAGCTGTTTTCCATACAAGAGGCTTTGAGGAAGAAGATCCGGAAAGTTCTCAATGGCTGGCTAATGTAACTGCGCTTCAAAACATGATGAATGACAGTAATGGTTATCCGGAACGCATTCAAAACGGGCCTGAAATATTGAAAGATTTAGCCGACGAGTATAAGGATAACGCCGGCAATGAGACAGAAACTACTAAAAAGTTGTGCGGTAAACTTGAACGCGCTTTGAAATAGCAATTAGAAATTTACATTCCCAAATACCCTGGGTTTGTAAAGCCCCCCTTCTTGCAAATGGGCTATCAGCCCAACTCCTCCGCCGATAACCGGCGAGCTGCCCACAAACTCTTACGTCCGGGTTTGTGGGCAGTCCTATTTATAAAGCAATCAAAATCAATCCCGAGCAATTTGCTCAGAGGATTTCAGGCTTGGTTATATAATAAATGCATGGTCACTGCCTCAAAGTACTTGCGCAGCGCATACAAAACTGCCTTCTCCTGTTAATGGAATAATTTGAAAAGTAACCAATCATTATCCTTCTGAAATGCTTACTGCAGTCGGCGATACTTGGAATCAAGAGCGGTAACTGGCGTTACAGTCTATATAAGCATGTCCTAAATCGGAAGCTTTGAAAATGTATTGCCCCTGACCTTCTCCCAACCGGACATCAATAGCGATATCCACAGCTTTAAGCAATGGTTCAAGAACAGGGTCAAAATCGAAATCAACAGGTTGTCCCTTTTCAAAAATTTTATACCCGCATAAGCTTACAGTTACGTCGTTAGGATTGAATTCTGCTCCGCTGCGTCCAATGGCGGCCACAATCCGACCCCAATTGGCATCACGGCCATACATGGCGGTTTTCACTAAAGGCGAATGGCCAATAGTACGCGCCACCAACTCAGCATCGGCGTTGTTCTTTGCCCCCACAACACTGATATGCAGCACTTTGCTGGCCCCTTCGCCGTCTTTCACCAACAGGTAGGCCAGTTCTGAAAGCACGTCGGTTAAGGCTTCCAATAATATGGAAGTATCTTCTGCGGTGGCGGATATTCCCGAAGCTCCATTGGCAAGTCCGTAAACTGTATCGTTGGTGCTGGTATCTCCATCTACACTGACTCGATTAAAGCTTTGGTCAACAGCCTGCCGGAACAGGCTTTGCCAGAGATCTGCATCGATCTGCACGTCGCAAAGCACTACTGCAAGCATTGTTGCCATATTGGGACAAATCATGCCGGCACCCTTAGCCATGCCGAGCAGGCTGACATCTCCGCCTACCAGATTGATTTTGCGTGACGATATTTTATGGAAGGCATCGGTAGTCAGAATTGCGTCTGCAAAGTCTGTGGCGTTGTTTTTACCAAGATTTGCAAGCAGAAGCGGGACAGCCTTTTCCCACTTATTCATATCGAATTGCTGACCGATAACCCCGGTGGACGCCGGCAGAATATCCTTTGGAGCAAGATTTAAAGCCTTAGCCAGCAGCGAGATGGTTGTTCTGCAATTTTGGATGCCCTGTTCCCCGGTACAGGCATTGGCTTGACCGGTATTGATCATAATGCCCCGGACAGCCGGTTTTCCTTCCAATATCTCTTTCCCTACAATAACCGGGGCGGCGCAAAAACGGTTTTTTGTAAATACTCCTGCGGCTGTTGCCGGGGTGTCGCTTAAAACTAGCGCCAGGTTGTTACGGGGATATTTGTGAAATCCGGCATCTGTCACTGCAAACTGATAACCTTTTGGCGTGCTGAGCATGAGTTCTCCAGTTTAAAATTAAATGACCAGAGCAGCTTATTCTGAAATGGCATAATTCCAGAACTGGTGTTACCTTCAGCTGCAATAAAGGCGGAGCTTACCTTGTTTTCCGGGCAGGTCAATAACTTCCGCGAACACCAGAGCATTTTGCAACTTTGAACGTAACTGCTCTGAAGTTATCTGTGATACCCCACTCAATAAAGCTGGTGGGCTTTAACTTAACCTAAAACCTTAGTCTTTTCATACAGCTGTTTGAACTCAATCACAAGAGTAATCCGCCGTGAACGAGTCGCCCCCCTCCCACGTTTTTCGGTAAAGTGCTCTTCATAATCAACTTGAAAGGTTGGCTATGAAAGACGTTCCGGATTGTTGCGTTTATATCTGCCCAGACTCACAGCCACACCCCTGTCCATTGAGATCCGGTTGACCGCAAACGGTAATTTTCAGCTCTGAACAGCTTACAGCGAAGTTTTCCGCCGGCATACAAGTTGGAGCCTGGCTTGTCAGCCCGCTTATTCTCCAATCCTTCATGCTCCACAACACTTTTTATATTTCTTACCGCTTCCACATGGGCATGGATCGTTGCGTCCTACTCTTACTTCTCTTTTTACAGGTTGTGGACGCCTTGTCCGATTGCTTTCCCCCGGTCCGGAATAAGAAACAGAGGCGGGTTGGGCGGCATGTTTAAAGCCAAGCTTGTGGGCCTGGTCTTGTTCGCGGACAGTGGATGAGACCGGTTTTTCCGGTTGTGACGGCTGTTCGGTTTGCTCTTCTTCAACCCGACGCAGGCGTATTCTGGTCAACACCTTGAACGTATTTGCCTTTATCCGGTCCAGCATATCCCGGAACATTTCAAAGCCTTCCCGCTTGTACTCCTGTTTCGGGTCACGCTGTCCATATCCGCGCAGACCAATGCCGTCGCGCAGATGATCCATATCTATCAGATGCTCTTTCCAGCAGCGGTCGAGTTCTTCCAGAATGAAGTAGCGCAGAATATCCAGGTATGCCGGTCCAGCTGAGCTTTTTAATTCTTCAAATATCTGGTCAAGTCCGGACTCCACATCTTCGCGGTCCGGCAGTCCCTTGCTCAACTCCCAGAACCGGGAAAGGTTGAAGTTTTGTTCAAGCTCAGCCAAAAGCGCGTTGCGGGTGTCATCATCCAGCTTATGCCCGTGGGAAATCCGGTCAAATATATCATCCAGCAGGTCTTCGCGAAACTCTTCGATGAGTTCTACCGGGTTGTCAAACATTGCTTCCCGGCGCAGTGAATAAATCACTTCGCGTTGTTGATTCATTACATTGTCGTAATCAAGCAGGGTTTTGCGGATTTCAAAGTTATGCGCTTCCACCCGTTTTTGAGCGCGTTCAATTGCGGCTGAGACCATTCGGTCTTCAATCGGCTGACCATCACCCATGCCTAATTTTGACAACAGCCCTTTGAACCGGTCGGAGCCGAACAGGCGCAGCAAATCATCTTCCAGCGAGAGGAAAAAACGGGAAGAACCAGGATCGCCTTGACGCCCGGAACGGCCGCGTAATTGGTTGTCAATACGGCGCGACTCATGTCTTTCTGTTCCAAGGATATGCAGACCGCCCAAAGCCAAGGCCTCTTCATCCAGCTTAATGTCGGTGCCGCGTCCGGCCATATTGGTGGCAATGGTCACTTTGCCTTTTCGCCCGGCCTCTGCCACGATTGTCGCTTCCTGTTCGTGGTGTTTGGCATTAAGCACATTGTGGGGAATGCCCATTTTTTTGAGCATATTGGAAATCAGCTCTGAATTTTCAATGGAGATAGTACCCACCAACACGGGCTGTCCTTTCTCGTGCAGAGCTTTAATTTCGTTGGCGATAGCCTCGAATTTTTCTTTGGCCGAATGGAATATGTAGTCAGGATAGTCTTTGCGGATCATCGGCATGTGGGTGGGGATACTGACTACGTCCAGATTGTAAATCTGCTTGAATTCAACCGCTTCCGTATCGGCTGTACCGGTCATTCCGGCCAGTTTATCGTACATTCGGAAGTAGTTCTGGAAAGTAATTGAAGCCAGAGTGTGGTTCTCCTGCTCGATCTTTACGCCCTCCTTGGCTTCCAGGGCCTGATGCAGGCCGTCGGAGAAACGGCGGCCGGGCATCGGGCGGCCGGTGAACTCATCTACAATCACCACCTGCCCCTCACTCACAATATAATCAACATCCCGTTTGAACAGGTGATGAGCTTTAAGCGCCTGCAAAAGGTGATGCTGCAAGGCGATATTTTGTGGATCGTAAAGGTTTTCAATATTCAGAAGCTGCTCTGCCAGGGTCACTCCGTCTTCCGTGAGAGTAAGCGAACGGTTCTTTTCATCAATACTGAAGTGGGTTTCCCGCTTCAGGTTCGGCACAATAGCATCAGTCCGGGCATACAGGGCAGTGGATTCCTGCCCGGCCCCGGAAATAATCAGCGGGGTTCTGGCCTCATCAATCAGAATAGAGTCAACTTCGTCCACAATGGCGAAGAAGTGATCGCGCTGGCAGAGCTGATCTTTATAGAATTTCATATTGTCGCGCAAATAGTCGAAACCGAATTCATTATTGGTGCCGTAGGTAATATCTGCTGCGTATGCTGCTTTGCGCTCGTCATCGCTGAGGCCGTGCACTATTACGCCCACAGTGAGCCCCAGAAATTTATAGATTTCCCCCATCCAGGCGGCGTCCCGTCGGGCCAGGTAGTCGTTCACAGTCACCACATGCACGCCTTTACCGGCCAGTGCGTTGAGCGCCACCGCCAGAGTGGCCACCAGGGTTTTCCCTTCCCCGGTTTTCATTTCTGCTATCTTACCGGCATGAAGTACGGCGCCGCCAATCAACTGAACGTCGAAATGGCGCATATTCAGTGTGCGCAGGGAAGCTTCGCGCACCATGGCAAATACCTCCGGCATAAGTGCGTCCAGCGATTTCCCGTCGGCAACTTCCTGCTTAAGCTCAATTATTCTTGCGGGGAAGTCCTCATCAGCCATGGCTTTGATTTGCGGTTCCAAGGCGTTGGTCTTTTCCACTATGGGGCGAAGTGTCTTTAAATATCGGTCATTGGCTGACCCGAATATTTTTCTGAATAAAAAGCTGAACATAATTATCTCCAAGTCAGGGCGGCTGTAATTGAAGTCGGAACAAGCTGAAGCAGGCAGCGATAAAATGGTCTGAAATCTAAAACGTCTGTCAGTATAATTCAATTGCCGTATTCAAACAATATATATTTCCCGCAGGCGAGGAACCGGCTTTCGTTAAAGTTAACCCGGAATATAGTCACTGGATTGGTTAAGGCAATCGGTAAGACACTTGGCAGCTGACAAATAGTAAAATACAGGCCGCCAAACCAGTTTTCGGCGGCCTGGAGTAGAGCGGATTATTTAATTTCAGGTTAACATTGACTCAAGCTGCAACGCGAAATCCGTGCCCGGGCGCGATTCCCGCACCATAAATGTGTTCAGTTAACCCTGCCGGTTTTTCGCAATTTCCTGAGCAATATCCCGGGTAAGCTCCGGTGGAATGCCGAGTTCTCCTGCAAGCGCATCCAGGTAACTACTTTCCATGAAATGATCCACTTCAATAACCGAGCTGCTTACCAGGTAAACTTCCAGAGCTTCTTCCCGGCTGCTCACCCCTTGAGCAATCGCCTTGGGGTCCAACGGATCGTTCATGGCTTGATTAATTACCTGCTCAGCCTCTTGCCCTAAATTGAGTTGCTGGAGAGTTTCTTGAATTGCCTGTCGCTCCTGGGCGTCGATTACTCCATCGCTTTTTGCGGCAAAAATCATCGCTCGGATTAAACGTTTTGCCCGAGCGTCAAGGTTAGACGAGTTAAATCCGACAGTCCCTTGAGCTTGTGAAGTGTAGGCCGCCACTGGTTGAACATGGCCGCTTTGAGGCGGAACAACCGGTACTGTCTGCTGGACTGAAGGGCGGTTTTTATATTTGTTCCACAGTGCTGTGGCCAATGCTGCGCCGCCGCCCACCAACAATACGCTGCCGGTAGCTTTGCGGGTTGTTTTATTGCTCATCAAGGCCCCCATCAAACCGCCTAAGGCCGCTGGTGCAAGCAGATTGGTCAGAGTTGAACCGGATTGGTTTTGATTTTGTCCCCCGCCCAGAATGGATTGCAGATTATCTAACAGTGCCATAATTTTCCTCTTTAATTAGGTTAATCAGAGATTAAAGCCCGTAAGACTCGCCTTCCGCATATGCGCGGTGAGGAGTAGCAACGCGGGAAATTGGCCTTTCCGTGGTTGCGGCTGTCTCCTATTTTAGTATGGCGCTTACAGATTTCAGTAGCGTTAAAATATTATAGCTTACTCTGAGATATTCATGCAAGCATGAAGAGGCATATAATCAGAAGCCACTTCAACGACTTCTGATGCCTGATTTCCTGTCTGGCGCGAGCGTTTTGCTGTTACACGCCTCCCTGTAAACTGTCTGCAGGCGATTTATGAAATGAATCGCGTTGCGGTTCGCTAGCGCCGCTGATTTTTAGGTTGACCTGGGTGGGGTGCTGAGATATCAAAAAGAGTTGGGTCTGAAAGTGCTTTTAACCTGAATTGAGGAATGATTAAGATGAATTTAAAGCAAAGTATAAAGACACTTTTTATCTGTGCAATGGTTTTTGCAGGTCTGACGGCTTTTGCTCTGCAAGCCGACGCCGCTGGTGAATTGGATAAAATCAAGGAAGCCGGTAAGATCCGGATCGCAGTGTTTTCTGATAAACCGCCTTTCGGATATGTGGATGAAAACGGCGAGAATCAGGGATATGACATTTATTTGGCCCGTCGCCTTGCTAAAGATCTGCTTGGAGATGAAAACAAAGTTGAGTTTGTTTTGGTGGAAGCGGCCAGCCGTATAGAAGTGTTGCAGGCTGACAAGGCGGATCTGGTTCTGGCCAATTTTACGGTAACTCCGGAACGGGCTGAACAGGTGGATTTTGCCAAGCCGTATATGCAGGTTGCGTTGGGGGTGGCGTCGCCGGAAAATGCACCTATTACCGACGTATCGCAGCTTGCCGGTAAAAAGCTGATTGTCAATAAGGGCACAACTGCTGATGCTTATTTCAGCAAGAACCACCCCGAGGTGGAGCTGATTAAATACGATCAGAATACCGAAGCTTTCAATTCTTTGCGGGATGGTCGGGGGGTAGGTCTGGCCCATGATAACACCCTGATTTTTGCATGGGTGAGGGAAAATCCCGGATTTGTAACCGGCATAGACTTCCTGGGCAGTCTTGATACCATTGCTCCGGCGGTAAAGAAAGGCAACAAGGAACTGCTGGACTGGCTGAACGCAGAAATAGAACAGCTTTATCAGGAGAAGTTTTTTGATAAAGCCTATGAAGCAACTTTAAAGCCGGTTTACGGTGATTCTGTAGACCCGAAAACTGTTGTGGTTGAAGGTAAAATTCAATAAGAATTCAAGTCTGATTGTTAAGCGCGCCTTGGCGCGCTTTTTTACGGGAATAGATGTGCAACTCCATTTTAATAAGCTGTTTTTTATTCTGGCTGCTGTTGGCTCGTTGACCCCCTGGGTCAGCGCTCCACTTGCACTTATCGGCGGTTGCCTGTTCGCACAGTTTATCGGCAACCCTTTTCCCCGTCAAAGTGCAAAGGTATCATCATGGCTGCTGAAAGCTGCGATAATCGGGCTTGGGTTCAGCATGAATTTGGAAAATGCCTTGCAGGCCGGACGGGATGGGTTCTGGCTTACCTTGGTTACAATTGGTTTGATGTTGGGTTTGGGCGCTTTGCTGGGTAAAATGTTGGGAATGCCCCGGCGGCTTTCCTGGCTGCTTGCTTCCGGTACAGCTATTTGCGGCGGCAGCGCCATAGCGGCGGTAGGTCCAGCTGTGCAGGCAAACGCCAAGGAAATGTCGGTATCACTTGGGGTGGTGTTCCTGCTCAATGCCCTGGCCTTGTTGCTGTTTCCGGTGTTGGGGCATCTCCTGAATATGGACGCGACTCATTTCGGGCTTTGGTGCGCTGTGGCCATTCACGACACCAGCTCGGTGGTGGGTGCGGCGGCGACTTACGGGGTTGATGCTCTTCAGGTTGCAACCACAGTTAAGTTGGCCAGGGCCTTGTGGATTATCCCTTTGACCCTGGTTTCCGCCTTGCTTTTCAAAAGCGACAACCGCAAGTTGCGCCTGCCTCTGTTTATTTTGGGGTTTGTGCTGGTTATTCTGCTCAACAGTTATTTCCCTGTGCCGCAATGGTTTGGCGATGGAGTGGTTGTTATTTCGCGCGCTTCCCTATCCCTTTGTCTGTTTCTGATAGGAGCGGCGTTGAATTTCGAATCCGTACGGGCTGTGGGTTGGAAGCCGCTGGGGTTGGGCTTGATATTATGGATTGTATGTATATTGGTTTCGCTGCCTGCCATATTGTTTCTTTTTTAAGATGAGGTATAACGCCTGTAGAATCGATTGAAAGATTGGTGAGACTTTTTTAGGCGGCTAAAAACTGTGTCGTTGCGAGTCATTATTCTCCAGCGACTGTGCTCAGACGGCATATGATGCGGCGGAAGTCGTTGCGGACAGGCTGAAAATCAGGTTTGGGCGAGTGAAGTGCGCAACAGCCCGCCCAGGCGATTTAGGAAATGAACGCAAATCTTGTATGATACTGCCGTTGCCCGGGTATGAAGCAATGCCTGGGTATGTTAAAGGGAAGCCCCAGCTTGCGGGGAAAAGTAATTTAATGTAGTGATATATCGCTCTTCATGTGAAGCGACTGTTGTAGTGTTAATGCGCTCTTACGAGGGTCAGTTTTGGACATAGATTATATAGTTGCCCATATTCCCATGTTCGGGAAGGCGGCTTCCCTTACAATAAGCCTGGCTCTTGCGGGCATTCTGCTTTCTTTGCTGATAGGTCTGGTCTGTGCGCTCGTTCGTTATTTTCATGTGCCGGTCCTGCATCGCATCGTCGGCGGATATATTGAGCTTTCCCGGAATACGCCGTTGATGATCCAGCTTTTTTTTCTTTATTACGGCCTGACCAGGGTAGGCATTATGCTGGAAGGGGTCACCTGTGCTATAGTGGGCTTGGCTTTTCTTGGCGGAGGGTATATGGCGGAAGCTATCCGCAGCGGGCTTGAAGCGGTTGGGCGGGCGCAAATCGAGTCGGGCCTGTCCATTGGACTGTCCCGCCCCCAGTTAATCCGGTATGTGGTTCTGCCTCAGGCTATGGCGGTGGCTGTGCCGGCAATTGCAGCCAACACTATATTTCTGATCAAGGAAACATCGGTATTCAGCATAATCGCCTTGCCTGATCTCATGTATGTGGCCAAAGATCTGATGAAAGAAGGGCACAGCAATGAAAGCAACCTGATGCTGGTTGTTTCATATCTGATTTTAATCCTGCCGGTATCTTTGTTTTTTACCGTTCTTGAAAGGAGGATGCGTCGTGCTGGACTCGGTAGCTAGCATTTTCCTCTCCGGGCGGAACATGAGCCGGCTTATGGAAGGACTGGCTGTCACTTTGGAAATTTCTGTCATTTCCGTGGTGTTATCTATGTTGCTGGGAATATTCGTCGGGTTGGCAATGACTTCCAGAAACAGACTTGTACTGGCCGGAACCCGTATTTATCTGGAGATAATCCGGGTGATGCCTATTTTGGTGTTGTTGTTCCTGTTTTACTACAGCTTAAGCAAAATCTGGGGAATCAACCTCAGCGCCATGAGTGTGGCAATCCTGGTGTTTACGCTGTGGGGCACGGCTGAAATGGCTGATCTGGTGCGCGGAGCAATTACGTCCATGCCGCGCCACCAGCGTGAAAGCGGAAGGGCTATCGGGCTTACTGAAAGTCAGATCAACCGCTACATTATTATCCCGCAGGCAGTGCGCCGTTTGCTGCCAGGGGTAATCAACCTGACCACCCGGATGATTAAAACAACGCCTTTTGTATTTTTTATCAACGTGCCGGATTTGGTTAAGGTCGGCCAGCAAATAGTGGAAATTACCGGTATGCGCAACGCCATGGCCAGCTTTTGGGTTTATGGCCTGATTTTCCTGATTTATTTTATCATCTGCTACCCCATCTCCTGCTTTTCCGTTTATTTGGAACGCAAGTGGGAAAGTTGACGAGGATGTTTTATGGCGCAACATGTCTTGGAAATCAGAAATCTGCATAAGAGTTTCGGGGAGCGCGAGGTTATCCACGGGCTTGACCTGGATGTGAGAAAAGGCGAAGTCGTGGTGGTCATCGGGCCGTCCGGGTGTGGGAAAAGCACTTTATTGCGCTGTATAAACGGATTAGAGCCGATTCAGCAGGGAGAAATCCGGTTGAACGGTAAGTCAATCACGTCGGGAAAAATCAAATGGAATCTGGTGCGCCAGCAAATAGGCATGGTCTTTCAAAGTTACGACCTGTTTCCGCATATGAATGTAATGGAGAATATTTTGCTTGGCCCCCTGAAGGCGCAGGGGCGCAAGCGGGAAGATGTGGAAGCGGAAGCGGAAGCACTGCTGGCGCGGGTGGGCTTGCTCGACCGCAAGGGTTCTTTCCCCTCGCAGCTATCCGGAGGCCAGAAACAGCGGGTTGCGATTGTGCGCGCCTTATGTATGAAGCCGGAAATGATGCTGTTTGATGAGGTGACGGCGTCGCTTGACCCGGAAATGGTGCGTGAGGTTCTGGATGTAATTCTGGGGTTGGCAGATGAGGGGATGACCATGATGATCGTTACCCATGAAATGGCCTTTGCCAAGGCTGTGGCAGACCGGGTAATTTTCATGGACGGCGGTGTGGTGGTGGAAAGCGCTAAACCAGAGGCTTTTTTCGCACAACCCCAAACAGATCGGGCCCGGAAATTCCTGAATACATTCCAGTTTAACGAAGTCCGGCACTGCCTGGAGGAAGATGACGACGAATGTTTGCCTTAATCTGTGCAGGTCAGACGGCTCAATGCACTGCTGCTCCAGGTTAGGCATATCTTGATGCGTGCTTACTTTAAGGGCGGGGGCACGAGCAGATATCCTTTAAGACTGAACCATAAATCAGCAATTCTGGGGGCGTTCGCTCTGGTCAATGGCGTTGTCTGAGCAGCGTCTGAATTACCGTAAACAAGGACAAAGTTACCGACGGCTCTGGAGTGCTCCAGGCGTTTCCAGATTACTAAACCGGGGTGAGCGTACTGCCCCGGCTTAGTTATCCGATAGTCTTAAACGGTCCGGTCACTCGCCCCAACAGGCCTTGCACAGCCGAAATAGTCATGCCGAAATTGGTGACCGGCACGTTGCTTGCTGCGCAAATCCTCAGTCGTCGTTTCATTTCCCCGGCGTTCAACATACAGCCACCGCAATGGATTACCAATGCGAATTCCGCAAGATTGTCAGGAAAATCTCCACCGGCGCAAAAGGTGATATCCGGTCTGAACCCCAGATATTGCTCCAGTAAGCGGGGGATTTTGACCCGGGCGATGTCGTCAGCCTGTATGTGGTGAGCGCAAGCTTCCGCAATCAGCACTTTGGAGCCGGGGGTAAGTTTTTCAATCTCCTCCGCACCCTTCAGCATAAGAGAAAAGTCACCCTTATAGCGGGCAAAAACAATGGAAAAAGTCGTCAGAGGAATATGCTTTGGCAGAATTTCCGCAACCTTAAGCACTGCTTGCGAGTCTGTAACTACCAAAGCGGGTGGGCGGCGCAGAAGGTCAAGAGTAAGGGACAGCTCATCGGGCTGAATGACCAGGGCCGGATGACCGAATTCTACCAATTCCCGCAAGCATTGCACCTGCGGGGCAATCAAACGTCCGACCGGAGCGGATTCATCTATCGGCGTGATCATAATCACATGCCCATTTTCAGGGAGAACATCGGTCAGTAGCGGCGGTTTTTCAAATTCAGACGGGGCAAGCTGAATGAGTGCTTTTTTCAGTGCCGTCGAATCGACTTGAGAGGTCGCTGTTGCGGTGAGAGCCGGTATGCCCTGCGCTTGGCACCAGACCAGATGTTGGTTTATTTGCTCCAAAGAGGCTTTGTCATGCTGCCAGATATCCTTTTTGTTAAATACGACCACAAAGGGGGTTTTCAGGTGCTGAAGCGTCTGGATCAGCTCTTTTTCCTCAGGCCCTATGCCCTGATTGTCGGTAACCAGCAAGGCCATGTCGCAACGGGCAAGCACTTTGCGTCCTGCTTTTTGGCGTAATATACCTAAAGCGGAAGCTTCATTTACTCCGGCCGTATCGTAGAAGGTGACCGGGCCTAAGGGCAACAGTTCAAAAGCTAAAGCCACCGGATCGCCGGTTGTGCCCGGTTCCGGCGAAACTATGGCTGCTTCCTGCCCGGTGATGCAATTGAGCAAGCTTGATTTTCCTGTATTGCAACGCCCCAGCACCGCTATTTGCAGACGGGAGCCCCTGAAAGCCTTTTCTCTGTTCATATGTTTTCCGAGTCGTTTTGAAGTCGCCAAGCCCCTCCGGGCCCTTGTCCCGGTTGGAAGCCCGCCTGAAGCAACATGTGAGTGAATTGGGCGGCCCTTTGTTCAGGGTCATGTGCTTCTGCATTTTTGCCGGGATAAATGGAGTAGCTCGCGCGAATTGATTGCGGGGTAAGCGAGGGCATCAGCACATTGCCTACTGCCAGAGCGGTAAGGCGGGTAGTGTTGCCGTACAGCCCTAATGCGCTGGTAACCGGAATATGGGCTGCCGGTGCCAGTGTACGTGCATAAGCCATTGCTTCCAGTGTCTCTTCCGGCGATCCCGGCGCGGCTGAGCACAAGGGAGTTTGGGGGTGGGGTTGAAACGGACCGATCGAAAACATATCCGGCTTCAATCGGGATAGAGTTTGTATTCCCTGCTTCAGGCTATCTCCCGTTTGCCCCGGCAAGCCGCAAATAAGACCACTTCCCACTTCATACCCCAGCTTTCTCAGCTCCTGAAGAGCGTTTTCCCGTTGCACCAGGGATTTGCCCGGACGCATACGCGCGTATAGCTCTTCGTCCATAGTTTCAAGCTTGAGCAGATAACGGTCTGCGCCGGCTTCCCGCCAGCAAGAGTAAGCGCCTGCATCCCATTCGCCAAGGGAAAGAGTGACGGCAAGGTTCAGGTCAGTTTTTATTTTACAGACAATTTCAGCAATGCTCTCAATCGAGAAACCAGGATCTTCCCCCGCCTGAAGCACCACTGTGCCGAACCCCAGTCGTTTGACCGCCCCGGCGCACTCCCAGATCTGCTGTTTGCTGAGTCGGTAACGAAAGAGTGTGGAGTTTGAGCGCCTTAAGCCACAGTACAGGCAGTTTTGCCGGCAATGGTTGGAGAACTCGATAATTCCCCGCAAAAAAACCTTGTTTCCCCAATATTGCTTGCGCAGACAACAAGCCTGTTTCCATAACCCTGCATCGGCTATGGGGGAAAGAACTGTGGCGCTGGTCATCTTCACACGCAAATATCGCGTACGCCGTTTTCTATCCGGCGCAAGCGTTCAAACATAAGCTCGCGATCGCGCGGATCCGGCATGGCTTTAATGTTATCCATAATGCATTGTGTGCCTTCAGCCTTTGCTTTAGTCCCGGCATAATCGAGCAGATACTCGTAATAGGTCAACAAGGCGTTCGGCTGGCAATAGTTATGGATGAACATGGTCTTGGCGTACCCCATGAAATGATCACCTGTGCGCCCTTTGCGATAACAACTGGTGCAGAATGACGGCAGATAACCGTCCAGTTGCAGATCTTGAATGATTTCAGGCAGTTCGCGTTCATCTCCCACCCAGAACTGCTGGGCTTCCGGGCGGTTGGTAAATGCAGCCGCATAGCCGCCCGGAGAAGTTCTTGAGCCGGCGCTTAACTGGGAGATCCCCAGGCGCAGCAGTTCGCGTTTCAACTCCGGTTTTTCTCTGGTGCTGATGATCATGCCAGTATAAGGCAAGGCCAGGCGCACCACCGCAATTATGCGTTTGAACACATCATCGGGTATTGCATAGGGCGGCCGGGTGGAAATTTCAGAATTCTGAGCCGGCTCAATTCTCGGGAATGATATGGTGTGCGGCCCGGCCCCATATTCCGCTTCCAAGGCCTGAGCATGGCGCAATAAGGAAAGAATTTCAAAACGGTGGTCAAACAGGCCGAACAGCACTCCCAGCCCCACATCGTCAACATCCGCTTCGTTAGCACGGTGAAACGCATAAAGCCGCCAGTCAAAGTTCCGCTTTTTGCCGCCTAAATGCACCTTTTGATAAGTCTCGCGGTGGTAGGTTTCCTGGAAGCATTGATAAGTGCCGATTCCAACCTGTTTCAACAGTCCGAACCCTTCCACGTCCAGTGGGGCGCAATTGATGTTGACCCTGCGGATTTCTCCGCTTGGAGGAGTTTTCACCTGATAAATTGTTTCCACACTCTCTGCTATTGTTCGGGCATTCCAGGACGGATGCTCACCATATACTGCCAGAATGCGTTTGTGCCCCATGCGCTCGATTATTTTTACCTCTTCCTCTATTTCTTCCTTGGATAAGCTTTTGCGGACCAGCTGCCGGTTTTTTGCAGAAAATGCGCAATAGGCACAGGAATTGGCGCACAGGTTAGAAATATATAAAGGTGCGAACAGCACCATTCGTTTTCCGTAAACTTTTTCTTTCAGATATAAAGCGGCCTGGAACAGCTCTTCAAGGCAATCGTCGGGGATTGGAGCCAGCAGGGCTGCAACTTCATTTAAGTCCAGTCCTTTGCCCTCCCGGGCCTTGGCTAAAATTTCTCTGATTCGGGACGGGGCAGGTTGTTTTTCCTGCTCCAAGATTGACCAAATTTGATTTTCGTCCAAAAAGGAAGGATATTCTTTATTCATATACTCTCACCGGTAATATGTAATATGTTGCCAGAGAACATCTTTTACCGATAACACAAACTATTAAAAAAAACGACTGGATATAGTAGAGGTAAGCGTATTAAATTTTATAATCTGATCTTGTATTTCTCTATTTCCTTTTGATTTTAACAAAAAATCAGGTAAATACGGATAACAGACTGCTTGAAAATCTTTATACTCAGGTTAAATGAACCAGTTCGGGTTGCATAAGATACGGCATTAATTCTTGAGAAGTTATGCTTGGCAGATAATTTCTGTAGTTACATATACCGTCCGGCGGTTTGAGTAGAGAGCTGGGAGACTGCCCTGAACCTAGCCTTTGAAGCGCGCCAATTCACGCGCGGTGTCCCGATCCTCAGCCCGCTGCTTCAGGGTATCACGCTGATCCTGCATTTTTTTGCCGCGCGCCAGAGCCAGCTCCACCTTTACCTTCCCCCCCCTGAAATAGATGCGCACCGGCACGATGGTCAGGCCTTTTTGCTCCACTTTTCCAGCCAAGCTGGAAATTTCAAAAGCATGCAGAAGCAGTTTACGTTCGCGCTCTGGTTTATGCTGGGCATAGCCTGCATTTTCATAAGGCGCTATATGCAGGGAAGACAGCCATGCTTCCCCATTCCGGAAATAGACGTACGCGTCCGCAAAGCTTACTTTACCCGCCCGGATGCTTTTCACTTCAGAGCCGGTAAGTGATATGCCCGCCTCAATATTTTCCAAAAATTCATAATAGTGCCGGGCTTTGCGGTTGACCGCGACCGATAAAATGCCGCCTTCCTTTTTACTCATATCTTACCTTAATCCGTTACGATTATTCTCAGAGCCTGAATTGTCTGCACCAGGTTTGCTACCGGACTTAGAGGTTGGACCACCCTTAATCAGAATAATGCGTTGTTAGGAATTTGCAAGACAAGACATAACCGGCTTTAACCCAGGGCAGGGCAAACCGGTTGCGGTTTGTCATTACCTTTAGAATCAGGCAGAGCAGGGCTGAGATTGCCTGCTATCTATAAAACGTAAAAGTCCCATTTACCTGGTTGACCAACATATTGTACTAAAATAAGCTGAAGGAATACAGCTTTGAATTTGATCCTCAGCTGTTCAACAATAACTGCTGAAATCAATCATAGGTTCCGGCCAGGTGCGAAAAATGGAAGGCCATGTCTTCCCTGGTTTTTGAATAAACAAACTCCCTTACCATTCGGTTGACCCGGCTGGTCGTGTTCGCTTTCAGAACACTGCGCACAAGATCTAAGCATTCTTCAAGGGAAAGCTGCCGGATAATACTCTTTATGCCGGGAATAGCTTGAGCTGACATTGAAACAGTGTCCACCGGCATACCCAGCAATACCGGCAGACAATAGGGGTCTGCGGCCATTTCTCCGCAAACGTTCACCGCAATTCCACTTTGATGAGCCACATCCACCACCCGTTTTATTGAGTGCAGCACGGCTGGGTGTAAGGGCTGGTAAAGATGAGAAACCTGGGCATTGGCCCGGTCCACTCCCAGGGTATATTGAGTCAGATCATTGGTACCAATACTGAAAAAATCGATTTCCTCAGCCAGCTCATCGGCAAGAATGACTGTGGACGGCAATTCCACCATCACGCCCATGCTGATGTCACGAGCGAAAATTTCATTCTGATCCGCTAATTCCTGACGTACTTCACTGACAATGTGAGTTATTTTTCTCAGTTCAGTGAGGTCGGCAACCAGCGGAAACATCAGAGAAGCGTGGGCACCGGCGCAAGCGCGCAACAGGGCTCGGAGCTGGGCTCTGAACAGGCGGGGATGGCGCAAACAATAACGGGTGGCGCGCAAGCCCAAAGCCGGATTGGCTTCATCCAGGTGTTCCAGGGAGAGTGTCAACTTGTCTGAGCCCAAATCAAGCGTGCGAAAACAAACGCTTTTCCCTTCAAGGGCCTGCACTGCATCTGAATATTCCTTAAACAATTCGCTTTCGGACGGAATGCTGGTGCGGTTTAAAAAAGAGTATTCTGTCCGGTAAAGCCCAACCCCTTCAGCACCGCTTTTTATGGCCTTAGGAATTTCTTCCACCCAGCCCACATTGGCCAGCACTTCAACCTTGTGCCCGTCCACAGTTTCAGCGGTGTCCCTGCATTTTTGACTGATTTTTTCCTTGTAACGTTCATATTCCAACGCCGACTGTGTATAGCGGGATTTTTCCTCGTCGCTGGGATTCAACAGGATTGTTCCTTTAAGCCCATCCACGATTACCACGTCGCCCTCTACAACAGTGCGCCCCAATCCCATAACGCCTACCACTGCCGGAATGCCCATGCTGCGCGCTAAAATACCCGCATGAGAGGTTTTCCCGCCGTCTTCAGTAACCATGGCTAAAACATTATCTAATGAAAGCTCAATTGTGTCGGCTGGAGAAAGATCGCGGGCCATAAGGATAACCGGTTCGCCCTCTTTAAGATCGTAAGGATCCTTACCGGTAAGTTTGTCCATTATCCGCTCTCCCACCAAGTGCAGATCATTGATGGTTTCCCGGAAGAAGTCATCCTCAATTTCCGAGAATTCCAGGCTGATATCCTCTAAAGCCCTTTGCAGGGCGCTTTCCGCGCACAGCAGTTTCATTTCAATGTTGGCATTGGTGCGATCTATAAGTTTCGGGTCGCGGCAAAGCATTTTATGCATATAAATAATGTCGCCTTCACTGGTCATATGCTCAGGAAGGGAGTTAAGAGCGCGTTCAAAGCTTTGCTCTGTAGCAGAAACAGCATGGCTGAACCGTTTTTGCTCGCGAACGACTTCAGAATATGAAATGTAACTGGGAGACAATTCGCCCAACTCCTGGTGCTGCATATAGACCAGCTTGCCTATGGCGATCCCGCCGGAAATAGGTATGCCATGCAGAATATTCTGGGCCAATTGTCGACTCCTTTTGCAGGACTTGTTTATTCACAATGGGGTGAGAAATACCTTAACCCTGATGACGAAGAAAAGCTGCGTTATTGCTCAAAAAAACTAACTAAAGCTTCCAACGCCTGGTGTTCATCTGGGCCGGCAGCCTGGATTTGGATTTTAACCCCGGGTCCGGCGGCAAGGCTTAGAATATCCAGAATGGATTTTGCATCGGCCTCCCCGTTTGCTGTTTTTAAACTGATTTTGGCAGTATATTGTTGGGCCAGTTTAACCAGCTGAGCAGCAGGGCGAGCATGTAAACCAAACTTATTATGCACTCTTACTTCCCCACACACCCCGTTGCCGGAAAGATTTGAGACATTGACTTGCTTAACGCTTACCCCTGGAGCATCCTTCATCGCAATTCCTTATATCGGCCTGGAAACAGCCGTTTTACTATAAAATATATCAAATCCGGCTTTGATGAGATGATTCATAAAAACCGTATTTTCCGACTCTGTTATGGCAGTTATGGGAGCCTGATTTATTATGTGAGTCATTTTAACCTGAATAGTCATAGCCAGCGGTTTAAATCCGCCCCCCAAAAAATCACCAGAATAAAAGCCGAAACAACAAAACGGGAAAGCTTGCGTTTGAACAACACCCAGCTCCCGGCCCCTAAAGCCAGAATCAAAACCAGAAAACCATATGCTGAACCGGTAGCCGGAATAATCATATATATAAACAGTGCAAGCAGGCAGCCGTTTATTATTTTGATTTTATGTCCCCATTGCATGATGTCATATTTGCGTAATTTTTCGATCACCCCCAGGCCGTAACGCAAACCGGCCAAAAAGGTCACCACGCGAAAAGCCTGTGCTCCCAGTACCGCGGTAATTAAAAAGACCACTGCCGGATCGTACATTCCGCAAACTGCAAAACAACACATCAGCAACCCCCACAGGGGAATCAGGGAGCCGCTGAAAACGGAGTCACCTATGCCGGAGAGGGTATAGCAGGCTGTATTCTTTAATGCAACCATTCCTTGCGAGGGCAGAGCCTCACGTGATACGCTCTGCTCCAGATTGATGAACAGGCCAAGGAGCAACGGCACCCACAACGGGTGGGTGTTAAAATGCCACATATATCTGGCCCTGGCCGCCCTAAATGCCTGTTCGTCCTGATAAATTTCTTTAAGCGCCGGTTCTATGGCATAAAGAAGCCCAAGGTTTTGAAGTCCACGGAAGTTGAATACGGCGCCGGTAAAATAGGAACGTATAAAGCAGGATTTGATTGCCGTTTTACTTAACATAGCGGCTTACCTCATCGGCTTGAAGCAGGCTGTACACTGCCTTAGCGGTCCAGCCCCGGACGGCAGCAGACACTTTGCGGGCTAAATCTTTAGGTTTCAAATCCGGTTCGGTTTCTGCAAGCCAAGCCGCCAAAGCTAAAACCTGGGTTTTGGGCGTTGCTTTAAATTCTTCCGCCGGGCCGATTACTACTGTAATTTCCCCAAGTAAATTCTCCGGTGGGAAAACAGAGTTGATGGGGTGCTTATCTGAAGTGCACTTGCCGGCAGAGTCTGATTTTTGTGTACCAAGCTTCCCGAAAATAAATTCTTCATGGGGTTTGGTAAGTTCCCTGGCAATACAGACTTCACGCTGTCCAAGTTGGGCATAGGCTGTTTCCAAAGTCATTGCCAGCCTGTCTTTGCGCTCAAAAAATACCAATGTACAACCCGCATCAGCATACTTAGCGAACAGGCGGGCCTGCTCGCCGGGTTTACGCGGCAGAAAACCTAAAAAGACAAACGGTTGAGGGGCAAGGCCGCTTGCGGCCAGGGCAGTTAATATTGCCGATGGGCCGGGCACCACACTCACACGCATACCTTTCTTGCGTAATGCCCGGATTAATCTGAAGCCCGGATCGGAAAGAGTTGGAAATCCCGCGTCGCTTACCAAAGCGATGTCCCGGCCTTGTTCCAGTTGAGAAATGATTATCGGAAGCTGTTCTTCTTCATTGTGTTCATGGAAGCTGACAAAGCCCTTGGCTTCCACTCCGCACTCCGCAAAAAGCAGGCCGCTTCTGCGGGTATCTTCCGCCAGCACAAAATCAACTGCTTCAAGCGTCTGTTTTGCCCGTAACGAAAGATCACCAGGGTTGCCAAGGGGTGTGGCCACAATCCAGAGCGTGCCGGCCCGATTTATCGGATCCTGTGTCGAATTTAAGGACATCTTCAATATGTTCCACTTCCTGCCTGGAGTTTTCAGTCACTACGCTTACCAAGTCAAAACGGCAGGGCATCTCCCACAAGTCAGTTTCATAAAGATATTCCATGACTGCACGCATAAGACTTTTACGCTTGCCGGAATTCAACGCCTCAGCCGGGGTCTCAAAACTGTTTGCGCTTCTGGTTTTAACTTCCACGAAAACCAAGGTTCCCTCATGCAGGCAAATCAAATCCAGTTCATAGGAGCCTTTGCGCCAGTTGCGGGCAACAATTTCCATTCCCAGCTTCCGGAGATAGCCAGCGGCTATATCTTCACCGAAGTTTCCTGTCGCCTGCATTCGGGTGGGGGTAAAAGCCATTTTATCCGGCCTTGTACACACTGTTTTGCAAATTCTGCTTGGCCACTGTCATCATCAACTTAATTCTGTTTAATTGATTGACTTCCGACGCTCCGGGATCATAATCCACAGGAGCGATATTGGCCAGCGGAAAACGGCGGGTCAATTCCCGGATTACGCCTTTGCCTGTTATATGATTGGGCAAACAGGCAAACGGCTGCATACACAGGATATTCGGCACATCTGTTTTCAGCATTTCAAGCATTTCAGCCGTAAGCAACCAGCCTTCACCGCCCTGGTGCCCCAGAGAAATAACTTCGCGGCAGCCGTTAGCTAATTCATGAATAGTGGGAATATGTCCATAGCGCGGATATCGTGAAATAGCTTTGCGCAGGATATTGCGCTTGCGTTCTATCCACTGGATCATTAACCAGTTTTTAAGCGCTTTGAAAAAGCCGCTTGATAAATGGCGCGAAAACGGCAGATCATCATACAGGCAATACAGCACGAAGTTTATCAGCTCGGTGGGCACAGCTTCCCCTCCCTCGGCTTCAATTACCTGAGTGGTCTGATTATTAGCGTCGGGGTGATATTTAATCAGAATCTCCCCGACCATGCCCACTCTTGGCTTCAATTCGGAGGAAATCGGTATGCGCGAAAAGTCATCAACCATTCCATAGATGTTTTGCTTGAACACTTTATTGGAAAGACTGATCATGGAATTGCGGCAGATTCTGCCCCATTTGGCGGCTTTCTCATCTGTTTCACCTTTGTTCAGCTCATAAGGGCGGGTGCGCAGGGTAAGCTTATCAAGCATATCGCCGTAAAGTACAGCATTGGCCAAACGCAGAAGCATTTTACCGGTTACAACAAAACCGGCCTGCTCCTCAAGCCCGACCATGTTGAATGAAATGACCGGCACATGTCCCATGCCGCATTTTTTCAGGCCACGCCGGAGCAAGCCGACATAGTTGGTGGCCCTACAACTGCCGCCTGTTTGCGAAACAAGCAAAGCGGTTTTGTTTTTATCGTATTTCCCGCTCTGAACCGCGCGCATCAACTGTCCAATTACCACGATTGCCGGGTAACAGGCATCGTTATTCACATAACGAAGGCCCACTTCCACATCTTCATGGCTTGCATACGGAAGGAGTTCCACATTGTACCCCTCGCACTGCAAACCTGCTTCTAAAAACTGAAAATGCACCGGGGACATTTGCGGTACCAGAATGGTATAAGTATCCCTCATTTCACGGGTAAACTTGGTAGTACCATAGAGGCTGGGCAAAGAGGGCAGCGGCGCTACTTTACCTGCCTTAGCCACATAATTGCGCCCGTTGGGGCCCACAATCAGGGCATCCTGATCCGGGTCTTCAGGGTCCACAAAGTCGGAAAGCTTGCCTGCTTTCAAGGTGAGAGGATCGACTTTTCTGGCAAGAGCGGCCCGGCCGTTTTCCAGCATGGTCTTTGCAATTTTGCCCAGAGTATGCAGCGGCCTGGCTCCTTCCGTGGATTTAATGCCCCGTTCTTCTGCCTGCGCCTGCACTGTGGCAAGCAAAGAACGAATGCGGATGCGGGCTCCGCCCAAATTCGCTCCCTCATCTATTTTCAGAAGCGTATGTATTTTATTTGCGGCCTCAAGTATTTCCTGCACCTGTTCGGCACTGATTGCGTCCAGTCCACAACCGAAAGAATTGAACTGAATCAGTTCCAGATTAGGGTGAGCAGCTACTGCCGCCGCAGCTCGGAACAAACGGGAATGGTACGGCCACTGATCCAGCACGCGCAACGGCCTTGGCACTTTTGCCAGATGAGCTACGCTGTCTTCAGTCAATACGGCTACTCCGCAACTGACAATAAGTTCGGGTATGCCGTGATTGATTGCCGGGTCAAGGTGATAGGGATGCCCCGTCAGGACTACGCCCAATCGCCCTGAACTTTCCAGTTCGTGCAGCGTTTCATCGCCAAGCCGGCGCATTTCCGCCCGGAAGCGGTCACGTTCAAACCCGGCCTCATATAAGGCATTTGTCATTTCTCGGCGGGAGATGCCGAAGCCATGGAACTCCTCCAGTAGGGTATTGATAATGTGGTTGAATTTGTCCATCTGCAGGAACGGGCAGTGTAACTTCACCCCGTTTTCCTCAAGCACACCCATATTCAGGCGCAGCACTTCCGGGTAGCCTGACACTACCGGACAATTGTAGCAGTCATCGGCGGTATCATCTTCTTTCTCTTCACGTGGAATGCACGGGTAAAAGATATGTTTAACCCCTTTTTCAACCAGGTCCATAATGTGGCCATGCGCAAGCTTGGCCGGGTAGCATACAGATTGTGAAGAGATAGTGTCTATGCCTTTTGCGTACAATTCCTGGCTGGAGGGAGCGGAAAGCACCACTCTGAAGCCCAGGGCATTGAAAAACGTAAACCAGTAGGGGAAGCGGTCATACATATTCAGAACGCGCGGAATGCCGATGACCCCTCTGGGAGCCTTATCCTCATCCAATGGAGTATAGGCGGAAAACAACATCTGATACTTGCGCGCATAGAGGTTTTCCGGCACATATTTGTTTGCTTCCGGCAACAACGCGTCTGGCGCGCCTTTTTCACAACGGTTGCCGGTTATATATTTGCCGTTGGGGAAAATATTCACCGTAAGCAAACACCGGTTCCCGCAAAGCCTACATCTGGTTGTTCGGGTTTGGTGGCTGAATTCTTCAAGCGCGGCTTCCCCTACCAAATTGCTTCTGATTGCAGAATTTTTGAGTTTATGCGCCGTATCACGCGCAATCAGAGCCACGCCATATGCGCCCATCAGACCTGCGATATCAGGCCGGAACACCTCGCAACCCATTAATTTTTCAAATGCCCGCAGCAGCGCGTCATTCAAGAAAGAGCCGCCTTGGGCCACTACCAACGGTCCCAGATCTTCCGGGCCGGACACCTTGATTACTTTATACAGCGCGTTGCGGATTACCGAATAGGCAAGGCCTGCAGCAATATCCTCCACAGTAGCGCCCTCTTTTTGGGCCTGTTTTATTTTAGAATTCATAAACACAGTGCACCGCGAGCCCAGGTCAACCGGAGCTTTGGCTATAAGCGCGCGTTCCGCAAATTCTTCCTTTTCCATGCCCAGCGATTTGGCGAATGTTTCAATGAACACGCCACAGCCGGCGGAACAGGCTTCATTAAGCATGATCCGGTCGATAATGCCATCTTTAACATGCAGGCACTTCATATCCTGCCCGCCGATATCCAGAACAAAGCTCACACCCGGACATAAAAACCTTGCAGCCCGGTAATGGGCCACTGTTTCAACTTCATCAACTTCTACGCCTAAGGCCGCCTTAAGCAACCCCGCTCCATAGCCGGTGGCTCCGCAATGCGCTATCCATGCTCCTTTGGGAATTAACCGATAAATTTCCTTTAATATTTTAACCGCAGTGCTCAGGGGCATGCCTTTGTTATTGGAATAGTGGGTATGCAAAATAGCTCCGTGATCGTCCATAAGCACAGCTTTAATGGTTGTGGAGCCCGCATCGAATCCAAGATAAAGCGGTCCGCTGACCTGGTTGATGTCGGAGCGCGGTGCAGTCTCCCGGCTGTGCACGCGGCGGAATTCGGCAAGCTCAGCCGTGTTGTTGAACAGGGGCGGCAACGGATCGGTCTCAAGACCGGTTTGCTCGTCCATATTTCTTGCAGCTTCAGCTAAATCGAGTAAGCTTTGTTCGGACAGACCGCGACTGGCTTTTGCCTCTAGGGCCGCCCCTATAGCAACAAAGTACTGGGCATTGGGTGGAAAAACCGATTGTTCAGGGGTGAGTCCAAGGCTTTCTTCAAAACGTTTGCGCAGCTCAGAAAGGAAATAGAGCGGTCCCCCCAGAAACGCCACATTTCCCTTGATCGCCCGCCCGCAAGCAAGTCCGCCCACAGTCTGATCGACAACCGCCTGAAAAATTGATGCGGCAATATTCTCTCGGGCCGCGCCCTCATTCAACAGCGGCAATACATCTGTTTTAGCGAATACCCCACAACGCGAGGCAATGGGATAAATAGTTGTATATTTTTGGGCTAATTCGTTAAGGCCCGCTGCATCTGTCTGCAGATATGAGGCCATTTGATCAATAAATGCCCCTGTACCGCCGGCGCAGGTTTCGTTCATTCGTTGTTCAATGTTTCCTTCAAAGAAGGTAATTTTGGCGTCTTCACCGCCCAACTCAATGGCTACAGAAGTTTGGGGAATTATTTGCTGAACGGCGGTTGTCGATGCGATTACTTCCTGCACGAAGTCAAGCCCCAGGGCCTTGGCTAGTGCAATCCCCCCGGAACCGGTACACGCCCCGCGCACCCTCAGACCGGGAAATTTAGCTGCTGCATCGGAAAGCAGTCTGGCCAACACAACTCTGGGTTCAGAGAGGTGGCGCTCGTAAGCGGAAAAAATCAACTCATTGGCGGGGCTTAAAATTACCAGTTTTGCCGTGGTGGACCCAATGTCAAGCCCCAAAAAACAACCAGTCATCGCATTGTTTTTCATTAAATAGAAACCTCAGGGTTGGCAAAAGATAATCTGATTACAGTCTCTTATAGTATATGTAATTTTAAAACACAACAAAATCTAATGCAAGTAACAAAACTATTATTGATTATTATTAAATTATAAAACTGTAATCAATGCCCAGATTTCCGCGAACTGGTTTGAATACGCCCAAAAATTTTATCAAAGATTCCTTCAGAGTCTCAGCTCTCGCTTAAATGGGTGGGAAGAAATGGTTGACAAACGGCTTCGTCGCTGGAACTTTTTAGTAATTCATGGGGGGGATGATGTGTTGGTTGAAGGTTGCTCCTTCAGGCAGGTACTTGACTTGTGAATGCAGTTAGGGGGCGGCAGCAATGCTGGGACCGTCGGCGGTTGGAGTAGCTGTAGATTGGGACATTGTGCGAAGTGATAATGGTTGAAAATTGGCATACAAGCACATTTGGCATGTAAGCAAAAACAAGGCCCGCTTTTATGCGGGCCTTTTGTGAGAATGGAGCTGGATTTTTTATTTCCGCACAAGAACCATCTCTATGCCGCTGGGATCGCTGACAGAGATAGTATTGTCGTCAATAATGTTTACGGAGATTTCCTGGTTGGAGTCATCCTTAATTTTAATCGTATTGCCGTCTTCAGAAACAACAGTGAACTTGGATTCAGGGAAATCAACCCCGACCATTTTACCACTCATAACGCCTTTTTCAGTATCAATTACGATAAAAGAGTCGCCAAGCATGTTTTTCAGCATTTCTTTGGCCATCGGTTCACCGGCCAGCTGAGCTTTTATTTCATCAGATGAGTCTATTGTTTTTTCAATATCAATTGCCCAAGTGCCGTTAATTCCGTTGGCTGAAGAGGAACTTGAATCGCTGCCGCAGCCGTAAGTCATCAACATAACTGCAAACAGGAAAACGCCAATTAAACGCAATTTCATAAAATTCTCCTTTGAGTTCCGCTGTGGGGACGGTATTTAGTAATTCTTTTTACAGTGATGAGCAGTCAAGCCATGTATGCGCTTGTAGCAAAGCAGGAAGGTTATAGCAATAAAATAAAACTTGGCAAGCCTTATCAGCCGTTGAAGTTAAAATCCGGTTTTACTAAAATGGAAAAAAAGGGTATGCAATGCGCATGGTATTCTATACGGACGTTTACATTGGTTGCGCCCGGATAAATTTGAGGGAGATAATGAACCTGACCAACCGGAATCATAATATATTTGCTTTGACGGCCTGCTTGTGGCTGCTGCTTGCCTTCTTCATTTGCCCAAGCTATGCGGAAGGAAGTGCGGAAAGGAATTTTAAAACTTTACTGACGGAATATTTCGTCGGAAATCCTGACGTGGTTTTGGATGTGTTGAGAAACAACAGCGAGGCCGTGCTCGCCGTCGTCCAATCAGCGGGGCAGAAAACTGAGAATACTTCAAAACCGAAAAGAGCAGCTCAAACTGGTTTTAATTATAAAGCTGATGCGGGAATGTCTGATGCTCAATTTAAAAAGATGCTGGTTAAAGTGTTGAATGATGATCCTGATGTGCTTTTAGACGTGTTGCGCAAGCACCCGGAAGAGGTGTTGGCCATAGCCCAACTCGGCAATCAGGAGCGTAAAAAGAAAGCGTTGCTTGAGCAATGGAAGCAGGATGCCGAAACTCCCAAAACCTTTACCATCGAAAACCGCCCCATGCGCGGGGCGCCCAATGCCCCTGTGCTGATTGCTTCTTACTCTGATTTTTGCTGCCCTTACTGTGCAAAGGCATCACAGGTCATTGAGGAATATATGCTTACCAACCCGACTAAAGTACACTTCATTTTTAAGCACCGTCCCCTGTCCAGTCATAAATATTCGCGGATTGCCGCTCAGTATTTTATCGCAGCCTCCATGCAGAGCGATTTAAAGGCTTGGGCGCTGTATAAAGGACTGTATGCCGGCAGAGATGAGTTAATGACTAAGGGGGAAGAGTTCATCATTCCCCTGGCCGAAAAAATCGGGTTTGACATGGAGCGGTTAAAAGCCGATGCACACGGCGAGCAGGCAATCCGCATTCTGGAAGAAGACTTGCGCGAGGCGAAAGAGTTCGGATTTGACGGGGCCCCTTATATCTTAATAAATAATTTAGTGCTCCCCGGCGCGCCTAGCCCGGATATTCTGGATTTTGGAGTTCAACAAGCCCTGAGGTTGAAATAGTAATGTCTGAAATCAGCCAAACCAACCATTCGTTTTTCAGAGGACGTCGTTTGCGGCGGACTGAAAGCCTGCGTGCGCTTGTTCAGGAAACCCGGCTCAGCCGAGATGATCTGATCATGCCTTACTTTGTAGTAAATACTCAGGACTGTAACTTTTGCAAACCCATTGAAGCAATGCCCGGCCAAAATCAGCTTTCTCTTACACAACTTATCTTGCGGGTAGAGAAAGCCGTGGGGAACGGGCTTAGGGCCTGCCTGCTTTTCGGCATCCCAGCCCACAAAGACGAACAGGGTTCGGAAGGTTGGGCCGCTGATGGCGTGGTGCAGCAGGCCTGCCGGCTGCTGAAAGAAAAATTCCCGGAACTTACGGTAATTACAGATGTTTGTCTGTGTGAGTACACGGCGCACGGGCACTGCGGTCTGCTTGCCGGAAGTGAGGTGGATAATGATCCCACGCTTGACCTGCTTTGTAACTGCGCGCTTTCTCATGCTGAAGCCGGTGCGGATATTGTGGCTCCCTCAGCGATGATGGACGGTGCCGTGCAGGCAATAAGAGCAGCTTTGGATGGAAACGGCTTTACACATGTGCCGATCATGTCTTACTCCGCTAAGTTTGCCTCTTCCTTCTACGGCCCGTTCCGGGAGGCGGCTGAGTCCGCCCCTAAATTCGGGAACCGCAAAAGTTACCAGATGAACCCGGCTAACAGCCGGGAAGCCTTACTGGAAACCCTTTCAGATGTGGAAGAGGGCGCGGATATTCTGATGGTCAAACCTGCAATGCCTTATCTCGATATATTGAGGGCTGTACGTGAAACAATTTTACAGCCTTTAGCCGGTTACCAGGTCAGTGGGGAATACTCCATGCTGATGGCGGCTATCTCCAATGGCTGGCTGAATAAAGACGCGGCCATTCTGGAAAGTCTGACCAGCATCAAACGTGCGGGAGTGGATCTGATAATCACTTATTTCAGCGAATATGTGCTGGAAGCCGGGCTGGTAAAATAATGGCTCATCAAGCGGGCGAACCGTATTCGCGCTGTGTTGGCTGTTCCAAGGTCATATCTGACAGGGAACAAGCCTCTACGTCGTGTATTCCGCCGTGCCGTATAATCGCCTGGGAAGTTACCCGTCGCTGCAATCTGGCCTGCGTGCATTGCCGGGCTTCCGCCAAAGATATTCCTTATTCGCGGGAGCTGAATAAAGCGGAAGCCCTGAATCTTATCAGGAATTTTAATGAACTGGGGCGACCCTTGGTCATTTTCACCGGTGGGGAGCCGCTGTTGCGTCCGGATTTGTTTGAACTCATTCGGGCTGTGCGGGAAAATGGGCAGAAAGTTGCTTTGTCGACAAATGGAACTCTGATTTCACCGGCGGTTATTGCTGAAATAAAAGCCCTGGAAGTAAGCCGTTGTTCGATATCTATTGATGGGGCAAGTTCAGCTGCTCATGATGGTTTTCGAGGGGTTCCCGGCGCTTTTGAGCTGGCGCTTAAAGGGGTCAGGCAATTTCGCTGCGCTGACATTCCTGTGCAGATAAACACTACGATCACTTACGAAAATTTTCAGGAATTGCCTGCAATTTTTGAGTTATGCAAGCAACTTGGAGTGGCGGCCTGGCATGTTTTCCTGTTGGTACCGGTAGGACGCGGCACAGTACTTCAAAGCATCAGCCCTTCCGTCTATGAACAGGCTCTTGTCTGGATTTACAAACAATCACAAAGCACAGAGATTGAAATTAAACCGACTTGCGCCCCTCAATATAACCGGTTGCTGAGCCAGAAGGCGACAGGTGGGCGAGTTGGGCGCGGCTGTTTAGGGGGAATGGGGTTCTGTTTTATCAGCCACACGGGAATGGTACAGCCGTGCGGTTATTTACAGTTGAACTGCGGTAATGTACGCGAAATGCCCCTATCGGAAATCTGGCGCAATGCCCTGGTTTTTAGACAGATTCGCGATGTTTCGGCTTATAGCGGCCCCTGCGGGAAATGTCGTTTCAGGCACCAGTGTGGAGGCTGCAGGGCCAGAGCTTACGCGTATGCCGGCGATTATCTGTCGTCAGACCCTATCTGCCCATGTCTGCCTTCTTAAAGGTCATGGGCCGGCGGCCTTGTATTAAGGTCAGATTGTAAGACGCTCCTTCCTGAGCCTTAAGGTGAAGCGTTTTACCTATGCCCCGGAGCAGGTGGAAATCTTTGTTTCCGACTGGAGGGGCATTCTTAGAATGCCGGAGGTTCTTGTACGGTTTTCGGCCCGCCGTCAAGTTCAGGACTGTGCTTATCCTGCTCGTCTATGCCATTTGACCAATCATACAGTACCTTGCCCATATCTGAGCCTAAAGCCATCGCCACGGCATACAATGAGTCAGTCGGCAATTTGGATTGACGGTGAAAGAAGATAAAATCCTGGGAAGGCTTGGCATCTAAAGCGCCGGCTGAAGTTACAGACCAGATCAGTTCGCTGGTCTGCACATCATACACTTCCATATGCATTACCAACTGGTTCATGCCTGAGCTCCCACCGGTAATAAAGTAGGGTATATTTCCCACTATAACCATGTCTGCCCCTTTGGCTCGAGCCAGTACCAGAGCCTGCCCCAAGGTGTATGGATATACACTCTCGTCATACTCCAGCACCGGGAAGGCCTCTTCCTTGACCATAGCCTGCCAGAAAATGCGGGTCATATTTTTACTGAGCGGCTCGGCTTCTCCGGGGCCTAACGCCTGGCTGACTGAGAAGGGGAGCATCAGGGCGTTTGGCGGAAAAGGAGATGGATTCATCGGATAAACATATACTTCCGGTTTGCTTCTTTCCACTTCCTCAAGATTATACACCACCACACTACGTGAAAGATCCACTGAAGCTCGGCGGTTGATACTGTCGCAAGCGGTCAGCGCTGATCCGATAATCCCAACAAAGCACACAAACAAAAATTTACGGGCAAAACTCATTCCAAGCTCCTGAAAAACATATAGCTGAGCCGGCTGATAACAAAGGATTGTATCAGACATAAATCCCACGCCGTTGCTGCTCACCGGCCGTCAAATATCCTGATGACTTTACGGGATACTGCCAGTCGGCCTGAGGCGTGCCTTATGGCCTTATCCCGCGGACACAAGCAGGTACATAAATAATACAAGCAAAAAATATACCGGAACAACTATAAGAGCAGCTCTGAGCGGAGGCAGATCGTACGAATGGGCAAATCCTTGAAAGGTTGAAAGTGCAACAAATAAAATTGACATGATGACGCCGATGCCCGGAATAATTACAAAAACCAAACCGCTGCTTGCATAACAAAGAATGCGGATGCTGCGCCGAAAAGTTACATTTTTGACTCCGCAAACCCGGAACAGAAAAGAGAACAATGCACTCAGGATAACCAGAGCAAAGGCTGCATTAAAGGGAATTGGGATGAAAAATTGCCATACGCTTGTTTGATTGAACTGGTCGATGCTGGCATTCAACTGTTCAAAATTGGTAGTGAGCTCGCTGTTCATTAGGAGCGTGCTGAATAGCTTAGCCCACAAAAAATTGACCAGGTAGTAAATAAATACGAGCAGGAAATAAAAAATAACCGCTTTCCCTATGGGTGCATTGGGGGGCATTGAAGAAAAGAACAATTTACCGCGCATCAACACGCGCGTTATTGTTTTAAAAAAGCCACCGGCCAGGCCGAAGCGTTCCGGATGCTCCCACGGCACCTCGCCGGCGCGCCCGCTGGGAGAATATTCATCGGCTGAACTTTCTCCTCTGTTCACGCCGCCTTTCTGTTCCCACTTTTCTCCTAAGGAGGCTATATGATCCCATAAGTCGCGCCCGCCTTCTTTATGTGGTTCGGAAGGGCGCGGGGTTTGGTGGGCACTTTGAGACGCGTTATGCCCGGCCTCCGGTTCTGTAGGCGTAAACTGCTCCGGCCCGCCGAAAAGCGCATCTTGGTTTTCCGAGTTGGCTTGCCGGGCCTGGACAGTTTCATCATCAAGATTACGAAAATGAAACCGCGCTTTGCAGCGGGGACAGGTGGCAATCTGCGCAGTGGAAGGAATTTTCGATTCATCCAAAGTGCGAGAGAACTTGCATTCCGGGCATTGGATCAACATATATATAAATCTCCTGTCTTCTTATTACAGGCTTGGGCAGTGGAAATCAAGTTTTATCGACTGCCGGGGCAGGCAAAGCTTAAGTCAAACTCAGGAAAATCAAATTATTGCGCCAACGTCGGTTTCCTTTCCTGCAGAAGTATTTTTGTCGGACTGTCGATAAAGTCCAAATCAGGCAGACCAAGCTGGCCGGACGTGTTGTTGCCGACCCCCCAGAGGCTGCCATCGGTTTTAATCAACAAAATATGTCCTCTCCCTGGTGCGGCGAATGCAACATCCTGCAAAATCACCTGAGGAGTTGCGCTGCTGATTCCTTCAAATTCCGGGAATTCCGGCGGAGAAAGCCGTCCCATAAACCAAAGCTGTTCCTGTTCATCCAATGCCAAGGTATATGTATCGCTTGAAAAAATCTGCACTATTCCGGTCAGAATCAGTTTCGGGGAAACATGGGAGCGGGGTTCGTCCGACTCGCCAAACCCTAGCTGCCCAGCCTGATTTGCGCCCCAGCCCCAAAGCCTACCCTGTCTGTCCAGAGCCAGGCTGTGGTTTGGGCCGGCGGCAATATCCGCAACATTATCCAGCACTTTGACGGGGCTCAGTCGATTTTCAAAGCCGCTGTCTCCCACCTGTCCTTCTGAATTATTTCCCCAGGCCCACACACTGTCGTCCTCACGTAAGGCGAGATAATGCCTGGTTCCTGCGGCCACTTTCATTACCTGGGAGAACACCGGTTGCGGCATAGCAAACACAGCTTTTTGACCACCCGGTAAATCAGACCGGCCGCCTTTATTTTGCACAGCCAATTCCAGATTGCCCCAAGCCCACAGGGTATAACCCCGGCCTACAGCCATTGAAAACTCCGACCCGGCCAGAACCTGAGAAGCCCCGCTCAGCACTTTACGTGGAGCGCTTAACGTTTCAACAAGACCAATGCCCAGTTGGCCCGATTTATTCCCGCCCCAAGACCAGACATTGCCCTCTTCGTCCAGTCCCAACACATGACTGGCCGCAGGGGAAATCGTCGTCATGCGGGTTAACACCGGGGCCGGGAGATAGCGGTTGCCGTATGTGCCCGAGCCAAGCTCCCATTGGCTGTTTTTTCCAAATGCCCACAGTGTGCTGTCGGTGGAAATGACGAAACTGTTGAAATCCCCGGCCTCCGCAGTTCGGACATTGTTTAACAGGCAGCGGGGGTAAATTGCCCCAGGCTCATTGCCGATGCCCAATTGGCCTAAAGAGTTGTCGCCGAAAACCCAAAGGTTCCCGCTCACATCTATCACCAGGCTGTGGTAGGCGCCTACAGAGGCGTAACCCGCCGGAACTCCGTCGCCCGGCTGCGCCGATGCAATAGATAAGGGGAGCATCAGGCATAAGGTAAAACAGAACAGGGCAATCCCAATATGGGCAAACTTAGATAACAGCGGCATTGTTGGTTTGTAGCAATATAGAAGCGCTTTGTGAAGGGTTATTGTCTGCTTGGGGGTTTATCCGTCAAGCCGGATACGATTTTTTCTGCTTCCCCCAAAGGCAGTTTTCTGGTAGTCAAAGAATGCGTTCAGGGGACGGAAGCTGCGGCTTGGGCGGCCTTAAACGCTCTGGGCTGCACGGGAGATGCGATGAAGCAAAAAACGTCTCTCTTTCATTTGGTACACATTTGCTTGACGGCGTTTGTTCTGGCAGGCAATGTCCGGCAAATGTTCAATTAGTTATCGGTTCCGGATTGGATTGTTTATTGCGGAACCTGCGGTGGAGATCCTTCACCAAAACCGGACTTATTCAGGAGGCTGACATGCTCAGAAAAACTTTATTTGCAGGCATTGCCATGGCGTTGTCTTTGGCTGTGGCAGGGCTTGCCGGCGTTAACCCGGCAAATGCTCAAGAAAAAACCTATGTTAACGGAATTGATGAAAGTTTTCCCCCATTCGCCTATATGGATAACAACGGCAATCCTGCAGGCTTTGACGTGGATGCCATGAATTGGATTGCCGACAAAATGGGATTTAAAGTCGAACACCGCCCAATGGACTGGAACACGATTATTCCCAGCCTCAAAACCAAGCGGATTGATATGGTTTGCTCCGGCATGAGCGTAAATGAAGAGCGTTCAAAAGAAGTTAACTTCTCTGAACCTTACTATCGTTCCTCCCCGGTGCTGGTTGTGCTTCCGGATACCGAACTCACCCGGGATGAAATTTTCACCGGCAATATGAATTTGGGAATTCAACGCGGCACCTCAGAAGCTCAGTGGTTGGAGAAAAATAAGGAGCCCAACAACTGGAACTACACTCTCATGTATTATGATAATCAGACAATGGCCATTGAAGACCTGATCAATGGGCGGGTCAAGGTCATCGGCACAGATGATGTAAGCGCCATGGAAGCCATTGCCCAGGGCCGTAAAATAAAAATCCTTGCTCCTTACGGCAAGGCCACTGATTTTGCTGTGGCTGTTCGTAAAGAAGACAACGAACTGCGGGACCTGATCAACGAGGGCTACAAGCAGCTTAAAGCCGATCCTTACTGGGAAGAAATCAAGGCCAAGCACAATATTCAGGAGTTCAATCCCGACGAATTCAAGAATTAACTTTTGTTTAGGGAGCCCTGTGCCCGATTGCAGGGCTCCTTTTTCCCGTATTCAATTATGATTGAAGCCTTTTCTGAATTTTTCGCCAATTTGGGTGACAACCTGCTGCTGCTTGTAAAACTTCTGCCTGTGTTGCTGAAGGGCTCCGGCATTACTGTTATTGTAGTTGCCGGGGCAATGCTCTTTGGCCTGACTTTCGGTCTGCCGTTAAGCGTTGTGCAGGTTTACGGGCCAAAACCGTTGCGCTGGCTGGTCAGCATTTATGTCTGGTTTTTCCGGGGCACCCCTATTTTGGTGCTGCTCTATCTCATATTTTTCGGCCTGTTCTGGATGCTGAATTTTCATTTTAACGAAATTCTGGCTGTAATTCTGATTATGGGCATGACCTCAACCGCATACCAGTCGCAGATTTTCCGTGGCTCTCTGCAATCCATTCCGGCCGGGCAGTTAAAGGGGGCCCGCTCATTGGGCATGAGCGATTTTCAGGCGATCCGCTCCATAATTCTGCCGCAGGCCCTGCGCATTTCCATACCGGGCTGGTCAAATGAATATTCAATTATTCTGAAGGACTCTGCCTTGGCTTATGCCGTAGGTTGCAAGGAAATAATGTCTTACGCCAAAGGCCTGGCCATTGCCAACGGCAATCTTGCGCTGGCGATATACATATTGGCGGGAATTATTTATCTGATCATCACTATTATCGGGTTATGGGGCTTGCGCAGGCTTCAGCGTAAAATCCGTATTCCCGGCTATTCCCATGCTTGATGGGGCTTTGGCTGATCAAAGGTGAATTATGAATCCTGAGAATTACGTTTTATGTGCCCGCAACCTGCATAAATCATTTGCCGGTAAGGAAATTCTGCACGATGTTTCCGTTGCGGTGGGTAAAGGCGAAACCAAAGTGCTGATCGGGCCTTCCGGCGGTGGGAAGAGCACGTTTCTGCAATGTCTCAATTTTCTTATTCACCCCGACCAAGGCGATGTGTTTCTGGACGGCAGAAAGATCAACTCCGCCAATAAGCGCGAATTATATGACTTGCGGCAGCAGGTGGGTATGATTTTTCAAGATTTCAATCTGTTCGATCACTTGACTGCTGAGGGGAATGTAAGCATTGCTTTGCGCAAGGTTAAGGGCATGTCGAAAAAAGACGCTCATGCCCGCGCAATCCATGAGCTTGACCGGGTAGGCCTTTCCCGGCGGGCTGACCATTACCCGGCCCAGCTTTCAGGCGGGCAAAAGCAACGTGTGGCTATTGCCAGAGCCTTGGCCATGGATCCCAAGGTCATCTTGCTGGATGAGCCTACTTCAGCGCTCGACCCAGAGCTGGTGGGCGAGGTAGTGGCAGTAATCAGAAAACTGGCGGCCGGGGGCATGCCCATGCTTTTGGCCACCCACCAGATGGACTTTGCTCAAGCTCTGGCCACTGAAATTATCTTTATGGAAAAAGGGCGGATCATTGAACAGGGCGTGCCTGAAGCCTTACTTGCCCCGGGAGCGCGCACCCGTACCCAGGATTTTTGTCTCTCTTTAAATCAAATGGGTAATCAAAACAGCATGCAACTCTGCTGCCATAGCCAGGCGGCCCCTTCTCCGAGCGCTCCGGAAGAATAATCGTCTCAACCCAAAACAGGAATATGCGGGCTTAACAGTAAGATTATGGATAACTTACTAGACTTTTTCAGTAATATCAATGCATCGGCTTTTACTTTTGATTTGAATTATATTGCAGACAAGGTTGTTCCGGTGCTGAATAAAGGGCTTTGGGTAAGCCTGTCGTTGATTGTACCATCGGTTATTCTGGGTTTTATTTTCGGAGTTGTCATCGGAGCCGGGCGGGTGTTCGCCCCGCCTCGTATCCGCCGCCTGCTCGACCTGCATGTCACTCTGGTGCGGGGTGTCCCCCTGTTAGTTCAGATGTTTATCATTTATTATGGGTTGCCCAGCATCGGGATCAGATTTGAGCCATATGTCGCCGGAGTACTCAGCTTCACCATCTGCACCTCTGCTTATCAGGCGGAATATGTTCGCGGCGCGTTGATGTCTATCAGCCAGGGGCAAATAAAGGCTGCTCAGGCCCTTGGGTTTACCGCGTTTAAAAGCGTAGTTTGGGTGATTGTTCCCCAGGCTTTGCGCCGTGCTTTACCCGGCTGCGGCAATGAGGTGATTTACCTGATTAAGTACTCGTCGCTCGCCAGCGCCATTGTGATGATGGATCTGACCGGTGAGGCTGTGGGTCTGGCATCTCAAGAGTATAAATATACGGAAGTATATGTGATGCTGGGTGCTTATTACCTTGCAATTACCAGCGCAGCCACCTTGGCTTTGTACTTTATTGAACGCAGGACAGCTATTCCCGGTTTCGGCCGACTGGCTGCAGGAGCAACGAAATGAGCCGGAAAAACACACTGCCATATTCTGACAATCCTTTTCTCTCTATAGATAAATCTCAGTTCGCCAAAAGCCGACCGGCATTCAGCAGTAAAAGCGCACATATGAGCCGACGGAAGAATACCGGCAAACCGGCTTCCAAAGCGCAGTCAGAGCAGGAGCTGAACGCTGATGCCGCTTATTTTTCCCACCAGATGTGCATGGGCGGTGTAAAGAAACTGGGGGCGTCTCCCAAAGTCGATCTTGCAGCTACAGAACGGGATTTGCATGGGGTTAATGAATTAGATCCGGCTGATGAGCAATCTGTGTGGGCAGAAGCGCATTTTGGGCGTGCCCCGGAGTCTCAGCCTGGAGAAGATGCTCAAGCTGCCGCTAGGCGTTATTCCGCTTCTTCAGCGCGAACGTCCCGACAAAGTATGGAACAGCCTGGTCAGGCTGATTTCGGCAGTATGGCGGAGCAATTGAAAAAAGTTAAGGTGAATGACTCTGTCGCTCAAAAGCAAATTGCAGAAGAGCACGACTGCCGGCGCGAGCAGGAAGACCAGATGCTTAAAGAATATCTGGCTTCAGCAAGCATGAAGCCCAAAGGCCTGGTTAAAGCCGGTGCAGCAGACGTCACAATAAGTTCATCGGAAGTTTCTGAAGAACTTGCGGAATTCCAGTCGGTAGCGCACAGTGAAGAAGATGAATTCTCGCTGGCTATGCGTGAAGTCGCCCCTCTTACCGGCAAAGGAAGAGATGTTGCACCCGAGCCGCCCATACCCAACCCAAGTATATCCGTTGGCAACCCTTTGCAGGATTTCCTAGAGGGCAAGGTGGAATTCTCCCTGGAATACACTGATGAGTTCATTGCCGGGCATGTGCTTGGGCTTGACCCGGCAATAATGGGAAAGTTCAAAGCCGGAAGTTTTAGTTATGAGGCGCACCTGGATCTGCACGGACTTAACTCTCTGCAAGCGTTTGAAAGCCTGGTTGCCTTTATCAAAAAGAGCTATATGAGCGGCAAACGCACGGTTTTGCTGATTCCCGGCCGCGGCAGAAATTCGCCGGACGGCACCGGCATTTTACGGGAGAAATTGCAGGAGTGGCTTATTCAGGAGCCTTTCAAGCGGGTGGTGCTGGCCTTTGCCACAGCTTTGCCCAAGCACGGGGGCCCCGGCGCCGTTTATGTCATGTTGCGGAAGCTGAAAAAGTCTCGCGGGAAAATCCGGTGGGATTATGTGCCCAAGGATCCTGATTTATTTGTTTAGCCCGTCGGTCCGAAAGTCATTTCCGGTAAAGATGCCTCATTCTCCGTCGGGTAAAACAGCCAATCAAACCCGTTTAAGCGAAGCTCCATTTATTATACGCAGGCATCAGCTTGCAGGACAGAGTGTTTTTAACTTTCAATTACAAAGCGTTGCCAAGTAGAGTGCGTCACTGCTCTGAATCTTTCTGTCAAAAAAGCAACATACAGAAGTTTTATCCAGTTGCAGAAGCACTAATATAAAAAAGGAAGCCACCGGCTTTGCTCCGTAGGCAGCTTCCTTTTACACTTTGCGCAGAATGCAAGTTAATACCGATAATGATCCGGTTTAAACGGACCATCAACAGAAACACCAATGTAATCGGCCTGCTCTTTGGTCAGCTTGGTCAGTTTAGCGTTCAAGCGGGTGAGATGCAATCGGGCTACTTCCTCATCAAGGTGCTTGGGCAGGGTATATACATGAGGCTTCTGGCCTTTATTGGCGATAAGGTCAAGTTGGGCCAACACCTGGTTGGTGAAGCTTGAAGACATCACAAAACTGGGGTGGCCGGTGGCGCAGCCCAAATTCACCAGGCGCCCTTCAGCCAGCACAATGATTGAACGGCCAGAGGGTAAAACCCACTTGTCCACTTGGGGTTTGATATTGGTTCGCTTGCAGCCCGGCGTTGTTTCCAGGAAATTCATGTCGATTTCATTATCAAAGTGACCGATATTGCAAACTATCGCTTCATCCCGCATTTTCAGCATGTGCTCACCGGTAATGACGTGGTAGTTCCCGGTGGCTGCCACAAAGATATCTGCAACCGGGGCTGCGTCTTCCATGGTAGTCACTTCATAGCCTTCCATCGCCGCCTGCAAAGCGCAAATCGGGTCTATTTCGGTTACCAATACCCGGGCCCCAAACCCGCGCATGGACTGGGCGCAACCTTTGCCCACATCTCCATAACCGCAAACAACAACGGTTTTACCGGCAACCATTGTATCAGTGGCCCGTTTCAGTCCGTCCGCCAAAGACTCCCGGCAGCCGTAAAGGTTGTCGAACTTGGATTTGGTTACGGAATCATTCACGTTAATCGCCGGGAACAGCAGGCTCCCGTCTTTTTCCATCTGATAAAGTCGTCCTACACCGGTAGTGGTTTCCTCAGAAACGCCAATGACTTTGGAGGCCACAGCGGTCCATTTGCCGGGATTGTTTTTCAAGGATAGGGCCAGACGGTCCATCACAATGCGCAGTTCTTTGTTACTGTATTCCTGCTCAAGCAAAGCGGGATTTTTTTCCACTGCCACGCCTTTATGAATAAGCAAAGTAGCGTCGCCGCCGTCGTCCACAATTAAATCCGGACCGGAACCATCCGGCCAGGTCAGGGCCATTTCAGTGCACCACCAATAATCTTCCAGCGTTTCCCCTTTCCAGGCGAAAACCTTGGCCATACCGCTGTCGGCAATGGCCGCAGCCGCCTGATCTTGGGTGGAGAAAATATTACAGGAAGCCCAACGCAGATCGGCGCCCAACATATACAGGGTTTTTATCAGCATGGCTGTTTGAATGGTCATGTGTAAGGAGCCGGTGATTTTATAGCCTTTGAGCGGTTTTGTATCACCGTACTTCTTAATTAATTCCATCAGGCCGGGCATCTCATTTTCAGAAAGCTGCATTTCTTTATGGCCAAGCTCTGCCAACGCGGCATCTGCAATTTTATGTTGCAGAGATAAATCAAGCTCTGCTGCACGTTCAAAATTTGGTTTAAGGGGCATAATGATCTCCTCATAGTCTAAAAGGTTTAGTTCTGGAGTCGAGCCAGAATAATGACAATTTCAAGCCCGTTTTCCAGTCGATGAATTTCTGTTTTTACCGTCTTGAAGGCAGTAAGCATGGTCTCGAAATGTCCGGTTTCAAACCCCAGCCAGCGGTCACCGTATTTTGAGCGCATGTCTTCATTTTTATGTTTCAGAAAATCAACAATAATCAAGCTGCCGCCGGGCTTGAGCGCCCGTTCAATTTCCTTGATTGCAAGCAGAGGATTTTCCAAATGGTGCAGAACCATGCTGATCAGGGCAACGTCAGCCTCACGGTCGGCCAAGGGCAGATGTTCCAATTCGCCGATGCGCAAGGATACCTGATTACCAAACGGAGTCAGTCTGCGTCTGGCGAGCTCAAGCATTGGGGGCGAACCGTCCACGCCAATCACATGTCCGGATTTGCTCAATAAGCATTTCAACATATAACCCGTTCCGCAACCCAGATCTACGGCTACGGAATTTTCAGGAATAAGCGCCAGTATCCGGGAAGGCAGATCAAAACCGGCAAGAATCTGCTTGCTTATTTCATCCCAATCTTCCGCAATGGAATTAAAAAACTGACGCGACTTAACGGCTCTTTCCCGCACAATGCCGGCTGCAAGCGCTAAGTCGGATTTAATCGTCTGTTCAAGCTCCGGGCTGTTTTGCACATAGCCTTGAATTGCAATCCAGAATTCATGCGCCGCCCCTTCCGGGGGCAGAGAATAAAATACCCATAGACCGTCGCGCTTGAATTGCAGCAGCCCGGCATCGCTCAGAATCTTTAAATGCCTGGAAATGCGTGATTGGCCCATGCTCATGAGGTTAACTAATTCATTAACACTCAATTCGTAAACTGAAAGCACCGACATCAGACGCAAACGTGTTGCATCGGAAAGGGCTTTAAATAAAATCAGTGCAGACATAGACATATCAATATCAATTTTAATAGATGTAAATATATAAAGATTTCTTGATATAGTCAAGTATTCAACAGCAGTGCGATTTTGCTTGACCTTAGGTGGACGCAATTATAGAAATGGCGAATGAAGCGTAAAACACGACGCCGCTTATGTGAAAATGCCTTTAGTACCGCGGAGCTGGTGGAATCTTTCCTGGCAGCCCAACCCAAGGGCAAAGCCGGCGACTTGACTGAATTGTGGCGCCACTGGTCTATAGTTATGGGCGAGCAACTCGCTGGTCTTGCCCACCCCTTAGGCACACGCGGCACAACCTTGCTGGTGGGGGCAGAGGACAATGCAGCGTTGCAAGAGCTGGCGTTTATGACCGAGGATATACTGGAACGGGTCAATGCGTTTCTTGGCCAGTCCCAAATTGACGCGGTGCATTTAAGTCTGTTGCAGGGCCGTCGGAGTTTGGACAGAGCTTTCCCGACTATTTCCGGGTTGGAAGATTTATCCGGCGTGCCTCAGCGTGTTCTGCGTGTCCGGCCGCCTGGTCCGCTTGGGAAGTTGAACATTGACCCGAATTCTCCTGTGGGACGAATATATTGGAAGTATGTAAGCTTGTTTGAAAAGCAGGTTTCCACTCCTGGTTCTGCAAGCAAAGTTGGTAATCGGATGTAAATAATGCCGCATCAAAAGAACAGTTTATATCAAAAAAATATCGAGCGTCTCTTTGCTTTGTGCAATAAGGATGAGCGCTGGCTGATTTTAATCATGGCCGACCCCGATGCCATTGCTTCCGCTTTGGCCTTGCGCAGGCTTCTGAGCCATCGGGTTGGTGAAGTGGCATTTGCCCACATAAATGAGATCAAGCGTCCCGACAACCTTTCAATGCTGGCGTATTTAAGGGTAAAAATGCCCTTGCTTTCTCCCGCAATGCTGGGAAAATATGACCGCTTTGCAGTGGTTGACTCGCAACCTTCCCACCACGCTGAATTTGAGGGCATTTCCTTTTCTGTAGTCATTGACCATCATCCACCGGCGGAAATCAGCGGGCAGCAGGATAATGCCATGATTGACATCCGTCCCAAGTACGGCGCATGTTCCACCATTCTTATGGAATATTTGAGAACAGCGGGAATCAGGCCGGGAAAAATGCTGGCAACCGCCATGCTCTACGGAATCAGAGTGGATACGCGTAACTTTACCTATAAAACCATTGCGGCAGATGCCCGGGCCTTTCGCAGTTTAAGTAAACTGGCTGATCATGAAAAACTTAACCGGATCTCTCGGAATGAATTCTTCTTACCATGGGTCAAACCATTCAGCAAAGCGCTGAATTCCATTCAAAGCATTGGGTCTGGCAAATTTATCTACTTTCAAAATGTGCCCAACTCTGACCTGTTGGTGCTGACCGTGGATTTTCTGATGCGCATTCATGAAGTGCGCTGGGCGGCTGTGGCCGGTTTGGAAAACGGCTGTTTGGTTGTTACATTGCGCAGCGACGGTATCCGCAATGTGGGAAAGTTAGCTCAAAGAGCGTTCAGTGATTTCGGAACGGCCGGCGGGCACCATACTATGGCTCGTGCGGAAATTCCACTTGGGAAGGTTCCAACGGAAGGCCCGGAAAAATTTGTGATTTCCCGTCTTCGCCAAGCGCTTGGACGAAAAAAAGCTGATGACAAGCCTAAAAAACAGGACGATTAGACGGAGCCAGTCGTGCTCCAATCGGCGGCGGCGACACCGGGTAGGTCGGTTTTGTAACTGCCCCTGACACACGGCAATTTCACGCTTTGTACAGAATTAGCTTGTTCTGGCTTGTTGTGTTTTTAATTTTTGATAACAAAGTTATGTTACAATTTGACAGTTTATCTGCTGAAATTGTTCAATTTTGGATTGATTTTCCATAATAACTTGTGAATAATAAGGGATTAAGGTGATTTTTCATTCTGAATTTTTGAATAGCAGATGTGACGATAAAAAATCCCTTTGACAAAAGCAGGTATTTCTGGGAAAAGAAGGCATGGGCAGTTGGCTCAGTTGGTAGAGCACCGCCTTCACACGGCGGGGGTCACTGGTTCAAGTCCAGTACTGCCCACCAGATTTTTTTGTGGTTTTGCGTGTATAAATTTTGTGCAAAACTTGACTGGCAGCCCTGAAGACTAATCTTTTCAGGGCTGTTTTCATTATCAGAGTGTTTTACCCGCTTTCGCCCCGCTGAAATGATGACGCGGTTTTTGCCGTCTCCCAATGCCCCGGCTGCTTTATTCGTGCGCAGCAGGTTGTCATTTTGTCCAGATAGCCCCGGATTGCGGTTCAGGAGCCATTACCCGCCTCTACTGAAGTGAGTGGCGCTTGACCAGTGTGTGGCTAAAGGGTAGGCTTGTTATAAACATTCTAAGCGGGAGAAACAATGCAGATTAAAGTTATGCCGTTGGGGCCGTTGGAAACGAATTGCTACTTGCTCAGCAGTTCGTGTGAAGCGGTTGTTATTGATCCGGGGGGCGATCCGGCTCCGATCCTGGAATGGCTGAGTAACCAGAAGTTGAAGCTCACCCATATTTTAAATACACATCTGCATTTTGATCATACTTACGGCAATTTCCGGCTTTCCGCCGCTGCCGGCGTGAAAATTCAGGCGGGGGAGGCCGAAAAGTTGCTTGCTGGAACCGAGTTGATGCAAGGTGGATTGTTTGATCTGCCATTGGTTGAGGATTATACATGGGAAGCAATTGAACCGGGGCGCTATCAAATGCTTGGATTGAAGTGTGAAGTGCGCGCTACCCCGGGGCATAGCCCGGGCAGTCTTACCTATTATTTCCCTGATGCGGCGGTTGCCTTTGTTGGGGACGTAATTTTCAGGGGAGCAGTGGGGCGCACAGATTTCGCATGTGCATCTCACACTCAACTTCTTCAGTCAATTGAAACTCAGATTCTGACTCTGCCGGATGAAACAACCCTCTACCCGGGGCATGGACCTTCCACTACGGTAAAACGGGAAAGGAAAAGTAATCCGTATCTCTATTGAATGACCACACTGAATAAGTGATGAAGGAAGCCGCACATGTCTCATGCTTCTTGCGATGTTCCCACGGCCTTTGTGTACGGGTGCAGCCCGCGCCGGGGCGGAAACAGCGATTTGGCGGCCGGTATGGTGCAGGAAGAGCTGACACGTCTGAATATCAGCTCTGAAATCATCTTTGTTCGGGATGTAAAGCTTATGCCTTGCCGCGGCTGCCAAATGTGTTTCGGTACGGCTACCGGTGGGCTGCCTTGCGTTTCCAGTAATCAGGATGAGGCGGCTGTTTTGTTTTCTCCTCTGCTTGCGGGGAAACGAATATTTTTTATTTCTCCCATCTACTTTTATCATCTCCCGGCTTTATTTAAGAATTTCATAGACCGGGCTCAGGCTTACTGGGTAATGCGGGAGTGCGGCTGCGCAAGCTTGCAAAGTCTGCCCCGGCGAAAAGCCCATGTGATTCTGATTGCAGCCAGGGAGAATGGCGAAAAGCTTTTCCAGGGCAGTCTGCTGTCTTTACGGTTTTTCCTGAAGCCTTTTAATATTGAATTGGCTGAGCCTCTTTTATTGCGCGGGGTTGATGATGTGCGGGACTTGGCGTTAAATGAAGCCGCCAAAGCTCAGATTATCTCCTACACCCGTCAGGCTGGGCACAGTTATTAGATAAACGCCTTTTCCCGAGACCCTCAAGTCCAACCGGAGTTTATTTGGGAACAGTTTGTATTCGGTTAGGATGAGTATGTTTAAACTATTTTCCACTTTTTTTGATAAACGTTGTCTTGCTTGCGGCGACTTGATCCACAGCCCGAACGGCGCAGCGTGTCAATCCCGACTTTGCCGGGCTTGCCATGCAGCTCTTTCTCCCAACCCAACGGAGTTCTGCAAGCTGTGTGGTTTGCCGTTTCCGCAGGGAAGCCGAAGCAGTGGCCTCTGCCCGGTATGTCTGGCGAAAAGACCGGATTGGTCAGGCTTTTTGAGTCTTGGCCCTTATGAGGGGCTTTTAAGGCAACTGGTGCTGGACTTAAAATTCCATTCCGCGCTGCATATAGCCAATTTGTTGGGCGGATTGCTGGCTTCCAGACTATCTCCCGAGCAATTTGATTTGGTGGTGCCGGTTCCCTTGCATATAAAAAGATTGAAAGAACGCGGCTATAACCAAAGTTTGGAGATTGCAAGACAACTTGCCCGTGAAATGAGGATAAAAATTGACGCGCACAGCCTGGTACGGGTCAAACATTGTCCTCCTCAAGAGTCGCTTGGCAAAATTGAACGGGGAAAAGCGGTTAAAGGAGCATTCCATTCAAACAACCAGTTCACCGGAATGAATGTTTTGCTGGTGGATGATGTTATGACTACCGGGGCGACTATCAGCGAATGCTGCCAAGTGTTGTTTGCGGCAGGGGCCGTTCGGGTTGTAATTGCCGTGGCCGCCCGTACCGGGTTGAACTGATTTTTGTTCCTCAAACGGGCCCTGGTGAAAATACTTCACAATAAATGAAAATAAGTGTAGTGTATCCTTTATTTTGCAGCTTGTATGGGGTTTATCATGAAAGCACTTTCGTCCGGACCCTCTGGGTCTTTGTTGGTTACATTGTTTGCAAGCCTGGTCCTGATTTTAAGCCTGCTTATGCTTACAGGCTGCCCTAAAAGTACAATTGTAGCCAAGCCCGGCGCTGAGCAGCCGGCTGAACCAAGCAGACCGGTTAAACGCCCGCCTCAAATCGAACAGCCAAGCCAGCCTACCCCAAGCACACCCAAGGAATTTTATGAATTGGGTGAATATGGGCGGGCGGAACGCCTGGCCGGCTCGCTAATTACCGCTCCGGGGCTGTCAGCTCAAGACCGCAGCCAGGCTTGGCTTTACTATGTGCTTTCCGCAGCGGCCAACAACCATGTTCACTTGGCCCAGCAGGCCTTGAAAAATTGGGCCGGAAGTGAACCAGGCATTGAAAACGCCACTGCCTGGCAAGACGCCTGGTTGGGCGTGACCTTGCGCTTCCCGGCGGCTGAAGCTAAAGAAAGGGCCCAGACGGCCTCTGATCCGGCGCAACCTTTGACAATGCGCGCGCGCGCTCAGGCAGTGCTTGCTTTAAAAGCGGAAAACCGCGAAGAAATGGGTTCGGCATTGGCGGCAATGAATAATTTCTATAACGGGATGTCCGGAGCTGAGAAAGCTGCTTTTGAGAATATTTTTGCCGATCAGTTGCGCTGGCAGCAACCAGGTTTGTTGGGTGAGCTTTACGGATACATTTCAGCCGACAATGCCATTAAATTCCCATACACCATCATTAATCTCGAACAGGGGCGGAGAATGCTTTTCTCCACCTCTGATGAGTATCGGAGCTCAGGTCGCCAGATTGTTGAGTCGTTGGCCGGCAGCGGTTTGCTTGCCAGCCCGCAACTGGCTCAGAATTTGTTGGATTTAGCGGCGTCACAGAAAAACGCTCTTTCCGCCTTGCCCAGCGATATGCCGTCTCAAGGCACTGTGGCTCTGCTTATTCCCTTGCAGGGACGTTATGGAACCTATGCTCAAAAAATATCTGCGGGGGCTCAAGCCGCACAACACGCCCTGGCCCAAAGTGGGGTAGGCGCAACCGTAGTTGTAATTGATACGGAAACTCCCGGCTGGCAGCAACAGCTTGCCTCTTTGCCCCGGAGTACCGTAATCGGCGGTCCCCTCACCCGTGAAGCCTACGAACAGGCGAAAGCGGCGGGCTTATTGCAGGGACGGGCGGTGTTTACCTTCATGTCGCAACTTGATCCTGGAGAAGAGGGGGTTTCGGCATGGCGTTTCTTCTCCAGTCCCCATGACCAGGTTGCAAGTTTGCTGGAATTTTGCCGGGCTTTGGGCATTCATGGCGTTGGCTCATTATATCCCTCTGACGACTATGGGCAGCGGATGAATACAAGCATTGTTAAGGCGGCCGGTTCCTATGGGATAAATGTCACCTCACATTCGTACCCGTCCGACAATCCCGACGCATGGAGCAGCGCCGTGCGCGACATACTGCAAATGCGCAACAGTGGCTCGTCCTTTGATGCCCTCTTCCTGCCGGATACCTGGCCCAATGCCAAGGGGCTGGTGCCCTATCTTTTCTTTAATAAAGAAGACAGGTTGGTGATTATGGGCACTACGCTTTGGGAACAAAGCCTTTATAATGACCGTTCTCCTGATGCCAGCTATTTTTACCTGGGCGTTTTCCCCGGATCCTGGAGTAGCGAGGGCGGCACTGCGGCTCACCAAAGTCTTGTGCATATTTTAAATCAAATGGGGGGAGGCCAGGCCCAGGCCACAGACTCAGGCGTTCCCGGCATTGCGGTTAATAATGTTAAAGCCGATTTCTGGTATGCTCTGGGTTTTGATTTCGTGCGGTTTGGAATGAGTATGGGTGAACCTGAAGCCGGTATGTTCAGCGGTGAAGGGTGGAGTGCTCAGCAGGTGAACAGTAAACTGCAAAAGGCCCAGAATATAGATTGGAGTATGGCGCCGCTGCATTGGGACAGTGCCGGGCACGTTTCTCAACGAATGTTCCTGTTCACTCCCACGGAAGACGGCTTTGCCTCTATCAGCCTGGATGAGATGAAGCGCAGAATTGAGGAGACTAAACGTTTGCACGGGCAGCGTTGGAGTAATTAGAAGCCGGTCGGTCAGGAGATGACTTCTGACGCTGTACTTATGTCCGGCGTGGCGGTAAGATCGCTGTGAAGGTGGCGGAAACTACATTTTTTCAGCTACAGATCACCCGAACCGTTTAACAGGTGATTTGGGAAAGAGCTGTAGGGCTTCAACAACAATAAACGCAAAACGCTTCGGTCTTGATTAAGCAGCCGCAACCGGCGCGGCAGATGCCGCTTAAGTTATGGTTGACAGTCAAACGCGCAAAAACCTGTATAGCTTAAACCATTGGAGGAATGCCAAAATGGCAATTAGCCTGGACGATGTGTTACATGTAGGAGAATTATCGAAAATACGCCCAAATCAGGAAGAAGCTGCGTGCTTACAGGCTCAGTTTGCGGATATTTTGGGGTATATGGAACGGCTTAACGCAGTGGATACCGGCGGCGTGGAACCGCTTTATTCTCCGCATGAGGGCTTGCCGGCAGTTCGGGAAGATAGAGTGGCTAAAACCTGTAATCGTACGGAATTATTGATGAATTCTCCTGCCGACAGTGAAGAATTCTTTGTAGTGCCGCGGGTAATTTAAGACTTCCTGGAAGTTTTCGGCGTTGTCTGTGTGGTTGGCTGTTACAGTTGAATTTAAATCAATCTGCGTTGATGCAGGGAAATCATATGTCTGAACTTTACAAAAAATCGCTCAAACAAATTCGGGATTTATTGGCAAACCGGGAAGTTTCCGTCACAGAAGTGGTCAGGGCGTGCATCGAGCGCATTAATACAACGAATAAGCAGCTTAATTCTCTGGTGTATGTCGCTGCGGAGCAGGCTCTGGAGCAGGCTGAAAAAATGGACAAAGAAGGGCCTCAACCAGACCGGGCGTTATGGGGCGTGCCCATTGCCGTAAAAGACTGTATCTGCACTAAAGATCTGCCCACCACCTGTTGTTCGCGGATGCTGGCTGACTTCGTTCCCTTTTACGACGCTTATGTTGTGGAACGGCTTAAGGTCAATGGAGCAATAGTGATTGGGAAAACAAATATGGATGAGTTTGCCATGGGCTCCAGCACTGAAAGCTCTTATTTCGGTATTACCAAAAACCCGTGGAATACAAAACTCATACCGGGCGGTTCATCAGGCGGTTCGGCGGTTTCTGTTGCAGCAGCTCAATGCTTTGGGGCGCTCGGCACAGATACAGGCGGCTCTGTGCGCCAGCCCGCTTCCATGTGCGGTTGCGTTGGGGTTAAACCAACTTATGGACGGGTGTCCCGGTTCGGCGCTATCGGATTTGCTTCTTCCCTTGACCAAGTGGGTCTTTTTGCCTCAACAACAGAAGATAGCGCTATTCTTCTGGAGGCAATTGCCGGACTGGATGAACGGGATTCCACTTGCTCCACCCGACCAATCGAGGCATACAGCCAAGGCTTAACCGGTGATTTGAAAGGCGTTAAAATCGGTTTGCCCAAAGAGTTCTGGCAAGCCGGGGGAATAGCATCTGAAGTCCTGGGAGAAGCTGAAAAGGCTATTGATGCGGCCCGTGCTCTGGGCGCGGAAATAGTGGATGTGGATATGCCGCATATACCGCTTTCCGTGGCCGCCTACTACATTATCGCACCTGCAGAAGCCAGCACCAACCTGAGCAAATTTGACGGCGCCCGCTATGGCTTTAGAGCAGAAGGGGTTGAAACTCTGGATGAGCTGTATGAGCAGTCGCGTACCCAGGGGTTCGGAGATGAGGTAAAGCGGCGCATCATGCTTGGCACATACGTGCTTTCGTCCGGATATTATGACGCCTATTATAAAAAAGCCTCGCAGGTGCGGCGGTTAATTCAACAGGATTATCTTGCTGCTTTACAGAAATGCGACCTGCTGCTCGCCCCCATTTCTCCGGTTACTGCTTGGGAAATCGGTAAACACAGCGGCGATCCATTAAAGAATTACTTGATGGACATTTTTACCGTTTCTTTAAATCTGGCAGGTTTGCCCGGTGTGGCTATCCCGGCCGGCTTAGGAGTTGAATCCGGTATGCCGGTAGGCGTACAGCTTTTGGGACGGGCTTTTGATGAACACAATCTGCTTAAAGCCGCCCACCGGCTGGAGCAGGCTATTCCGTCCATTGGTTCTCCCAAGCTTTAGTCTGTTTGTTCGAAAATGAAGTCGTACATTTGAATGGAGCAGGGCAATGAGTAGTAGATTTGCAAGATGTAAGCAAAGTCAGTTTTTAACCTCTGATAAGATATCGTGACCACATGGTCAGGCCGGATATATATGTTGGACGGCAGAGATTAAAACGACAAGCCGGTATTGATTCAAACCGGGCGTGTGGCAAGTTTATACACTGTGGCTGACTTGCCGCACTCTGCCCGGATAGACATACCATGTATCTTTAAAAGTCGGAACTCTGACAGTATGGTTGTGAGCGTAAAAGAAGGCAACGTACTTTTTAAAAATAAAGTGTTTAAATGGCCCCCCACCAGACAACCACGACTGGAAACAACGGTTGCGGGGTTGACTTTACCGGTATGCTCAAGAGATTGTTGCAGTAAAGTGTTTTTATTACCTTAATGGGCGTTTTAGTTGCGCACGGAATCAGGCAGTCCATAGTCGGAAATCGTGAAGCCGGTTATGGAGAACATCACCGCATGATAGTTGGCATTTTATGCCGGACGTACTTCATATCACCCTGGCCTCATCAACAGCCCCTTTTCTCTGATTATCCATAAAACTGGGCAGACTGGTTATTACTCCTCTGGCAATGGAAGCGCCTATAGTTGCTGCATATTAAAGCTCTCCTGATACGCCGGCAGTTGTTTTTGAAGTAGCAGAAGAGCTTATGAGGCATTAGCGTGCCTTGTTGCTCTGTTGGATATTCCCTCAAGAATTCCGGTTCTTGCTCCATTACCAGGGGAATTCACTTTTATTTTGCTTACCGGCGGGTGGATTGCTTGTGGTTGTTCAACCACAATGACAGAGCTGGTCAAATTGCCAAGGCGCCCCTGGTTACGGAAAACTATGCCATGCCTCTTTATATTGAAATTTGTCAAACCAAAACAGGGTGAATCAATCTGCTGCAGTTTAGTCATCTGTTCCAGAGAGCGGATCAGGCAAAGAATTGCAAGGATTGGGTATGGAATCCCGGCTCCGGAAAGTTTAGTTTAGCTGAATGGGGCTATCGTCGATACTCTATCATAGCATTGTTATTGAATTTTACAGGTGCGGTAACCATGTCTGAGCCCAATTCTTTTGGTTTTGTTTATTAGGGATCTGTTTAAGGCAAGGCCTGACGATTTCTACCTGTTACGAGCAATGCAAAGTTTCAATAGGCAAATGATTGAAACAAGTTAATGATGAATACCAGGCAGATCATAGGAGAGGATTATGCAAAGGTTGCGAATTTACCATAGACAGACATTGAAACTGATCGGAATGCTTGCAGTGGCGGTTTTATTAATTCATGCAAGCTTGTCCGGGTCTGCCGAAGCTGCGGATTCGGAAAAGGGGAAAATACTGGTTGTCTATTTCTCCATGCCGGAAACGGACAATCCCCATAACATGACCCAAGAGGAAGAAAACAGTACAGTTGTTATAGACGGAAAGGTGATGGGCAATACGCAATATGTAGCTCAACTGATTCAGAATATGACCGGTGGAGACATCTTTCGCATTGAACCTGAAAGACCATACCCCACAGAACACGACGCCTTGGTTGATCTGGCAAAAGAGGAACAAAAGCGGAATGCCCGGCCGGCCATTTCGGGTCGGATTGATAGTCTCGGCTCCTACGATACGATTTTTTTAGGCTATCCCAACTGGTGGGCGGATATGCCGATGATCTTATACACTTTCCTGGAGAGCTGCGATCTTTCCGGCAAAACCATTATCCCGTTCAATACCCACGGCGGAAGCGGGTTTTCCCGTACAATTGAAACTATTGCCCGCCTGCAACCCTCTGCCCGGGTAATAAAGAACGGTTTCAGCGTGTCAAGAAATGATGTGGAACGGGCAGAGCCTGATATTGCTGTGTGGTTGACAGAACTTGGTTACAAGAAGTAGCACCTGATATGAGAAAACCTGGTTCCGGCAGAGTTATGGGGAATAAACTTCCATGTTTGCAACAATGGAGCAGGGTAATTTCCAAACCGCAGAACTTCGGTTAAGTAAGCAGCCGTCAGAGCGTTTTGATTTTCAAATTAAAACGCTCTAACGGACGATAGCGGGCGCGCGGGATAAATTCATGCTGGGGGGGCCGCGTCTGATTTCTGTATCATCTGTGAATGACTTCTGGTGGTTCTTTTTATTGTGTGGCGGAATGCCGTTATCTGCCGGCGCAAATCCCCGGGTGGGTCCGGCAGCCTGAAGGCCGCCATGCCATAAATTCCTTGTACAACTTATTTACGCATTGCCCGCAGCCCATTGGCCACAACCAGAAGCGCCGTGCCCACATCGGCAAAAACGGCCAGCCACATAGTCGCGTTGCCGGTAAAGGTCAGGGTGAAGAAAAGAGCCTTCACGCTTAAAGCCAGAATGATATTCTGCACCAGAATGGCGTAAGTTGCTCTGGACAGACGGATAAAGCGGGGAACTTTCCGCAAGTCGTCATCCATAAGGGCTACATCAGCGGTCTCTATGGCCGTGTCTGTGCCGCTTCCGGCCATAGCGAACCCCACATGCGCTTTGGCCAGAGCTGGAGCATCATTAATGCCGTCGCCGACCATGCCTACTTTCTCGCCGCGCTGCTCCAGTTGTTCAATGATGGAGAGCTTGTCTTCAGGAAGCAGATTTGCTCTGAAGTCAGACACGCCCACCTGGCGGGCAATGGCTTCTGCCGTGTGTTCGTTGTCGCCGGTTAACATTATGGTTTTTACGCCAAGCTTTTTCAGCTCTTTTACGGCCTCAAAGCTGCTTTCCTTAACCGTATCGGCAACAGCAAACAAGCCTTGAATTCCCTTCCGGCCAATCAGGGCTACCACTGTTTTTCCTTGTCGCTCCAAGCTGAAAATCTGTTCTTCAATCTGGCTGGAGTTTTGTTTTAACTCTTTCACCAGCCTGTAATTGCCCAAGTACCACTTTTTACCGCTAACAATACCGCTCACCCCCCGTCCGGGAATAGCCTCAACGGCTTCCACTGCTTTCGGTTGGACGCCGGATTCCATTGCAGCTTGAGCAACTGCCTTGGATACAGGGTGATCGGAGCGGGCGGCAAGACCGGCTGCCAGCTCAATGATGTCTCTTTTCGGCATTTCCCCTACCCGGACAAAATCGGTTTGACGAGGTTTGCCGTAAGTGATTGTGCCGGTTTTATCCAGGGCCAGCCATTTGAGAAGCCGGCCTTGTTCAAGAAACATGCCGCCCTTAATCAGGATCCCGTAACGAGTAGCTGCGGTCATGCCGCTGACAATGCTGACCGGCGTGGAAATAACCAGGGCGCATGGACACCCGATTACCAGAATGACCAACGCCGTATAGACAGACGGCAACCATTCCGCCGCCATGAATAACGGTGGAATAACTCCGGCCAGCACGGAAGTCAGAAAGACGGCGGGAGTGTAGTATCTGGCAAAAGTATCCACAAAGCGCTGCATGGGAGCGCGGCTGCCCTGCGCCTCTTCCACGGCATGGATAATCCGTGCCAGAGTTGAATCTGTGGCTGCGGCAGTTGCTTCAAATTCAAAAGAGCCGGTTTCATTGATGGTTCCGGCGTAAACAGTATCGCCCGCTTTCTTTTCCACCGGCATACTTTCTCCGGTGATAGGCGCTTGATTGACCGTTGACTGTCCTGTCAGCACAATACCGTCGAGAGCAATTTTCTCGCCGGGTTTCACTCGTACCCGACTACCTATCGATACTTTACGGATATCCGTTTCTTCCCATGTTCCGTCCGGCTGCAACACGGTGGCCGTGTCAGGTGCTAGCGCGAGAAGCCCTTTAATGGCGTTGCGTGCTTTGTCCAGAGCCTTGGCTTCAATGGTTTCAGATAAGTTGAACAAGACCATAACCATGGCCGCTTCCGGGTACTGCCCGATGATAACCGCTCCTGTAACAGCTACAGACATCAGTGCGTTGATGTTCAGGTTGAAGTTGGAAACAGCCAGCCAGCCTTTTTTATAAGTCGTCAGACCGCCCAGGGCAATGGCGATAACCGCGAAGATGAGAGGGAGATAGTCAAGAACCGTATATCCGCCGATGTTCCAGGTAGACAGGTCCATACCCAGAGGTCTGGCCCCCCACTCATGTATAAGTTCAAACCCTTCCGACAGGGCAGCGAATACACCGGCGGCAGCTAGTTTTTTCCAAGGGATTTTGGGCTCGGAGCTCACCGCAGGAGTTTCTGCCTGCGTAGTCAGCAACTTTGCGTCCATGTCAAGAGAGTTCAGTGCGGCGGAAATGGCCGAAAGCGCCGACGGTTCATGCTGAACCTGGAGCGTGCGCTGCATGAGATTGAAGCGGAAGGAAAGTACCCCGGGCACTGCAGCAAGCTTGCTCCGGATCAGGTTTTCTTCTACCGGGCAATCCATACCGTTAATGGAAAATACAGCTACAGTTCCCTGATTTTCGTAAATGGGCTCCGCAGTCATGGCAATGCTTTCCAGGGCGGATTCTATCGACTTTGTATCTGAAAGCATATGCCGGACTGTAAGCAGCCTTTGCATGAGATTAAATTCAAGAGCGATGATACCGGGAACTGTGGCTAGCTTTTTACGGATAAGCATCTCTTCCAAAGGGCAGTCCATATTTGCAATATGGTAAACAGCCTGTATGGCTGGGGCCTGCTCCAGACCAGGTTGCTCTGCAGAAACAGCCTTCATATCCACAGTGCAGTCAAGAGCATGGGCATGAGAATTGTGCTCTGAAGCAGGTTCAGCACAGAGTTCTTCATGTTCAGGCTCGTGGGAGCACTCCGGAACAGCCGCTTTTTTATTTCGTACTTGTCCAAACCCGCTATTTCCGCAAATAAACCCCACAGGGTGAAAAGAGCCGCAGGAACACAAAAAAGTTGCATCACTACTCATATTGTCTCTCCGCATGTTAGTGTCATTACTTATCCGGGGATCTGACTTTTATTTAGTGCCTATAGTTAATATAGAGTCAAGTGTTCAGGAACTTTATTCTTGCATTTTCCGCCTTTCAGGAAAGGCTTACTCTCTATACCTGGTATAGAGTCAAGCCAAATCTTTTTCCAATGGGATGCCGGTTACACAGGCTTGGGCCGGACTGCGCGCGCCGGTGTTGTCTTAGCCAAGACCTGTAATGTTTGACAAAACCCGTTTGACAGCTTGTGTCTGCTTATATTAAAAGTAATTAAAGTAAGCAGATGTCTTCCTGTTGCACAAGTAAGAATGAGAGGTAAAAGAAGTGATCGAAAAAAAACAGAAAACCCTTCGGCTTCTTATGCCGCAATGGCAAGGTGGAGATTACGATCTCCCGCCTTCCACCAGGGAGTTGTATCCGCTGGGAGCACGGCTTTTAGCATTTCTTGCCCCGAAAAGCGACTCTCCCATTCTGGAAGTGCCTGTGGAGCATCATGCAACTGCCGGGCTCAAACAAAACGGCGTTATTCAGCAGGAAGTGGTGCTTCGCCAGATGCAGGCTGCACGAAAAATTATCGAGGAGCATTCTCCGGACAGAATAATTATGTTCGGTGGCGACTGCCTGGTCTCTCAAGCCCCGTTTGCCTACCTGAATGAACGTTATGCCGGCCGGATTGGCTTTCTGTGGCTGGATGCTCACCCTGATATTTCCACTCCGAAAGAGCATGACCGCGAACATGCGATGGTGCTTGGCAACCTGCTTGGCGGCGGCGATCCGGTTTTCGCTGAAGAGGTAAAACCTCATCTTCAACCCGAGCAAGTAATGATTGTTGGAGTAGATGCTTACAACAATCCCGGGGAAGAAGGAATTGTTAAGGAAATGGGCTTGCGGGTGCTTCCGTCTACGGCCGTGGCTGAGAGCAGCGAGGCGGTTCTTTGCTGGTTACGGGATAATAAGTTTGAACATATCGCTATCCACTTTGACCTGGATGTGCTTGACCCAACGTATTTTTATTCCCAATTAACCCGCAATCCAGAGGGGGTGCAATTTAATACGGTCTTGGGGAAACTTACCATTCCGCAGGCAACGCGCCTGATTAAGGATGTTTCTGCGATTGTCGATGTAGTCGGTTTCAGCTTTGCGGAACATATGCCGTGGGATGCGCGCAACTTGAAAAAGATGATGGAACAGTTCCCGTTTATGAAATAGTATGGAATAGGGCTCCATAAAGCGGATTAAGTTCCGGATGTCATAAAATCAGAAGCCGCCCTGATTAGGGGCGGCTTAACCTACCAACTCTCCGGATTTTAAACTCCCATGATGTTATAGCCAGCATCAACAAAGATTGTGTCACCGGTTACGCCGGAGGCCAGATCGCTGGCCAGAAATGCGGCAAGGCCGCCTACATCTTCAATGCTTACATTGCGGCGCAAGGGGGCCTTTTCAGCCAGTTCAGAAAGCAGGTCGCGCATTCCATGCACCGCTGAAGCGGCCAGAGTGCGAATGGGGCCCGCACTGATAGCGTTGATTCTGATATTTTTCGGGCCCAGTTCGCCGGCCAGATAGCGCATGGAGCAATCCAGAGCTGCCTTGGCCACGCCCATTACGTTATAATTGGTGATTACCTTGGTGGAGCCGTAGTAAGTCAAAGTGATGATTGAGGCCCCCGGATTAAACATACCTTCAAAAGCGCGGCATAAAGCCACCAGGGAGTAGGCGGATATATCCAGGGCCAGCTTAAAGCCGTCGCGGGAAGTGTCGAGGAAGCGGCCCTGCAAATCTTCACGGTTGGCGAAAGCCACAGAATGCACCAGCACATCAAGGTTCCCCCACTCCTGCTTTACGCGGGCAGCCGCTTCAGCAATACTCTCATCAGACGACACGTCACAAGGGAAGGTGAAGTCGCCGCCAAGCTCTTCTGAAATCGGCTCAACCCGTTTCTGAATAGCTTCGCCCACATAGCTGAAGCAAAGGCGGGCGCCCTGATTTTTAAATTCCTTGGAAATGCCGTAGGCTATGCTTTTATTGTTGGCAACGCCGAAAATGGCCGCCTTCTTGTCTTTCAGCAACATAATTCACTCCTTACTTATGCCGGTTTGAGGTTTGGGGACAGATCTCAGCTCTGCCGAACGCGCATGGGCTTCAAGCCCCTCCAGTCTTGCCAGGCGGGCGATTTTAGGGGCTGATGCTTCCGCATATTGAGCAGAGGAATAGATAACATTAATTCGCTTGCAAAAAGTCTGTACAGACAGGGAGGATGAAAAACGCGCTGTGCCCATGGTGGGCAGAACATGGTTGGGACCGGCAAAATAATCTCCCATAGCTTCAGGCGTGTTGGCGCCAAGAAAAACTGCACCGGCATTCTGCACTTTGCCCAGCAGATCCCATGGGTTTGCAATCATCAACTCCAGATGTTCCGGAGCAATCAGATTGGCCAGGCCCACCGCCTGGTCAAGGTCTTCAACCTTGACCAGCGCTCCCCAATTCTTTAATGAGGATTCAGCTATTTCAGCTCTGGGCAGGCCGGCAAGCAGCTTTTCCAGCTCTGCTGCAATATCCTTCAGTAATTTACCCGACTCGGATATGCACACAGCCGATGCCATAGGATCGTGTTCCGCCTGGGAGAGCATGTCGGCCGCAACCAAGGCGGGAGAGGCCGCCTCATCTGCAATGATTAAGATTTCACTTGGCCCGGCCAGCATGTCAATGCCCACTCTGCCGGAAACCAAGCGCTTGGCGCAGGTAACGTAAATATTTCCCGGCCCTGCAATCACATCCACAGGGGCAATGCTGTTTGTACCGAAAGCAAGCGCAGCCACGGCCCAAGCGCTGCCCACGGCGTAAACTTCAGATATGCCCAGAATATGAGCGGTTGCAAGCAGGTATTTGTTCAATTTCCCATCTGCTCCCGGCGGCGAGACAACCACTACCCGCTTTACCCCGGCTTCCAAAGCCGGAATTGCAGTCATCAGCAGGGTGGAAATAAGCGAAGTGTTGCCGCCTTGGCCGCCCGGAATGTATAAACCGGCTGCAGACACAGGCTTGACTTCCTGACCGATAATATTGCCCGCCGGCGAGGTTCTGAACCAGGAGCGTTCAACCTGAGCCGCATGAAAAGCGCGAATGTTCCCAACCGCTTCCTCAATCAGCAGGCTGTCTTCCTCACTGATGGCCAGCGCAGCATCTCTCAGTTGTTTATAGGGTACTTTAAGGTCTGTAATCCGGAAATCAGGGCAGTCGAACCGGCGTGAATATTCAACCAGAGCATCGTCGCCCCGCTCCCGAACCTGACGGATGATTTCCACTACTGCGGATTCAATTTTCGGGTTTTCCGTGTTGCGTTTCTGAAGAACACCAGCCAGCTCATTCCACTGGTCCGGGCTGGAAAACTCAAACACTCTGCACGGCATCGGTCACACCTCTTTTGCCTGTCGGGTTATTCTCAATCAGATTGATTTTGAGATTTGCAATCTTAAGCAGGACTCCTGCTTTGACATCTGTCAATACAGATAATTGCGTTAGCCGGTATGGCGGCGGTCTGTTTTCAGAGTCAAAGAAGCATTACAAATAAGAAATACTCTGAATTCGGATTACTATACTTAACCACTTCATAAATGTCGAGTGGCACAATGCTTGCGGAACAGCCGGTTTCTATATAAAAATCACCCCGTTTTCCGTGCATACCGCATCAACTTTTACATCCCATTCCGCTGAGGGGAGGCTGTCGAGTAACTGGAAGCTTGCGCAAAACCCTATAAATATACAGCCTGATGAACGGTTATCAGCAAAAAAACGGTCATAATAGCCGCCCCCATACCCCAGACGCTCCCCGGTTCTGGAGAACGCAACCCCAGGAATCAGCGCTAAATCAAGAGCAAGATCGACTGTCTCTACGCCCGGGCAGACCGCCGGGTCAGGCTCCGGTATTTGATATGAGCCGGGAATCAGCTGGTGGGCGCCTGCACAAAAAGCCAGTTCCATGCGGCCGCAAGAATCCCCCACAACAGGAGAAATGCAGCGGGGAAACAACACCTGCTTCCCAGCTTCAATTGCGTGTGCAAACAGCAGTCCTGTGTCTAACTCTCCCCGCACGGCGGCGTACAGTAGCACCTGACGCGCGTGTCTCCAGGCCGGTAGATTTAGAATGTGCCTTTGGGCTGCTAGGGAAGCTTCACTCCAGCCACGTTGGAGAAATTCCTTGCGCAAGCTGAGCATTTGCCCGCGCAGAAGACGTTTGTCCTCTGAAAGCTGCGATAAATTGTTGCTGGAGCTATTCGTCTTCATCCCGATCTGACTGCTTGCGGCGAATGGCTTTCACACAACGCTTGATTTCCTGTCTGGCCTCATTGCTCAAAGACAGACGCATTACTGTAAAGCCAAGCCCCACCAACAAGTCAGAACTGTCTTGGGTAAGTTTCATGCCGGTAACCAGCAGCGGTTTTCCACCCTCGGCCTGCAGGGCTTCAGCCGCAGCCTGAATTACTTCTGCATTGGGCAGTCGCATTGCCGCATTCTGGGCTTCGCTGAACAGCACAGAAGCAAGAGAAGGAATTTTTAAAGTGGGGATGGCAACACGACTGATTTCTCCATCCGACCCCGTACACTCCATAAGTACAAACTGGCCGTCTTTAGATGAGGCGAACCCCACCTGCTCAGCCACCATGATTTCGATTTCATTATCGTTTTTATTGTTGGACACTGTAATCTCCTGAATGATGTTTGCGTTGAAGCAGTCAGAAAATACACGTCATGGCGATTAATGGCAAGAAAGGCAAGATATTTTTATTCACCCCTAAAGCATTTCTGAATTAGCCGATATATCCGTTATAGAGAATTTTAATTGTTGGAGGGTAAAATGGTAGGCGACTCAAGTATGCTGGAAAGTATAAACAGCTACGAAGGACACAGGCTCATTTCCAGCCCGCAACCAACCATTTCCAAAGGTGCGGGCGCAAGACACGATGACCCGATAACCCGGCCCGAACCGGCTGACGTTGAGAACGATATTACTGTTGCCAAGAACCTTGCGGAGCAACGGAGCGCAGAACACGCCAGCGTAGCTCAGGAAAGTCTGGACAGCTTTGCTTTCTCCAACACTGAAAGTCCGCGGGAAATAGATCCGTTCAGCACAGCAGGAACCATATTCAACAGCCGCAGTTGATGGCCAACTGAAAGGTCAGCCCTTGGTGCTTACCGAAGCGGAAGCCCCAGTATATGATAAGTGTTTTTGATAACCCAGGTTAAAATTCAGGGATTGGTTAGTGTGCTCTGTCGCTATTACCAGCACAGCTAAGGGCAGTCTATAAAACGCTTGGTCAGGAGCTGCCTTCTGCCCCAGGTAAGCCCGGTTTTCAAGGCATGCAGGGCTTTTTCCGCGAAATGTCCATCGCCGTAGGGGCTGACTATGTCACGCAAACTTCCCGAAAAGGACGGAGCCTCAGCTTTGGCAACAGCCGTGGCTATATCCTCTGCCGAGTGACCACACTGGATGATATTTGGGGTGAGCCGCCGCCCTTTCTGGCGATTACCGATATTAACAGCGGGCAATCCCAAAGCCGGAGTTTCAAAAATTGCGCTGGAAGAATTGCCCAGCATGAACTTTATCTGTCTGAGCATATTCACATAGCGTAACTGTCCCAGGTTGGGGCAGACTTTAAGCCATTCATTTTTCCGGGCGGCCTGCTCCAGGCAGCAATTGATTTCTGTTCCGCCCAAGTCGGCGTTGGCATAAGTGGCAATGGTCTCAAAGTGTCCAATGTCAGCCCGCTTTGCCAGCACAGTCAGAATATTGTGCAAAGTATCCAGATTTTCTGCAATTGAAAGTCTGGTTTCCGGGTGATAGGTTAACAAGGCCCAAGCGCTGTTCACATTTAGGCCTAAGTCAGCAGCAAGCGCTTGTCGGGTCAGTTGCGGCAGGCGGCGCAAATTATCCAGGCCCGGTCCCCCGCATAAGAACACCCGCGCCGGCTCTTCGCCAAGTTGAAGCACCCGGCGTTGGGCTTCTTCAGAGCTTACCAGATGCAGGCTGGAAAGCTTGGTTACGGCATGGCGAACGGCATCGTCAATCGCCCCTTCTGTGACGTCGCCGCCAGAGATATGGGCTATGGGTATATCCAGTAATAAGGCCGCAGTACATACCGGCAGAAGTTCATAGCGGTCTCCCAGCAGGACAAGCAAATCAGGTTGAAGTGAAGCAAGGGTTCCCCCCAGCAGTTCCAGGCATTTACCTGTGCTTTTCACCAATTCCTGAGCAAGCCCGGAGTGTTCCGGGAGCATTTCCAGCTTTGCATCTATCTTAAATCCGTCCGCTTCAATTTCCCGCCAGGTTTCACCAAATAACGGGGAAAGATGCGCACCGGTAACAATCAGCTGAAGCGCCAATTCCGGATCTGCCTGAATATCCTGCATCAGCCAGCGCAGCAGACCATATTCCGCCCGGGTGGCGGTAAGCACGCAAATTTTATACATGATGCTTCTATTTAAATGCCGCTACAGCTTTAACAAATCCTGCCGCGGAACGGCGGATTATCGCTTCGTCCATGCAGAAGGTCATGCGGAAATGCCCCGGACAGCCGAATCCGGAACCAGGTACAACCAACACCAGCTCCTCCACCAATTTCTGCACAAAGGCTTTGTCGTCTCCGTTGGCGCCGACCGGTACTTCCGGGAAAAAGTAAAATGCCCCTTTCGGCATTTGATATTTGATTCCGGCGTTGTCAAGCACCTCAGCCATGGCTTTGCGGCGGGCGTCATATATCGACACATCCACCTGCGAGCCAAGAGCTGCAGACATCAGATATTGGCCGATTACCGGCGGATTTACGAAGCCCAGGATACGATTGGTTAAAATACAGGCGTTGAGCAGGGTATCCAGAGCGGGCATTTGCGGCGCAAAAGCCAGATAGCCTACCCGTTCTCCGGCAATGCCCAAGGTTTTAGAAAAAGAACCCACAACCACCGCGTATTCATATAGCGGCAATACCGGCGGAACTTGAGCTCCATCATAGATGAGGTAGCGGTAAGGTTCATCGGAAATCAGGAAAATTGGCCGCCCGTATTCCGCACTTTTTGCGGCCAGCAGCCTGGTTATCCCTTCCAGTTCTTCCCGACAGTAAATCACCCCGGTGGGGTTGTTCGGGGAATTAATGATTATAGCTCTGACAGTTGGGGTAAGCGCCCGTTCAAGCGCCGCAAGGTCCGGCCTGAAACCGGGACCGGCGGGGATGGTGCGAAAGCGCCCGCCGCTGTTTTCCGCATAAAAGCCATACTCTACAAAATACGGGGAAAAGGCCAGTAATTCGTCACCGGGGTTCATAATGGCGCGTAATAAGACGTTTATGCCGCCGGCGGCTCCCACTGTGATTATCACATTGCGGGCTGAAAGTGTACATGTTTGTTCTTGGGAAAGGAATTCTGCCAGCCGTTCGCGCGCCCAAGGGAAGCCGGCATTGGGCATATATCCGAAACAATTCGGTTCAAGCGCGCGTTCAGCAAGCTGATAAAGTTCTGTCTGCACTGCGGCAGGAGCAGGTAAATCCGGGTTACCCAGCGAAAAATCACAGACCTTGTCTTCACCATGCAGCTTTTTAAGCTCTATACCTGCGTCGAACATGCGGCGGATCATCGACGCACGGCTTAAATAATCACCAACCTGAGTTGATACTACAGACATTGAACACCCTCCTTAAGCCTCTGCGAACGGTCGCGATAAGGTAATTTCCTCAAATTCTATGTTGCCGGAAGTGAGATTATAAATAAAGACGTTTTCCAACCCGCTTTTATCCACCAACAAAATTCTCGACTGCACCGACTGGGGGAGAACAGCTTTAATCTGATCTGTCATCCGGTCGAACTTATGCTTATCAAATTCATCGAATTGGCCCTGTACAGCGAAACTGTCGCTATTCGGCCAGAATTCAAGATGGATTCCGCCCTCATTGGTGAAAAGAATGTCCACTTTCCGCATCAGCTCCTCTTCAACCTGGTGCAGCTCATCATAAGTGAGATCAGGGCTGTAATAAAACTGTGCGAACATCTCGCATGGATACCTCGCCATTACAACTCCTTGCTTCTTACAGCATTTCGCGCTTCTGATGCTTGTTTAACAGAAGGTTTGCCCCTGCAACCATTGAGCAAAGATCTGAAAACAGTTCCTTGCAGGGCATTTCAGACGTGAATACTCAGAACAGATTAATTGCATACAATTCAAGTTTGCTTTCAATCCACAGCAAACACTTTTGCCTTGTTTCAAGATGCGGACCACAATTGTATTCACCCCGAAAGAGGGTGTTTCCCGGTAAGACACTGCACGCTGACCGGTGAGCTCTTGTAACTGATGCGCCTATAAAAAACGCCGGGCAATTTCCATAGCAGCGGCCCGGCCCGCGCCCATGGCTTCGATTACTGTAGCTGAACCGGTAACAATGTCACCTCCTGCAAATACATTGGGAATGGAAGTTTCTGATAAATGATCAACCTCAATGTAACCTTTCAGATTCAGTTTGAGGCCTGGAGTTGACTTCAACAGCACCGGATTCGATTTTGTGCCTACGGCGATAATCGCCAGATCTGTTTCCAAAATGTGGTTTGAGCCGGGTATGGCATGTACGGCCCGGCGTCCATCTGTTCCGGGGTCACCCAATTCCATTTGCTCAAGCTCAACCCCTCTCAGCCGTTTTTCCTCATTGCCCAGGAAACGCAGGGGAGCGGACAGAAGTCTGAGTTGAACTCCTTCTTCTTCAGCGTGCTCCAGTTCTTCCAGGCGGGCCGGGATTTCTGCGCGAGTGCGGCGGTAAACTATGGTTACACTTTCAGAACCCATTCGCAGAGCAGTACGGGCCGCATCCATGGCCACGTTCCCTGCACCGAACACTGTTACTTTACGCCCTCGAAAGCTGGGCGTGTCAAAATTCGGGAAATCATACGAGCGGCCCAAATTGACTCTGGTCAGATATTCATTGGCGGAGAACACTCCAATCAGATTCTCGCCGGGAATACCGAGAAAGTTGGGCAGTCCTGCTCCTACTCCGATGAATACGGCGGAGTAACCCTCATCGAACAGCTCCTGTATGCTGAAGGTGCGCCCTCCAACCCAGTTGAGGCAAAATTCCACCCCCAGGTTTTTCAATGTGCCCAGCTCTTCGGCCACAATCCGTTTAGGCAGACGGAATTCCGGAATGCCGTAAATCAATACTCCGCCGGGCTCATGCAGTGCTTCAAATACTGTGACCCGGGCTCCACGCGCCGCCAAGTGCCCTGCACAGGTCAGGCTGGCCGGACCGGAGCCAATGCAGGCTATTTTAGGTCCATGAGAAAAAGAACAGGCCGCTTCATCTCCGGTTAAGCGGGCGCAAGGGTTGGCGGCAATATAGTTATCGGCCACATAACGCTCAAGCCGCCCGATTGCGATGGGTTGCCCGGTTTTAGCCAGAATGCAGGCTCCCTCGCATTGATTTTCCTGAGGGCACACCCGGCCGCATACGGCCGGCAGGCTGTTGGTGTTGCGGATGATCCGGTATGCGTCCTCAAGATTGCCGGCAACAATACATTTGATGAAGTCCTTAATTTCCACTTCCACCGGGCAGCCGGGAACACATCGTGGATTTTTGCATTGCAGGCAACGTTCAGCTTCCGCCAGCGCCTGTTCAGCGGTATAACCAAGGGCCACCTCTTTAAAATTGCCAATCCGGGCGGCCGGAGATTGTGCAGGCATGGGCACTCTGGTTTTGAGCTTAGACTTAGTCATGCAGACCACACTTGTTTAAAAAGGCATCATACGCCAGACGTTCCTGGCTCATAAAGGCTGTGAGCCTGCGTTGCAATTCATCAAAATCAACCAGATGACCGTTGAACTCAGGCCCGTCAACACATGAAAATTTAGTTTCGCCCCCCACAGTCACCCGGCAGGCGCCACACATTCCTATTCCGTCCACCATAATGGAGTTGATGCTGACTGTAGTTAAAATTCCCGCTTCCCTGGTCATATCACACACAGCACGCATCATCGGCACCGGGCCGATCGCCACTACTTCACCCACCTGATGCTCTGCCAGGACAAGGGCCAGAGCGTCGGTCACCAGACCTTTCACCCCCTTACTGCCGTCATTGGTGGAGATAACCACTTCATCAGAGGCCCGGGAGAACTCTTCCTGCATTATTAAAAGTGCTTCAGTGCGTGCTCCCAAGATAGAAATCACTTTATTTCCCAGCTTTTTATGCGCCTTGGCGATGTTGTGCAGGGCTGCTATCCCGGTGCCGCCCCCCACACAGACCACTGTGCCGCGGGGTTCAATTTTGGCGGGGTTACCTAACGGGCCGCAAAGATCATACAACTGGTCGCCTTTGTTCAGGGTATCCAGCACTGCCGTACTTTTGCCCAAGACCAGGAACACGATTGTAATGGTGCCTGCTTCCGGATCGGAGTCGGCAATAGTCAGGGGAATGCGTTCACCTTTTGCGCTGACCCGCAGGATTACGAAGTTGCCGGGCTGGGCTTTCCGGGCAATTTGCGGAGCATCAATCAGCAATTTGCTGATCCGCCCCGGTTCAAGCTCCACTTTATCTAAAATTAAAGCCATTTATAATATCCTTCAATAATAAAACATCGGTTGTTGAGAAGCCACTCTTATTTTTGCGCTGTTCCAGGCTTGAAATAGTGACTCAAACAACTCTTCAAACAGGGTATAGCGTTTGGGCGGCCCTTCCAACAAAACATTTCCGGCAGCTTCATTCAGAGTGAGGATATTCAGCATCTCCAAAGCATCGTGTTTGTCGCCTAAAGAATCGACCAGACCCAGTTCAAGGGCCTGTCTTCCGGTAAAGGCACGTCCATCGGCCACTTTGTCTATGGCATCCCGCTCAAGACCGCGGTGCTTCATAACCATTTCTTTAAAATGCTCATGCATGTCAGTAAGCATGCCAACGAAATAAGCCCGTTCCTTTTCCGTCATATCGCGATAGGGCGAGCCGGCGCTTTTCATTCCGCCGGAAGCCAGGCTTTGATCTTTAATGCCGATTTTGCCCATCAGCACTTCCCAGTTGACCATATCCATGCGGGTTCCGATACTCCCGGTAACACTGGAGGGTGCGGCTATTATGTGGTGTGCCGGCAATGCCGCCATATAACCGCCCGAGGCCGCCAGGGCGCTCATGCTTGCCACTACCGGCTTTTTCTCCCGGAGGCGTTCCAAAGCAAAATAAATTTCCTCAGAAGGTGTGACTGCCCCACCGGGGGAGTTGATGCGCACCAGCACGCCAACGACATTATCGTTTTCTTCCAGCTTATGAATCCAATCGACAACGTCGGTTGAATCCATAATAACCCCTTCAATATTTACCACGCCAAGCTGCTTTACACCATATAGCGAGCCCATACTGTCGCCGGTCAGCATTAATCGCATACAACCGACAAACGGCAACCCCAGGCCACCGATAAGCAGCAGAATTATTAAGGCAAACAATATCGGATGACGTTTTCGAAATGGTCTGTAAGCTTCATTCTCGAACAAAACCCCCGGCTCATCCCCCGCCGGGCCGGGGAAATAAAAATCATTCATCTCTTTGCTCGTGTTTCTTTTATCTTAATACCATATTCACAGCTTAGTTAAGCTGACTGTAAAGCCGGTTGGGTTCTCTTTGTCATTGCTTGATTAAAGTAATCATCGGCAAAGCCGATTGTCAAATTATTTTTCCTGAAGGAACTGATCATAAACCAGTTTCGTTTAAAAAAGCAAGCTGCCCCTAGTGAGTTAATGTGTTCAAATAATTTTTGTCTGAAAAGCTTAAATGTATTTGTTAGTTCCAACCGGACAGAACAAGCGCAGGCATGTAGGTTCGTAAGCCGGCTGATGGATTCGGCCTTGGACGGAACAAAACTCCTTCTTTGGCAGTCTTTGAGCTAAAGCGGGTCGAGTAAAGATAGCAAGTGTTTCTGTCGCAAAGGTGCAGTAAAAAACTGCCGAACCAAAACGGGCGTTCAGAAAGACTGAACGCCCGTTACAATCCATTTGGCTTAAGGCTATTCCTGCTTTTCGGAAGCTTCTTCCGCCGCCTCCTGTTTATGCTCGCCTCTGGCCTCTTCAGCGTCCTCCATTTTCTGTTTCAGAAGGTCGCCCAAGGTTTGAGCGGCATCGCCGCCTACAGAATGATATTCCTTGCCTTTCTTGCGTTCATTTTCTTCATGCAGTTGTTTGATTGACAGACCCAGACGACGTTCATCAGCAGATACATGGATTACTTTTGCGTCGATCTTGTCGCCTTCCTTAAACATTTCGGAAGGAGACTTGATTTTCTTAGAGCTGATTTCACTTACATGAACGAGTCCTTCAACACCTTCTTCAACTTCTACGAACAAACCGAAATCAGTAATATTAGTAATTGTACCCACTACACTTTTGCCGACCGGGTAAATGCTGGGTACATGAGTCCAGGGATCTTCGGTAAGCTGCTTGATGCCCAAGGTGAACTTTTCGTTCTCCTGGTCAACAGTAAGAACTTTTGCCTGTACAACATCGCCCGCCTGGAACATTTCGTTGGGGTGGCGGATTTTTTTAGTCCAGGAAATATCGCTGACATGAATCAGACCGTCAATGCCGTCTTCAATGCCCAGGAACATTCCGAATTCAGTGATATTTTTAATCGTACCCTCAATAATGGTGCCTTCAGGGTATTTTTCTCTCACAATATCCCACGGGTTAGGCTTTACCTGCTTCATGCCCAGGGAAACACGCTTTTTGTCTTCGTCAACCCCAATGATCACCACTTCCACTTCATCGCCCACTTTTACCATTTGGCTGGGATGACGCAGTTTACGGGTCCACGACATTTCAGAAATGTGAACCAGGCCCTCAACTCCCGGCTCAAGTTCCACAAATGCGCCGTAATCAACAATATTGGTGATTTTACCGCTCATGTGCTTGCCGATGGGGAAGCGCTCGTTGATATCCTGCCAGGGATCCGGCACCAGTTGTTTAAGGCCCAGAGAAACTTTCTGAGTTTCTTTATCAAAGGAGAGCACCTTCAGCTCCATTTCCTGACCAAGCTGAACCATTTCTTTGGGATGGCGAATGCGCCGCCAGGACATATCAGTGATATGCAAAAGGCCGTCCAAACCGCCCAAATCGACAAATACGCCATACTCGGTGATATTTTTGGCGCGGCCCACTACAGTCTGGCCTTCTTCAAGCACTTTTAACAAATCATCACGTTTGTTGTCGCGCTCTTCTTCCAGAAGGACGCGGCGTGAAACAATGACGTTGCTGCGCTTACGATTGATTTTCAGCACCCGGAAATCGAATTCCTGGCCCACAAGCGCGTCCATATCGGGAACCGGACGCAGATCAACATGAGAGCCGGGGAGGAAGGCTTCCACACCGCCGATATCCACAGTGTAACCGCCCTTGATGCGACGGGTAATGGTGCCGGTTACAATACCCTCCTTCTCTTGCAGCCCTTCCAGTTGGTCGAACATCTGCATGCGCTTGGCTTTTTCATAAGACAGCGCAATGGTGCCTTCCTGGTCATTTTTACGAATTATGAACACATCCACGATATCGCCGACTTTTACAGCCGGCTCTCCGGAAGCATCCAGAAATTCTGCCAGAGGAATTTGGCCTTCGGACTTGAAGTTCACGTCCACCAACACGTTGTCGTTATCCACCCTTACCACTTCACCTTTGACTATGGTGCCTTCTTCAAGCTCTCCAAAGTCACAATTCAGATAGTCTTCAAGGGCGCTTTCAAAATTGATGTCGCCATCCAGGAAATCAGTTTCGGGTTTGGTTGTCATAGGTAAATAGTCCTCCACACCTACAGTAAAATTTCCGTAAGCCATACGGAGTTGTCCTCATAACAGAATTATCCCACTTGCACAACAAGATTATCTGATTGGCACAAATAAAATTCTGCGGCAGGTCAATGTTTTGGATGCAAACTGAGCCCCCGTCCAATACTCCTTTGAAATCGTTTAATTTTTTCTTGACAAGATTTGATTTTTGTCGCAAAAGATTACCCGTAACGCAATGCATGTTGATTTTCAGTAACAATGCAGAAGTGCTATTTTAGATTTTGGGTCGTTAACTCAGTCGGTAGAGTAACTGACTTTTAATTAGTGAGCCGCAGGTTCGATCCCTGCACGACCCACCAAATTCAAATCCGCATAAGCCCGTCAATGTCCGTAAGGCCTTGGCGGGCTTTGCTTTTGTTGTGAACCGTAGTTTGCTTGTAATGCTGGTTATCGTCCTTTAAAGATTTCATGCTTGGTATGAGAATTTATCCCTATTCTCCCGCACGGTCGCAAACCGGCCTTAGGGTAATCTTTGCAGTTTGCCTCAGGAGCATTGATAATGTTCTATGAATTCAACTTTGATAGCTAATTGCAAAAGTTGCTGCCCTGAAAGCAACCTATGGTAAAATCTTTTGTTTTCAGATATACCACGCCCCATGAGCATCCTGCGCGATAATATCCAAGTGATCCTGGTCAGGCCCAGATTCCCTGAAAATATCGGGATGTGCGCGCGCGCCTGCGGCAATATGGGAGTCTCTCATCTGGTTCTGGTGCAGCCTGAGCTCTGGCTCGGTTCCGACTTCACTCCGAAAACAGAGTACCTGGAAAAAGCTCTGGCGCTGGCTACCAGTGCGGGGCGGGAAATTGTCCACAGTTTGCAGATTTATGATTCGCTCGAAGCCGCTCTTTGCGACAGCACACTGGCTATAGGAGCTACTGCCCGCACCGGCGGCTGGCGTCAAGGCGTTATCAATCCGGCCGAGGCCATGGAGCGGGTCTGCAAGCATGTTGCAACGGGCGGCAGGGTATCTTTAATTTTTGGTCCTGAAGATAAAGGACTGGATAATCAAAGCATTGAACTATGCTCGTTGCTGGTCAATATTCCTACTGCAGGCGAACCTTCTCTCAACCTGGCCCAGGCGGTGCTGGTGCTGCTGTATGAGTTGAGCCGTACTTTGCCGTTTGCACAGGAACAAAAACCGGCCCGACCCGGTCGGGTAAAGCATTCCCCACCCATTACCTTAGCCCAGCAGGAACTGTTGATGTCCAGATTAAAAGAGGCGATGCTGGCATTGGATCAGCTTCCCTCTGACAACTCAAATTATTTTCTGTTGCCTGTAAGGCGGCTGGTCACCCGCTGCCAACTCAAGCACAACGAGTTTTCTATATTGATGGGAATCTGCAATAAAATAAGTTGGTTAGCAAAGAGGCTGCCCAAACAATCACACCAGGACGCCTCAGGCGTCACACCCTCGGAACGCTCGTAAAACATTATTATGGGAGGCTGTTTATGCTTTCTGGCATTCCTATCCCTCTGATCACAATCGGACTGCTTACGGCGTCCAACCTGTTCATGACTGTGGCGTGGTACGGTCATCTCCGATTCCCGCATGCATCTTTACTTGCTGTTATATTCATAAGCTGGGGAATAGCGTTTTTTGAATACATTCTCCAGGTTCCGGCAAACCGGATCGGATATACTTATTTTAATGCAGCCGAGCTGAAAACCATTCAGGAAGTAATATCACTGACCATATTTATGGTCTTTTCCGTGGTTTATCTGAATGAACCGCTTAAGTGGAATTACCTGGTCGGATTTGCGCTTATTGCATCGGCGGTCTTTTTTATTTTCAAAAAATGGTAGCTTGCTCGTTCGCTTCCAAGCCGACCAAAGCTTGCTTTACACCGGACCGGGAAACGTTCTGACGTTTGTGTCAGAGCACTTGCAGAGTACTCGTGAGCTCAAAGCTCAAACGGCAAGTGAACAGCAAGCCTTGCCTTTTATCGGATTATTAATTATTGAAGGGCCCGATTTCGACTTTAAAATCTAACCGTTAATTCGATATTTATGACTTTAAATTCTGAACACATGGGAACCCATCCCGGACGCACTGCAGTTCCCGGGCTGGTTATACAACTGTCAGGCTTTGAGGGGGCATTCCCTCTTTTAAACATCAGCGCGGGCGGATTCTCCATTAAAGCGTCTGAAACCGAACATATGCGCCCGGGACAGGAAACAGTGGCGGAAATAATGTCGGTATCTCAAAAGAAAATACTCCGTTGCTCTGCCCGCCTTTCCGAAGTGGACTTGGATAAGGAAGTTGTCAGTTTCGAATTCATCAATCAAAACTCGCTTCAGAAAGCGTTGTTGGACAAGCTGCTTCTTCAATCCGCAGTCAGAGAAGCCGGCTGATTCAGATTGACCTCTATTCGCCGTGCGGAACCCGCTATTAAAGGAAAAATCGGGCAATTTATGAATAAGGCAAGAATCAGCGGCGACACCGGCAGATCGTTTGGCAGCCCCCGGATGAATTGCTGAACAAATGCGGTCTTGCCCAGAGCAACTCTGAAACCGGATGAGGTACGGCGGTTTTACCCCCGCTTGATATTGTCAGCCCGTCAGTTCGTGGATGACATTTCGGCACGGGCACTGTTCCCGTCTTTGCCGGGCAGTCGGCTCAAATTAAACGATTTTTATGTCCAGGCGTAAGCCGGCAGTCTGCGCATATGCCAATTGCTTATGCGCATTAAATGATATACAATTCTCTTTCACCTTAGGAGAAGAGCCATATTTTGTAAAAAACTGCTTACTGTTTCCAGGGCGACATTTGCCACGGAAAATAATCAAACCAGGGCCTTTTAAGGGGCTGGGAGCGAATTAAGTGGAAAAACACAAGGTATTAATTGCGAACCGTGGTGAAATAGCTATGCGCATCACCCGTGCCTGTCAAAAGCTTGGTCTTGATTTTGTTTGCGTTTACACAGCCGAAGACTCCCATTCCAGGCACGTCCATTTGGCCCGCGAACTTGGCGGCGGGCTTTACAGAGTTTCATCATATCACGATGCCAATGAGTTGATGGCTGTGGCCGACGCTTCCTTTGCAACTGCGGTTCATCCCGGGTACGGTTTTTTTGCCGAGGACTTCAGGTTCGCCAGGCGGGTCACTCAACGGGAGCGCGGTCTGATTTTTATCGGGCCTTCCTGGCGGGTAATCCGTGAATTGGGCGATAAAATAAACACAAAGCGCCTGGCCCGTTCGCTGGGCGTGCCTACAGTTCCGGGTTCCGACAAGCCGATATATGACGAAATGGAAGCGGAGCATGTGGCGCAAAGCCTGTATGATTTTCAATTGTCGTCGGGGATCAGCCAGCCTACGATCATGGTTAAGGCGTCGGCCGGCGGGGGCGGCATGGGCATTGAGGAAGTGCAGGATATCGGCATGTTTCGCTCTGTGTATCGCCGTATCCGAAACTATGCGCTGCGGAATTTTAAAGATGAAGGCGTTCTGATTGAGCAGCGTATTCGCGATTTCAATCATCTTGAGGTGCAGATTGTTTCCGACCGCAGCGGTAAAAATCCCGTACACTTCGGAACCCGCAACTGCTCCATTCAAAGCACCGGGCATCAGAAACGTGTGGAAGTTGCGCCCGGATTTGCTCCGGCTGAAATCAACTACAGCTTTGACGCCGCCGGTGTGCTTGCCGAAATTACCGAGCATTCTCTGGCGCTGGCCCGTAAAGTCCGCTACGACAATGTGGGCACCTGGGAATGGATAGTCACCCGCGATGGCCGTCCTTTTCTGATGGAGGTAAATACCCGCATTCAGGTGGAAAACGGGGTTTCCGGCATTATTGCCGGGATCAGGGAGCAAGAGGGTGTGGATATTATTGCTGAACAAATCCGGGTTGGGCTTGGAGAACCTCTGGGATATACTCAGGCAGATGTCTCCCTCTCCGGTGTGGGCATAGAGTATCGGATTATTGCTGAAGATCCGGCTGCCGGGTTCGCGCCGTGGGTGGGACGCATTGAAAAGTTTGCCTGGAAACAGGAAAGCTGGTTGGAAATGTACACCCAGGTGCCCGTGAACGAACCCTACGACATTCCTACAGAGTTTGACCCCAACCTTGCATTGGGCATTGTCTGGGGAAAGGATATGGAAGAAGCCAAAATGCGGGGAGTGGCCTTTCTTGACAGTCTGGTCCTGGAGGGCGCGGATTCTTCCGGCAACCCGCTTAAGTCAAACATTTCTTTCCTGCGCGCCAAAACCGCTGATATTCTTAAATTTTGACGGTGCGCCTTACTAGGGAACACAAGCATGATAGACGTAGAGAAAAAACTGCATCGCCTGAACGACAGACTGGCATATATCAAAGACATCTTCGCCGGCAAGCAGAATGAAGCGGTACGCATGTTGCAGGTGCGTCTGGATGATTTCCAGGCCAGAGTTGCGGAAATGAGCGCGCAAGAGAGATTGTCTGCCATTTCCGCCATGGAAGAGCTGTTTACCTTTATGGAGCAAAAGCTCGATGAGCAGCTCAGCCCCATGGATAAAGTCAGGATTGTCCGGCACCCGCAGCGCATCTGCCTGCGCGATATCTTGGAAAATGTGTATGACAATTATACCGAGATAGGGGGGCAGGATGATAAAAGCATTGACCCCAGCATGTTGATTGCCCGTGCCTATATTACCAGGCGACGTGGTAAAGCTTTGCATAACCAGCCGGTAATGGTCATCGGACAGGAAACAGGACATGGCGATGAGTTTCGCAACGGCGGCTCCGTAAAACCATGGGGCAATGCAAAAGCTTTGCAATATATGAAAGTTGCGGAAATTGAAAATATTCCCGTGCATACCTTTGTGTTCACCCCGGGCTCTTACCCTATAGAGGATTACCCCGGCGCGGCCCAGCAAATCGCCCGCAATTTATATGAGATGGCCGGTCTGAAGGTTCCGATTGTCGCAGTTTTTTCTGAGGGCGGCTCCGGTGGGGCTGAGGCTATCGGCTTGGCTGACCGCCGGTTGATGTTGTCGCATGGATATTATTCAGTTATTTCTCCGGAAGGAGCAGCAGCCATTGAAGGCCGTTTGCGGGACGGGACCAGGGCGGCTCCGGAACTGATTGAACGCTGCGCCCTGCAACTGAAAATGACCGCCCAGGACAATCTCCGGCATGGACTTATAGATCAGGTTGTGGAGGAACCGCCCCTAGGCGCCAAACCCTACCATTATGAATTTTTCCAGTCTTTGCGCAATGAGCTGATGCGCGCCACCGATGAAGTGGTGCTCACCACCCGTTCGTTCGCTTTGTTGCGCGGAGCTATAAGCCAGCCGCATCGTCCTAAAAGCCTTGAAAATTACAATGCGGAAAATTTCGTTACCCGTTGGTCACTTTCCACAAAAGCCAGAGATCGCTTGGTTGTGCTGCGTCAGAAAAAATTCAGAAACCTAAGCAATGGACGCTGGATTGACCCCCGCACTTCCTTTGATTTAATGCTCACGAAAATACAGGCCACCAGTACCGATCTGCTCAATTTATTCCGTCATGATCTCTGGGGGCGTAGAAAAAAACAACTCGGTTACGCAGTGGAAGAAATGGACGCCGGGGCGCGTATGCTTTTGCATCGGATTTTCAACCCATTCTTTTCATTCACCCGTGAACTGTTTGGAACCAAGCCTCGGGCGAAAATAGCAGAAGAACTGACAACCCTGTCTTCCTGGGAAGAAGATGGCAGCAAAAACGGAACCTGGAGCTATATTTCGTCAAAAGCCAAGGAAGATCGTGCTGTTACCTGTCCCAATGCCGCTAAATACGGTTGTCTGGATTTATGGGCTCCGGATTTGTTCGGGGAATTCGCAGGTGTGTGTACGCATTGTGGCTATCATTTCCCGATGGGCTATAAATGGTTCATGTATAACGTATTCGATCCGGGATCCATTCGGGAATTCAATCAGGAAATAGAGGCGACTAACCCGTTGAACTGGGACGGTTTTGACGCCAAGCTGGAGCAGGCCAAGCAGAAAACCGGTCTGAAAAGCGGTTGCATTACCTTTGAAGCAAGCATTAACAACACCAGAATGTGCGTGGCTCTTTTGGCGGCCTCTTTCCGGGGTGGTTCTGTGGGAGTTGCCGAAGGTGAGAAATTCCTCTCTGCGATTGAGCGGGCGCAACGCAAGCGTCTTCCGGTACTGGCCTATGTGCACGGTACCGCGGGCATTCGGATTCAGGAAGGCACCAACGGGGTAATTCAAATGCCCCGTTGCACCATAGGGGTACGCAGGTATATTGATGCCGGTGGGCTGTATCTGGTGGTTTACGATACCAATTCCTACGCCGGGCCAGTGGCGTCTTTTTTGGGCTGTTCTCCATACCAGTTCGCCATTCGATCAACCAATCTTGGCTTTGCCGGTCGCGGCGTGATTAAGGAAACAACCGGCCTGGATATTCCGCCTGATTACCATGATGCGGAAAAAGCGCTCTCCCGCGGTCACATTCAGGGCATCTGGGACCGCCGCGACATCAGGGCAAATCTGCAACAGGCTTTGGTGACTATGGGCGGCAGAAATCTGTATTATAAATAACCGCAAATTACCTTGATGCCTGCCAAGCGCCGGACAAGGAGGCAAATGTGCTAGATATCAGCAAGTTACTGGAAGAAATAAAGCAAACCCCCTTTGATAAGGTGGAAATCGTATCGCCCTGGTGTGGACGGGTCAGTTTTGCGGATATAAAAGAGGAGGACCCGGTAGCGGGGCCGTCAGGTAATTGGCTGGAAGTGCCGGGCACTCTGCTTGCCAACGTGGAACGTGAGCACAACCCCAAACCGGTCAGGGCGCCTGAAAAAGGACGGATTGAAATCATCCACAATGAATTGGAGGGGCAATTTATTGAAGCAGGCACTCCACTGCTTACTCTGAAACATTTTCTGACCAAGCAGGAAGTAATCCAGATTATTCTCAAACAGGCGCTGCATCTGTTCAATGCGCCGGAACGCGCGAAATACTATTTTGTGCCTGAGGTAGATGTAAAAATCCGTGCAGCCGGGCACCGTAGTGTCAGAATAGCGAATGGCATGGACCTGTTCATCATGTCCCGGATGAAGCGGGAAGCAATCTTACCTTACTCCGGTCCGGAAGGACTAATCTATTCAGTGTATTTTTCTCACAACGAAAACGTGGGGGCTGGTGAACCACTAATTGGGGTCTGTCCGGAAGAATTGATGCCCATAGTGGAAGATGTGGTAGCTCGGGTGCAGGCTGAATGGGAAGAGCAGGAATAACGCCATTTAGGTTAACCGGAGGACAGGTTAATGTGCGTTAATCAATGCTGTGCCTTTTAACCAGTAAACTCAAAAGAAGTTCAATTAAGACGCCGGCAACTCAAAAGGATACATTCTATGGGAAGAGTTCTGCAAATAAGGGTAATTGCCCAAACTGTATCGACATCGGAAGTAGGCTGGTCCTGGCAAAAGTTGTGTATGCTGGCATTTGATAAGCAACCGGGCGATGCCGATAAGCACATGGGGATTTTTGAGCTTATTGATGCGCTTACAGACAAGTTTCTTTTTGGCGGACTGGATGAGTGCCTGAAAGCAAAGTTGCGCCCGGGACTGGATAAGGTGATTGCTATCCGCAAACAAATAGATGAAGCTTTGGCAGATTGGAATCCGAGTCGGGCCAACGCGCTTTCCAATGAGTTGGAAGATGCCCTGGACGCTCTGGAGGACCTTGCCCCGAATGCAAAGCTTAAGCAATAACATGCCGGCGGCACTTCCGGCATAAATCAGGAGCTGATCTATGTTGAATAAGGTAATGATTATCGGACGGCTCGGGGCCGACCCGGAACTGCGCTATGCTACCACAGGCATGGCGATTTGCCGCTTTAACGTTGCCACTGATGAAAGCTATACCGACCAAAGCGGACAACGTCAGGAACGCACTGAATGGCACAGGGTGGTTACTTTCAGCAAGCAAGCTGAAACCTGCGCCAATTATTTGCATAAGGGCAGCCTCGCCTACATTGAGGGGAGCCTGTCCACCAGCAAGTGGACGGATCAGCAGGGGCAGACCCGTTATACTACAGAAGTAAAAGCGCAACGGGTGCAATTTCTGGACCGTAAAAGCGATCGCCAGGGCATGGGAGCGGCGGACGAAGGATACGCCAGGCCGCAATCAAATCAAAAAGATGATGATCTCGGCCCGGCTTTCCCGTCTGAAGCAAGCGGAATGGATGATGTTCCTTTTTAAATGTTTACCGCGCGCCAATTGATGTCAATGAATATTAGCAGATTAGAGCAGAAGCGGCTTGAAACTGTTTATGGCTTCAATGCCGGTATCGCCTCAGTCTGCGATAAAGGTAGGACAACCCTTGTCTTCAACGGGGGCACATGACTGTGCGAGACGCTCTCCCGCTGATGCAGAGATGTTTTGGGGCTGCTTCAAAGGAAGATGGCCCGTTCATAATCCGCAACTTTCATTGGTTGCATGCTTAAAGCAGACAGTTGAGGCATATGATAAAGCAAACGCATGTCCTGCTTGCCATGTTTAAAATAGGGCGTTATAAGCCTTTGCAGGCTTAAGTTGCGTTTGCATATAATATCAAGGAATATATCATGAAAAGAATTCCAGTATATTTACTTGCTCTTATTCTTTTGGGCGTCGGTGGCGGTCTGGCCTACTTCTTGATGAAAGATATGGAGGGCCCCAGTATCAGAATCAGCCCTGATAACGGCAAGGCCGGCGCTACTCAGGAAATAACCGTGTACATGTATGATGAAGGATCTGAAGTTAAGAGCGTGAACATCAGTGTACGCAAGAACAACGTCTCCAGTCATTTACTCAGCCATACTTTTGATCCGCCGGCTAAAGAAGCCCAATTCAGTTTCACTTTGGAAAACGCCAAGTTGCGCGACGGCAGTTTTGAACTGGAGGTGAAAGCCAACGACACTTCGATGGCCGGGTTTGGGAAAGGTAATTCCACCACCCGGTTGTTTGAAATGCGCTATGATTCTGTGCCGCCACGTCTTTCCGTGCGTACCGCTCCCCCCTATATTTATCGAGGCGGAGCCGGTTGCATTGCTTTTACCGCCAATGAGGAATTGGCTGCAGCAGGGGTAAAAGTGAATGAGCTGTTTTTCCCGGCTTACCGTCAGGACAACGGTGAGTACATTTGCTTTTTTGCTTTCCCTTACAATGTAGAGATGAAAGATTATAAACCGGTAATTACAGCTCAAGACCTGGCTGGAAATATCGTTACTTCAAGGTTGGCGCATTATCCCCTTGCCCGTAATTTTAGAACCGACACCATTAATTTATCCGATAACTTCCTTGAGTCTAAAGATGGTGAGTTTACAGAATTGGTCCCCGGTAATATGACCCCGCTGCAACGCTATTTGGTCGTCAATGGCGATATTCGGCGTGAAAATGACGTCAAGCTGCTTGAATTCGGTAAACAATCCGCGGATACCATGTTGTGGAGCGGTACTTTTGCCCGCCTGCCCAATGCGTCCAGTCCGGCCGGGTTTGCTGAGTTCCGCAGTTATGTTTACAATGGAGAGTTAGTGGATCAGCAGACCCATCTTGGCTCCGACCTCGCTTCAGTGCGTCAGGCTGCAATTCCCGCTGCCAATGACGGTGTGGTGATTTTTACCGGTTATATGGGCATTTATGGGGAAATGGTGCTGATTGACCACGGTCTGGGGTTGCAAACTCTTTATTCGCACATGAGTAATATCCATGTAAGCCCGGGCGACATTGTGAGCAAAGGGCAGACTATCGGCCAGACCGGAGCCACCGGCATGGCCGGCGGAGATCATCTCCATTTCGGCGTATATGTGTCCGGGTTCCCGGTAAATCCGATTGAATGGTTCGATGCCCAATGGATTAGAGATAAAATAACCGATCGCTTGCGCCTGCCCGGCGAAGCAATACAATAGAGCTGCTATGTCTGACCCGATTAAACGCGTTAAAGGTTTTGCCGACTTATTTGAGCCGGAGTCAACAGCCTTCACCTTCTTGGAAAATACCGCACGCAGGGTGTTCGGCCTGTATGGCTATACAGAACTGCGCACCCCGATACTGGAACGCACCGAGCTGTTTGCGCGGGGCATTGGCGATGAGACCGATGTGGTTCAAAAAGAGATGTACACGTTCCCCGATCGGGGCGGACGTTCGTTAACTATGCGTCCCGAAGCCACTGCCGGGGTGATGCGTTCCTTTATTGAGGCTAACCTCGCAAACTCCCAGCCCGTATCGAAATTTTTCACTTATGGGCCGATGTTCCGTTATGAACAGCCGCAGAAGGGGCGTTTACGTCAATTCCATCAGTTAAACTGCGAGTGTCTGGGCCCGGTTGAACCGGGGGCGGATGCTGAAATCATCACCATGCTGATGCATTTTCTGGATGAGCTGGGTATTGAAGACCTCTGCGTGGAAATAAACTCGTTAGGAGACAGAAATTGCCGCCCCGCTTACCGCCAGAAATTGCTTGACTGGGCCCGACAATTGCCTGCGGATCAGCTTTGCCCTGACTGTCGGCGTCGCATGAACACTAACCCGTTGCGACTTCTTGACTGTAAAATTCCTGCTTGCCAGAGCCTTACCCAGGATGCTCCGGTAATGATCGACAATATCTGTCCGGAATGTCGTGAGCATTTTGACGCAGTATGCGCACTGCTTGATAAAAATGGTGTGCCCTGGAAATTGAACCCCCGCATGGTGCGCGGCCTTGATTATTATATGCGGACAACTTTTGAGGTTGTGTCGAATAAAATCGGCTCCCAAGGTGCTGTGACCGGGGGCGGACGCTACGATGGGCTTATCCGTGACTTGGGCGGTCCGGATGTGCCCGGCATTGGTTTTGCCAGTGGTATGGAGCGCCTGGCCATGCTCCTGCCGGAAGTGAAATTACAGCGCCCGGATTTCTATATCGCTGTAGTTGAAGATATGGCCATGAACTGTGCCTTTGAACTAAGCAGGAACTTGCGCAGGGCGGGGTTCAAAGGCGAAATGAGCTTTTCAGCTAAAAAAATGAAGCATCAAATGAAAGTCGCCGCTCGCCTTAATGCCCGTAAATGCCTTATTCTCGGCAGTCTGGAAGTGGAAAATCAAATGGTTCAGATTAAAGATATGGATAGCGGCGAACAGATTGCGGCCCCTTTGGCGGATATTGTTAATTTCTTTGAATAGACCCAGCAGAAAGGACCTGATATGGAACAGAACCAAAACTTATCTCAGATTGATGACGTTCAAAAGGAACACCAGAAGTATATTGTTCCGATAGGGGACTGGAAGCGCACCCATAGCTGTGGCGTTTTGAATGCTGCGGACATTGACAGCAATGTCCTTTTGATGGGTTGGGTTCAGTTCCGCCGCGACCACGGTGGATTGATCTTTGTGGATTTGCGTGACCGGGAAGGTCTGACTCAGATTGTATTTTCGCCCGAAGTCGATCCTTCCGGCCATGAACGCGCTCACATTTTGCGCAGCGAGTATGTACTGGCGGCTAAAGGGTATGTACGCTCCCGTCCGGAAGGCATGGCCAACCCTAATATGCGTACCGGCGAAATTGAGGTGGTTGTTACCGATTGGCGACTTCTGAACACTTCCAAAACACCGCCGTTTGAGGTTGAAGACCGGGTGGAAGCCAGTGAAAATTTGCGCCTGCAATACCGCTATCTTGATTTGCGTCGGCCTAAAATGGCAGCGAATATCCGCTTAAGGCACAAAACCACCCAGGCTATCCGCAACTTCCTTGATGAAGACGGGTTTCTGGAAGTGGAAACACCCTTCCTTACTAAATCCACGCCGGAAGGGGCGCGCGACTTTTTAGTGCCCTCGCGCCTGAATCCCGGCGATTTTTACGCATTGCCGCAATCCCCCCAACTGTTTAAGCAAATGCTGATGGTGGGGGGGGTGGAGCGTTACTACCAGGTAGCCCGCTGCTTCCGGGATGAAGACCTGCGGGCGGACCGCCAGCCTGAATTTACTCAGGTGGACATAGAAATGTCCTTTGTTAATGAAGAGGACGTAATGAATATGGCGGAACGCCTGATGGCGCGTGTGTTTAAGGAATGTATGGGGATTGAGCTTGAACTTCCTTTGCCGCGCATGACCTATGATCAGGCCATTGCCGAATATGGGGTGGATAAGCCCGATACCCGTTTTGATTTGCGGATAAAAGAAGTGACTGATATTCTGCGCGGCTCAGAGTTTAAGTTGTTTTCTGCCTCTCCCCTGGTCAAGGCATTGCGTGTGCCGGGCGGGGAAGCGTTCACCCGTAAGGAGATTGACGATTTTACGGATTTTGTGCGCATTTACGGAGCCGGTGGTCTTGCCTGGATTAAAATTAAAGAAAATGAGTGGCAGTCTCCCATCGCCAAATTCCTCTCCGAAAAAGAGCGCAAGGACCTGACAGAGGTTTTGGGCCTGGAGCTTGGCGATATTGTCTTTTTCCAGTCCGGTCCGGCGGATATCGTCAATCCGGCTATTGGTAATCTGCGCATCAAAGTAGCGGAAGCTTTAAATCTGATACCGGAAAACACCTTTGCCTTTACCTGGGTTACCGACTTCCCGTTGTTTGAATATGACCCGGAAGAGAAGCGCTATGTGGCCCGCCATCACCCATTTACCGCTGCTAAGGACAATGACTTGGAGCTTTTAAAAACCGGTAACCCCGATAACTGGGAGCAGGTGAAGGCCAAGGCATACGACCTTGTGCTCAACGGCAATGAGTTGGGCGGTGGTTCAATCCGTATTCATAGCGAAGATAATCAGAAGGTGATGTTCAATGCTTTGGGCCTGGATGCGGAAGAAGCCAATGAAAAATTCGGATTTCTGTTGCGGGCTTTGGAATACGGAGCCCCACCACACGGCGGAATAGCCTTTGGGCTTGACCGGATGATCATGCTGCTGGCGGGGGCTAATTCCATTCGAGATGTGATTGCTTTCCCCAAAACCCAAAAGGCACAGTGCTTGCTTACAGATGCTCCAAATTCAGTTGCACCTAACCAGTTGAGAGAACTGAACTTGCGGTTGCGGGAAAAAACGCAGGAATAAATTGGGCAGGGAGATGCGGGGCAATCCGCATCTCCCTAGTTTCTCCGTTAGAGAGTATGTGCAAACCCAGGATGATTGGTAAAAGCTCATTTATTAAGAGAACTTAAGTTTGAGGCTGCTCTGCCGCCTTAAGCGGTTGCGCCGCGGGGGCACGGAGGACGAGGGATCAGGAACGCTGAAAGCAAGTGATTTCTGTTTCTCACAGTGTTAAGGCGGCGTCGAATTTGCTTTGTGTATTAGTCTGTACCAGTCTGCAAGCGCGAACCTAAAAGGCTACAGGTTCATTCCATGGATAGTCCTGCACAGTTAAAACCAGGCACATTTAAAATTACCGCTCAGGACGGCAATGCCAGATGTGGCGAGTTACACACCGCGCACGGCATTGTTCATACCCCCATTTTTATGCCTGTGGGCACAGTCGGTTCGGTAAAGGCGATTGCCCCGGATGATCTTGAAGCCATTGGCGCGGAAATAATTCTTGGCAACACTTATCATCTTTATCTGCGTCCCGGCGATGAGCTGATCGCCCGGAGGGGTGGACTGCATGCATTTAACGCCTGGTCCAGGCCGATACTTACAGATAGTGGCGGCTTCCAGGTGTTCAGTCTGAATGACTTGCGCAAAATAACCGAGGCCGGAGTGCATTTTCGCTCGCATATTGACGGCTCAAAACACTTTTTTACCCCGGAAAGTGTATTGACTGTGCAAAGAAATTTAAACTCAGATATCATGATGGTGTTGGATGAATGCGTCGCTTATGGGGCAAGCCGGGACTACACGTCTAAATCTTTACAGCTCACTACCCGCTGGGCGCAGCGCTCCCGTGCCGCCTATCCGGCCGGGACAGCGCACAATCTGCTTTTCGGGATTGTGCAGGGCGGATTTTATCAGGACTTGCGCGCTGAATCCGCCAGTCAGATTACTGATATTGATTTTGACGGTTTTGCATTGGGCGGTCTTTCGGTTGGGGAGTCCAAAGCCGAACTGACAGATTTTGTATATTATTCCACCCCATTGTTGCCTGCTCACCGGCCCCGCTATTTAATGGGGGTGGGTACTCCGTTTGATATTGTGAACGGCATAGCGGCCGGGCTCGATATGTTTGATTGTGTTTTGCCCACCCGCAATGCCCGGAACGGCACTCTTTACACATCGCAAGGTAAAATCAATATCAAACGCAAGGAGTTTGCTGAAGACGACTCTCCGCTTGACCCTAATTGTTCATGCTATACCTGTCGTACATTCTCCAAAGCCTACCTGCGTCATCTCTACACTGCCGGGGAATTGCTTTCCTTCCGGCTGAATTCCCTGCATAACCTCACCTATTTTCTGGATTTGGTGCGCGGCGCCCGCGAAGCTATCCGGGCGGGGCGTTTCAACGCCTATCGCTCCGGCATTGAGGCCTGTTATCCCGATGAACTGGCTCAGGTCAAGGGCTGGGAATAGTTTGCGGAAACGGAAGGGAAAATTGCGCCTAAGAAAAGCGCAAAGTGAGCAAATCTTAAAAGCTTCTCATTGTGGAAAAAGCAGTGAAACAGTGTATGCCCTCCGATTTTTGCCGTTATAGCGGGAGGGCACACGAAGTAACGTCCTAAAAGAAGAATAGCGGAGTGTTTGAATAAATACAACTTAGTGAAAAACTGGTGCATATCTTTCCACAGCCATCTTCTGTCATTGTCGCCAAGGGTCCCTTGCGGCGGCAAAAAGCTTCTACCGCAGTAAAATCTGCACCGCTATAGATTGCTGTATAAGGCCCTATTGAGAATGTGTCGTCTGCATTAAGGGTAAATTGTATATAAAGGGTAGCTTTGTCGATAGCAGTAGGGATATCAGAAGCTACGGAAGGATCCCAGTATTCTCTGGGAAGCTCCGCCGTAAACACAACTATGCGGGTACCGTTGGGCATGGTCTCCGTTTCCCAAGTTGTTTTGGAAAAGCCTTCATAGTTGTCGAAGGCCTGGCCAATAGTTGTTGTTGGGAAAGCCTTCAATACCCCCTGTCTGACAATTTCTATAGGGTCATCAGCCACACACGCGGCAGACGAGCACAGTACGAAAAGCATAACGAATGTTTGAATAAATCTTGATTTCATAGCGTCCCACTTTTTAAGTTTTTGAGGTTATAGAGCATTTTTGCTCTGTATTATTATAATCAACCTTCTTCCCAGCGCTTGCGTACAGTGGCAATACGGGCGTCGTTTCTTATCGCGCGTCCATCAACATCAACAATTACGATTGATCCTTCTGGAAGAGCGAAATGTTTTTCAATTTTTTTCTTAATAGCGCCTACTGTTGCATCTTTTCTGGCAGCGCGAGCTTGCCTTTTTGAAGTCGTGCAGGGTTCAGAAGAATCTTCCATAACGCCCTCCAATCTGGTTATGGCTAAAATATTCATGCTGGACTGGTTCCATTTAACCCGGCCAATCAGTTTTTAACCTTATTTACCACCAGAATTCCTGTTTCAACACATATTTTCTGTAAAGGTCACAGTAAGCGTTGGATGCAGCTATACTGGCAATTGCCATTACACACAGCAGGCTACCCAGACCTTGGTACTGCCACGGCAGAATTAAGGTAACGAGTACCTGTAAAACAATATGGATGAGCAGCAAGACAAGGGCCTTACGCCACATGCCTTTGACCAAATAGTAGAAGACAGTGAATAAGAATGCGAAGACGCTGAACTGGCTGAGGTTTTCGCTGAAGGAAATCTTTCCATAATAAGGGCAGCCGAATTTTGTCCCTTTTAAATTATCGTGGACGAAGTGGAGTTTCTTCTTAAGCCCCTCTGATATGGGCAGGGCGTCAATAGTCGCATGGCCGTTTGTTGAATCCGGGATAACCGTTTGAGCGGCGACCTGTGTTTGAGTTTGAAATTGGGTTGTAAGCATAGACCCACAGTGTTTGCACTTAATAGCGCCCTCGGCAATTTCTTCTTTACAGAACGGGCAAATCATTTGCTCCTCCTATCGGTTGAATAGATGTTCAATTGGGCTGTACTCGATTGTAATGAGTTCTATAGTTCGCTATTGAGTATTATAGCTCCCATATTTTGTCAAGACTTAGTGTAAGTAATGTATGAATGAAAGAGTATCCATATTTATCGCAGGCGCTTGGCAATGCGATTGAAATTTTCAGGAAAGACAAGGGGATGACAAAATCAGCCTTAGCCGACTTTGCTTGTTTGGAAAGGCGATATCTGAGGGAGATTGAATGCGGGGAGAAGAAGCCAACAGTGAACGCGATCTATTCAATTTGTGAGGCGCTCAATGTTTCACCGCTTGAATTTTTCAAGAAGGTAGAAGAGGAACGGGTACGCTTCAAAAGGAATCATGAACCTGAGTAGTACTTTTTAACTATTTGTTTTTACACAGCCTTTCATAAAGCAGACTTAAATCATGGCAGACGCACTGGTTCAAATCAAAAACCTTTCCAAATCCCGCCCGGAAGGCCGGGGATATGAGCTGCTTATCCCGGAGTTGGAACTAAGGGCCGGAGAGACGGTCGCCATCTTAGGGCCCAGCGGCAGTGGTAAAAGCACGGCTTTGGATATTTTAGCGTTGATTTTACAGCCTGACCGTTGTGATGAGTTCCGGCTGCATTTTGACAACAGCGGCTTCTCCGTTAAAGAAGCCTGGTTGAAGGGAAATATCGACAGTCTGGGCGATATCCGCGCCCGCTACTTTGGGTATGTTCTGCAGGTCGGGGGCTTGCTTCCTTTTCTCAATGTGCGCGACAACATTCTGCTTTCCCGTCGGGCCCTTGGCCTTGAGGGCGAGGGGCATCTGGCGGAACTGGCGGAACGGCTCAACATAGCTCACCTGCTGATGAAAAGAATAGACCAGATTTCCGTTGGCGAGCGCCAACGCACAGCTATTGCCCGCGCCTTGGCCCATAACCCTTCCCTGGTGCTGGCCGATGAGCCTACTTCCGCACTTGATCCGGTTACTGCCAAAGATGTGTTGTCGTTGCTTGTTTCTTCCACGCGCAAGCAGGGCGCCGCTTTGGTCATATCCAGCCATGACTGGAATTTGGTCAGGGAAAGCGGTTTTAGAGAATTACAGATTAAGGTTCAGATGTCCGAATCACACACCGCCCCAATTTTGGCGGTGCTTGATGCCCGTGTTCGGAGAAATGAAAGCACAGGCGGACAAGCATGATACGGTTGATGACAATCATGCGCTTGGCGCTTGCGGACTATCGTCATGAGGCGCTGCTGTCTGCCTGTGGGGTGCTGGCCCTTGCCGCCGCAATGCTTCCGCTTCTGGTTATTTTGGGGGTGCAGCAGGGCCTGGTAGGCTCGCTCACAGACCGTTTGCTGGCTGATCCGCGCAATCTGGAAATCCGTCCTGTGGGTATGGGACAATATAGTCTTGAGTGGATTGCAAAGCTGCGTTCAAACCCGGATACAGCCTTTATTCTGCCGCAAACCCGCTCTATTTCAGCGCAACTGGAGCTTTTCCCTCTTGAGCCGGAAAACGGAACCGGGCGGGCCACCAAGGTGGATCTGCTTCCCAGCGCACCGGGTGATCCGCTGCTGGAACATTGGTTAGAGCTCAGCAACGGGGGCCCTGCGCAAGAAGACCGGATTATCTTAAGTGCTTCAGCCGCGCGTAAGTTAGGTGTGGAAAACCCCGGCCAGGTAATCAGAGGACGGGTGTCACGACGCGTGCAAGGGGTTTATGAACAGGAGTTCTTCCCGTTGCAGGTGCAAGGCATTTTGCCCCTTGAGGCTGATCAGCGCGATGCTGCCTATGCCCCGCTGGCACTTCTGGAAGCAGTGGAAAATTACCGCGATGGACGTTCTGTACCACGCCTGAACTGGGCTGGAGAGGCTGTAGAGCCGCGGCAGATTTACATCAGCTTCAGGCTGTATGCCCGCGATCTGGACGGAGTAGAAAAATTAAACGTGTTGTTGCAGGAGCAGGGCATTGAAACTTATACCCGGGCGGAAGAAATAGCATCAGTAAAGTCACTTGACCAGGCCTTCAATTTCTTAAGTGTGCTCCTGCTGCTGGTAGTGGGCGGGGGCTTCCTGGCTTCAGCGGTCAGCTCGGCCTTAGCCCAGGTGGAGCGCAAGCAACGCGCTTTGGGAGTGCTGAGGCTGCTGGGGTTCAAATCCATACACCTTGCTCTGTTTCCTCTGGTGCAGGCCGCTGTTACCGGGGTGTGCGGCTCGCTGCTCTCCCTGGCGCTCCTTTTTTGTGTCCAGGGAGTGATAAACCGAGCCTTTTCCGCTCAAGTACTGCCGGGTGAGCAAGTGTGCGCTTTAGGGGCGGGGTATGCTTTGCTCTCAATCATAATCGCCACCCTAATTATGATGTTGGGGGCGCTTGCCGCCAGCCGTAAGGTTGTGGGCATATCGCCTTCTGCTTTGATCCGCGAAGTTTAATTGAGGTTATTTATGCGTCGCTTTCTCTTGCTTGTTTTCCTGCTCATCTGTTTTTCCCCGAGCCTCTGTCTTGGACAAGGTCTGCAACGTAAAGGCAAGGTCAATCCGGAAGATACATATAACCCGGAGCCGCTTGCCGATGACCTGCTTCTGCCCATGCCCTGCGGACTGCAAATGGTTTTCCGGGCAGTAGCTGTTCCGGTGGACGGCTACTTGTCTGATCTGGAAACCCGTTTCGGCTGTGACGATTGCGAGCGCAAGGGAGAAGAATTTTATGACCGGCAATATTCCCACGGCATTTCCGGGCCTTTCCGCCTGGAGAATCTGCCGGAAGCCTGGCGCAAAATCTTGCAGAGCGCATCGCAATCCGAACAATTCAGTTATCAGGGAAAAGCCTTGTATCTGATAGCTAAATATGAAGTCAGCAACCTGCAGTGGGATGCAGTAATGGGCAAGTGCCCGGATAACCCGCAAAACCTCAGTTCAGAAGCCGCCCGCCCGAAAGCAATGCTTTCCTGGTATGAAGCGGTTGACTTTACCCGGCGCTATATGGACTGGCTTCTGGCGAATCACCCGGGAGCTCTTCCTCATTTTGAGGGCGATGATAAGAATATTGCCTATCTGCGTCTTCCCACAGAGCAGGAATGGGAATATGCCGCCAAAGGCGGCCACATGGTCAGTTTGGAATCGTTGCGCAATGAGAATTTATTTGAACGGGACAAAGATCTGCCGGTCAGTGAATTCGCGGTTTTTCAGGCGGACGACGGCTCGCGCGTAGCGGAAAAACCGGAAAATATCGGATCCCGTCGGCCTAACCCGCTGGGGCTGTATGACATGCCGGGTAATTTGGCTGAAATGACGCTAGACCCATTTCAGTTTTCTCTGGGGGGACGGCTTGGCGGGGCCTCCGGCGGCTTTGTGCGCAAGGGAGGCAGTTTTATGACCGGGCTCAGCGAAATTATGCCGGGGCGGCGGGAAGAGGTTGCCTTTTATGTAACAACCGGACCCAATAAAGCACGCGATCTTGGCTTTCGCCCTGTAATTTCAGGCATAAATACGCCGGGGGGCAACCAGCCTGAAGCCCTGCGCCGGGAATGGGACAGAGTTGGCGCCCATTCCCCGTTCAGGTTCGATACCACTCGCGATCCGCTGGCTGAAGTTGACCGCTTGCTTGCCGAGGCACAGAGCGATAAGGAAAAAGCTATGCTTACCGCTTTGCGCGGGGTGATCAAGGACAATAACATCGCTTTGGAACGTCAGCAGGAGAAAGCGGCCGGCTGGCATGTTCGCAGCGCCATGCACACAGTGGGCAGCATACGTAACTTTTTTATCCGCAGAAAAACGTTATCCAACCAGCTTGCAGCCCTCAATGACCAGAAAGCTAAAATCAAGGACACAGCTCAAAGGGAGAAGCTGGAGAAAAGCATTGGCGAACATCGCGAATTTATCAAGATGCTCGACCAGGCAATCGACACCACGGTGGGCCACTATCGCATTCTGGTGGAAGAAAGCGCCATTTATCCCCAAGAGATGTTTGATAAGCAGATGAAACTGGTTCGCGAGGATATTGCCGGACAAGAGTGGCATAATAAGGAAATGCAAACCTGCCTTGACAAGTTCAGTCATCATGTAAGTCTGTTGCGGCAGAATAAAACTCCTAAACTTACGGTGCAGGCATTACGTAAGGACATGGTGAGCGCGGAATATCAGAAATGATAACTCAACCCAGCTCTTCTACTCTGAGTATGCGATAGCCACTCTGGGGGAGTATGGTTGAGCGCATTCAAGCGTTTAAGCTTGGGTCCGCATACAACAGGGGCTTGCCGTCCTTACTGTAAGTGGAAGCCATGAGTATGGGGCCTCCTCACAAATGGTTTTCGGCAGTAAACTACTGCCCGGCGCGCTCTTCAGCAAGAGCTATAATACTCCTTCCTTCCGGACTTTCAGCGGTAAGCGAGGCCAGATGTGCCGCTTTTGCAAGTTCACTTTCAGAATGCCGGCCACGTCTTGCCGACATTGTCTGTGAACCAAGCACATATCAATAATTATAACCGGCAATTTCCCCTTAAAATCAACATGGATTTGATTTTAATCAATCTTGTAGTATGATTTTAAGGCCAATAGATTGAAGGGTTATTTCATTTTTGCTTTGCTTAAACTGCTGATTGGAATTGAGGTTGCAATAATGATTTTTGCGCTGATGTTGTTTCTTACAGTGGGCATGGTCGGCGGCTTTTTTTCAGGGCTGCTGGGAATAGGCGGCGGTATTATCATGGTTCCTTTGCTAAGTTTGGCTTTTTCTTTGCTCGGCGCCGACCCGGACCAGATTTACCGGCTGGCTGTAGGCACTTCCCTGGCCAGCATTGCTTTCACCTCTTTTTCAAGTGCCAGAGCCCATAATAAATATATGCCGCTGCGCTGGGATTTGATAAAAAGCCTCGCCCCTTGGCTGGTGTTGGGAACGCTGGCCGGTTCCAGCGTAGCCACCAGACTTAACCCCTTGTTTTTAAAAGCGTTTTTTACACTGTTTATTTTCACCTTGGCGGTCAATATGCTGGTCGGCTTCAAGTTCGGGCAACGCAAGAATCCTGTTCCCCCAGCTCTTTCAGCCCCGGTTGGCGCCTTAATAGGAGCAATCTGCAGCCTGGTGGGCATTGGCGGTGGAACTATTATTGTTCCCTACCTTCACTGGAACTGCAATACTATGCGCTGCGCCATAGCCGTATCAGCAAGCTTAGGCGTTTTCATCAGCATTTCCGGAGCCCTGGGTTATGTTGTAAATGGAATAGTTGAGCACGGCTTTCCCGGCGCGGGAATGCCGTGGGGCGCACTGGGCTATGTGCATCTTCCCGCCTTGGCGGCGATTATGCTCACGGCTGTGCTTTTCGCGCCTATGGGCGTAAAGATTGCCCACAAACTCACCGAGCGTCGCCTGAAAATTATTTTCGGCCTGATGATGCTGATAATCGGAACTGGTATGTCCGTCAACTTGGTGCGCTACTTTCTGGCTCAGCTTGCTTCTTAAAGCAAGCCTACTTTTTTCCTTACGCGCTGAAGTGCACAGCTAAGCCGACCAAGAGCACCCCGATTAAAGCCTCAATAATCCCGCTCCATCTTAAAGTGCTCACCGGCAGCTCGCTCATATAGGCAAGCCGCTTGCGCATACGCCCGGGAAAAAGAAAATATGGAGAACCCTCCAGAAATAAGGCCAGCCCCAAACCTGACAATATCCATGGTAAAAACTGCATTGGTCCACCTCAAGCACCAATAATTACCGGCGTTCCCAGCAGCTTGCGTCGCTTAACGAGCGCCTCCCACGCTGCCCCGCCGTAAGTATTTCCGGCCATACCAGCTGAACTGGTTCCCTCTTGGCCGTCCATGTCCTCTCGTCTATGAATACATTTAATTTCACTAAATATCCAGAGCTCAGAACCAATATACCCATCTTCTATACATCTGGAGTTTTACTTTTGTATTTGTTAAGATATTTGGTTAGAGAGCATTTACAGACGTTTTCAAAAATCGGACGAAATGGCGCTGTCGATAAAACCGGCGATAAGAAAGTCGAACTCCATTCAGTGACGTGAACCACATAAAAGTCTGTCAGACGTTTTATGATTGAGCTATAGGTGCAGCCCGGAAAATATACACTCGGGCGGCAGTTCGCTGACTTGCGGGATAAACGGAACAGGTTCCTGTAGAAGGTGGGATTGCCCGCCGACTAAGGTAACCTGAAGCAAATCATTTCGTCCGGAAATATATAAGGGGGTTGGTTGAAGTCCCATTTCCAAATCAAATCATATCAGGAATATCTTATCTTACACTGGCCGGGAATTTCTGCTGAGATATTAAAATACATACGCCTCTTGCCCAAGCCCGGCAGAGAACCGTGTGCCTATCTGCTGGATAACCAGGGGAAGTGCCTGCGGGCTGGTCTGCTTCTGCTGTGTAGCGGCATGTTCGGTAAGTTGCCGGAAGGCGCCTATTCTTTGGCTGCGGCCCTAGAACTGACCCATACAGCCTCACTGTTGCACGACGACATTCAGGACGATTCAACCCTGCGGCGGGGCAAACCCTGCGGCCATCTGCGTTTTGGGGTGAAAGAGGCATTGCTTGCCGGAGATGCCATGCTCGCTTCAGCCATGCACATTTGTGCAAGCAGCCAGCCTCAGATATTCCTGATTTACTCCGATTGCGTCAACGATATGGTGCATGGTCAGATTATGGAAACAGCCGGTCTATGTTCCCAGCATCTGTACCTTGAAACAATTTTCAAAAAAACCGGAAGTCTGATAGGGGCTGCCTGCGAAATGGGGGGCAGCCTGGCCATGCAGCCCCAACCCGTATGCGCGCTTTTACGTGAATTCGGGCGAAATCTTGGAGCAGCCTACCAAATTGCAGACGACTGGCGAGATTTCCTTCCGGCTGTGCAAACCGGTAAAGATCAGGGGCGGGACATCTTGCGGGGGAATATCACGCTGCCCGTTCACCTCTACCTCAATACCCTGCCGCACAAGCAACAACAGGCCCTGATAAACAGAATTGTATCCGGACACATCGATCAGGCAGAACTTGGAAATATCTGTATGCAGGCACATGCTTCAGAGCTGACACAGCAGTGCCGGGCGCAACTGGACTTATTTCTGCAAGTTGCAAGGGAAAAACTTTCTCTGCTGCCCGCTTCCCCGGAAAAAGCAATTCTGGAAGAAATAACCCTGCACATCGGCAATAGTGTTGGGGGAACATAGACACTGTAGCTCGCTTATGATGAGCGCCTAACTGACGAGAACTGCTGAACCATATTCATAGAACAGCACGCGGTAAATCTGAAAATGGATGAGGAGCTGTGAGTGCCTCGCAAGCCTTTTTAACATAGCCTCATTGAACTGGTACCCCGTGTGTGGGGATTGTACGTTGAACGTTCCCATGTATTATAGACGCAGCAAGTACGGCATGTGAAAGGCTCTCCTTTATTTTAATTGAATACTTGGTCATACGGGAAAGAAGGTATGACCAGCTCAAATTAAGATGTACAAAGCCCATTATAACCATGAAACAGTGGTCTGGTCTGAAAAATTACCGAACTTGATATTTGGAAGAAAATAGGTGAACAAAGGGAATATCGTCCGACTGGAGGATTTTGGGAGACCCGCCGGAGAATATCTCGGCTTCAGTGTACCCGGAAAGCAATGGAATTTTCTGATAACATCATGTTTAACTGATATTTTACTTTAACTACTGGAGCAAGCAGCATGAGTAATCCGATAACCATTCCAGAACAGGCTGGTTCTCTAAGAGAGAAATTGTTGAAATGGCTCCCTGAACAATCCAGGCTGGAAACACCTATTCCGGGTTTGGCATTAACTCGTTACGATGAAAACACTTCTGCAATACGCTGTTTTTACCACCCTATGGTTGCATTGGTTGTGCAAGGATTTAAGCGTTCGATGATTGGCGATCATGAGGCTAATTATGGTAAAAATCATTGTGTTGTCGTCGGCATTGATATGCCGGGGGTATTTCATGTGACTGAGGCCTCTCCACAAGCCCCGTTCCTTTCTCTGTCCGTCAAACTCGACAGACATATCATCTCTCAATTAATTACCGAGCTGCCTACTATAGTTACGGAAAGCACTGCTTCTCTCAATCCGATAGTCATTTCTAAAGCCGGTGAAGAGCTTTTGGACGCCTTCAAACGCCTTGTGAGTCTGCTTGACACCCCGTCACGAATTTCAGTCTTAGCCCCTCTAATTCTCCGTGAAATTCATTTCTATTTGCTTAGCGGCAGTCAAGGTGGCTGTCTGCGGCTTTTCAATACAAACGGAACACAGGCAAATCAAATTGCTCAAGCGATTTCTTGGTTACGGGAAAATTACACAGCCCCATTTCGCATGGAAGAACTGGCTCGGAAAGTCAACATGGCTCCCTCAACATTCAATCGACATTTTAAAGAAGTGACCAATCTCAGTCCACTCCAATTCCAAAAGCGACTGCGGCTTTATGAAGCCGAGCGCCTCATGCTGCTTGAAGGAAGGGATGCCGGTACCGCGGCGCTTATGGTTGGATATGAAAGCGGTTCACAGTTCAACAGGGAATATAAACGCCTGTTCGGAGCCCCGCCCCGTAGGGATGTAGCTAAAAAACGTTCATAATTTATTGATTAAATTCATAAATTCAAGCGTGGAAGCCTCAAGTGATAAGGCTTCCACGCTTTTCTGTTTTTAGCTTTTCCATAAAGCAAACAGCGCTGAGCGAAATAGGCAAAAAATCGCTTGGATTACATATAGTTCCTTTGCCGGAGAAATCTTATTTTGTTCTCAACGAAAGGAAAACTTTGATGCAACATTAACAAGGAGAGTCTGGTGTTGTCCAAGGTATTCGCGGTTATTTTGGGCCTATACTGTACTGCAGCAATGGGATTGCCGGCGATTGCACATGCCGAAAGTACGCATTCCGTATCGGCATTGAGCGGCAAACAGCAAAGCATTATCCCCATTGCGGCGTTTACGGCGAACGGCAATGTGGAAAAGCTGAAGGCAGCCCTTGCCGATGGTCTGCAAAACGGCATGACGATCAACGAGATACGGGAAGTGCTGGTGCAGATGTATGCCTATACGGGGTTCCCGCGCAGCCTGACGGGTCTGAACACCTTCATTGCTTTGCTTGATGAGCGGAAAGCTCAGGGCATTCACGATGAAGTGGGCCGCGATGCCGCCCCCTTGCCCGATAAGGCGAACATCCGCGAACTCGGCACGGCGAATCAGACCACTGTCATCGGCAGACCTGCCAGCGGACGGGTCTATGAATTTGCGCCCATGATCGACACCTTTCTGAAGGAACATCTTTTTGGCGACATTTTCAGCCGTGATGTTCTCAGCTTCCAGGAGCGGGAACTGGCCACGGTTTCCGCATTGGCCAGTCTTCCTGCCGCAACGCAGTTGCGTTCCCATTTGAACTGCTGCCTGGTTGTCGGATTGAGCGAAGATCAAATGAAAGCGTTTGTATCCGTGCTTGAAACGAAAGTCGGCAAGGAGGAAGCGGAACTGGCGAAAAAGAGTTTGGACACCGTATTGCAAAGCAGAATGCAGGCAAAATAGAGCCATAGCAGTTTTATGGAACAGGAGACCATCATGAAAAAAACGCTTCTGACGACGCTGGCAGTGGCATCCTCCCTTGCTTTCGCATGTGTTGCGAATGCGGCTGAAAACAATCCGTTCGGTCTTGTGTACAAAGGAGCCATCATGGAAAACGTCAAGGGAAAAGTAAACATCCATCCCGTCACCTATACGCTGAACGGCCTGAAAATCGCGGCCAACGTCTACACCCCCGCCGGATATGAGGCCACGAAAAAATATCCCGCTATCGTGGTGGCTCATCCCAATGGCGGCGTCAAGGAACAGGTGGCCGGGCTGTATGCGCAGCGTCTGGCGGAAAAAGGCTATATCACCATCGCGGCGGACGCTTCCTACCAGGGAGCCAGCGAGGGAACCCCCCGCAATGTGGACAAGCCCCAGTTCCGCACCGAAGACATCCACGGCATGGCTGACTATATCAGCACGTATCCCGGCGTGGACGCCAATCGCATCGGCGCTCTGGGCATCTGTGGTGGTGGCGGCTATACGCTGAACGCCGCCAAGTCCGACAAGCGTTTCAAGGCCGTGGCCACGCTGAGCATGTTCAATTCCGGCCAGGTACGGCGCAACGGCTACATGAACACGCAGCTTGATTCCATCCAGGCCCGCCTGAAGGAAGCTTCCGACGCCCGCGCCAGGGAAGTCGCCACAGGGGAGATCAGCTATTCCGGCAACGTCGATTTTGACGCTCTTACCGAGGAAAGCATCAGCAAGATTCCCACCGATCTCTACCGTGAAGGCATGATGTACTACGGAAAGACGCACCGGCATCCCAACTCCACGTTCCGCTATACGACCAGCAGTCTCATGGATCTCATGACCTGGGACGCCATGGACAACATCAACCTGATCAATGTTCCTCTGTTGCTGATGGCCGGGGAAAAGGCCGACTCGCTGTACATGTCCGAAGAGGCCTTCAAGAAGGCGACGGGCACCAAGGACAAGGAACTCTTCAAGATTCCCGGAGCCACGCATATCCAGACCTACTTTGTGCCTGAATATGTGGATCAGGCCGTTGCCAGGCTCACGGCATTCTACGGCAAGAATCTGAAATAGTTCGTCGTCGACAAGGCGGTTCCATGCAGGAGGGCTACGGCGGCCAGCACGAAAAAGCCCTCCTGCCCGACGCCGCCGAACCTGCTACGGAGAAGATCATGAAACGCCTCGCTCTTTTCACCCTTTGCCTGCTGCTTGCCGGGAGCATGGCCGTGCCTCCGGCCCATGCGGAACCCCGGGGACAGATCGTGATTCCTGGCGGTTCCCGCCCTTCGTCCACGGCTCCCAGCCAGAATTTCACGGGCAGCGTCCGCGTTGATCCGGCTTTTGCCACCCAGGCTCCGCAACGCGTCTACGGCGCCTACGTCACCTTTGAGCCGGGCGCGCGCACCAACTGGCATAGCCATCCGCTGGGACAAACGCTTATCGTCACGTTCGGCACCGGGCTGACCCAGGAATGGGGCGGCCCGATTCAGGTCATTCGGCAAGGGGACGTGGTGCTGTGCCCTCCCAATGTCAAGCACTGGCACGGCGCTGCTCCCGATGCCGCCATGACCCATCTCGCCATCGGCGAACGCCTGGACGGCAAAAGCGTCACCTGGATGGAAAAGGTCAGTGATGAACAGTATACCGCCCGGTAACAGCATATCCTCTCTGGAGCGTGTCATGCATTCGATTAAATGGCTGCGTATTTGCCTTTTTTGCTGCGTTGTCTCCCTCATGACCATACCCCAGGCACATGCCGGGCAGGAGGGAAAAAAGCCCGCAACCACCATGACAGAAATCACCAGCCGCGATTTCAAGACCTTTTCCGTCAACGACAACGTCCGGCTGTATCGTGTGAGTTTCAGCAATCAGTACGGCATGGAAGTTGTCGGCAATCTGTTCATGCCAAGGCAGCTTAAAGGCAAGGCGAGCGCCATTGTCATCGGCCATCCGATGGGGGCGGTCAAGGAACAGGCTTCAAGCGTCTACGGTGCTCAGCTTGCGGCTCGCGGTTTTGTGACCCTTGCCGTCGATCAGCAGTTCTGGGGAGAAAGCGGCGGCATCCCGCGCCACGGCATCGCGCCTGACATATACGCCGAAACCTTCAGCGCCGCCGTGGACTTTCTCGGCACCCGCGACTTTGTGGATCGGGAAAAAATCGGCATTCTCGGCATTTGCGGAAGCGGCAGTTTCGTCATCAGCGCCGCGAAAATCGATCCGCGAATGAAGGCCGTTGCCACCGTGAGCATGTACAACATAGGAGAAATGCGTCGCAGCGGCCTGCGCGGCTCCATCTCTCTCGAACAACGCAAAAAAACATCGCCGAGGCCGCTGCACAGCGCTATGCCGATTTCCTTGGCGGCGAGCAAGTTTTTGTGGGCGGTTCCCCGTTCAAGGTTGATGAAAACGCTCCGGCCGCCCGTAAGGCTTCCCATGCCTTTTATCATGGCAGGGGCGAATTTATTCCCAAAGGGGAGCCGTTTGAAATCAACACCCGCTCCGACAAGGCCACGAACATCAAATTCATGAACTTTTATCCCTTCAATGATATTGAAACAATTTCACCGCGCCCCATGCTTTTCATCATGGGGGAAAAGGCGCACTCCCGCCCCTTCTCGGAAGACGCCTATGCCCGAGCCGCTGAACCCAAGGAACTTTTCATCGTCAAAAACGCCGGACACTTCGATCTCTATGACAAAATCGATCTGATTCCCTTTGACAAGCTTGAAGCCTTTTTCCGCAATAATCTGAAGTGATCTTTCAGATTATGTAATGGAAACACTATGAAATCATCAGTTATAAAATTGAACCCAAACCTGCCATGCAGGTATAGCGGAGAAAACAAATATGAAACAACGTCAGTTGGGAAACGGCCTGTCCGTTTCTGAAATCGGACTTGGCTGCATGGGCATGGATCACGCCTATGGCAAGCCTGCTCCCAGAGAAGACATGCTCAAACTGCTCCGCCATGCCGTGGAGTTAGGCTGTACGTTCTTTGATACCGCCGTTGTTTACGGCACGGCCAATGAGGAGTTACTGGGAGAAGCTTTCTCTTCTATCCGTGACCAGGTTGTGTTGGCAACAAAATTCGGCATTGTCGGGCAACGTATTGTAGACGGTAACCTTGTCAATCTGCTGGACAGCAGCCCTGCGTCTATTCGCCAACAGGTGGAAGGTTCCCTTCTCCGACTCAAAACCGACCATATCGATCTCTATTATCAACATCGTGTGGACCCTAACGTGGAGCCGGAAACAGTCGCTGAAACTATGAACGCGCTGATGAAGGAAGGAAAAATCTTGGGTTGGGGTCTTTCCAACGCACCTGTGGACTATATGAAGCGCGCCCATGCCGTCTGCCCATTGGCCGCGGTGGAAAACCAGTATTCCATGCTGTGGCGCGAGCCTGAACAGGGGCTGTTTGACCTGTGCGCGGCCATGAACATCGCCTTTGTCGCCTACAGTCCTCTGGGCAACGGTTTTCTGAGCGGGCGCTTCACCCCTGATACCGTGTACGGCGAAGGCGACTTTCGCAGCTTCATGGGGAGATTCAAGCCGGAAGTTATGGAACACAATCAGGCGCTGCTCAATCTCATTCGGGCTGTGGCCGAACAGAAGAGGGCGACAGCCGCCCAGATTGTTCTTGCGTGGGAACTGGCGCAACGTCCTTTTGTCATTCCTATTCCCGGCACGACCAGCCTGCAGCGCCTGGAAGAAAATCTGGGGGCAACACTCGTCGAGCTTTCAAGTGACGAGCTGGCGGCCATCAATGCTGCACTGGCACAAATTAATGTGGATGAAACGCATTTTTGAAAGCCTATGTTGCTGTGAAAAAATCGCCTCCGTCTTGTTTGGAGAAACTCATGAAAAAACCGCTTCATATCCTCTTTTCAGCGGTTGGAATAACAACTTTCTTTGCCTTGGCCGTACCTTACGCGGGAGGCCATACAGAGGGCGACATGGCTGAACATACCCGGCTTACAGAATCAGATACCGTATCTGATATGGTGAATCATCCCGCTTTTACCGGTTTTGGGGAGCATCTGGTTCCAAGACAACAGGATGCGCAAAGCAGCTTGCCCTTACGCGAAGTCAGCAGGCTCATGCCCTGGCACAGCCATGTGCAGCCGCATATCGTCCTACAGGCAGTCAATCGTATGATCGCCGACATTTCCGCTGGAGAGACCGTATTTTACGGCTTTTATGAGGAGCAACAAAAGCGCGCCCGCACCGGGCTGTTTTATTTCAGAGGGAAGCCGGGCGCACCTTTTGCCCTGATTTTTCCGGGCGGCGGTTTTGCCTATGTAGGTTCCCTGCATGAAGGCTTTCCATTAGCGGACATGCTGAGCCGCAAGGGGTACAACGCTTTTGTCCTGCAATACCGTACCGGCGATCCGACAGTGGCGTATGAAGACATGGCCGCCGCGCTTTCCTGGATTTTTCGCCATGCGGAAGAACTGAATGTGTCCACCCGGGGCTATTCCGTATGGGGCGGCTCGGCCGGGGCGCGCATGGCGGCCGATTTGGGTTCATATGGCGCCGTGGCTTTTGGCGGAAATGATCTTCCACGTCCCGCCGCCGTCGTTATGGCCTACACAGGACATAGCCGCTACACGAAAGCTGATCCGCCGACCTTCGCCGTGGTCAGCTCCGATGACCCCATAGCCAGTCCATACACGATGAAACAGAGAATAAATGCTCTGAAACGGGCCGGAATTACAGTGGAATTTCACCTGTATCACCATGCCGGTCACGGTTTCGGGACAGGTGTGGGTACAGATGCCGAAGGTTGGCTGGAGGATGCCGTCCATTTCTGGGAACAACAATTAACAAAGAAAAAATGAGGAGCAGCACCGATGAAATCAAGAACATTTCTTGCCGGGTTACTGCTTGCGGCTGGACTTGTCACAGCGACAGCCGCAATGGCTGATGAAACAGTTTCCAAGCCATTGGTCATCAAGGAGCAGGGAAGTTTTGCCGCGGGGGGGACAGTCATTCCCGCAAAGGAACCGTATAACCCGCTGAATCCCCAGGCAGCCGGACAGACATTGCATGGTGACCACGCCTATGTATTCTATCAAGTACCGGTACATGCCAGAAAATACCCTCTGGTTTTTCTGCACGGAGCGGGCCAGTCCGCCAAGACGTGGGAAAGTACTCCCGATGGACGGGAGGGGTTTCAAAATATTTTTCTGCACCGCGGATTCGGTGTTTACCTGGTAGATCAACCCAGGCGCGGCGACGCCGGGCGCAGCACCATTTCCGCCACAGTTGAGGCTACTCCTGACGAACAGTTCTGGTTCGGGCAGTTCCGGCTCGGAATATGGCCGGACTTTTTCAAAGGAACGCAGTTTGCCCAAGGCGACAAATCATTGAACCAGTTCTTCCGCCAGATGACGCCAAATACCGGTCCATATGACGCCGAGGTTGTTTCCGATGCTATGACTGCTGTATTCGAGCAAATCGGTCCAGGCATTTTGGTTACGCACTCCCAGGGTGGCGGCCCCGGCTGGCTGACGGCAATGAAAAGCAAAAATGTACGGGCAGTCGTGGCCTATGAACCCGGCAGCGGTTTCGTTTTTCCCAAAGGCGAGCTTCCGGAACCGATCCCCAACGCCAGTTCTTTTGGTCCGCTCACGGCTGCTGAAATTCCGCTGGAACAATTCAAGGCTTTGACACGCATACCCATCGTCATCTATTATGGCGACAACATCCCTGAACAACCTGTATCAGAGCCGCATCAGGACTACTGGCGTGCAGCCGTGAGTATGGCAAAGCTATGGGCAGACACCGTGAACCGGCATGGCGGCGATGCTGTTGTGGTACATCTTCCGGAAATAGGAATTCATGGGAATACTCATTTCCCCTTTTCTGATCGGAATAATCTCAAGGTAGCTGATATCCTGTCACAGTGGTTAAAAGAAAAGAGGGTGGATTGACACAATGAATACGTGGTTGATTACAGGCTGTTCTTCCGGGCTTGGAAAAAGCTTGGCAAAAGCGGTTCTTGAACATGGAGATCAGGCAATTGTTACGGCCAGAAACCTTGAAACCGTGCAACTATTCGGAAAAAGCTTTCCGCAAACGGCTTTGCCTCTGCAATTAGATGTTACGAAAGAAGATGAAGTTAAGACTGCCATAACAAAGGGGATTGAACACTTTGGTAAAATTGACGTACTGGTCAATAATGCCGGCTACTGCCTGCGTGGGGCCGTGGAAGAATGCTCTTTTAAAGAAATCAGAGAGCAATTTGAGACAAACTTCTTCGGCACTATCCGCATGATACAACATGTCCTGCCGTATATGCGGGAACAAAGAAAAGGTACCATTATCAACTTTTCTTCCATAGCAGCGCTAAGCACTGCTGAAGGCTCAGCTTTTTACGGAGCCTCAAAATGTGCTGTCGAAGGTCTGTCTGATGGTCTTAGAAAAGAAGTAAATCCATTGGGCATAAAAGTCATGGTAGTAGAGCCAGGACCGTTTAAGACGGATTTTTTCTATCGCTCCATTGCAATCAACGAACACAATATAGAAGACTATCAGAATACAGCAGGAAAACGGAAAGTCAGAATTAAAAATCTTGAAGACTCTGTAATAAATGGTTGGGGAGATAACAATAAAGCCGCTGAAGTCATCATTAAAGCTGTTGAAGGCAAGGAAAGTCCTTTTCGTCTTCTGCTCGGCTCCATTGCCGTTCAACTTGCTGAGAAAGTTTTTGCGTCACGCGCTGAGGAAGTCGCAAAATGGAAAGACCTCAGCATTCAAACAGATATATAACTCTATGGACAACACGATAAATGGAGAAACGCGATGAAAGTTATTCTTGTGAACGGAAGTCCCCATGAGCACGGTTGCACATATACTGCTCTGTCTGAAGTAAAGAATACACTTGAGCAGGAAGGCATAGAAACAACTATGTTCTGGATTGGTATCAAACCCCTTGCAGGCTGTATTGACTGTAAAAAATGTGTCACGCTGGGAAGGTGTATTTTTAAGGACAGAGTCAATGAATTTCTGGAAATAGCCGGCGAATTTGATGGCTATGTTTTCGGTTCTCCTGTCCATTGGGCGGCTGTTGGCGGTGCGATGACATCTTTTATGGATCGTGCTTTTTATGCAGGAATGAACGGCGGACACGATGTTTTCTATCTGAAACCGGCTGCCGCGGTGGTATCGGCCAGACGCGCCGGAACTACCGCCACCTTCGATCAGCTCAATAAATACTTTACACTGGTACAAATGCCCATTATTTCATCTCAATACTGGAATATGGTTCATGGTGCAAATGCCGATGACGTTAAGCAGGACCATGAAGGTCTGCAAACAATGCGTATACTGGCAAGAAACATGGCCTACTTCCTCAAATGTAAGGAAGCAGCTCAAAAAGATGGAATACCATTGCCTAAGAGAGAGAAAATTACTCTCACAAATTTTATTCGAAGCTGTGAGTAGCTTATCAAGCGAGTGACTAAAAATAGTCTATTCTACGATAGAATCCTCTAACATCTAATGATGCGGCGCGCGTCATACCAAACGACCGCGCCATTTTTGTAAATAGGCCAGGTTTGTTTGACTAATTATTTTGAATGGAACTCAGTAAGAAGTTGCCCATGTAGTGAAGGCTTTTTATGCACAGCAATTCTTATCAGTCTCCAGCATACAAGCCGCCGGCTATTCCGCCAGAGTAACGGCACCGGCGGGGCGAAATCACATAGCACCAGGCTCAATTGCAAACCAGCATGCAAACGGATTATTCAAAGGTTCAAAAAGCAAAAAGTCTGTCACGCAACGTTGCACTATATATATTTATCTTGAATGTTACTTGATCACAGCCAAGAGCTATAAAAATGATCTGGCGATGCGCTCCATATCAGAATATTCAAATCTGGCGCGGATCCCCAGGGCAAGCTCCGTGCACATCTGCATTTTGTGAGCGGCGTCATCAAGACTTGCCTGCCGGTGCACCCGCAGCCAACGGCGCACAAACGGCTCTTCAAATCCATCGATGATCAACGCCAGCCCATCCCGGAAGAAATGCGAGCTGACCAGCGGAACATATTCCTGACAGGCCATTTTATCTTTATGCCGCACCAGCAGACTGTAAAAAATTAAGCGTGTGACCAAGGCCTCATCCGGCAGATGATCGGACACATCAAACCGCCCCGCCGCATTTTCATCTTGGGGCTTCAAACGCAAAAGTGCTTGGGCGCGTTTCAGAACAGTCGCTCCTGTGGCCGGAGATTGCGTGTACTGCGCCATCATTTTAGCCAAAGTGCGGTGTGGATTTTCCAGATTGAGCATATCCAATAGGCACACCCGCATCAGGTCGAAACGCCTAGCCTTATCAGAGAGCAAGGTATCCGCTTTGGCCTTAGCCAGAATTCTGATCCGCGGCTCTTCAATATCGCCAAAGCAAATATCCAATAGATGACGCACAAACGGATCGGCAACATACTCCGCTTCCTGCTGTAACGGCTTAAAATTTTTTCCGCTGCCGATCATCTTTTTCAAAGTCAACCAAAACGCAGCCAAACCCGCCACATCGATCTGGCTGAGATCAACATCCCTTGCCTGCACCATAATTAATCGCCCCCGATATGGCCCGACAGACGCCATGCAGGGCGCTTCAGCAACATCAGCACTATAAAGCGTCCTGCAATTTAAGGAGATATTCCTGCCCTAAAAAGAACCGAAGCAGCTTGTTTTTGGAGCTATACATCCTTTCAGTGTGCGTTTCCACCAAGCTTTGCCGAAACTGTGGTGTTACTTGCTCCGGGCGCGGACGGCCGTTCTCACAATTAAAAAGCATTCGGCTTTAAAGTGAAATGCTCCAAGTCTTCAGCTCATCAAACATTCGCTGCTTTAAGCGTATCCTCCAGCGATTTTAACAGGTCGGCGCTGCACCCCTCGTTAAATCCGCACAGGGTACGCATGCTGGCCAGCAACAAATCTGTGCGCAACGTTATTTCAAGTAACCCGTTATTAATCACGCAATTTTCACCGTCAATCCGCAAAAGATACGCTCTGCGCTCTTTGGCCTGTCCGCTTCCGGTTGCTATATAGTAAACCTGTTCGCCTTTATCAGTTACGTAAAGACGCTGCCTGGTAATGGAGTTGGTTTCTTCATCGTAATAGGAACACTCGGAAAAGATGCGCCCTCTGAACTGAAGTTCCCCACCATGGTCATTGGCAAGTACTATCAAATCCATACTCTCACCAGAATAATGTGACATAATATGCCCTCCTGCCCGCGCGGCAGTATATTTGTATCATGAGACTACACAGTTTAAAACCCCGGACCGGCTGTTTTTGTCTGTATTACGGCAAAGAGCCTGCAAATCGGCTCAATTACGACGTGAGAAGCATAAGACCAGCCAATTCCACTTGTGCGCTGCAGCTTGCCGCCGCAATGCCTGATATTTGTCAGGCGCCAACTTAAAAGTCAAATGCTCCGGCGAACAGGTTCCAGATTCTTTAACGGATAAAAATCGGTAACCTTTAGACTGCAAAAACTTTGAAGCTGTGTATTTTTAAAACAAATCTGCCTAGAGGCCGGGAAACATAAGCAACCTCTACACCGTTGACGTTCCGTTGTTATCAAACGGACCTGTCGGCAAAAGCAGTTGGTTTGGAGCGTTTTTTTTTCCCCGCTTGCCTGTCTTCCTGAGTTCAGAAAGCTCCGTTTCCTCACGCCGGGTAATTACCGGTTCATCGCGGGGAAACAGTTCGCCACCGCCCTTGGACGCCCAGAAAGCTTCCAAGTCGATGCGCGATATACGCCAACCTCTTCCCAAGCGAGCCGCTTGCAGTTGGCCGTCCATAATCGCCCGGCGCAATGTTTCTTTATGGCAGGAAAGCAAATCTGCGGCTTCACTGAGTGTATAGGTTGTTTTCAGCATGGCTTTTCAAGCAGGCTATGGATTAAAGTTCATGACCGCTTACCTTGCAGCTCCTTATTTATTAATTACGCTCAAACAATTCAACTGACTACACTCCATTATAAATAAACTTATTAATAGCATCTATAATCAACTCGTGTCAATATTAATTAACTGATTTAAGCTGACATCCACCAAGCCCGGCATAACTATATAGTAATCACCATCTGTCAATCAGAATGAGTATTGCTGAATTTAATACAATTTTAAGCAGTTTAAACTTTTACTAGAAAATTTCTAGTATTTTTTATCTTGCCTGAGTTGCTTGCTGAACCAAATGGAACATGGTATGACCCTTGCGAAATTATTATGTTGGCAACGCCGAGAGTGTGCCGACGGTGCACTGCAAAAACTGGAGATTAAAATGTCAAAGCCTGTACCGGCGACGAAAAAACGCGGGCTCACCCCTGAAGAAATGCGCCTGGAAGCCTTGAATACGGCACTTGGAACCATAGAACGCAAGTATGGCCAAGGTTCAATCATGCGTTTGTCAGATGATGCGCATGTGCATGTACCGGTTATTCCCACCGGCTCAATCGGTTTGGATCTGGCCCTTGGCATCGGCGGCATACCCCGGGGCAGAATTACCGAAATCTATGGCCCGGAGTCGTCCGGTAAAACCACTCTTGCCTTGCATATCCTGGCCGAAGCCCAGAAGCTGGGTGGAGTTGTGGCTTTTATTGATGCAGAGCACGCGCTGGATGTTGCTTATGCCAGACGTCTGGGCATCAACACTGAAGAACTTTTAGTCTCGCAGCCGGATTACGGCGAACAGGCGTTGGAAATTTCTGATATGCTGGTACGCTCCGGAGCAGTGGACGCCGTGGTTATCGACTCGGTTGCTGCACTCATTCCACAGGCAGAACTTGAGGGCGCCATGGGCGAAACCCAGGTGGGCGGACAGGCTCGTTTGATGTCGCATGCTTTACGCAAACTGACGGGCACCATTCACAAATCACGCACAGCGGTGATTTTCATTAACCAAATCCGAATGAAAATCGGCACCATGGGTTACGGAGCCAGTCCCGAAACCACATCCGGGGGGCAGGCGCTGAAATTTTACAGCTCAATTCGCCTGGACATCAGGCGTATCCTCACCCTTAAAGACAAGGAAGAGTCTTACGGGATAAAATGCCGGGTAAAAGTCGTTAAAAATAAAATGGCGCCGCCCTTCCGTGAAGGCGTTTTTGATATTATTTATGGAACAGGCATTTCCCGTACCAGTGAAATCATTGATATGGCGGTTGATGCCGGAATAGTGGATAAAAGCGGGGCGTGGTTTGCGTTCGGCAAAGAAAAACTCGGTCAGGGCAAAGAAAACGTGCGCGCACTGCTTGATGAAAACCCGGAAATAAAAGAGCAGATTGAACAAAAACTGCTGGAGCACTTGGGCATCAATCCGGATAAAGCCACTAATGTTGAAACTGTTCCGGAAGCTCAAATGCCGGGTGAGCAGATTTTGGAAGAAACTCCCGCTATGGAAGATTTCATCCCCGAGTTGTCAGAGGACGAGCAGCTTGTGGAATAGGCAGGCTGAGTTATATTTCGCCCGTTTAAGGCGTGCAATTAAGACTTTAAGCGGATTATTCCGGCAGGAGATTTAAAGTGTTGACGGCCAATCAAATTCGGCGTTTATTCATTCAGTTTTTTAAAGAACGCGGACACGAACATGTGGTTTCATCGTCGCTTATTCCCCGCGACGACCCCACGTTATTATTTACCAATGCCGGTATGGTGCAATTCAAGCGGGTCTTCCTGGGTCAAGACAAACCGGGCTATACCAGAGCGACCACTGCCCAAAAATGCCTGCGGGTTGGCGGCAAGCACAACGACCTTGAAAACGTAGGACGCACGGCCCGCCACCATACTTTTTTCGAGATGATGGGCAACTTCTCCTTTGGAGATTATTTTAAAGATGATGCCATCAAATACGCTTGGGAGTTCCTGACTAAATACCTCAGGCTGCCGGAAGACCGTCTTTACGCTACTGTATTTAAAGACGATGATGAGGCGATTGAGCTTTGGCTGAAAAACACTCCGCTCACCCGTGACCGGATCTATAAATTGGGCGAGAAAGACAACTTCTGGGCAATGGGTGATACCGGTCCCTGCGGTCCCTGCTCTGAAATTCTCTACGACCAGGGCGAACACATGAAATGCGGCGATAATTGCGGCATCGGACAGTGCGATTGCGACCGTTTCCTGGAAATCTGGAACCTGGTATTCATGCAATACGACCAGATCGCCCCCGGCCACCGGGAAAATCTGCCTAAGCCCAGCATTGATACCGGGCTTGGCCTGGAGCGCGCCGCTGCGGTCTGTCAAGGGGTATACTCGAATTATGATACAGACCTGTTCCAGGAAATTATCCAGTACACCTGCAAACTGGCGGGTGTGACCTACAAGAAGAGTGACCCCAATACCGACGACGGCGACACTGCCCTGCGCGTAATCGCCGACCACAGCCGGGCTTTGGCGTTCATGATCACCGATGGCATTCTGCCCTCCAACGAAGGACGCGGCTATGTTCTGCGCCGCCTGATCCGCCGCGCCTACCGCTTTGGCCGCCTGATCGATCTGAAAGAGCCCTTCCTGTATAAAACCGCCCTTAAAGTAGTGGAATGTATGGGCGACGATTACCCGGAGCTGAAGGCAAATCAGGAATTCATGTCCCGGGTGGTGCGGGAAGAAGAGGAGCGCTTTGAGCGCACATTGGACAAAGGCCTGGGCCTCTTGGAAGAAGTAATTGCAAATCTCAAAAAGAACGGCGACACCATGGTTTCCGGGGAAGACGCTTTCCGCCTGTACGATACTTACGGCTTCCCCATAGACATTGTTAACGATATCGCAGAGCTTGCAGGTTTGGGTGTGGACGCTGAATCGTTCGACCGCCTGATGTCCGAGCAGAAAGAGCGGGCCAAAGCCAACTGGAAAGGTTCCGGAGAAGTGGACATTGCCGGCCGTTTCGCCAAGTTGCTGGAAGATGGGTTGGAGTCCCAATTCATTGGCTACGAGTGTCTGGAAGCGAATTCCCGGATCATCACCCTGTTGGATGCGGACGCCGGATTTGCCGATAGTTTAAAGGAAGGGCAAAAAGGCTATATTGTTACCGGACAGACACCGTTTTATGGAGAATCCGGTGGGCAGACCGGTGATTTGGGAAGCATCAGAACTTCCACCGGTACCGCCTTGGTGCTTGATACGCTCAAGCCCTCACCGAACCTGATTGTGCATCATATTGAAGTGGCGGATGGGGAAGTGCTGCTTGATCAGGAAGCCGAGATGAAAGTCGGGGCGGGTGAACGCCAGGCCGTGGCCCGTAACCATACCTGCACTCATCTGCTCCATGCGGCTTTACGCCGGGCTTTGGGCGGACATGTGCAGCAGGCTGGTTCGCTGGTGTCACCAACCCGTCTGCGTTTCGACTTCACCCATATCTCCGCTTTAACTCCGGAAGAGCTTGAGCAGGTGGAAAACGATGTAAACCGAATGATTCTGGCCGATATCCCCCTGACAGTTCAAGTCTGCACAATGGACGAAGCCAAGGCCAGAGGCGCCATCGGTCTGTTTGAGGATAAATATGGCGATATGGTCAGGGTGGTGGAAGTGCCCGGGGAAAGCATGGAGCTTTGCGGTGGAACGCACCTGAGCAGAACCGGGCAGGCGGGGTTGTTCACTATTATTTCTGAAAGCGGCGTTGCTGCAGGGGTGCGGCGCATTGAAGCAGCTACTGGATTGAACAGCTTGGCTATTTTGCAGGGGCTTAAGAAAGAAATCGCGGCTGTTTCCAGCCTGGTGAAGGCCCGGCCCGGGGAACTGGTGAAAAAGGTGGAAGGCCTGCAGGCCGATTTGCGCAATACCCGCAAGGAAATGCAGCGCGTGGCCGCTCAAGCCGCAGCCGGACAAGGCGGTGATATCCTGAGCGGGCTTACGGAAATTAACGGGGTGAAAGTGCTGGCAAGCCGCACTCCGGCTCCGAATATCAAAGTATTGCGCGAGTTGATGGACGATGTGCGCTCAAAATTGAACAGCGGCGTTATCTGTCTCTCTGCTGAAGAGGAGGGCAAGGCCAGTTTGATTGTAGCGGTTTCCAAAGACTTGCTCGATCGTTTCCAGGCCCCGGCCCTGATTAAAGAAATCGCCCCTCTGATAGGCGGCAGCGGCGGCGGCCGGCCGGATATGGCGCAGGCAGGCGGTCCGGAAACAGCCGGATTGGATAAGGCTTTCGCCCGGCTTAAAGAGCTGATCGGGGCTTAAAGCTGTTGGATTTCCAGACGTTCCTGCAGGCGTTTAACGGCTAAACACAGGTTCATCCACACCTGCGGGATTGGTGGAACTCATGTTGTCAGGGCGCTGAGGTTTCAACGGCAAAACACACGGCCTTTCCGGATCCGGCCATAGAATAAAAATGCGAATAATCCCCGCCTGTGCTTGCAGAGCGGGGATTATGTATATTGTTGCCATGGGAGACTGTCGGAGATTGCGCTATCCAAGGAGCAATGTACTAGATGGCCCGCAAAACGGATTACCTTACTTGTTTGAACCGAAACCAGTCTTGTTTCTATCTGAAATACATAGTCCGGAATAGCTTGGATGAAATGTTCCGCATTTCATTATTACATTGCCTGCCTTGAAAAAACGCGGTTTTTGCTCACTTACAGGAGAACATTCATGCTGCAAAAGGAGCCTCAGCAGCCCGCACGGTTTGCAGAGAAGGCGATGCAATAGCTTGCTTCAAGTAACGACTTTTGAAGACACAAACCGAATCAGCCGCTGAAATGGTCAAACCCGGTTTGAGAAAACTCATTGCCATTGACCATGATCATACCACTGTCATTGACCTTGCCGATGACCAGACAATAGAAGCCGTCGGCTTCAGCCTCAATGGTTTTCAGAAGCTCCGGCTTATCTGTACTGCCTAGCAGCAGATAGTCTTCCCCGCCAAGCACGGCCTGTTCAACCGGATTTAAGCCGGAGCGTCTGCACCAAGCCAGCAGTTCCGGGTGCAGGGCGCAATCGGTCAGAGCAATTTCCGCACCAAGAGAGACGGCAGGAGCATGTTCGGGGGAATGAGTCCGTTTATTTAAGCTCAGTCCTGCATGATTATAACCCAGTAATCTGGGCAGATCTCGGGCCAACCCATCGGACAGGTCCATCAGTGCGGTTTCCGGGGCCAGTTTTGCAATGGCAATGCCCGCCCTGATTAAAGGGTTAGGCAACAGATGACGCTTGCAGGCATCGGGAGCGAGTGAAAGGGCATTTCCCCGTCCCAAACTTTCCAAAGAGTATAGGCCTGCTCTGGCAAGACCTAACGGAAGCGGGCGGGAATCTGCTGCTATAAACAAAGTGTCCCCCGGACGGCATCCGCCCCGGCGCAGGAATTTCCGTCCGGCTTGCTTCCCCCAGATACTGATGCAAAGGCCCAGTTTCTGCCCTTGCGATAGATCACCCCCGGTAAGCGGCAAATTATGCGCGGCGGCAAGTTCGCTCATTCCCCGCAGCAATTGCTCAACCGCCGAACGCGGAGTGGGCGCGGGCAAAATCAGGTTCATGTTGAACCCCAACGGCACGGCTCCGGCAGCAGCCAGATCTGAAAGATTCACAGCCAGAGCCTTGTGCCCTATCTCGTAAAAGCTGAAATAAGCCGTACGAAAATGCACATCTTCCAAAAACAAATCCGATGAAAGGCAAATTGCTTCGGGCATGGCCAGTTCCGCGCAGTCGTCGCCGCGCAGACTGAGTTGGTGAGGCGTAGTCAGATCAAAACAGCGATCCACCAAAACGAGAAAATCATTTTCAGAAGTAATGCGATCAACCATATCAATCTTCCAGGGTAAGGAAAGCGGCCATAATTACTTTTAATCCAAAGCCCGGGAAATTCACCCGGTATTTGTCCGGGGGCAGGTGTTGAATAATTTTCCCCCGCCCAAAAATCTTGTGCAGACAATAACCGCTTTTCCCTTGCAAGCTCAAAGGCGAAAGCCCGGTGGACGACGTTTCGCTGTGGTTATCCGGACAATCTTCAGCCAAGGAATCGCGTTCTTCCAAAGGCCTGGTCGGTTTCAGCGCAGTGCGGCGATTGGGGAAATCGCTCAGCTCCCGGAAAGTTTTCTTCTCTGCCCTTGCTGTAGTTTCAACAGAAAAATCCGGACGCCCGCCATAGACATCCAGCCCAAAGCTTCTTCCCCGGCTGCATGGTTGCGGGGCAAACGGGTCTGACTTCAACAATTGCTTGCGCAATTCTCCGCCGTAGGTTTCCACCCAGCTCTCATATGTATTTGGCGGTAATTCAGCAATGAACGGGCTTAAATTCACCGGCTCATAGCCCCCATGTTCCCGATGATATAAAGTTGCAGGAGCAAAAAGAAACAGCTCACTTTTGGCTCTGGTGCAGGCCACATAAAGCAGGCGGCGCTCTTCCTCGTAATCGTCGTCTCTGAGCACAGCGTGCCGGGACGGGAAGCGGTTCTGGACCAGGTCAATAACCAACACCGCCCCCCACTCCAGGCCTTTGGCAGAATGCACGGTGGATAAGGTAATTGCATTGTCTGCCTGGGCCTCATCCGGGTTATCCGGGTCTTCCAGCGAAAGATCAGAGATTAAAAGATCAAGCTCCTCGTAGGGTTCGGCGATCCGCAATAGTTCTTCCAATGCCTGTTCCCGGTATGGATAATCATCTACATAATGCGCTTTGAGCAACGGCAGATAGGTTTCAAGCAATACTTCCAGAGTTTGTCGGGGTTGCAGCAGATTTTCGCGCAACTCCGCAATTTTCTTCAGCACAGCCAGCAAACCCGGAAACTTGGCGCAGGCTTTCTCCAAATCACCGGGTACCTCCCCGGCGGCCGCGGCATAAATCTTCCGGGCGGTTTTAGGCCCAACGCCTTTGAACAACTCGGCCACACGGGTGAAGGAAGGTAAATCCAAAGGATTCAGCAGCAGCCGCGCCATGCTCAACAAATCCTTGATGTGGGCGGCGTCGGAATAACGCAGCCCCCCGTATTTGCGGAAAGCGATGCCCTGTTTGGAAAGCTGCACCTCGAGCTGGAAGGAATGGAAGCCGGAACGGAACAGCACTGCAATTTCACCGGGTTTATATCTCCCCAACAACTCATTAATCACCTGACAGGCAAGGTTGGCCTGACTCATATCGGAAAGCGGCTTGATCAACCGGGGCAGACTGCCCCCCGGTTGTCTGGTGAACAGATTTTTCGGGTAAGCCTCGCGGGCGGAGGCTAAAATGGCGTTTGTCAAATCCAATACCGGCTGCACGGAGCGGTAGTTTTCTTCCAGGGTAATGATTTTGGCCCCGGCAAAAAGTTTGGGGAAATCCAGGATATTCTGCACATCCGCGCCCCGGAAAGCATAAATAGACTGGGCATCGTCACCCACAGCCAGAATATTGCCGCCCTCTCCGGCCAGCATATGGGCCAGACGGGCCTGAACCCGGTTGGTGTCCTGATATTCGTCCACCATTATGTGTCTGTACACGCTTCTTTGCAGCTCCAGAACATCGGGGTTATCAATAAACAGGTGTTCCAGCTCAAAAAGCAAATCGTCGTAATCCAACAGACAATGCTCATGTTTAAACCTGGAATATTCTTCCGCCAGACGGGTCAGGTCTTCCACATAGGGCATCAGATGCGGGGCCTCAAAACGCATGATGGATTCAACGTTGGTTTCCTTGTTACGGGCTTTACTCAACAGTCCTTCTATGGTCTGGTTCTTGGGGAAAGCCCGGTCGCCCCGGCCAAGCTCGAGCCTGTCCTTACAAAGCTGCAAAGTCGAAATTATATCCGGAGCATCCATCAGGCTGAGAGTGCCCTCATATCCTGAGGGGCGGAAACGCCGCAAGATGCTGTAAGCAAAAGCGTGAAAGGTGCCGCCGCGAATATTGATTGGAGCCACGGCCATTTGAGTATGGCTTCCCGGGTGAACGCCAAACTGGTCAGACGCTCCACCCAGAACACTTCCAGCCAACAGATGCCCCGCCCGCCTGGTCATTTCAGCCGCTGCCTTGCGGGTGAAAGTAAGCAGCAGTATTTCTGCCGGATCAACTCCATCTTCAATCAGTCGGGCCAGACGATAAACCAAGGTGCGGGTTTTGCCGCTTCCCGCTCCGGCAATCACCAGTAAAGGACCGTTGCCGTAGGTCACCGCCTCCAGTTGCGCGCTGTTCAGTTCTTGTGCATAGTCGATATGGTAAGCCATAATTTGTTTTGACGGTTATGGGGCATAGTGTTATTCAAAGCTCATGTTGGCCCACCTTACCAATCCCATTGATTTTAGCCAAGTGGAAAAACCTGTCCGCCCAATTCATGTGAGAGATGCAGCCGGGCTGGATGAGGCCGGAAGAGGCTGTCTGGCCGGCCCGGTAGTTGCCGCCTGCGTGTGCCTGCCCGGGTATGCCGGCGAGATGCCCGAACTGGAGCTGCTGACCGACTCGAAATTGCTGAGCGCGCCTTTACGCGCCGGATTGGAGCAGGAGATTAAAAAAGCGGCGCTGGCCTGGGCGCTGGGTTTTGTCTGGCCTGAGGAAATAGACCGGATCAACATTCTGCAAGCCAGCCTGAAAGCAATGAGCAAAGCTTACGCCGCCATGCTGGTTCGGGCCGCTTCCAGGCAGATTGAAATCCGATCGGTTTTGCTTGACGGTAATCAGCGGCTGCCGCTGCCGGTGCTGCAAGCCGCCTTGGCCCGGTGGGGCTTGAGCGGGGAGCAAATCCCCCCGCAACAGGCAGTGGTCAAAGGCGATTCAAAAATATTGGCCATTGCAGCGGCATCGGTGCTGGCCAAGGTCGCCCGCGACAGGTTCATGCAGGCCGCACATAAAAAATACCCGGAATACGGTTTTAAGCGCCACAAAGGCTATGCCACAAGGGAGCATCTGGAAGCCATAAAACTGCACGGCATATGTCCGTTGCACCGGTTGAGCTTCAGAGGTTGCAAGGAAGAGGAAAAGGTTATCCTGTCCGAGGCTTCAGCCTCCTTGCTGATGCCTCTGCCTACGTAACTCTTCCAGCCATACAAATAGGCGTACCGCCAGCCAGTCGATCACCAAGGCCGGGTTTACTTTATATTGCAAAGCGGTCTGACACACTGCAACCGCCTCATATACACGCCGGGCAATGATATAATCAATATTTCCGGACAGTACTTTATACAGCTCCCCACCTGCAGCCGCGTGTTTGCCGTCAAGCAGCACCGCGGCAAGAGCAGACTGTACCAATGCCAGCAGTTCTTGAGCACCGGTCGCGGTAACGGCTCCCTTTGCTCCGGTTTTTCCAAACCAGCCGCGTCCGCTTTTTAAGTAATCGGCCAAAGCGATTTCCCACTCCAGACAGTCAGACTGCCCCCCTTCAGAGGCAGAAACAGCGGTTTGACGCCTAGCGGCCCGCTCCTCCCAGGCTCCCAAGCGTTTACCCGGTTCAGGCCAGGGCAGAGTAAGCGTCCAGGAGCGGGATACCAGGGTGGGAAGCAGGCGCTCCCGCTGAGGGACGGTCATAATAAAGGCATTTTGGGGCTTAGGTTCCTCAAGAGATTTGAGCAGGGCATTAGCAGCCTCAATGCCGAGGGCCTGGGCCTCAGCAAGCAGGATCACCCGTTTTCCGGCTTCGCGCGGCGGCTCACCCAGAACAGGCCTCACCCATTCCCGCACTGCATCAAGTTTTATGCTCTCTTCGCGCCCGTCCAAAATGAAAAAATCCCGATGCACCGCGTGGATAAATCGGTTGCAGGTAGAGCAGGCCAGACAGGGCAGTCCGCCGCCGTTGTGCTCGCAATTGAGCAGACAAGCCCACAGTAAACTTACAGCCAGCCGCTCGTTCCGGCTTCCCCCCTCAATCAGCAGCACTTGTGGAGCAGCCGCCGACATGGCCAGCATCTGTGCTTTGATTCTTGAATAGGGCGGCTCAGCAAAAACATCTGTTTCCTGTAAAAGGAATGTGGGGAGCGGAATTTCAGTTTCAATTGGTTCTTTTGACATGCTTGCCTGACGGAGCTATTGAGTGTACAAGTAATTCCAACAGTGCAACTGCGTGTCGCGTTGCATAAACCAATCTAACAAAATTCAGATCGATTTACCACTGCCGATGACCTGGAATTCACCCGCCTCAGCTTCCGATTATCTTTTGAGTTCTTACCGGTTTGAACTGCCGGAAAACCAGATAGCGCAAAGCCCACCTGAAAAACGTGGCGAATCGCGTTTACTGGTGTTGGGGCATGGAGAAGCGGAGAATAAACATACACTGTTCAGTTCACTGCCTGGCCTGCTTCCGGAAAAGTCCTTGCTGGTTGCAAATAACGTGCGGGTAATTCCCGCCAGGCTCAAAGGAATTCTGCCCAGTGGCGGGAAAATGGAACTGCTGTTGCTTACTCCCCTTCCTTTGCTGAAGGTGGAAAATGAGGGCGGCGGCCGTTACTCCGCCATAACCGAAGCTCTGGCCAAACCGGCTCGTCAGTTCAAACCGGGGCGTAAGCTGGAATTTCCCGGCGATATCGTCTTTTACCCGATTGAAGCAGGCGCATTCGGAAAAATAACCGGACGGCTGGTCTGGCGAGGCGATTTGAGCGCCTGCCTGAATCAAGCCGGAGAAATGCCGCTTCCACCTTATATCCGCCGCCCCATCTCCGAAGCCGACGCGTTGCGCTACCAGACTACTTTTGCCCGCGCTGATAAAACCGGGGCAGTGGCCGCCCCGACCGCCGGACTGCACTTCACCCCGGAATTAAGGCAAGAACTTGCCGCCGCAGGCCATGCCTGGGCGGAATTGACTTTGTATGTGGGTTACGGCACGTTCAGCCCGATCAGAGTGGAAGATGTGCGCTTACACCAAATACATGAGGAGTGGCTGGATATCCCCGCTGAAACTGTTAATCTGGTTCTGCAAGCCAAACAGGACAGGCGTCCGGTTGTGGCTGTGGGCACAACCTCGGCCCGCGCTCTGGAAGGCTCAGCCGATAAGTTGAAGCCCAATCATGACTTTTTTGGTTCAACTGATATTTTCATCTACCCCGGCTACCGATTTAAACTGGTGGATCGCCTGATCACGAATTTTCATCTGCCCGGTTCCAGCCTGCTTCTTCTGGTTTCAGCGCTTGCGGGCAGAGAGCGTATCCTTGCGGCATACCGGCAGGCCGTGGAGCAGGGGTACAAGTTTTTTTCCTATGGAGACGCCATGCTCATTTAGAGCGACCCGCTTAAACTTTACCTGTTTATAAATGACTCAAAACAACTTGAACATACCCGCCCATTCCACCATAGCCGTGGCCCTGTCAGGCGGGCTGGACAGTTTGATGGCCGCATGGGAGTTGGTGCAGTTGGGGCATAACGTCATCGGACTGCACGCCCGTTTTCTTGACGGCAATAACTTTGAAGCCCGCCTGGAAGCGCTGCAGCGGGCCTGCACTTTTGTGGGCATTCCGCTGGAGATTGCAGATTTGCGCAACCAGTTTGAAAACCAGGTAATCAAACCGTTTGTTTCAGCGTATGCGTCCGGGCTTACCCCAAATCCTTGCGTTTTATGCAACCCCCGGCTTAAATTCGGTTTTTTGCTTGAGTGTGCGCTCAAGTTGGGGGCAGACTTCCTCGCCACCGGTCATTACGCCCGCAAGGCTAACTGGCGCCCGCCTGCAGGAAACGGTGAGGAATACCCGACTATTTACCCCGCTCAGGATCAGAGTAAGGATCAGGGCTACTTTCTTGCTCTGGTACCACAGGCAAATCTGGCCAAAGCCCTCTTCCCCCTGCAGAACAAAAGTAAACAGGAGTTGAAGCGAACAGCCCTGGAGTTGGGAATACCCTTGCCGGAACCCAAAGAAAGCCAGGAAATCTGTTTTGTGCCCGATGACGACTACCGCTTATTCCTGCTTAACCGCAATGCGCCGCTTTCCGGAGCCGGTCCGGTATGTTTGCCGGATGGACGGGAAATCGCGCGGCATCAGGGGCTCTGGCAATATACGGAAGGGCAGCGCCGCGGTTTAGGCATAGCCTGGTCAGAACCCCTGTATGTGCTGGCTAAGGATTTGAAGCGCAATACTCTTTTTGTCGGTCCGGGCAGTGCGCTTAAATCTCCAGGCTGTGAAGCGGAGCAGTTGAATCTGTATATTCCTTTTGAGTTCTGGCCCCAGACCGTACTGGCCAGAGTCCGCTACCGCCAAAAGGCGGTTCCGGCTCAAGTACAGATTGTAGATGACCGAATGAAAATAGCCTATGAATGCCCCCAGGATCCGGGCGCCAAAGGACAACTGGCGGTAATTTATCATCCGGAAGGCTTTATTTTAGGAGCAGGCATCATTGCCTGAAAACATTACGCAAAGGCGGATTATAATATTTCTTTGATCGCCTCGCCTGTAATGTTGCCGCCCATTTTCGCATCTGTTACTATAAGTTATAATGCGATTATAACCATATATCGTCAAGTAAATGACGGGTAATTTTATACGAGGCAATTATGACTGAAAAATTCGGGTTTGAACTGAAGTGGAGCAAAGATGTTAAAGAATTGAGCAGCCGGGTCAGTTTATGGGAACACCGGCAATCAGGAGCGCATCTGCTCTCCTGCTGCAACCGGGATGAAAACAAGGTTTTCGGAGTATCATTCCGCACCCCACCTAAAGACTCTACCGGTGTGGCGCACATTCTGGAACATGCCGTTCTGAACGGTTCAGAAAAATACCCTTCCAAAGAGCCGTTTGTGGAACTGCTGAAGGGCTCATTGCAAACTTTTCTGAATGCATTCACTTACCCGGACAAAACCTGCTATCCGGTGGCCAGCACCAATTTACAGGACTTCTACAATCTGGTTGACGTGTATCTGGATGCAGTGTTTCACCCCTTAATCAGTGAAGCTACCTTTGAACAGGAAGGTTGGCATATTGAGGCGGAAAGCCTTGAAGCGCCGTTGATTTATAAAGGGGTTGTGTATAATGAAATGAAGGGCGTTTACTCGTCTCCCGATTCGGTGCTCGCCGAGCAATCGCAGCAATCGCTTTTCCCGGACACTACATACGGTCTGGATTCAGGCGGGCGTCCCGACGCCATTCCACATTTGAGCTACGCTCAATTCAAAGATTTCCATGCCCGTTTTTATCATCCGGCCAATGGACGGTTTTTCTTCTGGGGAGATGATCCGGAAGAAAAACGCCTGGAATTGCTGAACGATGTGCTTAAAGATTTTCAGCGCATTGAGGTGAATTCCGAAGTGGGTCTGCAGTCGGCTTTTGACCGGCCCCGCCAGATTGAAGTTGCTTACGCGGCGGACGCAAGCAGCGAAAATTACAACGCTGGCCAATATATGCTCACAATGAACTGGAAGCTTGCGGAAACCACCCGGGTAGAAGAAAACTTTGAACTGCAAATGCTTGATCACATCTTAATCGGACTGCCGGGTTCGCCTCTGCGCCGCGCCCTGATTGAATCGGGGCTGGGCGACGACATTACCGGGCACGGCCTGGAAAATGAGTTGCGCGAAATGTTTTTTTCCATTGGCTTGCGCGGGGTAAGAGCGGAGTCGGTCCAGGCGGTGGAAGTGCTGATTATGGATACCTTGCATGCCGTATATGAAGATGGCATCTCTGAGGAAGCGGTGGAAGCAGCGGTCAACAGCGTGGAGTTCGCTTTGCGCGAAAAAAATCCGGGCCGCTTCCCGGTCGGTCTGGCGGTGATGCTGTCCTCGCTTACTACCTGGCTTTATGGGGGCGACCCTCTGGCCCTGCTTTCCTATGAAAAGCCTTTGGCCAATATCAAACAGCGGCTGGCTCAAGGGGAACGGGTGTTTGAAAACCTGATCAAAAAATGGTTTCTGGACAATTGCCATCGCTCAACAGTAGTGCTCACCCCCGATTTTGAGGCCGCCGCTCGGGCAGCCCAGGAAGAGACAGATAAGCTCGCAAAAATAAAAGCCGGCTTGACGGAATCTGCCCTGAACCAATTGATTGAACGCAGTAAAGAACTACGGGCCATTCAAGAGGCTCCGGAAAATCCGGAAGCACTGGCGGCAATTCCAGTACTCAAGCTCAGCGATTTACCCCCGGAAAACCGTCTTATTCCACGCGAAGAAAAAAACTTGGTGGGCACCCCGGCGTTGTTTCATCCCCAGCCGACCGCCGGAATTATTTATGCGGATTTATTGTTCAATGCCGCCAAGATCAGCCGCGAGCTTCTACCCTTAATGCCGTTATTTGGACGGGCTATTCTGGAAATGGGCAACTCAAAACGCAATTTTGCCGAACTGGGTATGCGCATGGCCGCTAAAACCGGCGGGCTGGAGACAGATTGTGTATTTTTAACTACCAACCCGATAACCACGGGAAGCAGCGATACCCTCTCTGCTTTTTCGCTGAGCGGCAAAGCCACAGTCGACAAAGTAAATGACTTGGCGGATATTTTTATGGAAGTGTTGACCGACACGCGGTTTGATGACCAGGCCCGGTTCCGGCAAATCGTTCTGGAAGAAAAATCCCGCCAGGAACAAGCCATGATCCCGGCCGGGCACAGTGTAGTGGGCTTGCGTCTGGCTGGCTCACTGAATCAGAGCGCACATCTTGCCGAACTGACTTCCGGAATAAGTTATCTGGACTATTTGCGTGCTCTGGCCGCCAAAATCGAGTCTCATTGGCCGGAAGTGCGCGAAAACCTTGAAATCGTGCGCAAAACGTTGATTCAGCGCGGCGGGTTGACGGTAAGCATCACAGCCCGGGCAGAGGACTGGCCGGAATGCGAGCAGGCATTTTCCCGTCTTCTGGCGAACCTGCCTGCCCAAGAAGCCGCAGCGCCTTATACCCGTCTGCCGCAAGCAGGTTTCAGTCGGCTCAAAGCCAGGGAAGCTCTGATTCTGCCCGCCCAAGTCAATTATGTAGGTCAGGCCGCAAATCTTTACGCCCTGGGTTATAAATATGACGGTTCAATCCATGTGGTGCTTAAATACCTGCGCACAAGCTATCTGTGGGAAGAAATCCGGGTGAAGGGCGGTGCGTATGGGGCAATGCTCAATTTCGATCGCATGACCGGCACACTTTGCCTTGTTTCCTATCGTGATCCCAACGTCTCAAACACCCTCGCAGTTTACGGCAAAATGGGCGAACACCTGAAGAAATTGAGTTTAAGTCAGGAGGATCTGGAACGTAATATTATTGGAGCAATCGGCGAGTTGGACGTGCATTTGCTTCCCGATGCCAAGGGCAGCGCTTCATTCGCCCGCTTTTTAAGCGGCGATGACGACAATTTCCGGCAAAATATGCGTCGTCAGATTTTAGAAACCAAAATTGAACGCTTCCATGAACTGGGTGAACTTCTAAGCAGTTTTGCTCAAGGCAATATCTGCATTCTGGGTGGACAACATGCAGAAACTTACGCCAAAAAGCACGGAATGGAAGTAAGACCTGCCTAAAACTGAAACCGGACGGGTACAGACTTGATTTATGCGGGCGCTATTGCAGAAATGGCGCCCGTTTGCTATTTATATAAAAGACTGTTTGCCCGGCTGCCAAGCCATGCTTCATGTCGAACGTTCAATGTTGAGGTTGAGCAACGCAGCCAACAGGCAGATACTTGAGAAGCTTACCTGCTTTTAACGTCAGACCGCTTGCGGAAATGACGCTTTCAGAAACGGGAGTTATATTGAAAGACGCATTATCCATATTCAGCGAGTATCTTCAACAGAATTCGCTTAAAGATACTCCACAGCGCCGAACCATACTGAAGCACTTTCTTGACGGCAATGAACATTACTCCGCTGAAGAGTTCTATCATTACCTGCACCAGAAGGGCGAAGATGTGGGGCAGGCAACTGTTTACCGCACCCTCAAACTGCTGTGTGCAGCCGGCATAGCCAAAGAAGTAAATTTCGGTGACGGAATCACCCGCTTTGAAGTGGGTTACGGCAACGGGCATCATGATCATCTGATTTGTGAGTTGTGTAAAGAGAATCTGGAAGTACTGGACGAGGAAATTGAATCGTTGCAGCGGGTTCTTGCCGCCCGTTACGGCTATACCCTCACGTCGCATCGCCTCTACCTTTACGGAATCTGCCCAAAATGCAAAACCAAAAACCATTCAGCATGAGTCGATAACGCTTTGTTCCCACACTTCACCGCAGGTTGCACGCTCTGGAACCGACATAACGTGCTTAGTTTACCACAATTTCTTTAATAGCCCGTAAAAACGGCAATGCGGCTCCCTCTGCTGCAATCAGCAAGTACAGGCTGAAAATTCCAGTTAACTTTGAGAAGCTGGCGGCACCTTGGCTCCGCTCTGAATATCGGCACAGCACCGGCGATTCAGTTGTACATCGTGTTTTGGCTGTTTTACGGCTGGTTGTTTTAAAATTCAACCTTATGGAAAGTAATGATGAACAAGGAAATATATTTGGCTGGCGGCTGTTTTTGGGGCCTGGAGGCATATTTTTCAAGAATTCCCGGTGTGTTATCCACCAGCGTTGGTTATGCCAATGGTCCGAACCCGGAAGTGTCATATGAAGAAGTCTGCCACGGCTCGGGCCATGCTGAGGCCGTCCAGGTGCGCTATAGTTCTTCTGAAATCAGTCTTGAAATTTTATTAAAGCAATTCTTTAAAATTATTGACCCTTTCAGCATTAACCGTCAAGGCAATGATCGCGGCATACAATATCGCACCGGAATATATTATACGGATACGGCCGATGCTGAAGTTGCCCGGCGGGTAATATCGGCCGTGGAAAATGCACACCATCGCAAGGTAGCTGTGGAATTGGCCCCCTTGAAGAACTATTGCCCGGCGGAAGAATATCACCAGCAATACCTTGATAAAAATCCAGGCGGGTATTGTCATATCAGTTTTGACAGCTTAAGTGAGCTTAACCAGGAGCCGGCCCGCGACAGAGCTGGTAGCGCAACTCCATACACAAAACCGTCAGATTCCGAGCTTAAGGCCAGGCTTACTGAAATGCAGTATCGGGTAACCCAGCTTAACGCCACTGAACCCCCTTTCTCCGGCAAATATTGGAATAGTAACGAACGCGGCCTGTATGTAGATATCGCCACAGGCGAGCCTTTATTTTTGTCTGAACATAAATTCGACTCGCCCTGTGGCTGGGCCAGCTTTGCAAAGCCGGTTCAACCCACCAGCGTGCTTGAGTTGGAAGACCTATCATTCGGAATGCGTCGTACAGAGGTCCGCAGCAGAGTGGGAAATTCACATCTCGGCCATGTTTTTCCAGACGGGCCGCGTGAACTGGGTGGACAGCGTTATTGCATAAACAGCGCAGCATTGCGTTTTATCCCATACGACAAATTAGATGAAGAGGGATATGCGGAATTCAAAGCCTGCTTTGGAAATAACGATTAATGGACCAGAACACCAATACATTGGAAACAGCAATGCCTTTTAAGCGGAAAACAGCTTGTCGAACTTCTGACAACAGCTTGTCAATCGCTTGTTATTTTTATGACAACCCATTGTTTTTTCTTGCCAATTTACACGTGGCATATTTTCTGCATTAGCCAAAGTGCCCCATGTTGCATTGGCTTAAGCCAATAATCAGGTTCAGGGGAGGATAGGATATGGCTACAAACTTGAATTCAGCAATTCAAATGCCGGCAAGCGCATCAAGAGCTGAAGCAGCCGGCATACAACGCCCTCAGGCCAAGCCGGCAGGCAAAAATTTTGCCGCAGTAATGAGCCAATTGGGTGGAAATCAGCAGGTTGTTGAGGCTCTAATGAACCAGGCTTCGCCCGCTCAGGCGGGGCTGGCCGGACGTTCCAGCACTGAGCGGCATTTTGAACAGGTTTTAGGTGACAGTATCGGCCTGGTAAATGCCCGGGCGTTGGCGCAGATTTCTGATTTTATGAATTCCAAAGGTGACAGCAGTCTGGACGTCGCGCGCAATGTGCTCGGAACCCGTAACATTCTTGCCACTGTATCCGGACAGGTAGTGCAAAACGATGGCGGAGGGCATATCGTGCGGCGCCAAATAACCCCACCGTCAAGCAATACTGTAATCAGCAGCATAAAGCCGGTACCTACCCATGCCCGGCCTAAAAAAGCAACCATTGAGCCTTCCAGTTCAGGTATGACTGTGAGTGGCGCCTTGTCCGCCCGCTTTGAGTCGGGGGAAGACGGCATTGCGGCCATCGGCTATGACCGGCACGGCGGTACTTCTTACGGGAAGTACCAGATTTCATCCAAAGCGGGCAGCATGGATCAGTTCCTGAAATTCTTAAGAAAAGAAGCTCCGGATCTGGCAAGGCGCCTGGAGGCGGCCGGCCCCGCAAACACAGGCAGCAGAACTGGAGAAATGCCTTCAGAGTGGCGGAAGATTGCTCAGGAACACCCTGACTTCTTCAAAGAACTGCAAGAGCGTTTTATTCACGACAGTCACTATAAGCCGGCTTTGATGGCTCTTGCCCAGCGCACAGAGCTGGATAACAGCAATATGTCGGTTGCTCTGCAGGAAGTGCTCTGGTCAACCGCAGTGCAACATGGGCCCAACGCGGCTGCGCGTATTTTCTCCAAAGCCATGCACCAGGTGGATCCCAAGCTGGCGGAAGCGCCGGGCAGTAAAGAATTTGAGCAAGCCATGATCGAAAAGGTCTACAATGTCCGCTCCACGCAGTTCGATTCATCAACCGCGCGGGTTCAGAGCGCCGTACAGAACCGTTTGCGTGAGGAAAAGAGTTTGGCATTGAACATGCTCAGCCATTTAGCTTAATATCCTAATCCTCTAAACTCTTTAACCCTTGGAACAGACTCTCGTAAAAAAGAGTCTGTTCCAACCCAGCTGGTTTTTGCATCTTATCTGTAATCTGGTTTGTCAGGCAAGACCAAAGACGTGACCTCTTTAATTATGCTTTTCCGCTTTTACTGCCTGTTACTCTTTGAACCGGAAACCGACAACAAGACCATGTTCAACTTTTCTTATTGCACTTTGTGAGATTTTGCACTATCTTCAAAGCAACAATTTACATCGAAGGTTTGTGTTTTTATGTGAACGCAAGGGAATGTGATTTATTTCTCTTGCCAAGAGGCTATTTGTGATAGTGATGCCGGCCCCTCATGTGCTGTGTAACGGCAGTTTATCGGGATTTCGGCAAAAACCGCCTGCAGCAAAGATATTTGTTCGAGGCTGAGGAATGATTATGTCCAGAGTTGTTTTTTTGGAGGAGCGTTGCAAGGGGTGCTTGCTTTGCACATTGGCCTGCCCCAAAAAAATTATTGAACAGTCCAGTCGCTTTAACCGGCACGGCTATAAAGTGGTTGAGGTCAGCGATGAGAATATGTCTAAATGTATCGGCTGCGCTTTCTGCGCTACAGTCTGCCCCGATTGCGTGATCACCGTTTATCGCAGTAAAAAAACGGAAAAGGAGTAAGTAATGAGTGAAATCAGGTTGCTCACCGGTAACGAGGCAGTTGTGCGTGGAGCCCTTGCCGCTGGTTGCCGCTGTTACTTCGGATACCCGATCACTCCGCAAAACGCCATTCCGGAGCTGATGAGCCAGCTTTTACCTGAAGTGGGCGGCCAGTTTGTGCAGGCTGAAAGTGAAGTAGCCTCCGCCAACATGCTGCTTGGCGCAGCAGCCACCGGTACCAGAGCCATGACGTCATCCTCAAGCCCCGGTATATCGTTGAAACAGGAAGCGATTTCTTATATGGCGGCAAGCCATCTGCCCGGCGTAATTGTAAACATGAACCGCGGTGGTCCGGGGCTTGGAGATATCGGCTCTTCCCAGGGCGACTATTTTCAAGCCACCCGCGGCGGCGGACATGGCGATTACCGCACCTTGGTGCTTGCCCCGGCGTCTTGTCAGGAAGCATACGACATGATGATCCAAGCCTTTGACCTGGCGTTCAAATACCGCAACCCGGTGTTGCTGCTGGGCGATGCCATTGTGGGCCAGATGAAAGAGCCGGTAAAAATGTGGCAGCCCGCTCCTGTTAACCCTGCTGAAGCGGCGGACTGGCGGTTGGAGGGGGCAGATGGGCGCGAAAGCCGGGTTATAATGTCTCTTTACCTTGCTGAGGGAGCGCTTGCCGGACAAAACCGTTGTTTGATGGCCAAATATGAACGAATGAAAACGGAAGTGGCCGCTGAAACCTACGCTGTGGAAGACGCTGAACTGATCGTGGTTGCCTACGGATCCATTGGCCGCATTGCCAAAAGCAGTGTGCGCAAACTCAGGGAGCAAGGTCATCGGGTAGGTTTAGTGCGCCCGCTTACCCTTTATCCTTATCCGGATAAGGTGCTTGAAAACCTGGCCGCCCAGGGCAAAAAGTTCATTACCATTGAACACAACACAGGCCAGATGGTTGAGGACGTGCGTTTAGCCGTACGTCATCATACCGACAGCGCCTTTTTCGGATATATGCCGGGCAACATGCCCGCTTCCGACGACTTTATGGAGCCCATTCTCAAGGCATTGGAATAGTTCGGTACAGGCTTAACTGCCGGAACGACTTTAAGGATCAAATTATGTCTGTTACTCATGTAAATGAAGAATTGGTGTTTGAAGCGCCCAAATTAATGACGACCAAAGCCACCCATTACTGTCCGGGCTGTCATCACGGCACGGCTCACAGGTTAGTGGCGGAAGTGTTGGAAGAAATGAATTTGCCGAAGGAAACCATTTGCATCGGTTCCATTGGTTGTTCTGTGTTCATATACAACTATCTGGAACTGGATACAGTTGAAGCCCCGCACGGACGCGCTCCGGCAGTAGCTACCGGCGTGAAGCGTTCCCGTCCGGATCGGATTGTGTTCACCTATCAGGGAGACGGCGACCTTGCTTCCATAGGCCTTGCGGAAATTATGCATGCAGCCAACCGGGGGGAGCGGATTACCATTATCTTTATTAACAACACTGTTTACGGCATGACCGGCGGCCAAATGGCTCCCACTACTCTGATTGGACAGAAAACCACCACTTCACCCGGGGGCAGAACCCTGGAAAATGAAGGCGCCCCTATGAAAATGGCTGAAATCATCGCCACTTTAGGCGGCTGCGCATATTCCGCTCGAGTAGCTTTAGACACTGTGCCGAATATCCGGAAGGCGAAAAAGGCAATTCGTCATGCTTTTGAAATTCAGCAGCAGGAACTTGGTTTGAGCTTTGTGGAAATACTGGCCACTTGTCCTACCAACTGGCGTATGGATGCAGTGACTGCGAACAAGCGTTTGACCGAGGAAATGATTCCCGCCTTCCCTCTGGGGGTATTTGTTGATGCTTCCTCAGAAATCAAGGAAGGTGCGCAATGAGTAATAAGTATGTTGATGTAATCATTGCCGGATTCGGCGGGCAGGGTGTAATGCTGATCGGCAATCTGCTGGCCTATTCCGGTATGGAATTCGGGCTTAATGTTACCTATATGCCGGAATATGGTCCGGAAATGCGGGGCGGTACGGCCAATTGCACTGTGGTTATTGCTTCCGATGAGATCGGCTCGCCGATTATCAAACGGCCGAAAAGCTTAATCATCATGAACCAGCCCTCGCTGGACAAGTTTCTGCCCCGCCTGGAGCAGAATGGACTTGCGGTGATCAATTCGTCTCTCGTAAGTGTTCCGGAGGCGGCTGCCGACAATGTCCGCCTGGTGTCAGTTCCGGCCAACGAAATTGCCGACCGTTTGGGCAATACCAGAATGGCAAATATGGTCGCGTTAGGGGCATATATCGAAAGCATGGGAATTATCGGACTGGACGTGGTGAATAAGGCGCTTAAAAATGTAATTGCGCCGCATTACGCTCACCTGATTCCTAAAAATTCCGAAGCGTTGGAAGCAGGCGCGGAATATGTAAGGAATAATCATTAATCCTGGGCAGCAGTAGTCCTGGTGGGCATTTACAAAAAAGCAAACTGGACTTAGGACATACAATAAGCAAGTAAGTTGCATCGCCTCAGTGGATTACTGCTTATGTGGCATTCTAATTTTCATGCTTCGGGCTCTGGATAAGCGATAACCCGATATTCAGATAAGCACGCGGGGAAGCAGAGAAATCGATTGTGTTTTTCTTGGCAGACAGATAAAGAGGTTTGATCGGAGGATAATCCGGCCTGGTGTGGCAACCCGGCAGGATCTTAACAGGATAATCAACTATAAGCAGTATGGAAATCTACGGAGGATAAGATGTCGTTTAATGTTCAAGTTGCGGATAACTGCATCGGCTGTGGCGAGTGTGTCGATGTGTGCCCGGTAAATGTATACGAAATGGATAACAACAAATCCGTTCCGGTTAATGCAGAAGAGTGCATCGGCTGCATGTCATGTGTAGAAATTTGCCCGGTTGAAGCAATTACGGTTGAAGAAGCCTAAAATTCATTCAATTCCTGAGAAAGCCGCCTTTGCGCGGCTTTCTTTATTCTGTATGCCCGGAGCATACTGCCCAACCGCCGCTATGGTAAATTACCAGATGCGTTTGCGGGCAGACAATACAGCCGATGTGGATAGGCCCCATGCCATTATGGACTTCCGGGGTTATCAGCCAAAGCATCCGGTAAGTTAATTCCCATAAACGCCGCCTTGCAGTTGCACTGCAAAGTAAGACCTGAAGAATGAACGCTGCCTTTCATAATTGAACATTAACTTTGATTGTGAGAAGTGACGATGTGGAAAGCATATGCGCTGCTTGCGGCAGTTTTTGCAGCTTTAACAGCTATCTTTTCCAAAATCGGCGTCAGGAATATAGATTCAAACCTGGCAACAGCCATCCGGGTCAGCTTCATTCTGGTACTGACTTGGGGGATAGTTATCGTTTCGGGAACGGCACGGAATATCAAAGCTATCGACGGGGGTACTCTTCTCTTTCTGTTTTTGTCGGCAATGGCAACCGGACTCTCGTGGCTGTTTTATTTTAAGGCAATCCAGATCGGTGATGTATCGAAGGTAGCGCCGATTGATAAGCTCAGTGTTGCCATAACTATTTTTCTATCCATAGTGTTTCTGGGCGAACCTGCAAATCTAAAAACCATTCTCGGTGGATTAATAATCACCCTGGGATCAATTATCCTTCTTCTGTAATTCAATCTCCACGGCAGACTCTAAATGACAGAATTAGTCTCCAAGCAAAAATCATTAACATTCCTTTCTTTGCTCTGCTTTGCGCTTGCAGATGTGCGTGATGGTCTGGGGCCTTTTTTCGGTGTATATTTACAGGAAAAAGGCTGGCTGCCGGATGAAATAGGTTTTGTGATGACAGCGGGCGGTGCGGCAGGACTTTTATGCACTACGCCTTTGGGAGCGTTGGCTGACTATACGCGACGCAAACGCGGATTAATTGCCGTTAGCATAAGCCTGATTGTAATTGGTTGTGGAGTGATCTTTTCCTGGAGCGGAGCGCTGAGCGCGACATTCTCCAAAGTTTTGCAAAGTGTGGCGGCGGCGGTAATCATGCCGGCCCTTACCGGCATCACTCTGGGTATAGTCGGGCAAAAAGGGCTTGCTGCCCGTCTGGGCAGGAATGAAGCATGGAGCCATGCCGGCAATGCGGCAACCGCTGTCATGGGGGGCATTATCGGATACAGCCACGGCATTCCGGGGGTCTTTTTCATCATGGCACTTATGGGGAGCGTCGCACTACTAAGCTTGCTGCACATTAACCCGATGCATATCGACTACGCGGCTGCGCGCGGCCTTGACAGCTCAGCTACATCATACAGAGCAAAGGAAGCAGGCGATATACGCCTGCTGCTTACAGATAGACCACTCCTGCTTGTAGGGCTCACTCTTTTCTTTTTTCACCTCGGAAATGCAGCGATGTTACCTTTGCTTGGGCAGTCAGCAGTAGCGCGTTTTGAGGTTAACGCCGCAGCCTACACGGCCGGCACAGTTGTGCTGGCCCAGGGAACCATGATTATTACCGCTCTGTGGGGGGCGCGGGTTGCTCAAAAAAGAGGTTATGGAACTATCTTTTTAATTGCCTTACTGGCGCTTCCCCTGCGCGGTTGTGTTGCCGGAATGTGGGCAAGCCCATGGAACATCATCCCGGTGCAGGTACTTGACGGAGTGGGAGCAGGGCTTTTAGGCGTGGCTACGCCAGGGCTCACGGCCCGCATTTTGCGAGGCAGTGGACATATTAATATGGGGCTTGGCTTTGTGCTGACCATTCAGGGAACAGGGGCAGCGCTCAGCAATGCTTACGGTGGTCTTTTTGCGCATCACCTGAGTTACAGCACCGCCTTTCTGGCCTTGGCTGCGGCTCCGTGTATAGGATTACTTCTCTTCATTGCAGCGGCACGTTCCCAGCCTGCTTTAGCCGGTGCTCTAAAGCCGGATACATTTGGATAAGGGGATTATTTCCATTATCGCTTTATCCGGATTTATGGCCAAGCCGCAAGCAGACAGTGTCAAGTGACGTCGCCTTTGTATATTTTCAGGGCTTACCTTGAGAGCAGCGCACCAAATACATGCGCGGGAAGGTGGTAGTAATGCTTCTGCTGCCTCTGAAAGTATAACGATCGCGGTTAAGCTGCTCAATAATATTTCTTCCAGTCATGACACAGGTAGTTGCTTCAGGGACATCCAGAGTGGTATAACCGTTGCAGCCTGCATTGCTGCTGCACTCGGACCATTGAAGCACGCCAAAGCGGGAGATGCCGTAAGAAAAAACGCATACCCCTCTTTGGCATGTAAAAACTGGATATATCCAGGCTTTAAAACCAAAAACTTTATATCACCAATTAACTGGATCCCCAATTCCAAGCAGCTATCACACGTTGTTAATACCAGGTTGCGTTATATATGGAGTGGAAGATGATTGGGCCTGCATGACATGACCGCTATGTGCATCTGCTTGAAAGAGCCTTTAGCGCCGCTGTGTTATGGCATGCCCCGCCCTTCTGAATACGCCTATAAAGCGAGGGGTGACTTACACCGCTTCATTGTTGTTCTTCGCTCCATCCAAAGGAGCCTCTCCAATTTAATAAGCCGGCACCGTGCAGAAATTGAGAAATCCTATCAGTAAAGCATAAAATGGTCTGTTAACCGGACCTTGTGTAGAGATCACCAGCCAGATACAATAATACCGTCAAGTTGTAGGGGGAACTTGACGGTATTATCTGAACTCTGGCGGAGAGGAAGGGATTCGAACCCTTGAAACAGGTTTAAGCCCGTTTACACGCTTAGCAGGCGTGCTCCTTCGGCCGGCTCGGACACCTCTCCGCATTTCGGGTGATGTTGTTATCACAACATGCAGGGTGTTAAAACTATCCGCATCTCTGTTTAATGTCAAGAAAATAATCTCATACAGCCATGCCTCTTCAAAAGGTATAGCCTCTCCATACCTGTCCAAAGGCAGTCATAAATCTAACGCAACGTCAATAAGTTATATAACTTCTTTATTTTATTAATAATTTTGATAGCTGCTTGACCTGACCTTATTTCCAGGTATACTATCGCCATGTTATTGATGATTTTTTTCCATATTCCTGCCTTGCAACAAGCCTACTTCTGCGAAGAGTATGTTTTTCGCGGTCATATCTAGCTGATCAGATTCTGGCATTCAGCACCCGTACCTGAATATCTGTTAATAATTTTGTTAATGATAATTTGCAGTTAAGTAACGAATAACTTGATACTTAAACATCAAAAGGTTTGATATGACGTCCAATAAAATTTATTGGTTTTTTCTATTTATGTCGATTGGCTTTGAAGTAACCGGGACCAGCATCATGAAAGCTTCACAAGAAAACTGGCCTGTTCTCGGAATGGGATTAATGTTCATCCTGCTGGCCTTAGCTTATTTTACCTTATCCAAAGCTGTGCTCAAATTGCCTGTAGGTGTGGCCTTTGCTTATTGGGAAGGGTTAGGTCTTGCCCTTATCACTCTTATCTCTACCATGCTGCTGGGTGAACAGATGAATTCGTTAAAATTTCTGGCCATTTGTATGCTGCTTTGCGGCACATACATGGTGAACAAAGGCACTGAAGAAGGCCATGTGCCAGATCCCGGTAAAAACACAGCCGGTTCCGGCGCACAGATTTCCCAAGCGCAGAACAGTCAATCAAAAGGTGGTATGTAATGAATATTGCACAATTATTGCCCTATCTTGGCGCCTTGGTCATTGCTGCAATACTCGATATTATTGCCAATCTCTTTCTTGCCAAATCCAAGGGATTTAAGCATATCAGTTATGGTATTAGTGCAATTATAATGATTTTACTGGCATTTTCATGTCTTGCCTACGCCGTAACCGCCCTGGATCTGGCCGTGGCCTATGCTTTGTGGGGCGCTTTCGGTATTCTGGGCACTTCCCTTGCCGCATGGGCTCTGTTTGGACAGAAAATCCGCCCCATCGGCTGGTTGGGGATTTTTACCCTCATTGCCGGGATCAGTCTGCTGCATTACAGCAGCATGTAAGCTTGTGGGGTGGACAGTTTACCGCTGACCACCCCGGCTTATTCGCACTCCCAATTAAATTAGATTCACTACTGGAGCTATAGAAATTGAATTGTTTTCAGCAAAGGCGCCGATACTGTCGGGAATTGGATAGCTCAGATTTAACAAATGCTGAGCGTTTTCACTTGCCATCAGGTAAAAATCCCATTATTTTAAAAGCAGTTCGGCAAGCACCAGAGCATTTGAGATTATTGCCAGGTAAACGTCGAAGTGGACGCGCTTTGTGTATCTTGTGCCTCCAAGACGAAATTCTCCTAGAGCCCCAGGCTGAAAAAGTGTTGCCGGTTCATCCAAGGAAGGGAAGTTCATGAGCTACCTGCCACACGAGTATTTAATAACTGCTCAAGATATCTTTTCACTGCAAGAGGCAGATCGGTCTGTCTTTGTATCTATTGATCCGGAACTGCTTTATGTAGAGTGCCGTTCTTGTGGGCGACCGGTAATTTGGGAAGCAGGGAAAACTACTCATTTATTAAATGAGGCGCAAGTGAGCCTTGAGCTTTTGGATAGCCAATGCATGCTGCTTACTGAAACCTGTCCGGTCTGTCAGCCTGATATTCTGGCAATTAAAATTCAGGTAGTACGACTTTCACACACTACGGATGAAGACCTGGAGCAACTTGATATCACCATAGGTAATGCATAGCTCTATATTTGCGGCCTATTCCCTTCCCTAATTTAATGACCGTATAACTTGTACGCCTGATGCCGTCGTCTATCCCCCCTCACACCGAACGACGGTAAGCTGTTATCCGGTCTTCTTCGTTTCCAACAGCAAACCTGATGTGGAGATGGACAGCCCACAACCTCTGGGCTGCTCTGCCAACCTATCAATTTTATCTCTGATAGTAAAAACTTCACCTTATTTCCCTAGGTATGCTGGTATTAAATTTCAGGCATTTGTCTCATTTTATTTAAACTCCACTATGAAATTTTAACAATATTTTAAAGCAGTTATCTTAATAATGCTTAAGGGTAGCAAAAGCTTACACTTATTTTCACATCGACATTCGTCTTTTATACCTAAGGAAAACCTAGCAATCTTCTAGGGTTGTTTGATTGTGCGGTTTTCCGCTAGGTTTAATTCAACAATGCCCCAAGTAATAATCTGAACAGATGAGGATTAAAAGTTATTACTCTAAAAGGTGGCCTCCTTGCAATGAGTAAAAATTTTCATCTGTAAGATTAATAGGGGCTGAAAACATTAACAAATCATGGAGATGTGAAATGGCTAAAATCGTAAATTCATGGAACGATTGGGATCCGTTGAAGCATGTAATCATCGGTAGCTGCACCGGTTGCTGTATTCCTCCGTCGGAAGAGCCCAGCGAAATGAAAATTCCTGAAGATTCCGATATGCGCGGTATGCCTTACGGTCCCCGCTCCCAGGAATCCGTAGACAAAGGTAACGCTCAGCTTGACGCCTTCCAGGCTCTTCTGGAAAAGCGCGGTATTAAAGTTGACCGTCCTACCCCCATTAATTTCTACCAGGAAATCGGCACCCCCGATTGGAAAAACGCCTGCATGTTCGGCTGCATGCCGCCCCGCGACGTGCTTCTGACCGTTGGTAATGAAATTCTTGAAGCCACCATGTCCTATCGCAGCCGTTGGTTTGAATATCTCTGCTACCGTCCTCTTCTGCAGAGCTATTTCGACAACGACCCCGAAATGCGTTGGGAAGCCGCTCCGAAACCGCGCCTGACCGACAAGAGCTACAACAAGGGGTACCTGTATGACGGTATCACCATGGAAGAACGTCTCAAGAGAGTTGCTGACCTGTTCTTCGTAACCACTGAATATGAACCCCTGTTCGACGCCGCCGACATGATGCGTATGGGTAAAGACATCTTCTGTCAGCATGGTCTTACCACCAACCGTAAAGCCATGGACTGGTTGCGCCGTCACTTCCCCAATCATCGCATTCACAGCCTGAACTTCCCCGGCGACGCATACCCGATTCACATCGACGCCACCTTCGTGCCGCTGCGTGAAGGCTTGATCATCAATAACCCGAACCGCACCCTGCCCAAAGGCATGGAACAGATCTTCGTGGAAAACGATTGGGAAATCGTACCCGCCGCTCAACCGGCCCACAAGACCCCGCCTCCACTGTGCTACTCCAGCGTATGGCTGTCCATGAACTGCCTGGTACTTGATCCCAAGACCGTTTGCGTGGAAGCCAGCGAAGTAAATCAGCTCGAGCAGATGGACAAGCTGGGTATGGAAGCTCTGCCTGTACCGTTCCGCGATGCTTATCCGTTCGGCGGCGGCCTGCACTGCTCCACCGCTGACGTGTACCGCGAAGGTACCTGCAAGGATTACTTCCCCAAGCAGGTCGGCAAAACTCTTGTTATCTCTTATAAGCTGTAAGTCTGAAAACTAGGCTTACTCTGCTAGACCATCCGGTGGCCTGCCCGTTCGCCTCCTAAGGGCGGGCCGCCATCTAACTTTCAATAGATGCAAATTTTCCCGCTGTAAATCTTTAAAAGGGTGTGGGAGTGATAATGGGTAAACCTGTTGTAAAATGGAGCAACGTTTTTGGGTTCGCTGGCGCGTTTTGCGCGTTGCTCATCGGTTCCGGCTTCGCTACGGGCCAGGAAGTAATGCAGTATTTCGTTTCATATGGTTACTGGGGTCTTGCCGGCGCCATATTGGTTTTGCTTCTCTTCCTTTATGTGGGCAGAGAGTTTATGGCTGTAGGTCATCATGAAAAGTTTGAGAACGGCAACGATATATATATATATTATGGCGGGAAATATATCGGCGGGTTTTACGACTATTTCTCGATCATTTTCATCTTTATGTCCTTTTTTATCATGGTCTCCGGTGCCGGCTCAACGCTTGAACAGTATTACGGTCTGGAAAAGAACTACGGGTGCACGGCTATGGGCATATGTGTGGCCTTTACTGTTGTGCTTGGTCTCAGCCGTATTGTACAGATTATCGGCAAAATCGGCCCGCTTAAAGCGGGATTGTTCATTGTCATTGGTCTGTACGGTATCATCTTCCATTTTGATAAAATTCCGGTAGCCAACGCCGCTATTCCCAGTTTGGGCCTACTGCATGCTTCTTCGTTCTTCGATAATGTCTCCATGGACTGGTCTCTCGCTGCCCTGTCCTATGTAGGCTTTTGTATGCTCTGGCTTGGTGCTTTCCTCGCTTCCTTGGGTAAAGTGTCCAACAGTGCCAAAGAAGCCAAGCTGGGCGCCACCATTGGGGCGGTTCTTTTCTGCGTGGCTTTGGTGATTGTAATGTTCGGGCTGATGTCGGTAGTTTGGGATGTGGTTGGCGTTCAGGTTCCGTCGTTATACCTTGCTGAAGCAATGAGCCCATATATGGCTACGGTTTTCTCCGTTATTATTGTGCTGGGTGTGTATTCGGCCGCTGTGCCCCTGCTTTGGACTGTAGTACAGCGTCTGGCCACGCACGGAACCAAGAAGTACACCTTGATCACCTTTGGGTTGGCAGCGTTAGGTACAGTAATTGCTATTGCCATTCCTTTTGCTAAACTCGTTAACTTTGTCTATGTACTTAATGGTTATGTGGGCATTTTACTGCTCATACTGATGATTGTGAAAAAAATCCGGACAAAGTCCGCTGCATTACGTTAAAAAAAACGGGCTCCTGCCGGGGTAGTGCCCGGCAGGAGTATTTTATTAAATTATCAGTTTGGAATTTGAAATTATTTTCAAGTCTTGGTCTGATTAGTAAATTAAGTGTGCTTCTTAATTAAAGGGGTTGGTCGGGGGATTTTGAGCCGGGTTCAACACACCGGTTCACCGGTTAGAGAGACAGAAACTACTTACCTTATAAAGGCGGGGTAGCAAAATGAAAGCAAAAGTTGAGATGCAAGAAGTAAATCTGTGCGTTTCTGCTGTCTCTGAAAAAAGTTTTCCCGGGCTGGTAATCTTCGAGGACTATCCGGTTGCAAGCATATTTTTTAATGTAGTCGATGGGAAAATTGTGTCCTGGAATCGGGCCTGCAGCAATCTCACCGGTTATGAATCCAAGTTTTTCAGTTCAATAAGCGATTTTGCCGACACAGCAATTCCTAACACCGAAACATGTGAACTTTTCAAAAAGTTATTATTTGTGCCATTGCAAGGCGACGAGGTGCAGCGCACCCCTGTTACCTGTCTGACTAAAGAAGGGCGTATCTTTATAGCGGAAATGCAGGTTTGGCAAGCCACAGGTCGAGACTATCCTGCGAATGTACGCGGTTTGCATGTGCTTGAGCTTTCATCAAATGATCCGGTTGTAGAACGCTTACGCAATTATAGCGTAGAATTAAACAGTCGCATTCAGGAAAGTGCAAGCGAGCTTGAAAAGCACAAACAATGGCTGGAAATGGCCCTGGAGGGAAGCAGAGAAGGGGTATGGACTATAGATTTTAAAACCGACACCATGAATTTTGTCTATACCAATTTACTGAGCATTTTGGGTTATAGCTCTAAAGATATAGAGAACACACAATCGTCCTGGGATAATCTGACCCACCCGGACGACTTACCGGAGGTACGCCGTCGTCTTCAGGACCATCTTGACGGCATCAGTCCTTTTTATGAAGCAGAATACCGGGCCAAAGCGAAAAATGGAGAATGGCGCTGGATTTTAGGACATGGGAAAGTGGTGCGCCGCGATGAGGACGGCAAGCCATTAGAGGCTGTGGGCACGCATATTGATATAGACCGCCTGAAGGGCATAGAAGATGAATTGCGTAAAAGCGAAAACTTATTTCGCACTCTGGTGGAAAATGCCCCGGTTGCTTTGATTCTTGTGTCCCCCAACGGGAAAATTATCTATGCCAACCCTCGTTTTACAGAGCTTTCCGGGTTTGATCACGGCAAACTTGACTCCATTGAAAACTGGTGGGAGGCAGCTTACCCCAATGAAGCCGCACATGCGGAATTTTTAACGAAGCTACAGGAAGGCAGGCCGTTTCAAACTGAAATTATGGGACGGGGCGGTTTGGAAAAGCATGTTATCGTACATTTTGCAAAGCTGCCTGATTGTTCCAGCTTCATTGCCTATGAAGACATCACGTCACAGTTTATTTATGAGCGTACTCTGCTCAGGCGTGAAAAAGAGCTTCATGAAAAATCGGAAAAATTGGAAGAAATGAATTCAGCTTTGCGGGTAATTTTAAACCGGATGAATTCAGATAAGGATGAGCTTGAAAGCAAAGTGTACATGAATATCCGCGATTTGGTCATGCCCTATGTAGATAAGCTTGAAAGTATAAGCCATAATGAAGTGCAGCAGTCTTATCTGAATATCATCAAGCAGAATCTGCAAAATATCGCTTCGTCGTTCGCCGTACAGTTTTCAAAACGGAATGTGAGCCTTACCCCGCGCGAAATTCAAATCGCTAATATGATTAATGAGAATATGACAAACAAAGACATTGCGGCAATTCTGTATATCTCAGAAAGCTCCGTTGAATTCCACCGTCACAACATCAGAAAGAAACTGGGCCTGGTGGACAAAAAGGTGAATTTAAAAACCTATTTGAGGGGAATGTTGTGAGTTTAAATTTCATGTAAGCAAGCTTTTGAAGTTTGCGACATATAATAATGTTGGGGGTAATTGCAAGGAGGCCACTTGCATAAAGAGCGTAGGAGGTACATATGTTCTTTGACTCATGGTTATTAGATGGCTTCGTGTGGAGCAACATAGGGTTATTCCTATTGTCTGTAGTCTGGTATTTCATCTGTGAAGTCCGCTCCAAGAGCCATTAATGAGGAAGGGGGTTAATAAGTTATGATGGAAGCTAATACTGCTGGTTATTGGATTTATTTCAACTGGGCCTTCTTCCTGCTTTCCGTTGCGGTTATGGTTTATGTGGGGTTCCGCGCTAAACGTATCGCCGATAAAGACTCTGACGGCTTTCTGGTAGCCGGACGTTCTCTCGGGGTGCTGGTTGGTACCTGTGCAGTGGTTGGTACCGGTTATTCAGGTTGGTGCTTCATGGGCGCTCCCGGCGTATCCTACGCCTACGGCCCTATCGAACTGCTGTTCAACTTCGGTTTCGCCGTAGCCCACACCATTGCAATCACCTTCTTTGCCGGGCATCTGCGCAAACAGGCCTACCGCATGAAGAGCAGCACCATTCCGGAATATATTGCTCAGTCCCATGCCACTACTGACGGCATGGCCCGTATTCTGCAGTTCTTTACCGGTCTTTGTACCCTGCTGCTCCTGACCGTGTTCATCATCGGTCAGATCAAAGCCGTGGGTCTGCTCACCTCGCAGTGGCTGGGCATCCCCCCGTGGCTGGCATCCACCATTGTAATCAGCATGATCATCTTCTACACTGCTTTTGGTGGGCTGGCCGCCGTTGCCTGGACAGACACTTTGATGGTATTCGGTATGTGCATCGCTTGTATTTACTGTGTGGGCGTATGTCTTGCCGATACCTCGATTATGGATATGGTTAATCAGTTGCGTCAATACACCAACGTTGCTGGTGAAAACTTCATTAATCCGCCCACTGCCGCACCTTACGGAACCCATAAGATTGCAGCCTACTTCAGCATTCCCTATGCATTCTTCTTCGCCGCCGTGCTGCCCTACATGGCCATGCGCTTCCTGGCCTTCAAGGACGACGCACCGCTGCACAAGATGGGGCTGCTTTGTACCGTGCTCTGCATCATCCTCAGCCTGATCCCCATGGTCGGTCTGTATATGAAGCTGAAGATGCCCGACAACCCGGTTTTGATGGACAACCCGAACATGGCCATGCCCATGTTCCTGGAACACTATGTACCGAAGCTGATTGCGGTGGTAGTTACCCTGTTTATTCTGTTCGCCATGCAGTCCACTGCCAACGGTCTTCTGCATACTCTGTCCTCTGCTCTCATGCATGATATGCGCCGCTCCGCGAACAACTACGCGCCCACCACTCCCAAGCGCGCTGTTGCTCTGAACCGCTGGGGCGTTCTGATTCTCGGATTTATCGGCATGCTTCTCACCTATGCGGTGCCGGACAACGTATTCCTGAACTATCTGAACATTATGGGGACAGGAACCTTGCAAGCTATCCTGATTGGGCCCGTATTCATAGGCACCTTCTGGCGAGGCAATGCTTACGGCGCTCTCGCCGCCATGATTCTCGGCGGCGGAACCGCTGCGGCCTGGTTGGTGATCTCCGGTGGTAGCGATTGGGTAATCGGGCCGCTGGCCGGTGACGTAGTGGCGGCTGTCGCATACGTTGTGGTCTCCAAGCTGACCATGAGCAGTTGCCCGCGCGTTGCATTCAGCGACCATGATGAACCTCAGAAGGAAGGGGCCGCTGTTGCCTAACCAGTTGAAAAGGCAGACTTCCGGTCCGGGAGTTAAATAGTCACATAAAAACAAAGAGCCCTGAATTTCAGGGCTCTTTTCGTAACAAGACTACGGCTGTCCGCCTTTATACCCAAAAGCCGGACAGCCGTATCTACTGGAGTAAATCCGCTTTGAAAGTTAATTAGTTCCGGGCTGCATGGCTGGCGTCGAGGCTGTAAATTAGTGGAATCGTGTGGCTTTTCAGTGAAACGCAGGTGGTGTTTGATATGGATAATCGGAAAATGCTTTATAGTTGATCCAACCAGATTTTAGTTACTGATTGGCCCAGGTGATTGGCGCAAAACTATTTTATTCGGGCATTTTTGCTATAGCAATCTCTGAGAAAATGGCGGCCAGAACGAATTGCTCTGAGTTGTGATGAATTCCAAAGCCGACACTGCCCCGCTTAAGACAAATAAAGAAACCTTTGTTTTCAGTAAAGTAATATTTTCACGGCAACGGGTATTTAACCAAGGTAAAAATACTTAAAGAATCCGCAGACTAACTGACATATTGACTTCATCAAAAATTCATTTATGCTCTAAAACTAGTAGTAATAGTCGGGAAGAAAAGTTGACTATTGACAAAGCCTTTGAATCAGCTTTGCTAACTTTTCACGAAAGGTGAGGGATACTCTGCACGGCAACTATCTGCAGGAGACCTCAATCAGTTGGTGGCCGAGCAACTGTGGTTTGAAGCATAATTACACATAAAAGGACATATATGCATTGGTTGTATTTACTTTTGGCAATCGTGGCTGAGATTGTGGCAACCTTGGCTCTTAAAAGTACGGAAGGGTTCACCAGGCTGTGGCCCTCACTGGTTTCAATAGTCGGATATGCGGTTGCTTTCTATCTGCTCTCTTTAACGATGAAAACCATTCCCATAGGTATATCGTATGCAATTTGGTCCGGGGTTGGCATCGTGTTGGTGTCGCTTCTTGCTTTTTGGCTTTTCAAGCAGGCGCTTGACCTGCCGGCGATCATCGGAATGGCGCTGATCATTGGCGGAGTTCTGATAATTAATCTGTTTTCTAAAACAGTCGGGCATTAAAGTCGCCTTGGCGCTTAACAGCAAACAGCATTCCTCACCATTTGAATCAGCGGACCTTGTCGGAAGACGGAAAAGGGGAGAGCCGCCGTTTTGACTGGAAGCAGAACGGATAAGGTTTGTTGGTGGTCTAACAGCTAATCCGTCAATAATGGCCTGCTTGCTCCGTAATGTTTCTCTGCTCCTTTTATCCACCATTTGTCAGAATTATAGGTAATTCCCGCGGGGGCCGGTTCCACCCCCATCACATCTGAACGAATAATGGGCAAAGCATACGGTACATAAAGGAAAAGGTAAGGCTGTTCCTCATGCAGAATTTCCTGAATGCGCCAGTAAATCGGCCGGCGTTTTGCCGGGTCCAGTAAGTGGCGCCCTTCCGTTAACAGGGCGTCCACCTCGGAATTGGAATAACTGATGAAGTTGAGGCCGGAGCCCTTAATCTTTGATGAGTGCCATACATCATAACTGTCAGGGTCCTGGGCAATGGTCCAGCCCATGATAATTGCGTCAAAATTACGCGGGTTGATGAACTTTTCGATAAACGCCGCCCATTCCACTGTGCGTATGCGCACTTCAATCCCCACGCTCTCCAGTTGGTTCTGAATAATTGTCGCAATTTTAATTCGTTGTTCATTGCCTTGATTGGTCATCAGGGTAAATGAAAAAGGCTTGCCCTCTTTAACCAAGATACCATCACTGTTTTTTTGCGTCCAGCCGGCTTGGGCAAGCAAATTTGCAGCCAGCTCAGGGTCATAAGTATAATCCTTTATTTCCGAATTATAGGCCCAGGTGCCGGGCTTATACGGGCCGATGGTGGGTTCCCCCAATCCCATCAACACGCCGTGCACTATACCTTTTTTGTCAATTGCATGGGCAATCGCCCGGCGTACGCGTGGGTCGGAAAACAAGGGGTTTTTCAAGTTATATCCCATATAAGTGTAGGCGAATGCAGGATATTTATACTTTCGATATTGCTCTTCCCAGCGTTCTCCTTTGGTTTGGCGGGTGTATTGGTGCGGTGACAGGTTCATCATATCCAGTTTGCCTGCTTTCAGTTCTAAAAACATGGTAGAGACATCGGGAATGACTCTGGAAATTATCTGGTCAATATACGGCTCTCCCATAAAGTAACGGGGGTTGGCGCGAAACTCTAAACGAGAGCCGGGAAGCCAGTCAGAGAGCAGATAAGAGCCACAGCTTAACGGAGCCCGAATATAAGCGGTGTTGAGCAGATCTTCACCCTCAAGCGCGTGTTTAGGCAAGATTGCCCCCATCCAGGTGGAAAGTGCTCTGGCATAAGGCTCGTCATAATAGACCTCAAAGGAATAACGCCCGGTTTTTTCAAACCTTTTGATCATAAGAAAATCTTCAGCATAGGCAGTGGGAGTGGTCTCGGCAATCATCAGTTTATAAGTGAACTCCACATCAGCCGCAGTAAGTTCGACTCCATCCTGCCAGAAAATGCCCTCATGCAATTTAAAAGAGAGCTTGCGACCGCCTTGCTCCACACTGTAAGTTTCCGCGGCCCAGGGCACAACATTAAGATCTTTATCATATTTTAAGGGGGCCACATACAGATAGGAAGCAGCTTCATGCGAGGGGGCATCTGAACTCAAGTAGGGAATAAGGTTGGAGGGTTCGCCTATAGAGCCCAAAATCAGACGTCCACCATATTCCGGGCCTGATGAGAGTGCGCTTTCTTGCCCGTGTGCCGGGACTGCAAACAACAGTACAGAGAAAAATAGTATTAGCGCAGCCACGCTGAATTCCTTTGATTTTCTGTGTAGTATTATCATAAACCTGCTCATTAAAATGCTGCAACCGCAATGCGGATTTGATTTTAAACCGTTCCCGAACTCCCCGCAGAAAAACACTGCATTGATAACCAGTCATTTTTAACAACATAATTGAAATAGAACAAAAACTGAAGTATATATCCAAGCTTGACAGCCGTAAGTTTTTTCTTGATTGATTTGCGGCCAGTTTGGCCTGATTGTAATGATAATTAGGACGTTCATGTCTTGTTGCAAGACATCGGGTTATATTCACGGCAAAACTGTTCAGGGCGTCCGGCAACTTGATTGCCGGGGCCTTGAGGCATTAAAGCTGTAAAGTCTATCATACGGGTTGAATATGCAGAAGAATCACGAGCAGATTGCTCGAGAAATTTTAAACAACTTTATAAACGGAGTAATTCCCGAGTACATTCTTGACAGTTCACGTGTAATTCTGGACGAAGGGCATGTGCACAAGCTCAACCTTAAGCAAAGCGAAAGCTATTGGGATGTGGAAGCCAATGTGGAGGGGGACGACTTTCAGGTTTATACGCCGAAGTTGAATTTGAACATAGCTGACAACAGCGTGAATTTTCTGTGTAATTGCCCTGACTCCTTTTCCGGAGTGTGCAGGCATGTGGGAGCAGCCGCTTTAAAACTTCTGGGCTCATTGAGCGGCAAACAGCCGGAGGGAGCCCAAATTCCCGTATTACGTCCTTTTGCTGACTGGCGTCAGACGTTCAGAAGCTTTTTTGCTAATGAAATTGAACCGGAAGTAGGCAAACATTATCTGGTTCTTCGTTTTTTTCCCGAACCTGGGCGAATGCAGATTGCGTTCTTCCGGGCACGCCAGAATAAAGCTGGCTTGTCATCAGTACACACAGAGATAACTTTGCAGCAAATTATCGATAATCCCGATTGGTGCGAATTATCCCCCGGCCTGGCCCAAGTAGGCCGGCACATTGCGGCAGAGCTTGGCTTTGCAGGGCACCGGGTGGATATTCCCACTGGTTTGGCCTCATGGTTTTTCTGGTCGGTGCACAATGAATATTATCTGTTCTGGAAAGATACGGATAATCCCTGCCGCATTTACAACCGGCCGATGCACCTGAAAATCCAGCCCTCATTTGCAAATGATGAGTTGACCTTCGATGTGCTGATGTATGCTGAAGGAAAACCGCCGCTGTCGATCTTGCAAGGCGATGTTACCTTCCACGGCCAGCTTCCCCTTTGGGTATGCAGGAACAAACGTCTCCAGCCTGTGCATACACCGCTTTCCTCGCAATTTGCGCATAGTCTGATTATTAATCCGCCGGTCATTCCCAAAGCTGAAATTCCTGAATTTCTGGACCGGGTCTGGTCCAAAATTCCGAGTTCAGCGCTTTACGGTGAAGAGCAGTTCCTTGATCAGATAAAACCGATGTTTGTGCAGGCAAAATATAATCCCAAACTGTTCCTGAATGAGGAAGGCAGTCTGCTCACCTTGGAAATTGAAAACATTTATGAGACAGAATTCGGGGAGTTCGTATTGCCGGGACCAAGCCCGGATTTTCAAACAGGCAGCATTAACTTTGAGGGTAAGACTTTTATGCTGCGCCGCAATCAGGAAGAAGAGTCCGGGTTGATGAACATGCTGCTGGAAATGGATTTCCAACCGCGTACAAACCGAATTTGGTTCCTAGAGCCGGAAGAGGCGATTACATTCCTGTTAGATGCCTATCCTCAATTGGTGCAGAAATACCGGGTATTTGGCGAGCAAACCCTTTCCCGCTATCGGGTACGAATGGCCCAACCGGTTATTACCGCCGAGATTGAAAGTAATGAAAAGGAGAAATGGTTTAACTTTGAAGTGCATGTTGAGTATGAAGGACAGTCGGTTTCGCTCGACAAACTTTGGGAAGCCTGGACTTCAAGTAAACGTTATGTTCAATTGAAAGACGGCTCATATACGTCGCTGCCGGAAGCATGGCTCAAGCGCATCAGCACTAAGCTGGAGGCTCTGGGGCTTGACCCGAATGCGCCGCCCAAACAGCATTTCCAGCAGTTCGAGGCTCCGGTCTTAGACAGCTTGCTGGAAGATATCCCTGAAGTGACCACAGATTCTTTTTGGGACAACCTGCGCCTGAAACTACGCTCTTTTAATGAAATCAAGCAGCTTAATGAGCCGGAAGGGCTCCAGGCTTCCCTGCGCGCCTACCAGAAACAAGGCCTCTCATATCTGAACTTTTTACGTGAATATGGGTTCGGCGGCATTCTGGCCGATGAAATGGGGCTTGGCAAGACAGTACAAACTCTTTCCTTCCTGCAATATATGAAGGAGCAGGACGAAATCGGCCCAAACCTGATAGTGGTTCCGACATCAGTATTGCCGAACTGGGAACGCGAAGCGACCAAGTTTGTTCCCGGACTCAATCTGTTAACGATTTATGGGACTAACCGGGAAGGAATGTTCAAACAGATAGCAAACTCTGATCTGGTTTTGACCACCTATGCCTTGCTGCGCCGCGATATGGAAGAGCTGGAGAAGTTCGAGTTTAATTGCCTGATTCTGGACGAAGCTCAGAACATTAAAAACCCCAACACCATTACTGCCCGCAGTGTACGAAGAATTCAATCAAAAATGCGTCTTTGTCTGTCCGGTACGCCTATTGAGAACAATCTGTTTGAGCTCTGGTCACTGTTCGAGTTCTTAATGCCCGGATTTCTCGGCTCACAACACGCATTCCAGAGAGGAGTCTCCAAACCCATTCAGGATGGAGATATTGATACTTTGCATTATCTGCGCTCCAGAGTAAAGCCGTTTATCTTGCGGCGGACAAAGGCGGAAGTTGCCGGGGATCTGCCCCCGAAGGTGGAAACAGTGCAATATTGCGCCCTGGTTGACGAGCAGGCAGAGCTTTACGCCGCCCTGGCCGGAAAACTCCGCGAGCAGGTGCTTTCCGATGTAGCAGAAAAAGGCATTGCCAAAAGTCAGATTTCCATTTTGGACGCCCTGCTCAAATTGCGTCAAATTTGCTGCCACCCGCGTTTATTAAAGGTGGATATGCCCGGTTTTTCTTCCAGCCTGCCTTCCGGCAAATTTGATGCCTTTAAAGATATGATAACCGATATCGTGGAAGAAGGGCACAAGGTACTGGTTTTCTCTCAATTTGTGCAGATGCTGCAGATTATCCGCTCCTGGCTGAACATAACGGAAATTCCTTACTGTTATCTGGACGGCTCAAGTAAAGATCGCTTTGAGCAGGTTGATAAGTTCAATAACAGCCCGGATATACCCATTTTCCTCATTTCGCTTAAAGCCGGTGGAACCGGAATCAACCTGACCTCCGCTGATTATGTGATCCATTATGATCCCTGGTGGAACCCGGCCGTGGAAAGCCAGGCAACAGACCGCACCCACCGCATCGGACAGACCAAGCAGGTGTTTTCATATAAGCTGATCTGCCAGAACACAGTCGAGGAAAAAATTCTGCAGCTCCAGAATATGAAGCGGGGCGTTGCAGATGCAGTCATTCCCGGCCAGGATACATTCAAAACGCTTACCCGGGAAGACCTGGAAATGCTGTTTGAAGTATAAGCGAAATATAAAGCCAAAGCCCACCTCAGTATGGTTAGGGGATAGAAAAACAGAATGCTCATACGAGAGGGCAGCTATTGCGTGCGGCAGCATGGTTGGAAACTCTGTCATCAGAGATCAGGAGTAATAAGTATGGAAATGTCGCACACAATCTACTGTCTTTGGTCCGAATTTTGCATTGGGTAAAGTATCAATATTGGTAACTGTAAGTGTTATGCAGAACAGCCCAGCCACCTGAAAACAAGGAATACCCTTCTTTTTGCAGATTAAAACAGCTCCAATTCCAGCCGGCTCAAGTTGATCCGCTTTGCGACCGACGCCGGCAGGCAAAGGAAATCAAAACATTCCGGAACTGTCACGGCCGCGCCGGGGCGGTAAGTTAATTTGTCATGTTTATTTTAATTTTTGAATAGAAGTCGATTTAACGTCAATATGTTAAAAAATATAATGACTTTTGTTCTAAAATGAAATAAGAATTTTTGATATCCTGGTATATAATATTGTAAAGAACGTTTACCATGGGGGATGATGGGCTCGTACAATCTGCTTATGTCATGCGGCGAATCTGGTTGTTTATAACTTAACTTAATGCGAATCCGTTAGGCATGCTTGATTTGCATTGCCATACAGGTTGCTTTTTAAGCAATAATCAACTTTTTGATAAAAACCTGGCTGCCGGTAGTTTAGGCAGATAGACGGGATTTCGCGGAGGAAAGCAATGACCACAAAAATCAAAATAATTTCAGGGTTCATCATCATGATCGCCATTACGCTTGCACTGGCTTTCATTGGCTACAGAACAGCGTATAACACGGATAAAAACATAAACGAATATGTCCGGGTTTCCAGTATAAATAGGGTTTCCAGCGACTTTTCAAGCTATGTGCAGGTAGCCCGGTTCAGAATAATGCAGTTCTTGTTCTATCTTGACCCGGCTGAGTTAGATCTCGCTTTAAAAGATGTTGATGCCTTGAATTCATATGGTCGGCAGTTGCTTACAATGCTTGAAAACCCAACTTATATTGATAACGTAAAAGGGGTTGTGGCTGGTACAGATGAATATAAAAACCTCATTGCTTCTTTGCGCGACAATGTAATGGGTGTGCTGAGCCAGTACGAAAACGTGTATCTGCCGGCAGAACAAAGAATGCATAAAAGCTTTGCTGAAATTACCGACGCAGTTATTAATTCAGGCAACTCAGAAGCAATCAGAAGGTTGACTGTTGCCCAGGAAGCAGTTTCTCTTGTCAGCACCTATGTAGGGATGTATTCGGAAGTATTTCAGGAAGCAAAAGGCCGGCTTGCTGAAGCAGCAATAAAAGAGCTTGAGACTACGCTGAACCAGCTTGGCGAAATTCTGGAACATCCCGCCGCTATTCGGGCTTTCCGGGAGCTTCAATCTGAGATGTCCACTATAAAGGAATCATTCACCAAAATTCGCGGATTGTGTAAGGAAGTTGAGGCGAATATTGCACAGGCAGGCCAGATCAATCAACGTTACCTGGGTATTGCTAATGAAATAACAGCGGGAATGACCACCTTGGAAGATCAGACAAAAAATGCCACCTTAAGCGAGACTGCCGGCGCGCAGGCATTGATGATCATCATTGCAGTGGTCGGCATTGCTTTAGGTATAGGGGTAGCGGCTTTTATCGTATTCGGGCTGATTCGTGTTCTGAACAGGCTGGGAGAATACGCACAGCAGATTGCTGTCGGCAATTTTGCATATGAGCCTCAGATCAAAGAAGGTGGAGAAATCGGCCGAATGATTAGCTCCATGCATAAAATTCCTGTCGTAATCTTCGACATGACCACTGAAGCAAAAGCTGTTGCCCACAGTATTCTTTCAGGAGATTTGCGCGATCGTATCAAGACCGACAAATTCGTCGGGGAGTTTGCAGAACTCAGCCGCATTTTTAATACTATCGGGGACGCTTATCTCACTATAATTGATAGTATTCCATCACCGATCATGGCTTGCAGCAAAAACAGAGTAATCTGTTTCTTTAATAAAGCTGCAGAGGAAGCCGTTGGTAGTAACGGCATAGGACAAGAGTGCTTCAAACTGCTGAATGCAGAAGCTTGCGATCACAATTGTCTTGGCATCGCCTGCATGGATAAAAATGGTACGATAAACGGTGAAACAAGACTGCATACCCCTAACGGCAAAATGGATATCGGGGTAAATGCCATTCCGCTTAAAGATATTGAAGGCCAAACAGTTGGCTTCCTTGAAGTCATTAATGATCTTAGTGAAATTAAATCTAAACAGAACGCAATTATTGAAATTGCCGCACGGGCATCGGAAATCTCTGACAGAGTCGCCTCCGCTGCTGAAGAACTGGCTGCACAAATTGAGCAGATCTCCAGGGGCGCCGACGTTCAGAGAGAACGCATGGAATCGACTGCCACTGCCATGGGCGAGATGAACTCCACAGTTCTGGAAGTTGCCAGCAATGCCAGCCAGGCATCTGAGCAGAGCGAGACTACCCGCCAGAATGCCCAATCTGGAGCCGGCTTGGTACGCCAAGTGGTGGATTCCATGAGCAACGTTAATAAAGTCTCACTGGGTCTGCAAGAAAATATGCAGCAACTGGGAAGTCTGGCTGAGAATATTGGCGGGATCCTGGGTGTTATTTCCGATATTGCCGACCAGACCAATCTGCTTGCCCTGAATGCGGCCATTGAAGCTGCCCGGGCCGGTGAGGCCGGTCAGGGATTTGCTGTGGTTGCCGACGAAGTGCGTAAGTTGGCTGAAAAGACCATGGACGCCACCAAAGAAGTTGGCGAAAGCATATCCGCCATTCAAAATTCCACGCACCAGAACATCAATGAAGTAACCAACGCAGTGAAAAACATAGCGGAAGCTACTGACTTGGCCCATAAGTCCGGCGATGCCCTTAATCAGATAGTTAACCTTGCGTCCGAAACATCACACTTTGTAATGTCGATCGCCACGGCTGCAGAGCAGCAGAGCAGTTCGTCTGAAGAAATAACCAATAATATTGAAGAGATTAATCGGGTAGTGGCAGAAACCGCTGAGGGACTGCTGCAGTCATCAGATGCTGTTCAAGAGTTATCGCGTATGGCTCAGGAGTTACGCGCGGCTATTGAGAATCTGCGTTAAGTAGATATTAGGATTATTCCTGCCCCTGTTCTGTCGTTAATCTTATTCCAAAATGGCAGAACAGGGGTTGATCAGAAACAGTGCGCAACCATCTGGTTTGAAGTGCGGTAGTGGCCGTTCTGCTGTGGCCGGTGAGACTGCCGTCAGTCTGAATTGCTGGTAATCAAGGTCAGCAATAAGGCCGGACAGAGCTTTTCGGTTGAAATGACCGTCATGGTGGAAGGAGCGGCGCATCAGAAAAATACCAGACGAGATTGCGCTGAAAATTCTGCTGTTGGCCCTTATCCTGATTTTCCTGCTGGTGATCGCCTCTCTCTGGTGTTACAGTTTGTTGCCAACGTAGATGGACGTGGGTTCCTGCGCCGGCAACCTCGTTGTTTGCCCTTTCGTTTGCCTTGCTCCTCACCAAGATCGGGGCCTTGTTTTTCGCTCTCGGCATTGCCGGTATGAATCGACTTAACCGCACAAATGTGCTGGCCATAAGCGACAGGGCCATTGAATTTGCAGGCAACGTCGATGTCCTTCTCCTGGATAAACCGTAACCTCTTGGCAATCGTCAGGCGGTTGCGTTTATTCCGGATATAAGCGTGGCCAGAGCCGGGCTTTGCTTTTTCGCAGATTATAAGCGACTGGTTTTAAGAGGAGGATAGCCTGGAAGTGAAAAAATGCTTGCTTATATGGCCTAAAAAACATAGATTTTTGGTTCCCTGCACAGGGGAAAACAGATTCTTCCCAAGGGGAATTTCATTATGAGTATATATTATAATCCAATAATCGAGACCATGCCCAGGGCGGAGCTTGAAGCTCTGCAGGTTAGAAAACTGAAAGAACTGATCGCCCATCTTGGGAATTCGCGGTTTTATGCCGAGCAGTTCAAGGAAATGGGGCTTGGCCCTGAATCGGTGCATTCGCTGGCTGATTTGCGGAAGTTCAGATTTACCACCAAAAAACATTTGCGTGACGCCTATCCCTATGGGTTGCTTGCGGTATCAAAAGATGAATGTGTGCGTCTGCACGCTTCTTCCGGCACAACCGGCATGGCTACCGTGATTTTGCATACCCAGGAGGACATTGATCATTGGGCCGATTTAATGGCGCGTAGTCTGTACGCTGCCGGGGTGCGTCGCAGTGATATTCTGCAAAATACTTCCGGGTATGGAATGTTTACAGGTGGGCTGGGCATTCATTACGGTTCGGAGCGACTCGGTTGTCTTACTGTGCCGGCCGGGGCGGGTAATACAGAGCGGCAGATTAAGTTCATGTTTGACTTTGGCGTAACTGTGGCCCACATTATTCCGTCATATGCGCTGTATATGGCGTCATATTTGGAAAAACACGGCATAGACCCTAAAACTCTGCCTTTACGCATTGCCGTAATCGGGGCTGAGCCTCACACGGAAGAAACCCGCCGCAAAGTGGAAAAGCTTCTTGACGTGAAAGCTTACAATTCTTACGGCCTGTCGGAAATGAACGGGCCCGGCGTTGCTTTTGAATGTGTGCACCAAACCGGAATGCATCTTTGGGAAGATGCCTATATTGCAGAGATTATCGACCCGGAAACCGGCGAGCCGATGCCCGATGGGGAAGTGGGTGAGTTGGTGCTTACCACTCTCGACCGCCGCGGGATGCCGCTTCTGCGCTACAGAACTCGTGACCTTACCCGATTTATCCCCGGCCAGTGCGCGTGCGGACGTACCCATCGTCGGATTGACCGAGTGCTTGGCCGTGCCGACGATATGCTGATTATCAAGGGCGTGAACGTGTATCCGATGCAAATTGAGCAAGTGCTGATGAGCATTGAGGAAGTGGGTGAAAATTACGTCATTGAAATTTATAATGACGGTATAATGGACGACTTGCGGGTAAAAGTGGAAGTGATGTCCAATCACTTTGTGGAAGACATGCGCGCGCTTCGCTCCTTGCAGCAGAGGATCACGGCAAAACTCAAGAATGAAATTCTGTTTACGCCTAAGGTGGAGCTGGTTCAGCACAACTCTTTGCCTGTAAGTGAAGGCAAGGCCAAGCGTGTGGTGGATTTGCGTTAACCTTGACGGCCGGAATCTATCTGTCGCTCCTTTGAGGGAGCCGGTGGGATTTGCTTGCGGATTGTGTTTAAAAGGGAACAATGTTTGTTCCCTTTTTTGCATAGAGCGGACGGTACAGATAACGGCGGCTGCATTTTAAACGGCTAAGAAATGCAACTGTAAGATTGGTTGCTACATTTTGTACTTCGATTCCGGGTCCATATTAGCAAGAATGTCGTTTATTTCCTGGTCAAAATCCTCATCGTCAGCCATAGCGTCGAGTTCCTGATCGGGAAGAATCATTGCAACAGCCCCGTCCCCGCCGGAAACCGGAACAGTCTGCTGCTCGGCATCGGGGTATTCAAGCCCGGCCTCAGCCATTACTTCCCGGCTGGCAAACAAAGGGGCTTGTGCACGCAAGGCTATGGCCACGGCATCAGAGGGACGGCAATCGACCAACACGGTTTTATTTTCCCGAGTCAGTTCCAGTTGTGCGAAAAACACGCCGTCTTCCACTCTGATGATTTGCACGGACTTCAACAGATATCCCAGCGCCTCAACGGTTGAGAGCAACAGATCGTGGGTTAAGGGGCGCGGCACTTCCAGTTTCTGTAAGGCCAGAGAAATGGAAACAGCTTCGCTTGGCCCGATCCAGATAGGTAGGATAAACAGACCGGATTGGGCGCGCAGCACCAGAATCGGCGATTTGCTCACCGGGTCTATGGAAATTCCGGCAACGGATAGTTCAATCATTGAGCGCCTCTTTCGCAATAAGCGAGTGTTTTTTGGCTTCAATTATAGTAACGGGCAATAACCTTCCAGGCAAGGCCTGCTCGGAAACAATATTCACTATGTGCCCGTAAGGATCGCGTCCTTGCCAGCCGTTATTCCTTTTACTGGGGCTTTCCACCAGCATATGGGTTTGTTTGCCCACCTGACTTTTCAGAAACGCTTCCCGTTGGTTGGTCTGCCAGGCCTGTAACCGGGCGAGCCGGTCCAGAGCCACGCTGGAAGAAACTTTGTCGAGGAAGCGTTCCGATTTTGTTCCCGGACGATCAGAGTAACAAAACGAGAAACTGTCTATAAACCGGGCATTCTGCATTGCCAGCATGGTTGCTTCAAAATCCGCTTCTGTTTCACCAGGGAATCCCACAATTATATCCGTGGACAGTTCAAGCTCAGGGCGGGCTTCCCGCAAAGCGGACACTATCTCAAGATAGCGTTCAACGGTATAGCCGCGGTTCATCCGTTCCAGTACCCGGTTTGAGCCCGATTGCAGCGGCAGATGCAGGCGGGGGCAGAGGTTGGGCAGATCTTTGAAAGCATCGATCACTTCCGGGGCAATGTCTTTGGGGTGTGAAGTCATAAAACGCAGCCGGAGCAGACCGGGAATGGCCGCCACTTCGTAAAGCAGTTCAGCGAACGAGATATTCCAATCAGGCTGGTCAAGGGCATAGGCATTTACGTTTTGACCCAGCAGGGTTATTTCCCGGCTTCCCTGCTCTACCAGAGTGCGGCATTCCGCCAGAACAGATTGCTTGGGGCGTGATTTTTTGGGGCCTCTGGTGAACGGCACAATGCAGTAGGTGCAGAAGTTATCACAGCCCTGCATGATGTCCACATAAGCCGACGTTGGAGCCGGGCCGTTCAGCAGTGGCTCCTTATCCACATATTCTGCACTGAAATCAAGTAATGACAGCTTCAGGCCCGGCTCTGCCAGCAGACGTTCCAGGGCGGCCGGGGCATTGGCCGTTCCGTCCGGTCCGAAAACCAGTCTGACCTGGGGGAAGCGTTTAAAAAACTGCTCCCCGACTTGTTGGGCTACGCAGCCGCCCACAGCAACCAGCACATCAGGGTCGGCATTGGTAAGCTTTTCTATTCTTCCAAGCAGGCTCATTACCTTTTGTACAGGTTTGGCGCGCACTGAACAGGTATTGAGAATGTGCACCCGGGCGGAATCTTCCGGCGCCGGCGTAAAACCGGCGCGCTTCAATCCTCTCTCCAACCAGGCCGACTCATTCACGTTCATCTGACAGCCAAAGGTTACAATGTTGTAAGTTCTGTCGTTCACTGTAACTTCGTCGGGGTTATTCAATTGCAACGGGTTATTCTGCATTCTCCCCAAACGCTTTGTCATATCTGGCGTTAAACATTTCCAGGTCAAATTTATGTTCTTGAGTTCCGTGCTGCTCCACACAAAAACTGGCGGCAACTGTTCCTATCTGCAATGCCTCCGGGATGCTTTTTCCCTGGTGCAAAGCAGCGAGCATACCGCCGCGCAGGGAATCTCCGGCGCCGGTGGGATCTTTAACGTCTTCGGTAAGCACTGCCGGGATATGGGTCTGACCCTCCTTTGTCAGCAGGAAGCAGCCCTGGTCGCCTAAAGTAGTAACAATGTTGGGAGTAAGCCGCAGCAAATCCTCTTTGCTGTAACCCGTAGAGTTCATCAGCATTTCCAGTTCATAATCATTGCTGATGAACATAAATGCGCCGTCGATACTACCAAGCAACTCTTCTGCAGATAATCTGGGGATCTGCTGGCTTGGATCGTAAATGTAACGCACTCCCTGTTGTTTGAAAAAGGCCGGGTAGTGCAGCATATCCTGCATATTCCCGGCGGCGATCACAGCCAGGTCTTTGTTTACATTGATGTTTTTAAATTCGTACTTACACGGGTAATTCATTGCGGAAGGGCAGAAGCCGGTAATCTGGTTGTCGGCCCGGTCGGTAGTAATGAAACAAAGCGGTGTGAATTCATCTTCAACCACGCGAATACCTTCCAAAGGTATTCCCATATCACGCATGCGTCGTTCATAGCGGTCAAAATCTTTGCCTACAGAGGCCAGAGTAATGGGCTTTTCACCCAGCAGGGCTGCAGTGTAGGCAATATTGCCGGCGGTTCCGCCGCAATGTTCGCGTACGTCGTCCACCAGAAATGAAATATTCACAATGTGCAGCTTATCGGGTAGGATGTGGTCCTCAAAAAGGCCGGGGAAAGTCATTATACGGTCGTAGGCTACAGAGCCGGAGATATAGATAGACATAATCACCTGTCGGGTGGGAGGTTAAACAACAACTTCACTTGCAACCCAGTCAAGAAAGCCTGGAAGGCCCTGGGCAACAGGCAAAGCAACAATACATGGCAGCTCGTATTCATGCAACTCTTCAGCGCGTTGCATCAGACGGTCAAATAAGGATTTGTGCGTTTTCAGCAGCAAGAGGCTTTCGCGTTTTCGGCGCAATTCGCCTTTCCAATAAAATACAGATTCAAGACCGGGTACAATGTTCGCACAGGCCGCCAGTCTTTCTTCAATCAGCACGCCAGCCAGTTTTTTTGCGCTTTCAGGGCTGGGTGTGGTGATGTAAACCAGAACAATATCGCTCATTATTCACTCTAAAATCAGTGTTCAAATGGTGATATACTTTAATCGGCTGATAAGTGCAACGCATTCAGGCTGGTTGTTGTGCGTAAATTAACAAAAGCTTTAATTTGAACTCTGTTTCAAGCTGAGCTGGCCACATATTCTCAACCTGGATTAACGTTGATGCGAGCTGAGTATAATCCCGGTAGATAAGATTCGGCTGCACTTTGTTATTCAGTTCTGACCCGGATGTGCCGCCACCTATAACAGGCTTAAGGCTCCAGTTTTGGATTACAGCCGCTCCAGCAGGCTGTGCAGAAGTCAGCGGCGTTTTGTCCGAAAAGCCTCAACAAGCCTTGTTCAGATAAGTAGCCCAATGAATCAAGCTCAAGCAAATGTCGAATTTCGTCCACGCTACGGTTGTGGGCAATCAGCTCGTCGCGGTCCGGAAAGTCAACTCCGTATGCGCAGGGATGCCGCGTAGGCGGACAGGCAATGCGCAAATGCACCTCTTTGGCACCGGCTTTACGCAGACTTTGGGCCAATGTTGCTGTCGTTGTGCCGCGAATCAGTGAATCATCTACAAGCACAATTCGTTTGCCCTCAACCACTTCCCGCACGATGTTATGCTTCATGCGTACAGCCATAGCTCTGGCGTGCTGCCCGGGGGCGATAAAACTGCGTCCCACATAATGGTTACGGATAAGGCCGCGTTCCAAAGGTATATTGATCGCTCTGGCATAGCCCATAGCAGCTGAAAAGCCTGAGTCTGGAATGGGCACGACGATATCTGCAGCCACCGGCTGTTCTTTGGCCAGGGCTTCTCCACACCGCTCCCGTACCAGATGCGGTGTTTCGCCAAACACCAGTGAGTCCGGGCGGGCAAAATAAATGTGTTCGAGAAGGCAACGCCACAGTGGGGTTTGGGCCTGTGCAAAACGTATGGAGCGCAGACCGGCGTGATCGATAATCACCATTTCGCCCGGCTCAATTTCGCGAACATATTCAGCCTCAATCTGGTCTAAAGCACATGTTTCCGAAGCCACGACCATAGCTACGCTTTTGCCGGGCCGTTTCAGCTCGCCGAGCACCAGCGGTCTGAATCCCCATGGATCCCGGGCTGCAATCAGTCGGCCGGGCAGAGGGAGGGGGTAGAGCATTACAAGGGAAAAGGCCGGTCCGAGTAAGGCCAGCACCCGGGCGATTTCCTCCGGTGTTTTGGCCTGGTGTTGTGCAAGCAGATGTAGAACCAACTCTGAGTCGGTGCTGGTTTGGAAGAGAGCACCGTGGGAAGCCAGTTGTGCGCGCAGGGTTTGGCTTTGGCAGAGGTTGCCGTTATGCCCCAGGGCAACTTCCGAATCCATATAGCCGGCTATAAGCGGTTGGGCGTTGACCAGATTACTGCCGCCGGCGGTAGAGTAGCGTACATGCCCTATAGCTGTTGTTCCGGGAAGTCTGTCCGCGCCCTCTGCCGGGCTTCCGCCCGGAAAAACATTTGCTACCAGGCCCATGCCTTTATGGCAATGCAACTTGCCGTCCAGCGCAGTTACAACTCCGGCAGACTCCTGCCCTCTGTGTTGGAGGGCGTGCAACCCGAGCACCGCATGACGGGCGGCGTCCTCCAGGTTATAAATGCCGACTATCCCGCAAGCATCGCGAGGTTTGGTGTGCATATCCGCTCCGATATATTCAGTTGACTGATAAGTCGCTTTAATAAGCCAATGGAGATAAAATTGCAACCAGCGCATTCCATATAGAGGCTTAAAGCACATGCGGTTTGGGTGGCAATGACGATTGAGTTGGAAGAAACACAGGATAAAATAAAGACCTCTGTGACAAGAGGTCTTTAATGAGAATTGACTGATTACTTTTCAGGTGACTGAGCTGTGTTGTTCAGTGCCATTTTTTTATACAGACTGTTGTTAATCATCTGTCTGGCAAACCCGGTTAAAGCTTGTGAGGCCATTTGATTCGGCACAGGTTGAGCTTGAGGCTGTTGAGGTTGGGTCGGTTGAGTTTGCGCCTCTGTTCTCTTAGATTGAACAAACGTAGCCTGAGAAGCGGCTTGTGCGTTGGGCTGGAGTTGCGGGCCCATATTTTGGGTTGCCGGCTGGGGCGAAGCAGTGTTTTGTTCCGGGCTCTGTGGAGCCGCTTGTGGCGTTCCCGCCGGAATATTCGGCGCAATAAGCTGGTTGAACCCGGCGGCCTGCTGCCGGTAGGCCCGAGCCCGGACAGACATACTGGCAATTGGTGCGGGGGTGGCGCTTTCCACTCTTACTTCATTAAGGCCAAATGGCCCACTGTCTCTGAACTGACTGACGTTTACCGGGGCCTGTTCCGGCGCAAGCTTCTGGGCCTGGATTGCTTCCGGAGTATTGATAATGGCCGCAAAAGCATCGCGCAGAGATGACAACATTGTAATTACTTCATCAATCAGCTTCGGATCCATTTTCAGGTTGGCCTGAAGCAATTGTCTTTGTGCGAAAATATACAAGCTATGCAGATTTACAGATATTTCCCCTCCCTGTTCCATATTCAGGGAAGAGTCGAGTTCCTGAATGATGTCCATTGCCTTGGAAATGAGAATGCCCTTTTCCGCGAAATCTTTAATCGCCATTTTCTCCTTTGCCAAACGGAGATATTTGATCGCCCCATCGTATAACAATACCACAAGTTCGCCTTGAGTGGTGGTTGTAACCTGGGTTTGGAAATAGGCTTGTTTTGCTTTAAACATAACTTAACCTTTGTATGTTTGATTTGGAGCCGGGCACATTCAATAAGGTTTGTTGCCGTATGCTCCGCCGTAGTTATGCAACCTGACTGTACCATAATTGCTGCCACGACTTATCCAACATACCTATCGGCCAAACGCGGCCGTGGAATAGAAAGTTGCCAAAATTATTTGTTGTTTTTAGATAGTTGGCTGATCGTGCTTTCCAATTGGGTGCTGAGTGAGTTATACTGCGTCAAGGTCGCCTCCAGCCGGGCAAACTTATTACGCATATTACGTTCCCACACGATCAGGCGTTCTTCTTCCTTATCAATTTTATCCTGAATATTTTGGCTGATTTGCTTATAGTTGTCTTCCAGAATATTTAAGATGCCGTCGTCCTTGTTCAACTGGCTTACTAAAGAAGACAGCTCGCCCACTTTCCCCATTTTCAAGGTTACTTTGCCGGTGTAGTCGCCCTGTTGGGTGCTGTTGACTTTAATGGACAGACCCTGTCCCGGTCCTTCTATAATGGTTATTTCGTTAGCATCACTGTCCCATCTGGCTTTATATTTCTTGCCGTCACTTATGACATACGGGTCAAGAATATTGTCGTCGCTGTTGATAGTATAGTGGAATTCATATGACCCGGCTTGAGTTTGGCCGGAAATATACCCGCCAAACGAGAAATCGGATGTATTTACGGAGGCCTTGTTGTCTGCCGCGAACAACTCTGCAACCGCCTGGGCGTCCTGCGCCAAAGCTGCATCCAGTTTTTCTTCGTCAATCACCAGCAACCCGATGTTCGGGTTATTGGTTTCCGCACAGGTGGTAATGCCCACATGCGACAGGTTGGTAAACAGATCTCCGGTAATCAGACCGTCGGCAGCCGTATGCTGATATTCAAAGCCCGGAGCCTTTGAGGCCGTGGTACTTTTAAGAATGCTTGACAGTAATTGAACACCGTAATTGCCTGTCAAAATGGAGCCGAGTTGGGCGTCAAAGTTGGATGCCGAATCGCCGATTTCCTCTGTGCTTTTCCCCGTATCCACAGCGGTGAGCTGGTTGATCAGGTAACGAACTGAATTCAAGGCGTCCACAAATGCGACAATCTGTTCTTTAATGCCGTCGCTGTTGGTGGTTACCGTAACTTGCGCTGTTCCAACATCTTTGAGGTTGAGGTTCACGCCTTCAATCAGTTCTGTGGGCGAGTTGGTTTCAGACTCAATCCACTGATCACCCTCAGGCCAGTCGTTCAGCTTGAGCTGAGCATTGCTGTTCATCTGGATATACCAGTCTCCTGAGCTGATGTCGGGCGGAGCAATCAGCAAATCCTTGCTGCTGGATGTGCTGACCTGGGGCGGACGGGTGGCGTTTGAGTCAGTGCCCCACAATTGCAGGTACTGACTGCCGTCCTGGGCGGTGAACAGATTGGCTTTAATCTGGCCGTCGGTCCGGCTGTTTAATTTGTTGATCAGATCATCAACAGTTTCGCCAGGTTGAATTGTCAGGCTGATGTTTTTGCCCATATATTCAACCATGAACTTCTGCTCGTTGGCAGTGGAGTTGACCACGTCACTGCCGTTTACCGGCGTTTCAAAGACAGCGACAGGGACATTATCGTCCTCGCTGAACTCAGAAGCCGGCGGGCGAATGGCGAAATTCTCATGTTTGCTGGTTGAAGGGCTGACAGTGGGCGCTTTATTGGAGTTGGTGCCGGAAAGGTGCAGCTTGTATTGAGCATTACCGGCGGCGTCAACCCCGACGTATTCAGCGCTGGCATACACATTCTTCATTTTTTTATTGTTATTGATCAGGTCAATGAATTGCTCCATGGTGCAGCCGTCAGGCACAGTTATGGAACCAGTGGTACCGTCATAGGTATAGGTAAAAGTCTGATCGCTGCCTGACCAGTTAATGCTGTTGTCGTCCTTGGTTTCAATTAAGCCGGAAACAGTATTTTTTTCCTTATTGATGTACGAGCTGGTAGTGTTGCGGAAGATTGCCAGCGCACTGCTGCTGCCGTCGGCAATGGTGGGAGTGGCCTTATTATCCGCTTCATTGCTTTTGAGCACAAATTGGGTAATGTTGCCGTTGGTTACGGCTTCAGCCTTTACCAGCGCCGAAAGGGTTGGATCGTTGTTAATTGCATCGATCAGATCCTGTAAAGTGGCATTATTCGCCAGATTGACTGAATACTGCTGGTCTTTATATAAAAAGGCAAAAGTCTGTGTTGCCCCGGAGTCATTGATCACGGCGTTAACATCCGCAAAATTACCGAAGGTGATACTGTTGTTCGCTGTACTGGTACTCCAGTTTGCACCCGGAGAAACGGCCAGCATACGGGAACTGGTGCTCTCTATGCGCACCGGGCCGGTGGCGCCGCTGAGTTTCAGTTGTACCTTGCCGTCCACATTAACTGCGGATGCGGTGACCCCGTGGCTGGCGCCGCTGTTGGTTTGGGCGTTGATTGCATCAATAAGCGATTCCAAGCTTCCGCCGTCCGCGACAGTGACACTTTGCAGATTGCCGTTTCCGTCAATAAATTTAAAATCCTGGCCGCTGCCTGTGCTGTTGATCACATCGGCGGTGGAGTCGAATTTTTTACCGTATGTAGTGTCGTTGCCGCTGTTCGTCCAACTGGACTTGGGCGGAGCAATTTCCAGGGCCGTGCTGGAGTCGCCGGCAATGGCGATTTTTGCGCTGGTGTTGCCGTCGGCTGAATACAAATACAGGCGATATGCGTTTTCTCCGTCACAGCCGATGCGGGCTTTGACCTTGCTGCTGATCGGGTCGGTTCCGGAGCCTGTTTCCGGGTTGTTGTTTATCGCATCAACCAGATCGGCCAGAGTGGCATTGGCCCCCACCTGCACGGAATAGGTTTCCCCGCCATAGGTATATTTAAACTCCTGTGTGCTTCCGGAATAGTTGATCACCGCATCGGGGCCGGAAAAACCTTGCGAATGTTGCGTGTATGATTCAATTTCCGTTGTGTATTCCGACGCATAGGTATTATCCCCGGTAATGGCCAGGTAAGCGCTGCTGCTGTCGTCTATTTGCGGGGCGGCGTTATGGTTGGGGTTAAGCTCTGTGAGCTGGAGGTAATATCCGTTTTTGTCCTTAAGCACCTCTGCTCGGGTGGAAGAGCCGACAGCATTAATGTCGGCGGCCAGTTGGCTCAGGGTTGTGCCGCTGTCCACTGCCAGGGTATAAGTATCAGCGCTGTCAGTCCAGACGAAGTTCTGCGGTGAACCGCTGTTGTTAATGCTGCGGCTGGCTTTATCAAAGCGCAAATCGGAAGTTGTGCGTTCGACATTATAGGCGGTGGTACTCCAGCCGGTTGTGTCCGCGGAGTCTTTCGTAGCAAACTCGATGGCTATTTGAGTGTTGGCTGAAGTCTGTACTGTGGACGTGCCGTCGTCAGGCGTTATTTGCAGGGAGTGCATATTCCCGGTTTGCACAACTTTGGCGGTTACTCCAGGATTGTTTGCGTCAGAATTAATAGCATTGGCCAGGTCCTGCAAGGTGGCTCCGTCATTCATGCTCACGGTGAAGTCGTATCCATTGTAGCTGTAAACAAAGTTCTGGGCAGCCCCGCTGGAGTTAATGACTGCATTGGGCGAAGAAAATTTAGTGGTCAGAGCGGAGCTTTCAGTAGGCGGCTTGATGGCCAAAGCGCTTGAGCTGGTGGCGTCAATGGTCAGGGTGGCGGAAGCGCCGGTATCCTGACCTTGAAGCTGGAACACATATTCACTGCCGTTTTTGATCAGAGAGGCGCGCACGCCGGGATTGTTGGCGTCAGTGTTGATTTGGTTGATGAATTGCTCCATGGTTGCGTTGGCGCCCACAGCTATAGTGACAGTTTTTCCCTTATAGGTATAAACGAAGTTCTGGGTCTGATTGGTAGGGTTGGCTTTATCCTTGGCACTGGAGAATTTGCTCCCTTCCCAAGTATAAGCTGCGTTGGTCGCCAGCTTGTTTACTTCGATTTTATTCGAGTTGTTTTGAGCGTTGGCAGTGGCGGTGGCCGTCAGAATGTTTTCGTTTGAGGTCACGGCATTTTTGAGCAGGAATTTGCTCATGGTATTCATTGAACTGAGCGTGGAACTGAGGCTCAACATTGCTGTGTTCAACTGCTGGAAGGCGTCGATACGTCTGTTCCAATCGGCTTGCCACAAAGTTAAGCGGTTCTTGTAGCTTGATTCTATCGTTTTCAACTGGGAGATCATGGTATCGAAATCGGTGTTCGATCCCAGTCCGCTGAAATGAATGCTGCCGGATGTGTATTCTACTGCCATGATTGGTACCTCTTGGGAAAAAATTGCCTTATCAGAGATTTCTTCCCATCTCTGCCTGCAACCTGTGTGCCAGAACAACTGCCGACACAACCCCTTATAGAGCTTTATCGGCAGAAGTTTCAAAATAATTTAATTGGAATAAATAAAAAAGACGACTTGTCAGGGATATGCAGAACGATACAGGAAAGACGGATCCAACTCAAAGTCGTCCGTCTTTCCTGTATAATATTTACACGGTAGATTAGGGGAAGATTTTGTCAATTTTTTGTTTCATTGTTTCCGCAGTAAACGGCTTTACAATATAATTTGACACCTTTGCCTGCACTGCTTCAATGATGTTTTCCTGTTGAGCTTCTGCTGTAACCATCAGGAAGGGGATATCGGCGAACTCTTCGCTGGAGCGGACTTTACGGAGCAATTCAATGCCGGTCATTTTCGGCATATTCCAGTCGGAAACTATAAAGTCGATATTGTCTTTGTTCAACACTTCCCAAGCGGTTGTGCCGTCGTCGGCTTCCACTACATTGTTAAAGCCAAGCTGACGCAAAATATTTTTCACTATTCTGCGCATTGTGGAAAAATCGTCGACTATCAGAATACGCATGTTAAGGTCCATTAATCGCTCCTTAAAACTCAGATTTCAAAACTATACCGGATCGAACGTCGCAGACTCTCCATATAAGCTGTTAAATTCACGACGCAAACGGGCAAGAGCTTGGGAGTGGAGTTGAGAAACCCGACCTTCAGTTACCCCCATAACTTCAGCGGCTTCGCGCATGTTCAGCTCATCGGTATAATAGAGGGACAATACCAGTTTTTCGCGTGGTGTCAATTGTTCTATTAATTCAGCTACTTTGTCCACCAGTTCAGTGGTCACTGCATTTTTATACGGCTCATTATCCGACATGCCTTCGCCGGACAGGGATGAGTTTTCCAGCAGGGTGTCCAGAGACAGACATTGCTGATTTTGTATGGCTTCCATCGCCTCCCGCACTTCTCTCTCGCTATAGTTGGTGAGTTCGGCGATTTCGTGTTCAGTTGCGCTGCGGCCTTTGCTTGCTTCTATACGCGCAGACGCGTCTTCCACCTGACGGACTTTCTGGCGCAATGAGCGGGGAAACCAGTCCAGGCGGCGCAAATCGTCCAGCATTGCACCCCGGATACGGTTTTCAGCATATGTATCAAACTTTATTCCCAAATTAGGTTGAAACTTGCCGAAACACTCCATCAAACCTAAAGTTCCGGCGGAAATGAGCTCGGAGAATTCCACGCTTTTGGGCAGACGTGCTTTCAGCCGCAATGCCAGGAATTTGATTTTAGGAGCGAAGTGGCGCACTATTTTTTCCTGTTCTGCAGCGGGAAAATCGTGCCAAGCCACCCGGCCGGACTCAAAATCATGCCATGGTTCCGCGGGGTTGTTTTTGTTATATGCGTTTTTCAGCTCAGATGCCGGCATAAATCAGTAGATTATTGAAACAGCAGTTTCTTCCAGAAAAATTTGATGTTGCCATCCAAGTTTTCAGACACCTGCCAAGTTTCAATCGTTTCTGTTAAGTTTGCGAAGGCCTTTCCCACACTGCTGTTCGGTTTGCAAATTACCACCGGCTCCTGTTTGATCACGGCTTCCCGCACAACAGCATTACTGGGGATGAACCCGGCCAGGTCAAGAGAGATGCCGGACAGAAAATACTCGCAAGCATTGTGCAGGCGCTGGAATATATCTTTGGCCATACTCATGTTCTGAGCCATATTAACCACCACCCGGAATTTTTCAACACCATGGTTCAGCTTCATCACTTTAATCAGCGCATAGGCGTCGGTAAGCGACGTGGGTTCCGGAGTCAGCACCACCAGACGCTCCTGAGCGGCCATATTGAAGTAGAGTACATTATCGCTAATCCCCGCGCCTGTGTCCACAATTAAATAATCGATTGAATCTTCAAGAATGTCCATGGCGTCAAGGAGTTCAAGTTTTTGTCCTGTATCAAGACTGACCATTCCGTTTACGCCCGACGCAGCCGGCAAAATGGAGAACCCGTAGGGGGTTTCAAACAAGATATCTGTGAGTTTGGCACTTTGCTGGAACAGGTGGAATAAATTAAAACGTGGAGTCACTCCCAGCACCACATCGACGTTCGCCAGCCCCAAGTCGGCATCAAGCAGTACCACTTTTTTCCCATTTTTTGCCAGGCAGCAGGCCAGGTTGACAGAGATATTAGTTTTCCCCACTCCACCCTTGCCTGATGTAACAGAAAAAACTAATGGTAATTTTGTTGTCATTTACGTCTCCATATCAACTATGGGTTAAAGGGGCTTGTGCGCAAGGCAACTCGTGTTTAAACAGTAAATGCCATATCTGAATTGCTTGAGCCGGACACAAAGAGTTGGTTAAACCCGGCGCAAAAGATAAGGCGGACACGGGCAGACCACTCATTGCCGATGCGTTGGCAATGCTGCCGAATGAATATGCTTCATCAAGCTTGGTCCAAATTAAGCTTGCGCAGCGCTCCGCTTCATAAGCGGTAAGCAGGCCTCTGATATGCTCTTTGGAAAAATAGGGAGCTAAAACCAGATGCAAAGGCGCTTTCCCTGTGAGTCCGAAGTTTTTTAAAAGGCCGCTCAGTGTTTCAGTTGAGGCCAGTCCGGGTAAATCTATGATTACGCGATCGACAGTTCGGTTATTTTCAAAAGCAGCACGCATTTCTACAGCGTTGGACGCTTCGTTGTAGGCTATGTCCAACAGCTCGCAATAGTGTTTCAGAATCAGGCGCCCGTGTCCACGCTCACAGTCGGCATTGATTATTGCAATTGATGCGTCTGATTTTTCTTCTCGCAAAGCAATGCCCATTCGCAGTGCAGTCACTGTTTTACCTACGCCGAACGGCCCGGTAACCAAGTGTACTTTATTTCTCCAGTCTTTAAATCCCCAAGGCCGCACTGTAACCATTTCGGCAAGCGGCCTGATGACGGATTGTTTGTCATCCGCGCAAAGACTGCGGTATAATTTGATGACGACCTCATCGTCAACCCCTTCGCGTTGCAGATACTCCAATGCAAGCCGCTGGCGGGGCGGCAGCCTTTCCAGATGCAGCTCAGGTTTAAGCAGAGCAAGAATATTTTCACGCAGGGAAGTCCAGTCTTTATGCCATTGTCGCCAACCTAAAGGCAGGTTCAGCCCAACAGTGTTCCCGCTGTAAGAGTATTCCGCTCCAGAACTTCCTGAAGCAGTCGGCAATTCGTTTTGCGTCTCCGGTTCTGACTGGGGCTCCGGAACGGCTGCCTGCTCAACCCCGGCAACCACTTCATACAGGCGCACACTTCCCTTGCATATATCGCGCGAGTTCAGAATTACCGCGTCCGGGCCCATTTCATCTTTTACCTGGGCAAGCACTTGAGCGGGATCTTTCCCCAGAAATGTTTTAACCTGCATAACCTATGCGAACTCACTTCATTTTAGCCGAACTATATAACAAAAACCCAAAAGTCAAGTGGTGATTAGCAATTGGTTCAGGCCGCTGCATTGAACACTACGTTGCCTACCGAGGTAAGGCGGATGTCCGGCGGGATTTCGGCTTGAGAGATAACCGGCACTCCGGGCAGGAAACGGGTCATCAACTGAGCCAGATGGGGGCGAACCATGGGGCTGGTTAGTACCACAGGTTGTCCGTCGGCCGCAACCGCATTTTCCACACTTTGATTTATTTCGCGCATAATGCTCTGGGCAGTAGCGGGATGAATGGCCAGATAGGAGCCGGTTTCCGTTTGTCTGATGGATTCCTGCAAAGTTTTTTCCACCATGGAGTCCAAGGTGATGATTGACAAGCCGCCGTCTGTGCCGAGATAAGGCTTGACCACGGTACGGCAGATGCGTTCCCGCACGTGTTCGGTAAGGGCGTTGGTATCTTTGCCGGAACCGGCGTAGTCCGCAAGTGTTTCCACTATGGACAGCAGGTCGCGGATAGACACATTTTCCCGAACCAGGTTCTGCAGAACTTTCTGCACTGCTCCCAGAGACATAGTTCCTGGAACCAGGTCTTCCACCGCTTTGGGCGCATATTTGGCCAGGTTGTCGAGCAGGGCCTGTACTTCCTGACGTCCCAGGAATTCCGGCAACTGCCTTTTGAATACTTCTGTAAGGTGAGTGGCGATAACTGTAGCCGGGTCAACCACGGTATATCCGGCCAGCATGGCTTCTTCCTTGCGTGCTTCCGGAATCCAGAGCGCGGGCAGGTTGAACGCGGGTTCACGGGTTTCCACACCTTCCACACGGTTGCGCACGGCTCCGGAATCCATAGCCAGATAATGATCAATTAAAATTTCAGCGCCGGCTACTTCATTGCCTTTGATCAGCACGCTGTATTGACCTGGCCGCAACTGCAGATTGTCGCGCAGATGCAACGAGGGAATGATAACCCCCATTTCCAGGGCGAATTGACGGCGAATGGAACGAATGCGCGACAACAGGTTGCCGTTCTGATCTTCATCAACCAGCGGAATCAGTCCATAGCCCACTTCCAGCTCAAGCGTATCCAGCGAGAGCAGCGTCTGCACTTCTTCCGGTGTATCCAGGCTTTGCTCGGACGAGCTTCCGGGCCCCAGGGCCTTGGTACCGCCGGGCAGGGCTTTGCTTCCGCCGGGCAGGGCTCTGCCTGGAGTTTCTGTAACAAAAAGTTCATCTTGCGGAACAACTCTTGAAGCAATATAGAGGGCCGCGCCCAACACCAGAAAAGATATCGTGGGCATGCCGGGAACCAGAGCGAACACAACCATGATTGCCGACACCAGGCGCAAAGCGCGGTAGTGGCGGGTGAGCTGACCGATGAATTCTTCACCCATTTTGGCTTTGGCCCCGGAGCGGGAAACGATGATACCGGACGACGTGGAAATAAGGATGCCGGGGATAATTGCCACCAGGCCGTCCCCCACAGTGAGAATGGTGTAAGTGGATAGGGCGTCTCCCCAGCTCATGCCGTTCATCAGCACGCCGATCAAAATACCGCCCACGATGTTTACCAGCATGATCAGAACGCTTGCGTTCACGTCCCCTTGCACGAACTTGCCGGCACCGTCCATGGCCCCGTAGAAGTCCGCCTCGGAACGGATATCTTCGCGGCGCTGGTTGGCCTCATCTTCGGTAATCAGTCCGGCGTTCAGGTCGGCTTCAATAGCCATTTGTTTACCCGGCATGGCGTCCAGGGTAAAGCGGGCTGCTACTTCTGCAATGCGCACGGTACCGGCGGCAATAACCATTTTGTTCAGCAGGAACAAAATCAGGAAGACCACTACCCCGATAACATAGCTGCCGCCGACTACGAACTGGCCGAAAGCCTGGATCACTTGTCCGGCCGCATCAGTGCCTTCGCTTCCGCGCAGCAAGATCACTCGGGTAGTGGCCACGTTCAGAGCCAGGCGCATCAAGGTGGTGACCAGAAGCAGGCTTGGGAAAATGGAAAATTCAACCGGAGAGGTTACAAACATGGCGGTAACCAGCACCGTCATGGAAATGGCGATGTTTACGGCAAGCAGAATATCAAGCAGGGGAGTTGGAATGGGAACCAGCATGACGAACAGAATGATTACCACTCCACTGGCGAGCAGAATGTCACCCTGCTTTTGGAATTTTTTATAATCTATGCGTTGCAAGGCTGATTTGGCCATAAGCTTGACACTCCCTTTGTCCGATAAGAAACAACCGTACGGTTATTCCATTTTTACCAATGACTGTATTGTCTTCCTGAGCGTTTGAATTCAAGCGTAGTCAGTTACTTGACAGTCGCTCCGCCGCCACCCGGGTTGCCATTGACTGTAGGCGGAGTGGGGCGGTTACGCTTGAACTTGTTCAGCGAGGCCAGAATTGAGGCCACGGCCTGATACAATTCTTCAGGAATCATGTCGCCGATCTCAACATCTTTATACAAAGCTCGTGCCAACGGTTTGTTTTCACGAATCGGCACATGGTGCTCGCGGGCGATTTCTTTAATTTTTTCCGCGATCAGGTCCGCCCCTTTTGCCACGACCACCGGAGCCGGCGCTTCATCGGCATTGTATTTCAGGGCCACCGCGATATGGGTGGGGTTGGTGATTACCACGTCAGCCTTGGGAACGTCCTGCATCATTCGGCGGCGCATTACTTCAAACATTTTCTGACGCTGTTTGTTTTTAATCATCGGGTCGCCGTCGGCCTGTCTCATTTCATCTTTGACTTCCGACTTGGTCATTTTCAGGTCTTCTTCGTATTTCCAACGGCTGTAGATGAAGTCTATGAGTGCAATAACGCACATGGGAATCAAGGCATAGAAAACTATCTTGGCGCCGGTTTGCAGAATATAGGCCGCCAGCGTTCCGGCATCGGTATAATACAATGCCAGAAAGTTGTCCCATTCGTTGCGGATGACGATATATGGGGCAAGGCCGATGATAAAAGCCTGGGCCATGCTTTTACCCATGCGTCCCAAGGTTGCCGGCGAAAGCATAATCCGTTTGAACCCGGAAATGACGTTGAACTTGGATAACTTGGGTTTCATCGGTTCAAAGGTCCAGAGTTTACCCACTTGCAGGCGGGTAATAATCAGTACCATCAACCCGATTACCAAAAGTACCGGCAAGACCAGTTTAGCCAGAAAAATAACGTTACTGGTAAACAGATTGGTGATGTTTTGTGGCGTAATCTCGTACTCGTATGAGTGAAGCAAGGTGTGTCGCATCAGCACCTGCATTTCCGAGCCTACATGACTGACCCACAAATAGAGGATAATCAGACCCACAACCAGAGTAAACGTTTTACCGACCTCGGCCGAACGGGGAACATTACCTTTCTTTCTGGCTCTGTTGCGGTGTTTGGGTGTCGCTTTCTCGGTACGACTTGGATCTCTTGCCATAGTTGCGGCCCTTGATCAGAGGTGCTACTGCGGACTTGCGGAACGCAGCAGGTTGGTCATTAGGGGAATCAGATCCAGAATGAAAGCGCGCATATGCTGGCTGATCAATAAAAAGATAATCCCCATGAAAAACAGGCCCACTCCGATTTTCAGCGGGAAACCAATAATCAACAGGTTCATTTGCGGGGCCGCTTTAGCCATCAACGCCAGCGCAAGCTCAATAAAGAACAGCACAGCCATAACGGGAGCCACAATTTTCAGAGCAAGCGTGAATATTGTAGCTGACATATCCAGCACCTCGCTCACAAAAAAGGTGCTCATTACCAATCCGCCCGGCGGGATTAGCTCAAAAGTGTCGGCCAGTGATTTCAAAAGGAACAAGTGCCCTGAAAGAACCAGAAAGGTAAGCATTGCCACAGTGTAGAGCAAATGCCCCAAGATAGTTTGCTGGCTGCCGGTGGCCGGATCAACGATAGAGGCCATTGAAAAGCCCATTTGGGCAGCCAGTAATTCGCCGCCGGCCTGAATGCCGGCAAAGGTGTAGCGCACCACCAGCCCCATGGTGAACCCAAGAATGAATTCACTGATAATCATGACGATAATCTGACCGCCGGATGCGGGCATGAGATTGCCGGGAAAAGACATGTAAGGGAAGAGCGCAAGGGTTAGGGCTATGCAGATAGCCCCTTTCACTACTTGCGGCAGGTTATCGGCACCAAACAACGGGAACATGAAGACAATCAGGCTTATTCGTAAAAAAGTAAGCAGAAAGCCGAGAAATTCGTTGGGGTTGAAGTTAAAGACATCCATACGCCTTCATGAAGCAAAAAGTGAACCAGACTGCTTAGCGCTTGTAAGCAATGGGCTTTGTGCAGCAAGGGAAATAAACGTCATTTTTTTGAACAGTGCTGAGAATGGAATAGATCCGTGAACCTATGAAGTCAGCCTATGCAGTGCGGAGATGGAACAGCAACCTCACGAATTGACTCGCTTTTCAATTATATGATATGGTAAGCCGTTTAACATTGCGGCTATCATGAGCAAAAGCACGCTGCGTCAATTTAGATTACACTTTAATACTTGCAATTTTCAATGGAGGTCTCCTGTACTCTCCATTTCCTCTTCAGAATCGGAGTAGTTATTTTGCCGGCTTTATCTTATAACAGCCTTCAAACTTCCTTATTTTGTCCGGCCAATACAACTCCCGTGCAGGCCAGGAGTATACCTGAAATTTGTACTATGCACAGATGCTCGCCAAGCAATACCGCCGCCAAAAGAATAGTCGCGACCGGCATGAGATTCAGAAACAACGCAGCTTTTCCGGCTCCGAGACTTTCCATTCCTTCACAATACCATAGAAATGTCAAAAAGGTGGAGAATATGCCCTGAATGACTATAACAATCCACGCGGTGGTGTTCAGGGTAGTTAAAACTATAAAAAAGTCTTCTACCACTGCGAAAGGCGCGAGTAGTACGCATGCAACCAGACAAGTTATAGTTGTAACCAGCAGTGGGTCAAAATTTGATAACAGCCATTTACTTATAAGGGCGTAGGACACCCAACACAGAAGCGATAGTAAAATAAAGATATCGCCAATGTTCAAAGAAAGATTGCTTGTAACATCCTGAAATCCCTGACCGAGTGCAAGTACCACGCCGGCCAGACAGCACAATGAGCCGAACATGGCTTTTAGTGTTAATCTTTCCTTAAATATGAACCATGCAGCTATCCAGGTAAGCATTGGAAATAAGGCATAAAGAATGCTTGCTCGGATAGCGGGCACGGTTTTTACGCCTATAAGCATAAATAGATTGTAACCGACTACGCCGCTGAAAGCCAAAACAACAAACGCAATCCATTGTGTGTGGGAGGGCTTTAGTAACTGTTTTAATTCTTTGCGTTTAGCGAGCAAAAACAGTAATAGGATTGTGGCGATTGAAAATCTTAAAATAATAGCGGAATACGGTGGCACATCTGAGGCAATAATTTTATTGCCGACAATGACAAAGCCTATAAACAATGTTGTTAGAATCAGCTTAATGCGGATAAGCATTTAAGACCTACTTTTTTGGGGTTATTTCAATATCTTATACAAATTTATTATTGATTCCACCAAAGTATGGTAATGCACACAGGCTTTATGAATATTTGACCTAAATCATTTGGCCCTAAATTGTAATTAAGGAAGCTGCAGGTTCCCAACAGCTTCCTTATGGTTTTAAAAAGTGTATCTGAAGCCGGTATATGCCTTCCAGGCATTTTCCTCAAAATCAGCAGGCTCGTTGTGTAATTGTAAGTTGAAATAGGCCAGATCAACACGCAATTCAAGGTTGTCATAAATTTTGTACACGTTGTCCAGATTAACTTCAAAAGCTTTGTCTTTTGAGTCAAGCACACGGTAATCTGAGAAAGCGGAGTCAAAATTGTCAGTGTTGTTCGTTCCTCGCATGAACATTATCCGGAAGTGCGAATTGAGGTCTTCAATCATATTTATATTGTCAAGACCAACGCCAACAGCCCATTTCCCATAGGGGTCGTACCCCATAATAGTTTGCCTGGAAATATCACTCCTATCACTGGAGAAGCCGAAAGAAGTCAGCCCAAAAAACGGGGACAGTCCCGGCATCATTCCATCAAAACCGTCCTTTGTAATACTGTCAGAGCCAGAGGCATACCAGCCGAAGATGTTAGGGGTAAAATAATCCAGTTTATATTCCAGTTTGCCGACAGCCACCCAGCCATCACGGTCAGGGTTATGGGTGATAGCCATATTACCGGGCTCTACACTATCAGCACTATATGAACCATAAACCAGGTCCAAATAGGCATTGAACGGATCAAAGTGATTAAGGGTAAAAGCCAGTCCGGTCCACCATGCTTGACCGTGATTGCCCAGTGTGCCGTTGGAGGTTAGGTAGTGTGAAATCAAACCGTTTCTACTCAACTCTCCGTTTGTCTCAGGAGCTGTATCCACTTCCCCGATGGATGCATACATAAAATAAGGGGTAAGGTTGAATATGTCTCTCATGTCAATGGGCACAGTCAAAAAGAAAGCGTCAATTTCGTCACTATTCAACCTGCCAGGCATTGTACGATTTTTAAGTTCATCGTTGGCGTAAGGATCCCAGGGGCGGAACCAACCTAGGCTGATCCCGATATTTTCGTTAAATGAATTGGAGACCAGAACGCCTGGCGCTTCATCGTCTGTAACAACGCCGCCCATGAGATAATCTCCCCGCCATACCGCATTGGGCAAAGAAAACATCTGGATCCCCATTCTAACTTGAGCATCAGTATTAGGTATAAGCCAGTCGATATACATCTGTTTTACTTCAATGCTCACTCCATCGGCGCCCATCGCACCACCAGTACCTTCACCGGCTTTTGGGGTGTCCCCCCAAGAAGCTCCTCCCCCGTTGCCCCAGAAGGTCGGTCCGATTTCAAACATCAACACGCCTTTTAAGGACTCACTGGCAATGATATCAATCTGGGTACGAAGCTGTTGCCCGGCATCGAAATTTTCTTCATTGTCGTGTTTTTTAAAGTTAGTGCCGCTATATAAACCGAAGCCAAAATCAAAATATCCTTTAACATTTATTTCTGTTGCTTGCGCTGTACTTTCAGCGACTAAAGCCGTGCAGAAAAAAATTATCCCCAATAATTTTCTCATCTGGTCCTCCTTGCTCTTTATTGTTTAAAGTCCCCGTAGAGTTATATGGAAAAGACGGAATCAATCTTTGCGTTATCAATGAACTATGAGGAGCGTCACAAACAGCTAAGCAACACATATGAAACAACCAAAGCCTTTAAAATGATCCTTGTTCCGCTACCCAGGCAAGCACTTGAAGCTTGGTATAAAGAATGCCTGCCCGGGTAGCCTGTATCATTTTTAACGCCCATAGGAATAAACAGGTTACGCACTAACCACCCAGTCAAAGGTCGATAAAAACGCTAAGATCCTGTTTAATGCGAATGGGCATTTTAAAGTCTACTTTTTCCTTTTAGTTACCCAGTGTTTATAGACATAGCGGGTGTTGACTTTGTGGATTCCATAGTAAGGCTCAAACGGGGTAAGCACACCTTCCCTGATATATTCTCCCAGGTAATCATCCAACTCCGAGTCGAAATATCCGGGTTCATGCATTCGGCTATGGAGGCGTTGCTGATAAACAATAGCTGCCTCGATAAAGCGCTTGTCATAAGCCCCTTTAGCGATTTTGTTCGGGTCGCCGTGCATCGGGAATACATAGTCGATGTCAAAATCCAAAAGTCGTTTAGTTTCATCTATACTGATCAGGATATCATCGGCTTCACCAACATATATGCAGCTATCCTCAGCTATATCTCCCACAATCATCGCTTTGTACTCCGGAATATAAACACAGAGGTTCCCGCCAAACTGATGAGCTTTTGTATGGAGTAGTTCCAACTCAAATCCGGCAAGAGTGCGTTTGGTATCTTGTTCAATCAAGGTGTTCGGCAGCACAAACGGGTTTATAGCTGGAGGCCCCCAAAACTCGTTGTCATTTCCCCACCAGCCCCCGCTTTCAATTAGTTCCTTATGTTTTGCCAGAACGTCATGAGTTCCTTTTTGCGAAATAATTTCGCAATCTGCGAAAACTGCATTCCCGCCATTGTGGTCAAGGTCCATGTGTGAAATGATTACGGTGAATTTTTTTACTCCCAACGATTCCATGCGATTACGTACATATTGGGCCTGTTCCGGCATGATCATGGTGTCAAACACCACTGCCTCATCTCCCCTGTAAAGAACGTAGCAGCAGGTTCCCAGATCCATATCCACTTGCGGCCAATTTTCATCTGTTTCGGCAAAAATTGGTTCACCTGCTCTGGTGCGGCCATCGTAGAAGCAAAGCAGGTTGTCGCTCAGCTGGATGGTCTGAATTGAGGGAACCCAGTTTTCCCGTTTGGGACGGAAGCCGTTGGGGCGAAGGTTAAGTTTGCTCATGTTTGTCTCCTTATTGCTTTGTTTTCATGAAATATTTACATTTCATGGGTATTAGTTAAAAATGCGCTCTAATCGTCTGTTGAAACCACAACCTGTTTCGGAGGGAATTGCTTTTGCGTAAGCAGTGTACCAAGTATCATAAAGATTAGGGAAGCTAACGGTCCGGCAAGGGTAAAGTAATACCAGTATTCAGAAGTTGCAGTTATCCCTTCAAAGCTGAATCCCCCAAGAATGCCCGCGCCAACAATCCTGACCATAGCTCCAGCCGCAATCCCGCAAGTTGCCCCGAATCCATTAGATTTCTTCCAGAAAAATCCAAGTACCAGGGGGATAAACAGGGTGGAAAGAGTAAGATCAAAGGCAAACATCGTAAGAACATAGGCATAGGGGAACCCCAGGGCGATAAAGAGTACCATCAAGCACATGGCGACGACGGTTAAGCGGGTTAGGAGCACCATTTTGTCATCACCGCTGTTCCGGAAAAAGACTTTCCTGATCACATTTTGATAAAGCATGCTGGAAAGCGCTAACATGCATGAGGCGCCTGTGGACATAACTGCGGCCAGGCATGCACCCAGGAAAACAGCAACAATTCCTACCGGGAACATTGCCTTAACAATGACAGGAGCAAGCAGTTCAGGGTCACCCATCAAAGCCGACTCAGGCACAGTACCGTTTTTTATTAACTCGATTCCTAAAAATCCGATTACGGAAGAAAGACTCCCGACAACCAATATTATAAAAGCAGCGGTATAAGCTGAATTACGTGCTATTTGTGGGGTTCTCGCTGAAAATGCGCGTTGCATCAGGTCCGGGCTGGGAATGGAGCCGAATCCGCTGGTCAACCAAGCTGCGATCCAAGCCAGCCAGGGTGTGAACGCTAATTCTTTAGGGAAAAACTGCAACCTGTCTTCAGGAATGGTGGCTGAAGCCACTTCCCAACCACCCATCATATAGACTATTCCACATAGTACAAAGGCGATGCTGATGATCATCACGCTTACCTGTAGAATATCAGTAAGTGAAACAGCCCAGAGCCCCCCAAGCACCGAGTATATGCAAATCACTGTGACGGCGACAAGTGTTGCCTGCAATGACGGCCATTCGAGGATAGATGACGCAACTTTCGCAAAAACAACAATCTGTACTGCGCCATACATAATAAAACTGCCGCAGAGCATTATTGTGGCCAAAGTGCCTGTTATTTTTCCGTAGCGCAAAAAGAAATAGTCGGCTAGGGAATAGAGCTTCATACGCCAGATTTTAGGCATGAAAAAAGTCCCTGCCAGAATCAGGCAAAGAACCGGACCACCAATGCCGGGAATTAGCCCCCATGCGTATTCGTCATTCCAAATACCCGTGGTATAAGCGGCACCTGGGATCGCAATGGCAATAAATCCGCCAAAAAATGCAGCGGTCAAGGTCGCGGAGTTAAGCGGCCAACTGAGTGAACGACCTGCCACAAGATAATCCTCAGCAGACTTGATTCTTTTTTTAGCACTCCACCCCACGGCGATAACTATGAGAATGTAGATTAAGATCCCTACCCCGTAAATCATAACGCCTCCTTCAGCTAGTCTGAGCGTGCAATGATGAGCTCAGATGTTTTGAGGGAATGAATATTCATTCCCTACGTCCCTTTAAAAACTCCCTGCCAGAATAAAAAGGAAGGAATATTCATTCCTTTTTATTCTAAAAACAGAAGCGCTGTCAACAAAAAAATTTGTATTGGTTGAAGAATTTGTGGGCTATGCCGCTCTGTTGGTAGTGGGGTTGCGTGGGGCCAGACTCAACTGAAGCGTGTGGATAATTTTTTCAATCACATCCTCAAGGGTTTGATTGGGTAAACCATATTGCAGAAAAGCATCAAAGCGTTCTTTGTGATAAATGGATCCGAGAGAGAACGAAAAAAGCAATGTCTGACTGTCAATCAGATATGCTGCGCTTTCGGGAGAAAATATTTTGTCAATTTCTCCTTTTGCTTGACCTCTTTTAATTAGTTCTATCCAGAATTTATCAATTTCATTTTCACTTTTAATATTAAGCTTGGGAACAAAGTGGTTCATTGCAGGGGTCCAAATATTTGCGTAAAACAAAAATAAGCTGGAATGTTCAAGGTAGAATTTCTGAGTTCTATGAAGTAGTTCCCTGATTACTTCAAAAACGGTTTTATCATCGTAGTTGTCTATCTGGTATACCACATTAAACATTACTTCTATTACATAGTTGTAGGCGCAGATACATAAATCTTCTTTGTTTCCGAAATATCTGTAAAAAGATCCAACAGCAATATTGGCCTCTGTGCAGATGTTTTCAACATTGGCGTCGTAGTAACCACGGTCGGCAAATACCTTTATTGCTGCCCCTAATATTTTATTTTGCTTTTCTTTAGAAATTTTTTGAAAAAGCGGTTTCATTAGCATGCCTCTTAAAAATTTGTTTATAAATTTTTAATTATATATAACAATATTCTACAGGTAATCAAATAGAGTGCCAGAGTTCAAGCATTACAAATAATATAGTTTGTTGGCAGTAATCTTAGTTTGCTCAAAAGTCAGTTCCCCAAATTTCATGTAAATTTTTTTTGTAATTACTAATCTGAAAATGAGAGATGTACATAACTTTAATGGGGTATGCGCGTTACACTTCTTTTGCAATACTGTTGAGCAGAGCTACACAAAAGCTGATATACGCAACACCAACCTGGTTGGAACTAGTTTGTGAATAGCTTTTGAAAAAAAGCCGGTTTGCTTGCATAATTCTATAATCAGGGACAAGTGCCAATCAGGCCTGGGAAACACAATTTGTGGTGAAATGGACTACTGATGCAGTCTGCCCTCTGTCCCGCTAATGGTTTTTACTCAGTTTCTCTATAATAGCAGTGGTGGAGAAGTTTTGCAGAAGCGGCAAGGACAGCACCCGGCCGCCCCGCTTTGTTACAATCTCCGCACCTACAATTTTATCCACCGGCCAGTCTCCACCTTTAATCAGCACGTCCGGCTGCAAGGCTTCAATCAATTCAAGCGGAGTATCCTGGTCAAAAATCACAACCAAGTCGGTGCTTTCCAGATGAGCCAGTACATACGCCCGCTGTTCCTGTGGATTGACCGGGCGCTCGGGAGATTTCCCAAGCTTGCGCACAGAGCTGTCGGAGTTGAGCCCGATCACCAGTTTGTCGCCCGCCTGCCCTGCCCTTGCCAGCAGATCCACATGCCCGGCGTGCAGAATATCAAAACAGCCGTTCGTAAAAACCACTTTGAGTCCGGCTCCCTGCCAGATTTTTACCAGGGCGGCTGCCTCCGGCCAGGTCTTTATTTTAGGGTGTTTGAGCATGGTGTTTAATAGTTAAAATCCAGGTGCATCGCTTTACGGGCCCCTTGCATGGTGCGCTGCGCCTCCTCGCGGGCACTGGCGCTTCCCTCTTTAAGCACCTGCCGGATATAATCGCTGCTCAGCGTTTTGCGGCGTTCCTGGATCGGAGTCAGGAAACTTTCCAGATTGTTAATCAGGATCTTCTTGCAATCCACGCAGCCCAGAGAAGCGGTGACGCAACCTTCGCAAATTTCCGCTCTGGTTGTTTCATCAGTGAGCAATTCATGATAGGGGTACAGATTGCATACTTTCGGGTTGCCGGGATCGGAACGGCGCAACCTATTTTTATCAGTGAGCATTCCCCGCACTTTTTTGGCGATATCGGCGAGATCATCAGAAAGGAAAATGGAGTTGCCGTAGCTTTTGCTCATTTTACGTCCGTCCAGACCGGGGCAGCGTGCAGCCGGGGTGAGTCTGGCTTGGGGTTCCGGGAAGAAGTCACCATAGAAGTTATTGAAGCGGCGGGCGATTTCTCTGGTCAGTTCCAAATGGGGAAGCTGGTCTTCGCCCACCGGCACCCAAGCCGGGCGATACATCAGAATATCGGAAGCCATCAGCACCGGATAACTCAGGAATCCCAAGTTGCTCAGGTCTTTATTGGTAATTTCTTCCCGTTGTTCTTTATAAGTGGGGTTGCGTTCGAGCCATGAAACCGGGGTGATCATGCCGAGCAGCAGAGACAATTCAGCGTGCTCAAGCACGAGTGATTGCTGGAAAATCACGCTGCGTTCCGGGTCAAGGCCGCAGGCCAGCCAGTCTCTGGTCATTTCAATTACATATTCTTTAATATCTTTGGTGTTGGCATAATCGGAAGTCAGGGCGTGCCAATCAGCCACAAAGAAAAAGCAGGGCATTTCGTCCTGCAGTTTAAGCCAGTTCTTAATTGCTCCGAAATAGTGTCCCAAATGCAGCGGGCCAGTAGGTCTCATTCCGGAAAGGGTGCGTGGCGGTAAACTCATAGCAAACTCCAACTAACAATGTTTAAGCGTATCATGGGTTGAGCGGTATTATGCCGGGTTTCAAAATCCGGCCTATTCAGCGTCTTTAATTAAACAACGTCCATTGCCAAAGCGGCGGCAGATTAAAAATACTGATCAGCAGGGAAATTGCTTTAATCAGAACAGGTCCCAGCACTTTCCAGAATAGGCCGGTGGCCAGCAGCACGATTATGATAACCATGCCGTAACGCCCCAGCCTCATATATTGGTTTCCCAGATTGCGGGGAAGAAGGCTGTACAGAATATGACTGCCGTCCATGGGCGGAATCGGCATCAGGTTGAACAATCCAAGCAGCACATTAATCCATACTCCGGCTTCAAGCACCGACCAGATCAGGGGCTGGGACGCCACTAATGCTCCCAGACTGGGTATGCGCAGAACCAGCAGCATGGCAATCGCAAAGCTTATTGCCAGCAAAAAGTTTGCAAGCGGTCCGGCAAATGAGGCAAACGCCATGTCGCGCACCGGGTTTTTAAAATAACGGACATCTATCGGCACCGGTTTTGCCCAGCCGATTGCAAAAGGCATGGCCAGGGAAGTAATGACAAATACGATAAGGCCGGTCGGATCAATATGTTTTACAGGATTAAGGGTCAGCCGGCCCAGCATTTTTGCGGTGGGGTCGCCAAAGCGGTAGGCCGCATAACCGTGGGCGACTTCATGCAGAATGATCCCCATGAACATGGGGATCAGGAAAATGGCAACCCTTTGGATATTTATGTTTTCAAACATGATTTTATGGTTATCACCATAAAATCATTGGGTCAACTTGCAGGTGTGGAAGGGTGTATTTTTATGCAGGCTGGGGTATAATAAATCAAAACTCAGGTTGGAGTGGGACAATCAAATCGCCAGACTGCCGGACTTGAAATCAAGGTGACCTGAAACACTGGGAATTATGTGGTTGTCAGACTGCCGTATTCAGATGCTTAAATATGCAACAATGGATTATTCATATAGATATGGATGCCTTTTTTGCATCTGTAGAACAAATGCTCAACCCGGCCCTGAAAGGACGACCGGTGATTGTGGGGTATGCGCATAGGGGAGTGGTGTGTGCGGCTTCTTACGAGGCAAGGGTGTTCGGAGTGCGCTCTGCAATGCCCAGCGCCAGAGCCAGGAAACTTTGTCCTCAAGGCGTATTTGTTCCACCCAGGCATGGCGTGTATGGGGAAATATCAGCCAGGGTTATGGCGGTGTTCCGGTCTTTTTCGCCGGTGGTTGAGCAGGCTTCCATAGACGAGGCCTACATTGACGCCACCGGTCTGGGCGGATTGTTCGGAAGCCCGGCTGAACTTGGACGGAAAATCAAGTCTGCTGTTTTTGCGGAAACAGGCCTCACCTGCTCTGTTGGGATCGCTCCGGTTAAATTTCTGGCTAAAATCGCCTCAGATATGAACAAGCCCGACGGCTTATTCATATTGGAACCAGCGCAGATAGCTGATTTCATGCGTAGTCTGCCCGTCTCGAAAATACCGGGAGTAGGGCCGCGTACCCAGGAAATTCTTGCTAAATTAGGTGTAAGGACTGCGGGAGAGATATCGCGTTTGCCGCCGGGGATTCTAGAGGCGAGGCTTGGGAAGTTCGGTGAATCTATTGCCCGCCGGGCTCTTGGCCTGGATTCATCAGTGGTTGAGCCTGCTGGTCTGCCCAAAAGCGAAGGGCGAGAGCATACTCTCGATAAAGACAGCATCGACAAAGTATTCTTGAAAAGGTATTTACTTTATCAAAGTGAAAAAGTGATGGCGGGCGTGCGAAAAATGGGCACAGCCGGGAGAACGGTTACCTTAAAAGTGAAGTTTGCCGATTTCAGACAAATTACGCGTTCCTATACCTTTGACTCCCCAACAACCTCAACCAGACTTGTTTACAACACTGCCTGTGCTTTGTTGGACAAGCTGGAACTAGCGCTTCCGGTCAGGTTGATCGGGGTAAGTTTGTCTAATTTCAATTGGGAAGACCCGCCTCATTATGTTGACAAGAGGCTTTTGCCTGGCCTGGAAAGCTATTTTAAACAGTTTATAAAAAACGATGGGGTTAATTTGGAAAATCCTTTCTCCGCAGGGACTTTTACACTTTCTCATGTGCAAACTGACAAAGCTGTTTTGAAACGCGACGCCGCCCTGGACAGTGCTATTGACAAGGTAAGGGAGATGTTTGGGCGCGAGATGCTTAAACGGGCGGATTTATTGAGTCCTTTGGCTGAAGAAGGTGAGGGCGATGAATAGAGCCTGTCGACAGACATTTCAGTTCAACCCCCTCGCACACTGAAAGACGAGCCTGATTTTAGATAAAAAGCACAAATTAATGCCTGCTTCACACTTGTTTAAAGTAAACTGGTCGCTAAAAGTCTTCTGTTAAAATTGCAACAAGCTTAAGGCCTTGCGTTGCAGCGTAAGGCTTAGAAATCTTGGGCAGTCCGGCCAGGCTCTGAAAATTTGTTCTGATAATGCTGATATTGCTTTAAACATTAATGTGCAAGCTGCTTTTAGTGATGGAAGGATCAGCAGACGCAGCATTCTTGGCATAAGCGGCTGTGGAAAAAGCTGTGTTGAAATAGCTGAGTTCACTATCGTTTAATACTACTGAACTGTAAACGGGAGTGCTGAACATGTCATTAAAAAAGGATTTTTCCTGGCTTGAAAGCGAAATTTCAGGGGCTTTTCCGCTACATTGGTTTAATGTTGCAGCATTGTTGGTAACTTTAATTTGGTCTTCCAAAGCTCGTTGAAAGGCGTCCGCAGAATTTTGGGGCTGTTTCAGTGCCGAAAGATTTTCCCATACTCCATTAATAGTACTAGAGTTAGATATTTTCATAACTATCTTCCTCAACTCTACAACAAAAAAAGTCCTAAAGTTTTTGCTTAATCAACCGATATATACTTGGATGAATTATGTGTATCCTCTAAACATTGTCTAGGCCTTATCCTATCTTTATAGTTATGTAAACTGGCTGAATGATTTTTTTGTGGTTGTTTTGTTTTAAGATTTTTTGACGAAAAAGTCGTTATAATGACTGGTTATCAATGAATATTCTGATAGTCAGCATAATTTATTATTTTTCTCCAGAATCATTTGTGGTTTTGTCCGCTGTACCTTATAGCGGTACGGTAAATTGTTTAGGCGGGCATTTCAGCTTTAGAGTTTTTATATTTGCGGACGGAAAAGCTGTTGGCGGATATGCCGACTTATAGCTGATGACCAGTACAGATTGGGAGTAAAGTGAATTCATTCCCGCCGACCTCTTTGAAGCGAGCGTCTTAAAACGAATATCCAGAATAATAAAAGGGGATGCCGGGGGAAGGCATCCCCTTTATGGGGGGTGATGTGTCAGCTTTTAGCTGACTGCTCAGGTATTAACACAAGGGGTTGTGTTGCTTCAGGGGGTTTGAGCAAGTATTTCTAATGCCGCATAGCAGCAATATTTAATTTAGTCGATATATATTAAACGGACCTGCGGCCTACAATGAAGCTGAGAACAGCCATGACCAGTCCGACTACAAACACTATTTTGGCTGCCCAGGCGGCTGTGCCGGCCAGGGTTCCAAATCCCAGGAAAGCTGCAATCAAAGCAACTACCAGGAATATTATTGCCCAACGAAACATATTTCGATACCTCCGTTATCTGTTAATTTATATATAGCATAATATCTATAATATAGGCAAGCTTATTTTGAATATTTTTTCATAAATATATTCCCGGAAGTACTATTAGCTACTTCCGGGAATTTGAAGAGAGGAGGAGGAATGGTTTGACTAGTTTATGTAAACTTATTCACGGTGGCTTTATTGCCGGCCTACCGGCTTGTCGGCTGTTTTAGGCGGTATGCTGTTGTAGCCTGATTTACCAGCCCCGACAATCCCAACCGCCACCCATGTGCCTTTTATGCCCGCCGTGCCAGTTAAAAGGTCCGTTGCGGTGATAATCCCGGTCGCAGCCGGCCAGAGCTCCCGGGAAACCCTGTTTTTCAAGTTCGCTTCTGAAACGGATGTGTTCAGCAGCGAGTTTTCCGTTCAATTCCCCAATTTCGCGGTTGAGAACGGTTATTCTGTCGGCATCTGGAACTTGGGCGATCATCTGGCTCTGTAGTTCTGCTTGTTTTACAATCAGTTGTTGAGTCAACGGCTCCACACTTGACCAGTGATGTTTTCTCAGGGCATCAAATGTTGAGCGCTGCTCTTCACTCCATTCAAAAGCGGGAGCAGTGGTATTGTAACAGTGGCTCCCTCTCCATTCATCGTGATGTCGACTGGGGTGAGCAGATGCCGCTCCGGCGGCTCCAACAGTGATTAAAGCGACCGCAGCCATAACTGCAAATTTGAATTTCATTATTAAAACCTCCATTGAGTATATTATTTGCACTGGCGTTAATGTGTTTTATATTTACTAAGGCAATCTTCATGCCAGATGACATAACTTGGTTAAAACACAAGGTTTAATTGAAATAAGCATGTTTAGGCAAATTGAAAAGTGTTACAAAACTACCCAAAAGGCAAGTTGAATGTGTAAAAAAGTTACATATCCTGGCTCGGCAGCATCAACGGTAATGCCGGGAGTATCACAAGGGGGGCAGAGTAAAGCTATTTTTTTGCGGCGCCCGACCGGGCCGGAGTTTCCCGTTAAACTGTTGCTGTTGCTCAGCCTTATTTTATTGGCAGCGATGTTTTTAATTGTGCAGGCAAATATCCGGGAAGAGCAGGCCAGAATGCTCGAATATATGAAAAATCGGGCTGACGTATTGATTTGGACTTTGGAGGGAAGTGCCCGCACTTTGAGCTTGCCCTGGTCCGGAACGGGCGGGGCTGTTCCCAGCCGGCCGGGCGGCCATAAGCATGATCTGTTTTATGCCGGGCGGCAGCTCCTTTTAGAGCAGGCCGTGTTACAGCCGGCTGTTGAATATATTGCAATATGCAATCGCAATGGGAAAGTGCTCGCTCACAACGACCCCGGACAGGTTGGAACCTATTTATACCCGGCTTTGGAAATGCAATCTTGGGAAGGGCTCAATGAGTCAACAGGGCATTATGTCAACAGGTCCGGCAAGAACATTTTTGAGGTGGTTAAGGCCTTTACTCCGCGCAGTTTGCCGTTGGGGATAAGGAGCGGGGCGGGGCACATGAGGCGAGGGCACATGTCCGGCGCTCATCATGGCGGACACGATTTTTCCGGCAGCTTTGAAGTTCAGTCGGAGGGGCCTCAGTCAGAGACTGCTCAACCGGATGCGTATATTTTTATCGGTCTTGACGCGGCACCCTTTGAGCATGTACTGGTTCAAAGTACGCGGGGCGCGTGGATAACCGCGGCGACGACGGCGTTTGCCGGAATCAGTTGTCTGGCCCTTGTGCTTCTGCTTCGGAATTTTCGCAGTTCCAGGCGGGACTATCACCAGGTACGGGTGTTGACCTTTCAAGTGTTTGACAATCTTCCTCTGGGGTTGGTTGTTGCAGGCAAAGACGGCTCGCTTCTTCTCTACAATCAGCATGCCGCCAATATGCTGGGGCTTCCGGACAGTCCCGTAAGTTCCGGTTCCAGACGGGCAAACCTGGAAAAACAGCATGGTCTTGAAGCCTATCCGGTTCTTGATTGGCAGGGATTGCAGGCCCAGGTTGACCAAGGCGGATTTGTTGTTGATCGGGAGTTGGAGATAGATCGCCAAGGCTCTGTTCTGCCTGTAAGTTTAAACGTCAGCCCGATTAAGGATTATGACGGCAACGACGCCGGCTATTTGTATATCCTGCGCGACTTGAAAGAGGTGAACCGACTGAAGGAGCAGGTAAGACGGGGTGAGCGTTTAAGCGCATTGGGCAATCTGGCGGCCGGTGTGGCCCATGAAATCCGCAATCCGTTAAGCGCGTTGAAAGGATATCTGACTTGGTTGGGGGAAAAACTGGTAAATCTTAATTCTTCTGAGCGCTCGGAAATGGAAGAAGCATTTCCGGTTAGGCAGAACCGCCCAGGAATTGCGGGCGGGGACTTGGAAGATACTTTTAAAGGCGATAAAATTATTACTGATGTCGTGCGCCTGATGAGCGATGAAGTAGAGAGGCTCGACAAAGTAGTGGCCGAGTTGCTCGGCGTGGCCAGAGCGGGCAGGTTGAACCTGCAGGATCAGAACTTGTTTGAGGTGGTGCAAAGGGCCGTACGTCTGGCCCGGCCTGAAGCGGAACAGAAAAATATCCGGATTGAACTGGCGGTTGCTCTTTCCCCGGAAGAAACTTTGGCGTTGATTGATAAGGACAGGCTGCTGCAGGCCTTGTTGAATATTCTGATAAATGCAGTGCAGGCCAGCCCGGAAAATGCGGAAATCCGGGTTGAGATAAATCGGGAAAAGGGCAGCGACGCGGGGAGCAGCGATGAATTATTGCGTGTCAGTGTTACGGACAATGGGCCGGGAATACCGTATGATGTGCAGTCTGAACTGTTCACCCCATACTTCACAACCAAGCCGGAAGGCACGGGCTTGGGCCTGACAATTACCCACCAAATTGTCGAGCAGCACCAGGGGCGCCTGGAAGTATTCAGTTTGCCGGGCAAAGGAAGCCGCTTCAGCATCATTTTACCGTCTTTGAAGTAGTCGGAAAGGATTGTGTATGAAAAAAGAGAAAGCGCATATTCTGGTAGTGGATGATGACAGAGGGCATCTGGCCATGCTCAATACTTTGCTCACAGGCTGGGGATATGCGGTAAGCAGCTCCAGCAACGGAGAACGGGCTGTGGAGCTGTGCCGGGAAGGGCCGTATGACCTGGTTTTAATGGATGTGCGCATGCCGGGGAAATCCGGTCTGGAAGCTCTTCGTGAAATCAAAGACTTCAATCCGGCCATTCCTGTATTGATTATGACCGCTTATTCCGGTGTGGAAGACGCTGTGCAGGCTATAAAGGAAGGAGCCTTTGATTACCTGACCAAGCCGCTTGATTTTACAAAGCTTAAAGTAAGCTTGCGCAATATTTTTGAGTTCAGCAACCTTCAGGAGGAAAATGCGAGATTGCGTCAAAGCCTTGGTTCCGGTTTTAACGCAAAGGGAATCGTGGGTAAAAGCAAGGCCATGAGCGAAGTTCTCAGCATGGTGGAAACATTCGCCGCTTCTGACGCCACGGTGCTTTTAACCGGAGAATCCGGCACAGGCAAGGAGGTGATTGCCCGGGCCATTCATCTGAACAGTCCGCGCAGAAGTGAAGCCTACATTGCTTTTAACTGTGCTGCAATTACAGAAAGCCTGTTTGAATCTGAGCTGTTCGGGCATGAGAAGGGCGCTTTCACTGGGGCCGATAAGCGGCGCGAGGGCCGGTTTGCAGCCGCTGATAAAGGCACTCTGTTCCTGGATGAAGTCGGAGAAATACCGCTTGCCATGCAGGCCAAGCTGTTGAGGGCAATTCAGGAACGGGAAGTACAGCCCTTGGGGCAAGACCGTCCGCTTAAGGTGGACGTACGGCTCATTGCCGCCACGAACAGGAATCTGGAGGCGGAGGTTCATGCCGGACGCTTTCGCGAGGATTTGTATTATCGGATTAATGTGGTCAGTCTGGAACTGCCGCCTTTGCGCGAGCGCCGTGAAGATATTCCGTTGCTGGCACAGCATTTTCTGAATAAGTTCGCTAAGGAAAGCGGTAAAAGTGTGCAGGGATTTACCCCGGCGGCTATGGATGCTCTTTTGCGTTACTCTTGGCCGGGCAATGTGCGGGAGCTTGAAAATGCGATTGAGCGGGCTGTGGTTCTGCTTGTGGGTGAATATATCGGGGAACGGGAAATTCCGCCCCAAATTCCGGCTGAGTTGAAGCGGCAGCCGGAGTGCGGGGTTGAGTCGGCCGGCTTTATTCACGGCCGCGGCACTTTGTATGATGTGGAACGAGCAATTATTCTGAAAACCCTGGAAGAAACCGGGCAGAACAAGTCTGAGGCTGCAAAACGGCTTGGCATCAGCAGAAAAACTCTGCATCTCAAATTACAGAAGTATGAAGAGGAAGGGCTGAACCAGCGCTGATTTTAAAGTAAATGTTCTGGAGTGGGAGCGGTTGTTTGCGGACGTCGTCCGGAGTTCCGGGCGAGCCCCGCGTCCAGGGGCAGACAGGGCTGAAAGCACAGCAAAACTGAGGGCACAATATGTTCAGCTTTACATTCCCGGTTAAAAAGGCATAATTGCCTGATTAGACGGACAAGAGCTATTTAAGGCAGTTGCTTTTAACTTGCAGACGGCTGGGCTGTTTTTGAATATCCTTCAGGAGAAGATATGCGTTTTCTGATGCTGGGAGATGCTGTGGGCAGACCGGGGCGGACGGTCATCAGGAATGAACTGCCGGGCTTGCGCAGGGAAAAGGACATAGACGTCGTTATTTTGAATGGGGAAAACTCCGCCGGGGGGTCCGGCATTACTGTAAAGGTAATGAACGAGCTGTTCAGTCTGGGGGTTGATGTCATTACCAGCGGCAACCACATTTGGAAAAACCGTGAGATTTACGCTTATCTGGAGCGCGAACCCAGGCTGCTTCGCCCGGCCAACTATCCACCCGCCGCCCCCGGGGTTGGTTTGGGAGTGTATGAACATTCCGGAGTAAAGTTCGCGGTTATAAACCTGTTGGGCCGACACAACCTGGAAGAGGTGGATTGCCCTTTCCGTGGGGCCGCTGCTTTGATTGAGGGGTTGCCCCAAGATGTCAGGATTATACTGGTGGATTTCCATGCTGAAACCAGTAGCGAAAAAAAAGCGTTGGGCTGGTTTCTGGACGGGAAGGTATCGGCTGTGGCGGGAACGCACACGCATGTTCAGACCAATGATAACCAAATTCTGCCGCAGGGCACAGGCTATTTAACCGACCTTGGAATGTGCGGGGTTGAGCAGTCGGTGTTGGGTCTGGAGCCCGGTATTATAGTGGAGCGATATTTAAATAAAATGCCCGGCAAGTTCAAGTTGGCTGAAGGGCCGTTGTGGCTGTGTGGGGCGATTTTTGATATCGAGCAGGGGAGCGGCCGTTGCAAGAGTGTTGAACTGGTGCGGCTGGCCGGCTGATTTGTAACTTAAAAACAAGGTATGCCCATGAAAGGAATTATTCTGGCGGGCGGTTCCGGTACCCGGTTATATCCAATTACCCTAACCGTTTGCAAGCAGTTGCTGCCTATTTACGACAAGCCGATGATCTATTATCCCTTGTCTACGTTAATGCTCAGCAAAATCAAGGAGATCTGCATTATTTCCACTCCGGTTGACTTGCCCCTGTTCCGGCAGATTTTGGGAGATGGAAGTCAGCTGGGCATTGCTCTCAGCTACATTGTTCAGCCCAGTCCGGATGGTTTGGCTCAGGCTTTTTTGCTTGCCCGTGATTTTATTGGCGATGATAGCTGTTGCCTGATTCTGGGGGATAACATTTTTCATAGCGATCATCTGACTGCCAAACTGCAAGAGGCTACAAGGCTGGAAAAAGGGGCTAAAGTGTTCGGTTATCCGGTGAATGACCCGCAACGCTATGGAGTGGTTGAGTTTGATCAGAATTTCAAGGCATTGAGCATAGTGGAAAAGCCGGCCCGGCCCAAATCGCGCTATGCAGTTACCGGTCTGTATTTTTACGATAACCAGGTTGTAGAATATGCTGAAAGCTTAAAGCCGTCCGCCCGGGGTGAACTGGAGATCAGCGATTTGAACAACTTGTATCTACAGGCCGGCGCCTTGCAGGTGGATATTCTGGGCCGCGGTACTGCTTGGCTTGATACCGGTACTTTTGATTCTTTGCATCAGGCTTCTAACTATGTGCGCACCCTGCAAGAGCGGCAAGGCTTGAAAATCAGTTGCCCCGAGGAAATTGCCTTTCGTTTGGGATACATTGATGACGAACAGCTGAAGCGGCTGGCCCAGCCTATGCGTAACAATGACTATGGTCGTTATCTGTTGGATCTTTTAGATAAACAAGTGCACTCGGATTTTTATGGCTAACGGGCGTAAAAAGAAGGGGCTGCTTGCCGGAAAGCGCCCTGCCCCCCTGTATATTGCTCCGGCGCCGGCAAGGGAGAGTCTGGAAATTGACCCTTTGGCCGGGCGGATATTTGAGCTTGAGTTGGAAACAGCCGCACCGGGCGGTGAACTGTTTGCGCGTTGTGGAAGCACCTCTTTTTATGTGGATGTGGGATGTCCCGGCCAAAAAATCCGGGCCGAGGTGATATCCAGTTCTAAAGACTCGGCCCAGGCGCGGAGATTAGCGGTGATTACGCCTGCTCCAGGGCAGGCGGATGCCTTCTGCGCTCATTTCGGCGTTTGCGGCGGTTGTCAATGGCAGGAAATTCCCTATCCGGTTCAGCTTGAGTTGAAGCAAACCTTTCTGCGGAAAGTATTGCTCAATAGCGGCGGCTTCTCCGCTGCTCAGCTGGATAAGGCTTTGCAGCCGATAGTGGCGTCGCCTGAAGTGAGAAATTTCCGGGCTAAAATGGAGTTTGCGTTCAGCGCGGAAACTCCGGGAGATAAGCGAAACAGCCGACAGCCCGTAACATTACTGGGTTTACGCAAGCGAGGCTCTCATCAGGTTGTTCCGATAGAAAACTGTCCTGTAGCCGCTCCGGAGTTCCAGGGTATTTTGCAGGTAGCGCGGGAATGGGTTCAACGGTCAGGTCTGTCTGCATACAAACCAGGTGAGGCTGAAACCGGAAATCGGATTTTGCGTTTTTTAAATCTGCGTATTTCTAAGTTCAGTGGGAAAATTGCCGTTGAGTTGATTACTTTTCCTGCCCCACATTGCGCCGGGAAAATCATGAAGCTTGGTCAGGCTTTGCTTGAGCGGCCGGCGGTTGCCTGTTTCACGCATATGACCCGCGAGACGGAGGATTACCTTTCTGCAGGCGAGCATACTGTCTTTCAACTGGGGGACGAGTGTTTGCGGGAGGAGTTGGGCGGATTTCAGTATGATCTGCTCCCCGGGGCTTTTTTTCAAACCAACATCGAGGTTGCTGCGCTTTTGCAGCAAACAGTTTTGGAAATCGTTTCCAGGCAGGTTCCCGATATGCGAACTGAAGCATGGGATTTGTACAGTGGAGTGGGGGCTCTTAGCTTGCCCCTTGCTCCTCTGTTTGAAAAGGTGGTAGGCTTTGAACTGTCTCGTGTGGCTGTGGTGGCGGCGCAAAGAAACGCTCGTTTGAACGGTTTCTCAAATTGTGTGTTCGCGGCCGGCGATGCGCCAAAGCTGGTGCGTAAATTTCCGGGGACCCCTCAGTTGGTGGTACTTGACCCGCCTCGGGCCGGACTTGCGGCGGAACTGGTGAAAACTCTGCTTTTAAAAAAGGTTGGACGTCTTGTTTATGTTTCCTGTAACCCCGATACCCTGGCCCGTGATTTGCGGTCACTTTCAGAAAAGTATGAGCTGGAATCGGTACAGGGCTTGGATATGTTTCCCCATACTCACCATTTAGAAACGATAGCTCTGTTAAAACGGCGCGAATAGTTGTCCCGGGGAAGTCCGGATTTTCGGTAAAGAAGTTTATTTTTCTTGCCATATGCTTTGCCGAGGAATAAAGTATCCATTTTCAACCCCAATAAAGAAGGCGTTATGAGTTTAATTGGAATATATAACCACCCCAAGGCCGCCAAAATGGCGTATTTTGGTTTATATGCTCAACAGCACCGCGGACAGCAAAGTGCTGGCATTGTCAGCCGACGTCCACCCAAGGCGGCGGGAGAAGAGCTACAGATATTCGAACATATCGGGCTTGGGTTAGTGCCGGATGTATTTCCGGAAGAGGTGCTTAATCAGTTGCGGGGCAGTCGGGCTATTGGGCATGTGCTTTATTCCCGTTCCGGTTCTCCCCGCTTGCGTGATGCAGAGCCTTTTCGGGTGCAGCATCGAGGCCTTGACCTGTCCATTGCTCATAACGGAGCATTGTTGAATGCCGAGTGCTTGCGTCTGCGCTTGGAAAAAGCGGGCGCAATTTTTCATACCAATACCGATAGTGAGATTTTTGCGCATTTGATCATTGAAGCCCTGGAAAAAGGAGATAATTTATCAGAGGCGGTGATTTCAGCGTGTAAAGCTGTCAGGGGTGCATTCTGCCTTTTGATTTTGGCCAATGACCAGATGATTGCCGTGCGTGACCCTTTGGGTATTAAACCTTTAAGCTTGGGGCGGGTTGAAAAAACCGACACTTGGGTGATTGCTTCGGAAACATGCGCGTTTGATTTATTGGAAGCGCAGGTAACGCGCAGTATCAGACCGGGTGAGATGATTATTATCGATGCCGCTGAGAATCTTAACGCTCCTAACCTCACCAGTATTCAGTGGGCGAACTCTCCGGGTTGCAAGCATTGTGTATTTGAGCTGGTGTATTTTGCCCGGCCTGATTCAGTAGTGTTCGGGGAGGAAGTCTATTCCTGCCGGAAAAGAATGGGTATCCAAACCGCAAAGGAAGCTCCCTGTAAAGCCGATTGCGTAATGCCCCTTCCTGATTCCGGCGTGTATTTTGCTTTAGGGTATGCTCAGGGAACCGGGTTGCCGTATGAACACGCGATGATCCGTAACCATTATGTGGGGCGCACCTTTATTCAGCCGACTCAGGAAATGCGTTCTTTCGACGTGCGTATTAAACTGAACCCTGTGAGCGGTTTTATTCGGGGAAAACGGGTAGTTATTGCCGATGATTCCATCGTGCGCGGCACGACTGTGCGGGGGCGCACCAGTCACTTGCGCGAATCCGGCGCAAAGGAAGTGCATTTCCGGGTAAGCTCGCCGCCGGTAAAATTCCCTTGCCTGTACGGTGTTGATTTCCCGTCGCGTGAGGAACTGATCGCCGTGCACAAAAGCAATGAGGAAATCCGTGAATATATCGGTCTGGACAGTTTGCACCATTTAAGTCTGGAAGGGCTTAAAGAGGTATTGGCGAAGCCGGAAAGTTTTTGTTATGCGTGTTTCGACGGCAACTATCCGATACTCCCGGACGATGAGGAAGAAAACGCGGCTAATTGCGAGTCGTGCGTGAAATCGGCACATAAATGAGTGGGCAGTGATATATGCTGACGAACGAAATTTTGCTTGAGCAGGCTCGCGAGGTTCTGGACCTTGAAATAGAGGGTCTTCTGGCTGTGCGTAAACGCTTGAATCAGAGTTTCGTTTCGGCTGTGCAACTGATGCAGGCCTGCAGCGGCAGAATTGTGGTTACCGGTATTGGGAAATCCGGTTTGGTTGGACGTAAAATAGCCGCTACTTTGTCTTCCACCGGTACGCCGTCGTTTTTCTTGCATCCGGTAGAGGGAGCGCATGGCGATTTAGGGGCCATCTGCGCCAATGATTTAATCTTGGCTATTTCAAATTCCGGTGAAACTGACGAACTTAATGCTATTTTACCATCATTGCTTGCGCTTGGCTGTTCACTAATTTCCCTTACCGGCAGTGATAACTCCACGCTTGCCCGTATGTCCGTGGTGAACATAAACTGTGGGGTTCCCCGGGAAGCCTGCCCATATAACTTGGCGCCTACCGCCAGCACTACGGCTGTGCTTGCGGTGGGCGATGCTTTGGCTGTTTGCCTGATAAATTGCAAAGGTTTTACCGAAACTGACTTTTTCAAGGTGCATCCCGGGGGGAGCTTGGGGCAGCGCTTGAAATTATATGCGCGAGACATTATGCACAGCGGCAATGTCCCTGTTGTAAGTGATGCGGAAACTACGGCCGAGGCCCTAAGAGTGCTTGATCGGGGTAAAATGGGAGCTGTGCTGCTTGTCAGTTCTAATAATGGGCTGCTTTCAGGTATTGTGACTGATGGCGATGTGCGCCGGGCGGTTTGCAACGGCTGTTTGGAAGTGGACAGGCCTGTTTCGGAAATGATGATCCGCTCCCCTTTACATTGCTTTGAACATCAGAGTGTGGCGGAGTTGATTGATCTTATGGAGCAGAGACAGATCACGGTTTTGCCTGTTGTTGATCAGGATATGCGCCCTGTGGGCATTGTGCATTTACACGATATTTTGGGTAAGGGAAGTTTGAAGTTTACCGGCGGGCAGTTTACTTGAAAACATTTTCTGCAATCAGGCTTTCAAGCGGCTTTTTATGGTTGTTTTTGCCGGAGATTTGGCCTGGAATTTACCTATAACCATATATTATTAGAGAAGTAAATATTTAAGCTTATTAATTTCTTATCTCATCTGATCTTTTACTCTGAGGTTGTACAGGGGCGCTTCATTGTGGTCTAGTTTGGAGTTATACAGTAATTGCCAGGTTATTTCTTCACCTCTGATTCTATTACAAAAAGTTTAGCATGATGCCGGAGACTGCAAGCAGCCGTTGTTTTTTGGAAAGCAGAGTTGTGGTTTGTGGAACAGCGTAAAATCGGATAACGAGAGCAACACTTTGGACGTTGTAAAAGTCTAATCGGAGCAGGGGCTTACAATCTTTTGAGATGTGAAAGCCGTATCAACTATAAGTCTTTTGTTGTATTAGTAACAGTGAGGAAGCAGTCGAACAGGCTTAAAGCAGTTTCTAATTATACTATATCAGCTTGATGTTTGGATTTTAGATTGTGCAAAACACAACCTGCATGATGTATAAAAGTTATTGAGAGCTATTCTGAGGCCGAATCAGAAAAAGCAAAAGTCTCAGTTTGTAACCGTTTGCCGTTTGCATTCACTGTTAAGCGCAGAGACTGAATATCTGCCGGAGTTACCCCTTCAGGCAAGGGAAATGCTGTGCTCATTCGTTTATAATAGTTAATCTGGAAGATCATGTCATGGCTGGGCACACTTACATTTATGACTTTATTGTCTTTGGTAATTAAAGCCAGATCGACACTGCCTGTCAGGGTTACGCCCTGATTGTCATTATTGAGGTCGAAGGCCAGCCGAATGCTTTTAGGAGAACGCGTTCTGATTTCAACATTGGAAATTTTGGCAGGAGATTCCGCTGCGGGCATACCTTCCCCTTCAGGGGTATCGGTTGAAGCAGTCTCCAGTGCTTCAGCTTCAGGCGCATCAGCAGTTGCATTAACTGCGTCTGGGAAAACAGTTGCGACTACTTCCTGTGTATTGATTTCCTCTGTTTGGTTGGATTCGACGATTTTATTGACATCGGCCTCTTCGTTCATGGGCATTTGCATTCGCACCACTTCTTCAGAGTCTTTAAGAAGTGCTTCATATGCTTTGAGTCGTTCCAGTTGCACATTTGTGCTGGTAAGAGTGGCTTTCAGCTCACTGTTCTCAGTAACCAGGGTATTATATTGTTTAAAGCTGTAAATAGAAAAGGCTATCCCGGCTGCAGCCACTAGGGCAAAAACAATGAGACTGACCAATAGAAATTTAATCAGTTTTACGCTGAATCTTAATCGACGCACCTTTTCAGATGAGTCGCGCATGATTAAGAGGCTGTATTTATCACTCATTATTTGCCTGTAGCCTGCCATTCTTCCCGGGTTATCACCCAACTGTCCCCGGACGGCTGAAGAGTAAGCGTTTTTATCCCCTTATCTTTGTATCCGCTGCTGTCTTTATAAATCTGTTCCATATCCGCCTGAATACCGCCGCTGGAAGTTGCCAGCCGAATTCCATTCAAGGTAACTGTTGTGGGGTGTTTGTTGCTCCAAAGGGTCTTTTTAAATTCCGCAATTGCCTGGCGGCTATGCAGCTTTCCTTGCGTTGCGTTAGCGGCGTAGTATTTGGAGTATTCCTCAACATTACCCTTCTCCCATGCCAAGCGCCAATTCTCAAGGAATTCAGTGAGATCAGGTTCAATGAACTCAAGATAGTGGGCGGACATGCCGAGATCTCTTGGTTCCCATTCCATACCCACAATCAGCCATTTGCCGTCTTTTTCCTGCCAATAAAGGCGGCGCACGCCTTCAGTAGTCAGGTTGGGAGCGCGATAAAACTGATTAAACCAAGTCACCCAGTAGCCTGGACCGGGAAGCATGTTTATATCTGTTATAATTGTATGAATCCAGGGTAAGCGCTCAAACAAACTCCTTTTGGTGGAAGTAAAATGTTCAAATGTTTCATCGGTCTGGGCCAGGCTATATGAATTTCCATGATAGAGATCGAACATTTGGGTTGACCGAGCGGACCAAAGATTGGCCCAGGCCTTTACCTGCTGATCCAGTATTTTAGCGGTAGCAATCATTTGCTTATTCCGGGCCAGGCTGGTGTCAACTTGATGAGCCACGGTTACAGGGTATCCGAAGATCAGAGTATCACCGATCCGCTCCAGATCCTGCAAATTCAGGGCAATGCAGCCCCTGGTTTCTCTAGGGCTGATTTCATGCCCCTTTGCATGAATCCAGATACCATACCCTGTTTTTTGGCGCAGGCGGTCTACCGGATTGGGGTAATTGAGAGTGTAGGCCACGCCTCCATACTCATCAAAATCAAGAGCAGTGAGCTTCTGACCTACAAAGTACACACCCTCAGGGGTTTTTAAATCGTCCTGGATTTGCTTGTCGCCCTCTACCTGGCCGGTCGTACAGGGATAAGTGGCGGAAATTGAAAGAGGACTGTGCTTTTCAAGCACATGTACTTGCTGTTTATTCTTGTCAATAGCGAGAAAACTGTGGGGAGTAGTGTCCATGTCGCTGATATCAGCATGCCACCCCTCTGCCAGCCCAGTCTGAACAGAGACAAGCATCAGCAAGAGCACCAGTGGAATTGCAAAGGCCAATGAAGCCCGGTAATTTATTTTTGAAAAAAACATGCCCGATTCGTTCCCTGGCGGTTGAGATTAACTTTTCCCAGTATTCAGCAATTCTCTTCTGTTAAACAAGGAACTCAGCCCATACCCTGCAGCGGCAAGTTTTTCAACCCCGCCTTCTTCACGGTCAAGAACACTGCAAATCCGCACTACTTTCAGGCCGACTGCCTCCGCCCGTTTGCAAGCGGTGAGGATTGACCCGCCCGTGGTGACCACATCTTCCAGAAGCGCAACCTGGTCACCCGGTTTGAAGTTGCCAAGGCCCTCGATATATTGATTAGTGCCATGGCCTTTGGGCTCCTTGCGTACAATGAAACCATTCAAAGGATGCCCCTTTTCATACGAAATTACGGATGTGGCCGTGATCAGCGGGTCTGAACCAAGAGTCATTCCGCCCACTCCACAGACAGGCAGATCTTTAATCAAATCAAAAAACAAAGTGCCGATTAACCAAGCTCCTTCCGGATGTAAAGCGGTTTGTCTGCAGTCAAAATAATAATCGCTCTTTTTACCGGACGCCAGAGTGAAATTGCCTTCCCGGTATGACTTTTCGAGCAAAAGTTTGGCAAGGCGTTGTTTAAGCGAGTGCATTCAATCCCCAAGTGTGTTTGAATGAATTGTTGCCAGCATGGTAGAAAAAAGATTGAAATTAATTATCAAACGTATTTAGTCTTTATGCCATTTTCTGGAAATTATGACAATACTCTATTCAGGATATTGTTCTCATATCTTAAGTAGTAGTTAATATTAAATATTTCATCAAGTTGTTCCGCTGTGAGCCGCGACTTTACATCTGCGCAGTTGCGTACCAGCAGTTCAAAGCTTTGTGCGCTGTTCCAGCTTTCCATAGCCAGTTGCTGAACCAGCACATATGCTTCCTGTCGTTTCATGCCGCTGTTGATAAGTCCTAAAAGCGCACGTTGGGAGAAAAAGAGCCCATGTGAAAGATTCAGGTTGCGCTCCATATTTTCAGGAATAATACGTAAATTTGAAACGAGCCCGGTTAAACGGGTTAACATATAATCAATCATGATCGTGGAGTCAGGCATTATTACCCGCTCTACTGATGAGTGGCTGATGTCGCGTTCATGCCACAGTGCCATATTTTCCAATGCAGCCAAGCTGTTTGTTCTGCACAATCGAGCTAAGCCGGTAAGGTTTTCAGCGGAGATCGGGTTCTTTTTATGGGGCATTGCCGAGGAGCCTTTCTGGCCCTTTGCGAACCCCTCTTCCACCTCAAGCACTTCAGTGCGCTGAAGATGTCGCAGCTCAACACATAAACGTTCTATACCGCCTGCCAGTATGGCCAAACTGGAAAAGTAGTGGGCATGCCGGTCCCGCTGAATTATTTGGGTTGAGATTTCATCGGGTTTCAGGCCCAGCAGTTCACAGGTAATCTGCTCAACTTCAGGGGTAAGCATGGCGTATGTACCGACAGCCCCTGAAATTTTCCCCACTCGAATACCCTCAAGGGCATCAGCAAAACGTTGACGGGAGCGTTTGAATTCAGCATAAAAAGTGGCCATTTTCAGGGCAAAGCTGGTAGGCTCGGCATGAATGCCATGGGTTCGTCCTATACATAGACGTCCCTGGTTATCTTCGATTACTTTGCGCAATACCGTCATGAATTTATCAATATCCGCAAGAATCAGGTTGCCCGCCCGCGTCAGCAATAAAGCATTGGCTGTATCCACTATATCAGAGGAAGTGCAGCCTAGATGAATAAACCGGGATGCAGGCCCGACCTTTTCCTCAACAGCGGTAAGGAAGGCGATTACGTCATGTCGGGTTTCCCGTTCGATTTCATATATTCTATTCAGATCAAAACCGGCCTTCTCTCTGATTTCGGTTATGTCGGAGCTCTCAATGCGTCCCAGCCTGTGCCAAGCTTCACACACAGCCAGTTCAACTTCCAGCCAGGCACTGAATCGACTGTGATCAGACCAGATATTTCCCATTTCAGGGCGAGTGTAACGTTCAATCATAACTACTACATTCCAGGCCGGGGCACCGGTTTTATAAAGTGGATATTGAAAATAAGGCGGACGGGCAACCCGAGTTGCCCGTCCGCAAGGTAACCGATTTACTCAGCGGCTTTATTGGCTTCTGAGGTCTTTTCATTTTTTTCAGGACGCTTTATTTGCTCTAGAGGAAGTCCCGGGTTATGGTAAGGATCCTCTGCTGCAGAAGGTTTACCCCAGTTTTTATTAGGCGGTCCGTCATGGCAAGTCCAGCCCATTCCTTTGAATTGCAAAGTAGGGCGGGAAATCAGGCGTTTTCCTACACCATGTTTGCATTTAGGACAGGGGTATTCATCCACATCATATTCTCTGAACATCTCTTCGAATACACTGCCACATTCCTGACATTGATATTCGTAAATAGGCATTGCATCCTCCTTAAACTCGAAAATTTATCAACACATCAGACCGAAACAAGCCGAACACAGACTGTTCCGTCCTAACGTTACTGTTGATGTTTTGCCGACGCAAAAACCGGATTAAGCCTTTTTAGCGGCTTTGGCTTCGCGAATGCGATCTTTTATGCGCTGTTCGCGACGATGACGGCGACGATCAAGTTCCTTTCTGCGTTCAATTTTTTTGTGAGCCATAGATAATCTCCTGAAATATACATAAAAGCGCTTACTTTTAATCTAAGCTAAAACAACTTCCTATACGCCAGCCCGCGTTGATTGTCCACTAAAATTTGGGAACAGGCAAGCTGTTTTGATTGAATCAAGCCAATCTGCCTGCAAATTTTGAGTCGTCTTCACACAAATAGATGATGCCTTCAATTAATCCGATGATTGCGGGTATTCCAGTCCAGCAGAACACAAGATAGAGAATGCCCATGCCGATTTTACCCATATAGAATTTATGGATTCCAAACCCGCCGAGCAAAATGGCAAGTATGCCTGCGGCCAACCGGCTTTTTTCGCTGTAATCAAATTTTCTGATTGGGGAACCGCAAGTCAGGCATATAATCGCCCGTGGATCTACCTGTCTGCCGCAGGTGGGGCAGAAGGAACCAGGATAGACGGCTGCGGTACCGGCAACTTGTTGAGGGGTACGGCTCACGCCATTAAGCTGAGCGGCATCAAGGGGGTGTTGTGCGTAACCGTTATTGGTTGTTGCATTATCACATGTCTGTTCTGAGCGATTTAACGGCGCTGATGCGCTATGAACCGGCTGTGCAAGGTAATTTGGCGCTTGTCCACATGCCTTGGCTGTACGGGAGGGTCCGCCATTGAAAGCTTGAGTGTTGTTGGGCTGCTGCAATGCAGAGCTTGACTGCATCCAAGCATTATTGAGCAATCGGGTGGAAGTATCGGACAGGTTCCCCCCTGCATCCTGTGGCTGGCCGTTAAACGGTTGTGTGCCGGAGAACTGGTTATAGCTGTTTAAATGCTGGCCATTGTTCATACTTCTACCTTTTACCGGCAGTTAGAACACTCTTACTGTAAGCTTGCTCCCTTCCCGTTTGGTGTCATAACCTTTGGGAGCTTCTTTTAGATCAAGCACGACTCTGTGGCCGCGTTCAGTCTTTCCGTTGCGCATCCCGCTGATCAGCCGGTTGGAAGGCGCCTTAATATTTTCGACTCCACTCCAATTGCCTAAAAGGTCGATAATCAGGCGATCCGGAGAGTTAAGCACAAACGATTTGTATTCAAAGTCAGAGTCGGCGTTTATAATAAACAGCATGTCGCTTCCCTGGTATTGGAACTTAAAGGACTCCGCTTTATGTGTTTTACCGGAAGTTGACGCGCTTGCGGGCTTATCTTTTTCAGAGCCGGCCGCAGTCGGTTGTTCTGTTTGTTTCGGCTTGTCGGAGCGTTTACTTTCTGTGTTTGGAGTCGTGGCTGTTTCAGTTGCGGCGGCAGAACTTTGTCCGGCGGCTGATTGCCTTTCCTGCACTGTTTGAGCTTGAGTTTGTCCGGATTGCGCAGGGAGAGAGGATGTTGGCTGTGTCTGGGCCTGGAGCGTGGACGTTTGCTGTCCCATAGTCACGGGAGCGGATTGCTCTGGTGCGCTGATACCGGGCAGGTTGCTTTCACCGGAGCTTTGCGCGGTCTGCTCCTGATATCCGGGCGATACAGGGTTGTTTGCTTGGGGGGCGGGGGCTTCAGCATTAACAGATTGTGGCGTTAAGGTCTCGTCGCTGGAGCTGTAAAATTGTTGGAAAACGATTAAAGCCATTGCTGCCAACAGAATTGCCGGGATCAGAAGGGCAATGGTACGGTTCATTTCAGGTGCTCCTGTTTAGTCAATGTCTGGTTAAGGCCTGAGCCCATGCAAATGGCTGATGCCTGCCAATGAGTAATAAATGCCGAGGTGGAATGAATTCCAAATTTTCCCATTTTACTGATTTTTGTCAATATAATCTTTAAGAAGCTGTCCTACCTTCAGATTTGGATTTCTGGCCAGAACAAATTCAATATAGGACTTTGCCGCCGGCAAATTTCCCAGGATAAGATAGGTTCTTGCAAGATTAAACATGATGTTGGGTTCAGCCGGAGACAGTGAGAGCGCTTTTTGATGGTACTTCAAAGCCAGCTCTCCCGCTTTGATTTTGCGCAAGGTTATTCCGAAGTTGGAGAACATATGCTTGTGCCTGCGTTGCCAGGGAGCGTTCAGTTGCAGAGGCAATTCGAAGTCACGCATCGCCTCGGAACGATGCCCGCTTTTTAACAATCTAAGGCCATCTTGGAATGATGCCACAGCATCTTGTTCCGCCAGGTCTATTTCTTCCAGGGAGTAGTTGCGTCTTGCCCCGGCTTCCTCAGGTGAGGCTGGGGGCGAGCCGGCCTCAGAGTCTAGCCCGGAGTACGACGGAGGCTTCCTTTCAGGTGAGCTTTTATTTGCTTGAGAGTCTGTTGAAGCGACCTTGGGGGCAGAGACCTGTATACGCTGTTTGTTGCTGCCCGGTTTTTCAATGTCTTGGGGTTGCGACTCCGGGTTGGGAATTTTCGGTTCCGGCAAGGTTCTGGTTTTGCCCTCTTCCAGAGTAAACCGACTGTCAAAAACAGCATAGACCAAAATTCTGGGCTGACCAACCGGGTTGTAATTTTCATCCGTGTTCAGCACCAGTACTGTGCCGGTATCCCATTCCCATGCGTACCAGTAGCGTTTGCGTATGGTTTGTGAGTTTTTATAGCCGTAGTTATAACTGTTCCGCCTGCTGGGGGTGTTGCTTGTTTCTACAGTTGAATATACCCCAAGGTATTTGTTGTTCACATCAGCCTCGTGAAGACAGGGTTAACGTCAAACTTGGGCGCGCACTGCTTAAGTTTTCAGGCATAGTTTTATATGCAGCAAACAAGTACGTCCAAAAGAGCCCTACAGTAATTCAGTGTTTTTTCAGGCACCGTTGACGCTGCTTTACCGCAGTTTAGGGACAGATTCAACTTTGAGTCACCTGCTGCTCTCAACAGTAACCTGCTCTGAAACATATCTGGTCTGGTCAATATTATAATAACCATTGAAACAGGGGTTGAAAAGATGTTGAGTAAAACAAAACGGGCAGTTAAATGCCCGTTTTGTTTCCTTTTATGTTGGTTGGCTGGCTGGTTTATTTTTCTTTGGTTTCTTCCGTTATTTGACTTTCATCAAGCGGGGCCTTGGCTCCGGGAATCGGGTCATGGTCGGGAACCGGGCGCGCATCCGGAACTGTGTGTGTGTTGGGGGCATTCACCTGAGTATTTACATCCGGTCCGGGGTGCCCTTCCGAGGCCGGGGCATAGGGCTTGCGGTCGGCAAGCCAACGGAAGTATTCAAAGCGGTCTTGATATTGCCGCTCCAGTTCGTCCCGCATCAGCTTTGAGCCGTTGGGGTTGATTTTTTCAAGCTGGGCATACCGGTTTTCTCCCGCCAGGAAGTCTTGCAACGTACCGTCGGGGGCTTTGTATTCCAGAATGAACGGGTTTTTGCCCTCATCGGCCAGCAGGGGATTGTAGCGGTACAACGGCCAATAGCCCGATTCCACTGCAAGCTTGCCTTCTTCCATTGAGCGCCCCATGCCTTTGCGGATGCCTTGGTTGATGCAGGGAGAATAGGCAATAATCAGAGACGGTCCAGGGTAGGCTTCGGCTTCCTTAAAAGCTTTCAGTACCTGTTGTTTATTGGCGCCCATTGATACTGACGCGACATACACATAACCGTAAGCCATGGCCATTTTCCCAAGGTCTTTTTTGGCGGTGCGTTTGCCGGTGGAGGCAAACTTGGCTATGGAGCCCAGCGGAGTGGCCTTGGAGGCCTGTCCGCCGGTGTTGGAATATACTTCCGTATCCATGACCAACACATTCACGTCTTCGCCCGAGGCCAGTACATGGTCCAGTCCGCCGTAGCCGATATCATAGGCCCAGCCGTCGCCGCCGAAAATCCAGATGGATTTTTTGGTGAACAGGTCAGACATGCTTTCAATCTTTTCCATCAACTCGTGGTCTTCCAGCTCGTGCAGGTTCATCAGCACTTCCTCGCCAAACCGGCGGGAGTCTTCTGCTTTGTTCATATTGGCCTGCCAATTGCTGATTGCCTGTTTAAGGGCGGAAGAGTCTGTTTTCTCCGAAGCCCGGGTCAGTAAATCAGAAAGCAGCCGTCGGCGCTGGTCATAGGCAATGTGCATACCGAAACCGAATTCCGCGGCGTCTTCAAACAGCGAGTTCCCCCAGGCGGGGCCTTGGCCGCGCGCATTCTCGCAGTAAGGGGTTGTGGGCGAGCTGGCTCCCCAGATAGAGCTGCAGCCGGTTGCATTTGCAATAATCATTCTTTCGCCGAAAAGCTGAGTCAGCAATTTGACGTAAGGAGTTTCACCGCAGCCCGCGCAGGCACCGGAGAACTCCAGCAGCGGCTGCTGGAATTGCGAGCCTTTCAAGGTATCGCGCGGCATCAGTTCGTCTTTCAGACTGATGTGTTCGAGAGCGAAATCAAGATTCGGAACCTGCTCGGGCAGTTGAGTAGCAATCGGCTTCATTACCAACGCTTTTTCTTTGGCCGGGCAGGTGTACACGCATGAAGAGCAGCCCTGGCAGTCTTCAGCATAAACCTGCATACGGTAAGCCAGGCCGCTCAATTCCTTGCCGTTGGCTTTAATGGTCACAAAGCTCTGGGGCGCCCCTTGCAGTTCTTCCTGACTGGCCAGGAAAGGACGGATTGCAGCGTGAGGACAGACAAACGAACACTGATTGCACTGAATGCAGTTTTCCGGAATCCATTCCGGCACATTAATGGCGACAGCCCGCTTTTCGTAGGCGGAAGTGCCCAGCGGCACAGTGCCGTCTTCCGAGAGGGCCGACACCGGCAGTTTGTTGCCTTCTTGGGCGAGAATCGGTCTGACCACTTCCCGCACATAGTCGTTTTCATCGGTAAACGGAGACAGACCGGCGGGCAGTTTGGCCCAGGACTCAGGGTAGGCGATTTCCCGCAAGGCGTCCACAGCCCGTTCCACGGCCTCAATATTCATATTGACCACTTTGTCGCCTTTAGAGCCGTAGGTTTTCCGGATTGAGTCTTTGAGCAGAGCCACCGCTTCCTCAAACGGCAGTACGTTAGCCAGCCGGAAGAAGGCGGTTTGCATGATCATGTTGATGCGTCCGCCCAGCCCCACTTCCGCGGCAACCTTGACGGCATCGATATTATAGAACTTCAGTTTTTTGGCGGCAATAGCGTGTTTGATGTGATTGGGCAACTCACGTTCAAAATCTTCCTGGGTGTACCAGTCGGAGTTCAGTACGAAAATGCCGCCTTCCTTGATCCCGTCCAAGATGTCATATTGATGCACATAGCTGGATTTGTGACAGGCCACATAGTCCGGCGAATTGACCAGATAGGTGGACTGAATGGGCTTTTTCCCGAAACGCAGGTGGGATACGGTAAAGCCGCCGGATTTTTTCGAGTCGTAATCAAAATAGCCTTGGGCATACAGGTCGGTATGGTCGCCGATAATTTTGATTGCCTGCTTGTTGGCCCCAACCGTACCGTCGGAACCCAGTCCAAAGAATTTGCATTGCACTGTTCCTTCCGGAACTGTATCCAGGGCTGTTGCCAACTCAAGGGAAGTGTAGGTGACATCGTCTTCAATGCCTACAGTGAAGTGATTTTTGGGTTGGTGCGACTTGAGATTGTCGAATACAGCCTTGGCCTGGGCCGGGGTGAAATCCTTAGAGCCCAGCCCGTAACGACCGCCAACAATGGTGGGCAGCATTTTGGCTTCAGCAAAAGCCGACAGCACATCCTGGTAAAGCGGCTCACCCAGAGCACCGGGTTCCTTTGTGCGGTCAAGCACGGCAATGGCCTTGGCACTGTAAGGAATGGCCTGCAACAGGTGTTTGCCGGAGAAGGGGCGGAACAGCCGCACCTTTACCAGGCCCACGCGCTCGCCCTGGCTTACCAGGTGATTTACAGTTTCCTCAATGGTTTCGCAGGCTGAACCCATGGCCACAATCACCCGTTTGGCCTGAGGGTGACCAACGTAATCGAACAGATGATATTTTCGTCCGGTAAGCCGCCCCACTTTTTTCATATAATCCTGAACCACGCCCGGCACATTTAAGTAGTAGGGGTTGGCTGCTTCCGTATTTTGGAAATAAATGTCCGGATTTTGGGCGGTGCCGCGCACATGCGGACTGTCCGGGTTCATGGCGCGGTTGCGGAATGCCTCAACTGCTTCCCAGTTTACCAGGCTTTTGATTTCTTCATAATCAATCACGTTGATTTTCTGAATTTCGTGGGAAGTACGGAAGCCGTCGAAAAAGTGAACGAACGGCACGCTCGCTTCCAGTGTGGCCAGATGAGACACCAGGGCCAAATCCATGCACTCCTGCACTGAGGAAGAGGCCAGCATGGCAAATCCGGTTTGGCGCACGGCCATCACGTCCTGATGATCGCCGAAAATCGACAGGGCATGAGTGGCCAGAGCGCGGGCAGAAACATGGAATACACAGGGCAGGAGTTCCCCGGCAATTTTATACATGTTGGGAATCATCAGCAGCAGACCTTGGGAAGCCGTAAAGGTTGTGGTCATGCAGCCGCTGGCAAGCGCCCCGTGCACGGCTGCGGCCGCGCCGGCTTCGGATTGCATGGTGCGGATAGACATTACCTGATTAAACAGGTTTTTTCTGCCGGACGCCGCGATTTCATCCGCTTCTTCTCCCATTGGGGAAGAAGGAGTAATCGGATAAAGTGCAGCCACTTCGCTTAACGCATAAGCAATGTGGGTGGTAGCCGAGTTGCCGTCCATAGTTTTCATTTTAGCCATTCAAGTGTCTCCATAACTAACTAAGGGTGTACTTGCCTTTAACTTCTCTTTTGATGAAAAATGGGCCGCTGATTACCTCGCGTTCATTTCGTCGGACTGGCGTTTGTGGTTGAAAGTACTCTGGAGTTTGAGCAATTTTTCACTTTTTAACGCCTGACCAATGAGCGCAGATAACCTGCACCGTTGTATTGAAAAAACGCTTTGACCTAAGAAGGAACTTCTACCCTTACTTGTCCCCGCATTTTTGTCAAGATTTAAAAATCAGCAGCTTAAATGCCGGTAGGCGGCGGCTTCCCCCGACGCCCGGCGGACGGTTGAGCTTTGCCGACTTTTAGGGTTTTAACAGGTTACTTTAATCCGGAAGAATTTGGGATTTGATCTTTTGATTACAGACTGGAGAAGGGCTGTTTGCGGGTTTATCGCCGACATGGGATTACAGAGTTCCGGTGTAAATCTTTAAAATCGGCATTGCATGCAAAAAGGACGGCAGGACCGTCCTTTTAGTTCAGATTGGTTCGAATGACGTAAACGCACATTCGGCCAATTTGTATGATGCAAGCCTACAGGCTTCTAAGGGCAATCATGCCCACCACCACTGAAATGCCGAAAATAGCGATACACAGCCAGACGTCCCAAGTCATAGCAAATTCGTAAGTCTGTTCCATTAAATGTTGCCTCCTAAGATTTTGGGCTGAGCCCTATGTCCCTTATTCAGCCGGTTTTCGCGTATGAAAGCGACCCCCGGCAGCCATGCAAGTTTTACAAGCAAACTTAGTCATTACCATAATGAAAGCCGGGAAAAATCTCAAGCATATTTATGGCGAATGCCGTATTTAATATGGTGTTCGCCATAGGGGCTTAAGTAATTTGAAGCACGCTATGCTCAATGTGGGGTTACCGAAAAATCCCTGCACAGATGTAACTTTTTATTTATGACAAAATGAAGTATCATTAACTCAAATGTCAAAAAAGTGAGTTTGATAATGCCTACCAACAGAGGAAAGCCGGGAACAATAGCCAGAATGGAGTGCCAGTTGATTCGCGACTTCAGCATGTCCGTCGATGCCTTGCTGGAACAGTTCAGCCGTTTTAAGCGTTCCGGAACGCTTTCACATCCAACGCTCAGTGAATTGATCGGCGTATTTGAAAACCGCGGTTCGCTCTGGCGGCTTAAGGATGTTGGGCATTTGCTTTTTTCCACTCCGGAAAATCCGGCCGGACAGTTGCTTGACCGCACCTTGGGCGCAATTTACCATGAAACTGTAAAATTGATGGAAGCCACCTACCAGAGCCAGCATTATGCAAGCGCATGCAAAACGTTTCTGGAACGCAATTTTTCCAATGCAGGTAATGTGGAGAATGACGGCCCAAGCAGCCCGGCTGAAGAGGCAGTAATAGCCCGATCGGCGGGGCGACTTTTGACAGTGCTGCAGGAATGCACTGACGACTTGGGCTGCGGCATTGAGCGTTTGGAGGAGCTTTTAGAAATCGCTCGCCCCTTGCTGTGCATTTGTTTTGCGGGTAAAGGCAGTAATCAAATGCTCACAAAGTATCTGGCCGGGCGTCAGGAACTGATTAAACGGATAATGGCTGGTTCATATGAAGATTTTATAGGTGCTCTGGCCGGGCGGGGAGATATTTCCCCGGCGGATTGACTGTATCCGCATTACGGTTTTGGCGGCAGTGACGGTTGGGAGTGGTGTTTGTAAGGCAAGCCGCTTCTGTGTTTAGAAAGTCACTCAATTATACAATGCAGGTAAAGACGTGCATTGCTTTAAGGAGTTATAAAATGGATTTATTACATCCGGCGCGCCCATTTTTGCGCCCTGAGCTGCAAAATCATGATAAACCTGAACTTTACAGGCAAATTTATCCTTATACTAAAGTCAGTCGCATTGAGTTCGATGGCTATTATCTGCCGCCGCGTCCGGCTGACCCCATGTTTATTACCGACACCACATTCCGTGACGGGCAGCAGGCCAGGCCGCCTTATACCGCCCGTCAGATCGTTGATATCTTCACCATGCTGCATCGGCTGGGGGGAAAGTCCGGTCTTATCCGCGCCTCAGAGTTTTTTATGTATTCGGAAAAGGACCGGCGGGCGATAGAGCTCTGCAGAGAGCTGGATTTTAAGTTCCCCCGCATAACCGGCTGGATCCGGGCGAATGTGGATGATTTGAAAATCGCCAAGAGCATGGAGTTTGATGAGGTAGGTATGCTGACCAGTGTGTCGGATTACCACATTTACATGAAGCTTGGGCTTGACCGGGAAAAGGCTTTGAATAACTATCTTGCGGTTATCGAGCAGGCTCTGGAGTGGGGCATCAGCCCGCGTTGCCATTTCGAGGACGTTACCAGGGCTGATATTTACGGCTTTTGCCTGCCCTTTGCCCTGAAGCTGATGGAACTTTCCAAGCAAAGCGGTTTGCCGGTAAAAATCCGGTTGTGCGACACCATGGGGTATGGCGTGCCTTACCCGGGCGCTTCCATGCCGCGTTCCGTGGCCAGAATTGTCCGCACCTTCACCGATGAGGCCGGGGTGCCGGGGCAATGGTTGGAATGGCACGGGCACAACGATTTTCATAAAACTCTGGTCAACGGGGTAACAGCCTGGATCAACGGTTGTTCCGGGGTCAACGGCACTCTGCTCGGCTTTGGCGAACGTACCGGGAACACGCCCATTGAAGCTTTGGTTATCGACTACATTTCACTGACCGGGGATGACGATGCCGCCGATACAACTGTAATTACAGAAATAGCTGAGTATTTTGAAAACGAGTTGAAATACCGCATTCCTGATAACTATCCTTTTGCCGGCCGCGATTTCAACGCCACGTCGGCCGGTATTCATGCCGATGGTCTGATTAAGAATGAGGAGATATATAACATTTTTGATACCAACTTGCTGCTGAAGCGCCCGGTTCCGATTATCATTAATGATAAATCCGGGCGCGCAGGCGTGGCCTACTGGATTAATCAGAAACTTAAATTGGGCAATGAAGAACGATTGACCAAAGCTCATCCGGCAGTCGGGCAGATTTACAACCGCATAGTCCAGGCTTACGAACAGGGGCGCACTACCTCTTATTCCAATATTGAGATGATGGCCTTAGTGCGGCGTTATATTCCCGAACTTCTGACCAGCGAGTTTGACCAGATGAAAAAACTGGCGCGCGATCTGGCGGCTCATGTGATCACCAAACTGGCCAAGGCCTGTGATATTCAGGGGGATATAACCAGCGGCAGTTGCAGCACGGAAAACCTGACGCGCATGGAAAAGTTCGCCCAGGAACACGATTTCATTCAATATCTGTATCTCACAAATGCAACCGGAGCCTTGCTCCAGGCTGTGGTGGGCGATCCGGCCTATCGGCATAATTATGAGAAGTTCCCGTTGGGCTATGACTTCTCTGACCGCGAATGGTTCAAAGAACCGCTGAAAGACGGGCAGTTGCATGTAACCGACATATACCAGTCTTTGTTTACCGGCAAGCTGGTTATTACAGTGTCTATTCCGGTAACTGACGCGGACGATAATATAACCGGGGTAATCGGCGCGGATATCCAGTGGGAGGCATTGCTTAAGCGCTCCGAGGAATTGGAAGAGGAAAGCCGTTTTCAGGAACCGGCTCGTTGAGGGGAAAATGTCAAATATGCAGGCGGCTGCAATCCCGCTCAACGTAAGCCTGATATGTTCAGTTTTTCCAATCTGGGGAGATTATGTCCGCTGCTGGAGTTTATAATCGGATGTCGAACAGCGCTGCTTTGGGAAAAATCAGCGGGGCGTCGTTCCTGATATTTGTGCTGCTGCTGGTTTGCGCCGGTTGTTCCATAACCGGGCAGGGGGGCTCTCATGGCGTCTATGACCCCACAATCAAACCTTCCAAAGGCAGCAAGCCCTATACTATTCGGGGGAAAACTTATTATCCCCTGGAGTCGGGGGTGGGGTTTTCAGAAGAAGGAATTGCCTCCTGGTATGGAAAGGATTTTCACGGCAAGAAAACCGCCAACGGCGAAATTTACGATATGTATGGAATGACCGCCGCCCATAAACTGCTTCCGTTCAATACTCAGGTGAAAGTGACCAATTTGCGCAACGGCAAGTCAATTATCACCCGGGTAAATGATCGCGGCCCGTTTGTGGAGAAAAGAGTCATTGACCTCAGTTACACCGGGGCCAAGAACCTGGGGATGATCGCCACGGGAACAGCGCCGGTGCGTATTGAGAGCATCGGAGCGGTTAAAGGCATCTCGCGCGGCAAGCAGGCCGGTACATTTGAAATGCGCGGCACTTTCTATGTTCAGGTTGGCGCGTTCAGTCAGAAGCAGAATGCCAGCCGCTTGGCTGCTGGCATTAAAGCCAAAGGCAGAAAGGCCCGCTACTATTATTCCGATATGGTGGATTTCTGGCGGGTGCAAATCGGACCCTACAGCACCCTTAACCAGGCCGAGGACGCGCGCGAGGCCGTGTTGAGGGAATTTCCCGGCAGCTTTGTAGTGGCGCAATAGTCCGGCTGTTTCCCGGCAGATTCAATAATCAGCAGGCATATCCGCTGGATTAAGCCTGTTACAGATGCTTTTTCCGTAGGCATACCCGCTTTAAAAAGGGATTAACCGATGAAACAAATTGCGATTAGCACAAAGCAACGGGAAGAGTTAGTGGCAGTTACCGATACCCTGCGTGAACTCGTTCGGAAACAGGGGTGGGAAAACGGGGCTCTGCTGGTCTATTCTCCCCATACCACTGCCGGTTTGACCATTAATGAGAATGCCGACCCGGATGTAGCCTATGACATGCGCTGGTTTATGAACCGCCTGGTGCCCAACGCACCGGAATTCCGCCATGTCGAGGGCAATTCAGATGCCCACATCAAAACCAGCTTGTGCGGGGCACAGGTCATGCTGATTGTGGAAAACGGGGAGCTGATGCTGGGCACATGGCAGGGCGTGTATTTCTGCGAGTGGGATGGCCCGCGCAACCGCAGGCTTTGGGTGCAGTTTTTGCCGGCTTGATGCCTGTCCGCGGCTCTGAATGCTGGTTTGAGTTGGGGCAATGGCCGCTCTTCTCACCGGGACAGTCACACCTCCCTTCTTTCATCTGATTTGATGCCGCCGTGCGGGTATTCGGCTCAAGTATGATTGCCTAAATTCTTAAACAGCCTTGCCTCAATTCCTTACCTAGGCGCCTCCTTGGCTTTATGCGGGTGACTGGGCGGCGCCTGCTTTAGAGGATTCGGCTTTGGGAGATTGCAAGGCCGGTTTCTCACGCCCGTCTTAATCCACCAAATCTGAGTAAATTAGCTGGCTGAAAGGGGGCCGGTTTCATGCGCGTACTGACGCGGCCAGTCTGCCGGAACATTACTCTGGGGGTATAAATTTTACTTGCATTTGAAATTGAAATTCTGTATCAATTAAACCTATAGTTACTTTATCCTTAATTTAACCAAAATGGAGTTTGTTATGTCTTCAGCTTTGATAGTTTATGGTTCGACTACCGGCAATACTGAATACGTCGCCGGCATGATTGAGAAAACGCTTGCAGAGTCTGGTATAACGGTAAACAAAATGAACGCGGCGCAGGTTGAACCTGAGGGACTGTGCCGTGGCTATGATCTTGTGTTTTTTGGTTGTTCAACCTGGGGCTATGATACAGTGGAGATGCAGGACGATTTTATAGAGCTGTTTGAGGCTTTTGAGCAGATTTCCGCTCAGGGGAAGCCTGTGGCGGTGTTCGGCTGTGGTGACAGTGATTACCCCCACTTTTGCGGAGCCGTGGACGTAATTGCTTCAAGGCTTAAGGAACTGGGTGCAAAAGTGGCTGATACTTTGAAAATTGACGGCTCGCCTGAAACGGAAGATGATGAGATTGTCTGTTGGACACAGGAAATCCTTAAACAGCTTTCATAGCTTTTGTGGGGGCAGAGTGATTCAGTAAGGGTTTTCCTTTTCGGGATTTGGTTTGATTGGCTTGTTGTCGGGTTCTATACGTCTGGCATCGTACAGACTGCAGGTAAGTGTGGGGATATGCGATTGGTATTGAACATGTGGGCAAGCTGTCAACAGTTGCCTGCTTTGGAGTGACTGTAATTTTGTTGCATAAAGGCACATTGTTTGCGATCGACAATGCCTGTAAAATGGCCTCTGCAGGGCTGCAGGTGGAATTTCTGCGTAAGCTTATAAAATAGCTCTTCCCTAGCCTGTAAAATGGGGCTAGTATGCAGCGCTATGACATCGCAAAACCAAAGTGCCGATTCCCCACCGCCGCCTATCCCCAGCGCGGAGCTTGCCCGTTCAACTCTGCTGGTCACCGGCATTACCGTTTTATCCCGCCTGCTGGGGTTCGGGCGTGATCTGATCATTGCTTATACTCTTGGCGGGAGCAACTCCGCGGATGTATTTGTGGCGGTGTTCCGCATCCCCAATTTTGTGCGTCGTTTGGCTGCTGAGGGAGCGATAAGTATGCCGTTCATACCGGAATATTGCCGTATGCGCCGCCGGGGAATTAAGGCCGGGGGGGCGGCTGAAGGCGAACGTCTGGCCATGTTGTTTTCCCGCAGTGCCATGCTGTGGATACTGGTTATCTTTACCCCGCTGTGCCTTTTGGGAATATTGTATCAGGAAAAAACACTCGCGTTGGTAGCCCCCGGATTTGAGCACCGTCCTTCGGAAGCGGAGGCCGCTGCACAGCTTTTATATTACCTTCTCCCGTATACCCTGATTTTGTGCACTCTGGCCGTAGGTGGTGCCATTATGCAGTCCAGAAGCCGGTTCCTTTCACCGGTGATTAACCCGTGCATTCCCAATGCGACTGTACTCATTGCCATGGGAGCGGCTATTTGGTTGGGCGACATTCATATTTATCCTCAAAGTGAAGGGGAGCCGGCGCGAACGGCTTTGATTTTTTGTCAGGCTTTGCTGTTTTCCGGTCTGTTACAGTGGCTGTATGTGGGAAACAACATGCGCCAGGAAAAATTGCATTGGCCCGGCCCGGTATCGTTCAAGCCCGCGTTCGGGTTCATCAGAAAAGTTCCGCTCAGCCTTTGCAGTACGGCAACGCATCAGGCGAATATCCTGATAGCCGGTATCGGCGCGTCTTTTCTGGCAGACGGAGCCATTGCTCAATTGCATTATGCCGACCAGCTTATTGCTTTGCCGCAAGCCATGTTTGGTATGGCCATCGGGATTGTTGCCTTGCCTAAGCTGACGGAATTGGCAAACCCGGACAGGCAGTCCGATCTGTATGCCGGTATTGTGGATAATATAAATCTTGCACTTTACCTGAGCCTGCCCGCTGCTGCCGGTCTTGCCGGAATTGCGGAGCCTTTAGTGAAGATTTTGTTCCTGCGCGGCGCCTTTGATACAAATGCAGCCCACGGCACAGCTCTGGCACTGCAAGGCGCGGCCCTGTGCCTGCCCGCTCTTGCCATAGCCAGGCCCTTGCTCGCAGCCTGCCATGTAAAGAATTATCTGGGGGCAGCAGCGTTGGCGGGCTTGGCCAGCCTGGCCGGTACGGCTTTTTCCGGCGTATGCTTGCCGCGACTGTTTCCGTACTCTCCAATTTTCGGGATAGGCCTGTCAGTAAGCTTGGGGGCATGGATTTTTGCAAGTCTGCTTTGGCTGGGCCTGCGCTGTAAACAACTTACACCACGTTTGTATGATCTGCATTCGGCTCTATTGCCCTCAATTCTGTCCGTGCTGATATTCATCGCCGCCTTGTTAACTTCCAAGGCGCTGCTGAATTCTCCTTGGCTGGCCGTAGGAGTGACTGTTCCAGCCGGTATGTTCGTCTATTTCGGCGTTACCCGCATGGCCGGCACTTACGATGCCCAATCTGTTTTTAATGCTTTAAAAAAACATAACTGAGGTCTGTATGAATTCAAAGTCTTATACTCCCATTCCCATGGTTTCGGGCCCGGTCAGTGCGCATCCCCGTACCTTGGCCGCCATGAACCATGATTTCGGTTCTGCTGATATTGAAAGCGACTTTTTACCGTTTTATCAGAAAGTCTCCCGCAAATACGCTCAGTTGGCCCGGACTGAAAATGATGTGGTTCTGCTCACCGGGGAGGGGATGCTTGGGCTCTGGGGTGGATTGAAAAGCTGTCTTTCCGCCGGCGACAGGGTCCTGGCTTTAGGAACAGGTGTGTTTGGCGACGGCATCGGCGAAATGGCGGCTTCATTCGGTTGTGAAGTAAAGGCGTTGTCTTTCCCGTACAACACTACCCTTAACCGGTATTTCCAGGAAATTGAAGCTGCAATTAAAGAGTTCAAGCCTAAGATGATCACTGCCGTGCATTGTGAAACACCCTCGGGCACGCTTAACCCCATTGCGGAAATAGGCGAAATGAAAAAGCACTTCGGCGTGCCTTTGTTTTATGTGGACGCGGTTTCCAGTTGGGGCGGCGTTGAGCTGAAAGCGGATGAGTGGGGGGTTGATATTCTGCTTGGCGGATCACAAAAGTGCTTTTCAGCTCCGCCCAGCATGACTTTGGTGGCAGTCAGCAACATTGCTTGGGAAATTATGCAGCAGGTGGGTTATCAGGGGTATGACAGCCTGCTGCCTTGGCGCGACATTTATCGGGACGGGCGTTGTCCTTATACCGCCTATTGGCATGGAGTGGCTGCTTTGGGGGCGGCGGCGGACGTAATCCTGGAAGAAGGAATGGAAGCCTGTTTTGCCCGCCATAAGCAAGTTGCGGCAATGTGCAGGGAAGGGTTGAACCGGTTGGGAGTCGGGCTCTTCCCGGATGAGCAGGCAGTGCAATCGCCCACAGTTACTGCAGCGTGCATTCCGGCTGGGTATGATTTTAAGTCGTGGCAGGCTGCCTTGCGTAAGCATGGCCTGGTAACGTCCGGCAGTTTCGGGCCGATGTTGGATAAAGTATTCCGGCTTGGGCATATGGGCACTCAGGCCGATCCTGAACTTATGCGCCAGGCTTTAAACGTAATTCAAACAGTTTTGGAAAGGTAATAAAATGAGGAAGGGAGTCGATAGGTAACCGATTGCTTACCGGTTCCCTTCCACTTTGTCCGGAGAAAACTTTACCCGGCTATCTGAATATTCTGGCATTCCAGGTGCCTGAAGCAATCAACCGTGTGGTCGTTGATCAGGCCTGTCGCCTGCAGATGGGCATAGATTACCGTACTGCCCAGAAAGCGGAATCTTTTTTCCTTTAAGTCTTTTGCAATTTTATCGGACAGAACAGTTTTTGCCGGGAGCTCAGCCTCAGTTTTCCAGTGGTTTACAATCGGTCTGCCATCCACAAAATCCCAAAGGTAGTTGCAAAAACTGCCGTAGCGGGCTTGGATTTCCAGAAAACGGCGGGCATTATTTATGGCAGATTCGATTTTTTTCCGGTTACGGATTATTTTAGGGTTAAGCAGCAATTCCTCTACCTTTTCCGGACCGAACTCCGCAATCAACACCGGATTGAATCCGGCGAACAGTTCCCGGTAACCAGCCCGCTTCAGTAAAACAGTGCGCCAGGAAAGGCCGGCCTGAGCCGACTCCAAAACCAGGAACTCGAACTGGATATTATCGTCAAAACAGGGGCAGCCCCATTCGGTGTCATGATAAAAAGTTTCTTCCGGACAACCTTTTTCTCCCCAAGCACACCGGACTATTTGTTCAGTCATGCCTATTTCCTTTCCAACCGAGTTTAACAGTAATTCTTGAATGATTGCTGCTCCCGCCTTGAGAACACAGCTTTCAGGTAAGGAGCATTTGAAGCGCTGGTTGCCGTTGAGGCTGTTCTCTACTTGTTTTGCGCTTCTTCCATCTTGCGCACTAAATCCAATTCTTCCGGGTGCAGTAAGTCCAGCCAGCGACGGCGGAAATACTCGAAATGTCCGATCCGCAAATCTTTCCACAGGGGCTTATAAATGTCCCAAGGCTTGGGGCCGTGAAAATGGACAATAATTCCGTGCTCTTTAGACTGGGGCATATAAGGGGGACAATTATAAAGAGGGTCAAGCTTGGTGATCCTTTTGCCAAAGAAGTAGTTCAGCATGGATTGATCGAAATTGCCGATCCGGTCGGAAACCTGTCGGCAGAAGTCCAGGAAATTGAGAATATAATCCCTTGTCCGCAAACGTTTGAGGTTGAACAAAACCACGCCGCTGTTGTAAGTCCAGATCGGGAAAGGCATGGGTATAGTATATTCCCTGTTTTTGTGCAGATAGGTGAAACTTTCGTGAGCCGGGTAGAATACCGCAGTCTGTTCCCGGGCCATTGCCAGGTAGGGGGGATTTATTGTCGTCAGAGCATCCAGGGGACGATTGAAAAATACGTCTGTATCACAATAAAGCACATAGTCGTCATTTGCAAGTTCGGGCAAAAGCGCCAACTCCAGCTTTAAAAATGCTCCCATCACCCGATGAGTGCACGGAGCCATATTTTCCTGGTTAAGTACAGGCCTGTGCCGGGCCAAAGCAATATTTTCCGATTCAATACCGGCGATCACATCCGGATTGCTGCCGCCATATACGGCCAGGCATTCCACAGACGGTCCATGCACAGCGCGCAAAGAGCGCACTGCCCCTTTCAGCAGCAACAAATACTGCGGTTTGTCGTCCAGGCAAAAAACCACCCTCATATCCGGCCCCTTACGATTGGAATATCACTGCCGATTTATTACGCGGCAATACTTTTTTTTTGACCCGACATGCGCTATTATTGCAAAATCAAGGCCACATGGCAGAAGTATCAGCATATTTTAAGGACTGCAATACTGAATTCATTTCGTCAGTACATTGGATGTAAGTTACTGCCGGGAAAACTGCCCCGGCCTTTTCAGCGTTTAGGAGATATTTAATGAGTAATTCCAGACACCGGTGTGGTTGGGTAGCTCTGATGGGGCCGCCCAATGCGGGCAAATCCACTATTCTGAACAGCTATCTTGGGCAGAAAGTGGCTATAGTAACGCCTAAACCTCAAACCACCCGCAACCAGATCAGTGGCATTCTGTCCGACGATGAGGCTCAGGTGATTTTTTTAGATACGCCCGGGGTGCATCAGCTTAAAGGAAAAATGAACCGAATGCTGGTGCAGTCTGCCTGGCAGGCTATGAGCGGAGCGGATATGATTGTGGTTATTCTTGATGCCGATCAGTATCTGCGTAAGCCGGAGCTTTTTGAAAATGACCTCGCCCCTTTGCGGGAAGTGATCTCCCGCGAAAAACGTCCGGTTGCCGTGGCTGTGAACAAGGTGGACCTTTTCCACGATAAATCGCGTATGTTGCCTTTGCTTGACCAACTGCACGAATTATGGCCGCATGCGGAGATTTTTCCGGTATCGGCATTGCACAACCAGGGGTTGCCAGAAATGTTGCGCTATATAAAGTCCTGTCTTCCCGTGGCTCCTGCGCAATATCCTGCCGAACAACTGTCCACAGTTCCTTTAAAGTTCATGGCCGCTGAAATCATTCGTGAGAAATTGTTTCTTTCACTCAAGCAGGAGATCCCTTATTACACTGCGGTTGAAATTGAAAAATGGGAAGATAAGAACAGCCTGAAGGACGGCGCTCCTCTGACTGTAATCCATGCGGTGGTTTATGTGGGCAGAAACAGCCATAAAGGCATGGTTATAGGAAAAGGGGGAAATAAACTTAAAGAAATAAGCACTCTTGCCCGAAAAGATATGGAAGAGTTGCTTGGCCATAAAGTTTTTCTTGAGGTGTGGGTAAAGGTACGGGAAGGCTGGAGCGAGGATCCGAGTTTTCTCCAGTTTATGACCCAGGCCAGTGATGAGTTACTGCCGCTTACAGACAGACAGGCAGTTACGCTTCCGGCTGATTTTGACCCTTCAGTTTTTTCGTCGATTGACGATAGGTTGCTGAACAGCAATGCAGATTTTATGGAAATGGAAGTGTCGTCTGAGGTAATTGATGACTGTGAAACCAGACCTCAGGCCACCTCCGGTGGTTCGCTGACAGATGGGAGGCTTCCCAGGCGTAACCCTAACTTAGAACAGGATAAAGGCTGATCACAATGGATTTGGCTGTTCGTCTGAAACAAATTCAAGAGCGGATAACTAACGCATGTAAAAGCTCAGGGCGTAATTCCGGCGATGTGACTCTGATCGCTGTATCCAAAACACACCCGTACAGCCTGATCGCTGAGGCGGCGCGCCTGGGACAAACCAGGTTCGGTGAAAGCTATATCCAGGAAGCATTGCCCAAGCTTGACCTTATGAGTGGAGATGCATCTGTTGACCCGGCCGTAAGGGCGGGCATTCAGTGGCATTTTATCGGGCATTTGCAAAGCAGAAAGGCCAGAGAGGCCGCTGGACGTTTTGAATTGATTCATTCCGTCGATTCCCTCAAGGTGGCTCAAGCCTTGCATAGGCGCATGGAGCAACTGACTGAAAGCGGTGAGCTGCATAAGATGCCCGGTTGTTCCGATAAGAAAACACAGGGGGTTCTGATTCAGGTGAACATCGGGCATGAAGACCAGAAGTCCGGAATATCAGCATCTGACCTGCCCGCCTTGATTGAGCAGATCGTTGGGTTATCTTTCCTGAGTCTGAAAGGGCTTATGTGCATTCCGCCGTTTGACGGCCCGCCGGAAAATGCTCGTCGTTATTTTGCTGAATTGCGCGAATTAAGGGATGCCATGGAAATTAAATTTGGAAAAGGGAGCCTGCCGGAGCTTTCAATGGGTATGTCGCAAGATTTTGAAACAGCAATATCCGAAGGCGCCACTCTGGTAAGGGTGGGAACAGGCATTTTCGGTCAACGCAACTATGCTTAGAGCTTAAGGGGCTGATGCTATGGATTTAGCCACTTTAATCGGATTGCTCTGTTCTTTTTCCCTGGTGCTTATGGGGATGCTGATGGGCGAAGGCGATATGACGGACAAGTTCATGACCTTCGTGGATATTCCTTCCGTGGCCATTGTATTAGGGGGAACATTTGGCGCCACATTAACAAGCACCCCATTGGGCGGTGTAGCAAATCTGGGTAAGATCGTGAAAAATGCTTTTTTCGCCAAGCCCATAGACATAAAGATTGTTATAGACCAATTTATCGACTTTGCGAACAGGGCCCGCCGTGAGGGCATTCTGTCTCTGGAAGGCGCTGTTAACGCTATTGGCGACGACTACCTGCGCAAGGGAATGCAACTGACAGTGGATGGTCTGGAGCCTCAGGTTATCGAGGAAATTCTCAATGGAGAAATCGAAAATCTGGAAAATCGTCACCAAGCAGGCATAGATTTGATTAACGCTTTGGCTACTTTTGCTCCTGCGCTGGGGATGATCGGTACGGTTATCGGGCTTGTCGCTATGTTGAAAAACCTTGATGACCCCAGTGCCATCGGCCCGGCCATGGCCGTTGCCCTGGTAACCACGTTTTACGGAGCTATTCTGGCCAACCTTGTGTTCATTCCTGTTGCAAATAAATTGAAAACCCGCAGTTCTGAAGAAGTGCAATTAAGGGAGATGCAGTTGCAGGGTATTCTGGCTATTGCCAAAGGCGAAAACCCCCGCCTGATCCAGGAAAAGCTGAACTCATTCCAACCGCCCAAGCAGCGAAAGGCAACATAATAAGGTTGGCGGTATGGCCAGAGAAAAAAATACCGAATCGTCAGACGGCATCCCCCCGTGGATGATCACTTACTCAGACCTGATGACCTTGTTATTAACGTTTTTCGTGCTGCTGATCAGCATGTCCTATATTGATGAACGGCGGTTGCGTGATTTTCTCATTGCCACCCGAGGCGATGCAATCGGAGCGGGCATGTTCAACCCGTTGAGCATGAAGGACAGCAGGTACAGCGTGCAACCCGGTCCAATGGATCCGGAAACCGGAAAACTGGAGTTCCTTCGCCAAATGATTTGGGAGGACAAGCACCTGGACTTAAATCTGGACAGTAACCGCTATGTAGCGATTATTTCCATAGGGGAAGAAACGTTGTTTGATCCTGGAAGCAGTCTGCTTTCAGAAAAAGGCCGTTATGTGCTGGACAGAATTTCTCCGGAACTGCAGAATCTGGGATACCCTGTTCTGGTGGCCGGGCACGCTTCCACCCTTCGTGATGAAACGCAAAACGAATACTATGATGCCCGTGCGGATGTTGAACCCTCAGCCGGCAATTTGACCTGGAAGCTGTCTCTTGCCAGGGCGCTTACAGTGTATGAATACCTTAATTCCAAAAATCTGACGGGACTGACCATAATGAATGAGGGGTTCGGTGAATACCGGCCGAAGGTATCGAACAATACCCCGGAAAATCGTGAAATAAACCGCCGTGTTGATATTGTGCTGGATCGCCGCAACAATAAACAGTCTTTTCGCCCTGATCATGTCACTACTCCCAAAGAAGACAAAGGCTATGAGATAGACGAATTCCGGTTTGAGTTGGATCTCCCGGCCCGTCCGGAAAGATCCGGTTCGGAACAGATTATTCCGATTGTTCGGCCAGAGGCGCTGGAGGATGAAGACAGTTTTGACCGGTCATATTTTCAGCTCGTGCAACCAGGCGATGCAGAGCAATCCGGTCAGAGCACCCCGGTCCGATTGTCGCCATTGCCGCAAGTGCCGCCTGAAAACGGTGAGGTCGGTAACTGATGGCCCGCTCAAGACGCCGGAAAGACAGCGGGCCAAGTTCCGGCTGGCTGGTTACATTCGCCGATCTGATCACCCTGCTGCTGACTTTTTTCGTGTTGCTGCTCAGTATGTCGTCGCTCACCCAAACCTTGTTTGTGCAGGTGGATTCATTTTTCTCCCCCCGCAATTACATCAGTTTCTCCAGGTCAGGGAATATACCGCAGCGCATTTTAATGGTGTTGAACCATATGCGGGAACCAGACACCATGGAACTGAACCGGGAGCGCATAAAGGATCTGCTGTTTCCTTTGGATGCTCTGCCTGATGAAATGGATCGCGAATGGGTAAAAGACAATATAGATGTCATTTTCAATGAACAGGGCGTAGTGATTGTAATGACTGACTCTCTTTTGTTTGCTCCGGGGGAATATACGCTTAGCGAAGCTAATAAACGCTTTCTGGCTCCGCTTTACGATGTGCTGCTCTATGCCAATCAGGATATTAATATTTCAGCCCATACCGACGATCAAGTCAGGGGCATGGACAGTTATGAGCTTTCCGCCTTGCGGGCGCTTTCCGTTTTGGACTATTTCCTGTATGAAGCCAATGTCGGCAAGGCCTTGAAACCCAATCGCTTTTCCATCAGTGCCTATGGGGCAGATCGTCCGGCGGTAACCAACTCCAGCCCGGAGGGGCGCGCAAAAAACAGACGAGTGGAAATTATGTTGAAAAATGAGCAATGGTTGGGAAGCTACCCTTAACAGCCTTGCTTCATATTTTGCAAAATTTCGCCAATAGATATATAATGAAATTTCTAAAACGTTCCGGAGGTTGAATATGCCTGAAGATGAAGCGCCAAAAAAGAAAAAAGGTAAATTCCTCAAGATACTGATCTTGTTGATTCTGCTTGCGGGGGTTGGCTTTGCCGTTTGGAAGTATCTTCTGCCCATGGTTATGGAATCGGGAACGACTGCGGAAACACAAACCACGGCACAGGCTCAGGGCAATGTTGAAGAATCAACAGGCGGCAGTAATATTGTTGTGCCGTTACCTACGTTCATGGTTAATTTGTCCGATCCCTTGGGACGCCGTTATATCAAACTTACATTGGAAGTGGAGGTAAACAGCGAGCAGGCTGCAGAGGAATTGCAAAACAGCACTGCAAAAGTGCGGGATGCGGTTAATCTGCTGCTCTCCAGCAAATCTTATGCGGATCTCGCCCCGGCGGAAAGCAAGATATTGCTCAAAAATGAAATTGTGGAACGGCTGAACCAGATATTAGGCGGCCCGAAAGTTGCACGGGTTTATTTTGTGGAGATAGTAATCCAGTAATTTGACCAGGCCTGAATATTTAAGATACAGGCTTATTATACAATTGACAGGTAAAGTTATGAGTGACGATCAGGATAAATTGGCTGCCGAATGGGCCGCCGCGCTTGAGGATCAGGAAGCTGACGCGACCGCCGATGCGGCGGGCTCCGGCGGATCAGATGATGATGCGCTGGCCGCCGAATGGGCTGCCGCGCTTGCCTCTGATGAACAGGAACAATTGAAAAAAGAAAAAGAGCAGACTTTCTTCGCGCAAACTGCACAGGAAGCCAAATTCGCGGATTTCACTGAAGAAGCCAAAGCGCCAAGGCCGGAATCGGGAAGAAGGGAACTGGATTTTATCCTGGATATTCCTTTGGACGTATCCGCAGAGTTGGGGCGTACCCGTTTGCTGATTAACGAATTGCTCCAGCTTGGTCAGGGGTCTGTGGTGGAATTGAACAAACTTGCCGGGGAACCTTTAGAAGTGTTTGTTAACGGCAAGTTGGTTGCCCGGGGCGAGGCTGTGGTGATTAACGAAAAATTCGGTGTGCGTCTGACGGACATTATCAGCCCGATTGAACGGGTAAAACAGCTTGGCTGAAGTATTTCAACTTTGGAATGCCCCGCACCGGGGCAGGGCGATGTGAGGTGACGATTGTACGCTGTGTATAAAGCGGCCGGGCCGCAAGGCGTTTAGTTTGCCAAACGTCCAGCTTTATTTCCTCTTGGAATTAAACAGGCTCAAAAGCCCGTTGCACGTATCGCAGCGGGCTTTATCGCGTTATAGCCTTGTGCCTGCTGCAGGCTGTAAAGCTTGGCCGGCAATAAACAAGGGACTCTCTTGCCAATCCCCGGTTTCGTTCGGCCTCACCTCAAAGGCTGCTCTGGAGTCTGCTGCAGACGATATCCCAAGGGGTGTGGGCGGGCAAGAATTACCTCTTTGCTACCTTGCTTATTCCACTGCACGGTAATCTGCCCATAGTCGGAGGTGGAATAAAGCGGGATATTCCGTCGGGCAAACTCAGCTCTTATTGCCGGAACCGGAAATCCCCATTGATTGCCGAACCCCGCGCTTACCAGGATTAACTCAGGAGAAACCGCATCATAAAAATCTGCATTGAATCCGTTTTTGGAACCATGATGCGGCAGAATCAGAACCTCTGATTTCAGACTCCAGTCGGGGGCTGTTCCATCATTTTCAAGCAGATTTTTTATTCCGCTTCTCTCAATATCCCCACAGGTTACAGCCAGCCCTTTTGCATCTGATTTGAGCTGAAGCACAATAGACTGGTTGTTGGATTTGTGCACGATTATTTCCGTATTTTCGGCTTTACTGAATTTCAGTGGCGGATACAAGGTTAGTAAGGTATGGCTGCTGTCAAGCGGCAACTCATCTCCTTCCCGCAGCAGTTTAGGGGCATGTGCTCCGACAAAGCCGTGCTTAGTCAGAATTTGCTCAACATATTCGCCATATTCCTTGTTGGGTAAACCTTGTCCCAGATATAGCTCATCAATCTGAAATTTTTGGAACAGATAAACCAAACCGCCGATATGGTCTGTGTCCGGGTGGGTATTGATAACCGCCGTAAGATAGGGCGGCCGGTTGAAGGTCAGGGCAGGAGCCAATACACTTTTGCCTACATCGAAAGTTGAGCTTCTTAAGCCGCCGCCATCGACAAGAATGCGTTGCCCTTCCATGCCTTCAAATAAAACGGCCTGACCCTGGCCCACATCAATTAAGCTGAGACGCGGACCAGGCGGGTGTTCTGCCTGCCAGCGTTCGAGCAAGCAATAAACGCTCAGCAGCCAGCCGATTGTCAGGATAACCAGTAATAATGGTTTTGGCGTAGGTAGCCTGGACTCTTCTGACAGAACGGCGCTCCACCGGTTTTTTATGATTTGAATTAACCCGCCCGACATAGTAGGTTGTGCAGACGCTTTTTCCCTCTGTTGGGGCGGCATGTCAGAGTTGGACATGCTTGCTCCCAGCGCCGTCAATACAAAGATAACCAGCCAGTATGCCAGGGCTGCCTGAGGGGCCGGGCGGACAACTGCCGGGGCATAAAGCGCGTTGGCCTTATCCAGCCATTCCAGCAGGGAGAAGAGAAGGTCTCCCGGCAAAGCGGCTGAATTGAAAATCCAACCGGCGGCGGGCTCTAGGCCCGGGATAAGGCTGAGCAGTAACCCGAAAACAGAAAGAGGGAAAACCACACCGGAAAGTACAGGTAACCAAATCAGATTCAGAATAAACCAGGGAGTGGCCTGTCCGAAACTCCAGGTTTGCAGCGGCAGAAGCACTATTTGAATAGCCAGAGAAATAATCAGTAAACTGGTTATTCCACGTAAATAATGCCGGCTGCGCCGATGCCCCGGAAACAGTTGTCCGGAAATCCGTAAAGCGTAAGGCAAAACAAGGGCAATGGCGGCAATGCAGGTGGCGGAAAGTTGTAAACGTAAATCGTGCAGGGCGGTTGGGTTGATGATGAGCATAATCAGCAAAGCCCAGAGGAGACCATCCATAATTATATGCGGCCGCCCCCGCCAAAGCAGCCAGCCCATGCAGGCGAACATGAGAGCAGAGCGCAATAAAGAAGGAGTAAGGCCGCCGAGCCACAAATAAATCAATACAAGCGGGGCGGCAAAGGCGACAGCCAGTTTGGCGCGGGGAACAGTGAGCATGATTTGCGGGCAGAGCCGGCAAACTGCAAAGGCCAGGGCCGTGCCCATACCGGCCATCAAGCCCAGGTGCAAGCCGGATAAAGCCAGGCTGTGCGAAAGAGAGGCCGCAGCGAATAATTCAAGTTGGCGACTGGTCAGATAGTATTTGTTGCCTGTCAGTAAAGCCGGAATAATTGCTTTGCCGCCGGAAATGGTGACAGGCTGCCGGTACTCTTCCGCCAAGTCATCATTTTTAGGGAAAAGCGCTTCAAACATTCTGTGTTGCAGCCGGCTTCTGGCCGTTTGCCAGAACGGCGCGGGCTCAATTACCGTAAAGTTACCTTTTTCTTGTTGTGTCCAGGCCCGAAAAGCTACTCCCTTTTCCAGCCAATATTCTTCAATGTCAAAGGTGCCCGGATTTTGCATGCCGCTTACCCGTTTAATGCGCAAATCCACTTCAATGGTCTGACCCGGTAAAGGCGGTTCCGTATCCGGACGCAGCCAGGTCCAGGCCAGTTTGGCGGGAAGAGGCGGCGGTTCTCTTTCAGTTAAACCGGTAAGCGCAAGCGGAGATACTTCCGACAGAATGATGCGCATTCTTTCTCCCGGCAGAGCATCAACCTGCTCCACCACAGCGCGAACTCTCTGCGGGGACTCTTGATCCACCCAAGGGGGCAAGTCTGCAGGTTTGGTCATTGTCAGGGCGGCGGCCAGCCAGCCCAGTCCGAAACCGACACAATAGAAAAGCAAATGTACAAGAAGCGTATGCAGTTCAAAATCTGAATGGAGCTTAAGAAATGCGGCAAAAAGCAGTGGAACCGCCGCTACCGGAGCAATACCGCCCAACAGGGGAACCAGAGTGCCAAGCGCGGTGAACATCAGAATTATCTGCCACGCAAGCAGCGGACGGGTACGGTAATTCTCCGGCACGGTTATTCTTTAACCCGTTTAATGCGCGCTCCCACCGGAATCAGTTTTTCTTCCATGCGCTCATAGCCTCTGTCCAGATGGTATATGCGCTGTATTTCTGTTTGTCCACCGGCAGCAAGCCCGGCCAGAACCAGTGAGGCGCTGGCTCGCAGATCTGAGGCCATAACCGGCGCTCCTTTTAAGCAGGATGAGCCTTTTACCAGAGCGGTGTGGCCGGAAAGGCGGATGTCGGCGCCCATGCGTACCAACTCAAGCACATGCATGAAACGGTTTTCAAAGATACTTTCCTCAACCAGGCTTGGCCCGTTGGCGGTGCACATCAGCGCCATTATCTGGGCTTGCATGTCGGTGGGGAAACCGGGGTGCGGTTGCGTTTTAATCTCTGTGCCGCGTAAGCCGTGGCTGTCACGGCTTACCAGGATGCCGTCCGGTTTGGGTTCAAATTTGACTCCCATATCCATAAGCTTCAGCACAACCGCTTCCATGTCTTGAATGGGGCAGTTTTTGATCAGCAGTTCACCGTCGGTGATAGCTGCTGCAATCATAAATGTGCCGGCCTCAATACGATCGGGCATGATGCTGTAGCTGGTTCCTTTCAGCCTTGGCACGCCTTTGATTTTGATGATGCTTGAACCGTGCCCGGAAATATCCGCGCCGCAAGCGATCAGGAATTTGGCAAGATCAACCACCTCCGGTTCTCTGGCGGCGTTTTCCAGTATGGTTTCTCCGGCAGCCAGGGTTGCCGCCATCAATAAGTTTTCAGTGCCGCCCACTGTAGGGAAGTCGAAATTAATGTGCGCGCCTTTCAGTCCATTGGGGCATTTCCCGTAAATATAGCCTTCATCCAGCTCAAATTCCGCTCCCATTTTTTCCAGGGCGCTCAGATGCAGGTTCACCGGGCGCGCTCCTATGGCGCAGCCGCCAGGCAAAGCGACCTTGGCTTTACCCAATCTGGCCAACAACGGGCCCAGGCACAGCACTGATGCCCGCATGGTTTTTACCAGGTCATAAGGAGCCTCATGGCTTAATCGGCATGGCTGGGTACGAACTACACCACCGGAACCGGGGTGTTCTGCCGGGGCAGCCACTGTCCGGCCTGGAACCGGGGGCAAGTATCTTTCATCGAATTTCGCTTCACAGCCTAAAATACTAAGCAGATTAAGGGTGGTGTTAATGTCGCGTAAATGCGGCACATTATGGAAGACAATAGGTTCATCAACCAGAATGGAGGCCAGAAGAATGGGCAATGCGGCATTTTTGGCTCCGCTGATTATAACTTCACCATGCAGGGGAACTCCGCCCTGAATAATCAATTTATCCATAACTCAATCCTGGAATATGAAATGCTTAGTTGCCAAAACCCCCTGTAAACAATAATGTATTTGCAGGGCAATGGCAATGCCGGTTATTGCACCCAGTTCCTTAATCATCACGGACGGTTGCCTGCACTGCACTAAAGAAGAACTGTGAGATGCAATGACGAAAATGAGTTAAGGAGAAAATTATGGCTAAATCGACCCGCGCCACCCAGGCGTTGGACGCTAAAAAGGTCAAGTATCGCCTGGTGGAATACAATTATGATAAGACTGCCAGGAAAATCGGAATTCAGGCGGCTGAGGAGCTTGGGGTTGAAGCAGGCAGGGTATTCAAGACCCTGATGACCCTGGTGGACGGCAAGCCGGTTTGCGCGCTTGTTCCGTCTGACCGGGAATTGAGCATGAAAAAGCTGGCGCATCTTTTCAAGGGTAAGACTGCCCAAATGATGCCTGTTCCGGATGCGGAAAAAGCAACCGGATATGTTGTGGGGGGAATCAGCCCGCTTGGGCGGAAGAAAATGACCCCGGTGGTGCTTGATGAACTTGCGTTAAATTATGAAGCGATATTCATCAACGGCGGTGGCCGGGGGCTGCAGATTGAAGTGGCCCCGGCGGCTTTGATTGAGGCTCTTGGCGCTGATGTGGCGTCAATAGCGGCCTGATGAAACAGGGCGCCCGGCTGAAAGTCGTAATCAGGGTTTTCAGCCGTCTGCCTGTTACCGTTCAGGCCGCTTGCCGTTTGTGCGTGGAAGTGAAAAAGCGCGGGAGAACTCTGTCGGTTTAGAGCACTCCCCTTTGAATCGTTATCATTTTAAAGTTGTAACCAGCGGTAAAAAGCAATGTTACTTTACTTTCAGTTGATACAGCCTGCGGTTGCCGCTGCCGGGAAAGGCTGAATCCGGCCCCTTATTCTCCCGGCAACATTGCACAGGCAGTAGCCCTTCATTTGCACGGCAGGGCTGTGTCCAGCGCGTGGAGTATGGCCCGCAACAGAGGTGCGCGGCCCACATGCGAGCCTGTGGCGGTGCGGAGGGATGTAACGCTTTCCCTCAGAGCTGGGGGAAAATCCGTCTCAAGCGCATTAACATTGAGTCCAATCCCAAGAATCAGCCAGGTCACTTCGTCCATTTCTGTGCCTGTTTCCACCAGAACACCGCAGCACTTGCGCCTGTTAATCAGTAGATCGTTGGGTTTTTTGATCTGAACCGTTACACCCGTCGTCTGTCTAACCGCATCAGCTACAGCCGTCAGCAGTCTCAGCAGAAAATCCGGAATTGCGTTCGCTCTCAGATTAGTCGGCAAAGAACCGGAGCTGGGAGCGCCATATTCAACGTCTCTCTCTTGCGGCGCCCGCAGCAGCACGGAGAAGGCAAGGCTCCCCGGTGCAGTGAACCATTCCCGTCCCCGCCGTCCCCGTCCGGCGTGCTGGCGGACTGCAACAACAATGCTTCCGTCCGGCGCGCCTGACGTCGCAAGCTTTACGGCTTCCTGATTGGTGGAAGCTGTTTCCTTCAGCCACAGCCATTTCCCCTGACCGATGACACGCGTATGCAGGTTGTAACGTGTCATTGCTTCTGTATATGCTTCTCCGGGCAGCAGATGATACCCGCGGCGCGGCGCGGCTTCGATTTCATATCCCTCATCGCGCAAGACCGCGATGTGTTTGGCAATCGCCGCTCTGCTCATGCCAAGTTCACGTGAAATGGCCTCGCCCGAACACCAACCTTGGGACGCGCGTAGAAGGGTTAGAATTTGTTCTCTGGTAGATTGTAAACTTTTTATTGCTGTATTTTCGGTTGACATATTTTTGCAATTCGGCATATTTAGTTTGCCGGTTCGGCTCCGGCAGGAGGTTGTTATGTATTTCTTTGCTCAGGCGGCACGCCGTTTGATAATTGGAGAAGACGTCCGCTTTCTTGGGACGGCGGCGCTTGAACGTATTATACTGCCGTTTCAGATGGTTATTGTGGCCGGTTTTGCCGTCGGCGTCAATGCGCTGTGGCAGGGCAGTCTGCCTCACGGCATTGCAGATATTAAGAGTGGCGGAGGTGCAGTGGCATTATGTTGAGGGGCTGTTTCATCACCGGAACGGACACGGACGTGGGGAAAACCATAGTTACAGCCGGACTGCTGGCAGCGTGCCGGGCGGCGGGAGCAGACGCTATAGCCGTTAAGCCCGTGCAGACAGGCTGCCTTTTTTCGGAGTGCGGCATGACCGCTCCAGACATTCTTCAGTATATTAAATTGGCTCCGGGGGCACAGGCCTTTGCCCTGGAAACATTTGAGACTGCCTGTTCGCCTTCTCTTGCCGCCCGGCTGGCGGGTGTGGAAGCTCCCACTGTTCAGGGGCTTCTTGTAAAGCTGGAAAAGTCTGTTCCGCCGGTCATGTCTCATGGTCAGGGCGTTGTACTGGTGGAAGGGGCGGGCGGCCTGTTCGCGCCCTTGAACCGTTGGGAAACGATGCTTGATCTTATGTGCGGGTTGCGCGATCGTCATACTCTGCCCGTACTGCTTGTGGCTCCCAACCGCGTCGGTTGCATCAACCATATCCTGCTCTCGCTGGAAGCGTTGGAGGCGCGTGCGCTGCGCCCGCTGGGTATTATCCTCAGCCGGACGGGAGAGATTGACCCGGCTGTTGCGGACGACAACAGGGCGGTTGCGGCTGAGCAGGCACGTCGTTTCAACGTGCCGTTGCTGGCTGAGCTTCCGTACCTGCCTGCTGTGACTGCTGTTGGTGACAATGGCCTGGCTGCGGCCCGCGCGGAACTGATTAACTGCCTGCTCCCGCCGGCAAAGCTGTTGCTTGCGGGGTGCAGTGCTCCATATAGCCGGTCAGAGCAGAATATCCGGGCGGCGGATAACGGGCGATGTGTCGGCAGGCGTGAAGTTGGTTTGCCCCCGGAGGAGGTCCTTGCCATAGACCGCGCTCATCTCTGGCATCCTTATACCTCAGCGCTGCAGCCTCTGCCGGTGTACGAAGCCGTAGGCGCGCACGGTTGTCGCATTCGGTTGCGGGATGGACGGGAACTGGTGGACGGGATGTCGTCCTGGTGGTGTGCAATTCACGGGTACGGACAGCCCGCTTTAGTTGCGGCGTTGCAGGAACAGGCCGCGCGAATGTCTCATGTGATGTTCGGCGGGCTTACGCATGAACCGGCTGTACGTCTGACCAAACTGCTGATTCCCCTCTTACCGCCTGGTCTGAACCGTTTATTTATGGCCGATTCCGGCTCTGTTGCCGTGGAAGTGGCCATAAAAATGGCGTTACAGTATTGGCGGCTTGCCGGACGGCCGGAAAAAACACGGCTGCTCGCACTGCGTGGCGGCTATCATGGCGATACGACAGGCGCAATGTCCGTCTGTGATCCGGTCACCGGTATGCACACGCTTTTTTCAGGCGTATTGTGGCAGCAATATTTTGTGGAACGGCCGACCTGTCGTTTTGACGAACCTTTTGATCCCGCATGCATGGCCGCTGCCGAAAAGCTGTTCGCTCAGAAAGGTGAAGAAATTGCGGCGGTTATTCTGGAACCCATTCTTCAGGGGGCCGGCGGGATGTGGCTGTATCACCCGGAATATCTCCGCCGGATGCGTGCATTGTGCGATACATATGGCGTCTTGTTGATTTTTGATGAAATTGCCACAGGGTTTGGCCGGACAGGTACGCTCTTTGCGGCGGAACGTGCGGGCGTTTCCCCCGATATTCTTTGTCTTGGCAAAGCCCTGACCGGCGGCATGTTGAGCCTTGCGGTCACGGCTGCTTCCGAGGGCGTGGCGACGGGGCTTTCACGCCGGCTGGAAGCGCCGGATCTCCCAGATACCGGCGGCGCCTTCATGCACGGCCCCACTTTCATGGGTAATCCGCTGGCGTGTGCTGCCGCCTGTGCAAGTCTCGAATTCCTGCTGGGTTCTCCTTGGCAGACGCGGGTGCAGGGCATTGAAATGCAGCTTCGCCGGGAGCTTGAACCATGTCGCGCTTTCGCGGGAGTGTCTGATGTGCGCGCGCTTGGAGCTGTGGGGGTGGTGGAAATGTGCAATCCCGTGGATGTGGCTGCACTCCAGGATTTTTTTGTGGCGCGCGGCGTGTGGATTCGCCCCTTTGGAAGGTTGATTTACCTGATGCCGCCATATGTCATTGACAAGCAGGACTTATCCAGGCTCACAAGCGCTGTTGCAGATGCGGCGTGGACGCTTTCGCAGGCGGAGGGTTTTCAAGGGCGGGGGAGCCCGGCATACGACAGGGAAAAAGGATAGTAAATGGGACTGACGGTTTTTTTGCTGTATGGGACGCTGCTGCTGGTTCTTGGCATTTATGATGCATTCCGGGCGCGTATTGGCGTACATGCGGGCTTGCGGCCAATCTCAATTGAAGATGCTTATTATGTCAACGGACGCCGCTCCGGGAGCGCACAGGTGGCTTTATCCATAGTGGCTTCCTGTGTCGGCGGCTCCGCCACCATTGGTATGGCCGGTCTGGCCTGGGAAGTCGGGTTGCCGGCAGTTTGGTGGTTGGGTAGTGGAGCGTGCGGGCTTGTACTTCTTGTCTGCTTCCTGGCGCGTAAAATTCGGGATAGCGGTGCGCGGACCATGCCGGAATTGGTGGGGGGCTATCTTGGCTCATCTGCGCGGCCGCTGGTATCCGGGATTATTCTTCTGGCCTGGATTGCCATTCTGGCTGCACAGTTCCGTGCCATGGGCGCGATTACGGCCACGCTTACCGGCTTTTCTCAAGAACACGCTATGCTTGCAGGAGCCGCGCTTATCACGGGCTACTCCCTACTTGGTGGACAGACCTCGGTAATTCGCAGCGATGTTGCACAGTATGCCCTGCTCGCAATCGGTTTTTTGCTGGTATTCGTATTTTTGCTCGTCATGCACCCCGAGCCGTTTTCCGCCATAACCTGGGAAGTGGTCTCACCCGAATTCCCGCCGTTTACCCTTATGCGTTATCTGCTTATTCTTGGCGGTAGTTATGTGGTATGCCCAATGCTTTTCGGCCGTTTTTTCAGTGCCCGTGACAGTCGGACAGCCGCGCGGGGTGGAGCTTGGGCTGTAGGCGGACTTATCCTGACCGCTCTTGTTATTGTATTTGTAGGTATAGGCTGCCGCGGGCTTGTGCCTGAGGGCACGGCTGCGGATCAGGTGCTGCCGGTGCTGTGTGGATTACTGCCACCCTGGCTTGGTCTGGCGCTGTTGCTTGCCCTGTTGAGTGCGGTGCTTTCATCGGCTGATTCCTGCCTGCTGACGGCGGCCACGGTTTGCTGCAATGACTTGGTGCGGCGGAACAAAGTGTCATACTGCCGGGCGGCGGCTTTACTGATTGGTGCGGCGGGCTTTTTCCTTGCCCGCGGGGGGCAGGGAATTCTGGATTTGCTGTTCATGGCCAATGATGTTTACGTCTGCGGTGTGGTTATTCCTGTATTCATCGGTATTGTGGGCGGGCCGCGTTCTGTGCAGTCCGGTTGGGCGTGCGCAGCCGTGCTGAGCGGCGGCGCTCTGGGTTTGTGCTCGGCTGTAACCGGGAATGTGGACTGGGCTTATGGCGGGTTGCTTGCCTCGCTGGTACTAAGTCTGATGGGGCTGGCGCCAGTGTTGAAAGGGGCGGCGCGGGATTTGTGAAGATGCCGGCGCATTTTCGCCTTTTCGGGAAGTGCCCCACTGGGGCATGCCTTTAGTGCTTAGTTGGACTGTATGATAACGTTCTTGATAGGTTGCCGGTAGCCGAGCCTGATGTCGCCTTGGGGCGGGCCGGTCGGACTTGCTGGGGGGGCGGGCTTGTATTCAGATGCTGTTGACAAGTGTATTTAATTAGTATATCAATATATCTAGATATTGTGATTAGAAACGGAAAGCGGTGAAAATCCGCTGCGGGCGCGCCACTGTAACCGGCGGTAAAACCGGCCGAAACCACTGTTGCAGATGCAATGGGAAGGTTCGGCAACACGGGCCGGAAGCCAGGAGACGCCTAATCGCAATGCCGCGATTGGCGCGGCAAGGCAGTGCTGTCTCGCGTACAGGCAATATGCCCGGACTTGTCCGGAGATGCGTATATCCGGTTTACTGTCTGCCCAAGCAAACGTGAAGCGGACTGCCCTTTCAATCTTTTTGATAAGGAGCATCCCATGCAGACCCACATTCTTGGTTTCCCGGCCATTGGAAAAGGGCGGGAACTGAAACAGGCGCTCGAATCTTTCTGGAAAGGCGAGCTCCCTGCAGAATCTCTTTTAAAAACCAGTCAGGAATTGAAAAAACGCCATTGGCAAATACAGAAAGATGCCAAGCTCGACTATGTGAGCACCGGCGACTTTTCTTTGTATGACCGCATGCTGGATATGACCTGCCTGTTGGGGGCTATTCCGCGTCGGTTCTCCGTCTGTCGGGGGGATTCACCGCTGGACGGATATTTCAGCCTCGCCAGGGGTGATGTGCGTCGCAACATTCCAGCCCTGGAGATGACCAAATGGTTTGACACCAATTACCATTATCTTGTGCCGGAAATCAGTGCCAACGAGCCTTGGGTTGTCGTGGATCATCCGGTAATTGCCGATACAAGAACGGCAAAAGAGCTTGGCTACTCTCCCAAACCCTCACTGATCGGACCGTTCACCTGGCTTGCTCTGGCCAAAGTGCGGGACGGCTCTCCTAAATGGGAGCGACTGGATGCCGTTATTGCTGCTTATGAGAAAATACTCAGGGAGCTCAGCCCCCATTGCGATTGCATTCAGATTGAAGAGCCTGTACTTTGCACAGAACTTCTGCCGCCTGAAGCGGCAATGCGCTTTGGCGAGGCATATGCCGCATTGAATGCAGCGTGCGCTGGAAACAGACTTATGCTGGCAACCTATTTTGGACCGCTTGCCGGCAATCTGAAGCTGGCCGTCAACTCCGGTTGCGCGGTTCTTCATCTCGATCTGGTGCGCGGTGCAGGCCAGTTGAAAGCTGTTCTGGAGGCCGTTCCGTCCACCATGTCGCTTTCCCTGGGCGTTGTTGACGGACGGAATATCTGGAAGACAGACTATGCCGCCCGGAAGATACTTATTGAGCAAGCTGTTGCCGCTATAGGTAGAGAAAGGGTCTGGCTGGGCTCAAGCTGTTCCCTGCTTCATTGTCCGGCAGATGTGGAGGAAGAGACCGACTTGCCGGAGCATATTAAAAACCGCATGGCCTTTGCCGTGCAGAAATGTGCTGAACTGGCCGGGTTGAACAAGATTATCGAAAATGCCGACTCAGCAGCTCTGGAAGAAAATACAGCGCTTCTGCGTGCTGCTGCAATGCAGCCCGAGAGTATGGTCAAAGCAGTACGCGAGCGGGTAGCCACCATAAGCACCAGCGATCTTAACCGACAGTCTGCCTGTCCGCAACGCCGGGCTGCGCAAGCCTGGATTAATCTGCCTCTGTTGCCGACGACGACTATCGGCTCATTTCCCCAGACTGCCTCTATCCGCAAGACCCGGCGCGAGTTTAAAAACGGTAGATTGACGGAAGCGGAGTATGTTTCCGCGATCAGGCATGAAATCAAGGAGTGTATTGCAAAGCAGGAAAAGCTTGGCCTTGATGTGCTTGTGCATGGCGAAGCAGAGCGCAATGACATGGTGGAATACTTCGGTCAGCAGCTTGCCGGGTTCTGTTTTACTCGGAATGGCTGGGTGCAGAGCTATGGGAGCCGTTGCGTGAAGCCGCCTGTTATCTATGGTGATGTGTACCGCAAGCAGCCCATGACGGTTGACTGGATCCGATATGCCCAATCGCTTACCGAAAAACCGGTAAAAGGTATGCTTACCGGTCCGGTAACCATTCTGTGCTGGAGTTTTGTGAGGGACGATATAGAGCGGAGCGAGGTCTGCAAGCAGATAGCACTGGCCATTCGCGATGAAGTGCTGGATCTGGAAAAATCCGGTGTCCGTATCATTCAGATTGATGAGGCTGCATTGCGCGAGGGTATGCCCCTGCTCAAGTCTGACGCGGAAGTTTATCTGCAATGGGCGGTAGATGCGTTCCGCCTTGCATCAGCCGGTGTGAAGGATTCAACCCAGATACACACGCATATGTGCTACAGTGAGTTTAATGCCATTCTGCCCTGGATTGCAAAGATGGACGCGGATGTTATCAGCATTGAATCCAGTCGCAGCGGCATGGAGTTGTTGGACGCCTTTACCGACTTCCGGTATCAGGGGGGAGTCGGGCCAGGGGTATATGACATTCATAGTCCACGTATTCCCACGGTTGAAGAAATGGCGGAATTGCTTCGAAAGGCTTTGTGTAATATTCCCCGGGAACTTTTATGGGTGAACCCCGATTGCGGCCTGAAAACGCGACAATGGGAAGAAGTGCTGCCTTCGCTTGCAAACATGGTTGCTGCAGCTCTGCTGGTGCGGGATACTCTGAGTTGATGAGTACACAGAATTCCAAGGTGGCAAGAGCGTTGCTGTGCACCCTGATCCGGACCGATACAAAGGGGTATATGCAGTTTCCCTGCACCTCAATATTGGTACGTCGGGCAACAGAAAATACAAACGCCCCAAGTAATTTAGGGGTGTTTGTATTTTCTGGAAAGCTCAGTCTTTAGTTAAAGGTATAACGGCGGCAATTGAATCATGCTCAACATTGAACCACTTGCGCCATTAAGTAGAAACTATTCAGGCTTTCAGAGCGGTATGTACACCTGCAGCCTAACCGTGCCGGAACATTTATCCTATGACAAAAAGGGAACAGCTTTTATGTTTACAAAAATTGTCGCATTGAAATGTTCAGAACATATATTATCCGGAACAGATTTATTTTTGAATTTTCCTTACCAGTCCGCTGTTTTCATAAATAACGCTTATAAATCCTGCATTTGAATCCAGCGCTTCAAGGATGATCTGGGCGTTTACATCTTCTTTTACGAAATTGCTGTACCAGGTTCCGCACGGTCCTGCTTCCAGACAGGCATAAAACGGCTGGCCTGGTGGTGGGGTTATTCCAGGGGTGCCTGCGTCTTTCTCTTCACTGTAAATCAGCACCATTTGTTTTTGCAGTTCGCTCTTAAGTTTGAAGTAAACGCGTCGCCCCATCTGACCTTGGGCATCGTTGAGAATGTCTGTACTGTAAGCAATAACTCTTACCAACCCAAGAGCGGGGTCAATCATGAGAGCGTAGCTGTCGGCCCATTCCATATTTTGGGGCATGGACTTGGCACTGAATATTCCTTCTTCCACCTTTTCAAGATTTACACCGGCAGATTCTATTTGTTTTTGACTCATGCCCCAAGATAATCCGAATGGAGCAAGTGGCTGTCGGGCTGTGGCCTGCAGGGGGATAATGGATAGAAGCATTAAGAAAACAAGAATTTTTGACATAAAGCAATTTTGGTTGAACTGTGAGGCTGCACTTGCTTTGTTTTTCAAGTATGTGGGAAAGTTACAAAACAAGTGCAGCACTCTGGCAGACAGGAGAGGCGAGGTTCCTGCGCTGCTTGAACAAATAACCAGCTTCAGAGGCTGGGAAACTTAATCCGCCTGTTTTCTGATAAAAGACGGAATTTCAAACTCATCATCATCAAAGATGAAATCATCTTCACCCGGAGCGTGAGGCCTGGTCGTATCTTTTCCTTTGGTTCTGAGCACCGCTGGAATGTCGCGATTTCCGCCATCAAAGGAACGTATCGGACGGGGTGAGCCCACGCCTTCATCGTTTATCCCGGCTCCGCCTAATGCGGGGCTCCAGTCCTGCCCGCGTATGCCGGAACTGCCCGAGGAAGTCAGAGAGGTTTTTGCCTGGCCCCGGAACTGGCTGACCCGGCCGCCCTGCATTGTGGGGGGAGTGATTTGTGCCCCTTTGGCTTCAATTCCTGTGGCGATAACGGTAATGCGCATTTCTTCACCTGCGTTTTCGTCAAATACCACTCCAAAGAAGACATTGGCTTCTTCATCGGCTGCTTCCTGAATGATGCCCATAGCCTCAGCCACTTCTTCCATAGTTACGTCGCTGGCTGCAGTCACGTTCATGAGAACGCCTTTGGCTCCATCAATGGAAACGTCTTCCAGCAATGGGCTGGTAATTGCTTTCATGGCGGCTTCCCGGGCACGAGACTCACCAACAGCTATGCCTGCACCCATCATCGCCAGACCGGCTTCACCCATAACCGCGCGCACATCGGCAAAGTCGAGGTTAATCAGACCGGGAACCATGATCAAGTCTGAAATGCCTCGCACGGCGTGATAAAGCACTTCATCGGCCTTTTTAAGCATTTCGAGCAGGGGAGCTTTTTTGGGAGCCAAGGTAAGCAGGCGGTCGTTGGGAATAGTAATCAGACTGTCAACATGCTGGCGGAATTCCTGAATGCCTGCTTCTGCAGTATCCATTCGCCGACGTCCCTCGAAGAAAAACGGCTTGGTCACCACTCCAACGGTCAGGGCTCCCAGCTCGCGCGCCACTTTAGCAATAATCGGGGCCGCTCCGGTTCCGGTGCCGCCGCCCATACCGGCGGTAACAAACACCATATCACATTCGCCAATGGCCTCGCGGATGGAGTCAATACTTTCTTCCGCAGCGGTAGCTCCGACTTGTGGGTTTGCCCCGGCCCCCAAGCCTCTGGTGGATTGCTCGCCAAGTTGAATTTTTATTTCCGCCCCAGAGCGATTCAATGCCTGCACGTCTGTATTGGCTGCAATGAACGTGACGCCCTGAAGATTTGACGTGATCATGTTATCGATGGCGTTTCCGCCGCCTCCACCGACTCCTATAACTTTAATTTTCGCAGAACCTGAATGGCCCAAGTCTAAGAATTCCATTCGCCTCTCCTTAGTAATGAGGTTTCCCTCTAATTATTACACGCAACAAGCTGTGTGCGCGTTGAATTTAAAAGATGTCCTTAACCCATCGCTTCATACTTGAAAGTACAGAATCAAACAAATTCTTTTCTCTGATGCGTATCTTATGGTTGTCGCTTTCTTTGTCGGATCCGAAACAAAGCAGGCCCACGGCTGTGGCGAATTTCGGGCTGTTCACCACATCTCTCAAGCCGCCGATGTTGCGTGGATATCCCACTCTGCAAGGCAAGTTAAACACCTGCTCAGCCAGCTCGGCTGCGCCCTCCATCAGCGAGCTGCCGCCGGTGAGCACAATGCCGCCTCCAATGCAGTTTTTGCTTCCGGAGCGGATAATTTCCTGATCTACCAGTGAGAAAATTTCTTCCATGCGCGGTTCGCATATTTCCGCCAGCACTTGGCGGGAAAGCGCGCGCGGCTCACGGCCGGCAACGCTGGGTACCTCAATGTGCTCGTCATGCCTGACCATATCGGCCAAAGCGCAGCCATACTTTATCTTGATTTTTTCCGCACTGCTCATAGGGGTGCGCAAGCCATAGGCGATGTCGTTGGTCAGGTTCTGGCCGCCTAAGGCCACAACCCCGGTATACTTGATGGAGTTGCTTGAAAATACGGCTACATCGGTAGTGCCGCCGCCGATATCCACAAGCGCCACGCCGATTTCACGTTCTTCATCAGTAAGCACTGCCCGGGCGGACGCCAAGGGTTCCAGCACTATATCCGCGACATCCAGGCCGGCGCGGTGACATGAACGCACAATGTTCTGGGCTGAGGTAACCGCCCCGGTTACGATGTGCACTTTCACTTCCAGACGCACCGCCGCCATGCCCAGTGGATCTAAAATTCCCCGTTGTTCGTCAACAATATATTCTTGCGGAAGGGTGTGGAATACTTCCCGATCGAGTGGAATAGCAATAGCCTTAGCCGCTTCAAGCACTCTTTCCACATCTTTGGCGCTGATTTCTCCGCCTTTTACCGCTATGACCCCGTGGCTGTTGAAGCCTCTGATATGGCTTCCGGCGATGCCGGCGTAAACCGAGCGGATTTCACAACCGGCCATCAACTCTGCTTCGCTTAAAGCTTTCTTAATTGATTGCACAGTTTGATCAATGTTTACCACAACTCCTTTACGCAACCCGGTAGACTGGCTGGTGCCGATGCCTATGACATCTACGCCGTCACTGGCTGCTTCGCCTACAACCGCGCAAATTTTAGTGGTACCAATGTCTAAACCAACAACCAATTCAGAGTCGGCCATTTTTAATCTCCTTCCAGAGTAGCTGTATTGCCCTTCCGCTCTTGCTTTTATACTATGCTTGATTCAAATTTTATTACCCTTCCGGGGACAAATTGGCAAGGAATTTCAGGGCGTTTAAGCCAACAGAATGCAACCGGCACAAACTTTTAAATCTCATTGACCACCACCCAGACTTTGCCGTCATGCGCCCGCACTTCTTTGGTACGGTCCAACTCATTGCGCATTTTTAAATCGTTTAAGACCAGTTGCATATATTTTATGTTCTGATCAATATTTTCAAGACCCAGCAGCAAACTCAGGCTTTTCCCTTCGAAATGCACTTCTATACCGGCTGCCCTGCTTAAGCGGTATAGTGCGGGGGTTTGGTATTCACTGGGTAAACTTGCAATCATAGACGCCATCTTTTCCGCAGTAATATCCAGTTGCCCGGCAAGATTACCGCTGTTGCGGTCTATTTCTAAAATCGGCAGGGCAAGAAATTTATTGCTGTTTACTTCTGCAATCAGCTTGCCGTCCCGGTCGGCATAAAACATATGTCCATTGTTTAATGTCCAATAGCTGGGCTCATGTTCCATAATTGTGATTATCAAACTGTCGGGCAATTCCCGTTTCACAGATACTTCGTTTACCCATGGGTTGCTCAAAAGTTTTGCCTCTATAACATCAAGCGAAAGATCCAGGCTGTTCTGCCCGGTTTGCACATCAGCCTGGGCAAGCACCTCTGTGTAAGATAAGTTGTTGATTCCGCGCACCTCGATGTTGCGCAAGGCGAAATAATCACTGTTCGTAGCCCAGCGGTATACAAAAATAAGTCCTATCGCCACAGCGATGAATGCGGCCGCACAAACGGTAAGTATGGTGGCAGCGGAAAAAAAACCCATAAATGACTTCAGGCTTATCCTGGGTCGTTTCCATTCCCGCCTGGAGGAACGCAGGGAACGGTTGAAACGGTTTCCCGCGCCGTTTTCACGCGAGAGCGAGATGCTCTTCCTCTCGGAATAGCGGTTTTTCGGTTTTTTCTTTCCTAAAAAAGGCAGAAGACTCATGGAATTGTCTTTACCTCCAGTTCCAAATCAATCCCGAAATTCTTTTTTACGGTGTTTTTAGCCGCGTTGAGCAATTCCATTGCCTGGGCGCTTGTTCCATTGCCCTGGTTGACCAGAAAATTCGCGTGCAGCGGGGAGAACATCATGCCGCCCAGTTTTTTGCCTTTAAAGCCGCATCTTTCCAACAGCAGCCCGGCTGGAAATTCGGGAGAAGGATTTTTAAAGGCGCAGCCCGCACTTGCCGCGCTTAGTGGTTGAGTCGCCTGTTTTTTCTGGAAATTTGCCTGCATTTGAGCACGCACGGCCTCGGGGTCTTTTCGCGGCAGTTTCAGGGTGGCGCGGCAGATGATGTGCCAGGCAGCAGATTCCTGGCCTGAGAAGCTGAAATTCCGGTACATGGGGTTGATTTCATGTTTCGATTTGCGGAATAAACCTGTTTCCGGCGCGTAAAATTCAACTTCTGTTAAGAAGTTTCCGATTTCAGAGCCGAAAGAGCCGGCATTCATTGCCACAGCGCCACCCAATGTGCCGGGTATGCCGGCGAGCCCTTCAAGGCCGCCCAGGCCCTGTTCCGCGGCGTAAGACAGCAGAACGGGGAGAGGCACGTCCCCGGATACTGAAATCAGAGCGCAGCTTTCATCAGCATCAAGCAGCGTTGGTTTATCGGTGCATTGAAGACGAAGAAGCACAAGCGGAAGTTCGCCGTCATTTGCCAGAATATTACTGCCGCGGCCCAGCACAAAGGGGCGCCCCCCCAGCTTCTTAAGCAGGTCTGACAATTGCGCGAAGTGCGAGTCTGTGCTCAACAGAACTTCCGCAATGGCTGTTCCCCCTAAACGCAGGGTGGTGCGTTGTTTCAGGCTGGGGGTATATGTTATTTCCGGCTGCATTTTATCTTCCAGAATCATGCGTTTGTGGTTTGTGAGAAAAACCGCGTTTGCTTCAATGTCCGTCGCACTTCCGGGCGGTCAGGCATTTGGGGCTACGCTCTCAAAACTGTTTTGTTCTAAATAGCGTTGCCCGATAGTCCAAACATTTCCAGCCCCCAAAGTGATGAATATATCCCCTGGTTTGAGGATTTCCGGTAAAGCCGCGTTTACGGCTTCAAACGTCGGAAAGTAAGTGACGTCTGTACTGGAAACCTGGCGGATGCCTTGAGCCAGGCTTTCGCCGCTCACTCCCGGTATTGGCGACTCCGACGCCGGATAGATCTCTACAAGCAGCAGCTTGTCCACTCCGTTGAATACTTTGCAGAAATCCCCAAACAGCGCTTGGGTACGGGTAAAGCGGTGCGGCTGAAAAGCCACTACCAGCCGTTTATCGGGGAAGCATTCTTTTGCGGTTGCAAGCGTAGCTGCAATTTCCGCCGGGTGGTGTCCGTAGTCATCAATCACCAGAACGCCGTTTTTTTCGCCTTTGCGCTCAAAGCGGCGTCCGACTCCATTAAACTCCGACAGGCCTTTCAGAGCTACTTCCGGTGAAATCCCCGCTTCCAGGGCCACCCCGATTGCAGCCAAGGCATTCAGCACGTTGTGCCGCCCTGGTTGGGCGAGGATTACCTCTCCCAACTCCCGCTCATTCACCATTACTTTAAACCGACTGTTCCTTCCACAGGCCAGGATCTCCGCCCGGATTGTGTTGTCCAGGCCAAAACCGTAGGTCAGATAGCGCCGTTTTACTTGGGGCAGTATGCGTTTTACCCCTGGATCATCGCCGCATACAACGTTCAGTCCATAGAAAGGAACTTTGTTCATAAAAGCGATAAAGGCCCGGTCAATGGAGTCCTGGTCGGGATAGAAATCCAAATGATCCAGATCCACGTTGGTCACGATATTGATTATCGGGAACAGGCAGAGAAAGGAGCCGTCAGATTCATCGGCCTCGGCAATCAGGTATTTGCCGCCACCCAGGCGGGCGTTTGCTCCATACGCATTCAGGCGGCCGCCGATAATGACTGTGGGGTCGAGATTCGCCTGATCGAAAATGGACGCGAGCAGGGAAGTGGTAGTGGTTTTACCGTGGGTTCCGGCAACGGCCACACCTGTTTTCAGGCGCATCAGTTCAGCCAGCATTTCCGCTCGGGGAATAATTGGTATGCCTTTTTGCTGGGCCGCCAGAATTTCCGGGTTGTCAGCCTTTACGGCGGTGGATTTGACCAGAACATCCGCGTTCATCAAATTCTCAGCATTGTGCCCGACGCAGATTTCCGCCCCCAGTTTTTCAAGGCGGCGTACTGCCGGTGAGTCGGACAGATCGGATCCGCGCACGCTGTAGCCCAGGTTCAGTAATACCTCAGCAATGCCGCTCATTCCGGCTCCGCCGATACCTACCATATGAATTCTTTTTACTCTATTTCGCATGAGAGCCCCAATACTGTTCCCGGATTTCTTCCGGCAACGCCCTTTTTATGCATTCAACCACTTTTATGGAAGCATCAGGATGTGCCAGTGCGCGGGCGGCCCGGGCCATGGCCTCGAGTTGTTCCGTGTTGTTAATCAGCTCAAGCACTGTGCGGGCAAAGTTTCCACCGGCCAGATCGTCATCTTTAATCAGCAGGGCGGCTTTGTGCTCGCGCATATATTCGGCATTGTGCAACTGATGATTATGAGTGGCATAGGGGTATGGAACCAGCACCGCCGGTGTGCCCGATACTGCAAGCTCCGCAACCGTGCTCGCTCCGGCTCTGCATACCACCAGATCGGCCCACCTGTAAGCTTCAGCAATGTTATCAATAAAGCACAGCACGCGCGCTTCAGTATACTCCGCATGGTCATACGCTTCCCGTACCGCCACATAATCCTGGTTGCCCGTTTGGTGCCAGATTTCAATACCGGCCGTTTTGAATTCATCAAGGTGGCGCAACATGGCCTGATTGATTGAGGAAGCCCCTTGGCTTCCGCCCATAATCAGCAGCTTTTTTCTGCCCGGCAGAAAGGTCTTGGCGGACAGATTGATTATTTCGCCGCGCACGGGGTTGCCGGTGACTGTGCTTTTGGCTTCCGGAAACTTTTTCAGCTTGTCGGGAATGGCCAGACATACCTGTTTAACAAATCTGGCGAGGATGCGGTTGGATAGACCCGGATAAGCATTTTGCTCATGAATTAAAGTGGGACAGCGCCGCAATATCGCCGCCCCCACCCCGGCGAACGAGGCATAACTTCCAAAGCCGATAACCACATCGGGCTTGAATTCAGACATAATGTTCAGCGCTTCGGTAATGCTGACGCCCATGGCCATTAACGCGCCCAAAGAACGCAGCCCCCGCCCCATTATCCCCTGAGTGGGCAGACCGGCGAAGTCTATTCCTGCTTCACGCACCCAATGCTGCTCCAGACCGTAGCGACCGCCGATAAATAAAATATCCACAGCCGGCACCTGACGCCGGAGCTCTTCGGCCACAGCCAAGGCGGGAAAAACATGCCCGCCGGTTCCCCCGGTAGTAAGAATTACACGCAACATGAAATCAACTCCTCTTGACGGCTGTGCGCGAGTAATTAAGCAGCAAACCTGCACAGAACAGGGCAGCGACAAAACTGCTTCCGCCGTAACTGATAAAGGGCATGGGCACGCCTTTTGGCGGCGCCGACCCCATTACCACAGCCAGATTCAGCATTGCGGAAATGGCGAACATCAGAGTAAGCCCGAACGCCGTTAAACGGTCGGTTATTTCCCCCTGACGGTATGCAATCAAGAATGCCCGCCACAGAAACATTCCAAACAGGAAAAAGAACAGGGACATACCTACAAACCCCAGTTCCTCCCCCATTATCGACATAATGAAGTCGGTGTAGGATTCCGGGAGGAACAACAGCTTCTGTTTGCTGGCTCCAAGGCCAACCCCGGTAACCCCGCCCGAACCGATAGCATAAAGTGATTGCAGTACCTGATAGCCGGTGTTCAGCGGGTCTGCTTCCGGGTCCATGAACGACAACAGACGCTTGAGTCGGTAAGGTTCCTTCCAGATAAGCAGAGCTGCTCCGCCCACAGCGAATGCAGCGGAAATAATCAGATAAATCAGACGGCAACCACCAACCAGGCACATGAAAAAAAGCAGAAAGATCAGAATTGCTGCTCCGCCAAAGTCCGGTTGCAGGAGTAAAAGTCCACACAACAGACCGGTAACGGCAAAAGGCGGAATGATGCCGCGGCTGAATGTTTTCATCAGTTCCCGTTTTGTACCCATGAAGTAGGCCAGATAAACCACCAGAGCGATTTTGGCCAGCTCCAGCGGTTGGATTGTGAATAAGCCGAAAGAAATCCACCGTTTGGCGCCGTTAAACGACGGCCCGATAAGCAGGGTGGCCAGCAACAGGCCGATCACCCCCAGCAGCAGCGGATATTTGAGTGAATAAAGCAATTCTTTGGGCATCTTATACGCCCCGATCATGGCGATTATTCCAACCACGGCAAACACCATTTGTCGTTTGAAGAAATAATACTGGTCGCCGTATTTTTTAGCGGCCACTACTCCGCTGGAGGAAAGCACCATGGTCAGTCCCAGACAGATCAGTAACATTACTGTGGCCAGCAGCAGCCAGTCGATCTGTCCTTTCGGTTTTTGGCTTGCGCTCAACATCATGGCAGCCCCTCCCAGATTTTTCTGAAATCATCTCCCCGCGCTTTGTAGTTGGCGTAGAGGTCAAAACTGGCGGTCGCCGGCGAAAGCAACATCACATCGCCTGTTTTTGCTTCTTTCAGCAAAGCATGCACGGCCTCGCACAACGTTTCTCTCCAGACAATAGGGACAAGGCCCAGCCAGGCCTGCTCGAAAGTTTCCCGGCTGGCTCCAAACAGGCCTATCGCCCGCACCTTCTGCCTTATCAGGGGGGAGAGTGTACGCAAGTCGCCGCCTTTGAACACTCCGCCGGCCAGAAGCAACACCGGCTTATCCATTGCGGCCAGAGCCACCTTTAAAGATTCCACGGTTGTTGATTTGGAATCGTTTATAAATAATATGCCTTGCTTTGAGCCGATAATTTCAAGCCGATGGGGTGGAGCCTTGAACTCGCGCGCCGCCTGCTGGGCCTGGTTCAGGCTTACTCCGAAAATCAAAGCCGCCTGCCAGGCTGCTGCAAGGTTAGCCTGGTTGTGTGCCCCTAACAGGGTTGTATCGGGGAAGTCGGGCCCTGCTTCAAAGAAGATTTTTTGGGCTGCAACCTGATAAACTCTTGGGTCTGTGGCCATGCTCGCGGGAAAAATGGCATAGTCCACTTTGTTCTGGCGGCTGAACAGTTTAAATTTCGCGTCTCCATATTCCTGCATGTCGGCGTGATAGTCCAGATGATTTTCAGACAAATTCAGCAACATACCGATATGGGGGTGGAAGGTGGAACAGGTCTGCAACTGGAAACTGGAAATTTCCAAGACCAAAACATTTGCCTTGGGAGCACCGTGTTTTACCGCCAGCACATATTCAGACAAGGGCGTGCCTATATTCCCGCCCAGGAAGACTTTTTTGCCGCCCGCTGTGAGCATGGCCGCACACAGACTGGCCGTGGTGGTTTTTCCGCTGGTTCCGGTGATTGCGATGATCGGTTCATCTACCTGGCGGTAGGCAAGTTCCATTTCTCCCATAACCAGATTTTCAGCACCGGCGGGGAGCCAGTTTTTCAGTTTGTTCAAAGGCAGTCCCGGGCTTGGAACAATGACGGCTGCGTCTTTAAATTGCTCTGGGTAGTGCTCGCCAAACAACACTTCCCAGCCATGTTCAGCGGCAAGCGCCAGCAACTCCGGACGCTTTGTTTTTTCCAGCAGGCGTACGGAAAGACCCATTGAGGTAAGCAGGCGGCAGGCAGCCAAGCCGGATGCTCCGGCCCCCACTACAACCGCAAGTTTTCCCGGAAGCAGAGTTGTATTTGATTGCCCGTACATAATTACCTCAGCTTAAGCATGGATAAGGCCAGCATACCCAACAGACCTGAAATAATCCAAAACCGGATGATAATTTTTGATTCCGGTATACCTTTCAATTCAAAATGGTGGTGCAGCGGGGCCATGCGCAGAATACGTTTTCCTTTGGTGAATCGGAAATAACCCACCTGAAGCACTACCGACAAAGTTTCAGCCACAAACAGCCCGCCGATTACAACCAGCAGTAATTCCTGCTTGCAGAGTACAGCCATGAACCCGAGAATGCCGCCAAGCGCAAGCGACCCCACATCTCCCATGAATACCTGGGCAGGGTAGGCATTGAACCAGAGAAAGCCGATACAACTCCCCACCACAGCGGCGCAAAAGATTGTAACTTCACCCACTCCGGGCAGGTGGGGCAGATAGAGATGACGGGAGAATGCTTCCGTGCCGGTAAGATACATAAAAATTCCAAGGACCAGCGAAGCCACGGCCACCGGAGCGATAGCCAGGCCGTCGAGCCCGTCTGTAAGGTTAACAGCGTTGGCAGATCCCACCATGACAATTACTGCAAACGGGATATAGAACCAGCCCAAGTCCGGGGTAACGCCTTTAAATATCGGCACGGAAAGAATGGTGGAGTATGCCGGCAATTGCAGCAGCAAAACCATCAACAATATGGCCACACAAACCAGGGCAAGGAATTTTTTGCGAGCGGTAATGCCCTTGTTGTGCTTTCCTTTTAATTTGGTGAAATCATCCCAGAAGCCTACCGCTCCAAAACCAAGCAGGGCAAGCAGGCTGAGCCAGACATAAGGGTTGGCAAGGTCTGCCCACAGCAACAAGCTTATGGTTGTTGAAAACAAAATCAACAATCCGCCCATGGTGGGAGTGCCGGCTTTGTTTTTGTGGGCTTCAACATCCTCTAAAATGTATTGGCCCCATTTCAGACGTTTAAGCCATTCAATGAAAGTAGGCCCCAGAACAATGGAAAGAAGCAGGGCAAAAACAAGCGCACCGGCAGATCTGAAAGTCACATAGTTGAAGACGTTCAGAAAAGAGAAGTCGTTGGAAAACGGCGCCAGCAGGTTATATAACATTGGCCTTATCCTTGTTTTGCCGACTAACTTTGCAGCCCGGCTTTAAGCGTATTTAAAAAACGCTCCAGGCGGTTCAGTCGGGAGCCCTTGAAGAGAACCACCGGGTTCAGCAGCCCTAAGTTTAAAATATCATTGATAAAATCCGTTTCCCCATCATCCGGCAGAGTAAAGAATTTTCCGCGCCACCCCTCCGCGGCCAATCCTTCTTCCACATCGCGGGCAAACCCGCCCTTCCAGAAAACGGCTTTGGCCCTGGTGCGCCCCATGGTTTTGCCTAAGGTTTGGTGGGCTTCCTGAGCAATATCGCCCAATTCTCCCATTTCACCCATGACCAGAATTAAATTGCGGCCTGATGCCACATCAGCGGCAGCGCCGATCATTCTTTCCGAGGAAAGCGGATTGGCGTTGTATGTATCGTCAATCAAAGTCCAGCCCGCCATTTCCTCTATGGAAAAACGTTGCTGGGGCAGGCTTGCCCGGGCCAGACCGGCAACAATCTGCTCTGTGGAAAGTCCCAGCAAATGAGCGGCGGCAGCTACGGCAATGGTATTTTCCGCGCCCACTGTTCCGCGGGACGGAGCGTCCGCTTCTACGCTTTCTCCATCAAGCCAGAGCCGGAAACGGCCGCCCCGTCCTTTAAATTCAGGGGAAGCAGGACCCAAATAACCGCCCCGGTATGGAGCATCCTTGCCTTGGGCGGAAAACATGATCAAGTCGCTGCAGTTGTGCCGGGCCTGACGCACCAGCTCAGGATAATCGGCATTAATCAGGCCGACCCCGCCTTTAGCCAGATGAGCCAGAAAACGGGATTTGTAGTGGGCAACGCCTTTGTCGCCCAATCCGGCGGTATGTCCCGGGCCCACATTAAGAATTATGCCGAGGTCGGGAGCGAGTATGGCTCCCAAGTCATCCATATCCCCGGGCCGGCTGATGCCTGCTTCCATTATCCAGAAATCTTCCTGCCCTGTGGCTGCCAGCATTGAAAGGGGCAGGCCCAGCTGATTGTTTTTGTTCAGGGGACTTTTCGCGGTGGACCCTTTTTCGGAAAGCACCTGGGCAAGCAGTTCCTTAATGGTTGTTTTCCCTGCTGTGCCTGTGATGCCCACCACCTTTGAGTCGGCCATAATTCTGTGGTGATGCGCCAGACGCCCCAGAGCATGGGCGGAGTTATCCACCAGAAGCAGGGGAATACGACTGCCGTCAGGGCCACGCACGGCTTCAGGACATGCCGGCATTCGTTCCAGAACTATGGCTGCTACGCCTTTGCGTGCAACGTCATCAATAAAATCATGGCCGTCAAAGCGTTCGCCTTTAATGCACACAAATAAGTGGCCGGGCTGAATAGTGCGCGAGTCTATGCCAACGGACTCCACAACTGTTTCTTCACGCCCCAGAAGCGAGTTCTGACTATGAACGGCCGCTGCCACTATGGGGAGTTTCATTTGCACTTCAAAATCTCCCTGATTACCTGCTGATCGCTGTATGGATACTTGGTTGTTCCGATTATCTGATAATCTTCATGCCCTTTACCTGCTATCAGTAAAGCGTCGTCAGGTCCCGCAAGCTCCAGACCAATAGCGATTGCTTTTTTACGGTCTTCTTCCTGAATGGTTTGAGGGCATTCTGCCAGACCGGGCAGAACGTCCTGCATGATTGCAAGCGGTTCTTCACAGCGGGGATTATCGGAAGTGAGAATGGCGATATCCGCATATTTCGCCACTGCTGCCCCCATTAACGGGCGTTTTGTCCGATCTCGATTGCCGCCGCAGCCGAAAACCGTGATCAAACGTTTGAAGCCGACATTTTTAAGTTCTTTCTGTACATTGATCAGAGCATCGGGAGTATGGGCATAATCTACAAACACATGCAGACCGCGGTCATTTTCAATACGCTCCAGGCGTCCCGGGGCGCCCGGGAAATCTTTAAAGCAGACAAAGTCTGCCGGGGAAAATCCGAGGAGCAGGGCAATTGCCTGCACAGCCAGAAGGTTTTCAGCGTTATACGCTCCAATCAGGGGAGATTCCAGACGCCAGGTTTGGTTTTTGAAACGCATTTCCAAATGTAATCCGGCCGTGGTGCAGGAGATGATTTCGGCCTCAAGCTGAAGCTTACTGCTTTCTTTCGGAGCAGGACCAAGCCCATAAGCGATGATTCCGGGCCTGTCAGGCAGACGCGCAAGCAGTTTTCTGCCGTAATCCTGATCGCGGTTGATTGCCGCAAGCTGTGCAGACCCGGCGTAAGGGGGGAAAAACAGACGGGATTTAGCCTCAAAGTAATCGGCCATGTCTTTGTGGTAGTCCAGGTGGTCTTGGGTCAGATTGGTGAAGACAGCCCCGTCAAAGTTAACGCCCAGGACGCGTTTCTGGCTGAGGGCGTGGGACGACACTTCCAGAAAAGCCGCGTCAACCCGGCCCTGATCCCGCATACGGGCAAGATTACTGTGCACGGTCAGGCAATCCGGCGTGGTAAGCGGGGCTTTATCCTGATGACCGGGCCAGCGGTAATTTATGGTACCCATTACCCCGGCTTTTTTGCCCGTGCTTGTGTAAAGGTGCTCGAACAGATAGGTAATGGTTGTCTTGCCGTTGGTTCCGGTAATGCCGATCACCGGGAAGGGCAGAGCGGCGGTGTTGAATTTGGCGGCGGCCAGCGCGGCAAGAATGTCTCTCATGTCTGTTCCGGCCGGCAGGCTGCATAAGTTCAGCTTGTCGGCCAGATTGGGGTAGGCATTTTTAAAATCAGCGGCGGCATCTTCCCGGGCTACAATTGTTTTTGCGCCGGAATTCGCGGCTTGCGCCATGTATTCCACGGCTTTTTCTCCAGGCAGGGCCACAAAGATATCGCCGGGCTCAACCTGTCCGGAGTGAGATTTTAAGCCATGCAGCGCTATTTCCGGCAAAAGTGCGGAGATGCTGGCAGGCAGTTCATTTTGATGTTGCTTTTTCATAGGCCTTGCTCTGAAATCCAAAGTGTACATTCCACGCGGTTGTTTTCGGTAAGCCTGCGCCCCGGCTCCGGTTCTTGCCGGATTACGGTATAGCCGCTTCCCTTGATTGTAGGAGTAATTCCCAGCCGCATGAACGCCTCCATTGCCGAGCGCACAGAAGTGCCCACTACGTCCGGAACCAGCATGCCGGCCTCGTTATCTTTGTCGAGGATGTTGATTGAAACACATGCCGGCTTTTTATCCAGAGTGTCCGAGGGAGTCGCATCGGCCGTCAAATCACTTTTATCCCGGTTTTCTGTTGCAGTTTCAGTTCCCCGGCTCTGGGGAGAGGCGGAAGCTTCTGGTTTTGGAGCGACGCCTGAAGGAGTTGATTCAAGAGTGTCATTTTCAGCCAGAAGCGCGGAAGGATCGGGTAATTCGCCTTTGTAGGCCAGGCTGCGGCTGACCACATGCCTGAACACGGGGGCGGCAACAACCCCGCCATAACTGCTTTTTTGGGGCTCATCCACCAGCACAACAACCAAATAGCGCGGGTTGTCAAGCGGCGCGATCCCGATGAAAGATGACACCCGTCCTGCTCCGTAACCGCCCGCACTGGCCTTTTGGGCTGTGCCGGTTTTCCCGCCCACGCTGATACCCGGAATACGGGCGCGCTTTCCTGAGCCGTCTTCTTCAACTACCCCATAAAGCATCTGCAGAACGGTATTAGCGGCTTCCGGGGAAAACACCTGTTCTTCCGGCTGATTTTCATCAAAGCCTTTTACCAGTTTGAGCGGACGTTTCACGCCGTTACTGGCCAGAATGAGATAGGCCTCAGCCATTTGCAGGGCGCTGGCGGAAAAGCTTTGCCCGAATGATGCCGTGGCCAGGTCAACTTCAGCCCATTGCCTTGCATCGCGCAATATGCCGGCGCTTTCTCCAACCACCGGCAGACCGGAGCGTTGTCCGAACCCTATTTTCGTCAGATACTGGTGGTAAAGCGGGGCGCCCATTTCCATTCCGATTTTAGCGGCCCCGATGTTGCTTGAGTAGCGCAGGATTTCTTCCACAGTCAGCCAACCCCGTTTGGATGTATCTCTGATTGTGAAGCGTTTTGTCTTCCAGATGCCGTTTTCGCAAAAGTAGCGACTGTCCGGCTTAATTCTGTTTTCTGTGAGCGCTGCCGCCACCAACAGCGGTTTTACTGTTGAGCCGTGCTCCAGCGCGTCTGCCGCCAAGCGGCTCCGCCAGGCGGTAGGGGAAGAGTATGTGCTGTAGGCGTTGGGATTGAAGAACGGATATTCAGCCCATGCAAGGATTTCAGCGGAGGGAATATCCACCACCAAACAGCCGCCCCACTTGGCGTTTTGTTGTTCTACGGCTTTGGCAAGAGCCTCTTCCGTAAAATATTGAATCTGGGTGTCGATGGTCAGCTCGATATCGTTGCCTTTGAGGTCGGAGCGTTCATCGGTTCCGGCAAGATAGAGCTTGCGTCCGGCCGCATCACGCAATACTTCCACCTTTGTGGACTGGGCCGATAATTCATGGTCAAAGGATTTTTCCAGTCCCTCAATACCCACATCGTCTATGTTCACAAATCCCAGCAATTGACCGGCAAGCTGTTTAAACGGGTACACCCGCTCAAATTCCGTAGCAAGGTCAACCCCTTTCAATTTCGCTTCCTGAATGCGGGCAGCCGTACGATCGTCCACTTTGCGTTTGAGCCAGACGAACGTTTTATTGGAGTTGAGGGCGGAAGCTACCTTCTTCCGATCCATGTGCAGGATTTCGGAGAGTATTTTGGACGCTTCCTGAGCATCTTGTATTTCATAAGGGCGGACATAAACCGAACGCACTTCCACCGACCGGGCCAGAACCTGCCCGTTGCGGTCATAAATAGAGCCGCGGAAACCGGTGATCAACTCCGAACCTTTTTGTTGGTAGCTCACTTTTTCTGAAAGCTCCGGACCCTGCACAATTTGAATATCCCAGGCCCGGAACCAGAGCAGGCCCCAAATCATACCGAAAACAGCAGCGACTGCAGCCAGACGCAACTTGCTCCAGTCGCGGTCAAGCGAAGGCTGCGCCGTATTTTTCTCCGGCTTGGCCCAACGGTTATGATATTTGGTTTTACGTTTAAACACGGTTCCGCCTTAATCGCCATCACGGCTGATTTATGACAATCTTGCGCTGTTGCCCCGATTCTGCCGGACGCATGCCCATCAACTCAGCTTCTTTGCTCAACCGGTATGGCGAGATCAGATTGTCCCGCTCCACTTCCAGTTTGGCGGTGAGGTTATTGGCCTGGTCAGCTTCATAACGCATTTTTTTCAGGTTATAAGCCATATCTACCTGTTCAATATTAAGCCACACCACCAGCAAGCCAAGCACCAGGGCAGACAGAATACTTAAGCAGAATCCCAGGATCCAGATGCTGAAATTTTTGGGATTGTGCATGGTTGGTCCTTGTTTGCCTTTAACTTAGAGTCTGAGCCTGTTAAGCCGGCAAGTTGCTAAATCCGTTCAACCGCCCGCAGTTTTGCGCTGCCGGACCGGGGATTGGCTGAAATTTCCTGCTCTGACGCCGCCACCGGGCGTTTGGTGAGCACTTTATATACAGGCTGAATGTTGCAAATACATTTCGGCAACTGCTTGGGACAGATGCAGGTGGCACTTCCTTCCCTGAAAGCCTGTTTGACAACCCGATCTTCCAATGAATGGAAGGAAATTATAACCAGCCGTCCACCAGGCCTGAGCCAGCCGGATATGTGGGCGAGAAACTCTTTAAGCTCGTCCAGTTCACGGTTCACGGCCATGCGCAGGGCCTGAAAAGTGCGCGTAGCCGGATGCCGTTTAGCTGTTGCCCGCCATTTGGGCGGGTAGGCATTCGCCACTATTTCCGCCAGTCTGGCAGTAGTGTTTATTCCCGCGTTGCGTTCCTTGAGAATTGCCCTGGCTATCGGGCCTGCCAAGGGCTCTTCCCCATATTCAGCGATAATTCTGCGTAATTCTTCAAAATTTGTTGTCTCAATCAGTTGCCGTGCACTGAGACTTCCAGCCGCCAGTATTCCTTCTGAGCTCATGCGCATGTCCAGAGGGCCGTTGCGCAAAAAACTGAATCCACGCTCAGCCTGGTCCAACTGCATGGACGAGACACCCAGATCAAGCAGGGCTCCATCAATGCCGTTCGGCGCCAGTTCTTTCAGAACAGAAGGAAAGCTGCTGAAGGCAATATTCCGCAGACAGACACGTTCTTCAAACGGGGAGAGGCGCTCCCGGGCTATTCCAATTGCCTGTAAATCCCTGTCCAAACCGATAAGCCGGGCGGCTCCCGCCTTTAAAATGGCTTCGCTGTGTCCGCCCATGCCCACTGTGCCGTCCAGGTAAATTCCGCCTCTTGCCGGTTCCAGATAATACAGGGCTTCACTAAGGAGAACCGGAGTATGTGGATACATTTCCACTTCCCTTTTAAATGGGAAGGTCAATTCCGCTTTCAGAAAGCTCTTCGGCCAGGCCGTCGAAATTCTGGCTGGTCACTTCCGAGAAACGGGTTTGATCCCATATTTCAAATTTGCTGCCTTGTCCCACCAACACTATATCTTTGCCTATTCCGGCATAATCGAGGTGACTTTTGGATAAGCGGATCCGGCCCTGGTTATCGCAAACATGCTCTTCTGCACCGCCCAGCACCAGGCGTTTGAAGTCGCGCACTAAACGGGAGCTTGATTTCAGACGGTTTAATTGTTCTTCAAAGCTGTCCCAGTCCGGTTGGGGATAAGCAACCAGGCAACCGTCATATGTGGTCAGCATAAATCCGCCTGCATCGGAGCGGGCAACGAGAACATCCCGAAATTCCGGCGGCAACATTAGCCGACCCTTGGGGTCGATTGAGCGGGGTGAACTTCCCCGGAAAAGCTTGCCTGGCAATTGACTTCCCTCAGTATCTGTGCAGTTGGGTAGCTGCTTGTGGGATATTTTACCACCTTTTCCCACTTTTCCCCACTATATTTCATGTTCATATAGGGTTGTCAAGTGTGGAAAGTGACATTAACCGGGCAGAGGGGTTAGTCGCACGCAATCTCTTGAGGGTGCTGGTTCTTAGAAGGTCTTGACCGCAAAAGATTGTTGAGAAATTTTGGCGTTAACGCTTTTCTGTTATCATGAATTCTGTTAGAAAATTATTAGGGTCAGACTTTTCAATTGAACCTAGACTGAACGTTACGAGGGCATATGCGTACAAAAATAATTGCTACTATCGGTCCGGCGTCTTCCGATAAAGAGGTGTTGACCAGACTGGTTGAATCGGGCGTGCAGATTTTCCGTCTGAATTTTTCACATGGCGGCGCCGGTGATTTTGAGGCGCTGATAAAGCTGATCAGAGATCTGGAGCGGGAATATGACCTTCCTCTCACCATTCTCCAGGATTTGCCCGGGCCTAAATTCCGGATTGGAGAAATTGCGGGCGGAAGTGTACATGTGACCAAAGGGCAGAAGCTTCTGTTGGGCAAACCTGTCTCCAGCGCGGATGACCTTTGTCCTTCATATAAGTCTGCTGTTCATGGGAATGAGGTGGAGAGGCCTTTTATTCCGTTTGAGCATCAGAGAATTCTGGAAAACATTGAGGCGGGAGATTTTCTTGCCTTGGCGGACGGAGCTTTGCAGCTTAAGGTCATAAGCATGGTTGGGCCGATGTTGTTTGAAATAGAAGCGCTGAACAGCGGGATTATCACTTCCAGGAAGGGGCTGGCCTTGCCGGGCAAGCCGGTCAAGCTCGCCGCCCTTACCGAATTGGACCGTAAAAATCTGCTCGACGGCCTGAATCTGGGGGTGGATGCAGTAGCACTGTCCTATGTCCAAACCCCGGAAGACGTGCGCGAGGCAAAACAATTCATCAGAGATCAGGGATATGAAATTCCTGTAATAGCCAAGCTGGAGAGGCGCAATGCGGTTGACAACCTGAGCGCGATTCTGGAAGAAGCCGATATCATTATGGTTGCCAGAGGAGATCTGGGTGTGGAGTGCCCGCTTGAGGAGTTGCCGGCCATGCAGAAGCGGATTATCCGGGCCTGCAACCAGGCCAGCAAACCGGTGATTGTGGCAACGCAGATGTTGCTTTCCATGGTGAACAGCCCTGTGCCTACTCGGGCGGAAGTGACGGATGTTGCCAATGCCGTGCTGGACGGAGCCGACTGTGTAATGCTTTCAGAAGAAACTGCTATGGGTAATTATCCGGTGGAAACTGTTGAGTATATGCATAAAATCACCAGCTCGGCCGAGCAACTGTTGTGGGAAAGAGGGCAGATTGCCGATCCGCCTGTCGACAGCGCTGTTCCTGATTTTCTTGCTTATTCCGCCTGTCTGCTGGCGCAAAAAAGCAGAGCGGCGGCGCTGGTTGCACACAGCACGTCCGGGGCGACCGCACGGCTGCTTTCGGTGCGTCAGCCCAGCCAGCCTATTTTTGCACTTACCCCCCACAGGCAGGTGTTGCACGATCTGAATTTCTCCTGGGGGGTTAAACCCTGTTTAATTGAAGACGATAGGCGTACCCACCTGGAGCGGGTGGAGAGTTTCATTGAGGACTATCCCCCCTTTACCTGTGGCGATGTCTTTGTTATTACAGCAGGACAACCCAAGAGCGGGCAAGGCAGTGTTAAAACAAACTTGGTTAAAATCTATAAAAAATAAATCCGGGGGAAGTCGTGGTAGCGAAGAAAGAAGCGCCGCTTTTAGTTGCAGAAGAGTATTATCAAATCAGTCAGGAAATGCTCGACAGCTTTCCTAAATATAGACTTCCTCTGCCGGTGTTCCGGTATTGCGATAATGTTGCTCAACTACAGTTGTTCATTGCCCGCGAGCAGCGTATGACTAACGAGCAGGTGGAAGAGGTGCATGCCCTTGCCAAAGAGGGAGATCTTTTTGTTTCGCGTGAGGATTACCCTATATATTCCAAGCACATCATCAAGCAGCTTGACTTGATTTTGTCCGACAGGAATTTGAAAGAAAGTGAAATCGCATATATTTGCGTGGAAGCTTTGAATACCCGTTTGAAAGAGTATATCGAACAACCCGTAAAAATAGTTGCTGATAAACTGTACGCCGATACGCTGGTTTTAACCGAGTATTTGATTGCAGACCCTTACAGAATCAAATCGTTTTTAAACCGGTTGAACCGGGAACACAGCCTTGCGTCGCATTCGGTAAACACCATGATTATCGGGCTGTGGCTGCTTTTCCAGACCAAAAAAGGCGAGAAAGCCGTTGAGCGCAAGGAATTGGATCGCTATGCCCTGAGCTTTTTAATGCACGATGTAGGCATGAGCAAGGTGCCCTCCTTTATTCTTCAGAAAACGATGCCGCTGAAACCGGAAGAAAGAGATAAGATCAACCAACATGCGCTGGTTGGGGCAAAAATGGTGCAGAAGTTGGATTTAGGCTGGGACGAATTGGTGCAGGCTGCGTTTGAACACCATGAGCGCATGGATGGCAGCGGCTATCCACGCAAGCTTAAAGGAGATCAGATTTCTAAAGTGGGGCGTCTTTGCGCCATTGCGGACTCTTTCTGTGCAATGCTCACCAAGCGTCCATACGCGGAAGGCAAAGATGCACTGACAGCCGGCCAGGAGATTGCCGGTGATCCGCGTTATGATCCGCGTTACTCCTCTATAATCAGAAATGCTTTGATCACTAAGGAAATAGCGCTTAAGGAACCGGAAGCCGCCGCCTAGGGGGTGCGATACTGACACAAGTCGTCGCGTCAGGCTTCTAAGGGGGTTGGAAGTCATCTCATATGATTTCTGGAGTCGGGCAAAAGTGCCTGGTTGTATTTTGAATAAGGTCTTGAAGTGCATAAAAAACCGCCCCTGAATGAGAGGCGGTTTTTTTATGCGCATTACTTGGTTTTAAATGAGTCGAGCTTGGACTTATTCTTTTTTACCAGTTCAAGCTCGCCTTTTTGAGGGCGTAGTTCTTTGGGGAGCTGGTTGATTACATCTTTTCCGCCGCCCCGTTGCAAAATTTCATGACACATTCCCGCTTTCAGCATCACATAGAAAAAACGCGGCGCAGTCCAACCTTGGCTGATCAGATACTGAATGCCGTCTTCCTCGCTCATGGTTTTAACTTTAGGGTAATCGTTCAGAAACAAATCAAGCTCTGTTTCAGTAAACGGCGGTTGATCTTTGGTAATTGCCTTAAAATCCGGTGCCTGTCTTTGCTGTTGCTGGGCCAGAGCGTTTCCGGAAAGCAGCAGTACTGCAAACAAAGTGAGCAGTAAAACACGAAAAGTGGATAATTTATTATTTGTAACCATTGTGACCTCAATATTTCTAGTTGTTACCAGGATTGCTGAACCAAACTGCTTATATTCTATACTCTCTAATTTCCTGGTAGGCAATAAATTATTGGAAGCTACGACTTCATTTATTCACAAAGTGGAATAAGCGGGAAGACTGCCGCTGATTCAGTTCATCCGCTTGTGGAGATTTATAAGGAACTTTGTGTTAAGCGGAGCTATTTGGAATAAGACCTCTGCTGAAGGCGCGGCGGTTGATTATAGTCGTCAGAATGTCGCGTCCGCTGTAGTTTGCGGGCGCAGTGAGGGCATTAAGCAGTTGTAGAGGGGAGTGAGGAGCTGCTTACATGCTGAACAGCAACATGTTCGGACGTCTTGACAGCTCGGCGGTGTTTTCGTCAAGAGCAGCTTCCAGGGCCTCCACTAGTTCCTGTTTGGTTTCCCCTTTAGTGAGCTTTCCATAAACACGACTTCCGGAACTGAAGTTGCCGGAAAGATACAGGGCGTATTTCTTGTAATATTTGCGGGCTACTCCCGGTTCCCACAATTCGAACAGTCTGTTTAAACAGGCAACTGCACTGGAGCGCAATTTGACAATGGCTTCTTCAAATTCGTCTTCCCCGGCCAGAAGGCTTTGAAACAGCCACGGGCGGGCAATGGCCATGCGGCCCAGCGCAATACCGTCACAGTTTGTTTTCTCAATCATTGCCAGGCAATCGCCTGCTGTGCATAAATTACCGTTGCCGAAAACCGGAATTTTTAAGGCCTGTTTGATTATTGCCAGATGGGATAGATTGGGCGGGCGGGTACGGCGGTCCGGCGATAAGCGTGGGTGAAAGGTAACGGCATCTACTCCCTCCGCTTCCAAAATTTGGGCCAGGCGCACAGTGTTTTCCAGGGCGCGGGGGTCGTCCTGCCAGCCGCTGCGCAGTTTGACCAGCACCGGGAAATTCACTGCATTGCGCACACAGGCCGCAATTCTGCGGGCGAGATCAGGCTCCCGCAACAGGCCCGCTCCGCATTTCTTCTTAACAATAGCGGCAACCGAGCAACCCATGTTGATATCAACCCCAAAAAATCCTTCTGCTTCCAACCTTTGGGCTGCTGCGGCCATCTGCGCCGGTTCATTACCGAAGATCTGACCAACCAGAAAGGGCAGTTCCTGTTTATTCCAACTGAACGCATGCGACTTGCGCGGATTTTCAGTGGGAACCGCTCTTGCGCTGAGCATACCGGTGAAGAGCAGGCCTGCTCCGGGGCAAGAAGCGATACTTTCACGCATGGCCTGGTGGTTGAGCCCGGCAAGGGGGGCCAGAACAGCCCGGCTGGAAATGCTTTTACTGCCGATATGCAAAGGCCGGCTCAGGTAAGCTGCTAATTTTTCACGTTGATCTGGAGCAAGCACGTTGGTTAATTCTGATATATTGACCTTCCGAATATATATGCGTCGGCGAGGTGATTGGTTTTTTCAATCTGGGGCAGACCGTTGGTTTCTCCGCAACCGCCGGCTAAAAGCATTCCTTTGTCCTTAAACCCGATGTAGTTTACAATTGCGAACTTGTAATAGGTCACCGCCTGTTCAAACGTCCAGAAAAGATTATCGGCGGCAGTCATGAGCAGAGCGGAATCGTGGATTGGGTATTTTTCATATCTTCCCAACGGTGGGTTGTGATCTTCTTCAGCCATGCAGTAAAAACGCTCAATAAAGGCCTTGATTCTTGCCGAAAGAGTCCAGAAATACAAGGGTGATGCGAATACGATCAGATCAGCCGATTTGATTTGCGGAATAAGCTTAGTGAAATCGTCCTTCAGAACACAAGGCTTGCTGTACCGGCAGGCATTACAGCCCAGGCAATTTTTTACTTCCAGACTGGCAAGCGATACTTTTTGAACCTTATGCCCGGAATCTTCCGCGCCCTTGATAAACGCATCGGCCAGCATTTCCGTGTTGCCTTTTCTTCTGCCGCTTCCCAAAACGACCAGAATATTTTTCATTATCCCCCTGCCCTCTGTATGAATTGTGACTTCTACTGCCATGTAATCGTCAGAGCAGATTGATTTTGAGATGCTCGTTCCGGCGAAAGCAGCGGAAAAGAATTCCTTCCACGTCTGTCTGCGCTGCCGCCGGTTGTAAGTCGGCATAATTGTCAAAGCCCCTGGGGCTGAATCGTCTTGCAGAGTTCATCGCTGCTTCCTGCGACAGGTCGCAGCCATCATTCCACATTGATTTTGATGCGTCCGGTCGGTTTTTTTGCCTGTTTGGGCAAGATAATCTCCACTACGCCGTTTTCCATATGGGCTTCAATTTTGTCGGCAGCCACCTGCTCTGAAAGCGCAAGCATGATACCGTACTGCACGTCACCGAATTCCAGCGAATGCAAACGCTCTTTAGAGCCCACCCCGTGCGTGGTGCCGGCTGATACTATCAGTTCATTGCCTTCAACTTCTATATTCAACTGTTCTCTGGATACGCCGGGCATATCCAGATAAATATGAAAAGCCTGTTCGCGTTCAATAATATCAGAGGCCGGACGTACTTTCGGCAGGCCGGATTGACAGAAATCATTCATGGCAACTTACCTCACTACTTTGGCTGAATATGAATGGTGCGTGGTTTGGAGGCCTGGATTTTTGGCAAGGAAATGGTCAGAACTCCATTTTTCATTGTTGCCCCCACCTTGTCCAGCTCTATGGGAATATTGATACTGACCACTCTGGAAAAGGGGCCGGTAGGGCGCTCTTGGCGGTGGTAACGGCCTTGTTTCGGCTGAATTTCGCCCTTTAAAGCAAGGATGCTGTCGGAAAGGGTAAGTTCTATATCCTCAATAGCCGCGCCGGGAATCAGTGCCTTAACATAGATTGTATCTTCCGTTTCACTGATGTTTAAAGGCGGAAAATGGTTTTTTGCTCTCAGCGCCGATGAGGGAGCGTCTATTTCTGTTAACAAGGTATTCAACAGGCGAGGGAAGTCATAAAAAGATCCAAAGTCAATCACCATTTCAGCACTCCACTAAAAGGTTCTCAATCAGCCTGTTCCGTCGCGGCGGTGCTCCACTCCACAGCATCTTCTAACAGCAAGACAGGGATATCGTTTTCAATGGGATAGAGCAGCTTACATGACTCGCATATCAGACCTTTTGAGTCAGTTGCCGCCCGGAGATCGCCCCGGCACTTGGGGCAGGCAAGAATTTTCAATATATCTTCATTAAAGGACATAATGGTATCCTATAGCTTTTCAAATAATACCTGTTTTAAAGTTGACAAGTGCCAGGCCGGAAAAAAACACATGTGAACCTGTAGGGTTATTTCTGGGGAAGCAGGGCAAGTTCCTGGGCGCGCAAATAGGACTTCATTATGGCGTCGGCTATGTGGCCTTTGGTTCCGGTACGATCCAGGTGCAAGGCTCCGGCAATGGTTGTGCCGCCAGGCGAGGCAACCATTTCGTAAAGCTCTTGAAAGTCGTTGCCCGAGCTTTCAGCCAGCAGTGCCGAACCCTTGGCTGTGGCAAGTACCATTTCCTTGGCTTCTTTGCGGGGGAATCCCAAAGCCACGGCGGCTTCTTCAAAGGCTTGCCAGAGCACATACATAAAGCCCGGGCCTGATCCCACAATGGCCGCGAAAGCATCGATTTTGCTTTCAGGCATTATGTACACCTTGCCCATGCGCTCAAGCAGACTGGCCACAACCTGTTTTATTTCCGGGCTCAGAGTCGGATCGTCAAGCACCAGAGCGAAAACACCTTCACCCACCAGAAGTGGCGTGTTGGGCATAATCCGCACTACCGGACAGACATGGCCGGCGGCGTCGGCTATGGATTGGGTTGACACCCCAACGGCAATAGACATCAGTACCTTGTTGGAATTGAGCTTGGGTGTTATTGCCCCCACCAGCTCTAAAAGTCCTTGCGGTTTGACGGAAAGCAGGAGCAGATCGGAAGAAACAGCCACTTCATCGGCGTTTTTGCAAACAACGAATTTTTCTTTGCCTTTGGCTATGGCATTGCTTTTGTGCGGATTACGGTCATAAATGAAAAGATGCACATGCGGCAGTTGGGAAAGGGCCTTCGCAAAGGCCCCCCCCATGTTGCCGGCGCCGATAATCCCCACTTTTACCGGGGTGGTGTTCATTACACAATCTCCAGCGCATTAAAGAAGTAAGAGATTTCATAAGCCGCGGTTTCAGGGGCGTCGGAGCCATGTACGGAGTTGCACTGCAGGTCTTTTGCATAGGTTTTGCGAATGGTGCCGTCGGCTGCATTTGCCGGGTTGGTAGCTCCCATAATTTCACGATAACGCTTTATGGCGTTTTCGCCCTCCAGAACTGAAACCACTACCGGTCCGGAACACATGTAGTCGGTAAGTTCGCCGAAGAAGGGTTTTTCTTTGTGCACTGCATAGAAGCCTTCCGCTTCTTTTTTGGTTAAATGCAGCATTTTCATTGCCACAACTTTCAAACCTGCGCCTTCAATCATCTGCATAATCGCGCCGATCAGGTTGCGTTCCGTGGCATCGGGTTTGATAATAGACAGGGTGCGTTCCATGATTTATTACTCCTTTAATTAAACGAGGCCGGATGTGGCCGGGCTGAAATTGCTGAACAGGTCGGCCTGTACGGCGACGCTGCAAGCGGAGTAATACCTCATATTTGATATTTTTAAAAGCAGAGATTATGGGCTGAGCTTTACCAGACGCAGCCGAGCTTTTTATGAAAGAGCTTCACTTGAGCGGGGCAGCCCTGATTGTTATGAGGTGGATAAAAGACAAATCAGGGCAACGCTTATTGAAGAGTTGCAAAGCGCTCTTCTGTTTTCAAGCAAGCGTTGCAACTCTTCAACTTAAGCTGATTATTTAAAATAGTCTTTGCACAGCTCGACATATTCAAGACAAAATTGTTCAAGCTCTACATCGTTCATTGGACGTTTGGGCGTTTCCGCAGCCGGTTTTGGAGCTGGTTTCGGTTTTGGCTTTGCAGCCGGCTTCGCCTTGGGCTTTGACTTTGGTTTTGATTTGTACTGCGAGCTGGCAACCGGAGCGACGGGTGCGGGCGCTATGGGTGATACCACTGCCGGGCCAAATGAGGCAGTTCTCTGGGCGAACAGCTTCCACCCCATATCACCCACGTAGTTGGTATATGGGTTGAGAGCGCCTATGGTAACCCCTGGTTGGAAGCTTTCGTATAATTGAGTCTGCTTGGTTGGCGCAGAGGTATGTGTATAGACCTGTGATTGGGCACCTGCATTAAGAGTCGGCTGCGGGGTTTGACCTGCCTGAATGGAAGACCCCGCAGGATAGACCGGGGTTGCCGCACCTGTTGAACCGGGAGGCGGGTAAACCTGGCCTGGGTTGTAGTAAGCGATATTCCCGCCGGGGTAGGGCCTGTATTGTCCTTCTATATTAGTGGCGGTTTGAGCCTGAGCGCCGGACGCCAGAAGGAGCAAGACTGCCAGAGATAAACTTAATGAAGAAATGATACGCATTTTTCACCTCAGATTTCCAGCCCAATAGCCGTTGAGGCAGTTGGGTCTCACTACTTATCGGAAGATAAGAAAAAAACTTAACTACCTGAGTCTGCCGGGAGTCGTTGCTTAACGACAGGAGCCGGCCTGCAGTGATTGTGCGTATGGGTGAGGCATTTTGTTTTCAACGCAGCGATAATAATCAATGCCGAAATGTCCCGGTACATGAAGAAGACCGCATTGCCCAATATTCCGGATGGTGCGCTTTATACCGGATCGGGTGAGCCTACCGGCAAGGGCAGAAGCGTGCCTGCTGCCGGTGGAGCCAGATCAATGCGCACACCGGCCAATGCTCCGAACGGAAGCGGGGTTAAAAAATGGTTAATAAATGCCAACGGTGCGTTCTCTCGCCAAATATCAGGCGGGCCCAGCAGAGTGGTGCGGAAGCGGCAGTAGTTTTTGCCCATAATTTTGCGCAACAGGCGAAACATGTTGAATGGACAGATATAGTCGAATTTTCGGGTATGCTCCGGGCCGCGATTCATTTTTTTTCTCAACCGGGCTAACGACCAGGAGTTATTGAAAAAGATCAACAAACCTCGCCGGGCTACTCTGAAAGCCTCGGCGAGAACCGGTTCCGGGTCGGAGGTGAAATCAAAGGTGGAAATAAGAGCAACGTAGTCAAATTCGTCATCGTCAAAAGGAAGAGCCGTATATTTACTGAGGTGGAGGTCAACCTTTGAGCCCATGTGCTTACGCACGCAATCCAAAAGTTCCGGGTTTTCTTCCAGTCCGGAAGGGTCAAGGCCGGCTTCCCAGAGTTTCTCCAGAAAAATGCCTGTGCCGCACCCCACTTCCAGCACGGTACACCCCCGTCTGGGCCAGCCGGAAAGCAGAAATTCCAACAGCTTTTTTTTCTGCTTAAGTGAAACACGTCCCTCCGGCGAAAGCAGCCATTGGGTGTGATTTTGAACTGACTTGAAGGTGCACATCCTGTAACCTCGGGCACATGGCAGAATAAGATGCTTTAAGCGGCATTTCGAGCTGACAATAAGGCAGCGGACAAGCCTGAACTCTAATATTGTCTTATTTTACAAAAAAATCAAGACCTTGGCTGTTCCCGGCCCCTGAAGCGGATTCTTCCGCATTCTTCCGCGGAAATTACGGCTTCCGGCATAACAGGATAACAGGTTCAATTCACACAGTCTTCAGTGAAAAACTGTGGAACATATTCCGCGGCGGTACAGATAAGTTGGGCCATTTTTTGTTTTAAAAAGTCCAGCCCCAATCCTTGCGCGGCGGATATAGGCACAGACTGGGGATAGCGTTCCAGAATTGCAAGCATTCTGTCTGCCGAAGCATTTTCCGCGTCCGGGTCAGTTTTTACCGACTTTTCCGGCGAGAGCAGGTCCCATTTGTTCAATGCCAGCAGACAGGGAATGGAGTCCAGCCCCAGCTCAACGATGATTTTTTGTACAGATTCGATTTGGAGGTCAAGATCCGGATGAGAAGCGTCGGCTACATGTACCAGCAGACTGGCCCCATTTAATTCTTCTAAAGTGGCGGTGAACGCGGCGCGTAAAGGGCCCGGCAAATCGCGGATGAACCCTACGGTGTCGGTAATCACTGTTTCCAGCTCGGACGATGTGGGGACAGGTGCGTTTGAATGCCAAGGGCTTGTTTCCGGATTAGTTGCAGATTTGGGGCTGCCCGGCACAAAAAGTCGTCTTGCTGTTGAATCCAGTGTTGCGAACATCTGGTTTTCCACATACACGTTTGACTGGGTCAGCTTGTTCAACAGCGTTGACTTGCCTGTATTTGTATAACCTATCAGACAGATCACCGGCAAGCCGGCCTGCTCGCGTCGGCTGCGGGCCAGCCCCCGCTGTTGGCTCAGACTTTTGATTTCCAGTTTGATTTTAGCCATGCGGGCGCGTATGCGACGTCGATCGAGCTCCAGTTTGGTTTCGCCCGGGCCTCTGCCTCCGATGCCGCCGGCCAGACGGTCCATGGCTCGCCCCGCATTTCGCCCCGCCAACCTGGGCAGGGCATATTCCAACTGTGCCAGCTCCACTTGCAATTTACCGGCCCGCGAATTGGCCCGTTGGGAAAAAATGTCGAGAATCAACATGGTGCGGTCCAACACTTTTCGCTCAGTTATGCGGGCGAGATAATCAATCTGGGCCGGACTGAGTTCGCCGTCAAAAATAATCATGTCTGCCCTTGTCTTCAGTGCCAGCACCTCAAGCTCCGCCAACCGTCCTTCGCCCAAAAGCAATCGGCTGGCACTGCGCTGATGCTCGGAAGGGCGGTAAAGCATTTGTCCGCACACTTCAACTCCGGCGGCTGCGGCCAGCTCTGCGAGTTCTTCCAAAAAGCGTTCCTGCATTTTGCGGGCGGACTTGCTCACACTGACCAGAATAGCCCGCCCGGCCCCAACCGGTTTCGGGGTCTGGCGTGAGCGGCGGGCCGCGGCCTCTTTCTTTGCTTTTTCGACGCGGGCAGCACACTTGTCGTACCATATCTCGTTCTGGCGAGAGGACATTTCCTGCTCAACAGCTTCAATTTGAGCCTTCAGGTTCAGCTCTATTTCTTCCATTGGAAGAGCCGGACTCAGATAATAGGGGGATTCTGTTCCAGGCGCGGGCAGGAGATGGGAATATTGGAAAAATCTGGGAGCGCCTGTTTTATCCGCCTGTAACACTGAAAGAAAGTCCAGACGCAAGAAAAGCAGGTCCATCAAATCTTCCTGACTGATATCGTCGTCGGAAAGATGCGTATGCAACAGGCCAAGCCCCCGCAAACGTGACTGCCCCAGCCGGGAGCGTCCCAGCGGGGGAATAAGCAGGCCGGCGGCAGTGCCCAGAATAACATACTCAGGTTTGCCCTGGCGGTTGATGAGCAGGCCGATCTGGCGGCCCAGCCTGCGTGAGAGCGAGCACAGCTCACGCGCCTGCTCAATGGAAAATCCTGCCGCGGCAGTATAGCGTCTGCTGTACAGTCGCTCAAGAGCTTTGCGTTCCAGAGCTTTCAAGCCCTGGATATTGCCGTGAATTTTAGCAGCTATGGCTAACCCCGATATCGTCGTTTTTTTGCATTAGGGAAACTTAAAAGGTGCTCTTGTTTCTGTCAAGCAGGTATTGGGGGGGGGGACGGTAGAAGTGCAGGGACAGAGGGTGGGTGAGGAGGCTTCCGGCGATAGTTATTGATGGGAGAACCCCATAAAAAAGCGCGAATCTGCCGACTCGCGCCTTCCAGGAGCCGGACACCCGGAATTCAACTGTTACTGCTGCTCCCTTTCGGGCCTGACAGGGTTGGCAGGAATTCCGCCGCCCGGCTTCTTTTTTCTATCTAACAACCTTGCGGCTGTGTGTCAATTTCAAAGATAAGCGAGGGCTGAATTTTTCAAGCTGTTAAGCTGTATATGAAATCCCGCCGGGATTGCCGCAGTACTGAATTCGTTTAAGAGTAAAGTGAAGGCGGCTTGCCCGCCATGAACGGATAGGCTATAGTTCTGTCCTGGTGAATATGTATTGCAAGGAGGCGGGTTATGCCTAAAAAAATCAGGATTTTCGCATTTTCCGTTGCCGCGGTATTGGTTCTGGGGACGCTCTTTCTGTTTGGAGTCGGCTTTTACATCAGCAATAACGCGGATGAATATAAAGGGTATTTAACTGAGCTGATAGCCGAGCATACAGGCATGAGGGTTAACTTCGGCGGTGCTTTTTCCGTTTCTGTTTTTCCCTGGATAGGATTTGAAGCTGAAGATGTAAGCATTGAAAACCCTGAACAATTCAAACCTCTTGCCGAGAACCTGCTCAGTGTCGGGAAGTTGGGCATTGAATTAAAGCTGATTCCCTTGATTCGGGGAGATATTGAGGTGGGCGATGTGCGGATTGACGCGCTCAGGCTCGAATTGTTGAAGGACGACGGAATCGGCAACTGGATGTTCAGGGGTGCTTCCAATGCTGATTCGGCTGTTGCCGCTGAAGAGAGCAAAGAGAATGAAGCTGTAATAGTGGAAGAAAAAACGCAACAGAGCAGAAAATGGAGTATCGGCAGTGTGATGCTGGCCGATTCCAGCATTAATTACACCGATGTCCGTTCAGCGAAGTCTTACGGCATTTCCAATATCAGCCTGAATACAGGGCGCTTGGAAGTTGGGGAAGACATTGAGTTGGATTTTGCGGCCGCTATTGATATCCCCTCCCCCAAACTTAATGGAAATTTGAGTTTGCATGGCCGGTTCAACTTTCTTGACGCCGGGAATTTTGAAATTTTTCAGATAAGCGGAAAGTTCATCTCCAGCGGCGGACTGTTGCAGCAAAATGAAGCTGGAGTTGAATTGAGCGCAAACGTGGCGGAAGACAGGCTCGATGTGCGCCAATGCGTATTGACCCTTGCTGACAGTAAGGTTGTGTTGTCGGGCAAGGGGAATTTCGCTCAGCAGAGCTTTAGCGGCCCGTTAAACGTGCAAAGCGATGTACGGCAGTTGCTGAATATGTTTGGTATTGTTCCGGATTTTGCCGCCCCTAACGCTCTGCGTGATTTTTCGCTCAATGCTCAACTGAGCAGCGGCGCTGATAATACGATAAAGCTTTCAGATTTAATCATAAAACTGGACTCGACCAACATCAACGGCGATTTGCTTTTTATGGGGGGCAGTTCTCCGGTGGTTTCAGGCGGACTGGTTATCGATGCCGTTAACCTGGACAGTTATTTGCCGGCGCCTGAAGAAGCCGGAAAAAGTGCCTCTGGAGAGAGCGCGGCTGGTGTTGAGGAGAAAAATGTCGATTTGGAAAATGGACGAAATGATAATGGGAAACACGAGTATAATCCGCCGGATTTAGGACTGGCTGTAAACTTAAGCTTAGGTCAACTGGACGTGAAGGGAATGCAGTTCCGGAACCTAAAGACCAGGTTGCTGGGCGAAAAAGCCGTGTACAGTCTTGATCCGTTGAGTATGGATTTTGCTTCTGCTGCTTGGAATTGCCGGGTTATTGCGGATTTGCGGAGAGAAACGCCGGATATGCGGCTTGTAGTCAACGCAAAACAAATCGCTATAGAGCAGATGTTGAAGGTGTTGACCGGCAAGGAGCAAATGGACGGCAGAGCGGACCTGAGCGCAGATCTCAGAGGAAAGGGCCTGAAAGCCAAAGCCTTGTTGGGAAGTCTGGGCGGCAGTCTGAAAGTTTCAGCAAAAGGAAGCTTGAAAGACTTCAAACTTCCCCGGATTAACCTGACCGCGGATTCCAAAATCAAGTCCGTTGAAGGCATTGACGCCAAGGTGAATAATTTCAGTGCGTCTTTTGTTGGAGCCGCGGGCGTGTTCAATAATAGCGATATGATTTTTGATACGTCGTTAGGGCGCGGAAAGGGCAGTGGTACTGTCAATATCGGGGCCGGTTCTTTGAATTATTTAGTTACGGTTGAGACCCGTTCCGCGAATTTGCCCGTTCGGATTTCGGGGCCGTTTTCTGATTTGAGCTATACTCTTGACGCGGGAGCCATGCTCTCTGATCCTGAAAACTTGCGCAAGGGCGCTGAAAAGCTGTTAAATAAGGACAGTAATGGGAAAGAAAACAGGAGTCTGGAAGAGAAAATTGACAGAGAAATTAAACGGGGGCTGGGCAAGCTGTTTGGCAAGTAACCAGTGCTTACCTGCAAATGGAAGTCATAGCTAAGATAATCTTTTCGCCACCTTCGAGTTTGTGAGGTGGCGAAAATATGTGTTGGAGGTGATATTCTTTGCCTCAGATACCGGCACCGGCAACTAAGACCCGGTCTCTCCGCTATGGAGGTCAGACTTTACGCAGTTAACCGCGTTCCTCATTTTTATTGCGCATGATTGAAATTTTCATTACGTGTGACAGAACGCGCCCACAACCTGTCCCTGGTTCAGCCTGAACGGTTGGTGAATAATAAAAGAGCTTATGACTTTGTCATAAGCTCTTGAATTTACTGGCGCGCCAGAAAGGATTCGAACCCGTGGCCTACGGCTTAGAAGGCCGTTGCTCTATCCAACTGAGCTACTGGCGCAAACAACATGTTTGTTTCATAAGCTATAGTTAGTCATTGGTCAAGTGTGGTTAACCGATAAAGCCTATTTCCTCAGCGTTTGTTGCTGATAAGCAATCGGACTTGATTACAACAGCAATTGCTGGGTTTATTCGTGATTTACGCTTAAAGCCATGTAAGCATAATGCGGCCTACGGGTATACATTCATTCATAGCGCTGTATCTTCATTGTTTGGCCCTTTCAGCGAGGACAAGGGTCAGCACAGAGTTGGCAGCATCGGCTTCCGCCTGGCCCACATGTTCGGCCAGCACTGCGATGAAGTCTTTCATCTGAGCTTCGCTCAGGCCGGTGTTCATGGCGGCGTTCAGATGAAACTGGAGTTGCGCGCCAAGCCCGGGGATGCTGGCCAGAGTGGAGATAGTGGCCAGTTCACGGCTTTGGTGATCCAGGTTGTCGCGGGCAAAGATGTCGGCAAACAGGTGCTCTTTTAAGAAGGTATCGATGACGGGCGTGAAAAGCTGGTATCCGCTGGGAGCAGGAATGTTTTCCATGCCGCTGAGCTTTGCCCGTGTTTGTGCTCCGTACTCGTCGCGATTCCAGTCGGCAGGCATGGGGCTGGGCTCGCGGCCTTCCACATCGACAATGCCTTTGGCTTTGCGTTCGTCCATGACGTGCATAAAAGTATTGATGCCGTTAAGGCTGCGGGGAAAACCCGCATAGGCATAGAGTTGCACCAGTATTTCCTTGATTTCATTGACGGTCAGCCCGGCATTGAGGCCCTGGTTCAGGGCGGTTTGCAGTTTTTCCAGGTTGCCGTTGGCTGTGAATGCTGAAATGACAATGATGCTTTGTTGTTTAGGGGTCAACGCTTGGTTATTCATGGCTTGCACCTCCGGGGCAGGCATAAAAAAGCCTGCGGCTAAACATAATAAGGCAAGAATATTCAGTGTTCTTTTCATAAATCTTCTCCTCTGCCGGGCGGGGCAGCGACTGCGGGAACGGGCGTTGTTTGCCAGACATTGTGCGTTTGCAGCCGTGATCTATGGAAGTTTGTTGTAGTCGGCCTCACTAACCGGCTCCAGCCACTCATTCCTGGTTTTTTCTCCCGGGACTTCAACGGCCAGATGCACGAACCAACTGTCTTTAGCCGCACCGTGCCAGTGCTTGACCCCGGCGGGAATAACCACTACATCGCCGGCGTGCAGTTCCCGGGCGGCTTTGCCCCATTCCTGGTACCAACCGCGCCCGGCTGTGCACAGCAGGATCTGTCCGCCACCGTTGTCGGCATGGTGAATATGCCAGTTGTTGCGGCAACCGGGCTCAAAGGTCACATTACCTATTGCCACTCCTTGTGTCGTCAGCATATTAAGGTAGCTGTTGCCTACAAAATACTGGGCATAAGCCGTGTTGGCTCCACCCCTTGGGAAAATTTCCTGAATGCCGCTCATGTTTACCTCCGTCTGTTTGGGTTGGGGCGAGTTTTCAGATGCGCCGGCAATGGGAACCAGTCCAAGCACAAAAATTGCGACTGCTATAATCAGCTTTGTCCACTTCATATGTTGCCTCCTTTATTTTCTTGCTCTTCTGTTAAGCGAGAACAGATTTATAGTGCTGTTGCAGTGACTGTTCGGTCTGACTTGCCCGCTGATAATGTTTTGTAAGCGTTGTTTGTCATGGACAGTTCAGTCCATAATTTCCAGATGCACCGTAAACTCACCAGGTTGAGCAGTAAGCTCTTCCAGACCGGATTCCACCTGTCCCAACGGAACCAGTCCCGGGGAATGCCTGAAATCGCGGTAGAAAATGGCCAGGTTGCCCCAGGGAGCGTAATAGGTGAAGCTTCCCACAACCGGGTCACAGCTTGAGGGGGCGCCGTTTATATTCAGTTTGCGGGGCAGAGTGCTGATTTTTTCAGTTCGGTTGTAGTCCTCAAAGGTCATGGTCAGGGGCAGCAAAGCAATAAAATCCCGGCTTGCCGGGTTGTCCGAAAGGGAAACTACCGCTTCCTGACCATTGAATAATAACCGTACTTTAACCGGTAGAATATGATTCATTTGTTCTTCTCCATAGGCAGGGGTATTGAGAGCTATCAGGGACAGCCCTAACATCAGGCCGAATATCAAGACAGGGTAGGATTTGCTCATGCTTTCTCCTTGATATATATGGTCAGGCAGACTAACAAGCATTCAGGTCTATACGGACTTTAAAACTTTGACCTTATTATATCAAATACTTATATTGAATGGCTTCCCATGCAATAAAAGAATATTAAACCGGGCAGTATGTTGAAGCTGGTCGGTATTGCACAATGCAAGGAGTTTTTATGGAGCTGAAGGATCTGCGACATTTTCTCGCCATAGCCAGAGAGAAGACCATATCCGGCGCAGCGGACGTCTTGCATGTTACCCAGCCCACGCTTTCAAGGCGGATGATGGAACTTGAGGCCGAGTTGGGCAAGAAGCTGTTTGTCAGGGGCAACAGAAAAATCACCCTGACTGATGAAGGGCTGTTTCTCCAAAAGCGGGCTCAGGAAGTGCTTTCTTTAATTGCAAAAACAGAGGCAGAGTTTGTTTCCGGCGATGAGCAGATCATCGGCAAAGTATATATAGGCGGTGGAGAAACGGCTGCAATCAGGATTTTTGCGCGCGTAATGAAAACGTTACGTGCTTCATATCCGCAAATCACCTATAATATTGTCAGCTCCAATGCGGAAGGCACCATGGAGCAGTTGGATAACGGTCTGGTTGATTTCGGGCTGTTCATTGAGCCTGTTGACTTATCCAAATATGATTTTATGCGGCTTAAAGAAAAACACGTTTACGGAATCCTCATGCGTAAAGACAGTCCGCTTGCCGCGCATACCAGTATCAGGCCTGCTCATCTGGCCGGATTGCCCCTGCTTTGCCCGAATCGTTCTCTGGTGGCAAATGAATTCGCAGCATGGCTGGGTGACAGCTATAGTCTGTCAAATATTATAATTACCTACAACCTGCTTTATAATGCTTCGGTTATGGTGGAAGAGGGCTTGGGGTATGCTCTGTGTATTGATCAAGCCATTCATCTGTCGGAAGACAGCCGGTTTTGTTTCAGAGCGCTGGAGCCAAAGCTTGAAGTGGGAGTGGCTGTTGCCTGGAAAAAGTATCAGACCTTTTCCAAAGCAGCCAGCTTTTCTGGAAGCCCTCCGGCATGAAGCCGGATAAGCCGCGTTATACGGCTCTCCGGCTCTCTATTGAAAAATGCAGGGATTGCCGCTATAAACAGGGGCGTGAGATAGTTTTATCCGATGAGATAACAAGCATATGAAGCGAGCGGATCGACGGTGACAAACAGCGCCTTTATCCGGCGTATTTTTGTTGAACACAGCCTTTGACTATGGAAATTACAAGCGCGAACAATCCCCGCTTTAAGGGCTGGCTGAAAGCTTTGGACAGCCGTGGGGCCAGAAAGCAGGGAGAGGCCATTTTGGCCGGGAGAAAATTTCTGGCTGAGGTGCTGCGCGATCACCCGGAACGGGTACGCGCCTTGCTTTGCCATAAAAACTCCGCTCCCCCGGAGACAGACGCGCCGGTATATTTTTTGTCCGGGGAATTGTTCGCCCGCCTGGATATTTATGGAACAAACGCCCCCCTGTTGCTGATTTCCGCCCCGGAGCCGCCGCGCTGGCAAGGGAACCTGGCGCCAGGACTTACCCTGTTCCTGCCGTTTCAAAATCCCATTAATCTGGGTACGATTATCCGCAGTGCAGCGGCGGTGGGCGCACAAGTGGTGGTTATGGCGGAATCGGCATCCATTTATAATCCGAAAACCCTTAGGGCAGCGGGCCCGGCTGTTTTCAAAGTCAAAATCATGCAGGGGCCGAGCCTTGCCGATCTGACCTCACATCTGAATCTGCCTTTATTTGCCTTGGGCCTGCATGGCGAGAACCTGTTTGATTTCCGCTTCCCCGACACATTTGGCCTGGTGGCCGGAATAGAGGGGCCGGGCCTGGAGGGGATTTGGCCACATGAGAACATGCTTACAATTCCCATGTGTCCGGGAGTTGAATCCCTGAATGCGGCGGCGGCAGTGGATATTTCACTGGGAGCTGTTCTTGCTCAAAGGTATTGAGAACCTTTTCGGAAGCATTGCCCGGTTCAGCAGACTTTCCAGGTGGGTATCTGCCTCTTGTCAGTTTGCCAATCGGCATTAAATCAGTTAAATAAATCCAAAACAAGCGGCTATCCGCTTATCATTATTGAAAGAGATAAGATATGATCCTTCCTGTTTTGCAGTATCCTGATGAACGGCTGCGACAAATTTCTCAGCCGGTGGGTGAAATAACCGATGACATACGCGAGTTGGCGTCCAATATGCTTGAAACCATGTATGCTGAGGAAGGAATTGGCTTGGCCGCGCCTCAGGTAGGGCAGTTTGTGCGTTTAGTAGTGATCGATCTTTCTCCCTGCGCTGAGTCGGAAGATAGTGAGGATATAGAAGCCGGGCTTTACAATGGTCTGGCCATGCCCATGATTTTAGTAAACCCGGAACTGACTTTATCCGGCGGTACGGTCAAATCGGAAGAAGGCTGTCTTTCTGTTCCGAACAACTACCGGGCGTCGGTGTCGCGTCGTGAAAAGGTGCTTCTGAAAGCTGTCGATTTAGACGGCAAGCCCATTGAGCTGGCTGCGGAGGGTATGTTGGCGATTTGCCTGCAGCATGAATGCGATCACTTGGACGGTAAATTGTTCATAGATTATATCAGCCGGCTTAAACTGAATTTGTACAAAGCCGCTTTGCGTAAACAAGGCAAAGCTTAGCCTGTTTCTTATCAAGCGGTCTCAAATGCCTCTTCAAGCCGCTGATAACCCGAGAATCGCAAGCGCGACGGCAGTTTTGCACGCCGCCGGCGGAATATGGAGTAGCAATGCTTAAATGCGTATACATGGGCACTCCGGATTTTGCAGCCCGGATTTTAACCCAGTTACTGCAGTGGCGGGGATGTGAAGTTGCGGCCGTTTACTCCCAGCCTGATCGTCCGACGGGGCGGGGCTTGAAAATCGAGCCCACCCCGGTAAAAAAGGTTGCCCTGGAGCACAATATCCCGGTGTATCAGCCCATAAATTTCATGGAGCAGAAGGATGTGGATATTCTTGCCGCCTTGGAGCCGGATGTGCTGCTTGTGGCCGCATATGGCCTGATTCTGCCCGAGGCGGTGTTGAATATTCCTCGTTTGGCTCCACTTAATGTGCATGCCTCGCTTTTGCCCCGCTACCGGGGAGCGGCGCCCATTCAACGCGCGATTATGGCCGGCGACCAGGTGACCGGCGTTTCAATCATGCATATGGAAAAAGGCCTGGACACAGGGCCGGTTTATTTACAGCGGGCCCTGGCTATAGGCATTGAAGACACTTGCGCCAGCCTGCATGATGAACTGTCCAATCTTGGCGGGCGCTTGCTTATTGAGGCCCTGCCCCGTCTGGCGGCCGGTACGTTGAAAGCGGTGGAGCAGGATGACAGCCTGGCGACTTATGCAGCCAAGCTTTCCAAAGACGACGCAAAGATCAACTTCAACCAAACCGCCTGGGAAGTGCATGCGCAAATCAGAGGCACCACCCCCTACCCGGGGGCCTGGTTCAACATTGCCCGCAAAGGCAGCCGGACCCTACGCATTTTAGTCGAACCAGGTCAGATGGGCCCGGTTTTAAACAAGCCGGTTGCACCGGGCACCGTAGTGGGGCTGGTGGGCGATGCTTTGGCGATCAATTGTTCTGACCGCCTCTATTTATTTCCGAAATTGCGTCCGTCCACCCGTCACCGGATGAGTGCAATTTCCTTTGTAAATGGTTATGTCACTCAGAAAAATGAGGCGGGTCAGCCGGATTTCAGCCTGCTTCAAATTGCGGATCAATAAGTTGGCTTGGGAGTTATGATAGGAACCCGCCCAATCCGCGAACGCCTGACGTTTGCCCAGAAACGTTGTTTGGCCTTATGTGGAAAACTGATGCAGAACACCAGCATGATCGGGCCGGGCGCGCGCATCGGCATAGCGGTTTCCGGCGGGGTGGACAGTTGGGTTTTGCTGCAAACCCTGCATTTGCGGCGCAGTATTGTGCCGTTTAAGTTTGAGATAATGGCCCTGCATGTAAATCCCGGTTTTGACCCGGAAAGCCATGCTCCGTTGCTTAAATGGCTGGAGCGGGAGGGGGTTGCCGGGCACATTGAAGTAAGCGAACACGGCCCCCTTGCCCACAGCGACGTTAACCAAAAACGCTCCGCCTGTTTCTTCTGTGCAATGCTTAGGCGCAAAGCACTGTTTGATTTGTGTTCGAAATATCAGCTCAGCCATCTGGCATTCGGGCATAATGCAGACGATCTGGCGTCCACATTCATGATGAACTTAATTCAAAATGGACGGGTGGACGGCATGAAGATGAAAGATGCTTTTTTCGGCGGCCGCCTTTCAGTAATCCGGCCTTTAATGTTGGTTGAAAAAAGCTTGATCCTAAAGGCCGCCAAGGCCTGGAATCTGCCGGTATGGAAAAATGCCTGTCCTTCAGCGGGCTCAACCCGGCGGGCCGATATGGAAAATGAGTTGAACGCGCTTTATCGTCTGCACCCGAAAGCAAAAACCAATGTGCTTTCAGGTCTGTGTCGCTGGGAGTTTGACTTGACACTCGCCCGGGACCAAGGTAAACATGCAGAAACTGTCCGAACAAATCCTGCAGATTTCTAGTCTTCAATAGTCGTTCTTATTCATCTCCGGCAAGGTAAACCAGTCAAGAAGGGACCATAACGGATGCTGTTTAGAAAATATCATATCGTGATTTTTAAAGAAGGCCGAAGCGATTGCCGCAGCCTGCTGTTCAGGGGCTGGCTGGGGGCCGGGTTGTTTTTACTTGTTGCCGCGCTTGCAGGCGGAAATATCTATCTGTTTAAATATCTTGCTAAAAGCCAGTCGCTTGAAAGTCAACTGGCTCAAGCTGAAAAGATTGTTGAAGAACAAAATACCCAACTGATCAATCTTACAGGAAAATTGCGCAATGTGCAGGCTGATATGACCCGGGTGCAGCAGTTCAATTCAAAGTTGCGGGCAATGATGGACCTTGAACATGAGGCCATGGAGCCGGCCGGGTTGGGCGGACCGGGCACGGAAGATTTTACCAAGGGGTATCTGCCTTTGCTGCGGCAGGAACTTCTCGCCCGCAAAATGAACACGTTTTTAAAGCAACTGTCGTTTGAAGCCAACCTGGAAGAGGTGCGCCAGCAGGAACTTCTGCAGCTTCTGCGCAAAAACAGTGAAGTGCTTGCGGCCACGCCGTCGATCTGGCCGGTGGAGGGTTGGATTACATCCGGGTTCGGCTCGCGCGGTTCACCGTTCACAAGCCGCCGGGAATTCCATAAAGGCATTGATATTAAAGCCAAAACCGGCACACCTATCCAGGCGCCGGCCAAAGGCGTGGTTACCACCGCGGGCTGGCAGGGGGCGTATGGCAATATGGTTGTGGTGAACCACGGCAACGGCATTACCACCCGCTATGCCCATATGCAGAAGCTGGCTTTGAAGCAGGGAGATAAAGTCAATCGCGGCGACCTGATTGGGTATGTGGGAAGCACCGGCCGTTCCACCGGCTCACATTTGCACTATGAAGTGCTGGTAAATGGAGTTTGTGTCAATCCCATGCAGTATATTTTGAATTAGGTTTGCAATTGGCCGGGGCGGGTTTGGCTGATTGCCATTAGGTCAGGTTTAAACCTGTTTTTGAGCAATGTGATTTCGGCAATCGGCAAAGCCGCTGCAACCCTTATGGTGATATCCTTGCAGGAGAACGCTGCATGAACTGCTGCCGAGCCGTTCTTGGCGGCGGAGTCAGCTGTAGATTGTAGTATATGCAACATACCGGAATATTTATAATTGCAGAGGCCGGGGTTAACCACAACGGCAGCCTGGACTTGGCTGTTGCTTTGCTTGAGGCCGGGGCAAAGGCCGGGGCAGATGCGGTAAAATTCCAAACCTTCAAGTCTGAAAAACTGGTCAGCCGTTACGCTCCCAAAGCGGAATATCAAAAAAGCGCGGGCCCGGCTGGTGAGAACCAGTTCGACATGCTTAAACGCCTTGAACTTTCAGAGGCTGACCATAAAACCCTGATCAACCACGCCAAGGCCTTGGGAATAGCGTTCCTGTCCACGCCTTTTGATTTGGACAGTATCCGGTTGCTTTACGATTTGGGCTTGCCGTTATTTAAAATCGGCTCAGGCGAGCTTACCAACTTGCCCTATCTACGGGCTGTGGCCGGATTTAATCTTCCGACTATTCTTTCAACCGGTATGTCCACCCTGGCGGAAGTGGCCGGTGCGGTAAACGTGCTTGCAGCCGCCGGGCTGGAGCAAAGCAAGTTGACTCTCTTGCATTGCAATACCCAATATCCGACCCCTGACTCTGATGTAAATTTGCGGGCCATGCTCACTTTGCGGGAAAGTTTCCCTCAATTGGGCGGGGTAGGGTACTCTGACCACAGTATCGGTCTGGAGGCCTGTTTTGCAGCGGCCGCTCTGGGCGCCGATGTGATTGAAAAGCATTTCACGCTGGACCGCAATTTACCTGGTCCTGACCATAAAAGTTCGCTGGAACCGGATGAACTGGCTGGTTTGGTCCGGGGAGTGCGCCGGATTGAGCAGATGCTGGGCAATGGAGTGAAAGAGCCTTCCCCTTCTGAGCGCCCGAATATGACGGCCGCCCGGAAAAGCCTGGTGGCAAGCCGTCCCATAGCTGCGGGTGAGCTTTATACCACTGAAAATCTTACGGTTAAGCGTCCTGGAAATGGGGTATCTCCCATGCGGTGGGATCAGGTTTTGGGCACTCCGGCCAAGCGGGATTTCGCTCAGGATGAATTGATTGAGCTTTAGAGTCGGTTGATCAGGCCGGCTCCAACCCCGCCCCAGTGACACAGAAACGCATTCGCGCTCCGGGCTCTTGCCCGGCTGATGAAGTCATCCATACCTGGACGATTACCAATCAGAATTCAGCCCCCCCCATATATGTAAGACAGGGTTGATTGGATTGTATGTCTATATCAAGTATGCTATATTAATGTTGAATTTCCATGTGAGCGAGGAAGCATGAGCGCAAGCCAGTTTTTCATCACCCTGTTTTTGATTATTGATCTGTTCTGCATTATTGCGGTCATTTTTTTTGAGCGTAAAAGCCCAACTGCAACCGTAGCTTGGCTTCTGATTCTGATACTTTTGCCTGTGGTGGGGGTGGTTGCCTATGTGGCATTTGGAAGCGGGTTCCCGGCCAGAAAGAAAAAACGCTACCTTTCAAAAAATGCCCGCGACACTCTTTATGATGACAAGCTGAAACGTTATTTAAGCATCAGCCAGTCCGATTACAGCAGTAATGCCCGCCCTTTTATCAAGGTGGTTAATTATCTGCGCGCTGAAGCTCAGAGCGTCTATACAGACCAAAATCAGGTGCAGATATTTATTGATGGTCAAAGCAAGTTTGCCAGCCTGTTAAACGATATCCGGCAGGCTCGGGATCACATTCATCTGTTTTATTATATTTTCAAAAATGACGGGATCGGACGCGAACTGGTGGCCGCCCTTGCTGAAAAGGCCAGGCAGGGGGTACGGGTAAGGGTAATGTACGATGGGCTTGGCTCGATGATGGGTTTGAGCAGATTGTTTGTCCCCCTGATCAAAGCAGGGGGGCGTGTACGCGCTTTTGATCGCTTGCTTTTTAATTTGAGCCCCTATATCCGGATTAATTACCGCAATCATCGCAAAATTGCCGTAATAGACGGGAAAATCGGTTATGTAGGCGGCATGAACGTGGGAGATGAGTATCTGGGGCGCAACCGGAAATATCAACCCTGGCGCGATACCCATTTGCGCATCACCGGACCGGCTGTATGGTTTTTGCAGGAGCGTTTCTGGATGGATTGGCTGCATGCCGAGCAGGCGGATCAGGAGCCCCAAAAGTTGGAGCGCTATTTCCCGGAACCGTTGCCTGACGGGAATGTGGGTATCCAAATTGTGAGCAGCGGGCCGGACAGATTTGAGAGCATGCCGATTAAAAGCGGATTTCTCCAGGTTATTTATGACGCGGAGGAAAGCCTGCTTATTCAGTCTCCATATTTCATTCCCGATGACGGGTTTGTGGATGCTTTGCGCATTGCCGCCCGTGCGGGGGTGGATGTGAGAATAATGCTGCCCAGAAAAACCGATAACATTTTAGTTCAGCAGGCCAATATGGCATACGCGGAAACGGTTATGGAATATGGCGTCAGGGTTTACCTTTACAACGGCTTTTTACATTCCAAAACCATAACCTGCGACAGGGAGTTGGTGAGCATCGGCACTACCAACATGGATATCCGAAGCTTTTCCTTGAATTTTGAAATCAATGCGTTTATCTATAATAAAGAAATAGCATTAGCCCATGCAGCTATTTTTGAGCAGGATCTGGAACATTGCATAGAGCTGAACCCGGCCTGGTTTTCCAAGCAAAGCCGGATTGAACGCGCGGTCTGCAAGATCGCCCGCCTGTTTGCGCCATTAATGTAGTTATGGGCACGAAGATAGTATTGAACCTTTAAAGGCGGAAGGCCGGGGAAGAGCTCGGGAGAGGGCGCCCACACAGGCCGTTCCTCTTTTGAGGTTTTAAGTCACTTTAAGCCGGGACTGTATTTTTGAGGTGCAGCCGGGATGTTTAAGACGGCATCTCACTAAAAAACACTTGTCTATCCTGCTTTTTGGGAGTATACCCGCTTGGGAGTAGGGGCCGGAAGATATAAATGTTGTAAGGTTACGGCCGCAGATTAACTTCTTTCAAGGAGAGCTGTTAGTGGAACCAAGCAGTAGTAGCCACTTATGTAGCGCTACACCGTATTCAATCTAAGCCCGCCTTCCCGGCAGCATGCCCTGGAAGGTGCATTCCGGAGGCAATTATGCTGCGAATCTTTAAGACCGTTAATGACCTGTTGGTACCGCAGGATCAGCCCGGCAAAGACTGCTGGATCAATTTATATATGCCCACTGAGGCGGAAATTACCAAAGTTTCCGAGGCCACGGGCATTCCCTGGGACTTTCTTTCCGACCCTCTGGACGCAGATGAGCGCGCCCGCATTGAGGCAGATGACGACTTCCTGTTGATTGTGGTGCAGGCTCCCATTCACAACGAAACTAATGAGCTGGTGCCGTATCTCACTGTGCCCATAGGAATTATCATTACCCCGGACGCGGTGGTTACGGTTTGTCGTTCCTCACAGGACTTGGTATCCCAGCTTCTGACTATTCGTCCCAAAAACATTTCAACTTCCCAGCGCATGGGGTTTGCTTTGAATATCCTTATGCGCACAGCCACCCATTACCTGCAGGCTTTGAAAGAGTTGAACCGGATGACCAATGAGGCCGAACAGAACTTGTATAAAGCCATGCAGAATAAAGAGCTGATCCATTTACTCACCATTAACAAAAGCCTGGTTTATTTTGTGACTTCATTGGAGGCCAATGAAATGACGATGAACCGGCTGTTGCATTCCCGTCTGATTTCACTTAGTGAAGAAGAGGCGGATATTCTTGAAGATGCCATTACTGAAAATCGCCAAGCCATCGGCATGGCATCGGTATACTCAGGCATTCTTTCCGGTATGAGCGACGCCTTTGCTTCCATCATTTCCAACAACATGAACACGGTCATGAAGATGCTCACCGGAGTAACCATTATTTTGACCATTCCCAACATCATCACCTCAACCTTCGGAATGAACATTAACCTTCCCCTGCAAAACTCGCCCATAGCATTTTTAGTTGTTGGCGTAATCACCCTGGTGATTTGCCTGCTTGTGTGGGCCTTGTTTGTGAAAAAAAGGTGGATGTAACTCATAGCCAAGAAGTTAAGCGGCCTCTGCAAACTGCCGGCTGCCGGTACTCAATATTTACGAATTGCAATTTCTTAAAGTCCGCCCGTTCATACTGCTTTGACTGCTTGTGGAAAGCCGGGCCATAGGTTGGCGCTGATCGGCAATCACATGAGGCTTTACTGTTCAAAAACTAAATTTTGCCGGGCTTAACTTCTGTTTTTCGAAGAATATCCATTCTGCATTGACAATATGCGCATAAAGTGCGAACTTCAGTTGCTACGTTGGCTTCAAACACCTCAGGCGGGTTAGTCGGTTCAGAAACCTTTAGTGCTGCAAACGGGCAAGGGACGGTCGCCGGAGCATTTTACCGCAAACCCATTTTAGAATGAAATGCTCTATCTCCAGGAGTATGAATATGAGTAATCCAAGCAATTTGAAACGAACTGCACTTTACGACAGCCATCTCAGCCTTTCCGGAAACATGGTTGATTTCGGTGGCTGGGAAATGCCCCTGTGGTACAAAACCGGGGCGGTCAAAGAGCACATGGCCGTAATTAAAGCCGCAGGGCTTTTTGATACCAGCCATATGTCGGTGGTTACCGTAAGTGGGGAAAAGGTAAGAGAGTTTCTGAATTTCGCCCTTACCCGCGATATTTCCGGGCAGCGCCCCGGCCGTTGCGGCTACAGCGCCATTCTCACGAAAGAGGGCTTCTGTCTGGATGATACAATCATTTATCCGTTAAGTGATAATCGTATAGCCTTGGTGGTCAACGCCGGCATGGGGGCTAAAGTTGTAGAGCATATGCAAAGCTTGCCGGGCGGCGACAGGCTGGTTTGGAGTGACCTGACCGGACAGGTGGGCAAGCTCGACATTCAGGGCCCGCTGGCGTTGAAAATATTAAAAGATCTGGTTAGGAACCCGGATAAACTGTTTGAACAGTTCCCATATTTCAGCTTTAAGGGAGATTTCAACTTTGCCGATACCGGTGTTTTCATGCGCGACGGTACCCCGGTGCTGCTGTCCCGCACCGGATACACCGGTGAATTCGGGTTTGAAATTTATCTGCCTGCTGATCGCGCCGTTAATCTGTGGGAAATGCTCATGAGTGAGGGAGAGCCGTTCGGGCTTATCCCTTGCGGTCTGGCTGCCCGCGATTCCCTGCGGGCCGGGGCAGTGCTCGCCTTAAGTCATCAGGATATCGGTCCCTGGCCGTTCGTCAATCACCCCTGGCCCTGGGCTTTGCCGCTTTCTGAAACGGGCGGATTCACCAAAAACTTCTATGGAAGAGACGCGCTCGACCCGGCCTCAGCGCCCCATACTCTGCCTTTTGCGGGATATGACCCGCGTAAAGTCGATACGGAAAGCGCGCGCGTGCTTTGTGAGGGCGAGGATATCGGCCGGGTGCTTACTTGCGTTGCCGATATGGCCATTGGCCGGGTTGATGGTGGAATTGTCAGTGTCGCCAGCCCGTCTGCCCCGGCAGGATTTTCTCCGCGCGGTCTGGTCTGCGGTTTTATAAGAGTCAACCGGGCGCTTGAGAGTGGAAGCCGGCTTGTACTTAAGGATAACCGCCGTGAGATCGCCGTGGAAGTGGTGACCGACATCCGCCCCGACCGGACAGCACGTAAAAAGTTGAGTTCAATGCTTTAAGCAGGCGGCTTTTGCGGGTTGTCCATTCTTACAGGGGCAACGGAGCAGGAGCAACAGCCTTGCCGCGGTTTGGGAGCGGGCGCCTTCAAGGTTGAGTCTGAAAGTTAGTCTGTTCCGGCGGCAATTTCAAGCGGATTGCCCAGCCTGATTGCAGCTATAAATTATATCTAAAACCAGGAGCAAACATGAAAGAACTTAAGGATCTGAACATTCCCGATGACATCAAATACGCTGAAGATCACGAATGGGTTTCCACTGAAGCGCCTTTTCGCATCGGTGTATCCGATTTCGCTCAGGACGCACTCGGTGATTTGACCTATGTTGAGTTGCCGACTGTGGGTATGGAACTGGCTAAAGGCGAAGAGTTCGGCACCTTGGAGTCAACCAAGTCGGTCAGCCCTTTGTACAGCCCCCTGTCCGGACAGGTGACCGCTGTTAACTCCCTGCTTGAGGACGAACCCGGTCTGGTCAATTCCGATCCTTACGGGGAAGGCTGGATTATTGAAATTGCCCCCGGCAATCTGTCTGAGCTCGATGAGTTGCTTGACGCTGCAGGCTACCTGGAAAAGCTTGAACAAGAGGAATAGACATGCGTTATCTTCCACATACTCAGGCTGATATTGCTGAGATGCTTGCAGCGGTGGGAGCTGAAAGCCTGGATGCTTTATTTGAGCAGATCCCTGAAAATTCACGGCGTACCCGGGCGTTCGATCTGCCTGAAGCCATGAGCGAATGGGAACTGGCCGAGCATCTGCAGGCGCTTGCAAATGCGGGCGGCGGCGACTGGCAGGTTTTTGTCCATGCCGGTTCACAGCCGCACCACATTCCGGTTCTGGTTCCCTATCTGGCCTCCCGCTCGGAGTTTCTGACCTCTTACACCCCTTATCAGCCGGAAATCAGCCAGGGCACGCTGCAGGCCATTTTTGAATTCCAAACCTTAATCAGCCGCCTGGTGGGCATGGATATCACCAACGCCAGCATGTATGACGGCTCCACCGCCATGGCTGAAGCCGCCTTAATGGCCATGCGTATTACCAAACGACGGGTTGTGGCCGTCAGCGGTCTGGTGCACCCCCACTGGCGGGAAGTGCTCGCCACCTATCTTGCCCCCTTGGCTGATGTGGAGTTGGTTACTCTGCCGGCCGGACCGGACGGACGTACTGATTTGTCCGGGCTTGACGGCGAGCCGGCAGTGCTGATCATGCAGTCGCCCAATTTCCTTGGCGTGATTGAAGATTTGCGCGCGGCCGGGGTCGCGGTAAAAGCGCTGGGCGGCCTTTTAGCGGCCGGGTTCAGCGAGCCGTTTGCCCTTGGGTTGATTAAATCACCCGGCGAACAAGGTGCGGATATCGTGTTCGGTGATGCTCAAAGCCTTGGCCTGGCACAAGAGTTTGGCGGCCCGAGTCTGGGGCTGCTTTCCTGTAAAACCGAATATGTGCGCCAGATACCCGGCAGACTGGTGGGGCGGGCTAAGGATATTGACGGCAAAGAAGGTTTTGTGCTCACCTTGGCCACTCGTGAGCAGCACATTCGTCGTTCCCGGGCGGTCAGCAATATCTGCTCCAACGCCGGGCATTGCGCTTTAACTTGCGCGATGTTCATGGCCGCTATCGGCGGAAGCGGGTTCAGGCAAACGGCTCAGGTTAACCTCGACCTGGCCGCCTACTTGCGCTCCGGCCTGGAAAAGCTTGGGTTCAGGCCTTTTTCCGCGGCTCCCGTTTTCAATGAGTTTGTAATGTATGCTCCGGATAACTATGGGGCGGTGTACGAACGGCTGAAATCTCTGAAAATCCTTGCGGGATTGCCGCTCAAGTTATGGGCGGAAGCTCTGCCGGGTATCAGCCTGGAGCGCGCCTGGCTGTTTGGAGTAACGGAAACCAGCAGCAAAACCCAAATTGACGCTTTGCTGCATGAAATTGGTAAGGGGGCTTAGCATGACCCGAAAATTTACTCCGGCCGGAACCGGCGGCCTGGTGCTTGAAGAAAAACTGCTTTGGGAAAAAGGGCGCAAAGGCCGCTCTGCTATGAGTCTGGTAAAAAGCGAAGTGCCTGTGACCGCTCTTCCTGAGGAAATATGCGGCAATGGGCCGGACTGGCCTGACCTTTCCGAGCAGGAAGTGGCTCGTCACTACACGCGTCTTTCCACCTGGAACTTCGGGGTGGATACAGGCATGTATCCTTTGGGTTCCTGCACCATGAAATATAACCCGAAAATCAACGAGGCCATGGCCGCTCTGCCCGGTTTTGCCAAAGCGCATCCCCTGCTCCCTGCAGAGGCATGTCAGGGCTCGATGCGGTTGATTTACGAGTTGGAAAGGTTCCTTGCCGAAATAGTGGGCCTGAAAGCCGCCTCGCTGCAACCGGCGGCCGGAGCGCACGGTGAGCTTTGCGGCATGTTGATGATTGCGGCCTGGCATCGCAATAATGAAAAATCAGGCGCGCCCAGGAAAACCAAGGTGCTCATCCCTGATACCGCTCACGGCACCAACCCGGCCACGGCTACGATGAGCGGTTTTACAGAAGTAAAAGTGCCGTTGGGGCCTAAAGGTTATATTGAGCTGGCCCAGATCGAAAGGCTGATGCAGGACGATGTGGCCGGGCTGATGGTCACCAATCCCAACACCTTGGGATTGTTTGAGCAGGAACTGGCGGATATCATCGCCATGGTGCATGAACGGGGCGGCCTGGTTTATGCCGACGGCGCAAACCTGAACGCGGTAATGGGCTATGTGGATCTTGGCCGCATGGGGGTGGATGTTGTTCATTACAACCTGCATAAAACCATGTCCACACCGCACGGCGGTGGCGGCCCCGGAGCGGGCCCGGTTGCGGTAAGCGCTACCCTGGAACCATTTCTGCCCGGCCCCCGGGTGATTAAGAATGGTGATAGATACGAATGGCAAACCGATTTGCCGCTTTCCATCGGGCGTTTGCACAGTTTCCACGGCCAGTTCGGGGTCGCTGTTAAGGCATACTCCTACATTTTGAGCATGGGGCAGGACTTGAAGAAAGCCAGTGCGCTGGCGGTGCTCAACGCCAACTATATCAAAGAAAAGCTTAAGGGAGCCTTTGACCTGCCGTTTGATCAGCCCTGTATGCACGAGTGCGTGTTCACCGATGCGAAACAGCGGGCGAATAAGGTCAGTACCTTGGATATAGCCAAACGGCTGATTGATTTAGGCTATCATCCGCCTACGGTTTACTTCCCCTTGGTGGTAAACTCCGCAATCATGGTTGAGCCTACTGAAACTGAAAGCAAGGAAGATCTGGACGCATTTATCGCGGCCATGCTGGAAGTCGCGCGGGAAGCTGAGGAAACGCCCGAAACACTGCATGCCGCCCCCACCTTGACCAAGGTGCGGCGCATGGATGAAACCACCGCAGCCCGCAAGCCTGTATTGACCGGGGATATGAAAGTCGAGGGAAAACAGTGATGCGGCTGGTAGTCATCGGAGCGGGCCCTGGCGGCTACACTGCTGCTTTGCGGGCCGCTCAATTAGGCGCAAGCGTAACTTTGATTGACAGCGCGGAGCCGGGCGGCACCTGCCTGGCCCGCGGCTGCATTCCTTCAAAAATCATGCGCCATGCGGCGGATTTGGCTGAGGCGGCCCGGCAGGCCGCTGATTACGGGGTGGACCTGGGCGGCCGGGAGCGGCAAATCGACCTGTCTGCCTTGCGCGCCCGGCAAAGCGGTATTATCGGAGGCTTGCAGAAAAGCCTGGTTGGAACGTTCAAGGCCAGGGGCGTGGAGTTCGTACGCGGCCGGGTCCACGTAGTCGTTCCCGGCCAGGTAGAGGTGGAGACCGAAGCCGGGCGACAGGTTTATGGTTACGACCGGCTTTTGCTGGCAATTGGCTCCCGCCCCGCTGATATTCCCGGGGCCCCGCCCGAGCTTTTGATTAATGGCGACAGCATCATTTCCAGCAATGAAGCACTGGCGTTGCCGGAACTGCCTGCCGGTCTGCTGGTGGTGGGTGGCGGCGTGATCGGTTGCGAGTTGGCTCAGATTTATCACTCTTTAGGAGTAAGTGTTACTCTGGTGGAAGCCATGGATCGCCTTCTGCCGCTTCCCTCACTGGACGACGATATCTGCAAAAGCTATATGCGTTGCCTGAAAAAGGTTCGCTTGCCGGTTTATACGGGTTATAGTCTGAGTGCGGTCAATAAAACCGCGGATGGCCTGAAAGCTGTGCTTGCGCCTTGGCAGTCAGAGGGGCCGGTTAAAGAAATTCCATGCGCCAAGATCCTTGTTTGCACCGGACGGGCTCCCGTGCCTGATGAGATGGGGCTGGCTCAGGTGGGGGTAACCTTCAGCAAGCGAGGCTGGGTGGAAGTTGACGCCGACTTTAAAACCAACGCTCCCGATATCTGGGCCATAGGCGATTGTCTGGGCCCTGCATACGGCATGTTGGCCCACACGGCGCAGGCGCAGGGGCGGGCGGTGGTTGAAAGGTTGCTGAACAAATCGGTAACCGTGAACCTGAAGCATGTGCCGGCCACCATCTTCAGCCGTCCGGAAATTGCTTGTGTGGGGCTCAGTCTGAAACAGGCGCAAATGGAAGCTCCCGGCAGTAAGGCTTCCGATTTTCTGTTCCGCCGGCTTGGCAAAGCACAGGCCACCGGGGAAATTGACGGACAGGTACGCATTGTTTTCGGGCCGGATCGCAAAGTGCTGGGTGGACAGATTATTGGAGCTCAGGCAAGTGTACTGATCGGAGAAATCGCTCTGGCCGTGAGCTGTGGGCTGAGTATCGACGACATTGCCGGAGTAATTCATGCTCACCCCAGTCTGCCGGAAGGCATTTGGGAAGCAGCGCTTGCAACGGTGGAATAAGCCGGGTTAGTTCTCAGTGTGTTCCGGGATAAGAGAATGGCATTCTCGTTGACAACCGCGCTGAAAAGGCCAGGTTCCGTTTATGCTGAATAAGCTTACCTACTATGAAACCGGCAGTATTGATCCGGCTTTTAATCTGGCCTTAGAGCAAGCGCTTGGCGAAAGTGAACTTGGGCAAGCTCTGTTTATGCTTTGGCAGAATGAACCGGCTGTAATCATCGGGCGCCATCAGAACGCTTGGTCGGAAGTCAATTTGTCGGTTTTGGAAGAACGGGGTATAAAGCTTGTGCGCCGACTGACCGGGGGTGGGGCGGTTTATCACGATTTGGGCAATTTAAATTTTACGTTCATTTTACCGTGTCCGCAGGGTAAAGAGCCTTCTCAGAAATGTATACTCCGCCCCTTGCTCGATTATTTCGGGGCATTGGGCCTGAAGGTGATAATGGAAGGGCGCAACGACATCAGTTTAAAGGGATGTGGAAAAATTTCCGGGTTGGCCGGCCGCCGTCTGCCGGGGAAATTTTTGTTGCACGGTACCATTTTATATGATGTAAATTTAGATGTACTGTCAGAAGTGCTGCTTGTGGACCCGGCCAAGTATCGCAGTAAGGGAGTGCAGTCTGTGCGGGCCAGGGTGTGTAATTTGCGTGAACATGCGGATATTTCTCTGGCTGAGTTGGAGCAAGGCATTAAATTAAGCTACCCGATAGAACCGCTCCCGCTTCCGGCACAGATCCGGGACAGAGCAGACGAGTTGAAAAGCAGACGCTATGCAAATGCCGCCTGGAATCTGGGCATGTCTCCCCCTGGAGATATCCGCCTGTCCACCCGCTTTTCGTTTGGAAGCGTTCAACTTAATCTCGCCACTACAGGAGCTGTGATCAGTCAGGCCCGGATTACAGGTGATTTTTTAACTTCCAATGCCGCAGACCAACTGGTAGAAGTGGAAGAGCTGGCTCAAGCGTTGATCGGACTTCCGGCCCATGACCCTAAAACCTGGGCCGCCGCTTGGAGCCGCTTTGATTTCAGTCGTGTTTTCTTCAATTGTGCAGATGGAGCTGAAATAATTGCTTGGCTTTCACGGATAGACTAAAGAGAGAGCTATGCCTACAGGCAAGTTTGACAGAATCAGTTTGGAAATAGTGCGCTTGCTGCAAGACGGGCGCCGTTCCTTCAGTGAAATCGGGCGTGCGCTTGGGCTTTCTGAAGCAACTGTCCGCACCCGGGTGAACCGGCTGATTGAACAAGGTTTGGTTGAGATTAAGGCGCTTATTTCCACCAAAGATATGGGCGCCGGCTACTACACCGCCTATATCGGGGTAAGACTGAAATCTCCGGCCCTGAAAAAAACCGCTGAACAAATCAGCGAGCTGCCCGGCGTTATTTCCGTGGCTGTGGTTACCGGGCGGTATGACCTCATTCTCACCGTTATGCTTACCCCGGAGCTGGGGTTAATGGACTTCTTCAATGTCATGCTGGAGAAATATTCCGACTCGATCAGCGCCAATGAAACCTTCATGATCTATGAAAGTGTGAATTTAAAAACCCCCTATCCTTTTTGAGCATCAGTTTAATGCTGCTTCACATTGTTTCACCGCATATAATAAAGCGCTCATGTATTGGAATACTTGAAAGGAGATAAAAGGGACAGCGGTTTGTATGGGTAGGCTGCCCCAAACGGATAAGAAAACCCGTTGAACGATAAGTTATTAAGTGGGCAAAGGCAACTCAAATCTTATAGCTTGGCGGCAAGCAGTCGGCGCCCGGCAGAATTGGGGCTTTAAACGATTTAGTCCATAAAGTTCAGACTGCCCTCAAAAAGGAAGCTTGTTGTACATCCCCCCCCCGCCGGCAGCCACGCACGCTGTGAGTAATTTCGACATGACTATGTTGCAACTATTCGTCTTTATCAGGCAGGGCAACCTTGCCTGTCATGATGTTGAAAATTTCGCGATAGCGCCGCGAAGTTTCTGAAATGATTTCCTTTGGAATTTCCGGCAGCGGTTGCGAGCTGTCCCAGCCTTGGGCGGCCAGCCAGTCTTGCAGGGGCTGGCGGTCAAAAGATGGTTGCGTCTGACCGGGCTTAAATGTTTCCTTAGACCAATATGTGGTTGTTTCCGGATTCAAAACATTATTGATGATATAAGGATTTCCCTCATGCACTGCGAACTCAAAAGCGGAATCGGCAATAATCAGGCCCCGCTTAGCTGCATAGTTGCGGGCCACCCCGAAAATGGCGAGGCTGATGTCCACCAAATCTTTATATAACATCTGGCCATACATGCGGCGTGCCCATTTTTCAATATCATCAATCCGTTGCCTGCTCATATCTCCGGTTGGTGTGACTATCAGGATAGGGGTTTCCAGTCGGTCTGATTCACGCAAACCGATGCGCAAGGTTTTACCGCCCACCATACGATTTTTCTGATAAGAACTCCAGTCTGCACCGGCAAGATTGCCGACCACCCGGAATTTGAGCGGCAGCTCTCTGAGTTGTTGCACAATGACACTTCTTCCCTTAAGCAAGGCAGCTTGAGACTGAAACTCCTGAGGGAAGCGCTGTACAGCTTGTGCAACCAGGTTATGACCAACCAGATGAGTGAATTTGCTTATCCAGTACAGACTGATCTGGGTGAACATGATGCCTCTGTATGGAATGGGCTTTTTTAAAATCCGGCCTGACACAGCCATTCGGTCGGTATAAACAATAAGCTGCTTCTTCTGTTGCAGATCATATATGTCGCGAACCTCATCCCGAACCGGCTTGGCCAAACCGGGAAGAGCTGTTTGCATCACAACTTGCATGCATCCCCCACTATCATATAAATCCGGGAAAGCCGGATAGGATTATATTTCATTGCAATTACTCTACGTGTATGGGTTGCTTATGTCAGGAAGCTTATTCGTTTTCAGGCACTGGAGCTTTTCCGACCTTGCACCATATTAAGGCGTTTTCTCCCGCGTCAGCTTGATTTCGCTAAACGGGTCAGTGCAGGCAGGCATCAGTCACATGAGGTTAAGCTCTTTGCATAACCGGGCCTGGTAGTATTCCATGAAATGCTCCTTCAACAATTACCCCTATAAACAGTTGTGCGTGTTTCTTTCAATTTATATTGAGAAGGGTGAGTTCAGGCTTTACCGGGGCTGTATTGAGCGAACAAAAGCGGGCGGACTGGTAACCCGGGTGACAGAGGCATCAGCCTTGCGGTCACATCAAGTGGGATTAAGCGATAAGTTCGTTCCGAAATCTTTTTGGCCGGATGTATAAGTACCATGCACGTCCGTTTTTTCGTTACACAATAAATCGACCTCAGTCGCCAGCTATACGGGGACAGGCCCATTTCCGTCATGTGAATATCAATAAGCAACCATAATAAGGCTGGTTACGTCGATAACACTTAATCTGATAGTCACTACCAAAGGCGGGCTGTTTTGTCCAGCTTGGCCTGTCCGGATACCAATCCAAAGTGTTGCCTGTAGCGGTAAGAAGACGAATTCATGACCTGAATTCAGGCCTTGGCGCTGGCTGATTGTTCCAGGTAACAGTAAGCCGGGTAAATTCCAGAGAACAGTTGTGGCCGGCTCCCGGCATAAACTTTATTGAAAGATTGATTTAGACTACAAGATGGATTAGTCAATCGTGAATACGTTGAAATTGAGGAGGCCACCTCAAGTTGAAGCGATCGCAGCAAGAGCGATTGTCTGAATATAAGGAAGTATTATGTCAGTTGAAGCACAAACCGAAGTATATTCTTTGTTGGATGCAATGCAGATTTCTTATGAGGTCACAGAACATCCGCCTGTTTTCACTATTGAGGAAATGATCAGTGTGGATATAAAGCACCCGGAAAATGTGGTTAAGAATTTATTCCTGCGCGACGACAAGAAAAGAAACTATTACCTTGTGGTAATGGATAAAGATAAGCAGGTGAATTTAAAAGAGCTTAAAGACAAACTGGGAGGCAGGCCTCTGCGGTTCGCCAGTGAAGAAGATCTGTATAAATATCTCAAACTTACAAAAGGGGCGGTTACCCCGTTTGGAGTGATCCATGATCCGGAACATTCCGTTGTTGTGGTAATAGACAATGCCCTGCGCAGCTATGATTTTATTGGGATACATCCTAATACCAACACCGCCACAGTTTGGATAGGGGTAAATGATCTGGTCAGACTGGTGGAAAACCAGGGCAATCGGATTTTGTTTATGGATATATAATCCCCGGGAGCTCGCTTGCGTTTAGCTGTTTAAGCGGGGAGGCTGTATAGAGTCGCTACCCTGGCTTACTTTGTTTTTACCCGGCTTATGTCAAGCTTATTAGAGGTTGAGCAGATTTGGCGGATTGGGCAGGGCGGGGTTGCCCCCCCCTGCCATTTCAAGTTCGGCATTACGCTTGTTAAGCAGAGATTGATCCAGACTCAAGTTTGCTGTTATTGCAGGTTTTTACGCGGACAGGTTGGGCCTTTATATCCATGAGCCGGGCGTTGGGATTGTCGGGAGCACCGCTTGCCTGCACTATGCCCAAAGACCGAAAAAGAATGTCGCTGATATCATAAAAGCATCAACAATAGTTTTTAGTGTAAGACTGGGCGCACTATTATATTCGTTTATGTGCAAATCTGTAAATCCAAATCAGATAATGCCATACCGCAACCACAGCGCGCTACCGTCCAAAGGCTTGGCTTCGATTAAGCGGAACGCTATCGGCTTATGTTGGGGGAGAAAATCCGCTTGCTCAAAAATAGAAACAGCAGAAGTGTTCCCATCAGCCACCGGGGCGATTACAAGACTCAGCTCGTCAATTAAACCGTCCTGTAGAAAGGACCAGTTTGTGATGCCGCCACCGGCAATCATCAGCCGTTTGATCTCAAACTGTTCGGCCAGCTTTCTCAGCAGCAGCTTGCAGTCAAGACACTTTTCTCCGGCAAACAGATAAGAAATACCCTGTTTTTGCAGATAGGAGAGATAAGCAGTGGAAACTTGTTCGGTCAACACTTCGATCACATGGGCCGCCGGGCGTCCTTTTTTCTCGATTATATGAGAAGAAAACTTCAGTATCCCTTTCGGGTCAAGCGAGATAATGTAATTTCCCATTGCCTTACCCTGTGGATTTACAAAATCCGCTTTTTCCGGCGAAGTATCATCCGATAAGGAAAGGGTCGGACTCGTACCGTCAGCATAGCTGCTTATCATGGTGGTAGTGCCGTAAATGGTAGCTTGCGGGCTGTAATGCTCCCGAAGTGTACCGTAGGCTTTTGATGCAGGAGTTGTCTCTGGTGCGTCAAAGAAGGCCCCATCAATTTTCCCATCCAGAGAAGTCAGCATATGACAGACAACAAATGGTTTTTTCATTTCAGCTTTCCTCCATCTTGATACGCATTGCGCCGTGGTATTTGGCATATTTGTTCAAGGGGTTGAAATGCCCTGCAGAGTTCCGATGACTTCACCTAGCGCAGGAATCCGTTTACAATTTCAGCCTCTGCTTCTTCCTGAGTCAGGCCCAGAGTCAGCAGCTTGGTGATTTGTTCTCCTGCTATTTTTCCTATGGCCGCTTCATGAATCAGGGAAGCGTCCACATGATTGGCCTTGACAATGGGAATGGCTGTAACTGTGGCGTTATCCATAATAATGGCATCGCACTCCGAGTGCCCCTGACATTCGGTGTTCCCATTTATTTTGGACAGGAATTCCTGAGTTGACTCCCCTTTTGCCACCGAGCGGGAAATCAGGTTTACCCCGGCTCCCTTTCCGTTCAGGTTTATTTCATAGTCTGTGGCGGCGGTTTGCTTGCCGCTGGTCAGCAATTTTTCTTTGATTACTAGGGTGGAGTTGGCAAGCAGATTAGCTTTGGTTACCCGTTTTGTGGCGTCAACCCCTTCAATCTGCACGGTGTCCATCTCCATATGCGCGCCTTCCGCAAGAAAGAGATTGGTGACAGGGTTCAGCACTTTGGCGGCGTTACCGCCACTGCCGTAATGTTTTTCAACGTAGCGCACCCGCGAATTCTTCCCGATGTGAAAGGTATGTATTCCGTCGTGCTGGGTTAAATGAACGCCGTCATTATGGATGCCGCACCCGGCAATGATTTCAACATCGCAATCTTCCCCGATGAAAAAGTCGTTATAAACCAGGTCAATTATGCCGCTTTGGTCAATTACCACCGGAATGTGCATTATTTCGCCTACAGTGCCCGGCCGTATTTTCACGGTAATGCCTTTGCCGTCTTTACGCGGCAAAATGCTGATGCCCACGCTGCTGCGCATGTTCACGCCTTTGCCGTTATGTCTGATGTTGAAGGCTCCGTCCGGAATATGGCTGAATCCGGCCACTGTTTCCAAAATGTGTTCCGCATTGCTGTTCATTGTTTAAGTCCTTAATCAAGTCAGTCTTTTCAAGTCCGGGCAAAAGGTTTTTCCAATTTCACAAGGTTCCGCCTGGGCCAGCAACTCCGGCATTATCTCGTCACAGCTTCCTTTTTTTACAATCCGTCCGTCCGCCAGCATGACAATGGTATCGGCAATGTTGAGAATGCGTTCCTGATGCGAAATAATAATCGCCGCACTGTTGTGGCTGTTGCGCATTTTCTCGAAGATACGGGTTAAATTCTGAAAGCTCCACAAGTCAATGCCGGCTTCCGGTTCGTCAAACAGGGCGATGCGCGTGCCCCGCGCCAGAAGAGTGGCTATTTCAATGCGTTTCAGCTCCCCACCGGACAGACTGCCGTTTATCTCACGATTAATATAGTCAGCGGCGCATAGCCCAACTTCAGACAGATACCGGCAGGCCTCATCATTGGGAAGCTCTTTGCCTGCAGCCAGGCGCAAGAGATCGGTTACGCAAATGCCTTTGAAGCGCACCGGCTGTTGGAAAGCATAGCCGATATGCATACGCGCCCGTTCAGTAACGCCGGTTTCCGTGATATCGGTTCCGTCAAAAATAATTCTCCCCCCGGTGGGTTTCACTATGCCCATGATGATTTTGGCCAGAGTGGATTTTCCGCTTCCGTTGGGCCCGGTAATTACCATAAATTCACGCTCAGCCAGAGACAGACTGACATCTGTGAGGATGTCTTTCCGTACCCCGGTCTGTTCATCTTCCACGCTGAATGATATATTCTTTAGCTCCAGCATAACTCTTTCCTTTTACAATAATGATAATACATTTTAAGGAGGTTGCCACAATATGCTGAAAAAGCACAGTAGAATATTTATCATTTTTTTGCAGATGGGAATATATTAAACGGCGCTTTTTTGTCTCCGGAACAGACTGCGGAACTAAAGCGCATTGAAGGTAATAACCCGGGTATTTTAACTCTTCAAGTTGTCTTTCCCAAAAAGCAGAACAGTTTTTGACTGTAATTTCCCCAGTCCTCTTGTGCTTATGAGAACGGCAAAGAGCTGGGCCGGCGCATACACGAACGGTGGTTCACAGGAATTCGGAGCTTCCCTGAACCACCGTTCAAACAGGTTATACATGCAGATATTGAAGAAGCAGGGGCGGCGGTGGCCTGCTCTTCCATAATTCCGTCAGCAGGCTATTTGATCCGCGGCTGAACTACTTCGCCGTTTTCATCAAAATGAAAGCCGAATTCATTGGAGGGGTCAATCTTCTGAGTTGCCAGGGATACTGCCCACATTACAATGAAACTTACAATCGGAGCAGCCAGGGTATATATATACCAACTTGGAGCGGACGAACAGATACCTTCTAAAGAGAATCCGTTCTCAATGCCGGATCCGACCACGCGCACCATCAGCCCGGCCAGAATTCCGGCAATGGCGCCGTAGCGGTTGGCTTTTTTCCAATAAAGCCCCAAGGTCATGCAGGCAAACAGACTTGACATGATCAGGTCGAAGCCGAAGGCCATAAGCAAATACACATACTGCAGTTTAAGCGAGAGATAGAGAGCAATCAGCGCAAAGCTGATTACGCAGACGCGGCTTACCAGCACCAGTTGTCTGTCGGTTGTGTCAGGCTTGATAAAGTCTTTCCAGACGTTTTTTGAAATCATTCCGGCCATGCCGAGCAGGGCGGAAGAAGCCGCGCCCATAACCGCTGAGAGACAGGCTCCCATGAACACGATTACCAGAGGCGTGGGCAGGAGGTTATTCACCATTACCGGCACAATCAGTTCGCTGTCGCCGCCGAGCAGGTCGGGAGACAGGGTGCCGTTGGTGAGCAGAATGCCGCCGGCCAGAGCAAGAACAACCATTAGAATGCTGAGAAATGTCTTGACCACCAAGGCAAAGAAAGCGGAATTTCTGGCAACGCCCGGGGTTTTCGCCGCAAATGCGCGCTGCATCAGGTCCGGGCTCACCACCGAGCCGATGCCGATAAGCGCCAGCGAGGCCAGCCAGGCCAGCCAGACTTTGCCCTCGGACACTTCCGGAATCATCTGCAGCTTGCTGCTGTCCATTTCTGTGGTAAACGCCTCCCAGCCCCCGGTGAGGGAGATGGCCACCGGAACCAGAATCACAATGCCGATCGACACAAGAAACACCTGAACCATATCAGTGGCCATAATTGCCCAGAGCCCGCCGAGGACGGTATATGCGGTTACAACTCCAATGCCCACAAAGGCCGAGGTGGTAACCGACCAGCCGAGAAAGGCGTTACACACTTTGGCGAATACCAGGATCTGCACACTGACGTAGAACACAAATGTACAGGCCGTAACCAAACTGACCAGCAGGCCGGTGCCGCGTCCGAAGCGCAGATAGAAGTAGTCTCCCAAAGACAGCAACTTGAGCCGCCAGAGCTGAGGCATGTAGAAAAGACCTGCTATCAGCAGGCAGAAAATCCCGCCCAAAACCGCGGTTGCGCCCCACATGGCTTCATCATTCCATATTCCGAACTTCAGGGTCAGTCCCGGCACAGCCAGTACCAGCGAGCCCCCCAGGAAGCAGGCGGTCAGGGCCATGGAGTTCTGCAGAAAACCGAACGAGCGTCCTGCAACCAGATAACCTTCAGCGGTTTTCACTTTTGATCTGACCATGAAGCCGATTGCAATCATACATGCGAAATAAATCGTTACCCCGATATACATAGTAACCATAACTTACACCTCTCTTGTTATTCTTGTCCCAAAGTGCTCCCAGTATGACTAAAATACCGGATACGATAAAGAGGGGTTAAATATAAGTGTTAAGCGGTATGTAACCGTTACTTACATAGTGGCTGGAGGTAGGAATGATTATGTCCATGAGCAAGCTGCACAGAATTATGGCATTTGTGCTGTCAACCGGATTTGATTACCAAGCGACAATGCTGGCACATTTTTCGGCATAAGTGAGAGTCGCAGTGCAGTTGAACTTCAGGAAGGCCTGAGCGGTTCCATTGAGCAATTTACCTTGAGCCCCCGACCGTTCAGATAGCTGGAACCCCATTCATACATGGCCTCCAGCACCGGCTGAATGCTCCGGCCCAGCGCAGTGAGGGAGTATTCCACTTTGGGCGGAACCACCGGATAAACCTTCCGATGAATCAGCCCGTCTCTTTCCAACTCGCGCAATTGCTGAGTAAGCATTTTCGGCGTAGCGCCGGGTACAGCTTTGCGCAAATGCGAAAAACGCAAAGTGTTGTTTGTAAGCTTCCACAAAATCAGCGATTTATACTTCCCGCCAATCAAATGAAGGGTTGTTCCCACCGGACAGTTAGTTCCGGCTGGGGTAGGGATTTCGCTTTTTTCTGATGTTTCCATTTACAGTATCCTTACAGGTACTATGTACCGGGAAAGTACATTCTTGATAATCAGAAATATATGAATACAATTAATGGAAGTCAATCTGCTGGGGATATTAGTCGTTGAATTTTATTCATAGCTTGTTTTATAATGACGCGGATATGGTAAAGTACTCAGGGATTGCTTAACAAAGTCCATGCAGACCTGCTCTGTACAGGATTAACCTGGGGCGGGATTATTCCGGCCGTTAAAGTGATTTCGGGGACAGGATGCTGTAAAGCTTCAAATCTGGTGGAATGCTTATGCGCAAAGAAACGTTTAATATCAGCGGCATGACCTGTGCGGCCTGTGCCGCCCGGGTGGAAAAAGCGGTGGCCGGGGTGGCCGGGGTGGAGCGGGTAAGCGTTAACCTGCTGAAGAACAGTATGGTTGTTGGCTTTAACAACACACTTTGTGCGCCGGACCGGATAATTGCCGCGGTGGAGAGCGCCGGCTACGGCGCAAGCGTGTATGGGGCGGCGAAGTCGGCGACAAAGCGGGAGGGCCTGACGACAGATGCGTTCCAGGCGGCACGCTCCTTGAAAGTACGCCTCATTGTTTCCGTTATCTTTACCGCGCCTTTGTTTTATCTGGCAATGGGGCATATGGTCGGTTTGCCGCTTCCGGAGTGCCTGCTTGGTCCGGAGAACGCCTTGGCCTATGCCTATACGCAGTTCCTGCTGCTTGTTCCGGTCATCTTTATCAATTTCAGGTATTATCAGTCAGGTTTTCGGGCTTTGTATTTACGCGCACCCAACATGGATTCGCTGATTGCAGTAGGATCGGGAGCGGCCACGGTGTTCGGCATTTACGCTGTGTATAAAATCGGCTTCGGGCTTGGGCATGACGATTGGCAGACTGTGGAGCGCTTTGCCATGAATCTGTATTTCGAGTCCGCCGCCATGATTTTAACCCTGATCACCCTGGGGAAGTTCTTTGAAGCCGGAGCCAAGGGCAAGACCTCCGAGGCCATTGCCGGCCTTGCCGCGCTTCTTCCTGAAACAGCGCTGGTGTTGCGGGCTGGGGTGGAAGCCTTGATTCCAGCCGAACAACTTGTGGTGGGCGACATTGTGGTTGTGAAGACAGGAGAACGTATTCCTGTGGACGGGGTGCTTGTGCAGGGGAATGCGGCTGTTGATGAATCAGTCGTCACCGGAGAAAGTCTGCCGGTGGATAAACAGGTGGGAGATCCGCTTACCAGTGCTGCTATTGTGCAGTCGGGCCATCTGCTGATGCGGGCCACCCGGGTGGGCGGTGATACGACTCTGGCCCAAATCGTCAAACTGGTGGACGAAGCTACTTCTTCCAAAGCTCCCATTGCCCGGCTTGCGGACAGGATCAGCGGCGTGTTTGTGCCCGTGGTTATCGGCATTGCCGGTATTGCCACGCTGGTCTGGCTCCTGCTGGGGTATGGGGTGGAGTTCGCCTTGTCGGCCGGAATTTCGGTGTTGGTAATTTCCTGCCCCTGTGCTTTGGGGTTGGCTACTCCCACTTCAATAATGGTTGGCGCCGGCAGAGGGGCGCGCAACGGTATCCTGTTCAAATCAGCCCGGAGTATGGAGCTGGCTCACTCCGTAGATACGGTTGTGCTTGATAAAACCGGCACAGTTACCGAAGGGCGGCCGCAGGTAACGGATATTTTCCCCAACGGCCCGGTAAGTGAGGAGGAGCTGTTGGGCATGGCGGCAAGTCTGGAAAAGCAGTCCGAACACCCTTTAGGTGCAGCGATAGTGGCGGCGGCTGAAAATCGCGGGATTGAGCTTGCGCCGGTTACCGATTTTTCGCAGAAGGCGGGCCAGGGCATCAGCGGCACACTGAACGGGAAAATCTGTCTGGCCGGGAACGCCGCTTTATTGCGCGCCCATGCTATCCCCCTGAGTGCTGATATGCAGTTGCTGGCCGATAAAGTGGCTGCAGAGGCGAAAACCGCCTTGTATTTTGCCTGTGCGGGCAGATTGCTGGGCATGATCGCCATAGCGGACGCCATCAAGCCGGGCAGTCGGCAGGCTGTGGCGGAGTTGGCGGCCATGGGTATAAATGTGGTGATGATGACAGGAGATAATGCCCGAAGCGCCGCTGCCGTTCAAAGCCGGGTGGGCATTGAACGGGTGCTGGCCGAGGTTTTGCCGCAAGATAAGGAACAGGAAGTGCGTAGCCTGCAGGAACAGGGACGGCGGGTGGCCATGGTGGGCGACGGAGTGAACGACGCGCCCGCTCTGGCCCGGGCGGACGTGGGCATAGCCATTGGCGCGGGAACGGACATAGCTGTTGAATCGGCGGATATCGTGTTGATGCACGGTAACTTGCTGGATGTAGTCGGGGCTGTTCAGTTAAGCCGGGCGGTGATGCGCAATATCCGGCAGAATCTATTCTGGGCCTTTTTCTATAACAGCATCAGTATTCCGGTTGCAGCAGGTGTGTTTTACGGCATGGGCATTGTTCTGAACCCGATGATTGCAGCGGCGGCCATGAGTCTCAGCTCTGTCTGCGTAGTGCTCAATGCGCTCCGGCTCAGATCTTTCCGGCCTCAATTGAGGTGGAATGGTCAGGAGCAGGCGCCGGAAGCAAAACCTGGAGCAGACGTGCAGCCGTCAACATCTGTGCCGCAAATGCGTAAGCTCTTGAAAGTTGAGGGAATGAACTGTGGCCATTGTGTGCGCAGGGTGGAAAAGGCTTTACGGGCTGTCCCGGGGGTGCTTGCAGTCGTGGTTTCGCTGGAAACGGGAACAGCGGAGGTGATAATGGAAAAATCAGCAGATGAAGGCGAGTTGAAACGAGCGGTTGCCGAAGCCGGTTTTACAGTTACGGATATCAGATAGCGATCTCCTCATTCAAATATCTGTTTGCTTAACTGCATATAGTGCTTGTACAGGGCCACAAACTCACCTTTAGTGTTTTTGAGCCAAGGCTTGGTTTTCCCGCAGAAGTGAATTATCGCGGTGTTTTCCATAACCCAGCTCAGGTCTTTTTCTCCCCGGCTGGTCAGATAGTAAATCTTGTAGAGGCGGGCATCGTAATTGTACAGACTGTCGTCAAAAGGCATGATCCGGTGGCCGTAAAGGGCGTTAAGCACGTCCTGGTCGGGGAGGATTAATTCCTTGCAGTGCTGCTGCACGTAGTTGAAAATCTCTGCTTTATCCATTTCTTCGCGCTGCCGGGCCAGGTTCAGCAACATGACTCCGGAATTGAAGTAGCCCTCTGACTCATAGTTGCCCAGGCGCAACATGTTCAGATATTTCGACAGGCTTGGGACCCAGGTGTGTTCAGCCGCGGCAAACAGTTTGTCTCCCAAATCCAGATTAAACAGTTCGCTGATCGGGTTGATCACTAAAATATCCGGATCAAGGTAGAGGATTCTGTCCAGATGCTCCGGCAACAGCTCGTAGGCCAGCAAGCGGTAATACATGGCCTTGCTGTAATAGCTTCCTACCGGGGCCTCTGCAAACACATGGTCCTGCACTTTTGTGGGGAAAAGACGACTGCCTTGCCGCTCGCAATACCTCTGCAGCGGCTGCAAGGCCGGGTTGGGAATATCGGCATGCAACAGGTAGAAATCATAACTGTTTCCAGGGTTGTTGATGAAGAGGGAACTCAACATGATCCGCACATGCGGCAAATAATTCTGGTCAACAGTTATCAGAATGTTGCCTGACCGGTTTATCATTAACGCCTGCCTTTCCCCTGATTATTGGTTGATGCCGCCTGAAGTCGCTCCAGGGGCGGGATGGAGTGATGCCATGCACAACCGCGGAGATACCGGCGGGCGCATGGGGGTAAGAGTTGCAGCCGCGCCGGTTTCCATTATCTTATAAGCTAGACTATAATATTAATTTATTGGTTTATATTCAAGTGTAAGTTTATTGGAACTTAAAATCAGCACCCCGGTTTGTTCATCCAGGCTTACTGCTGCGCCGGTGTGCAACAGGTTGAAAAATGCGGTTTCGAGTTCGTTCAACTCCGGTTCGTGGCAGAGCATTAGGGTTGCCGCCATTTCAGGAACAATCAGTAAACTGTTCCGGAACTGGCCTGCGCCGCTGAAGCTGTTGCAGATGCGCCCGGAAACGATCATCTCCCGGCTGAAACTCAAACCGGGCTCCGGCTGCTCCGGAGATACTGTAAAAGGCTTCCCATTTACCGCGGTTAATTGGAATTGCCGGTTCAGCAGAGCTGCTTTAACTGAATTCGGGGCAGGCATATGGATTGGCTCCGGCTTAGGCTGTGCGGAACAGGCTGTGCATAAAATTAAAGAGAATATAAGCAAAGCGATTTTCATGATTTCCTTCCTCTGATTGGGTTAGGGGGGGTATTGCTAAACCGGCTTTCGGTCCGCATTGTAAGCATGCCTTTAACGTAGTTGTCTGCCTTTGGAGCCTACAGTCTTGTAGCGAAGGGCTGGAGAATCCTGCAGTTGAAAATACTTCAAGTGATCAGGCCGCGCCGGAAAGCCTCAATCATCTCCCCGGTCAGACTGAAATTGGGTTCGCCTTCCGGAATCTCTGTGGGTTTCAGCCAGACCGCCTCCGCAAGCTCTCTGGTATCCAGAGTAACTGTGTCCGGGCCGTCCAGGTCTGCAAAGAACCCGGCTAATACGGAGCTGGAAAAGGGCCAGGGCTGGCTTTTATAGTAGCGGATGTTTTTTATGCGCAAGCCTGTTTCTTCCATGACTTCACGGCGGACAGCAGCCTCAAGCGTTTCTCCAATCTCCACATAACCGGCCACAAGGGCGTAGCGTCTGTAAACGCCGGCGGCGGCCTTGGTGAGCAGCAGTTTGTCGTTATTAATTATTCCGACGATAACCACAGGTGAGATTTTGGGGTATTCCGTCAGCCCGCATTCCCTGCAAACCAGGGCGCGTTCATCGGGTTTGTGGCTGAGGGTTGCCCCGCACCGGCCGCAGAACCGGCGCTGCTCATACCACCGGCCTAAGTGGGCAGCGGTTGCTCCTGCGAAGGCCAGCCAGGTGGGGCTTAGTTTCCGGAAGATTTGGGGAGATTTGAATACAAACCCCGGCTGAAGGGAAGGTTTTTGTAAAGAAAGGAAGAAAGCGTTATCATCAACAGACAGCAGGTATTGCAAATCGTTTAGCATACCGGGTTGAATTCGTTTTAAATCAGCGCAGGTCGGCAGAGTAAATCCGTTGACTTCCTGTTTTAACAACACGGAGTCATGGTTATATACAACCACATAACCAGCGTCAGTGGGTTGCATCGGTTTAAACTCACAGGATATTCTGTGCGGTTCGATATCTTGAAACATTATACCTCCGGTTTGTTGAACAAGATACCATATTGGACGGGAGTATAAAAGCCTTCCTCTTTGAAATTTACTTTATACCCAGAACTTTTAATCCAGTGAAACCGAATGCTTAAACTGACACTTTGAAGGCGGGGACGGCTGTATAGTCTGACCCGGTGGACATTATCGGGACGGCCGAAGAACTGACTGCAGATTGAACCGACCGGAAACTTGCATGAGGGGTTTTGCTTTGACAAAGAATCAGCCTGTAATTACTATAAATTGTGGGTTGGAACCCTGGGAACAGTGTTAAAGATAACTGGAGAATGGCTATGAGAATTGGCGAACTTGCCGGAAAAACCGGGTGCAAAGTGGTCACTATCCGGTATTATGAAAAAGAGGGTTTATTGAGTAAGCCCGAACGAAGCGGAGCCAATTATCGGGTTTATCGGGAAGAGGATCTGGAGCGCCTGGAGTTTATCATATATTGTCGCCGTCACGGCATGAGCCTGGGCGAGATTAAAAAGTTGCTTGCCTTTCGCGACGCCCCTCAGGCGGATTGTTCCTGGGTTGCCGGTATGGTTGAAAGCCATATCGCCAATGTGGATGAGCAGATAAGATCATTGGAACACCTGAAAGAGCATTTGCAACAGTTGCGCAACAAGTGCGACGGCGGCTCAGAGGGTTCTCCCTGCGGCATTATTTTAAGTCTGGGCAAGCAGGATCTGTACTGTTCCGCCTGCAAGCGCGCGCAAATTATCGGCAGTGAGACAATAGGGGCGAAGGGCGGGGCGGATAATCCCGGCGCAGAATAAACGTTTCAGCTTGCAAACATGGGAGATGTAGGGTTATATGGATTAAGGCTTTGCGCTTAGTCAGTCTTTAACAAAGGGGAAGGCAGATGAACAAAGTTTTGAAGATAGAAGGTATGAGCTGTAAGAATTGCGCCGCTGCGGTGGAAAAGGCCCTGCTTTCTCTGCCGGGCGTGGCTGAGGCCCGGGTGGATTTGGCTGCCGGCGAGGCCACGGTTGTATTGGAAGACCTGGTGGGAGACAAAGCCCTGTGTCTGGTGGTGGAAGAAGCCGGATTTGAAGTGAGCAGTGTGGAGTGACTCTGCTTCACGCATATAATTGCCGCCTGGGTTTGGGGGTTAAGCTGTACTCCGGTACAATGTACATTTGGCCGGTATTGCTTATCCGGCAATCAAATATCGGGAGCTGAAAACGCGGTGCGAAGGGTATGCCTATATGCCCGGACTGGTCTGCCGTTCCGTTCTCAGGCTGGAAAATACGCTGAGCTGTCTGGAAGCCGTACGCAAATTCCATAGCTGCTGCTCTGTTGCATCGGGCATAATCTTTCGCTTCAGGCTGTCTTCTTGTTTTCACAAAGCACTCATCAACGGCGTAGCTTTTCAGCACCGATGTACCGAACTTAAAAGCCTGACGCTGCGAAAGCATTCTGTAGTCCGCTCGACGTTATATCCAAAACAATACCTCAACCGCGCTTACGGCTGTAATGGGTGCCTGCCATCGGCGTTCATGTTCCTATCTTTTTGCAACACTTATTCTACACTATACACTGTTAAGTTCCTCTGCCCCTGAGTTGCAGTAAAGCAGGCGTCTGCTTTTCAGACGCGGTGGACCAAACGTTGCCACAGGCCGATACCGGGTGTTACACCTGACTAAGGCCTTCTGTACGGCTGACTGTTTGTTTCACTGCACTTTTAAGTTGATGTTGTGCAGGGGCGCAATCGTTTGGTGAAGCGTCATGCTGTTTTAGGACGCATTATCAGATTTGTCCCCCTCAGCTCCGTGTTGTTTGCGGCGGCTGTGCCTGAATTGCTCTGTAACCGCCTGGTCTTTTTTCTTAAGTCTGTGCAAAGGCAGTTTTTTCAGGAAAGAGCTCCCCAGCTTGCTGTGAATGCTTCTGTGCTTTAGGTTCTGCACCAACACATACAGGCCGGGAATAGCGAATACTCCAATCAGAGTGGCTGCAATCATTCCGGAAAATACCCCTGTGCCCAACGAGTGGCGCGAGTTTGCGCCGGCGCCGGCAGCCAGTACCAGGGGTAATACACCCAGAATAAAGGCAAACGAGGTCATCAGAATGGGGCGAAGCCGCTGCTTGCCGGCCACGGCGGCAGCCTCGGACGGATTAAGCCCTTCTTTCTGGCGTTCCTGAGCATACTGGACAATGAGAATGGCGTTTTTGGCTGCAAGGCCAATCAGCATTACCAAGCCCACCTGCATGAACACGTCCATGGTCAGGCCGCGCAAGAGCTGTCCCAAAAGTGCGCCGAACACGGCAATGCCCACGGAAACCATTACAATCAACGGTGAAGTCAGGCTTTCATAAAGTCCGGCCAGAACCAGAAAACAGCAGATAAAGGCAAGCGTCAGCACTATGCTGGTCTGCCCGGCAGCCAGCATTTCCTGATATGATTGCCCGGTCCACTCGAATCCATAGCCGTTGGGAAGAGTTTCCCGGGCTGTTGCCAGCATTGCGGCCATAGCTTGCCCGGTGCTGTAGCCGGCGGCCGGTGCGGCCATGAATTCAATAGCCGGATACAAATTGTATCTGGTCAGGAATTCAGGGCCGGTAGTGTCAGAGGCCTGCACTATGCTTGAAATCGGAACAAGTTCACCTTTTGCGTTACGCACGTCGAAATAGCGCAGCATATTCGGGTCGGAACGGTAATTGTCGCGGGCCTGCATCATCACTTTATAGGTACGCCCGAATTCCTGAAAATCGTTGATGTAAGATCCCCCAAGCAAGGTGCCGATGGTGGTGAATACGTCAGACAGCGATATCCCCTGGCGCTTGGCTTTTTCGCGGTCTATATCCAGGTGCACGAATTTGCCTTGTAAACTGAAGGCGCTGTAAGCGCTGGAGAGTTCGGGAACTTGACTGAACGCGGTCATCAATTTGGCCATGGGTTCCTGCAGGGCTTGCGGCTCCTGGTCGTCGGTCTGGTTTTCAACCTCAAGGGTAAGGCCCATGCTCAGCCCCAGACCGGTAATGGTGGGCACGTTAAATGCCATGATCAACGGCTCATGGAAATGGGTGCGGGCCACCTGTTGGGCTTTGGCAATTACACTGCTGGCGTCCTGTCCTTTACCTGTGCGTTGCTCCCAATTAGTAAGCAGGATAATCATTGATGCCACGCTTGAACTTTGAGCGCCGGACGCCACGTTCATACCGCCTATCGTAGCCACGGATTCGATTTCCGGGATATTGTCGCGCAGCACTTTGCTCAGCTCAATACACAACGCTTCCGTGCGGTCCTGGCTGGAACCATTGGGCATTTGTACAGTCATCATAAATGCCCGCTGGTCCTCTTCCGGAACCAGAGAAGTGGGCAGAAGATGAAGCAGGCCGCCCATACTCGCGTATACTGCTACCATAATAATCACTGTAACTATGCCGCGCCGGGTCACAATCCCAACCCAGGCGGAATAGCGGTTAAACAGGGCGGAATAGAATTTATTGAACAGCCGCACGGCAATGAACGGACGCACCCCTTCTTGCTTGGGCTTTAAAATCAGGGCGCACAGGGCCGGTGACAGGGTAAGCGAGTTGAAGGCGGAAATCGCCACGGAAATAGCGAGAGTGAGCGCGAACTGACTGTACAATTTTCCGGTCAGCCCGCCAAGCATGGTCATGGGCAGAAATACCGAAACCAAGGCGAATGTGATGCCCACTATGGTGAACCCCACGTCTTTCATTGCCAGAATGGCGGCCTCTTTGGGGGCGTGGCCCTGTTCAAGCCGCACTTCCACAGCCTCTACCACCACAATGGCATCGTCAACAACTATACCCACGGCCAGTACCAGAGCGAACAGGGTCAGGTTGTTGATATTGAGCCCCAACAGTGGGAAGAAGGCGAACACTCCGATCAGGGAAACCGGCACGGCAATCATCGGGATAATGGAAGACCTTACCGAGCCGAGGAACAGGTAAACCACAATCAGCACCAGAACCAGGGCTTCGACCAGAGTCTGCACCAACTCCGACAGCGATTTGTTGACGAACTCCGCCATGTCCAGCCCGATGTAGAAGTCAATATCCTCACCGCTGCGCTGGACATTTTCCCGGAATTTGTCCACCATGGCCCGGGCCTGCTTTGAAATTTCCACGGCGTTGCCGGAAGGGAGCTGGTAAATAATCACGCTCGCCGCCGGCTTACCGTCCAGGCGGCTGAAATTGTTGTAACTTTCCGCCCCCAGCTCTATTCCCGGTTGAATATATTTTTTGCCGTAGGCGTCAAGCCGGGTGATGCTGGGAGTAACGTCGGCAAGCCTGACCACACTACCGTCTTCATTGGTGCGCAGCACCAGGTTGCTGAATTCTTCAGGAGTAGTCAGGCGCCCCTGAATTTGGCCGGTGCGTTCAAACTTTACGCTTGCTTCCGAAGGAGAGCCGCCGAAGGAGCCGGCCGGCGCGAGTTGGTTCTGATCGTTTACTCCATTGCGCACATCGGTAACGGTCAGGTCATAATAGGCCAGGCGTTCCGGGTCCAGCCACAGGCGCATACCGTAGTCGCCGGCACCTACCAGCGTAGTGCCGCCTACCCCGTTAATCCGGGATAGTTCATCATTCATAAAGCGGGAAACATAGTTGGCAAGCTCAAGATCGTTTACTGTTCCTTTGGGCGAGTAAGCGCTCAGCAGCATCAGCATGTCGGGCGACTGCTTGCGAACGGTAATGCCTTGGCGTACCACCTCTTCGGGCAGTGACGATTCCGCCTCGGCAACCCGGTTTTGCACATCAACAAGGGCAAGGTCTTCATCGCGGCCTACATCGAAAGTTACAGTCATGCTCATCTGGCCGTTGTTGAAGCATTTTGACTGGATATAAAGCATTCCCTCTGAACCGTTGATTTGTCGCTCCAAAACGGCTGCCACCGACTCCGACACCGTATTCGCATCAGCCCCCGGATAGAAGGCGCTGACCGAAATGGAGGGGGGAGCAATCCGGGGATAATTAGCAAGAGGAAGGTCTTTAAGATTGATCAGTCCAAGCACCACAATCAGAGTGGAAAGACTGGCTGCCAGAATGGGACGTTCAATGAAAAACCTGAACATTGTCGACCTGCTTTTTTGTTGTCGTGCGTTGCCGGTTGGACTATTCCGGAACGGACAGGGGTTGAAGGTTTTTTGTGATTGCAGACTGCCGCCGCGCCTTGATTTTTCACTTTAAACGATTGGCTCGCGGTGGAACAAAGCCGTCCCCAAAGCAATGGGTAACAGCGGTTCGCCTGCAATCCCTGCCGCGCCTTTCAAGTGGGGAATGCTCCAGTTCCAAAAAGCGCGATGACAGAAAGTGCCGTCTGCCGGGCTATGCCGCCGGTGCGGCGTTTACCGCACCGGTGCTGTCAGCCCCGGTATTTTCGTCCGGATTTTCCACCGGCGGCGTGGCGTTCTGCCCGTTTCCGGGGGTAGGCAGAGCCGCCGGAGCAGTCACCACTTCCACTTTCATGTTGGGTTGGGCATTAACCAGCCCTTCAATTACTACTTGCTGGCCTTTGCTGAGCCCTTTGTTAATTACCCGCCGATCTCCGATTAAATTGCCGATTTGCACCGGAACCGGAACCAGCCTGTTTTCAGCGTCCACGGTAAACACTGCTTTGCCGCCGCCGAAATCCATCACCGCAACCTCAGGTACGGTTAACGCTTCTTTAGTTCCACTCTGACCGATCACGTTTACATAAAGGCCGGGGCGCAGTTTCCGGCTGGGATTGGGAAATTCAGCCCTGACTCCGATTGTATTTGTATTACTGCCCACAATCGGATCGGCCATTTCCAAGCGGCCCTCATATGGGTAAGGGTAGCGGTCATCCCCAAGCTCAAGGCGGAATTTCACTTCCTGCAATTTATCTTCCTGAAATCTGGATAGGTATTCCAGGTATTCTTTGTCGGTAATGGAAAATTCAGCCCGGATGGGATCGATTTTATACACAGTGGTCAACAACTGGCTTCCCGCCCCCACATAACTTCCGACTTCCACGTTTGAACGGGTTATATAGCCGCTGATTGGTGCGGTTATAGTGGCGTAACTTAAATTCACCAGCGCTTTTTCCTCATCGGCTTGGGCCGCTTTGTAATAGGCAAGGGATTCTTCAGCGCGGGATACCACCACATCGCGTTCCTGCATACTTACAGCCCCGCTTTTAGCCAGGGGAATGTAGCGCTGAGCTGTGCGTTCGTCATTTTCCCAGGCGCTTTTGGCTTTTGCGGCATTGGCTTTCGCGGTTTCCAAAGCGGCCTTTAAATCGCGGTCGTCAAGGCGGTAAAGCACTTCTCCTTCCTGCACCATAGCGCCTTCTTTGAACAGTTTTTCAGTGATGTACCCGCTGATTTTAGCGCGCACCTCAACGGTTTCCTTGGCTGATAAAGTAGCGCTGAAGCTTGCCTCAATGGGAATTTCGGCTTCTTCCACCGGGGCTACAACCACCTGCATGGCCGGGGAATCCTGTTCCTTGTTGTTGCTGCATGCATTCAGCATAAAAGTAAGCCCACATAAACAAATCAAACCGAGTGCAGACAGTAGTTTCGGCATTTAATCGATCTCCTCAACTTTCGGTGCAAGATTGAACCCAAAAATATTTCAATAAGCTAACATGGGCAGCTTAATACTGCAAGCAGTATAGAATTTTAAATAGGTTTTACTGAACCCGGGCAAGATATAAATGGACAAGGGCTGATTTAAACCTGGTTGGTCATTAAATTAAACCGTCGAGGGAAAGGAAACATACTTGAATATTTTTTTGTATAGTGTAATGTATATTTATATAGGATTTTTTAACAAAGGTGATATCATTGGTAAAATTAATCAAATGGATATGAGGAATATATGAACAAGAAGCCTTTATATAAGTACATTCTTTTTGGAGCTTTCGTTTTAGGTTTGAGCATTGCAACCCCCGCAGTTGCAGCGTCGGATAACGGGCAGCGCACTGTCAACCAGATTGCTGCAGATGTAAAATCCGCTGTCGGACAGTACAATGATGTTCAGGTGCAGGTTATTGAAGACGGCGAGGTGTTGTTGACCGGTACAGTGAAAACCGACACGGAAATGGATGATGCCGTAAGTCGGGCCCGCGACATTGCCGGCGTAACCAATGTGGAGAATGAAATCAGAGTTGTTGGCCCGGAAAGCGGCAATGTGGGCACCTATATTGACGACGCCGGAATTACCGCAGCGGTTAAAGCGAAGTTCCTGGGGCAGGATGGTTTAGACTCCAGTGAAATCACTGTGGAAACGATTAAAGGAGTAGTCACTCTGACCGGTGAGGTGAACAATCAGGCTCAAGTGGGCTTGGCTGATAAAGTAGCCCGTGCCGCCGACGGCGTTAAGGATGTAAGGAATCAGCTTACTGTTCAATAATGCGCGCCTGGAGAATTATTTAGCCCTCAGCTTGGGCCCGGTAAACCCGGGCCCATTACACAAAAACCGGGTCATAACAACAGCGCTGCGTTTATAGGCGCAAGGCATAAGAGCGCCTGTAAACGCCCGAACCGTAGCTGATACAGTTGCCTGCTGTAACTGCATAATCGCCTTTTTGCGTATTCCACAAAGGGTTGCAGTTTCCCCGTCGGATTTCCGGCCTTTTCCAGGTCAGTTCAATATTGAAGCCGGTCTGCCTATCGGCGCACAGCAAGCTTGCCGACGGTAAACGGGCGATAGCACATCTCCGCGGCCAGTTCCGGGTGCAGCTCAAGCAGTGCATTTTTGGCCCGGGTGCGTTGGTTTACAATGCCGATGCTCGTGCTTTCAGCGCTGAAATGCCCGGCAGGCAGCTTTTCGGGGTTGGCATATGTGAACTCAATGCTCATGTCGCCAAGGTAGTTTACCTCCCCGGCATTAACCGAAAATGAAGCGAGCAAGGCTTTTCCGCTGTCATCCACACCAGGACTGGTCAGGGCATACAGATAAGTTTTGCGGTCGTCCAAAGTGCTTTCAGTCACCACTACTTGCCCTAAGTCGCTGTACGGGCCGGCCTGTGGATCCATTTTAAAGGGGGCACGGGGGTTAAGTCCGCCATAACCGGCATAAATCAGCACATATTCACCCGGTTCAAGGGCAACCGGGTCATATTCCCGGTGCGGCTCTCCTGACATGGCAAAAAATTGAGAGCTGAGTTTGATTTCTTCACCGGTTTGCCGATTAAGCCAGTGTGTCTCCACCGGAGAGCCGTCGGGAGTAACGGCGCGCAACAGCACCAAGGCTTTCTCGTCATTTTCAATGGCTTCAGAATCAATATTCCCTTTCGGGGAAGAAAACAGGCTGAAGGAAGGCAGCCCGCAACCAGTGATGAATGTGAAAAAAGCCGATAAAAGACAAATTCTGAGCAGCCCACGCATTAATGGCCGTCCTTTATTGTTTTTCAGCTGATATTAAGCTAAATAATCCCTCAAGGCGCTTCCAGCGCAACCAGCTTATCGGTAAGCTTGCGATTGGCGCTATATTCCACCGCAGGCAAGACCTTCTGAAAGCAGGTTTACCCATTTTTCATCAATCACCATGGCGTGAAGCAGGCGGCTCTGTTTTTGTTTGAAGTCCGGCTCCAAGGTCAGCAACTGATTGACCGCTTTTTCTGTTTCCTCTTTCAGTCCCAGCTTTGCATAAGCGGCGGCCCGGGCAATCGAGTCCCAAATGCAGGTGGACGCGTTCATCTGCAAAGCCTCCGACAATGCCTCTTCATGCCGGGATTGTGAATAGTAATACATGAACGGAACGATATGACACCAACTGGGGCTGTAAGGATTCAGCCTCAGGGCTTCTTCCACCAGCTCTTTGCCTTCCTTCAGGTCTTTGGTCATACCGATGACCAAAGCAACCGAGATGAAAAGATACGCATTGGCGCTTTGGGGTGGGAATACACGACTGATAGTTTCCTGCATACGGGGGACGTCCCGGCGCAGATAGTAATTCAGGGCCAGGGCCCAATGCGCCATTTGTGATGCCGGGTCCAGAAGCAGCGCTTTTTTTGCCAGTTCTTGGGCGAGATCAAGGTTATTGTCCAGCAGATCGTAACCGAACTCAAAATCAGATGAATATACATCTGAAAGCAGGGCGCAAATCGTGGCGTTGTCCGGGTCAAGCTGGAGGCTGTGCTCCAGGGCCTGTTTCGCTTTAAGCCAGTCGCCCTTGTCGAAGGTGCCCACCCAGGCGTGATAACGCAGGCTTGCTTCATACACACCGATATCTTCCAGGTCTTTGTGAATGGATTCGCGCATCAGGGTGCGGTTGATCAACCCGAACGAGTCGGCAAGCCAACCGGCCAGCTTTTGGGAAACCGTGTCTTGCAGGTCAAGCAGGGCGCCATTGCTCAGAGTCGCGTCAAAGCGTTCAGACCAGATGCGGCGGGCGCTTTGCGCGTCGGTAAGCGCGGCGAAAATTCTCAGGTCATCTTCAGTATGCTGTACCCGTCCGTGCAGAATAAACCGACAGTTCAAGGCCTGAGCGCGGTAAATTGTGTCCAGCAAGTCGTTTGGGTTGGCCCCGGTCGCCGCCACCTCCAGCACATCAACATCGTGGCTTTGACTCATTTCAGCCAGAATGTTTTCATGCAGACCTTGAATGAAATTCATCAGAGTCTTGTCGTCACCGATCAGCGCAAACGGCATAATCAGCAATGTCGGGCGCAATTCCAATCCGGCCGGAGTAAGGGTGATTTGATTAAGGCAGACGTCTGCAGTCGGCTGTTCCACTCTGCCGGGGGCTGCCGTGGGCGCGGTGCGGGATAAGGTAACTTCTTTACCGCCCTGGTAGGAAAAAATAGGCACATAAGAGCCGCGCGGAATGGAAATGTGAATCGGATCGTCAGGATTGAGAAAGTAATAGCGTTCGAGTTGGCGACGCAGTTTTCCGGCTTCCACGCGCACAATCGGGTCAAGCACCGGGTTGAAGTCTTCACTGCGCCCGAAAACCTCTACAGCTATATTGTAAGCCTTGATATTTCCGGCTCTCCCGTTCAGGGTTTCCTGTACGATAAATTTCAAAAACTCCTTTAGCCTGGGCGGCGCCTGAAAATCAGAGCTCGCAAGCAGACGTTCCTGCTGGGCTGTAATAACTTCCGGGCTGATTTCAACAGCCGCTGTTTCATCGACATTTGAGGCTTTAGTTTTCAAAAGTCTGACCCCCTCAAAAAAGGAATGAACAGATTGATTCGTGTATTTGTGCCGGGAAGTAGAGAATAAACGGTTATAATACGTCTGGCATGGGTTTGTGTAGCATAATTGTGGATTAATGAAAAGTTTACATTTTGTTAATCCGGTTAAACACAGTAAATAGCTTCCGGGATTTCTTGAGATGTGTATTCTGTAACCAGGAAAACGGCCCTTACCCAACAGGGCGCCCGCTGGGGTAAAACGGGCGGGGACAGGGGCGAACATATTAAGTGTGTTATTTTAAGGAGGCAGATTATGGCTAAAATCGTTAATGCATGGAATGAATGGGATCCGTTGAAGTTGGTGATCATGGGCAGACCGGAAGGCACCAATATTCCCGCTCCTGAGCCGGCCTGGTGGTATGATGAGCCCAAAGGCGGATATCCGCTGGGTGCCTTTGGCCCTTTCCCTCAGGAAATGATTGACAATGCCAACGAGCAGATGAACGAATTTCAGAAGCGTCTGGAAAAACGCGGCGCCAAGGTGGAGCGGATTGAAATTCAGGATTTCATGACCAGCGGCCGTCCGGTAAGTACGCCCGACTGGGTGCAGCCCAACAACCACGGCGTGAACAACGTGCGCGACGTGATGCTGGTGCACGGCAACATGATTATTGAAGCCACCACGGTGCGCCGCAGCCGCTGGTATGAATATCTGAACTTCCGTCCGATTTGGGAAAGGTATTTCCGCGAGGACCCGGAACTGGTCTGGTTCTCCGCTCCCCGGCCGCGTCTGACCGACAAGTCTTATGTGAAGAACTATTACTATTATTATAATAACGTCTGGTCATACGAGGAGAAACTGGAAAAAGCCCGCAAATCGGAGTTCCAGCTTACAGAGCATGAACCCCTTTGGGACGCGGCAGACGCCATGCGCTTTGGGAAAGACGTCTTTCATCAGATCTCCGCGGTAACCAACAAGTCCGGGTTTGACTGGCTGAAGCGGCAGTATGAAGCGCTTGGTCTGCGTATGCACCATGTGGTGTTTGATAATTACCTGCACCCTTGGCACATCGACGTGAACCTGGCCCCGCTTCATCCCGGTAAACTGATGTATAACCCGGAATGGATGCCCATTACTCCTGAATTCACCCAGATTTTCAAGGACAACGATTGGGAAATGATTCCGGCGGTAAGGCCTGAAGCCATTCATAAGCACGAAACCTATCTGATTTGCGAGCCCGGGCAGACCTCATGGATTTCCATGAACACGTTCTCGTTCAGCCCCAAGGTCATTTTTGTGGAAGCGCATGAAAAGGCCTACTGCGATCAGTTGGACAAGCTGGGCATGGAAGTGGATGCAATTCCTTACGATAAGGTTATTCCTTTGGGCGGGGCGCTGCACTGCACCACTTTGGATATTAATCGCGAGGGTGGTTGTGAAGACTACTTCCCCAACCAGATTGCCGGTTACTAAGCTTTAACCTGATGTAACTTTCAACCCGGGTGCGCCTGCTCTGAGGGCATGGCGTGCCCGGCCGATTTAACGAGGGGCTTCTATGTATATACGGCTGTAAGGCCATAACGGCGGAAGCGTCCGTCTGGTTATGGTCCGTGGCCAAGCAACAGGATAAGTCATCTTCAGAGAGGAGTGTTGGGGACCGTTTCTCTCAGTGGTGGTGTAGGAGGTTTTATGGACTCAATATATTATATGCGCATAGCTATGGTCATTTATGTAGCGATGATCGTGCTTATTGGTATGGGCATGCTTTGGTTTGTTAAGGGAAGTGGTAAACGCTACGTTGTCTGCGGCAAGGCCATTCCTTTCTTTATCCTTTCCACAATGCTGTTGGCTCAGGCGTTGGACTCCAACGGAACCATCGGCGCGGTGGGGACAACCTATACATACGGCTATTGGGCGGGCTGGGTGCTGCCCGTAGGCGTTGCCATGTGTCTGCTGGTAACCGGCGCCTTGTTTGCCAGAAGACTCAATAATATGAACCTGCTTACCTTGCCCGACTTTTACTTTCGCCGGTTCGGCTCGAATACCGAATGGATGTCCACACTGTGCATGGTGTTCAGTTTCATTGTGCTGGTGGCGGGCAACTTGGCTGGGTCCGCCTGGGTTATTGCGCTGCTGTTTAACCTGGAGTACGGCTCCGCCCTGTTGATCATTTCAACGTTGATCTTCATTTATACCATTGCCGGCGGCCTTTTTTCCTCTGCGGGAACCAATGTGGTGCAAATGTATCCGGCTTGCATTGGTCTTATTTTAGGTGCGGTCTGGCTGATTTATACTTACGGCTGGGATTATTTCGTTGCCGGGCTGCCGCCGGATGCCAACGGCTCCGTAACCTATTGGTGGGATATTACCGGCTGGACCAGAATAGACAATGGAGCCTTGATCAACTATTCCGCTTTAATGGCCGTGGGGTTGGGCGACGTGATCGCTCTCGACTTCATGGAGCGGGTATTTGCGGGCAAAAGCGGTAAAATCGCCCGGAATGCCTGTTATTTCGCGGCAGTGGTTACCCTGATCGTTGGTTCATTTTCCGCGCTTTACGGTCTGCTTGCCCATGCGCTGATCGCGGACGCGGGCGTTGAGATTGACGACGTGCGCAAGGTCACCACCTGGATTTGCCTGGAAGTGTTGCCGTTCGGCTTAGGCGTGCTGGTAATGACCGGGATTATCGGCGCGGGCGCCTCTACGGCGAGCGGCGGTCTGGTGGGTGTTTCCACCGGTTTGGGGCGCAACGTGTATCAGAAGAACCTTTACCGTTGGTGGCTTAAGCGGCAGGGCATTACCGAGTTCGTGCATCAGACTGAGGAAGACCGCCAGAAGTTTGACCAACGGCTTCTGCTCATCTCCCGCGTGGTGACCATTCCGGTAGTGCTGCTGGCAATCTGGCTTGCCTATGTGAAGCCGGAACCGGGCATTTTGCTGGTGCTTGCCTTTGACATTGGTTTTGCTACCTGCGTTCCGGCTTTGTTTCTGGGCGTTTACTGGAAGAAGGCCAATGCGGCCGGAGCTGTGGCCAGCATTCTGGTGGGCGGTGCGCTCAGACTGATTTTGTTCCTCACCTTCCCGGAAGATTCCCGTTGGTTGGGCATTGAAACCTTTATCTGTCCGACAGTGGGCATGATCACCATGTTTGTGGTCAGTCTGTCCACTCAGGAAAAGTATCCGCCCAAGCCGCAGGTGCTGGATGAGATTCCGTCGGAAAATGATGTACTGGCCGGCCTGGCTTAGTTTATATGGTTGTATTGAATAAAAACCGCGCTTCCGGGCGCGGTTTTTGTCGTACTGTAAACAATCGTCCGTCCGGGTGTCTGCTTGGCCGGGTTCGGGCGAATGCCGCAAGTGAAACCTCTGTGACCGGCTCTCAGGCACACCCGGGTATGCAGAGCTGGTTGCTCCACCGCTGCGGGGCCTGAAGTATCAGTTGATCTTTTTGGCATTCTCCTGAGTTTTGAAGATAATGTAATCATTCCAGTCGAGCATTTGCAGAATATTAAACAGATCGTGCATACTCAGATTGTCGTTGACCACATCCGGATAAGTGCAGGCACCGCTGTTCACTACCCTGCTCACCAAAGCGCGGGCGTACCAACTGTTTGGGGTGCTGATTCTGGGTTGGGCATAATATTCTTCAGCGTCCGGAATGAGCTCATCACGGTAACGAGCTCCTTCGGAAAGGAAATCGCGTACCAGTCTGTACAAAGCAACCCAGCCTAATTGATGCAAATCGCCGGGGTGCTGTCTGAACCAGGCATGGAACACTCCCGGATTGTTCAGCGGTTTATTTGACGGTGTGCAGCAGCGCATTATCGCTTCTTTCTGCAACAGGCCGAGTGCTTTGCCGTGCAAGGCGTCAAGCCCGGCCAGAACAATGCCCAGTCTGGAAATGACAGCGTCGAAAACCGCTGTGCCTTTATCCGGCCGGCCGGCCTGGTTCTGTAAATCCCGGCAAGCTTTTTGTTCAATCAGTGTGCCCGCTCCCGGACCAAGCAGTGCAAGCACCCGGTTTCCCCATTCCAGGCCGTCTAACGGGTTAAACAGATTGATTGCGTAACGATGCTCTCCCACCGATATGTAGTCTAAATTTATCAGGTTCATTCGTTTCTCCTTAAATGATTGTTGAACGCTCTTATACGTTACATAGCACATGGTTTGGGGGGCGATGCGCGGGGATACGCGGAAAAGGCTTGGGAAGCGGTAAAAAGCGCTTGACAGGCTTGTAGCTGGAGTTGGCGATCGGCATGTTTGAACTGTGTATAGTTTCAACGGCGGCACTGATCAGCAGCGGCAGGCGGGGTATTCCTTGTTTCAGGTGCGGCGGGTTGTAATTATCCGGTGATAAATGTCAGCGGTTCAGGGGGGCGTAGTGCTTGGGGGGTACCGATTGGGCGTAGAGCTACTTTTTGCCGCCATGCTCGTTTGGAGCGGTTTGTTGAATTGTTTCCTGTGCTTTCAGCTCTTCCCATAAGGCGCGCAGGGCGTCGGCCAGCGCATAGGCGTATTGCTGTTTTGCCAGGCGGGGTTGAATGTAGTCTGCTTTTATTTGGTTTGCGAAGTCCGGCTCCAAACGCAACCAGGGGGGATATTCCAGCAGAAAGTCGCCGGTTTTGGGGTTGATGCCGATATAGATCTGTGGAGCCCTGCTTGCAGGCGCGTGCAGAGGTACTTCCAGTACTTCCATACGTACGTCAATGCCGTAGCGTGATTTGAACTGGGCGATCATTTTCTGTAGAGCCTCTCTTTCATTCTCGCTAAGCGCCGGGGGATCATCCCAGACATTGGAATTGGCGGTTAAGCGGTGCATCTGAGTTTGGGCATTTTGCCAGAACGCCCAGGCCACGCCACAAAAAATCAGCACCAGAAAAAGCGAGCGCCAGGCTGAGCGGGGTTGCCGGTTTGCGGCACGTTGGGAAAATATTCTGAGAAACACCCGGCCTCCTGTATGGAATTAGGCATAAAGTCCAGTAAAGCTACGAGAGATAACAACAGCAATTACCTTGAACCGAAATGCATTTTTCAGGTTGTCCACGACGGCTTGCCGCTGCACACCCTTGCATAAGCATTTAAAGTCAACCTGCAGCTTCCGGAGCAGATGACCATGAAAGGTGTTTAGTCGGGCAGCTTTCAAGCCGGTGGTTGTTTTGTTTGCTTCAATGCGGGCCACCTCATTTGCTGTATTCAGCGCCCTGCTTTTATGCAACAATCACCTGCTCAGGTTTCATCTTGATTGAACCCGATGTCAACGGGCAGCCCCGGTTGAGCGGCCCACTTTCTGGCCAGTTCATCACAGCGTTCATTTTCAGGCTGCCCGGCATGACCTTTCACCCAGTGAAAAACCACATCATGCTGCTCAAGCAGCGGAAGCAGACTTTCCCACAAATCCCGGTTCTTTACCGGTTTTTTAGCGGCAGTTTTCCAATTGTTCTTTTGCCAGCCGGCCAACCATTTGTTGGTAATGGCATTGGCCAGATATTTTGAATCGGTATAAAGCTCAACCCGACATGGCTCTTTCAAAGCCTGTAAACCTTTCAGGGCGGCAAACAACTCCATTCGGTTGTTGGTGGTGACCCGGAAGCCGCCGGCAAGCTCTTTTTCCATCTGCTTGAACCGCAGAATCGCCGCCCAGCCGCCCGGGCCCGGATTTCCCAAACAGGAGCCGTCTGTAAATAATACTACCTGCTTCACACTATTTTAACCAAATGCCTTGAGTTTGGAAAGAAGGTCTTGTTCCATAATTTTGAATTGATGCCGCATGATCTGAATCACTCGCTGTTGGCTGAAATGGGCGGAGAGCTTGTAGTGATTGGCCACGCCGCTTCCATAAGCGGGGGAACGCATTTTCCCCCGGCCGGTACGTTGCAAATGGTAGGCACTGCCCAAACCGCTGTAGCAGACGTATAAACCTTCTGCCGCCAGGCGAAGGTCGCGCTCCACGTCGTCGCATTGCGAGGGAGAAAAGCTGAGATTAAATCCGCCGTGCTGAAGCAGGTTGGCTGTGCGGAACATGTGGCAGCAACCGGTTACTGAGGCGCAAGGGCGAATGTAGTTGAAAAGTCCGAAGTCCGCGGCCCCTTGGGCCGGGTTGACCACATCAAAACTGCGGCTGTACGCTTTATTCAGTGAATAAGCGTCCGGCGGAAGGTTGGGGGGATTGGGAGCGTCAGAGGTTATAAGTTCCGCCAGATGCGGGGAGGGAAAAGGCCCCGGACCAATTTCCCTGGACATGATATGCAGGTCGGCTGACTGATTGGTGTGGGGCGCGTGATAATCGATGATTTTCAGGCCGTAAGCGGCGGCGTTCGGATACCTTGTCACCGCTCTTCCAAAGGCTTTCAGCCAGTGCCCGGTGTCGGCCCCGCACACCAGCGCATCGTCGTCCAGGAAGATGGTGTAGTCGGCGGCAGCAACTGAATCGTGGCGGATTAACCAGTTTCGCGCGGCCGGGGCGCCGATGTTTACCGGCAGAGAAACGACTTCCAGGCTCTGCCCCAGTCTTTCAGCCCACGCCGCCAGCACGGCCCCGGTGTTATCTGTGCAGCCGTTATTTAACACGATAATTCTGTACAACAACCTGGTGCTTGGGGCCAGAGCTTCAATTGCGCGGTTTATATCAGCGGCTTTATTGTAGGTGTACAGCAGTAAGACATTTTTGCCGGGCGGCGGGTTTTCCAAACCCGATTTGAAGCGCTGATCGTAAAGTTTCAGGGCCAGGCTGACGTGCCACGGGCGGGCCTTGAGCACGGCCAGTCCGAGTCTTTGCGATTCCTCATCGGCTCCCAACAGTTCAAGCAGAAGGCTTTTAAGTTCCAGCGGGGCCAGCCATGAGCCGGGCGTGGGCCACAGCTCGTCCAGGCGGTTCAGACAGTTGAGAGCAAGTTCCGGTTGCCGAGGGCAAGCGGCTCCCAGGCTGTTTGCCCGGTCTTTGGCATACAGCATTAAATGCAGTTGGGCTTTAAGGAAGAGAGCAAGCGACTTGAGAGAGAGGGGGTTTTCAAGCCGGGAGATGGCCTGCTCCAGAAGGGCGGCGTCGCCCTCACGCCAGCCTAAATTCCACAGAGTGCGCACCCAGAACAGATTATCCGGTTCTGAGTGCAGCCCGGCGAGAATAACCGAGCGCTCTTGTTCCACATCGCCTTTTTGCGCGAACTGATCCGGTAAGCGGGAGGGGGGCGGGGTAGTGAAGTGGTTACAGATATCGCGCAACAGGTTTTTGTGCTGAGGTTCCAGAACGTCCCGGCAGGCATTCAGCGCATCTGAAGCGAGAGCGCCGTTGAGCGGGTCAGATTCCCATGCAGCCAGCAGAAATTCCCGCGCCAGAGCCGGCATTGTATTGCTTGCGGCTGTTTTTCCCGCGGCCGCCTGTGCTTCCCGCAGGCACAGTCGCGCCGGCAACAAAAGCTGATTTCCACCGGTTGAGCCTTGCAGCAGAACGATTTTTAAGGAAGCCGGTAAATTGTGCCAGAATTCGGTCAGCATTAAGTATCCGGGGACGCTTGTGCGGGTTGAGTGTTTTTCTGATTGTTGTTCAGCATATATCGGGCTGTTTCCTGCATTGCCTCAGCAAGCTCACCCAGCCGGGCGAAAAGTTCAGGCAATTCCGGCGCATGATCGATTGGAGCGGCGTCGCGCAAATCGTATAATACCTTTTGTCCCTGGCGATTATCAAAATAGCAGTAATTACCCTCAACCAGGCGAAGCGGCGTTGTACCGGCTCCGGTTACAAAGGCAAATCGCGTGTCGTCAAAGCGTGGGTCAAGCAGGTTGCGTCCAAGAGTATAGTTGTTGAACTCCACACCGGCCATGGCGGCGGCGGTAGGCATTATGTCCAGTTGTGAGCAGACGGTATTGTCCACCCCGGCGGGAATTCGCGCCGGTGAGTGGATGAGCAGAGGTACATGATATGAATGCAGATCCGCCGCCCAATAGGCGCCGGGGAGGTTTGCACCTGTATCTGAAAGGCCGTGATCTCCGAAAATGAAGAAGATCGTGTTTTGATAGTATTCGGATTGCTTTGCCCGGCGGAAGAATTCCTGCACGGCAAAATCGCTGAAACGCAGGGAGTTATACTCTTCCTCACTGGTAAATCCGTAGTTGGCCCGGTCTTCATCGCTGATCGGCAGGGGCTTGAAGCCCGCTTCCAGGGCGTTGGCGGGAATGGTGTATGGGCGGTGGTAGCTGGCCAGTTGCACAAAGGCGAAAAACGGTTGTCGGCTGGTTTCAAAAATCGTTTGTGCTTCTTGCAGTAAATCGTAGTCGGATACCCCCCATACATCCATATTAGGCGCTTCCCATACCCCTTCCTCGAAAATTTCCAGATCTCCCACATTGGTGCTTAGAATGCCCCGAATATTGGCCCAACTGGTGCTGGCTCCCAGCATATACATTTTGCGGTAGCCGTTGAACTCGTTGAGAATTACCCGCTGGTCAACCAGAAACGGGTTGCGTGAACTGGTGTTTCCTTCCTGGTTAATGTCGGGAATGCCGGTAAAGGTGGTAAAGATTGCCCGGGCGGTTGTACGGGTTGGAGCGTAGAAGTTGGGATACAGCCTGGACTCTTCAGCCAGTTCCCGAAGAAACGGCGTGGGATTGAGATTTCCCGGCGCAAACGATGTTTTCGGGAAAGACAGTGACTCCATGATAATTACCACCACATTCGGCCGGCGTTCGTCGGGAGCAAGGGGTGCGGCCGGGGTATGGCGCAAATAGTTCATGGTGTCGGCGTTCGGAGAGTCAACTCCGAGCAGGCTGCTCACCAGAGGGTAGTGTTTGCGGGCAGCCGCCGGATCAAATCCGCCGCCCAAGGTGGATTTGAAGGTGTCGTACAAATTCTGCACTGGGTTCAACGCCAGACTGGACAGGGCCATGTTGGGGGAAAAGTAGGCATTGCTCCAGCGCAGGGGAAAGAAGTTGCTGCTCAACTGGCCGTATCCTGCCAGCACGAAAATAAGCAGGGCCGCAAGCCAGGTCAATACCGCTTTGGGGCGGCTCATCCTTGAGGGGCGCAGCCGTCGCAAAATTCGTTCCAGCACAACAGAGCAGGCCAGTGCCCCCAGAATAAGGACAATTGAGAGCAAAACCACCGGGTAGCTCTGCCAAACCATATCTGCAGCTACTTGAAAGTCTTTCAGCAAATCAAAAATATAGGCGTTCAGCCGGATGCCCAGATAGGCGTAGTGGCCGAAGTCAATCATGTAAATCAGGATAAGCCCCAGAAAGATGAAAAAATAGAAAACAGTAAAGATGCGCACATGCTTAATCAGCCAACGCGTTAAACACGGGACGGTCAGAAACAGGCCTACAGGCAAAGTGGCCCCGGCTGCAATGCGGGCGTCAAAACGAAATCCGATATACATGGCCTTGCCTATGCCGGACAGGGAAGCATCAGACAGAGCGCTGCTGATGTATATCAGAAAGGCCAGGCGAAAAAGCAAAAGTAAAAGCAGCACAAACCCCAGGCAAAGCAGATATGTGGGAAACGGGCTCCGATATTTGGGGAAAGGTTCCCCAAAAATGAAGCCATTCCAGTATTTGAGCATTGAAGATACTTTCTGTGACATGGGGCTTGTATAACCTGAACTCAATATTTGTTCAATTCAAATTCGAAAGTCAGACTGGTAAAGATGCTGAATCGGGAAACAGGAGCAATTGGAGAGAGAAGCAATCTAGATTTTTTCTAGACAAAGTTTAGCAAAGGGGGTAAAAGATAATAAAGCATCATGTATCAGGTTTGTAAAACAGAAGAGCTCGGTTGTTTTGGCTCGCAATAAGTTAAAGAGCCATTCAACTTGCAGAAACAGACCTGAATGACACGATAGGATAAGGCAGGAAAATAAGTTGAGTGCAGGTTTTGTTCAGGCCAGGCTCTTTTTGCCTGTATTTTTCTTGTTTATGGTGGTTGCTCCTGATCTTGCCCAAACAAGTTCCAGTCGCGAGGGTGCAGGCGATATGATGTTTCACCAAGGCGAGGAAGTGGTTTTGGACGGGCAGGTGGACTACACCCCCCAGGGGGTAGTGATGTTTACCAGCGGCGAGGAGCGCATGGTGTTTTTAGATGGAGTTGCTGCTTCAGGCGAGCCCGGCCAACATATTATGGTTGTGGGGTACCCCTATAAGAAAGGCAACAGCTATCATATCAATGTAACCGGCTATACCTTCTTGGAGCAATAGCAGGCGCCGGCAGTAATGGCTGAACTGTAACGTAGTATATAAACAATAAGGTCCGCCTTCTGTCTGAGGGCGGACCTTTTACATTTGAAGCACAACCCCATAGAACATCCGCTTTGAGTCCAGAGCCTGCTGTCTGCTGTGGTCGGTATTTCTGTAACCGTCATTTGCTTTTCAGGCAGACAAGAACAGTCTGAGGACTGAATATACCAATAAACTGACCTGGGTAATGGAGTTACGCCCGTGATTTTGCAGAAAAATGCATACAAACCGCAAATTAAGGGCAAGAAATGAACAGCTTTTTAAACCAGAAATATGCCGCAGCTTTATTTTGACAATAAAGTCGTAATATTTGGAGCTTTACAGCGCTTATTCCTCAAGATGGGCCATTTAGGGCTGTAAACGTTGCTTAAGGCTAAGCCTGGCTGTTTTTAATCAACTCCACCATTTTCTGGCTTAACTGAGAAAGTTCCGGTTTGGAGAACTGGGCGTTTGCTCCCACCGATTCACCTTTGTGCAGCAGGGTGTGGGTAACCAGGGAAGAAAACAAAGCCACGGGAAGCGCTTTCAGGGTATGGTCTTCCTTAATCCAGCGACAGAGTGTAAGGCCGTCAACACTGGGCATTTCTATGTCTGAAATAACCCCGTTCACATAGTTGGTTACCGGTTTGCCTTCGGCTATGGCCTTTTCTTTAATTTCTTTGAGATAGTTCCAGGCTTCGCCGCCGTTGGTAGCTTGGATTACGTTAAAGACTTTGCTTTCTTCCAACAAATGTTTCACTAATCCTCTGACGCTTTGCGAGTCGTCGGCATGGAGAATGGTGTAGACCTGGTCTGACTCTAATTCACCCGGATGTGAATAGCTGATTGACAATCCCTCGTCCATGTCGCCGACTATTTTTTCCATATCGAGCACAAAGGCGGTGCGGCCTTCCAGCCGGACCACACCGGTGATGGCGTTGCTCATGTTCTGGATAAACGCTCCGGGCGGCTCAACCTGTTCCCAGGAAAGGCGGTGAATCCGGTTTACACCGGAAACCAGAAATGCAGTAATCACATTATTGAATTCAGTGACGATAATCTTGGGTTCTTTATTTTCCGCGGAAGGTTTCTTCAGGTATTTTGCAAGATCAATCAGGGGAACAATACGCCCGTTTCGATATTGGAAGGCGCCCAGAACAGACTCATGACGCATATTGGGCATAACCGTCACCGGCTGCATTCTGATTATTTCCACTACCTTGGAAACGTTGACTCCGTAGTGGCCGCGGTAATCATCCGCTTCATCGATGTAGAACTCAACCAGTTCAAGTTCATTAGTCCCCGATTCCAACAGGATATTTGTTTGAGACATGTTAACCCCCAAAATGGTCCGGATTTGGGTTATTTAGGTTGGGTCAACCTATTTAATCGAATTTTATGGAGCAATATAGCCGAGCCGTCATCTTCTGGCAAGTTATTAGTTTTAACGGTGCGTCCAACCGGGAAGAAGCCTTTTCTTTTTGGATTTTACTATCTCAAAGTTTAACGCACCGGCTTCGGTATTGACAGCATTAATTATATCTGGACGACTTCTCTTTCGGCACGTCTGAGGTAATCAACAAACCCGAAAATGGAATTCTTGTGGAAAAAACGGTCCCATTTCGGCGCTGCCCACACCCCAATCGGTCCGAAGTCCGGATCTTCTCTGATAATGAGCTCCAGTAAATGTTCCAGGTGTACTTCCTGGTTTTCGCCAGGTTCGGGCAAAGCGACGGGAGCGAGCAAATCAAGCCAGCGATATAATTGTTCGCGGCTGCGGGTGAGCAGCCAGTGTGAGGGATAGGGGCGGGGGCTGTGACCGGCGAAAGCCGGGCGTTCGGGTAAGGTCAGCAGCTTGTTGATACTTCTGACAAAAACCGGCAACTCGAATCGAGCTGGAGTGGCCGCCCGAAAGAAAACCTGGTTTTGGAATTCAAAGGTGCAACTGGCGGCCTCTCCAATGAAGTAGTAGTCCCCCAGCGAGTAGAACATACTGTGCGGAGAATGCCCCGGCACAGCCATCACCCCGATTTCCGGAAATCCAAACGGCAGAATTTCCGGCGGCAGAGTCGAGAATTCATCTGGGCTCAAGCCGACGAGCCTTTCCGGAGGCACGGGTTTGGGGCGGCCATACATATCGGCCAGAACCGACATTACTGTTCTGGTGCTTTCCCACAGCCGCTCCGGATTGGCCAAATGCGCTAATCCCCTGCTGTGGCACACGGCCCGGGCAGTAGGGTACGCCGCCAGCACATCAGCCAGAGCACCGGCGTGATCAACATGAATATGCGAAATTAAAACCAGATCAATCCGTTCCACACCTTCTTGTTTAAGCGCTGCAATAAAGGCCGGGGCTGCAGTGGCAGTTCCCACATCCACCAGGGCCACAAATTCACCGGTAGGAGCGGTGGGGCACGGCAGTCGCACCAGCCAGCCGCCGAAAATATTTTCCAGCCCTTCAATGCTTTGGGGAACAGCAATGTATTTAACTTTAACCACACAAACTCCTTGGTTTAACATGCCCAACTGACGCTTCAGGTCTAAATTAAATTTGTATTAACGGCAATGCGTGTTTGCCGATGCGGTAAATGGTCAGCCTATATGCGGAACCCATTGAAAGGCTCTGACAGAGCAATCTATGCAAAGTTGCGACAACAGCATTCTGTTAATTGGTATAACTTAGAGCAAGACAGTCCCGGCAACACACTTTCAAGGACGGGTGTTTAAGGGAAGCGGGCCGCTCCCCTTAAACGCCCGGTCTTATGCTTGAACCCATTGCCGCATGAATTCTTCAGCACTGCCCCCGGCCTGAAGGTGTTTGAGCAGCGCGCTTCCGAAAACCACTCCGTCCAATTGCTCAGCCACTTCTTTCAGTTGGCCGGGCTCCTTTACTCCAAAGCCCAGCACAATGGGAAGAGCCGGGAATGCCTTGCGGGCCCGCTCAAGCGTTGCTTTCACCGCCGGGGGAAGTCCCTGGCGGACGCCGGTGATGCCCATTACGGAAACAACATACACATACCCCGCCGCCTGTTCTGCATATTCCTGCATCCGTTCCGGCGGGGTGTTGGGGCCGACCAGGGCAATCAAATCCAGCCCGGTCAAAGCCAGGGCCCGGCGGAGCGGGGCCGCTTCATTCAAGGGCAGATCCGGAACGATCACCCCGGCCACCCCGGCTGCTGCCGCAGCTTCCGCGAACCGGGACAGGCCGTATTGCAAAAACGGATTGTAGTAGCCCATCAGCACCAGTTCGGCCTGGAAGTGGCCTTTGCGTGCGGCTAATTCCTGCAGAATCCAGCTCAGACTGACGCCGTTTTCCAGGGCTTGTAACGATGCGGCTTCAACCACCGGGCCATCGGCAACCGGATCGGAGAACGGCACCCCGATTTCAATAATATCCGCACCGCTTTCGTCCAGCTCCCGCAGCGCTTTCCAAAAACCGTCAAGGCTGGGATAGCCGGCGGTCAGGAAGGGAATAAGGGCCAGGCGGCCCGCCTGTTCCGCCTGCTCGATTTTTGTTTGTAACCTGCTCATCAGTTTACCTGCCTGTTGTTGATTTCAGAAATGATGTCCATGTCTTTGTCGCCGCGCCCGGATAGATTAACAACCACGGTTTTGCCTTGGGGGATGCGGCCGCGGTTCTCCAGCACCCAGGCCAGGGCATGGGCGGATTCAAGAGCCGGAATAATCCCTTCCCCGGCTGATAAGGCGTGGAAGGCGTTCAGGGCCTGCCTGTCGTTGATGACCTCATATTGCACCCGGCCGATTTCCCGGAAGTAGGCATGTTCCGCTCCCACGCCCGGATAGTCGAGCCCCGCGGCTATGGAGTGCGAGGGCTCAATCTGTCCGTTTTCATCTTGAAGCAGCATGGAGTATTGACCGTGCAGCACGCCCGGGCGGCCCAAACTGAGCGACGCCGAGTGGTAACAGCCGGGCCGGCCGCTTCCGGCCGCTTCCACCCCGACCAGTTGCACCTGAGCAAGCTCCGGGTTGACGGCAAAAGGCTGGAACATGCCGATTGCATTGGAGCCGCCGCCGACGCAGGCAACCACAAGATACGGGGGCCAGCCGGTTTGGGCCTGCACCTGTTGGATTGTTTCCTTACCGATAACTGTTTGAAAATCGCGCACCAGGGTGGGAAACGGGTGTGGCCCGGCGGCAGTGCCGAAGCAGTAATGGGTTGTTTCCTGACTGGAAATCCAATGGCGCAAGGCAGCGTTAATGGCATCTTTCAGGGTTCTGGTTCCGCTTTCCACTGCCTCTACCTTTGCCCCCAGCACCTGCATGCGGGCCACGTTGGGGGCCTGGCGCTGCACATCGGTTGCGCCCATGAAAATGGTGCATTCAAGTCCAAGCCGGGCAGCCGCGGCGGCAGTGGCCACACCATGTTGTCCGGCCCCGGTTTCCGCCACCAGAGCCGACTTGCCCATTTTCCTGGCCAGCAAAGCCTGTCCCAGAGTATTATTCATTTTGTGGGCACCGGTATGCAGCAGGTCTTCGCGTTTCAGCCACAAGTCAAATCCCAGTTTTGCGGAGAGATTGGGGCAGAAGGTGAGCGGGGTTTCCCGGCCTGCATAATTATGCAGCAGGTCTGCAAGTTCCTGCCGGAATTGGGGCGATTGCCCGATCTCCGCATAGGCCGCTTCCAATTCGATTAAAGGCGGCATCAACAGTTCCGGTACGAACTGACCGCCGAAATTGCCGAAATATCCTTTACGCATTTGCTGACTCCTTAAGTCTCATGATTTGTTTAACTAATTCAATGTCCTTTACGCCCGGCGCAATTTCCACCCCGGAATTGAAGTCCAGACCGGTGGGGCGGCAGTCCTGCAGAGCCTGGTTGAAGTTATCCGGGTTCAGGCCGCCCGCCAGGAACCAGGGCTTGGCAAGGTGCAGTCTGGTCAGGCGCTTCCACTGCAAGGGGCGCCCGCTGCCCCCGCCGCTTTTGCCGGCATCGAACAGAAAGGCGGCACAACAGGGCGAAAAGGCCTCAATTGCTTGCTGAAGGGCCTGTTCCGACATGTTTTCAGGCCACAGCACATTAATAAGCCGTTTTCCGTCCAAAGCCCGGCAGTAGTCCACGTTCTCCCCGCCGTGCAGTTGAATTAAATCCAGACGCGCCTGAGCGGAAATCTCAAGTACTTCGTCCGGGCTTAAGCCGGCAAAAACGCCTACCCGCAAAGCTTTGCCTGTGGGAAAGGAAGCGACCAGCCCGGGGGTTACTGCCCGGGGACTGTCCGGCACAAAAATGAAGCCGACTAAATCGATGCCCAGATCGACACAGGCAACAACATCTTGGCGCCTGGTCAGACCGCAGACTTTCAGCAGCGGGCTTTTATACGGGAACTCAGGCATTGCAGCCTCGCAGTTGGTGCAGGGCCTGGCCCGGGCTTTTCCCCGCCATCAGACTGCTTCCCACCAACACCGCGTCATAGCCCGCGGCATGCAGGGCCTGCAAATCGGTGGGGCGGGTGATGCCGCTGGCGCTGATCCAGACCTGTCCGCTCTGCTTCAGATGCGCCAACTTAAACGAACGGTTCAAGTCGGTTTGCAGGGAGGCCAGATCACGGTTATTGACCTGAATGAGGCCGGCCCCGGCGGAAGCGGCCAGCTCAAAATCGGCTTCATCGAAGATTTCCACCACGCATTCCAGGCCGAATGAGGCGGCAAGCCGGATCAGAGCTTCCAGTTGTTCTCTGTCCAGCATTCTGGCAATCAGCAGTAGGGCGGAGGCCGGTGTGGCCGCGGTCATTTCCACCTGGAGCGGCTGAAAAATGAAATCCTTGCGCAACAGGGGGAGACGAGCTTCCGGTCCGGATTGCGCGGACCGCATGGCGAACAGATAATCCAGGCTTCCCTTGAAATAGACTGCTTCTGTGAGGACGGACAGGGCATCTGCCCCGGCCGCGGCATATTCCCGCGCGCATTGCGCCGGGCTTATTTCCAGGTTGATTGCTCCCTTGCTGGGCGAGGCCCTTTTATATTCAGCGATGATGGCGCAATCCGGCCCCATTAATGCGGCGGCAAAGCCGGGTCTCACCCCCGGCCAAGGCGCGGGCATTGCTCCAGCCTGTTTAAGCTGCTGCAGCCGTGCAATTTCCTGTGCTTTCGCTTTCCGGAACCTGTCAAGCATGGATAAACCTCCTGCCCGCGGCGGAGTTAACCGCCGCCCGCGCGGCGTGCATACATTCCGCCAGTTCCAGGTTGGATTCCATAAGGTAAATGCCCAAACCCACATTCAGGGCCAGCATCTCCCGCATGGGTTTGGAGCCGCGCCCGGACAGCAGTTCCCGCAACACCGCGCAACCCTCGTCCGCTCCGGAGATAGCCAGATCCCGCTCTGTGCAAGGGGAAAACCCGTAGTCTTCCGGCCGAATGGTGGTTTGTCTGATTTTACCCTGGTCGATGAACACCACTTCTGCCGGGCCAAGGGGAGTGAGCTCGTCATATCCGCCGCTGCCGTGCACCACTGCTCCGCGTTGGACGGACATGGCAGCCAGGGCGTGGGCAAGCAGCAACAGCATGTGCGGGCCGGCCACCCCGATCAGGCGACGGCTGGGGCGGCCCGGGTTGGTCAGGGGGCCGAGCATGTTGAACAGAGTGCGCACGCCCAGCTCCCGGCGCACCGGCATGATGTGCTTGAAGGCCGGGTGCATGTTCACCGCAAACAGAAAAGCGAAATTGTCCTTTTGCAGGGTTGGGGCCACGGCGGCCGGCGGCAGATCCAGAGGAAGGCCGAGCTTCTCCAGCACATCGGCACTGCCGCAGCGCGAAGATACTGAACGGTTGCCGTGCTTAAGCACCTTGTAGCCCAGGCCGGCCAGGGTGAGCGCTGTGGCCGTGGAGCAGTTGAAGGAGAATTTACTGTCGCCGCCGGTGCCGACAACGTCAAGTACCGGTTCGGTAATCTGCTCCAGACCGGGCAATTGTACGGCCTTGTCCAGCACCGCTTCAGCGGCCATTTGCAACTCCACGCTGGTTTCCCCTTTGGCCCGCAGCCCCAGCAGCAATGCGCCGGACTGGGCCGGGGTCAGTTCGCCGTTCATCAGGCGGTTGAAAATGTGGCGCGCTGTTTCTTTATCCAGATCTTCTCCGCCAGCCAAAGCTTCAAGTACTTTTGGTATCTGTATCGGCAAGGCTTTTAAGCTGTTGCTCCGGCATGCGGCTTGTCCGGCTTTCAGACCGTTTTCTTCCAGGAAGTTGGCAATCAGCTGGTTTCCTTCCGGGGTGAGAATGGATTCCGGGTGGAACTGCACGCCGCTCCACGGCCGGTCTTTGAAGGTCAGTGCCATGACTTCCCCCTCCGGGGTACGGGCGGTGATTTCCAGGCAGTCCGGACAGCTTGCCTCGTCAACTACCAGGGAATGATAGCGAGCCACGGTCATTGGCGCGCTGAGGCCTTTAAACAGGCCCAGATGATTATGCTGCACTTCCGACTGCTTGCCGTGCATGATCCGGTAATTTACCTTGATCCGGGCTCCGGCGAAACGTCCGAGAATCTGGTGCCCCAGGCAAACGCCGAACACGGGTATCTGTTTGGGCAGACGTGAAAGAAATTGCAGACATAAGCCCGCATTGTCAGGGTTGCTGGGGCCGGGCGAAATGCAAACCGCCTTCAATTCCGGGTTTTCGGCCAGCTCAAGCAGACGGTGTTCATCATTACGCACCACGTCCGGACTGATGCCCTGGTTTTCAAAGGCGTGCACCAGGTTATAGGTAAATGAGTCGTAATTATCTATGAGCAGAAACATGGCTTGCTCCTTCTTGCTCTTCCGGGTTGTGCTCTATTGCGGCTAACACGGCTTTCGCCTTGTTCCCACATTCCTTCCATTCCAGTTCCGGGTCGGAATCGTAAACAATCCCCGCCCCAGCCTGCCAGTTCAGCTTGCCGTCGCGTACCCACATGCTGCGAATGGTCAGGCCGAGATCCAGGTTGACCTTGTCCTTATCCAGACCAAGCCAGCCGATTGCTCCGGCATAGGGGCCTCTGCCGTTGTGCAGACCGGGAAATGCTCCCTCATTTTCCGCCACAATTTCCATAGCTCTTACTTTGGGCGCTCCGCTCACGGTCCCGGCCGGGAAGGTTGCGGCAACAATATCCACGCCGTCCAGACCGGGTTTCAGGGTGGCGCTCAGATATGAGGTCAGATGCATTACATGTGAGAACTTTTCCACTTCCATAAACCGTTCAACCTTAACACTGCCGGGCGCGGCCACTCGGCCCAGGTCGTTGCGCCCCAGGTCAACCAGCATGACATGCTCCGCCTTTTCTTTGGGATCTTCCATCAATTCTCCCTCAAACAGATTGTCTTCGCCCTTGGTGTTGCCCCGCGGCCTGGTGCCGGCAATGGGCGAAAGCCCCAGCACGTTTTCAGAGCAGCGCACCAACGCTTCCGGCGACGAGCCGAACAGGCACAGCTCGTCAAACTGCATGAAAAACATATAGGGAGAGGGGTTGATTGCGCGCAAATTACGGTAAATATTGAACGGGCAACCCTCTATGGGCGCGGAAAAACGGGTGGAAACAACCACTTGAATGGCCTCCCCCTGACAAATCAGTTCTTTGATTTTAGAGACCATGCCGATATATTCCGCTTTGCCGGGGCTGATTTTTACCGGCCCGATTTTGGGTGAAAGCGGCGCGGCAAAGCTTTGGTTAGCGGGGGATTGGCAGCCGTTCAACAACGAAATGTGGAAGACCTGATTATAGAGATGATCGAACAGAACCAAATCTCCGGGCAGCACCAGGCAGGCTTCGGCCTGCCCGGGCGGAATGCAGGCTTTGAGCTTGGGTTGGAAAATCCCGGCCAGACCATAACCCAGATAGCCGTATAATCCCCTGGTAATGGGCGGCAGTTGGTACGGTGTTTCAGCGGTGGTCAGGCTGAGTTCCCGCATTACCGCTTTCAGGCCCAAATCAAACGGCATGCCCTCAAATTCGGCAAGCGGCGCCAGGCGTTGGTCTTGGCTTTTTATGCTGAGCCGACCGTCCCGGCAGCCGAGTTCCAAGAGGAAATTGGCGGCGATAATGCTGTAGCGGCCCCAGCGCCCGTCCACTTCAGCGCTTTCCAGCAGTAAGCCGTTGCCTTGGCCCACGGTTTTCAGGTACATACTGATCGGAGTATCCAGATCGCCGTCTAACTTTCTGACTGCTTGGGTAAGTTCTATGTTCATCAAAAGTTCCTTTGTGGTTTGAAACCGCCCCCTTCCGGGGGAAAAGAGTGATTGACAAATCTTTGAGCCGATGAGATCGTTTTGCCGTAACCTCTCCCTTGAGGGAGAGGCAATCCGCACGGCCCCTATCCGTCGGCGGGTTCAGTCAGTTTGGCGGATGGGGCGGGAAGTGGATTGAAACCTCTCAATAAAAAAGCCGCTCTTTGGAGAAGAGCGGCTTTTCAGGTTCAATGCGGCAAAAGCGCGGTTCAATCAGCGACAAAGCAGACCCCTCTCAAGTGATGATGCAGGGTTGCCAGCGCCAGTTGAAGATTGAAGATACAAATTGTTGATTCATTACCGTTACCTTTGTTCAATAAAAAAGGGCCGTTAACGGAAATTAACGGCCCTTGAGTCTGCAGATTAATAAGGATAATATCAGATTAGTGGCCGCAAACAACCACGCCACCAAACGAAATGGGATCCGGAAATGGTAAAGATGTTGTTTGCGGTTGCAATCATTGTTTAATCCTCTTGTTGAATTTCATACCCAATAACCAGGTTATTGTCAAGCGGATTTTTGCGCTTTCTTGCCGGGTCAGGCCCCAGGTTGCCGAAAGCGCTCTGCCCGGGACTTACCGGCTTTGCGGCGGGCAGGGCCGGAAGCGGCTTCAACCTTGAAAGTCCTCAGTTACAAAGCTAATCCGCTTTGGCCGCCGCCCCCTGAGCGTCCTTTTCCCGGATTTCCACTCGACGGATTTTGCCGGAAATGGTTTTAGGCAACTCTTTCACATATTCAATGATGCGCGGATACTTGTAGGGAGCGGTCACTTTCTTTACGTGATCCTGAAGCGCCTTGGTCAGCTCATCACTGGGCGTAAACCCCTCTGCCAGCACCACCGATGCCTTTACCGCCTGCCCGCGCACCGGGTCGGGCACGCCGGTAACAGCGGCTTCCACCACGGCCGCATGCGATACCAGGGCGCTTTCCACCTCAAACGGGCCGATGCGGTATCCGGAACTTTTAATTAAGTCGTCCACCCGGCCCAGGAACCAGTAATAACCGTCTTCATCCATCCAGGCTTTATCCCCTGTGTGGTACAGGCTGGGGGTGAGGGCTTCGGCGGTTCTTTCCGGGTCATACAGATATTCCCGCAGCAGACCGACCGGGTGATTTTCCGGCCGGGTCGGGTCAAGCCGCACGCAAATTTCCCCTTCCTCACCAGGGGGGCATTCGTTGCCGTGCTCGTCCACCAGCACCACGTCCCAACCGGGAGCAGGGCGCCCCACCGAGCCGGGTTTGGGCTGCATACATTTGACGGTGAGCAAGACGCATACAGTTTCAGTCTGACCGAAAGCTTCATAAATCGGTTTGCCGGTCATTTTTTTCCATTCCAGGAACACGCTTTCATTCAGCAGTTCACCGGCAGTGGTACAGTGGCGGAGTGAGCTTAAATCGTATCTGCCCAGGTCTTCGCGGATCAGGAAGCGGTAAACCGTGGGCGGGGCGCAAAACGAGGTGACTTTATGCTCGGAAAGCACCTGGAGCAACTTGGCCGGCTCGAATTTGCCGCGGAAATCCCAAACAAAGACAACCGCACCGGCCATCCACTGCCCGTAAAATTTGCCCCAAACCGCCTTGCCCCAGCCGGTATCAGCCAGGGTGAAGTGGATATCGCCCGGGTTCAGATCGTGCCAATAGGCGGCGGTGAGATAGTGACCCAACGGATAGCGGGCGTCGTGACACACCATTTTGGGCATACCGGAAGTGCCCGATGAAAAGAACACCAGCATGGGATCGCGCCCGCCGGAGTTCTCGGCGGGGTTATCCGGGCGGGGGAAGCTGGACGGCTGCCCCTGTAAAATTTCAAAGTAGTTCAGCCAGCCCTTGGTGCCGGAAAAGTGCTCATCAGGCACTTCAATCAACAGTTCCGGCAGTTTGCACTGTCTGCCGGCTTCTTCCACCCGCGGAGTGATGCTGTCTTCCACGATGAGTGCGTCGATTTTACCGAAATCCACACGGAAAGCGATGTCTTTGGGCGTGAGTTGGGACGGGGCGGATACCACTATTGCGCCAAGGCGTTGCAGGGCCAGGGATACCACCCAGAACTCAATGCGCCGGTACAAAATGATCATCACCTTATGGCCTTTCTTCACCCCTCTGGCTTTCAGGGCGTGGGCCAGGCGCGACGACTGCTCTTTAAACCAGTTGAAGGTATAATCGCGGCGCACCCCGTGGTTGTCCACATGAATCAGGGCCGGCTCGTTGCCGCGTTCATGGGCCGCCACATCGAGAAAGTCGTACACAAAGTTAAAGTTGTCAGGCACTTCCAGTTGGAAGTTGGCCTTGAAATCGTCATACGATTGGAATTCGCGTTTGGTATTCATCCGGATATCCTTTGACCATGCGTGGCGCGGGAAAACGGAACTTGTCGGGGGATTGTTCCTTGCCGCCCGCCTGCACGCTGAAGGGAAGTTAAATAATTACGTCCAGGAACAGGGCGTCCTTGCCGTCAAGCCCGCGCAGGGCGTGGGGAATTTGCGAATCCAGCACAATGCTGTCGCCCGGTTCAAGAATCTGAGCTTTGTCGCCAAGCCAGATCTCCAGGCGTCCCTCCAGCATATAAATGAATTCCTGTCCCTTATGGTGATTGAAGGAAAGGTCTTTTTCCTCTTTGGGCGGAACCCGCACCAGAAACGGCTCCATCAGGCGCTGTTCAAAACGGGCGGCCAGGTTCCAGTAGTCGTAATCTTTGCGCCTTTGCACGGAAAGCCCCTCACCCTTGCGGGTAAGGGAGTACATCTGCAGATGCGACGGCCGCCCGGAAATCAGATCGGTGAGGTCAACCTGGTAGGTGTGGGCCACATCGCTTAAAAAGCTTACCGGAATTTCGTGCTCGCCGCTTTCATAGCGTGAAATCAAATCCGCTTCCACTCTCAGAGTTTCAGACATCTGCTCAATGCTGATGTCCAATGCGTCGCGCAGGCCGCGCAGACGTTGGGCCTGTTCCTGCAGCAGAGTAATGTTGGATTTCATTCGTGCTTGCGCTCCTTGTTTTCAGATATTGGGTTGATGATATATATTAAGGCCGCTTGCGGCACAGTTGTACCGGCAGATAAGCGGAAAAAGAGGAGATGAAATAATACAACCTCTGGTGTGGGAGGCGGCAGTCCGGGCCGGGGTGAAGCAAGCCGGACCGCAGGGACAGGGGGTGGTTTTGTATAATTAAACGCCCTATTTTCTTTAACCCTACCACATTTGCGCAAATAAAGCAAGAGGAAAAGCCGGATTTTTCGGTAAGACTTTACAATTATCCGGCCGATGCTTAAGTTTACTGCATAGATGATTTCAGACACGGAGGGTTTATGACCGTTTTTGTGATGATGTGGGCTTTGGCCGCCACAATCTGGCTGGGGCACCGGCATTTGTTCAGGCCGGCTTACCGGAAAGTTCCGGTCAAACGCAACTGATTGCTTAACCCGAAACCCGCTGCACAAGCGGGTTTTTTTTTACGGCTGAAGCAGCCCGCGGGCAAGGGCGGCCCGGTTAATGCGGGCGCAATCCTTGAAATTTGCCGGTGTTTTACTTGCCCTGAACCGGCAAGCAGGCTAAACTCATCAAGTCAAGGAGTTACTGTTGGCTGAAAAGAAGCATGTGTTGCTGGAAATCGGCAACACCAACATCAAAATCGGCATCTGCACGGAAGCCAGGCTGCTTTGCGCTTACGCCCTGCCCACAGACACAGGCATTACCGCTGATTTGCTGGGTTTGCGTCTGCTGGATGTGTTGCGGCACAGCCGGGTGGGGCTGCAGGAGCTTGGCGGTTGCGTGGCCTCATCGGTGGTGCCCGCAATCAATCCGCTGGCCCGTCAGGCTTGCCGGCGGTTTTTGGGGCAACCGGTTTGTTTTCTGGCTGAAGATGTGGATCTGCCGTTGGAAAATCGGTATCAGAACCCCCGGGAGGTGGGGGCGGACCGGCTGGTTGCCTCTTATGCGGCGCGCCTGCTCTATCCGGAGCCGGTCAGTCTGATTTCCGTTGACCTTGGAACCGCAACCACGTTCGATTGCATCAGCGGCAACGCCTATCTGGGCGGCCTGATCTGCCCGGGACTTTTGAGTTCAGCCCGGAATCTGGCGGCGCGCACCGCCAAACTGCCGCAAATCAGTCTGGAGTTGGATGAAAGCGAGCCGCTGATTGGGGTGAACACGGCAACCAGCCTGAACCATGGGTTCATTTTCGGGTTTGCCGCCATGAGTGAGGGGTTGGTGGCCCGGCTGGGCAAGCTGTTGCCGCAACCGTTGGAAGTGGTGGCCACCGGCGGTTTTTCCACCACTGTGGCCCGGGTGGCCGATTGTTTTGACCATGTGCGCCCGGATTTGCTGCTGGACGGTTTGCGTTTGAGTTTACCGCTTTTAAGCGGCAAGGGACGATATTGACAAAAGCCCGCCGCCTGCAGGCCCGGGCGCGGGAAGGTTATGCCATTAAACCAATTTAAGGAGCAGTCATGAGCACCATAGTATCTGTTTGGGCGAGAGAGATTCTGGATTCGCGGGGAAATCCCACCGTAGAGGTTGAAGTAGGGCTGGAGTCCGGCCATGTTGGACGGGCCGCGGTGCCTTCCGGCGCTTCCACCGGCAGTCGCGAGGCGTTGGAGTTGCGCGACGGCGATAAATCACGTTATGGCGGCAAAGGCGTGGAAAAGGCTGTGGAAAACGTGCGCGGCGCCATTGCGGAAGCGCTTGTGGGCATGGATGCCCTCCGTCAGGTGCAGATCGACACCATGCTGATTGATTTGGACGGCACAGACAACAAATCCAATCTGGGGGCCAACGCCATGCTGGGCGCTTCCCTGGCTTGCGCCCGCGCCGGGGCGGAAGCGCTGGGCCTGCCGCTTTACCAATACTTGGGCGGGGTGAATGCCAAGCTTATCCCCGCGCCGATGATGAACATCATCAACGGCGGGATGCACGCCCCCAACAATCTGGATATTCAGGAATTCATGATCATGCCGCTGGGCGCAAGCAGCTTTCGCGACGCCTTGCGCATGGGCGCGGAAGTGTTCCATACCCTGAAAAGGATCCTTGCCGCGGACGGCCATGTGACCAGCGTGGGCGATGAGGGCGGTTTTGCCCCCAACCTGAAAGACCACGACCAGGCTTTCAGCTACATTATGAAGGCAATTGAGGAAGCCGGGTATATTCCGGGCTCGGAAATCGCTCTGGCCATTGACGCGGCCGCCAGCGAATTTTACCGCGACGGCAAGTACATTCTGGCCGGAGAGGGCAAAACCCTGACCTCTTCCGATATGGTTGACTATCTGGGTGAATTCGCCACCCGCTACCCGATAATTTCCATGGAAGACGGTCTGGCGGAAAGTGATTGGGACGGTTGGCGCGAGCTTACTTATAAACTGGGCGACAGTGTGCAGTTGGTGGGCGATGACCTGTTCGTGACCAACCCTGATATTCTGGCCGAGGGCATTGAGGAGGGCGTGGCCAACTCCATCTTGATCAAGCTGAACCAGATCGGCACCCTTACAGAGACCCTGGACGCCATTGAAATGGCCAAGCAGGCGGCCTACACCACGGTAATTTCCCACCGTTCCGGCGAAACTGAAGACAGCTTCATTTCCGATCTGGCTGTAGGGCTGAACGCCGGTCAGATCAAAACCGGTTCGCTTTGCCGCAGCGACCGTCTGGCCAAATACAATCAGCTTTTGCGCATTGAGGAAGAGCTGGAAGACGTGGCCATATACTACGGCCCGATGATTGCAGAGCATTTTGAGCTGTACGGGCTTGGTTGCGACGAAGAAGAATAGCGGTGCAGGTCGTAAAGGGGGGAGTACTCCCCCCTCTGCTTAAAATGTTCGGGTATCCGATCCCGCCGGCAGCCGCGGGGGCGTCGCCCCATGCTTCCGGCTCCTGTCCATACCCGCGGGCAAGGCCGTGCTTTTGGCGCAGCTTGAAGGCAGTGCGCTTAAATTGCATATGATTTATCTTGATTGAGCCGGTTCAGCCCCTTAACAGGGGTGACCTTCCGGCTGAATGATGATATAAGGCCGTCCTTTATCTCTCACGGAGGCTTAAGAGCAATGATAGTTTTAGACGGCAAGACCACAGCGCAGAAAATCCGGGCCGAGCTGGCCGGGCAGGTAAGTCGGCTGCTTCAGGGCGGCAAACGGGCGCCCGGTTTGGCGGTAATTCTGGTAGGCGATGACCCGGCATCGCAAGTGTATGTGGCGAACAAAGAGCGCGCCTGCAAAGAAGCCGGTTTTGTTTCCTATGCCTATAAACTTGGCGCTGATACTCCCCAGGCGGAGCTCGCGGAGCTGATTGTTGAGCTGAACGGGCGTGCGGATGTGGACGGCATATTGTTGCAACTGCCCTTGCCGCGCGGGCTGGACAGTGATTATCTGCTGGCGTTGATTTCCCCTGAAAAGGATGTGGACGGGTTCCACCCGGTGAACATGGGGCGGCTGGCGCTTGGTCTGCCCGGCCTTAAACCGTGCACCCCCGCCGGGGTGATTGAGCTTTTGAAGGAATACGATCTGAAAACCGCCGGCAAACATGCCGTGGTGGTGGGGCGCAGCAATATTGTGGGCAAGCCCCTGGCTATGCTGCTGGCCCGCCCCGGTGATTTCGGTAACGCCACAGTAACGGTTTGCCACAGTAAGACTCCGGATTTAAGCGAATTTACCCGTCAGGCCGACTTTCTTTTCTTAGCCATCGGACGGCCTGAATTTGTGGGGCCGGATATGGTCAAGCCGGGAGCGGTGATTGTGGATGTGGGCATCAGCCGCACTGCCCAGGGGTTGCGCGGCGACGCCGACTTCAACGCGCTTTCCGGCCTGGTTTCAGCCATGACCCCTGTGCCGGGTGGAGTTGGCCCCATGACCATTGCCATGCTGCTTTCAAATACCTTGCAGGCTTATCTGGCCCAGACCGCCGGACGGGTGTGAGCTGTCCGGCTATTAAGATCCTCAGAATAGATTATGGTGTAGGATCTTATCTTATCTGCTCTGCTCTGCTCTGCTCTGTTCTGTTCTGGGCTGTTTCCGGCGTTTCAGTGGTGTTTTTCCGGTGTTGCAGCGACGTTTCAACGGTGTTTCAGTTGCGTTTCATGGTTTCGCCGTGGCGTTTCATGGCGTTTTCGGGACAAACGCGCCTTTCAGGGCCACAGCGGGACATTTTGCGCCTGAAGTTATCTGTCCTGATCCGGGCGGGTGATGCAAACCGGATTTACATCACCCGCGGGATTCCATAAAGTGGATTTTAACTGCTTTAAAGTGGGAATTCCAAGTGGAAGGCGGTTATTGTTCCTGCAAGGGAATTGTGATTCCTTCCAGCTTTTTAGGAGCAGGACCGGTATGCGGCCGGTCGCGCCCGTCAAGCTTTTTGCTGTGCAGCCAGTTTTCCAGGTGAGCGGCGATTTCCAGATTGTTTAAATCGGCGAAAGGCGCATGTGTGTTGCCGTGAATACCCAGCTCCGGAAGCAGCACCAGAGTGGCATCGCCGCCGTGTCGGTTGACTGCATCTACAAACTGCCTGGCGCGGGTGCTGGCAATGCGCCAGACATCCACATTGAAAATGTCGCTGGGTTCTTTGGATATGTTATCCCCGTAAATGACGATAATCGGCATCCGGGTCAGTTTTTCAAACTCCGCCAGAGGAACCATGCGCGGGGCCATATGATAATCCACGTTCTCAGCCTTGCCGGGAATGTCTGCCGGGCGTTCTCCCTCCGGGAAGGTGAACGCGCCGGGCTCATAAGCTACTATGGCTTTTACCAGTTCCGGGGCCGCCATGGCAGTGAACCAGCCGTATTGGCCACTGTTGGAATGGGTGATTAAAATTGACGGCCCGGTAAGCTTCAGTAATTCGGCCATAGTACGGCCAAGCAAAGCCCGGTACTCGTTGGTCATGGGCTCTTCACCGGTATTTGGTGATTGCTGGCGGAAAAACTGCTCGATGGCAGCGGCGTTGCGGGGAAACTGCACGTTCGGGTACATTCGCGGCGCATTGGGCGGCACCCATTCGCCATTGCGGAAAGCGTTCCAGACGCCGCTTTCCCTTGCTGTGGTGGTTACTTTACCGGGATCGTCCGGCAATGCCCTGGTGTAGCCAGCCCGGCCTCTTCTCGGCTGGTCGATGATGTACACAGGCCAGTCACGCCGTGTAAAAATGGCCTGAAAGCCTTCGCGGCCGTCCGGCGTGGATTCCCAACTGCGCCCGGACTGTCCCATACCGTGCCACATGATCAGCGGATACCGGCGCGCATTTTGCGGAATATAGAACTGGGCATAGCCGTGATCTCCGTGGAAAGTTTCGCCGTTTTCCAGTTTAAGCAGTGTACCGCCGAAGAAAAGACTCCCCATGGTTTTCAGGGTAATTGGTTTTTCTTCAGCCTCTGCGGCTGCAGCCGTCAAGGGTAAGAGAGCGCAAAGAAATAGGATTGCAGCGGCTGTTTTATAAAACCGACCTTTAATTCTTCTCACAGGTGGCTCCTTTTGTTTTATTGTTTCATTTCTGTTTCGGAGTTGGCGTTTAAAGGAACGCGGGGATGGTTCAGAATGTAGTCGACGGAGGGCGGTTCAGATAGTGCATTTCTCTGTTTTTTCTGCCTATTCCTCTATCGGAGAGGAATATCTGTTGATTTGTAACCTTAAAAAATCTAGATAATAACAGTATGCAGCAATGATGTGCCTTGCTCAATAAAGGATGAAACGATTTTATTCCGAGCGTAATCTTGATTATCTATATCTGATGTAAGCGGAAATCAGCAGGAAAGGTTTAATATGGAAAACAGGCGCGTGTCTGTGGGCACTGGTTGGTCTATTCTTAAAGATATGATTCTCCGCAGCACTCCAGCAGACGGCGGAAGTTATAAAACGCCCGTCAGCGGCATGACTTTTCACCGCCAGATTAACAATGCGGATCCCAAACCGCATTTTATGGAACCGGTGGTCATTGTGGTTGCACAGGGCACAAAGTTGGTGCGCATCGGTTCGCAGGAATACTATTACGGGGAAAATGTCTGTTTTGTGTGCGGCGTGGACATGCCGGTTGCAAGCTGTATCATGGAGGCCGCCCCGGAAAAGCCGTATCTTGCCTTGTCTTTGCATCTGGATGCCGGGCTGATTGCCAATCTGGCGTCCAGGGTTCCGCCCCCGGAGAAAACGCCTGGTTGCTTCCGAGGCGCAATGGCGCAGAAAGTTGAGCCGGATTTGCTGGATGCGTTTGTCCGGCTGGCCCTGCTGCTGGAAAAGCCGGAGCATATTCCGGTTATGGAAGAGCTGCTGATCCGGGAAATTCATTATCGTTTGCTTGCCGGGCCTTTCGGCGGCATTCTCCGCAGCCTCAATACCTTTGGTTCACAGGGGCACCAGATTGCGCGCGCCATTGCCTGGTTGCGGGAAAACTACAGAAAACCGTTGGTGGTGGAAGAGCTGGCCCGCCGGGCGAATATGGCTCAGTCCACATTTCATAAATACTTTAAGGAGCTTACCGCGCTAAGCCCCTTGCAATACCAGAAACGTTTGCGCCTTGCTGAAGCGCAAAACCTGATGCTGGCGAAGGGGTATGACGTTACCCAGGCCGCCATGACTGTGGGCTATGAAAGCGCGACGCAGTTCATCAGGGAATATAAACGGCTGTTCGGCGAACCGCCGAAAAAGAATATCAGGAACCTTAAGTCCGCGGGTAATATATAGCCTTGCCTGTTGGAGAGAAAGCATTCTCAGGTGAAGCTTATAAAAAGCTGCATCGAGCACGGCAGTCTGTGCTTCATGGATTGTAATCGGACCGCCTGATTTGCGCGCACGGCTCTGGAACACCCCATTTCTGTGCGGACTGTGGAAGCATTTGAACAAGGTTTGGGGGTGGGCAATCCGCCACTCCCGGCCGCTGCTGTAAAATTGGAGGTAAATCATGAGTAAAACACTGGTTGCGTATTTTTCTTGCAGTGGAGTGACTGAAAAACTGGCAAACACGCTGGCCGCGGTGGTGAACGGCGATCTGTACAGAATTGAGCCTGCTGTGCCGTACACCGAGGCCGACTTGAACTGGAACAACCCGCGTTCGCGCAGCTCTGTGGAAATGAGCGACAAAGCAAGCCGTCCGGCTATTGCGGGCAGAGTGGTAGATATGGAGCAGTACGATACAGTTTACATCGGCTTTCCCATTTGGTGGTACATCGCCCCGACCATTATCAATACGTTTCTGGAAAGTTACGATTTCTCCGGGAAAACCGTAATCCCGTTTGCCACTTCCGGATCAAGCGGGGTTGGGGAAACAGATAAGTGGCTCCACGTTTCCTGCTCCGGCAACACCCGGTGGCGCCCGGCCCGGCGTTTTCCCGACAATGCGCGGGCGGCCGAGCTTAAAAACTGGGTAGAGGGATTGAACCTGTAAAAGGGAGAGCGCGCCTGATCACACCGGGCCTTTGCCCGGTGCTGAAACTAATTCCTGGTTGTTTGGGCAATGGACTAAAGCTGATGCCGCGATAAAGCAGCCACTCAGTCCTGTGTGTTGAACAAGAGAGGAGAAATTATGCCGTATTTAGGTGAAAACATTAAGAAATTAGGTTTCGGGCTGATGCGCCTGCCGCAAAAGGACAACATAATTGATATCGAGCAGACGAAACAGATGGTGGACACCTTCATGGCCGCGGGGTTCACTTATTTTGATACGGCCTGGGCCTACCCGGGGAGCGAAGACGCCGTGCGGCAGGCTTTGGTGGAACGTTATCCCAGAGAAAAGTTCCAGCTTGCCACCAAGAATGCGGCCTGGATCAACTGCGAGACCAGAGAGCAGGCAATCGGCCAGTTTGAGACGTCGCTGCGGCAAACCGGCGCGGGTTACTTTGACTTCTACCTGCTGCACAACCTGGGGGAAGGACGCACCCGTTTTTTTGACGACTATGACATGTGGAGTTTTGTGCAGGAAAAAAAGCGGAGGGCCTGATCCGCCATGTCGGCTTTTCGTTCCATTCCACCCCGGAAGAACTGGAAGAAATTCTGGCCGCTCACCCGGAAATGGAATTTGTGCAGTTGCAGATCAACTATGCCGACTGGGAATATCCGGCTGTGCAATCCCGCCGCTGTTATGAACTGGCCAGAAAATACGGTAAGCCGGTCATCATCATGGAGCCGGTTAAAGGCGGCATGCTGGCCACTCCGCCGCCCAGCGTCCTGGAAATCCTGAAAAAGGCAGAGCCGGAGCGCAGTGCGGCCGCCTGGGCTATCCGGTTTGCCGCCGGCTTGGAAGGGGTCATTACCGTGCTCTCCGGCATGAGCAGCCTGGAACAGGTGCAGGATAATCTTGCCAGCCTCAGGGATTTTACAGGCATGACCCCGGGGGAGCGGGAAACATTAAAGGCTGCTCAGGAAGAGCTGGCCCGCATTCCACTGATCCCCTGCACCACCTGCAACTATTGTGCTGAAGTCTGCCCCAGCAACATCGGCATTTCCGGCTCGCTTACAGCCATGAATTATCTGACCCTTTATAATGATAAGAAGGCGGCGCTTCATCAGGAAAACTGGCTGGTGGGCGGACATGGGAAAAAGAAGGCCGGCGAGTGCATCAAATGCGGTTTATGCGAACAGGTCTGCCCGCAACACATCGCTATCCGGCAGGAATTGGACAGAGTGGCCGCGGCCCTTGTCTGAGTGAAGGAAAGTCGAATATGAAAACAGGGCTGAGCAGCTTTTCCTGAGTTGCCGACAGCTCTTTTGTTCAAATCCGGCCCCGCTACATCTTCAGCATGTGGCGGGGCTATGAAATTACGGCAAATAAAGGTTGACAGGGGGGCGTTAATGGGTGATTTAAATTGTCTTTGCAGTAAATAATCATATGCGATTAGCCTTAGGAGGAGTTGGCAGCAATGGAGAATTATTTCCAACCGGAAATCGAGTGCGCTTCGCAAGAACAGATCAGAGCATGGCAAAACGAACGCTTATGCAAAACCGTAAAGCATGTGTACAACAATGTGGCTTATTACCGGGAGAAAATGCAGGAGAAGGGCATAACTCCCGATGATATCCGGTCCGTTGACGACTTGCATAAATTGCCTTTCCTGACTAAAGACGACTTGCGCGAGGCATACCCCTATGGGCTTATGGCCTTGCCGCTTTCCGAGTGCGTCCGCATTCAGTCAACCAGCGGAACCACCGGCAGGCGGGTTATTGCCTTTTACACCCAGCACGATATTGACCTTTGGGACGAATGTTGCGCCCGGGCTATTGTGGCCGCGGGCGGCACCAAAGATGACGTGGTGCATGTAAGCTACGGCTACGGCCTGTTCACCGGCGGGCCGGGGTTGAATGGCGGTTCTCATAAAGTCGGCTCGCTCACGCTTCCCATGTCGTCGGGGAACACTGACCGGCAGATCCAATTTATGTGCGATCTGGGCTCGACTATCCTTTGCTGCACTCCTTCCTATGCGGCTTATCTTGGCGAGAGTATCAGAGAGCGGGGCTTGCGTGACAAGATCAAGTTAAAAGCCGGTATTTTCGGCGCTGAAGCCTGGAGCGAAGAGATGCGCCGCGATATAGAAAAGGCGCTGGGCATCAAGGCTTATGATATCTACGGGCTTACGGAAATTTCCGGACCGGGCGTATCCTTTGAATGCAGCGAGCAAACCGGGATGCATATCAATGAAGACCATTTCATTGCCGAGATTATCGACCCCGACACCGGCGAAGTGCTGCCCGAAGGCGAAAAAGGTGAGTTGGTGTTCTCCTGCATTACCAAAGAGGCTTTTCCCCTGCTTCGCTACCGCACCCGCGATATTTGCGTATTGACCCGCAAACCGTGCTCGTGCGGGCGCACTCATGTGAAAATGTCCAAACCTATGGGCCGCAGTGATGATATGTTGATTATCAAGGGCGTGAACGTGTTCCCGTCGCAGATTGAAACTGTGCTGATCAACAAGGGGTATCCGGCCAACTATCAGATTGTGGTCAGCCGGGTGAAGAACAGCGACTGCCTGGATATTCAGGTGGAAATGACCAGCGAGATGTTCTCCGACTCCATGGGGCAGGTCACCGCAAGGGAAAAAGAGCTGGTTGACGCGCTTAAATCCATGTTGGGCGTTTACGCCAACGTGAAACTTGTTGCTCCTAAAACCATTGCCCGCAGTGAAGGCAAGGCTGTGCGGATTATTGACAATCGCAACTTGCACTAAAAGGAGACTGCCATGATAGTTAATCAGATTTCAGTATTTATAGAAAACGCACCGGGGAGCATGTCGTCCTTAACCCGGCTGATGCGTGAAAATGATATCAATATCCGCGCGCTGTGCATTGCGGAAGTGAATAATTTCGGCATATTGCGTATGATTGTCAATGACGTTTACGCAACTTCATCTGTACTGAAAAATGCGGGTTATGTGTTTAAAATCACCCCGGTGCTGGCCGTTCCGCTGAAAGATGAGGCTGGCGGATTGGGGGTTGTGCTTGACGTGCTTGGTGACAGCGGCATTAATGTTGAGTATATATATGCCTTTACCGCTTCGCAAAAAGGGAAGGCATATGTTGTGTTGCGGGTTGAGGACAACGAAAAGGCAATCAAGGTGCTTGCTGAACATCATTGTACGCCTGTGTCGCAAGCGGAACTTGATATTGACAGCTAGAGCATTTCACGTTGAAATTTGTGCAGACAGAAGTATTAGTTCCGCAGTCAGCGCTGAAACGAGCGTCTGAAAGTTAATCTGCTCAGGTTTGCTCCAGCCGGCTGTGCTGAATTTAACCCCCCGCCGGCCTTACCGGGTGATTGTCCTGACAGCGAACGCTGCGCAAACAGGCTTAAGCCCAGCTTTGGGCCTGAGCTCCAATCAAACCTTTGTTTGATTGGAGATATTAATAAGCTTATCTTTGCGGAGCCTGACGCATATGTGCCAGGCTCCGCACAAACCGTCGACATTCGCGGTTGTGTTTTCCCGAAAGGCGTTTTATCTCTTACCGTTGGCCTTTACGGCCAATCTTTCAGCTCCATGATCATTAATTTCACAATGCCGGTGTTCAACCGCTATGAAGCAACGCAAATGGCCCTGCTTGCCTTGCATAAATCCAGAAGAGATATTCCGTTTACCATTACTGTGGTTGATAATGGAAGCGAAAAGCGCTTGGTAGAGCGGTTGCGCGAGCTGCATCAGGCGGGAATTATAGACAAACTGTTTCTTCTTGAAAGGAATATGGGCATTGCCTGTGCCTGCAACATTGGCTGGGAAATGTCCGCCTCGGCGGATTTCTATTGCAAAATCGATAATGATACGATGCCGGTGCGCCCGGATTGGATACCGGAATTGTTCAGGGTCTGGCGGCATGGAGCCGCTCTGTCCAATCTGGGATATTCATTATCGGACAACTCATTACAAAAGAGCGTGCTCCAAACCCCGGACGGCAGTTTGGGGGTTTGTGAGTCAACGCTTCCGGGAACCGGAATCTTCATTCCCAAAGCGGTTTCAGATATTCTGGGCTATTGGAATGAGGAATATGGGCGGTATGGATCGGAGGACGGCGATTACGGCATGAGAATGCTGTTTACCGGTTTTCCGCAATATTGCTATTATTATAAGGATTATATCCGGTTTGATTTGGACAAAAAGGGCGCTGAGGCCAAATATGCCGAACACGGATTAAATAAGAAATCGGAGAAGTCGCTGGATAAAGTAGGGCGGGATGGTTATTTCGGGCGATTTGGGATTAACTCATTCTTGATCCACAACTGTATCAGATCACCGCGGGTATGTCGTAAATATAGAATAGTAGATATAGACGACAACAATCAGGTGCGACTTGCGAAAACGGAAGAATTCAAAGTGGTGGACAGCGCTTTGAAAGAGTGCAGGCGATTAATCATGCAGGCACACCTTGAACGCGGCGAACTTGTATTTCATGATTTGGCCTTTCATGAACAGTTGAAACAAATAATGCGCGATTGCGGCCAGGACATGGAGTCGTTTAACAGGGTTGCTGGAAGAAACTAAGGCTGTTTTCAAGAACCAGGAGTTGTCCGTTTGCTGCTGGAACTGTGCCGGGCGTGCTCTCACTGGGTATTTGGGGTTTGAGATATCGCTTAATGACGCCTCACCAATGTTAATTTCACGTGCGCTTTACGCAAGTATGGCTCAAGCACAAATTTTCCAAGTGTTGTCTTAGGCTTTGATAATTACGGCAGTTACCGGTGGGTGTGAATATAGGCCGAATCCCTTTATAGGTGTCAGGGGTACAGGTTTGTTGGATGCCGAGGTAAACTACTCAGACTCAAAGTATGACCTGAATATTTAGAAGGCGCGGTTTCCCACGCCTTCAGGTTTGTCAAACAGAGCCGAAATGCTTGTCGGAGCTATGGGGATTGACGTTAACTCAGCCGCATTGTCAGTGCTTTCCGGACTTCTGTTTATCCGCGTTAGGAAACCTTGCTCCCGGCTGATACCGGTCCGCTGGGGGTGAGCAGTTCCAGGCCGCCTGGCTTGCGCACGGCCAGAAGCATGCCTTGCGATTCCAGACCGCGCAGCTTGCGGGGTGCTAAATTAGCCACAACACACACCTGTTTTCCCACCAACTCAGCCGGGGTGAAGAACTCTGCTATTCCCGCCACGATCTGGCGGGGTGTTTCCTCACCTAAATCCACTTCCAGGCGCAGCAGCTTATCCGCGGCCGGGTGTTTTTCCGCAAGCGTTACAGTACCGATTTTCAGGTCCACCCGCGCAAAGTCATCAAAGCCGATGATTGCAACCCCTTCTTCCTTAACGTCCGGGCTTGCCTGCTCAGACGGCTTTTCAGCCTGTTTGGCGGCATTCTTAACGGTTGAAATTGCTGTTGCTTTTGGGGCTTGCTCGTTCAGATTGTCAAAAGAGCTCTCTTCCAGGCGCGGGAACAGGCTGCTTGCTCCTGCAATCTGTTCTCCGGGGTTCATGCCGTTGAAATCTTTTGCCGTTTCTTTCAGATTGTAGTTTTCCGGGCGGGTATCCTTGGAAAGCTGTTCCAGCATCTGTCGTGCCGCTTCCGGCATAACCGGCAAAAGCTGTACCGCCACCTTAAACAGGCCGGTAAGCAGGGTATGCATTACCGTACTCAGACGTTCGGTGTTGTTTTCCTTGAACAAAGTCCAAGGGGCGCTGGAATCCACATATTTGTTCAGGCCGCGCACCAGTTCCCACAGCGCTTCCAGGGCATGGGAGAATTTAGTCTCTTCAAACAGCTCCAGATATCTGGCCTGGGCGTCGGCGGCCAAATCCACAATAGCCTGATCTTCCGGGGCAAGTTTTCCGGGCGCGGGCACTTTGCCGCCGAAATATTTCCGGTTCATGGACAACACCCTGGAAAACAAGTTGCCCAAATCATTGGCCAGATCGGCGTTATGGCGCACAATTAGCGACTCCACCGAGAATGAGGCGTCAGCTCCGAAATGCATTTCCCGAAGCAGGTAATAGCGGAACGAATCCAGGCCGCACACCTTTGTAAGCTGCACCGGGTCAATCACATTGCCCAGGCTTTTGCTCATTTTGGTTTCCCTGACCAGCCAGTAGCCGTGTACGTTCAGGTGCTTGTACGGCTCCACCCCGCCGGCCTTGAGCATTGTGGGCCAGAAAACCGCATGCGGCTTGAGAATGTCTTTGGCCACCAAGTGCTCGCCGGGCCAGAACTTTTTAAAGTTGGGTCCGTCCGGGTAATCCAGAGCGGAAATATAGTTGAGCAGAGCATCAAACCAGACATAGCACACATAGTCGCGGTCAAACGGCAGTTCAATTCCCCAGGTCAGGCGGGTTTTGGGGCGCGAAATACATAAATCTTCCAAAGCGCCGCTGTCCAGAAGGCTGAGCACTTCATTGCGGTAGCGTTCCGGGCGGATAAAATCGGGGTTGTTCAGAATGTGTTCTTTCAGCCAACCCTGATACCTGGACATGCGGAAGAAGTAATTCTTTTCAGCAATGTATTCCGGCTTTTGCCGGTGTTGGGGGCAAAGACCGTCTTCCAGTTCCTTCTCCGTATAGAAACGTTCGCAGCCGTAGCAGTAATGGCCGCCGTATTCCCCGAAATAGATATCGCCGTTATCGTACACTTTCTGTAGAAACGCCTGTACGGCCGCAACATGCTCTTTGTCTGTTGTGCGGATAAACCGGTTGAAGTGCAGTCCCAGTTCCTCCCAGGTATCTTTAAATTTTTGGGAAACTTCATCCACAAAGGCCTGAGGCGATTTGCCCGCCTGAGTTGCAGCTTTGAAGATTTTGTCGCCATGCTCATCGGTTCCGGTGAGCATAAAAGCGTCGCAGCCAATCAAGCGGTGATATCGGGTCATGCAGTCTGCCACAATAGTGGTGTAGGCGTGCCCGATATGAGGGTTTGAATTCACATAATAAATAGGTGTGGTAATATAAAAGCTGTTCAAGGTATTGCTCCGGATATTATGATTCTTCTTCACCTGTAGCGGCTAAAAAGCGGGACAGGCCCGCTGACTGGGCATCTTCTTTCTGTGGTTTTTCAGACGGGGAGAATGCCCCTTCCGGTTCATTATCGCCGTTGGCCGGTGGTTGAATGGTTATTTTTCGGCCTGCTTCGGGCGCGGGAGAAGTCGGCGCGCCATGGGCCTGTTCTTTTCTTGGGTTGGCTTGCTTGTCGTCGCGGTCTTTTCTTTCCGGCTTATTGCCGTGAATGCGCTCATCACGTTCTTTGCGCTTGGCGGCGGGAGCAAATGCTGGGGATTCAGCGGCCTGTTCGCCGCCGCCGCTTCGGCGGCTTTCTCTTTGTGGTTTTCCCGTGGAAAGTCCGGCTGCCGGTCTGTCCGATTCAGGCATTGCCGCGGCTTGGCCGGTTTGGCTTTTTTTAGGTTGCTGCACTTGCCCTTGGCGTACCGGATCCATAGCCTGCCATTCATCCAAGGTAACTTCAAATTCCTCGCCCTCTTCCGGTAAAAGAGAAAGAGTGTTTCTGAAGATGCTTGAACGCAGCACCTTTACCACGCCACGGTTGGTGATATATTTCTTGCTCATTTTTGGGCAGCGCCGATGGAATTCTTCGTATCCTTCCTGCTCAAAGGCCAGACAACACAGCAGGCGGCCGCATGTGCCTGAGATTTTCGCGGGGTTCAGGAACAGGTTCTGCTCTTTAGCCATTTTAATGGTTACCGGCGCAAAGTGGCGCATATAGCGGCGGCAACAACAAACCATGCCGCAATTACCGGTGGCGCCAATCATCTGTGTTTCGTGGCGCACTCCGATCTGGCGCAATTCTATGCGGGTGCGGAACTCTTTAACCAGGTCTTTGACCAACTCGCGAAAATCTATGCGGTTTGGAGCGGTGAAATAAAAGATGATTTTCGAACCGTCCAACAGATATTCGGCCTGAACCATTTTCATATCCAGATTGTGATAACGGGCCCGCTGCATACAGAAAATGTTGGCTTCTCTGGAAAGTTCCCGGTTGCTTTCAGCTCGCTTAAGGTCATCGGGAGCGGCCGGGCGCAGAATGGCTTGAATGGCGGGGGAAGCGGGGTCAAGGCAAAGGCCCGGTTCTATGGCCGCACCTTCTTCAGGCTGTTCATCGTCATCCCATACCTCCCATTGCAACGGCTCGCCGATGAAGGCATGTTTCTTTTCATCAACTGAGTTGTCATCGGCCCGCTCGTTATTTTCAATATGGCGGTCTGCAGGGGCATTTTCATGGAGCTGTTGCTCTTTGCCGCAGCTTTGGGATTTATCGCCTTCGCTTCCGTTGTCGGCTGAACCGGACAAGGTGGAGTAATCATCAAGTTGATCCTGGTTCAGAACCCGCACAATTTCCGCCAGGGCTTCGCCCCGGTTGATGCGCACAACTACTCTGTCACCGGCGGAAAGGTCCGGCCATTCTCCGGCTGTAAAATAACAGATCTGGCCGCAAGGCTGCAGTTGAACTCCATATATAACTTGTGTGGACAAAAAAACTCCGTAACTACAAAGGGATATTCAGATAGCCATGTCTTTCCCGCCGGTGCATCCGGGGGAGCTGGCTAAAGTATGTTGCAAGTTGCCATAAATAGATATTACTTCTACACCACATCGGGAATAAATGCCAGTGCGCCTGCACAGTAAAATTCCAGCGAGGTATAAATAAAAGGCCGGGTTTGCCCGGCCTTATCCTGATGGTCAACTGTTTTAATTGTTACCGGGAGAGCCCTGACAAAACAAGTTTTCCGGGGCAGGGGCAACGGTTGTTTGTGGTTGCCGCACGGGTTGCTCGGGAGCTGTATTTGCTGTTTGGGTAAATTGAAACATCTGCGCTGGATTCCGGGCCGGTGCGGCCTGAGCTCCTGTTTGAGGGCTGCAGCCGACCGGCTGTTGCGCCTGCGGACCAGGAATTAATCCGTTTGCCGCCATTTGCCTCAGCAAATAATCCATTTTACGGTGCAGCAGTACGTCCGGCAGGCCAATGGCCAGAAGGATGCCCACAAAAGAATTAATCAGGGGAAGCCAGGCGAGGACATAAAGTCCGGCGTGCCTATACCCTTTTTTACTAAACATGGAGTGGGCCATAATTCCACAGACAAGCCACCACAACCCCAGGATCAAAACGTATATAAGCATTGCAATCGCCAGTACAGCATCTTCCCCGTACATAAGCACTCCTTGCTCAGGGCAGACCGGCTGTTTTGGCGGTCTGCCGCTTTTTTTTAAAAAATGAGGAAAGCAGTTCTCCACATTCTTTCTGTTTCACGCCACCCGCCCAAACGGTCTTATGATTATGGAACTGTAAGTCCAGCGCACCTATCCGCGAGCACAGGGCCCCGGTTTTAAAGTCGGAAGCTCCGAATACGACTCCTTGCAGGCGGCTGTGCACAACAGCCCCCGCGCACATCAGACACGGCTCCAGGGTAACTACCAAAAAAGCCTGGTTCAGTCTATAGTTGCCGACATTTTGGGCGGCTTGGCACAGAGCCGTGAGTTCGGCATGGGCTGTGGGGTTGCAACTGGATATGGGCGAGTTATGCCCCCGCCCGATAACCGTTCCATTGGCATCAACAACCACGGCTCCTACAGGCACTTCGTCCAGCAACAAGGCTTTATGCGCTTCACGCAAAGCTTCATCCATTAAGCTTTCCCAACTTTCCCAGCCTTTGGGAAGCCATAGCCCGGGCACTGTTTCCGGGCTCGGCGGCTGCATTAAAGGAAGCGACTCCACTTTGCAGCCATTGCTGAGCGGGTTTGGCGACTCCCGTTCGGAATACAGGGTATGCATACTTTTTTGCCGATAAGCTTAGATAATTACATGGCGCTTGATAAAGCTTACCACATCCTCCGGTTTGTCCATTACGGAAACCAAATCCAGTTCATTGTCATTCAAGAAGTTATACGAAAACATTTTATCTTTGATCCAGTCGAGCAGACCGCCCCAGAATTCAGAGCCGTAAAGCACAATGGGGAAAGGTTTTATCCGATTGGTTTGGGCCAGCACAAAGGCTTCGCTGAGTTCGTCTATTGTTCCCATGCCGCCCGGCATTACCACATAGGCCATTGCATACTTGACAAACATCAGTTTGCGCACGAAGAAGTACTGAAAATTGAGCCGGGTGGTCAGAAATTCATTGGGCTTTTGTTCTTCCGGCAGTTCGATGTGCAGGCCGATGGAGTTGCCGCCGGCCTTTTGCGCCCCTTTATTCGCGGCTTCCATCAGTCCCGGTCCGCCCCCGGTGATAATGCCGTACCCGGCTTCTGTCAGCAGATGGGCCAGTTTTTCTGTTTCCTGGTAGATGGGATCGCTGGGCTTGGAGCGGGCCGACCCGAAAATGGAAACACATTTATTAAACTCGTTCAATGTGTCGAACCCCTCGACAATTTCCGCCATAATTTTGAACATGCGCCATGATTCTTCCGTGGAAAGCCCGTTCAGTACATGTTGCTTGTCTCGGCTCATAATTACCCCTGTTCTTGAAAGGACTATAACAGCATGTCTGCAGAATTCGAAATACAGATGCAGACAGAACCTATAAGGCAAAATCCCTTAATTTTGTGTTTGTGTCAATATAAAACCGGGTAATTGTTGCTGTTCAGGCATTTACCACGTTCCGGCTTAAGCCCGGCAAGCTTTGTCCGCGTCGGAACTTCGGCGGATTAGCGATGAAATAAGTCGGTTTATTGCCGATGACCCGGAAATAAAGACGCTTGGTTTTGAAGTTGGAATCTCTTGCCGCCTTTTAGAAATCCCCGCAGCAAGGCAAAGAATTTTTAAACACGACTTTTCGTGAAGAACAGGGTTGCGCGGTGCCTGTTTTTTTACGGGCCTGTTTGAAGCAAAAAGGGGTAAGGGAAAGAAGTTTCCGTTACCCCTTGGGATTTCCTTGGTGCCGGGGGCGGGACTTGAACCCGCACACCTTGTGGGCGCCTGATTTTGAGTCAGGTGCGTCTGCCATTCCGCCACCCCGGCTAAGTATGTAATGCGGTAATTATGTCAAATCAAGCTTAAGGTCAAGCATAAAGTTATATTATCCCTGACTTTTATCAACTTTACTTAAGCCGCAACGGCACAACTTCTTTAACAAATTCTTTCCCATTCCAGGCGTAAATCACTTTGTTGTCCAGCACAATCGGGTCGAGCCCGGAGGGCGTCCAGATTAAAGGCTTGGCTACCAGATTCTTTTCAACCGGATCAAGGCAGATCAGCATGGAAACATCCGTGTCTTGCGGCAATGCCCGGTGCGTCTGAAAAAACTCGCTCACCGCAGGCTCATCCGGCATCTGTACAGGGGCAATTCCCCCTTTGTCCGCCCGGAACTTCCATAACTCCAAAGCACAGGAATCACCGGCGGTTACGCCCATAGCCATTACAATATCGGCATTATCGGCATGAAACAAAATCAGCGTGGCTTGGGTGTCGATTTCCGGCGCTTTGTTTTCGATTACCAACTCGTCTTCAGTCAGTGCGGTCAGTACCCAGAATTCAGTTTCTCCGGTATCCATCAATGTTTGTTTTTCATCTTCACGCATTCCCTCAATGGTGTTTTCAAAAATTGAAGGAGGCAGGTAGCGGAAAAGCCGCATGGCGGTTGGTTGCGGACCACGGGCCGGCACGACTTTCTCATATGGTTTGGGGGTTGTTGCAGGCGCGGACAGGGTGGCGTTTTTTCCGGCAGAAACGGAAGTCATTGTCGGCTTGCTTGAAGTTTGTTCCGTGATTTCCTTTGCAGCTTGGATTTCATAATCGGCATATGAGGTTTTTTCTTCACGTAAGTGGCCGATTAACTCAGGATCGTCTTCTTCAAACTCGATGATTTCTTCTTTTGCAACGCTGTTTCCACGCCCGACAATGCCAAGGGGCTCTGCGTTCGACTGAGAAGTTTGGGCCGCGACAGGATCGCCCCAAAGGGCAAGGCACATAAAGAGTGCTAAAAACGGCGCTGAGAAGTAGTTTGCCTTTGCCGAGAGCATTGCCATCTCCTTAAGTGAAATATACGGTAAATTAAGCTTTAACGCCTGCTTATTCAGAAAGTCTTTCATAAACTTCCATCACCGGGCAAGAGCCCGGAGCAGCGGCAACACCGCCTTGAACAAGCCGGAAACCACGCTTTTGGCGAAGTGTTTTTCATAAATCGCCTTGCAGACGGTTTATGAGTTGTAATTACCTGATTATATTGTCTGCTTGGGCCATCTGTTACGACAGCCGCTGTTTGAACTATAATTATATCCTGATAAAAGTAAATGCCTAATCAACATTGAGTTCAGGCCGGGACTGACGTGAGGTAGGTGCGGTTTGCGTGGGCAGAGCATGGTGATTTTCCCGGCTTGGCATCAGCCTGACTGTATTCCCGTTAATAATCTGCTTGCCGGTTAATACACTTCCGAGTAATTTGATTTGAATAATAGCGGCAATGGGAATATATTCTGTTTGGGGGCTCATCAGCTAATGGGGCAGTAAGCAGTAATTTAACCGGGAGACAGGTATGCAGTTGCCCATAGGAACAACGATTAACGCACTGGCCATTGTGGCTGGGGGCGCTATCGGTTCTGTAATCGGGCCCTGGTTGCCTGAAAGGATCAGGCTTGCTTTGCTTCAGGCTTTAAGTCTGGCCGTAATTGCAATGGGCGCCAAGCTTATTATCGGGTATCAGAACATTTTCCTGCTCACTTTGAGCCTGGTGCTGGGCGCTGTGACCGGTTCCCTGATTGGGCTTCAGGAGCGCCTGGAAGGCTTCGCCGACTATGTACAGCGGCGCATGGCTGCCCGGGCTGAGAAAAACAAGAAGAGCAGCAGTTCCGACACAGACTTCTCTGTTGCGTTTGTCAGCAGCACCGCGTTTTTCTGCGTGGGGTCCATGGGCATATTGGGCTCGATTGAGGAGGGTGTGAGCGGGAATTATCAGATTTTGCTGGTCAAATCGTTTGCGGACGGCATAGTAGCCATTAATATCGCTTCCAGTAAAGGCAAGGGGGTGATGTTGTCCGCTTTGCCGTTGCTTATTTATCAAGGGGCGCTTACTTTGCTTGCAAGCCTTTTGCAGCCTCTGTTGCAGGGCGAGGTGCTGGTTGAACTTTCCGCGGTGGGCGGGGTGCTGATTGCCGGAGTGGGGGCCGGCTTGCTTTTTCCGGATCAGTTCAAGATGTTGAATCTGTTACCGGCAATGTTTTGGGTATGTATATTATTCCCTTTGTTTTATTAAGTTCGAATAACCGTAAAAAGCAGTTGTCTGCTGAATTAAGTGGCTGATAATGAAAAAGAATATCCATATAGAGGGCGCTCGCGAGCACAACCTTAAAAATGTTACTGTCGATATTCCGCGTGATGAAATGGTGGTTGTCTGCGGGCCTTCCGGTTCGGGGAAATCCACCCTTGCTTTTGACATTGTGTATGCGGAAGGACAACGCCGCTATGTGGAGTCACTGTCCACCTATGCCCGCCAGTTCCTTCCTCAAATGGACAAACCGGCTGTGGACAAAATTGAGGGGCTTTCACCGGCTATTTCCCTGGAGCAACAGTCCGCAACCCGCAACCCCCGCTCCATAGTGGGAACCGTGACGGAAATTTACGATTTCCTGCGCGTATTCTACGCCCGCCTGGGCCGGATGCACTGCACCCGCTGCGGCAAAGTGATTGCGGCCCGGGCGTCGGACGAGATTATCGCCGATATTCTTGCACTGGGCAATGGGGCGCGCTGCATGATTCTCGCCCCTTTGGTTGAGCATCAGAAGGGCTCCCAGCAGGACCGTTTGAAAAAGCTCAAGGCTCAAGGGTTTGTGCGGGTGCGCATTGACGGTGAGGTGTATGAAATTGACCAGGCCCCGGCTCTGGAAAAGAATACCCGGCATAACCTCGACCTGGTGGTGGATCGTCTGGTAATCAAGGACGGCATCCGCTCCCGCCTGGCCGATTCGGTAGAGCTGGCCTTAAGTTACGGCTCAAACCGGATTATTGTGCTGTATCAGAAACAGGACGCCCCCAAAGACGCCCCTTGGCAGGAAGACATTCACAGCACCCAGTCGGTGTGCCCTACCTGCCGCATCAGTCTGCCCGCGTTGTCGCCCCAGTTGTTCTCATTCAACAGCCCGCAAGGGGCCTGTCCCCGCTGTTTGGGGCTGGGCTCGGTGGAATATTTTGAGCCGGCCCTGATTGCTCCATACAAAGGGCTTTCTCTGAACGGTGGAGTAATTGTGCCGTGGCGGGACAACAACGCTTTCTCCCGTTATGCTGATATCTTGAAGAAAGTGGGTAAAACCTGGGGCTTCAGCCTGGACACCCCGCTTGAAAAGTTCTCTGAAGATGCTCTGGACGTATTGTTTTACGGCGAAGGCAAAGACGGCAAACCGATGCGCCACGGGGCCTCGTCCGGCTTGCGCCGCAACTGGCTGGGCGGCTCTGTCACTCTGGAAACGCAGGTGCCGTGGGTGGACGACCTGGGTTCACCGGAACATACCAGCGAGTCCGGGCGCTGGGAAGGAGTGATTTCCATTCTGGAAAAAGGAATGCGCTATGGGGAGTCATGGCGCGAGCTGCTTTCCCGCTATCGTCAGAACATGCCTTGTCCGGAGTGCAGTGGAGCCCGTTTGCGCCCGGAATCTCTGGCCGCGAAAATCGATGGAGTGAATATTGCCGAATTCTGCGCCATGCCGGTGGCCAGGGCTCTGGAATGGATCCAGGGGCGACAGTTCCCCGCCTCAGAGCTGGCCATTTTCGAGCCGTTGCTCAAGGAATTGAAGCACCGGCTTGAGTTCATGAAAAACGTGGGGCTGGACTATATTTCTCTGGGGCGCAGCATGAGTACGCTTTCCGGCGGAGAAGTGCAGCGCATTCGGCTGGCTTCGCAATTGGGAACCGGGCTGGTAGGTGTGACTTATGTGCTGGATGAACCTTCCATTGGTCTGCACCCCAGAGACAACGCCCGCCTGATCGCCACCTTGCGCGGTCTGCAACGCCGGGGCAACACTGTGTTGGTGGTGGAGCATGACGAAGCCACTATTCGCGAGGCGGATACGGTGATTGAAATGGGGCCGGGTTCGGGCTCGCTGGGCGGCGAAGTGGTGTTTGCCGGGCCGGTGAAAGATTTGCTGGAAAAGGCGGACACGCTCACCGCCAAATATTTGCGCGGCGATTTGAAGATCTTCTACCCGGGAGAGCGGCGCAAGCCCAAAGAATGGCTGGTGATGCAGGACGTGGTTACAAATAATCTGAAGAACCTGGAGTGCGCAATCCCGCTGGGAGCCCTTACCTGCGTGACCGGCCCGTCCGGCTCCGGCAAAAGCTCCCTGGTGGTGGATACCTTATATAAGCATCTGGCCCTTTATCACAGCATGAAGGTGGAAAACCCGGGGGTGTTGCGGGTAATCAAGAATATTGAAAAGGTGGAGAAGGTTATTGAAATAGACCAGACCCCCATCGGCCGCACGCCCCGCTCCAACCCGGCCACTTATACCAAAGTGTTTGATGAAATCCGCAATATTTTCGCCATGACTCCGGATGCGCGCAAACGGGGCTATAAACCCGGCCGGTTCTCGTTCAACGTGAAGGGGGGGCGTTGCGAGGCCTGTCAGGGCGACGGGCAGATCCGGGTGGAAATGCATTTCTTGCCGGATGTGTATGTTACCTGCGACGTGTGCAAAGGCAAATGCTACAATACCGAGACCCTGGAAGTGCAGTATAAGGGACTGAATATCGCGGAAGTGCTGGAACTGACCATTCGACAGGCGCGGGAGTTCTTTGAGAATTATCCCAGCCTGGCCCGGCGTCTGGAAGTGCTGGAGGCGGTGGGGCTGGACTATCTCACCCTGGGTCAGCCCGCCACCACTCTGTCCGGCGGAGAGGCACAGCGCATCAAAATCTCCCGCGAGCTGGGAAAGAAAGGTCTGCCCGGCACAGTGTATATCCTGGACGAGCCCACCACCGGGCTGCATATGCACGAGGTGGGCAAGTTGATTTTGGTGCTGCATCAACTGGTTGAAAAAGGGGCCACAGTGGTGGTGATTGAACATAACCCGGATGTGATCATGGCCTCTGATTATGTGATCGACCTGGGCCCGGGGGGCGGCGAATCGGGCGGGCAGATTGTGGCGCAGGGCACGCCGGAGCAGATTATCGCCGATCCCCACTCTGTTACCGGCAGGTTTTTGGGCAAGGAGTGATGTCTGCCGGTGAATGATTTTGCGCGGGCGGTTTTTGCTTGCCCGGCGGGCCCTATGCCAAGTTTATGCTTGACAAATCGGGCCAGTATTGCAAAGTCATTACAAGAATGAAATTCGGAAAGTGGAGAACGCTATAGTTTAAGTTTAATCATTCAACTGGTTTGGAGGTGTTATGGGACCTTTAACAAAACAACGCACATATGCCATTGTCGGTACTGCGGGCTGCGGTAAAACCTCACTCGCGGAGATGTTGCTTTTTCAGGCTGGGGCAATCAACCGCATGGGTAAAATTGAAGAAGGCTCAACGACCCTCGACTATGAACCCGAAGAAACCAGTCATAAAAGCAGTATGCAGCCTGCATTCGCCACGTTTGAATATAAAGGTGCTCAGCATTTTCTGGTGGATTTGCCGGGCGACAACAACTTTCTGGGCGATCTCAACTATATATTAACCGCAGTGGACGGGGTGATTTTCGTGGTGGACGCCATCGACGGGGTCCGTCCGTTGGGGCGCAAGCTGTGGAAAGCGATTCAGGACGCCGAGTTGCCCGCCATTGTCTTTATTAACAAAATAGACCGCGACCGCGCCGACTTCGATATGGCGGTCAATTCCCTGTCTTCCATGCTGGGTATCCGGCCTGTGGTCATGCAATCTCCCATTGGTCAGCCGGGCAACATTGCCGGGCTGGCTGATGTTTTTGGCAACAGCGCCTTGTTGCTTGACGGCGGCAAAGCAGTGAACGGAGTTGTGCCTGATGAATTTAAGGAAGAGATTGCGGTATTGCGCGATGTCGGCATGGAGAATATCGCCTCCAGCGATGAAGTGCTGATTGAAAAATATCTGGAAGAAGGCGAGCTTACCCAGGAGGAAATGAACAGCGCGATAAAAACCGGTACAAAAACCGGGGAGTTGGTCCCGGTATTTGCCGGGGCATCATTGCTGAACCTGGGGGGCGAACTTTTGCTGGACGCGGTTGACGCGCTGCTGCCTTCCCCGCTCGACCGTCCTGATTGGAAGGACGCGGAAGGAAACGTCAGAAAATCTTCTCCGGACGACACCCCTACGGTTTTTATCTTCAATACCCTGTCCGATCCGTTTTCCGCCTACCTGTATATGGGCAGAGTAGTATCCGGCACAGTGAGCACGGATATGTCTCTCACTGATATGCAGACCGGAGAAAGCGAACGCATGGGCAATGCGATGTTCATGCTGGGGAAAAACCATACGCCGATCAAGGATGCGGTCGGCCCGGGCGCGATTATCGCCCTGTCCAAGCTGAAGTCGGTAAAAACCGGCCATACCCTTACGGAAGAAAAGAATCCCTTTATTGTGCCTCAGCCGGAAACTCCGCCTCAACTTATCTCCTATGCCTTGGCGCCCAAGGAAAAGGGCGGTGAAGACAAGGTTTACGCGGCAATTCAGAAGCTTTTGGAAGAGGATCCCTGTCTGCGCCTGTTCCGCGACGAGGTTACCTCTGAAATTCTGATTTCCGGCATGGGCCAGCTCCATATTGAAATTGCCGTGGAAAAAGCGCAACGCCGCTCAAAGGTGGATATTGTACTGAAAACACCGCAAGTGCCTTATCGGGAAACCATTCAGGGCAAGGTGCAGGTGCAGGGACGGCATAAGAAACAAACCGGCGGGCGCGGCCAGTTCGGCGACTGCTGGATTGAAATGGAAGCTTTGCCGCGCGGCAGCGGATATGTGTTTGAAGACGCCATTGTGGGTGGGGCCATACCGCGTCAGTATATTCCGGCTGTGGACAAGGGCATTCAGGAATCAGCGATGCGTGGGTTCCTGGCCGGCTACCCGGTGGTGGACTTCAAGGTTAAGCTGTACGACGGCAGTTATCATAACGTGGACTCTTCGGAAATGGCTTTTAAAATGGCCGGATCCATCGCTTTTAAAAAGGCAATGGAACAGTTGAAAGTAAAGCTGCTTGAGCCGGTGGTCACGCTCATGGTGTCTATTCCCGATGAATTCATGGGTGATGTTATCGGCGATCTTTCCAGCCGCCGCGGCAAAGTGCTCGGCTCAGACTCGCAAGGCGGGGTTACCGAAGTGCGGGCTCATGTGCCGATGAGTGAAATTTTGCGTTATGCTCCGGATTTGCGGGCAATGACCGCTGGTCAGGGGATGTTTACAATGGAATTTGACCATTATGAAGAGGCCCCAAGCAATATTACGGAAAAGGTGGTTGCCGAATTTGCAGCTTTAAGTCAGTAGTTGCAGCGGATTGAAAGGCCGGTTTGGCGTTGCCCGGCCGGCCTTCCGCGGATAATTTCCAGCCGGCCGTAGATCACGCTTTGAGGTAAACGGTGGGCAGTTGTCCAAAATGCGGAAACAAGGGCTGAGCCGGCTGAAAATTACTGCTGTTACAAAACCTTGCAGTGCTTCAAAGCATTGCTCCCATCGGCGGTGGCTGAACTGCCGACCACAAGATATAAGGGATTATACCAGTGGGGCTGTTGATGGGTGTTTAAAGATATGAAGAAAGGGAAAGTTGCTTGCTGCTTTCCCTTTCTTTTCTTGTGCGGGGCCTGGTCCGCATTCAGCCATATATCATGCCAGGCGAAATTTAGTGCAGGATGTCTGATAAGCCTGTCAGAACCGGCCGGATTTTGCGCTGATTTCACAGGCTCTTATACCCGCAATCTACTGTTTCTTTCGATCAGCTCAATGGTTTTCTGCATCTGGGCGCCTTGTGGACTGCCCTTGTTAATTTCTCTTTCCAGGCTTGAAATTCCTTTAATCACAGTGGTATGCGTACGGTTAAAGGCTCTCCCTATTTCCGCCAGGGTCATGTCTGTATGTTTACGGGCTAAAAAGAAAATGGCATTGCGTGCCGATACATAGACTGAGCGACGGGTTTTTGAGGCAATGTCTTCTTTTTTTAATCCGAAGGCGCGGCAGACTGTTTGCACTATGGAGTTGAAATCAAGTACTTCATCTCTATCGGAATATTGTTCCAGAAGGCTGGCCGCCAAATCCAAACTGATATCTCGGTTAAGCATTCTGGCCTGTAAGATGAGATTGTGCAGACAGCTCTCAATGCGACGCACATCATTTTGAATATGCTCTGCCAGCAGTTCTGCCACAGAGTCAGGCAGCATAATCTGGTGAATTTTAGCCTTTTGTTTAAAAATACTCTTGCGCGTTTCAAAACAGGGTGGCGCGATTTGGGCAAAAAAACCGGAGCAGAAACGCGAGGCCAGTTGCGAATCCAAATCATGTAAATCCTGCGGCAGAAAAGAAGAGGAGAAAACCACCCTGCCGCCGTGGTCACGAATGCTTTTGATGGTTGACAGTACTTCGTCCTGCATCTTTTCCTTGCCCTGCAGAAACTGAATGTCTTCAAGCAGCAACACATCCACATCGCGGTAAATGGCTTTGAATCTCTCTGTATCGCGGGCCTTAATCGCTGCAACCATTCTGCTGCCGAATTCTTCTGCTGTAAGACAGGCAACTTTGCAGCGGGAAAGCCTTTCATGGCGAAGATTACTGAGCATTGCCTGCATTAAATGGGTTTTTCCCAGACCGGGACCGGAAACCAGAAACAAAGTGTTTACATCCGGCATATCCTCACAGCAAATTGACTTTGCCGCAGCGTAAGCGAGTTCATTGGAAGGACCAACCACGAAACTGTCGAACGAGTATTTATCTGGACAGGCAATGGGTTTTACGCTGAAATTAAGCGGCAGCCCAAGTTGTGAGGGCTGATTGACAGTAACGCTTTTGACCGCGGTTGCTTGTGAAGCCGCTTCCGGAATAAATCCGGGCAAAGGCTTTTCCGGTTTGCCGCAAACGATGCTCACCACAAGCTCCGCCCCGGCAACGCGGCAAGCGGCTTGGCGTATGTCCGCCAGGAAACGCTCTTTTACTCTGAGGGCAACAAACTCTGTAGGGGCATACAACTGCAGGCAAAGGTCTCCAGAGGCGGCGCTGCCGGAGACAGAAGCCTGCAACGGCGCAATCCACACCTTATAGTTGCCCGGTGTGAGCGTGTTGCTGAGTTGAGATTGAATTTGCGACCAGATGTTTTGCATGTGGCAGTGATACGCCATTTGATTTGATTTACCAACGAACAAAAAACCGGGAGCAGGCTGAGCTTGTGCGGAAACTTTCCAAAAGCCGGATGTATATAACCATTTGTTTTTATTGAATTTGCTTTTGCTTACTGCTTATCGGGACGGAGAGGGAAAACCCTTGGGATTAAAGGTTAACTTTAATGTCAATAAGAATAAGCAGTCAAAGTATTGATTTTTTTTCCAAAGGTGAAACTTGATATATCTTAAAATATCAGATAAATTTGCTTGATTGCAGATTCATGCATTCTTGTATTGAACCTGTTTGCATTGCTGGAAGTCAAGTGCTTGAGGAAAAAAATCTTTACTTGTTTGCAACCTGTCTGAACTGTCAATTAAAGAGCCGGCGACTTAGTACAAATAATTTACAGCTTCATTTTCATAAGGCAGAATTATAAGATAAGCCGGTATAGAAAGCGCAAATATGAAGGCTGATTTGTTGGATTATGAGTTCAAATCCTGATGGACTGAAAGTTAGACCCGGGTTGAAAGCAAAAGTGGTTTAGCGCGCCTGAACAGTGCGTACGCCACGAAATTGTCTCCGATGGCAAGCCGGTCTGCACTGGTTATTGATACAGCATCTTGTGTTTGCTTTGTTGTTTGGCGGTTGAATGACCGCGGATTGCGACAATCCCGCGTAAGTTGTTTCAAAGAAAGTGCATGCAGTATTCAATACAGATAATTTATTGACGGCAATGCCCTAAGAGCGTCTGGGGTGTTTGCGGGGAAGAAGGTGAACATCAGAATGCTCGGTGACTTCAAATAGAGAACTTACAGGCAGATTCAGCACGTTTGCAATGTTTTGCAGGGTTTTTAGCTGACATTCGGCGATATGATCGCTCCGTGCTCTTTGTATGGTTTGAATTGACAGATTGGTGTAAGCGGCCAGCAGGCGAATGGAATAGCCACGCTCGTTCATGAGATGGGTAAGATTGCTTTTAATCATTGGAAGGTAATCTGTGTTAAGGTTTACTTAACTCGAACATGCCATATAAGGCATTAAATATCAATAATGCATTAATTTATAAATAGTTTGGCAATCTTTATATTATTGATGCCATACCGCAATCAATTATCGACTTGCGTGTAATTCCAATAGATATATACCGGCTCTGCACTCTTAAGGTTGATTGCCGCAACATCAATGTGTTGTGTGCTGAGCTGGACATTGCCGTGCCGGCAAGCGGGTGTCTCAGGGCATTTGTTACAGTTGCTGCTACCCGCATACAGACGTGTCAGGCGTTTTTATCCCGCCAGAGAGCGGGGGCTGCTCCCGCTTTCGCCGCCGCCCAAGGCTAATCATGCATGCTTTAAATTAATCTGCTTCAGCTTAAAAAGGTTTTCAGCTTCCGATAGTCGGTTTTACCGGTTCCCAGAACGGGCAGGGCGGCCAGATGCAGAACTCGCCGGATGCTGTGCAGCCCGGAAAGACCGGCCTCGCGCAACACTTTATTGGCTTCTTCCCGGCTGATTGCCAGGGGCGTGGCCAGAACAATTTCCGGGTTTTCCTCATCTTTGGCTTCAACCGCTAACAATGGTCCTTCTATCTCCCGGGTTGCGACTGTCCTGGAAAAATGCTCCAACAGAATGCTTTCAATCTGGGGCAGGGAAATCATCTCGCCGCCCAGCTTGATAAACCGCTTCAGGCGGCCTTGGAAGGTAAGCACTTTATCCCGGCTCATGGAAACCAGATCACCGGTGGAATACCATTGCTTGCCCTCAAACTCCACAAACGGCGACGCCGGAGCCGCCACCGCCATTTTTGCGGAAGGGAGCAGATATCCGGAAAAGACATTTGGGCCGCGCACAATCAACAGTCCGGTTTGATCCGGCTTCACTGCAACCAAACCGCCGGGCTCAGCGTAGTCGTAATTTCCCACTACCCGCACCTCAACCGAGGGTAATGGTTCACCAATGGTGCCCGGGTGGACATTCTCAGGCCGGTTAACGCTGATGGCCGGGGAACATTCGGTAACCCCATAGCCCTCGCAAATCACCGCTTCAGGGCATTGGACGTCAAACTCTTTGAAGACGTGCTCCGGGCATTTCTCCGCCCCTACAAACGCCAGACGGACACTGCTCAGGGCGTTGTTGTCGCCCTTGGCCCGCATCAGAATGCCGTCCAGGAAGCTGGGGGTTGAGGCAATAATCGTCAGTTTGCAGTTCTTAATCAGACTGACCAGCGGGGCTGCTTCAGCCGGATTTGAGTGACAGGCCATGGGCAGGGAATAGGCCAGCGGCAGAACCACATTCCCCAGCAAGCCCAGAGAATGGAAAGGCGGCAACATGCCCAGAATCCGGTCGTTGGCCGATACATGCAGAATATCGGCCACATCGGCCAGATTGGCCACCATATTCGCATGGGTCAGAGGCACGGCTTTGGGCAGAGACTCCGATCCGGAAGTGAACAGAATCGCGGCCACTTCAGATATTCCCGTCGGGTTCTCCGGGGTTTTACGCCGGGCCGCAAGTTTGTCCAGCTTGCGGGAGAACATACCGCGCAGCAGGGCCTGAACTTTTTCCATTCTGGTCAGGTCGGCGGCCAGATCTTCCAGATAGATCCATTTTATCGGCTGTCCCGCTGCAGTGGTCACGGCATCAATGTTAAACCCCTGCCGAACCAGGCGCGAAGTCAGGGCTCTGGCGGTGATGATTATTTCCGTGTCGGTCAGGTTAAGGCAGTGTTTGATATTGCCCACCCCCAGCGTCCAGTTGACCATTACCGGGGTTTTCGAGGCCAGCAGAACCGCAAAATAGGTGCTGACCACCGCTGCTGAACAGGGCAGCATGATGCCCAGGCGTTCCCCGGGAAGCGGCTTGAACTTTTCGCGTAAAGCTTCAATGCCTGTAAGCAGGGCGCGGTAGGTTTTAAGCCCGCCGGTATAATCCATGAGGATAGGGCGCTTGGGGGCCTTTCTGGCTTGGGCCAGAAACAAAGAGGCCAGAGAGGGGCTGGCTGTTCCTTCTAAATTCGGGCAGGCGGGCAGGCCAAGCCGGATATCCGCGCCCTGAGCGTCAAGCGCCAGCCAGGTTGGGGGAACAGTCCTCTGCTCCACCTCTTTTCCGGTTAAACGCCCCTGTGTGGCGGCCAGCACATCTTTTACGGTGACCAGGGTATCGAGATCGGCGATGTTATGCCCGAATTCCGTTTCAATCCAGACGGAAAGCTCTGCAATTGATAAACTGTCCATATCCAGATCAGCGGCAAGGCGCATATCTCTGGTGATTTCCGCGCGTCCGGATATCTCGCTTAAGTATTCTCTGACCTGTTCCCATACCGTGTCGGATATCTTTACGTCTGTTGAGGGGGCTGCTGAGGCCGTCAGCGGAACAAGCTCCGTCAGAGGCAACGGCTTGCTGCCTTGCCATAAATAAAGCGGCACAACCATTGCCGGTGAGGAGACCTGATTGTAATAGTTCTCAAGCCAGGCGTTCATTTCCTTGCGCTTATCCGGTTGAGCCGCCAGCGCGTTGAATTCAGCGAAAATACCGAATTCAACGGTTACTTCCCGGCGGGGGATGAAGAAAATCAGGTTGGCGATAAGTGCCAGAAGCCCCTGGCGTAAAATTTTCGCCACCTTGGGGTAAGTGCCCCAGGCCCGGGAAAACCGGCTTCCCCAAAGGTTGGAAGTGCGCACTATCACCAGGGTGGGCATGGGGCACCCCGCTTCCCGCAGTCCGTTCAGAATCTGCTCCAACCCGGAATTGCCGGAAATCTGCTCATTTGGTTGGCGGTAGATATGGCCTGAGGGATACAGCATTACGTTTTCGCCACATGCCAGGGCGGCAACCACGCTTTGCAGGGCGGCCTCTACGCCTTGTCTGGCGGTGCGCCCCTGTTTGTTTACGTCAGGAATGATGATTACCCGGATAAGCTTTTGAAAAATCCCTTTCAATCCCGAACGATTTGCTTGCGCCTCATCAGCCAGAGGGCGGGGACGGAAACGGCGTCCGAGCAGGCTGTAAAGAATGACCGGATCAATCAGAGCCGGGTGATTGGGCAGAAACAGGCAGGGACGGCCCGCGCGCTCCACCTCAGTAAGCACTGCCTGCAGTCCTTTTACCTGCAGACGGTACCGCAACATGAGGGAGAACCGTAAGAAGATGAGAATTGCGGCCAGTCCCAGCCGGTGCAGGAAATTCTGTTTCGGCGGGCAGGATGATTTTCTTAACTGGTCAATATTCATAGCGATCCTTTGTGATCCGGTTTGGGCGGGTTAAAAATACTTGTGGACAGGGTTACCGCGGCCGGATTGCTTTTTAAAGAGGGGTCAATTCTCAGCCTGCTCTTCTGAATACGGGACACGCACAGACCAAGCAGCAGGGCAAAGCCCAGGCTGGCGGTTCCCGCCAGGATCAAGCCGGTGGAGGCCAGGGCATGTTCAGCAATCAGATTGTATAAACTGCCGGAAATAATGATTCCGGTGAAAGACATGAACCCGGAAAGGCCAAGCACCCGACCTTTTTCAAACCGGCAGGGCCTTACCTGAATGAAGCTGGTCAGGGGAATCAGATAGAGACCACCGGCAAATCCGGTGAACAGGTAAACCGCAACCAGCCAGTAGAGCCTTACTGCCGGGCTGAACCAGGGCGCCAGACCGGAAAGGAGCAGGCCAACCCCCATGCCCATGCCCGCCGGCATCAGTAATTTGTGCCAGGATAAGGGGCTTCCCCGTCCGGCCGGCATTGAACCGGCGCACAATCCAAGCATCAGGGCTAGCGGCAGCAGACTGGTCTGGGTGAAGGAAAAATGCAGCTCTGTTTTTCCCAAGTCATTAATCAGGAATACAGCGAGGGATGAGATCAGATAGAAGTAGGCTTCAGCCAGGAGCGTCAGCCCCAGGGAGGGATCTTGCGGCAAGCGGGCGCAGTCGCGCAGAGAGTCAAGCGGTCCGGCCCAGGGGAATTTGGCGTGCCGGGAAACATCTGCCATGGGGCTTGGGCTGATGAACAGCGCCGCAGCCAAACCCAGCAGAGCTACCAGCAGGGCTATACCCGCCACAAAGACCCGTCCGAAGGGGATACTCTCCGGCAGTAACGGCTGGCCCCAAACCTGGTCTAAGCCCACTCCGGCCAAAGCAATGCCTGCAAGAATGGTCAGGGTGGTGGCAAGCTTAAGCGCGGCGTTCACTTTGGGCACGGCGGCACTGCTGACCGTTTCCGGAATGGAGCCGTTCAAGGCCGGGCTGAAGATAGTGGATTGCAAGCCCATTGTGCCCACCATGGCCAGAATGAACTGCCAGTTCAGGGTAATCAGACCGTATGCTCCGAAGCACATGGCCAGCACTTCCAGGGCCTTGGCCCACACCACAATGCTTGATTTGGGAAGACGATCGGCAAGCCAACCGGCCCAGGCGGAAAACAGCACAAACGGCATTGCGAAAACCATGCCCGCCTCGCCCTGAATTTCCTTAAATCCGAAAGAAAGGGCCAGTAATCCGGCCGCCTGTTTGAAAAAGTTATCGTTAAAAGTTCCCAGGGCGTATGTCGAGCCCATCAAAAACAGACGTCTGCCTTGTCCGGCTTTTTGGTTCAGTGGAGTCGCCGCGCTTTGTACAGGGGTTGATTTCATCAGATTTCCTGGAGCATTTCAGATTGAAAAGTTATACATTTCAATCATTATGCTGTCTGCATTGCCTGCAGGTTGTTTTACCGGCTATGCTCTGTTGCGCACTTTTGCGAGGGCTTGTTCATATACGGTCAGAGTTGAATTCAGAAAAACTTCCGGGGTGAGCTGCTGCAGTCGCTGTTCCTGATGAAGCAGGAGATCGCGCTTGAACAGTTCATTCTGATGCAGAGTAAGCAACAGCCGGGCCAGTTCTTCAATATTTCCCGGCGGATACATGGCTATGCCGGGCAACAGATCCGGCATGACCCCCACAGTGGTGCTGATGAGCGGACGGGAGCAGGCCATAATTTCCAGGGCGGCCCGGGCAATGGCTTCTGACCACAGGGAGGCCACCACCCCGGCGTCCAGGGCGGATATGCAGGCGGCAATATCGGTGCGGCGTCCGGTGTAGCGCACAATATCGGCAATCCCGGCTTTGGCGGCGCAAGCGCGCAATCTGTCTTCTGAGAAGTGCGGACAGGGGTGCCCGATAAACATAATCTTCAGATCGGACATGTGTTCGAATTTATAAAGGCGGGCAACGGCCTCAAGCAAATCGCCATGTCCTTTGACCTCATCATAGCGTCCCAGCAACCCAATCACAAAGTCGGTGTCTTTCAGGCCGAACTCAGCCCTTACCTTTGCCCGTCCGGTTGCATCGAACTGGAATTTGGCGGTATCTACTCCACCCAAAATGGTATGCACCTGTTCGGTCGGCAGACCCATCCGTTCCAGAAAGAAATCCGCCATACGGGAATTGGTGGCAATAACCGCATCAGCCATGTGTTTGTGCATAATCAGATTCGGCAGGTTGGTTTTAGGCAGGCGTTGATCGCCGCGGGTGCGGATCAGCCCGAAATTTTTCAGGTCTTCCCGCAACAGGGCGCAAGCAATGAAACCTTCTCCACGGTGACAATTAATAATGTCAGGCCTGAATTCCCTGACCAGTTTGCGCAGGCTGTAATAGAGTTTCGGGAAATTGAAAGGGTTTTTGCTGTTAAACGGTAAAAAGATGGGGTCAAAGCCGAATTCAATGGCTTTTTCCCAATTATCCGTATGCGGCAGGGTGATAACCAGAGTTTCATGGCCGGCCTCACGCAACAGTTTAGATAACCACAAGCCATACCAGGCTGTTGCGTTAAACCAGCGTACATTTACGATTTGAATTGTGCGCATTGCATGTTTGCCGAATAATGTTTACTATTAAACTTACTTTTGAGTTAATTACCAGAGGAGACGGGAAATTTCCAGAATATTCATTGACTAAATCAAAATTCAGGGCTTAGGTGGGTTGTTAAGGGGGCGAAGTTTATTTATTCCTTGAGGGCTTCCCTTTCGGGTGAAAAGGAATTGACAATCAGGGGAGCAGATGAGTAACCTGCCCTTCAACTTCTTTCAGAAAGAGAGGCGCATCGGCTTCTGATTGTCGGCTTATGGATTTAATATTGCTTTCTTTATTTAGTGAGGTTGGTTATGAATAAGGATATTGAGTTGTTAAAATGGCTTGAGCAGACTTCAGATACAATTAAAAACATTGAGAGTGCCGCATTAGCCGCTTTAAACAGGGGCGATGTGGAAGAGTATAATCGGGGTATGCGTGAAAAAGCGCAATTGTTGGCGGGACTGGCTGAAGCTGTGGAAACACATCTGGCTGGAGTAAGTGAAAGCATCGCCAGTCATGTGAAAGCGGAATTAAGCCGCTTCAGCGCAAGCGCCGCCAAGGCTTTGGAACTTAATTCCGTGTTTTACATGTCGGCTTTGCTTTACCCTGATGATCACCGTCCGGGTGAGCCGAATAATTTTGAGCTGTTTGCCGCGGAAGTTGCCGGAAAGATCAGTTGACTTTTCGGACCAGGTTGTAATACATGGTAATGAGCTCAAAGGCGGTCAGGAAGGATAAATCCCGGCCGCTTTAAAAAGCGCTGTAAGGTGCTTGTTAAGCCAGCCACTTCCAGTCGCGCAACTGAATATCTATCCCGGGAATTCCATTATAGCAGTCCAGGCGGGAACTGTAGATTATCTGAATTCTGCGGCCCATGCCTGTGAGCGGGAATTCCTGAGCCAGCCCCCAGGCTTTTACCTTTAGAGAAATATTCGCTGCTTCATCACAAAGAGTCAGTCTGGCATGGACATTGCGGTTGCCGAAATGGCTGATGGTTTTAATTAACAGCGGGGGCGAAAGGAACAAAGGCTCGGGATTTTTAATCCCAAAGGGCTGCATCAGTTCAAGTTCGTTCAGGTGGAGGGGGCTGCTTGCAAGGGCAAACCCCATTTCAGCGTCGTAACACAAGCTGGGCAAAACCGGATCCGGCCCTATGGCGTCAATGATTTTTTGGAAAAAGGCTGTTCGGAAAGGTGCAAGATCCGTCAGTTCAAGAGAAAGTCCGGCGGCCTGATGATGCCCCCCGTAGCGGATCAGGTGTTCTTTACAGGCGGAGATTGCTTCATGCAGGTTTAATTCGCGGATACTGCGCCCGGAGCCTTTCACCATTCCGCCCTCGTCGCAAAGAACAATGGTTGGCTTGTAAAACATTTCCACCAGGCGTGACGCCACAATTCCGATGACTCCGCTGTGCCAGTGCGGCGCATAGAGCACAAGCCCGGGGCAATGGCGTTGCTCATCGGCCATTTGTAATGCTTCTTTAAGAATGACGTCTTCCTGTTTACGGCGTTGAGAGTTCATTTCATCCAGTTTTTCAGCGAGAACAAGGGCATCATCGGCTTTTTCAGCCAGAAGCAGGGCCAGTGCGTCATCTGCATGGCCCAGACGGCCGGCGGCGTTTATGCGCGGGGCTAATGTAAAGCTGATTTGCCCGGCGCTGAGGACAGCGGCGGGGGAGAAGCCGGACACGGTTTTCAGGGCCGCAATACCCGGGCGTTTAGCCTCATTCAGAACGAGCATACCGTTTTTCACAAGTATTCTGTTCTGGCCGGTGAGAGGCACCAAGTCGGCAAGCGTGCCCAAAGCCACCAGATCTAAGACACTGCGGATATCCCGGCCTGATTTGCTGAACGGCTCCAAAAGCTTGTGTACTTGAGCCATCAGGAAGAAGGCCATTCCCACTCCAGCTAGGCTGGGATAGGGCGAGCCGGGCAGGGTTGGGTTGCAAATTGCGTGCGCCTGCGGCAGGTGGGCTGCGGGTAAGTGGTGGTCGCTGATCAGCACAGTCATGCCGAGTTTTCTGGCCAGCGCAACAGGTTCCAGATCGCTGATGCCGCAATCCACAGTCAGAAGCAGATTTACACCCTGCTCCGCCAGTTGCTGCACACCGTTGCAGTTCAAACCGTAGCCATCAGTGCTGCGGTGCGGAAGAAAGGAAACAGCTTCAAAACCATGCCAGGACAGAATCGTTTTGACTAGGGCAGTACTTGTAACTCCGTCCGCATCATAATCGCCCCACACGGCCATTTTCTTGCCGTCGCGCAACGCTTTCACTAAAATTTCAGCCGCGTGTTCAACGCCGGGCCAGTGAATAGGGGGAATGAGGTTGCGCAGACCGGGATTGAGGAATTCGCTCAACTCTTGCTCTTGGTTCAGCCCGCGCAAGTTCAGAATGTTTAACAGCCAAGGAGAGATGCCTAGTTTCCCGGCAAGGTAGTTATCAGCGGCAGCGTTGGGCGGGTTTTCGCGAGCCAGCCATTTTTTATGTAGAACACGCATAATGTGCAGATAATTCAAATGGTTATGCTAAGCCGACAGAGCCACGTCCAAACCTTAAGTAGCGGTTTTTATTTACCCTGTGGCGACCCTAAAAATAGTGGCAAGATAAGTCTGTCCCGGTATGAGCTGAAGGGGAACTGATATATCGGCCTGTATATGTGGCAATTGGTTTAAAGGCGGCTCAATTCATAGTTTCCCAGCCGGCCGACAGAGGCCGTGCGGATTAATCCTCCGCGAAAGGAGGAGTAATGGAAAATAATTTTATCGGCAAAGCCACCTGTCACCTTCTTCTTTTCCGCTTTTTGGGGAAGTATGAAATCATAAAGGAGTCTTTGATAAATTGCCGCGCGAAGTTATTGGGACTTCGCGCGGCTGTAAAATCCGACACCCAGCCGGGCCTCCTATAGCTTCCCTGCTATCCGACCGGGTGGATACCACCACTAGCCTTGGCTGGCCGGGTCCGGCTGAGCAGCTGTTTCCACAGAGCCGTTCAGCGCTGCCTGCGCCTTATCCAAGAGGGTGGCTGGAATTAATTCCTTGCTTTGCATCCAGGTTAAGAATTTATGCGCCACTTCATGCTGAGGGTTCAGCTTCAGGGCTTCCAGCAAATTTTCCACTGCTTCTGTGTATTTCCCTGAATCAAGATACGCCCGGGCAATATTTATATACAGGTTTTCGTCTGCCTTGCTCAATTCCAACGCCCGCTGGTAATACTCCAGAGATTGGGGCAGCATTTTGTTTTTGCGCAAATTAATTCCGAAGTCGTTGAACAGATGCTTGTGCTCTTCTTCAAAAGCGGCTTCCAGTTTTACTATGCGCTGGAAAACGTCGTCGGCCTTTTCTTTTTGCCCCCGCTCAAGATAGGTCAGGCCAAGTCCGAAATTGGCGCGCACATTGTCTTCATCTACTTTAAGCGCTTTGCTGTATTCATATTCGGCGCTGTAATGCTCGCCGTTCTGGCGGTAACGATCTCCCCGGGCAATGGTTTTATTCATTTCCCTCATCCGAGGAAATACGGTCTGCACATAAAATTCCATTTCCGGGGAAAATGAGCTTAGAAATTCTTCAAGGGTGATTGTCCGCTTCGGTCCGGAAGGCACATAGTTCGCGTTCAGGGGTTGCACGCTGATTTGTCCGTCGGGCAGCTCTTCCGCAAACCAGAAAGATTTTTGAATGGTTTTACGCGTAGTTGTGCCTGTGCCTACTTTGCGTACTTCCTGACAGGAGAACACGCCTTTGATCTTTTCGCGTTCGCCTTCCTGTTCCGAAGCGGGTTCAGAGTGATTATTCAGGTTCTGTTTGTCCATATATTCCTCGGCTCTGTCCTTTCTTCCATAACACAATTGAGAATAAAAAGCACTAGCCAAATCAAACAAGTTTTGCTTTGTAGATATCCTCAAGCACTTTGTCGCAGGCGGTTTCCGGGTCGGCGGCCGCGGTAATTGCCCTGCCTATCACTAGAAAGTCCGAACCAAGGGAAGCTGCTTTCCCCGGAGTCATCACCCGTTTCTGGTCTTGAGTTGCACCGCCGGCCAGTCTGATTCCAGGGGTGAGGCAGATGAAGTTTTCGCCGCAAACAGCTTTGATTTTTTCAATTTCATGGGGAGAGCAGACAATGCCTTTCAGGCCCCAGTTCTTTGCGGCCATCGCCCGGTTTACAGCCAGGGTGGCGGGGCTTGGCGTTACAGGATCCGCTTCAAACCCGTACATGGCCAGATCTGCTTGCAGATCTTCCGCGCTTAAAGATGTAAGCACCGTTACCCCCAGCACAGTAAGACCGGAGGCGGCGGTTGCAGCCGCCACTGCGGCCTTGCACATTTCCGCTCCACCGCAAAGATGAATTGTGGTCAACTTCACTCCCAGTTTGGCCGCGCTGCTCACCGCGCCATGCACGGTGTTCGGGATATCGTGAAATTTAAGGTCCAGAAAGACCTTATATCCCATATTCTGCAGTTCGCGCACAATGTCCGGTCCCCCCAGGGTAAACAGTTCCATTCCCACCTTCAGCCACAGGCCGCGGCCCTGGAGTTTTTCAGCCAGCGCAACGGCTTCTTCCACAGAAGGGTAATCAAGTGCAACTATGATTTCAGGCATCAGACAAGCACCTTTATTCCGCTAGGAGTTTATTAATCAGTCCGGCTTGACGGGTCGGGTAAAGCCGGGCGGCGAGATAAGCCGACTTAAGTTCCTGGTAGGCAAGTTCTAGCTCATCGTTTACCACCAGGAAATCAAACCAGTGCGCATTGGCTACTTCGGCCTTGGCATTGGCAATGCGACGGCAGATGATTTCAGGGCATTCGCTTCCTCTGGCCTCAAGGCGGTGACGCAGGGCAAGGATTGACGGTGGGGCAATGAAAGCAAAGACGCAGTGTCCGGGCAGATTCAGCCTTACCTGCGCCGCTCCCTGCACATCAATGTCGAACAGAAGATCTTTGCCTTTGCTCAGAGCTTCTTCCACTGTTTTTCGTAACGTGCCGTAATAGTTGCCATGTACTTCGGCCCATTCCAGAAATTCGTTATCAGCCCGCTTGGCTTCAAATTCCTGCTTGCTGAGAAAAAAGTAGTCCTCTCCGTCCACCTCTCCCGGTCTGGGGGGGCGGGTGGTGCAGGACACCGAGAAATTCAATTGTGGAAATTCAGCCAGCAGGCGTCCGGCCAGGGTTGTTTTGCCGGTTCCGGAGGGAGCGCAAATCACAAAAACCAGACCCTGACTCATTGCCCGCCCTCCAACTCCAGCCGGGCCAGCAAAGTATCAGCCAGGATGGAAGAAAGAATTACATGATTGGAATCGGTAATGATGATCGAGCGGGTTTTTCGTCCTTGGGTGGCGTCCACCAGACGCCCGGCCTGTTTGGCGTCTTCGCGCAGGCGTCGCATCGGTGATGAGGCCGGGTTGACGATAGTCACTATCCTGTTCGGCATCACAAAATTTCCGAGCCCCACACTCAACAACTTGGGCATGGCTCACTCCAGATTCTGCACTTGCTCACGACATTTTTCCAGCTCATTTTTGAAATCCACAACCAGGTGCTGCACCTGGGTATCCTGGATTTTATTGGCGCAGGTGGTGATTTCCCGGAAACATTCCTGAATGGCGAAATCCATGCGTCGGCCGGCGTCAGTGCCCTGTTCCAGAAGGTCGCGTAAAAGCTCCAGGTGAGCGTTCAGCCGGGTCAGTTCCTCGCTTACGTCCAGTTTGTCGGCGAGAATGACCACTTCCTGCAGGAAGCGTCCTTCCTCAAGCTCCAACTGATGCTTTGCCAGAATCTGGCTGATGCGCTCGTGTAGTTGATCGAAACGCTCCTGCTTGATGTCCGGCGCTCTTGAGTCAATAATACTTACCCATTCCTGCATTCGCAGCAGGCGGGAAGTAATGTCGGTTTCCAGCAATTTGGCTTCACGGATCCGCGATTCGTTCCAGTCGTCCAGAGCGGCGGTCAGGCCTTGTTCCAACATGCCGCTGATTTCATCGCCCGGTTCCAGGGTCTGGTCTTCCCACAACGCTGAAATTGAGATTAAGCGATTAAGGTCGGGGGTGAAACTTTCGTTGATGGATTCAGCAAAATCGGAAATTTCAGCCAGCATCTCCTCGGCCAACTCGCGGTTCAGGCGCACCGGTTGGGCGTCTTCCCGGTTGATTGAGAGGGTAAGACTGATGTCAAGCCGCCCCCGAACGGCGGCTTTGCGCACCACCCGCTCCCAAATCGGCTCCAGACCCCGCACCGGATAGGGCAGACGCCATTTAATGTCCAGGTTGCGGCCGTTTACGCTGCGGATTTCCCATGCCTGAGAAATACCGGCGTCTTCAAGCAGGGAGCGTCCGAACCCGGTCATACTTTTCAACATAAATCACCTTGCATTAGGCTTTTAAAACAGCCTGTTTGAGGAAGAACTTTAATCCAGGCCCGCAAAAGTTGCAATACTGCAAGCTTAAACTTCATTGCTTCAGCCTGGTCATTTGAGAATATCAGCAATCAGCATGGCGCGGGAACGGCATAGGTTGTTTCCGGCTCGCCTTTCAGCAGCAGATCGGCCCATTCCACCCCCTGCATGACACTATGATCCATATTTCCCACTTCGTAGCGCCAGCCGCCGAATCTTCCCCGCGAAAACACGCCTTGCGCCTGCAACCAGGGCTGAATCAGGGCCAGGGCCCGGTCGCGCTCCAGGGTGGGGGTGGGGTAGCCGTAGTCCACCCGCATACTCCAGATGCTGTTGCTCTCTCTGTCCTGTTCCTGCAACAACGTGGTGTTGACCAGACCGTCCAGAATGCGCCGCTCCATCGTTGCCGGATCTTCCTGTTTATGTTTGGAGAACGACACCTCGCAAAGCAGGGCGCGTTTCCCGCTGCCGGCGGGGGCAATGTTGGGAGAGTAGTTGTGCAGATTGGTGACCCGGTAGAAGGGAGCGTTGCTTTCCGGGAAGTACATCCAGCAGGTGTCGTCCGTCCGTGCGGAGTTCACCCCGACTCCGGCCACGAACACGCCGCTGTGCTCAAGCTGTTCAGCCGCGCGTTTGTACTCAGCCGGGGCATCATTAATGATTTCCCTGACCAGCTTGTCGAGCGGAGCCGTACTCAGCATGTGTTGGAAGCGGATTTCAAGGCCGTTTTCGGTGAAGGCGCGTTTGTTTTGCAAATCGAGTTTCAACAGGGGTGATTTCAGATGCACTTTATCCCCCAGCTTGGCGGCCATGCGCTGGTAAATTTCGCCGGTGCCGCCGTGTCTGGGGAAACGGAAGCGGGAATTCGGCCCCCAGGATACGTTATCTGCTTCCAGAATAAGGTTTTTAAGCACCCCTTCCAGGTCAATTACACTGACCCGTTCGCCGATCCATTGAAAAGACATGAGCTTGGGCGGGAAGGCCCATACCTTGAAATTATAGGGAAGCATGAAGTGCTTAGCCAGCCCCTGGCCGAAGACGGTGTAAATCCACTCTTCAAAGTTGCTGGGGCGGGTTTGCGGCCTGCGCCCGGGCAACAGCCCCTCCACACATTCCCATTGAATCTGCTTAGGCAGATAGCGGATGTTGTTCTGATATGGATACGGGGTCCAGGTGTCGGCGGCGCGGATGCGGGCAATGCGCTGGTGCTCTTCATATTCATTGCCCAGCACTTCCGCCAGCAAGGCATCGAAATAGGGGTAGTGCGAGAAAATCACGTGCCCACCGATATCCCAGGTAAATCCCCAGTCATCTTTAAAAGAGGCCGACAGACCGCCTGGGTATGAATTGGCCTCAAGCACCAGAAAATCCTGCTCGCCCAGCTCGTGCAAACGCCAGGCCGCGCCCAGTCCGGTGGGACCGGCTCCGATAATCAAAAATTTAACCTGCATTGACTATTCCTCCCGTTTACTTTTGCCCGCCCGGATGCGAAGCTGAAGAGCGTGCAGGCCGCTTATAAGCCGGATACATTAAAGAGAACGGCATGGAGTTATCTGACTTGTGCACAAAGTGCCTGCCCATGATTATGCGCATTGCTGTTGTCTCCCTGACTGCAGTGTGTATCAAAAACGTATGGTAAAAAAAAGCCATTTGTGTATATTGTCTGTGTTCGTATTGACTGTTTGACTGATCTGACCCTGCCTGTTCACAAATCTGTGAAACAGGAACCGGTGCATTCCTGAAATGCGGGTGGACGGAATGCTGTCAGAGCCTGTTTGATGGTGTGTCCCCGCGCGGAGAAAATATGTTGAACTTAAAAGGAAAGCTCAACGATCCCGAGCTGTGTGGGCGTCTGCTGGAGCGGATCCGGAAGTCGGCCGAGCGCCCTTTCCGATTTATGGAAGTGTGCGGCACTCACACCGTGGCGTTGTTCAGAAGCGGGATTGTTTCCATGTTACCCAAAACCATGACCCATTTGTCCGGCCCGGGGTGTCCTGTTTGCGTTACCCACGACTCGGAAATAGCCGCCGCCATTGCCCTTGCCGGCCAGGACAACGTGCATCTGGCCACTTTCGGCGATTTGATGCGGGTACCCGGCCCCAAGGGCGAAAGTTTGAAAAAGGCCAAAGCAGCCGGGGCGCGGATAGACGTTGTGTATTCTCCGCTGGAGTGCCTGGAGCTGGCCGGGGCGGATAAAAGCGTGGAAGTGGTGTTTATTGGGGTAGGCTTTGAAACTACTTCACCGGCGGTTGCGGCTACCGTGCTGGAAGCGAAACGACGCGGCCTGAAGAATTTTTCGGTTTTGTGTTTCCATAAACTGGTGCCGCCGGCGTTGCGCGCCCTGCTGGCTGCTCCGCCGGTTTCCCCAAGAGTTAAATCTGACAGTGAAGGGGCGGGCATAGACGGGTTTTTGCTGCCCGGGCATGTATCCACCATTTTGGGCGTGGAAGCGTATGATTTCATTGCCGCTCAATATGGAAAGCCTGCGGTTGTGGCCGGGTTTGAGCCGGCAGATTTGCTGCAGGCCCTGGCCCAGTTGCTGGAAATGAGAAAAAACGGTACTCCTCAGGTCAGAAATGAGTATGTCCGGGCTGTGCACCGTCAGGGAAATCCTAAAGCGCGCGAAATTCTCAACCAGGTGTTTGAGGTGGGCAATGCCCGGTGGAGGGGCTTGGGCCTGATCCCGGAAAGCGGGCTTCAATTCAGGCCGGAGTTCGCTGAATACGATGCCCTGGCCAAGCTTGGGTTAAGCCTGAAAGATACGCCTCCCATACCCGGCTGCATGTGCGGAGAGGCGCTGGCCGGGCTGATTCAGCCGCCCCGGTGCCCTTTGTTCGGGAAGCGTTGCACGCCGCAAAATCCGGTGGGGCCCTGTATGGTATCCACGGAAGGCAGTTGTGCGGCTTATTATAATTACGGATTTTGACCATGCGCTGCCCCTTAGCTTCTCTGCTTAAGCTCTGAAAATTTAAAGGTGCGGCAGCTTGTTGAGCTTCGCATGTAAGGTACGGCAAGAGGAATGCGGATTTTGGCGTCTTAACCTGCAGTTTTTTGACAATCACTATGAACGATATCCTACTTCTCGATCACGGCAGCGGCGGCAAAGCTTCTCATCGTCTGATTAATGAAGTGTTTGTTTCCCGCTTTTCCAACCCTGTGCTGGCCGGGCTGAACGATGCCGCCCGTCTGGAAATATCCGGGCCGCTGGCAATGAGTACAGACAGTTATACGGTGGATCCCATATTCTTCCCGGGTGGAGACATCGGCTCACTTGCCGTACACGGCACAGTGAACGATGTGGCAATGCTTGGGGCCGAGCCGCTGTTTATTTCCTGTGGGTTCATTATTGAAGAAGGGTTTGCCCTCAACCAGCTTATCCGGATCGCCGATTCCATGGCTTTGGCCGCCCGCAGTGCCGGGGTAAGCATTGTGACCGGCGATACCAAAGTTGTGCCCAAAGGCGCGGTGGACAAGGTTTTTATCAACACCACCGGTTTAGGGCGGATTATTGCCGAGCCCATGCCGCATGGCGGCGGGGCAAAAGCCGGGGATGCCGTTCTCATCAGTGGTCCTGTGGGTGATCACGGCTTGGCGGTAATGAGCAGTCGGGCCGGGATTATGCTGGCAGCGGATGTAAAAAGCGACAGTGCCGCTATCCATGAAATGGTTTTGAATTTAATCCGCGCTGAAGTGGAAGTGCATGTTTTGCGCGACCCCACCCGGGGCGGCCTGGCCACTACTCTGAATGAAATAGCCGGTCAGTCGCAGGTAGTGATTGAAGTGGAGCAGGCGGGCATTCCCGTGCGTAGCGGCGTTGCCCAGGCTGCATCTGTCCTGGGCCTTGACCCGCTTTATCTGGCTTGTGAGGGGCGGGTTATTGTCATTGTGCCGGAGCAGGCAGCCGGGCGGGCCCTGGAAATAATGCGCTCAAGCCCGCATGGCGGGCAGGCCTGTCGCATTGGGAGCGTGCTGGCCCCCGATCCGGACAGCGGGCGCCCCGGGCAGGTGTTGCTGCAAACGCCTATCGGCGGCAAGCGTTTACTGTCAATGCTTGAGGGGGAACAGTTACCGAGAATTTGCTGATGTTTAAGCGGCAACCGCTTTTTTACCCGGAATGCTTGGCGCGGGAGTCTGCCCGCAGCCGCGAAGTGTTAGTATATTTGGCTGTAAGTCCGTATTTGGGGTTTGGCTGAAAATCCAGTTCGCGGTGTGCGGCAAGCAAGAATCAAACAGGGGGCGGGGCGGACTTGCTGTCCTTTGCCGCGCCCCCTGTTTGCAGCTTCTGATAAACGGTTAAGCTTGTGCATCAAGCCAGGCCTGAGCTGCTTTGAAATTCAGGGTACCCTCATAAATTGCGCGCCCGGTGATAATTCCGTTCAACCCTTTTTCTCCCAAGGGGTAAAGCGCCTGCACATCTTCCAGTCGGGTAACCCCACCGGCGGCGATTACCGGAATGCGGCTGATCTCGCACACATGAGCTATGCCCGGCACGTTAACCCCTTGCTGCATTCCATCCAGACTGATATCGGTGAAAATGAGGAAGGCGGCTCCGGCTTCGGTGAGCTGGGGCAGCACCTGGTCAATGCTCAGACCGGTGTCTTTTACCCAGCCGCGGGTTTTGATGCGCCCGTCGGCTGTATCCAGGGAGACCCCGAACCGGCCGGGATAAGCGGCGCACATCTTTTCAAATGCAGCGGGCTCTTCCAGGGCTACCGTGCCGATAATTATCCGTTCCACCCCGGCTTCCAGGTATATTGCGGCAGTGCTCAGATTACGCACCCCCCCGCCCAGTTGAACGGGAATGGACAGCCTTGAACAGATATTGCGCACCACTTCCAGGTTGACCGGCTCGCCGTCGAATGAGCCGTCAAGATCGATTACATGCAGAAAGCGCGCGCCTTGCTCCTGCCAATGCAGGGCCATGGCTACCGGATCGCCGAACACTGTTTCGCGGTGAGCCTCGCCTTGACGCAGGCGGACGCATTTGCCGCCTTTGATATCCACAGCCGGGTACAGGATCATAACCCAAGCTCCTGCACAGCTTGGCGCATCCCCTCAGCGGCCAGTTCATCGGCGGTCAGCCATTTGCCGTGCCGGTTGAAGAACTTATCGATATTCAGCAAATTATCGGTCAGGCTTTGCTGTGTTTCCTCAAAGTGGTAACGGTTCACCAGTTGAGCGCGTTTCACATCAATCAGGTAGAAATCCATAGTCACAGAAGAGGGCGTTTCAGCCCCCATGGCCGATCCTTCCAGGTTGCGCCACTCTGTGAGCTGCGGTACCAGAATCATATCCGCATCAAGGCAGGCCCCCACCGCTACCCAGTAATCCAGAGCGGTTCTGCCGGTTTTCTCCACTTTTTCAGCTTTCACCTGGCAGGTATATGAGCCGGCAATATTGATGAAAGCGCGTTTAGACTCTTCCGCCAGCACTTTTTGCAATTCGGCGTCCAGGTTCATCAGCACCTTGTCACCCACAAAAGCCTGTTCAGAAATCATTACCCCGGCAAGCAAATCGTCCATACTGCGCGGTTGGTTGAACCAGGCCACTGCAATGGATACATCCGGCAGCGGAGCAGCCGGCGGTTGTTTCTTAGCGCTGGAACAGGCAAAATTGAGGCTCAGCAAAAAAATTAAGGACAACAAGAAAAGAAGTTTACGCATTAGTCGAGGCTCCCTTTGGTACTTAGAATGGCTGTGCCCGCCACGGCAGTAGCCTGCTTTAAAGCAAGGCCAAGCCCTTTGCAGGCGGATTCGATCAGGTGATGACCGTTTAGTCCGTAGTGGTATTCGATGTGTAAATTCATTTGTGCGGCAGTTGAGAAAGCCCTGAAAAATTCACGCCATAAATCCGCTTCCTCGCCGCCAAGCATTGGAGGCAGCAGCTCAGCGCCTCGATAAACCAGGTAGGGGCGCCCGGAAATATCGATATTCACCTCGGCCAGGGCTTCATCCATCGGCACTTTGGCGTTTCCCACCCGTCTGATTCCTTTGCGGTCGCCCAAGGCCGCCAACAGAGCTTTACCCAGGCAGAACCCGGAATCTTCCAGACTGTGGTGAGCATCTATATGTAAATCGCCGTTGCAGGTGAGGGTGAGATCAAAGCCGGCCCAAAAGGCGATCAGGTGCAGCATATGATCAGCCATGCCATAACCGGTTCTGACCGCAATTTCAGGGCCGGTTTCCGGATTGGGATCAAGCCCGATAACCACTTTGATTTGTGTTTCTGTAGTGTTCCGGGTAATGCTTCCCTGGCGCATTGGCTCTCCTTGTTCAAAGTGTGCAGTGTGCATTTTGACAGGCTGTATTCTGTTGAATTCAGATAATCTGTTCCGCTTGTACCCTGACGGTCAGTTCTTTTTCAGTAGTTGGCTCAAAGATTATAGAAATATCCGTTTTCTGAAAAAAAGAAAAGGGGTTATTGGAGCTTCGCCTTTGTATAAATTGGTTTATTCTGCTGTCCTCACTATGCGTTTGCAGATAAACGCGCTCAGTTCGTAAAGCCCGATCAGGGGCAGGGCCATCAAAACCTGGGAAATGGGGTCGGGAGGAGTGAGAACTGCCCCGACTATGAACGCCCCCAGAACGGCATATTTACGATTGCGTTTCAGCCCGGCCGGGGTAACCACCCCCAGTTTGGTTAAAAAGAAAATGGCCAGCGGCAATTGAAACACAAATCCGAAAGCCAGCAGTGTATTCAGGGCCAGATTGAGGTAAAAGCGCAAGGAGGGTTCGGGGGCGGCGGCGTCTCTGGCGTAATCAATGAAAAAGGTGAAGGCGGCTGGAAAGATGATAAAGTAGGCGAACAGGGCTCCCAGACAAAACAAACCGGCAGATCCGAGGGCCAGACGGCTGATTATTTTCCTCTCTCCTTTTTTCAGGCCGGGATATGCAAAAGCCCAAGCCTGGTAAAACAGGTAGGGTGAACTTAAGAACAGGGCGGCGATCAGGGAGATATTCAGATAGGCTAAAAAACCTTCCGGCAGGGTTATGGTGATCAGTCTGCCGCCGGAATGGGCCAGAGCGGTTTGCAGGGGGGCCAGAATGATTTGGGCGAGTTCCCTGTCAAATGCCCAGCAAACCAGAAACAGCAGCGCCCAAACCAGCAGGCAGCGGATCAGACGGAGTCTCAGTTCGCGTAAATGCTCGAGCAGACCAGTCTCCGAGTTTCCGTCCGGTTTGTGGGACAGTTGGTTGTCTGGAGTATTTCCCCGTTGGCGTTGTTCGGCTTGGTGTGTAGTTTCGGCCGCTCCGGCGGACGGGTGGAGCTGAACGGTCCGGCCTTCTGTTTTTGGGGTATTCGTATCCATGCCTATTCACCTTTTTCTTCTTCTTTCGGTGAGGATACGCAAGTATCAGCATTCTTATCCTGCTCTTCCTGGGAAGTTTCAATGAAGAGCTGGCGTTGAAAGTTGATCCAGGCCCGTCGCAGCGTGTGAATGGCCCGAGCGGTTTTGGCGGCGGCGTGAGGCAGTTTTTCCGGCCCCAGTACAACCAGGGCCACAATGGCAATTACCAATACTTCCAAACCGCCGATTTCAAACATAGATAACTCCACGTCGGGCGAATTACGCCATGTCCCTTAAGGGCCGGCCCTCACTACAACTCATTATATAAATCGTCTTGCGGACGATTATTAAGGATACACTTCGTTGAGAAGTATGAGTCTCAGCTGTTCATGGCGGCGTTGCCGCCGGGCCGGGTGATGGCCCGGCACTGGGAGGCCTTTATGAACCGCTGAAATTAAAGCGCGATCCCACAAAAGCGCTCAGTAATCCTGCAAACAGGTTGCAACATGGCAGCACCCGCCTGTAAAGCATAGCGCACAATTTGAAAACCTGGTCTGCTCCGGGCTGTAAACCCGGCTACTCAAGGATCCGGTTTAGCCAAGCAATTACCAGATCCGGCGATTCTTTGTGTGCAGTGCTGCGTCTCAGCACCCGCTCCACAACGTTGCTTCCCCGCGCGGCCAGGCCTTCAAGCATTGTTGCCTTGGGGCAGGCTGCGGCCATGTCGGCATAAAGTGTCCCGGCCCCGCCTCCGCCATGAGTACAGAAAGGAACGATGATTTTACCGCTCCAATCGGTAGATGCCAGAAAACTTCCCACCGGCGGCGCGTAGGTTCCGTACCAAACCGGAGAGCCTATAAAGATAATGTCGTAATCAGCGGGGTCTTGCTTGAAAGGTTTGATTTCCGGCTTGATGCCGGCGGCGTTGTCACGTTTTGATTCTTCAAGCACCTGTCGATAGCTGTCGGAATATGGCGTCACCATTTCAATTTCAAAGATATCCCCGCCAACTTGCTGGTGAATCCATTCCGCGACAATTTTTGTGTTTTGATTGGGTGATTGCGAATAATACACCACCAGGACTTTTCCGGCAGGTTTATTATTAAGACTCAGGGTGGGGGCGCTGCTTCGGACACAGCCGTAAAAAAACAGAATACCCAGCAGTGCTGCAAGCCCGAACAGGATAAGAAAGATTTTCATATCAACCCTCCAGTAAGCTATCGTTTAATGGGTAATCAGTCTTTTAGTTGGCTGCCCCGTTTTTACTGAATGCGGACGCCGACAGCGCGGCGGGTAAAGCGTTGTCCGCAATAAGCTGAATTGCGATTTCCCTTGCTTTGATGCTGGATATTTCCGCCTCTGCTGTTTGCCCCAGGTACACACAGAAGTAAACCCTTTCATCAGATGCCTCTGCAAAGCCGGTATACCAAGCGTCAACCGCAGTGTCGGCTGACTTTCCCATTCCCGTTTTCCCGAAAACGTTCCAACCATTGATATGCAAGTCCGGCAGCCGCATGGCATTCCTGAGTTGCTCAATAGTCGCTTGACGGTAAATCGTGTTCTCTCCGAAAATACGCTCCATTACCAGAACTTGCTCTGCAGGTGAAATCTGCAAAGAAGATTCAATCCAAAATCCGGTCAGGGCGGGATTGTCATCATTGGTATTGAGCTGTCCCGCCCAATCGGAAATGTCGGCATTGCCGTATTGCAGTCGGTTTAATTCCAACCGGATCCGTTCTTTCCCCAGCTCATCAGCTACGGCCCGGAAATACCAGACGCACGATGTCCGGAAAGCGTCGTGAAAATCAATATCCCTGTTCCATGCCGCATTCCAGAAAATTTCCCCACTCCATACCCGCGTGGAATATTTCATCGGTATGACGCCCTGCTCTAACCCGATTAAAGCCGAAACGATTTTAAAAGTTGAGCAGGGCGACCTGCGTGTATTTGCCAGTTCCGGGTTAAACACGGTCATTACTTTGGCGGAGGGGTTGTAAAAAACAGCCGCGCCTGTCAGACCGTCAAAATAGTCGGACCAATCCACTTCCGTAACTTGGAGATCACAGACAGTTTCGGACTGGCCGTAATATGCTTTTTCTGTTCCGGCAGACATCGCCGCGGGGCTGTCCCCCGTGAGCACAGCAGTAATATCCGTCTGTGCGTAATTGCCGCCTGAAACGGCGCAGTACAACAAAAGCGTGAGGATCACAACCAGTCTGACCGGCATGATTTCACCTGGACGCCCAATGATGACTTTTGAGCGCCTCATGATTACTTTATTCAATGTGACGCCGATGTTCAATTGCAAAATAACTCCCGATCGCCCTTACAGTTCCAGGCATCGGGAGTTATCTGCTTATTCCCACTCGATAGTGCTGGGCGGCTTTGACGAAATGTCGTAAACCACGCGGTTCACCCCTTGCACTTCATTGATGATTCGGGTGGAGATGCGGGCCAGCAGGTCATCGGGCAAGCGCGACCAATCGGCGGTCATGGCGTCCACTGAATTCACCACCCGCAAGGCAACGGCATTTTCATAAGTGCGCGCGTCGCCCATTACGCCCACGGACTTCACCGGCAGCAAAACCACCAAAGCCTGCCAGACCTTGGAGTACCAGCCGGAGTCTCTCAGTTCTTCTATCAGAATATTGTCCGCCTGCTGCAACACCTGCACCCGTTCGGCCGTAACCTCTCCGAGAATGCGCACGCCCAGACCGGGGCCCGGGAAGGGGTGCCGCCAGATCAGCGAGTCGGGCAGGCCGAGCTCATGCCCTACCGCGCGCACTTCATCTTTGAACAGCTCGCGCAAGGGTTCAACCAGCTCCAGGTGCATCCGCTCCGGCAAACCGCCTACATTGTGGTGGCTTTTAATCACCGTGCCTTGCGGGGCAAAGGATTCGATCACATCGGGATAGATTGTACCTTGGGCCAGGAACTTGACGTTGGATATTTTTCCTGCTTCTTCCTCGAAAACTTCAATAAACAAGCGACCGATAATTTTCCGCTTCTCTTCCGGGTCGGTAACTCCTTTCAAACCAGCCAGGAAGCGTTGGGAGGCGTCAACCATTTTCAGGTTCAGGCCGGGCATGTATTTGGCCGCATTGTCCATCACCGTTTCAGCTTCGTTCAGACGAAGCAGGCCGTGATCAACAAAAATGCAGTACAGTTGCCCGCCAATGGCCCGATGCAACATGGCCGCCACTACAGTTGAGTCCACCCCGCCGGAAAGGGCCAGCACCACGTTGCTGTCGCCGACCTGACGACGCACCCGTTCGGTTGTTTCTTCAATGAATGACGACATCGTCCAGTCAGGGGTTATTCCCGCCACCTGGAACAGAAAATTGCGCAATATGGCTGTACCGTGCGCAGTATGATGCACTTCCGGGTGGAACTGCACGCCGTAAATTTTGCGCTGCTCGTCCGCCATAGCCGCAATATCCAGATCAGCGGTGGAAGCAATGGCCTCAAAACCTGTGGGCATGGCCGCCACTCTGTCACCATGCGACATCCACACAGTGGAGTCGGCGGGCAGATTTTGCCAGAGCAGGGTCTGTTTCGTAATTTTCAAATCAGCCGGCCCATATTCCCGGTTCTTTGCTGTAGCCAGTTCCCCGCCAAGGTTATGGGCCAGCAGTTGCATTCCGTAGCAAATACCGAAAATCGGCACTCCCATGTTCAGAATATCTTTATTCAGGGTAGGAGCTCCCGGCTCCAGAACCGACGCTGGGCCGCCGGAGAGGATAATCGCCTTGGGGGCCAGCGCCTGAATATCGGCAGTGGGCATGGTGCAAGGGTGAATTTCAGAGTACACTCCGGCCTCGCGCACCCGGCGTGCGATGAGCTGGGTCAGTTGCGATCCGTAGTCGAGTATAAGAACGGTGTTGTGCATTTATTAATCCTGATGTTTCTGTTTATACAATATCCACCCGGTAATTAGGGGCTTCTTTGGTAATAATCACGTCGTGCACATGGCTCTCACGCAGACCTGCGGGGGATATTTCCACAAACCTGGCCCGTTCGTACAGTTCTTCAATATTGGCTGCGCCCACATATCCCATACCGGCCTTCAGACCGCCCACAAGCTGAAACAGACTGTCGGCTACAGGGCCTTTATAGGGCACGCGGCCGACTATGCCCTCCGGAACCAGCTTCTTGCTGCGCTCCTGGAAGTAGCGGTCGGAACTGCCGGCTTTCATGGCGTCTATCGAGCCCATGCCCCGGTAAACTTTATAGGAACGTCCCTGATGCAGAATGGTTTCGCCGGGAGACTCGTCCGTGCCCGCGAGAATGGAGCCAAGCATCACCGAATTGCCGCCCACCGCAAGGGCTTTTACCAGGTCTCCGGAATACTTTATGCCGCCGTCAGCAATCAGGCAGCGATCCATTTCTCTCGCGGCCTTTGCGCAATCCATTATAGCGGTGACCTGAGGAACGCCCACGCCGGCCACAACCCGGGTAGTGCAAATGGATCCGGGCCCAATGCCCACCTTGACCGTGTCGGCTCCAGCCTCAAGCACAGCTCTGGCTCCGTCATAGGTGGCCACGTTGCCGGCCACAATCTGGGCCTTCGGGAAGTCAGAGCGCAACCCGGCTATGGCGTTCAGCACATTTTTCGAGTGCCCGTGGGCGGAATCGAGCACAAGGAAATCCACACCGGCCTGGATGAGGGCCGCTGCTCTTGCCATGCCTTCCTCACCAATGCCTATGGCCGCTCCTACCCGCAACGACCCGTTGGCGTCTTTGCAGGCATTGGGGTATTTCTGAATTTTTTCCAGGTCCTTTATGGTAATCAGCCCGGAGAGCCGCTGCGCCCCGTCCACTACCAGTAATTTTTCGATTCGGTTTTTATGCAGCAGGGTTTTGGCTTCTTCCATGGTAGTGCCTACAGGCACGGTAATCAGGTTGCTGCTGGTCATGACGTCGGAAACAAGTGTTTCTTCCAGGCGTTGCACGAAACGCACGTCGCGGTTGGTTAAAATGCCTACCAGCGCACCGTCTTTTACCACCGGCAACCCGGATACCCGGTATTCTGCCATCAGCTCCAGGGCGGAGCGCACGGTCTGGTTGGGTGCAATGGTCACCGGGTCCAGGATCATTCCGCTTTCAGATTTCTTTACCCGGTGAACCTTTCTGGCCTGTTCCTCAATGCTCATGTTTTTGTGAATAACACCAACCCCGCCGGCCCTAGCCATGGAGATCGCCATACCGGCGCCGGTCACCGTATCCATGGCGGCGGAAATCAGAGGAATGTTCAGCTTGATTTCGTTGGTGAGCTTGCTGCTCACATCGACTAGGTCAGGAGTTACTTCAGAGTAGCCCGGCACAAGCAGGATATCGTCAAATGTCAGGCCCTTGCAAATGGTTTTGGTCATGTTCTGCCCGCTAAGCTAGAAGTTGCGGCCTTTCGGAAGGCGCCGGAAGCAGAAGGAAGGATGAGGTCCGGCTCCGTCAATCCGTAACGGCCTTTGAAGGGGCACAGTATATTCGCTCCGTGCCGCTCCGTCAATAGGCGGCGGCGGGAAGCCGGCCGTAATTGCAGGATTTATTACTCCATTGGCGGGGTGGTCAAATTGAAATTGGACAGTATGGTGGGACGACAGGCGTGCAGAGCCGAGATATGCAACTGTAGTAAGGCCGTGCCCGCGCGGCCTCACTACGATATAATTACTTGCAGACACGGCTTTCATGTTTGAGGGCCAGCCTGCACAACTGATCAAGCCGCCTGTCCACCAGTTGGAACAGCGAGCCGGGAGTGAAACTGCCGTCCTTGCGTCTGGTTCCGGCAGACATGCCGGTGAGCAGAGCAAGCACTTCGGAAATGTGCGCAACCGGGTAAATGTTGAACTTCCCGGCTTCAACTGCATCAATCACTTCCGATTTAAGCATCAGGTGATCGATATTGTCCTTGGGCATAATCACCCCCTGACCTTTTGACAGGCCGCGCCGTTTACACACGTCGAAAAAGCCTTCAATCTTGCGGGTAACACTGCCCACAGCCATAATATTGCCGGTCTGGCTTACCGCGCCGGTGCAGGCCAGTGAAAGGTTAACGGGCACATCCGCCAGGGCGGAAAGCAAAGCCGCCAGTTCAGCGGCCGAGGCGGAGTCACCCTCAACGCCGGCGTAGTTCTGTTCAAAACAGAGGCTTCCGGTAAGCACAATCGGTTTGTTGCGGGCGAACATGCTGACCAGGTAGCTTTTCAAAATCATGATCGCCTTGGTGTGAATGGGTCCCGACAACTCAGCCTCGCGCTCCAGATCGATAATGCCGCCGTGACCCACTCCCACGGTGCAGGAAATCTGATGAGGCAGTCCGAATTCAAAATCGCCGTAACAGGTTACTGCCAGCCCGTTTACCAGGCCCACCGCCTGTCCGGAGGTAGGTACTTTGATCAGTTCGCGATCGTATTCTTCCAGAAAATGCTCTTCATACAGGTTTGCCCTGAACTGGCGGGCGGCTTGAGCGTCGCGGATGGCCGTCTCGTCCACCTCTGTTTTGCCGGACATAACGGTCAGGGCGGAAGCCTCAATCATCAACTCTCTTACCAGACCGAATTTCAGGGAAAGCTTTTTCTGGTCTTCACAGATGAACGAGCCGAAATCAATAATTTCGGCCAAAGCTCCCCTGGTAAAGGGCAACAGCTTGCTTTCATTGATTATTCTGGCCATACGGGCAAGGTAGAGTTTATACCCGGCGGAATTGCGCGGAGTGGTTTCATCGAGATGAGCTTTGATTTTAAACAGCTTGGCAAAGCGGTCGTCCGCCATGAGCAGGGTTTCATAAATCTCTTCTGACCCAACCAGAATGACTTTCAGGTTCAGAGGCAGAGGCTCGGGAGTAAGCCCCTTGGTTTTTGTGGTTTCACTGCTTTCGGACCCCTCTTCAATTCTGGCCAGTTGCGACGACAAAGCCCGGAGCAGGCTTTCCCAGGCGGCCGGGTGCTGCAGGATATCTTCAGCGCGGATAATCAGGAACCCGCCGTTGGCGCGGTGAACGGCTCCGGCTTTAATCAGGGTGAAATCGGTCACCAGCGCCCCCATTTCCGCTTCGCGCTCAATACAGCCCATCAGATTGGTCAGCATCGGGTGATCTTCAATGATTATAGGCGCGCCTTTGAGTTTTGAGTTGTCCACAAACAGGTTGATTTCATAGGGCACGTCGGGTTCGCTTAAATGTTGGGCGGCCGGAGCTTCCCCCGGGAAGGCGGGTATGGGCGGAACCCCTGTTTCCGCGGGTGTAATGCTGTCGCGGGGTACGAACTGATCCTGATTTTCCAGAATGTTCTTCCGCAGGTCATCGAAATACTTGTCCAGTTCCGGGTTGTTGCAGCTTTTTCTGAATTGATCCGCCAATGGGTTCAAAAACAGGTCCAGTACCTGGTTGATCACTTCCCGCTCAAGCTCGCGCTCTCCATCGGAAAAGGCCTCCTCTGTGCGTGAAAGCCGGCGCATCAATCGGCCCATGTCCTGCAGAAGCTGGTCGCCTTTGATTTTCAGACTGTCACGCAAATCCGCGTCCAGCTTTTCAAAGTCTTCTTCAGACAGGCGCTTGCCCTCAATCAGCGGGTAAAGGGTAAGCCCGCCGCGTTCATCCATATCCAGGCTGAACCCCTGCTCTTCCGCCACCTGGTCCATTTGCTTGAACAGTTTTTTGCGGTCTTCCTGGAACTTATCAAGCAGAATGCTGCGACTTTGAATAAACGCATCGTGCTCCAAGCGCCCGGGAATTTCCTTGCGCACTTTACCCAGGGCTTTGGAAAGACCTGCCTTGAGCTTTTTGCCCTGACCGGCGGGCAGGCTGATCAGGGTCGGGCTGTCGCGGTCTTCAAAGTTGGTCACATAAATCAGGTCGGGCGGCGTTTCCTGCTTTCTGGCCCGAGGCGCAAGAAAATCCAGCAGCATCAGTTTGCGCCCCAGGTTTATGCTTCCGGAAAGGTAGATATTGTAGCCCTTATCACTGATGTGCAGGGCCAGCTCCAGGGCTTTAAGCGCCCGCGGCTGGGGGTGGTGGGCCAGGCCGTTTTGAATGCGGGAAGGAATTTCCGTGCTGCTGGCATAGGGCACGCGGTTCGGGTCCAGGGTGGTGCGCAGGTGGCTTGCGGGAAGGGCGTAATTCTTTTTCATTCAGGTGTCCTTATTGCAGGCAAGAATATTATTGTTGCCCTGACGCTTAAGGGTGGTCAGGATTTTGACTGCCTTTGAAGCAGCGTTTATACCAGAAATCCGGAAGCAGTAAAATAGGTCTGCCCGCCCTTGCAAATCCGGCGCGCCGTAGGCTTTGGAAAATGCCTGATATCAGCAAGAGGATTGCCTGCCCCTTTTTCTTAAAAAGCGCTTCCGCGTCGCGCGGATCATTCCGGTGAACAGGTCAGCTTGCAGATGCCTGTGAGGGGCGGCTCCCCAAAGTCGATTTTCCGAAGCCTGCTGTTCGTCGTCTTTCAAAACCGGTTAGTCTGAATCGGGATCGGAATAGACCAGTGGCTTGCGCACTGCCAGGTATGAGCCTAAAAAGCCCATCAGGGTGGGGATGCCGGTCAGGATGATAATTTGCGGCCAAGGCAGAAACTGCAGATCAGTGACCAGCGGGGGCAGGTAGAGCCCCTGCAGTTGCAGATAGACCAGGCTGAGCAGACCCAGGCCGAGGAGCCCGCCCAGCAGCCCCAGGCTTGAGCCGCTGGTGAGCAGCGGCAGACGGATATACCAGTTTTCCGCCCCTACCAGTTGCAGAATTTCAATTTCCGCGGCCCTGGAAACCAAGGTCAGGCGAATGGTGTTGCCCACCACCAGAGCCAGCACCCCGGCCAGCAGGCAGATAGTGGGAAGCATTATTTTCCGGCTGAGCGAATTCCAGATTTTGGCCAGTTCTTCCCGCAGGGGGTTGGCCACTACCCGTTCCACCCCGGACATGGCCTCCAGATACTTCACTGTATCGGCAAGCCATTGTTCGTGGTTTTCCTCTCTTGGCTGGAAATTGAGCACGGCTGTTCCGGGCAGGGGGCTTTTGCCTTTCAGGAAAGAGACGTCCACGCCCATACTCTGCCCCAAACGGTTCGACAGAGCGGCCAGGGCGTCGTCGGGAGTATAGGTGCTCCAGCTCACCAGGCCGGGCAGATGAGCCAGCTCTTCCCATTGGGCGCGCATAGTGCGCACTTCCACGTCCTGCCGCCAGTAAACCTGGATCACCACATCGCCGCGGCTTGCGGAAAGTTCGTTGTCAAGGGTGTTTAATACCAGCAGGAACAGCCCGGAGAGAAAAACCACCAGGGTTACTGCCCCCAGGGCCATGAACTGCGACCAGGAATTGCGTCGCATATCTCTTAAGCCCTGTAAAATCAGTCTTATCCACACCCGGATCATTTCATTCCACTCCGCTTATATTTCCAGATGATTGGGCAGGCCGACTTCTCCCCAGGCGGGAATGGAGTCAGCGTCTTTGAAAGTAACCGCTTCCGGCCAGTTGGCCCAGGTAATCATTCCATTTTCAAGCCGGAGCATTTTTGCCGACGGATTGCGCGCCGCAATTTCCCGGCTGTGCGTGGCCAGGATCACGGTTGTGCCGTGGGCGTGAAACTGCATGAACAAATCCATCAGCCGTTGCGACAGATCCGGGTCCAGATTGCCGGTAGGTTCGTCCGCCAGCAGCACCTGCGGGTTCACCACCACCGCCCGGGCCACAGCCACACGCTGCTGTTCGCCGCCGGAAAGGCTCCCGCAAGCGGTGAAAATGCGGTTTTCCAGGCCCAGGCCCCGGCATACGGCGTGCACCCGCCGATCAATGGCGGCACGCGGCAACCCTCTTACTTCCAGAGGCAGGGCCACGTTTTCGTAAACGTTATGGTCCGGGAGAATTTTGAAATCCTGAAATACCACACTTACCTGACGGCGCAGCATGGGCACTGTGGCATAGTCCAGAGCATTCAGATTGAACCCGGCCAGTTGCACCTGACCGCGCTGCACAGGCAGGGCCGCGTAGAGGAGTTTTAAGAGCGTTGTTTTACCGGCGCCGGAAGGTCCGGATAGGAACAGAAAATCCCCTTTGTTTAAGGAAAAGGAAATGTTCTTCAGGGTCCAGTGACGGCCGAAATTATGTGATAAATGACGAATTACAAGCATATTCAGTTTGGCTTACAGCAGCCGATTTGAATCCTTCCCGCGGTATCGGTTACGGTTTAAGTTCCGGTACATTATCCGCATCTGGAGTAGGCGCAGTTCGGGCAAAGGTGACAACCTTCCTGGAACACCAGTTCCGTGCCGCAGTCAGGGCAGGTCTGTTTGCCCAGGGAGTTGCTGTCGGTAATCGGCGCCTGGTCGGACAGATAACGGTTTTCCAGCACCCAGGCGATTGCGTCGGGTATGGAAAGCAACAGGCCTTTTTTCTGAAATACGGGGTGTTCGCCCCCGATCCCTTTAATCTGCTTGACTATTTCCCGGACGCTGATACCCGAGCGCAGAGCCAGAGATACCAGACGTCCGATTGCTTCCGCCTTGGCGGTGATGGAGTGCCCGGACTTGCCGATGGTCACGAACAGTTCAAACGGAAGCCCGTCCACCTCGTTAATAGTCACATACATCACCCCAAGCCCGGTATCCACTTTCTGGGTAAAGCCGTAAATCACATCGGGGCGGGTGCGTACTTTGGCTTTTTCCGGGGCCGGGGCGTCCGCTTTCCGGCCTTCTCCGGCATACAGCACCTGTACCGATTTGCAGCCGTCGCGGTATACGGTCACACCTTTACAGCCCAATTGGTAAGCCAGCCAGTAAATATGCCGGATATCGTCAATGCCGGCCGCGTTAGGCAGGTTTACGGTTTTGGAAACGGCGTTGTCGGTATATTCCTGGAAGGCCGCCTGCATGCGCAAATGCCAGATGGGCTCGATATCCATGGCGGTAACGAAAACCTGGCGGATTTCCGCCGGCAGATACTCCATGCCCTGAATACTGCCCTTGCTTGCCACTGCGTCCATCAACGCGCTGGAATAACTGCCGCTGTCACGCAGGGCCTGCTCAAAATAGGGGTTGACCTCAACCAGACGCTCGCCGTCCATCACGTTGCGGGCAAAGCACAGGGCAAACAGCGGTTCTATGCCGGAAGAACAGCCTGCAATAATGGACAGGGTGCCGGTGGGGGCAATAGTGGTAATAGTGGCGTTGCGGTAGGGGCCCTGTTTGGTTTGGGCATATGTCGAGTCTGCATAAGCGGGGAAGGCCCCACGCTCTTCCGCCAGAATTCGGGAGGCATTGCGCCCTTCGTCGCGGAAGAATTTCATCATGCGCCCGGCCAGGTTAATGGCCTGTTCGGAATTGTAGGGAATGCCCAGCAGGAAGAGCAGATCCGCCCAACCCATAAGACCCAGCCCGATTTTGCGGTTTTTGCGCACGTTTTCTTCAATAAGCTCAATCGGAAAGCGGGAGGCATCGATTACGTTATCGAGAAAACGCACGGAAAGGTGAATGACCCGGCGCAACTCCGCCCAGTCGATACAGGCGTCGGGAGAGCCTTTGTCGGTGTCTGTTTCAGGCGCCTTGAAAAAGCGGGAAACGTTAACAGAGCCAAGGTTGCAGGCTTCATAAGGCAGCAGCGGCTGCTCGCCGCAGGGGTTGGTCGATTCGATTTCCCCCTGCTTGGGAGTGGGGTTGTCGCGGTTGATCCGGTCGATGAACACAATGCCCGGATCTCCCGATTCCCAGGCTTTCTGCACCAGAATTTCAAACACCTTGCGGGCATTAAGCTGGTCGGCCGCTTTGCCGGTTTGCGGGTTAATCAGGCTGTAGTCTTTATTTTCCTCAACCGCCTTCATGAAATCTTCTGTAAGGGCTACGGACAGATTGAAGTTGTTGAAGTCGCCCTCCCGCTCTTTGGCTCGGATGAAATCCATGATGTCGGGGTGGTCAATCCGCATGATGCCCATATTGGCGCCGCGTCTGGTACCGCCCTGTTTGATTTGTTCAGTGGCGGTGTTGAAAATGCGCAGAAAGGAAAGCGGACCTGAGGCGACGCCGCCGGTGGAACCCACCCGGCTTTCTTTCGGGCGGATGCGTGAAAAGGAGAAGCCGGTGCCGCCCCCGGATTTGTGAATAATCGCCGCATGTTTTACGGCATCGAAAATTTCCTCAATCGAGTCGCCAACCGGCAGTACAAAGCAGGCGGATAACTGGCCTAAAGCGGTTCCGGCGTTCATCAGGGTAGGAGAATTGGGCAGGAATTTCCAACTGGTCATCAGGGCATAGAATTCTTGAGCCAGTTTCTCGGGGCTGTAAGGCGATTTTTCATACTTGGCTTCCTCGGCCGCAATGGCTGAGGCCACTCTCCAGAACAGCTCCCGTCCGCTTTCGATGAAGTTTCCGTCTTCGTCTTTTTTATAATAACGCTTGGAAAGGACGATTTCCGCGTTGGGGTTGATCTCCACTTTTTCAAGGCCCGGGGGCATGGGCGGATATTGGGCCGGTTCTGAATTGGTGTTGCTCATAAATAAAGCTTTCTCTCAAATAAGGTTTTAATGTAAAAGCGGCGGGCAATAAAACTATGCCGACCGGGAAAAGCCGTGCAGGCTGGATATGCAAGAATTGCGGGTGCTGTGGAAAACGGGAGCGTCCGGTAAATCAGATGTTTCCCGCCTGTAGCTGCTCATATCGAGTTCTCCCCTCAGCGGCGAATAAAATATCCTTTATTACCAATGTTGCCAAGTGAAAATTTTATGCCGGGCAGAAGCGGGTGTGAGTCCGGATAACGGGCCGGTGGCCTCGGGAATGAGCGTGGGCGTCATTTACGGATTGAAAGCATTCCGGTGAGGGTTAAGAATCAAACTATGGCCATGTTTGCATAACACTGTGAAATCTTTATGTTTTCAGATATCATCAGGCGGTGGCTCAATCGTTGCATCTTAAAATTTTGTGCGTCGTGGTAGAAGCAAACGTTTTACACACTACAGACCGAAAGATTACGGCTGCCGGCGTGAATTCAGGTTGGCGGTCATAAACAACAGGAGAGATAAAGCAGGATGGGAAAGGTGTACGGATATATTCGCGTGTCCAGCATGGATCAGAATGAAATGCGCCAGTACGTTGCCATGCGTGAGCAGTTTATCGTGAGCGAATGCCTTTATGTAGATAAGGTATCGGGCAAGGATTTCAGGCGTCCGCAATACCAGGCGATGATGAGACGCTTGAAAGCCGGTGACCAGCTTTGCATAACCAGTATCGACCGGCTTGGACGCAATTATGAGGAGATCCAACGGCAATGGCGCATTCTGACCAAGGAGAAGAAGGTAGATATTGTGGTATTGGATATGCCGTTGCTGGACACCCGGCGTGATAAGGATTTGCTGGGTACCTTTATTGCCGATCTGGTGCTTCAGGTGCTCTCGTTTGTGGCTCAAAGCGAGCGGGAGAATATTCGGAGAAGACAGGCCGAGGGCATTGCCGCGGCAAAAGTAAGCGGCGTGCGCTTCGGGCGTGAACCCAAACCGCTTCCGGTTGCCTTTTCCAAGGCGTATGAGCTCTGGAAAGATGGGGCCATATCTGCTTCTGAAGCTGCAAGGCGCTGTGGAATGGCCCGCTCAACCTTCCGGTATCGGGCGGAATCATTTGAGAAGGACAAGTCGTAATGATAAATGCTTTTCGTTTGTGAGAGGGGGCGTTGCCGTTTTTCTGAAGGGTATTCCTGAAGCGATTGGCGATGAACGGACGAACAGCTTGTCTAATTGCAGGTAATGATTTAAAAGCTGAAAGATAAGCTTCCTGGTCGGACCAGTCAGTCTGATTCGGCAAGCGGCGAAGTTTACAGGCGCCTTGTCTAAACAATTTCCCCGCAAAGGGGAACCCGCATGCCTGTCTACAGGCGGAGGCGACGGATAAGGCCGACTGGATATGGAAATTAAACTCGTTTGAGGGTATGGGTATGTTCAAGGGAATATACAGTGGCAAAAAGGTATTGATAACCGGGCATACCGGTTTTAAAGGCTCTTGGCTTTCAACCTGGTTGCTCTCGTTGGGAGCGGACGTGGCCGGTTTTTCTTTGGGCACGCCTACAGAGCCCTCCAATTTCGAGGTGCTGGGGTTAAGGCCAAGGCTCAGGCATTATGAGGGCGACATTCGCGACCGCGATTTAATAACCGATGTGGTTAAAGACTTCGGGCCGGACATCGTTTTTCATCTGGCGGCTCAGTCTTTAGTGCGCAAATCTTACTCCCACCCGGCCCTGACTATGGAAACCAATATTATGGGTACGGTCAATCTGCTTGAGGCCGTACAGGGGTCACCCAGTATCCGGGCCTTGGTTTGCATCACTTCCGATAAATGCTATCGGAATAAGGAATGGGTATGGGGTTACAGGGAAACCGATGAGCTGGGCGGGGCTGATCCCTATTCCGCCTCAAAGGCCGGGGCTGAAATTGCGGCGCATTCTTATTTTCGATCCGGACTGCCTGTGGATATTTACGCCGCAACCGCCCGGGCCGGAAACGTGATTGGCGGCGGCGATTGGGCGGAAGACCGCATTGTGCCCGATTGTGTGCGTGCCTGGACTGCCGGGGTGCCTGTGAACATCCGCAATCCCTGGTCAACCCGCCCCTGGCAACATGTGCTTGAACCGTTGTCGGGGTATTTGTGGCTTGGGGCGTGCCTGTTCACGGGGTACACCCGCAATGGCCTGCCGGTGAATAAAGAGGCGTTTAATTTTGGCCCGGCCGCGGAAGTTAATAAAACTGTCGGTGAAGTGGTTGAAAGCCTGGCCGTGCACTGGCCGGGATTCAGCAATGAAATGGATCGCAATGCGGCGGCCGGAAAAATGGAAAACACCTTATTAAAGTTGTGCTGCGACAAGGCGCTTTCCCATTTGGGCTGGCAGGCGGTGCTCGATTTTGCCCAAACAATTGAATACACTGCATCGTGGTATAAGGCGTGGTGGGATGAGGGCAATGACATGTATGCCTTCACCATGCGCCAGATTGAGGATTATGTTGCCCAGGCAAGGCGGAAGGGGGTGGAATGGGCCCAACAATAGAGGGAGTTGCGCTTACGCCTCTGAAGATAATTCCAACTCGCGGCGGCCCTGTGTTGCATATGTTGCGTGCCGATTCCCCCCGCTTTACCGAGTTTGGGGAAGTGTATTTCTCTGAGGTGGAGCCTGGAGAGATCAAAGGCTGGAAGCGGCATCTACGCATGCATCAGAACTTTGCGGTTCCCAGGGGTCAAATCAGATTCGTGCTGTATGACGATCGTCCGGACTCCCCAACCCGGGGAATGGTGCAGGAATGTGCTTTGGGCCGCCCGGATAATTACTGCTTGCTCAGCTTGCCGCCGCTTTTGTGGTATTCTTTTGCCTGTACCGGAGCTGAACCGGGGCTGATTGCCAATGTTACTGACCTGATGCACGACCCGGAAGAGAGTGAAGTTATTCCCTTTGAAAGTGAGCTTGCAAGGAAAATTCCATATAAATGGGCGGAATGCCGCAGCGATAATAGGTAAACTCTATGGAACTCAGGGAAATGACCGCACTTGCCTGTTCTCTGGCAATGGATACATTTGCAGTGTCTTTGGTTTTCGGTACCAGGGAGTGCCTGCTGAAACGCGCTCAGATTATGACAGTGGCCTTTATTTTTGCCTTGGTTCAAAGCGGGTTCATTACGATTGCCTGGCAGGCCGGGAGCAAATTAGGGAGTTTGATCAGCAGCTTTGACCATTGGGTGGCGTTTATCCTGCTGGCAGCTGTGGCGGTGCATATGCTTCGGGAAGGTAAAGCAAAAATTTATGCTCCGTTACAGCCGTCTTCCCCTGAAGATAAAAATGGAGAAGATGAGAAAAGGAACCCGGCTTCCTCGCCTGAATGCGTTGAAATGCTCGGTAAGCTCGGCGCGATTAACCGGGAGTCGTTTTTGCCGGCTTCGCCGCTGATTTTGCTGGGTTTAGGAGTGGCCACCAGCATTGACTCGTTGGGCGCCGGCGTGGGCATTTCCATGCTGGGAAATGTGGGTTGGTTGTTTTCAGCAATAGTTTTCGGCGTTACTTTTCTGTTCAGCGCTTTCGGAGCGTTTCTGGGCCGTAAGGCCCGCAGTATCACCCGGCTGGGCGGCTGGGCCTATGTAGCGGGCGGGATGATCCTGCTCTCACTGGGCATGGACATTCTTTATAAGCACGGTGTGTTTTAGCAACAGCATCGGGCTGTTTGTCTATGAGCGCAGAGGAGATGAGCCGATTTGCACGCAAGTGCTTCATCGCTTGGAGTTGCAGGCAAGCCAGGGGCAGAACTTCAGTACTTCCATAGTCAGCATGGGTTCAGAGTCGGGCAGCTCGGATTTTTGTTCATAAACAAGCAATGGCGGGTCCAGTTTTAAGCCGGTCCCGCCGTTTTTGATTGCTTTTACCAGCACCAGGCCACACTCTTTGCCGGGTCGGGCCTGCACCGGCAAAATTTGCTTCGGCTCCAGGCGGTATGCTTTCAGGGAGCAAATCAATTCAGCCAGGCGCTCGCTGCTCCAGATGCAGTAGAAGCTTCCTTTATTTCTCAGGGCGAACCCGGCGGCCTTCACAAAGTCGGGCAATGTGCCTGCAAATTCAAATAAAGCGTTCCGGCGCATATTTCCCAAAGGTTTGCGCCCTTGGTTCGCTTTGCGGAAAGGCGGGTTGGCGGTTACCAGATCAAATTGCTCCGGTCGGATGGGCGTTTCCGAGGCCCCCAGCTCCCTTAAATCAAGAGTATAAGCCTTAAACCGGTCTTCCAGGCCAAGCAGGCTTGCGTTTTGACGAGCACAGTCGATCAGCTCGGGAGCAATGTCAATCCCCACTGCATGCAAATGCTTGTGGGAAAGCAGGGCGGCCAGGGCGATAACTCCGCACCCGCAACCCAGGTCCAGCAGACGGTTGTTTTTCCCGGGGTTGGCATAACCGGCCAGTAAAAGGGCATCCATGGAAAAACGGAAACTGCCCTCAGGTTGTTTCAGGCCGCGCGGGAAATGAATTATGGCCTCTGCTGTGGAATTCTGGTCAGTCATTGTAATCATTCCGGCTATCGCAAAATGTTATGCGGGCCTTGGCGGCATAATCGTTTTGTTGCAACTAAAGCCTTAATATTAAGGTGTGTCAACTTTGCCCGCCGGGCGGAAGAACTGTTTTCGTCCGGACTACTTAAAATAGCGCCCGGCCAACGCCAGCAGGCTGTGCAGCGAGTTGTCGTCAAGCCTGCCGGCGGCAGCCAGATTCCGCGTGTACGCTTGAACGGCCTCCTGCAGGTGCGGGGTATGGCGGGCGATGTTCGTGAACAATCCGGCGTCTTCCTGCAGCATGGTGCGGCCGGCAGACAGGCGGCGCCGGAAGGACGGAGTGATGTATTCCGCCAGATCGGGAAGCGCGGCGGCCGTTGCAAAGTAGGCAAGATTGCTCAGGAAATTCAGGGATTGAATGGTGGCTATGGCCCGGTCGTGTTCGGGCGCGGTGGTAACAAAAGTGTCGCAACCGGCTGAACGAAACAGGGCGCATATGATCTCAAGCGCGCGTTTCGGGCAGTTTTGCGCCGGCACTACTGCCACTGAATTTTTCCTGTCCTGGAATTCTTCCTTTAAGAACCGGTTCTCCTGGTTGTCGGTTGGGTGAAGCAACCCGCCTGTTTCACTTACGACGGCCGGGTGAAAGCTTTCCGGGCCGAACAGGGGGTGAGTGCCGACCACCGGACCGGAGTGATATTTCTGCATCAACTCCATGGGCAGGGTTTTTACGGAGCTTACATCGCTGAGCACTGTATCCGGACGCAGACAGGGGGCAATTGCGGCCAGGGCAGCCTCAAAGTTGCAGATCGGCACGCTGAGCAGTGTCACGTCGGCGTCCGGCACGGTTTGTTCTATTTCTGCGGAATTCATCCGGCCGGTTCCGGGAACCAAGTCGAGCTCGTATATTCTGCCAAGCTTGCCGTCCCAACATTGCTTAAACAGTTTGGCCATGCGCCCCTGCGCCCCTACAATGCAAATCTTCAATTCAGTTAAATCGGACATAACAATCCTTGTTTCTTATCAGTCTGTCGGGTTGTGCCGACACAGTCGGTGGACGTGTAAATTTATAAGCTCCAGCCCAAATCAGTAAACCGCAGCAGGCGCGAGCCGGAACAAGTCCGGGCGCACCGGCCGAAAACGTGGTTCGCCAAGCAAGCATTTGAAGAGCAAAAGTCCCGGTAGGGTTGTAGAACGGCTCTGGCTTTCCGTCTATTGGTTTTGTTCGGCCAGCAACTCTTCATATATCTTACTCAGTTTCGTGGCAATCACTGCCTGGTCAAATTCGCGCCCGGCTTTTTCCCGTCCGGCCTCACCCATGCGTCGGGCTTCCTGCGGGTGCTGAAGCAACCAGAGCAGCGCGGCGGCGTATTCTTCCGTGTTTCCGGCCACTATGCCTGTTTTGCCGTGTTCCACCAACTCCAACTGGGCGTTGTCTCTCTGCCCGGCAGCCGGGTGAGTAACCACCGGCAAGCCCGCTGCCATGGCCTCGGCAATGACCAGTCCGAAACTTTCCCCGGTATCATTGGCATGGGCAAAAACGGACAGTCCGTTTAAAAAATCAGCTAACTCAGCGTCCCGGACAAAGGGCGGCAGAAATTCCACATATTGCTCCAGGTGGTGCTCCCGCACGAACTGTTCAGCGGGCGCAATACCGCCGATGATCTTGTAGCGGAAATCGGGAATTCGGCTGCAGACACGGGGCAGCCAGCTTAAGGCGAGCTCCGACCATTTGCCCGGATCGGGACGGGAGACTCTACCCACAAGCGGGCGGCTGTAATCGCGTTGGGCGGGCGGCGTGGTCCTTTCCGCTATGGTTGTAAAATCAATGGGATTGTACAGCACCTGCCAGCGGGGAGCGGTCAGGCTGATTCCATGCTGACGGGAAAAACGCCGGGCGCAGAAGTGCGATACAAACAAAGTGGCGGCCAGGTTCCGGGCTTCCGGGGAGGGGTCATGCCTTCCAAACACATTTGTCTCCACGATTGGAAAGGGGAGGCCTTTTTGCCGTTTCACCTGCAAACGGGCGGCTGAAAGCGGGCGCAGCAGCTTCGGTTCCGGCCAGCCCGCCCGGTGCACATGCACAATATCCGGTTGCCTTTCAACAATACATTCAAACAGGTTTTGCGAAATCGTCACTTCCACGCCGCCGTCCCGGAGCAGGGCGGCGCGTTCTCCATCTTCAAGGCTGAGCACAGCCGGTTTGAACGGGCTGTTGCGCAGGCCCAGCACCATGAGTTGCATCACTTTTTCCGTTCCGCCCAAGCCCAGGCCTTTTACAATGTGCAGCACTTTATACATTCCCGACTTATACCCGACTTGCAGTCCGCTGACAATTCAGCATTGTATAACAATCTTCAGGTGAACTGATTATTTAATCCGCGGACTGTGCTCCAGCATTCCCGGATGCAACCGGAAAAAGTCACCCAACAGATAAAGGGAGCCGCAGATCAGAATGGGGCTGCTCAACTCCAACGGCAATTGGCGTTGGGGGGTAGGTGGGCAGTCAAGGGCGGGCTCCAGTGCGGCCCGGCGCAAGGCCTCTTTCAGACTGTCCACCGCTATGGCCTGTGGCCCCAATTCGGCGGCCAGGCGGCTCGGCTCACAGGCTCTGGGATTGTTTTCAATCGGTGGGATGAAAATAGGGCCTGAAGTCCAGAGCGGCAGCAGCGGCATTGCCGCATCAAGGTGCTTGTCGCTCATGCAGTTGAAAATGATGCAGCGCGGGCGCAGCCCATAGAGGGAGATGTTTTTGTGCAGCGCCTCAAAAGCGTGTGAGTTGTGAGCCCCATCCAGCAATATGGCCGGTTTTTCAAAAATAGGGTTGATCATCTGCAGCCGGCCCGGCACAAAGGTGGTTTTCAAAGCGCGGACAATTGCCGGCTTGTGCACCGGCCAGGCGAGTTTTTCGGCCAGTTGCATATAGCCGGTAAGAGCCAGCAGGGCGTTTTCAGTTTGTTGATGACCCAACATGCCCAGTGCGTAATTAAATTTTTGGTTGGGAGTCGGTTTGAGCAGACGGTTGCCGACCTTGCCTGCCTTTGCTTTCATTGCCGCCAGGGCTTCCGGCGGCTGGGCGGCGGTGAGCAGGATTTGCCCCGGCCTGACTCCCCCGGCCTTGGTTGCCGCAATTTCGGCCAGTGTGTCCCCCAGAATCTGTTCGTGGTCAAAGCTGATCGGGGTGAAGAGCACCAAATCCGCGGGCACGGCGCTGGTTGCGTCATATTCTCCCCCCAACCCGGCTTCAAGCACCGCCAGTTTTATGCCGGCCCGTGCGAAGGCCACCAGGGCCAGGGCGAACACAAATTCAAAATAAGTCAATCGCTCACCGCTTGTCGGGCTCTGGACGGCGTCCACAATATTGGCGCAAACCAGCCATTCCGCTTCCGGCAGCATTTGTCCGCGCACCCGGATCCGTTCCCGCAAAGTCAACAGGTGGGGAGAGGTGAACAGACCGTCCGGCAAGGCATGGGCTCTGGCCAGCGACGCCAGAAAGTGGGCAGTGGAGCCTTTCCCGTTAGTGCCGATTATCTGGGCGGTATGATAGGGCAGCCCTTTGGGAAACAGTTTACTGACGGCAAGCTTGATTCTGTCAAGCTCGAAATCCATATGAAACAATCCCAGGCTGTTCAGATATGCTTCAAACTGTGTGTAGCTGTGAAAACGGCAGTGGGCTTTGAGCTGTTCAAACATTGTTGACCTGTGAGTGGTTTTATATCCGGCCGGTAAGGCGTCAGATTGCGTTAGTTGCTCATGTTGATTGTTTACCTGGAAAGGGCGGGCTATGCGCCGGGAAGTCGGACTGTGGGTGCAGTGTGACCGCGTATGAATGATGGTATAGTCTGACGATGTCCCCGGGCATTCACCGGCCCGCTTTGCTGTCCGGAACATGGCGGGCCGGTGCTTCTTTATCGACCGGTTTGATTTATATTTTTACCAGTTTGTAGGTACGACTGCCCAAACCGACTTTTTCAGCATAAGCGAGTTGGTGTTCGCCGATTGTGTACGACCATACCCCCTTGAACTTGTCTTCACCGGCGGTGTGTCCGGAGCTGAGCATGGAGTCGCCACAGCCTACCTGCTGATTGACCAGATCAAAACAGGCCTGGTCCAGAGCCACCGGGTCAAGCGAGGCGGCAATGCCGATGTCCGGAACAATGGGCGCGTCCGACCAGGGTACGCAGTCGCAATCCGGGGTGATATTGGTCAGGAAGTTAATGTATCCTGTCTTGGCCTGCTTGCCCTGCACCGCTCCCAAAGCGTATTCAACCATGCGCTCGTTAAAAGCTTCCAATTCTGTTTCCCAGTTCATGCTGATTGCTTTTGTCGGGCATACGGTCATACATTCCCCACAGCCGATGCAGATATTCGGATCAATCCAGGCTTTTGCGTTCCGCATGGAAATGGCGTTGGTGGGGCAGGTGTTCACACAGGCCTGACAGGCCACGCAAAGCGAGGGGTTAACTTCAAATTTGACGGCGTGCTGTTCTTTCTTCCCTTGGGCCGGAGAGCAACCCATGGCCAGATTCTTGATTGCGCCGCCGAAGCCGGCCATTTCATGGCCTTTGAAGTGTGACATTACCAGCATGCCGTCGGCTTCCGCCACTGCTCCGGCAATTTTTACATCACTGAAGTGCTTTCCGTTGATTTTGATATCGGTTGTGAAAGAGCCGCGCAACCCGTCGGCGATAATCAGTGGAGCGCCCACAGTCGCGTAGGCAAATCCATGCTCCAGAGCGGTATGCAGGTGGTCAACCGAATTATGGCGGCTTCCTTTATAAAGGGTATTGGTATCGGTAAGGAATGGTTTGCCCCGGCCTTCCCTGATTTTATCCGCAGCCACTCTTGCGAAGATCGGGCTGATGTGTGAATCGTTGCCGCGTTCCCCGAAGTGGATTTTGATTGCGATCAGATCATCAATATCGATGCTTCCTACATAACCGATTGCGTCAATCAGCCGGGACACCTTGTTGATTTTGTTGTTGCGCTCATTGCGGGCGCGCAACCCGGTAAAGTAAACTGTAGATTCCTGCATTATCCTCAACTCCTTTGTTTCAGGTAAAAAGGCAATCCGGCAGTTATGAAAACCACTTCAGCAGCCACATGAGCGGTTTTCCGGTTGAGAATGCCGGCCTGGTCGATGAAACGGTTTCCTAACTCGCTGGCCGGGGCTATGCCCAGACCCACTTCGTTGCTGACCACGATCAGGTCTCCGGCGAAATTTTGCGCCGCCTCAAGCAGCCGGTCTGTTTCCGCGGCAATTTGCCCGTTGCTGTGAGTTTCCATGAGGTTCGCCAGCCACAGGGTCAGGCAGTCCAACAATACTAAACAATCAGGCGTTGTCCGGCTGATTTCGTCCAGAGCGGCGGCAAGCTGAACCGGTTCTTCCCGCAAAATCCAGGTACGCGGGTGTTGGGCGCGACGGTTCCGATGCAGGGCTACTCGTTCCTGCATAGCTTTGTCCGAAGGGCGGCAGGTTGCGAGATAAACCAAATTCTGCCTGGAACTTGCCAGCGCCTGCTGTTCGGCCCAATCGCTTTTGCCGCTGCGCCGTCCTCCCAATACCAGACAGAGCACTAAGCCGCCTCGCCCAGTTTCTTCATTTCTGCCGCAAGACTGTTCAGGATGCGCGAGACAGAGGACAGAGTATCCGCATTTGCACTGTCGTCAGCCAGCCGGCGTTTGATCCAGCCTGCTCCGTACAGGATGTTTGAATCGCTCAAAGTGCGCACTCCCGGATAGCGTTTGAGGCTGAGCAGCAAACTGTCGCGCGCTTCTTCGCGCAACTTGAAGCTGTTGTCGTACGCGGTCTGAGCCTGGTTCAAAGCGGCTTTGGCCCGGCTTTCATTTTCCGGGGCGGCCTGGTCGTAAGCAATGCTCGCTTCGATGTAAGCCTGATTACGGGCAACATTTTCTACCGCGGCTGCATAGTAGGCGTCAAGTTTTTCTCTGATCGCCGGACTGGCGGCGCATGCTTCGAACAAAGCTGCCAGACCTTCAGAGTAAACCGCATAGTCGGCGAACATGCGTTTCTGCTCCGCTTGGGTCATCCGGCGCGTCCCCCCGGAAAACCGGCGTTCTTCTGTTGCGGAGATCTGCTGCATGGCCGTTAAAAAATCGTCCTCATAAAGCCTGTATAATGCTTCCAACATGGACGGAGAAAGAATGTAGCGCAAAACCACTGCCCGCTCCCGTCCGAAATAGCGGGGCGTGTCCGCTCCGTAGTGAACGTTTAAATTGAGCAGTGACGTGCTGATATATCCGCTTTGCCCGGCATTCTGATGAGTTCCGGCGGGGTAATATGAATTCACCAGAAATCCGGCCAGTTCATAGATGAAGCCTCGGGTGATGATGCTGTCCTGGCGTTGCAGCGGGGCCACACCGCCCACCTGCACCTGCTGGCCACTGGCGGTGGTTATTTCCACGCCGCCCACCGGTTCGTGTGCGGACGGCGGGATATTGGAATGGCCTGTTGCGTTGTCTGTAAGTCCTGCAGGGGGATTTTCAGCATTTTCAGTTGCCTCGGCCGGTTCAGAGTTGCTGAAATTCCCGTCATCAGCCGGTGCTGTAGTGGCGGCGACGTCGGATTGGGATTGCTCGAACATGTTGCCGGGGTCGGGCAGCCCATACCCCGGAATTGCGGAAGAAAAGGTGTTGGTATCGGCAGAGCCGGAGCGGGCGGCGGTACCCCCGGCAGTATTGCCGGAAGCGTTTCCCGGGGTTGGACGTGTTAAGGCGATGCTCTCCTGCGAGCTGCCGCCGGTTTTCCATTCGCGGTAAATCTGGCTTATTTCTTTGGAATAAAACAGGCTTACCGTAATTATGGCCAGAATAAGCAGAATTGCGCAACGCAGCGCAATTTTCAGGGCTTTTTTTGAGGAAAAAGGCATAAGGTCTCCTGTTCGTAATTATAGTTATGATTCCCTTTCGTCACTCATCAGCCGTATCCGGGAGCAACTTGCAGGGAAGTTCTATGGGTATTGTAGTACTCATCATAACCGGAGCGGGGCATAAATTCCTTAAGCCTGAAGCTGTTTTGCAGTAAAGAAGTTTGAGCCGTCAGGCATATTGTGTTGAAACTTCCGTTTTCAGACTGGTAAGCCGGTCTGTGAAAACATCGCTGGACTTAGGCCATGCCCGCATTGCCGGAGCATTCTGTCGGGTCAGGTTGTTTTAATATCAGAATGGCTTAAGACCCGGAAGAGGAGTTACACTAATTTGGGAATAAGCCTCAAATATAAATCGCCGAGCCAAGGGCCGATTTTTCTGCCCAGACCCTTCAGGCGCATTGGCCTTCCCGGCGTGTAGTCCGTAGGGATAGTCACTTCTATATTTTGCACATTACCGGACATGCCCTGCTGTATCTGCAGGCGGATGCGCATTCCCGGTCGTAAATTGTGCACAGGCACGGCCACGGTTTGTTCATCATCTATCTGCTTGCGCAACCAGTCTTTAATTGAATGGATCAAACCGCGGCTGCTCCGCACCGGGAACAGATCCGCAATGTCGCGCCCGCTTTTTTGCAGGAGTTTGCCGGCCTTTCTCCCGCTCTGTTTGATTTCGCTGTAAATATCTTCAAAGACCCTGCGTGCAAACGGGTCGCGCAGAACTCCGGAAAGCACTTCTTCCCGACTTAAATGTGATTCCGCATCTGCTTTATGAAAGAAAAGTCCCGACCCGGCTGCGGTATTTCCGCCTTTTTGCGCGGAGTTGTCCGGTCTGTCTGAAGCTTGTGCAGCAGTTGCCCGGGCTTTTGTTTTTTGGAACTGCCCGGAGTCGGAAGCTTCTGATTTTGCATCGCCTTTTTTTTGGGGGTCTGCCTCATCTGTGGCTTTAAATATATTTCTGGCAGCGCCGGTGTAGGCGGAGCGCGCTCTGCCGCCGGGGCGGCTTGTCTGATCGGCCGCGGAGAAGTTCTGTTGCCTGAAAGCCGCCTGCCTTTCAGCGTGACTGTTGAGGTTGTTGTCTTCCTCAAGGAAGCTTAGAAGCAGAACATAGGCCTCGTTAAGCTGCTGGAACTTCCTGCTGGCGTCGGGGGCGGGGTTGAGGTCCGGATGCAGTTCAAAAGCACGTTTACGGTAAGCGCGCTTGACCTCTTCCAGACTACTTCCCTCGCTTATGCCCAGGAGAATATAGCATTGTTTCCGAGTCATTGTTCCACCCTCGCTCAATCCAATATTTAACAACAGACGGAGTTTTGTGCAACGGGATTAATTGGGAGTACATGTTTTTCAGCTTCATTCACTTGAGTTTGTCCAGGCCTTTTCCGCGGCTTCCTCCAGGCGGGCGGTTCCGAACAAATCGCGCAGAACCACTGGAGCCAGTTCGCGGCTGTCTTCAGTTTGGCTTGGGAAAAGGGCAACCACCGGTATGCTGTTACTGTTCAGGGCGGAAAGCAGCGCATAGCCTTGCGGGTTGTCATGGGTCAGGTCAACCTGCATGAATATGGCATTGTATCTGGTTTCCCAATCTTCCATCAGGTCATTGGTAAACACTGTGCGCTCAAGCAGTTTGCAGTTCGGGCACCAGTCGGCGGTAAAGTCGAGCACAATATTCTTATTGCTGTTCGCAGCCAGGAACAGTTCTTCTGAATACGGCACCCAGCGTGTCTCAGCTTCCTTGAATATTATCTGGTTCCAGATACCTAAGAATATGAACAAGGCCAGAAGGCAGCCAAAAAGCCAGCGCCAATAGAAAATGACGTTCAGGCCGCGCTTGTTTTGGTGTTTTCCCCACAGCCAGCCCAGGCAAAAGAGCAGGAAGAGAGCGATGCCCGCTCCGATTTTAGCTTCTTTGGTAAGCAGGCTGAGCAGATAGGCGCAAGTCAGAAGCAGGAAGAACCCCAGGGCGACTTCCAGTTTTGCAAGCCAAGGGCCCGGTTTTGGGAAATAGCGGCCCATTTTGGGGAATGCGGCCAGCAGCAGATAGGGGCTGGCCATACCCAGACCCACAGTGATGAACACTATGCCGAGGGTGGGTTGCGACTGGTTGAAACTCCAACCCAGCACCCCGCCCAGCAGAGGGCCGCTGCAGGGTGTGGCCAAGCAGGTGGATAACATGCCGGTGATAAAGGCGCTGCGTTTGGTCACCCGTCCCTGTTTTTCCCTGAAAGCGAATGAGGGCAGCATAAACAGCCCGAACAGGCTGAGGGTAAGAGTGAACACAAGCAACAGAATGACGATCACCATGGTCTGGCTTTGGAAAATCTGACCCCACAGCATATCCATCGCGGAGAGCAGAGCGGAAAGTAATGAAAACCAGACAATTACGCCCAGCGAGAACATCAGATTCTGGTGACGGAAGGCTCGAATGCGTTTTTCTGAATCGGGCTGGCCCAGGGTTATGATAAAAGACAGCAATTTCAGGCTGACCACCGGAAAAACACAGGGCATGAAATTTAAAATCAAACCGGCAAGCAAACCAAAAATGATTGCTTTTCCCAGGCTTTCAATTTCCAGACCCGGTGTGTCGTACACCGGCGTCATCGCCGGCATTGCGTTTTGAATGATGTTGCGGGCTTCGGCAAATTCCGGCCACCAGGCCTGTTCTTCTGCAAACGGCAGGGGCGAGTCGGCGGAAATCTCCACCGGAATCAGGGTTCTCACCGGGGTGCAGTTGGTGATTGAGCAGAGCAGCAAACTGACTTCCAGATCCAGGCGGAGCTTCCCATCTGTAAAAATATTGGCAGTGGCGTTGCCCATGCCGGTGGTATCGCCGGTGAGCGATGCGGATGTTGAGCCGGGGCGCAGACTAATGAAAACAGGCACAGTACGATCGTAAACATTAACCTGTTTCCCGTCGGAATAGATATCGGCAATTTGTTTACCGAGAGGGTAGATGATTTCAAATTCCGGCGCGGGGCCATTGGCTTTATGTATAGGCTTGACCTCAGTAGGACGCCCCAGCGCTTCCCCGGGATCATTGGCATAGGCGTAGTGCCCGTCAGCAGGGGTTAATTCCAGCATTATCAGTAGTGCTTCCGGCTCAGAAGCAAGCCGATATTCGGAATGCTCAAAACTCACCGGCAGTTTGCTGTTTTGCGAGGAGAAAACAATGCCCTGGGCATGCGCATCTGCACATGTGCAGCAAAGGAGATGAATCAACACAAGTGCTAATACGGCCAGTGTTGGTCCAAGCTGTTTCATATTTGAGCTAAGTTCCTTCACGCAGACTCCTCAAAACATAATTTACCGCATATGTTTCAATTTGACCAGAGTTGTTTCAGGGAGCGCGTTGGAAATTAGAAGTCTTATGGGCGGAAAAAGATAGGACAGAGGAAAGGGCCGAGTCTGAGGCTGTGCTTTATGCACCAAGCAGGGAAGCAGCCTCAGACCAGCCCGGACGCCGGTTGCCCAGCAGAGCATAACAATCACATTTCCGGGTGAAAGTCCACAGGTTTTTAAAGCGTTAATCAACTAAAGCAGAGAAGCTTTGTAATTACACAACGTTAAGCTGATGCTGTTCATAAGACGAGGTGAAATCGGGACATCTGCTGATGCGACGGAAAGCGGAAGCGCTTTTTCGCTTTGGGCTTTTCGGCTGTTTTGAAGTCCGGTTGAGGCTGTCATTATGGTTGGCCGAGATGGTTTTGTCCGGCTTTAGAAAGTGTTTTTCTGTTTGACGTTAATTTCCTTTGCTGTTTTATAAATCAGTTTAAAGGTGTGCGCCGGAACAGCCCATGACCAAACCATAAAAAGTTGGTCAATTTTAGAAATAATGCTTGACTAGATTGACAAGCAAGAGTATTTAATCGCCCTGGTCTTGTAGAATGGCCTGTCAGCCATAACTCAAGGTTGGGACTCCCCGTAACGGCTGGGGAGGAAGGGCATAAGTCCCTTTAAGCGCAGGCAGCGCGCCGGAAAACGGCAGCGTTGCTTTGAAATTGCAGGCGTTGCCTCATTTAATGTGCGCCGTTCCAGCCCGCCAAGGCTTCCAAATTATGCCGGGCTGTAAGGTAGTAAATCCGGCAGACAGATGTCTGCCGCCGGTAACCCTGCGGACCACCTGACCTTTTTAAGTCGGGCTGTCAAACGTGGGATATACCTTCGCATAGACTGTGAAAGGACTATATGGAAAAGGCTATGTAAGGAAGGATGAGGTCCGGTTAGGTCAGCCCGGCTGCCCAAACGATCATTCTTCAATAGCCCGCTTGCAGGAAACTGTTCAAAGCGAATTTCCGATTAAGGAACCTGAACCGGCAGAGTTTTCAGGTTTCGCCTTGGTGAGGAATACTGGCCGCCGGGAAATTCGGCAGGCAAGGCCAAAAGCGTCTTTTGAGATACGGAGAGAAGAAATGACGACAGTAAGCAGTGATCGTATCAGGATTAAGCTCAAAGCTTACGATTACCGCATTTTAGACAAGGCCGTGGCCGAGATCGTTGATACGGCCCGCAATACAGGCGCAGGTGTGGCTGGTCCTATCCCGTTGCCCACCAATATTCATAAGTATACTGTAAACCGCAGTGTGCACGTGGATAAAAAGTCGCGTGAGCAGTTTGAAATGCGTATTCACAAGCGATTAATGGATATTCTCGAGCCCACCCAGCAAACAGTTGATGCTCTTGGCAGGCTTTCACTTCCTGCCGGCGTTGACGTGGAAATTAAGCTCTAGCTTTAAGGCGGTGAAAATCATGGCAGAAAAATTAGCAATTATCGGCCGCAAGCTGGGCATGACCCGAATTTTTGATATCGACGGCACTGTTCTTCCTGTCACTGTGGTGGAAGCCGGGCCTTGTCCTGTTGTTCAGGTGAAAAACCAGGAAAAAGACGGTTATCATGCTCTGCAAATCGGTTTTGGCGAAGCCAAGGAAAATAGGCTGAATAAGGCCTTGAAAGGCCATCTTGCCAAATCCGGCAAGCTTTGCCGTACCTTGCGCGAAATTCGTTTGCAGGGGCCCAGCGAATATGAGGTTGGTCAAGACATTACTGTGGATATTTTTCAGCGCGGCGATTTCATCACAGTAGTGGGGCGCAGTATCGGTAAAGGTTATGCCGGTGTTATGAAGCGTTGGAATTTCCGCGGCGCTCCGGACAGCCATGGTGCTGAAAAAGTGCACCGCCAGGGCGGTTCCACGGGTTGTCATACCTTTCCTGGTCGTGTATTCAAGAACAAGAGAATGGCCGGACATCTGGGCGATGAGCGCGTATCGGTGGTAGATCTTCAAATCGTTGAAGTACGTCCCGAAGACAATCTCATCTTGATTAAAGGCTCCATTCCCGGCCCCAAGGGCGGCCTGGTGATGGTCAAGAAGCAGTAGGGAGATTTTAAAAATGGCTCTTTTGAAGATATACGATCAGAATAAGCAGGAAGCAGGGGAAATAAACCTCGACTCCGATATTTTTGAAGTGCCGGTTCGCCCTGAAATCCTTAATTTGGTGGTGCGTGCACAGCGCGCCGCTTATCGGGCGGGTACCCATGCTGCTAAAGAGCGCGGTCAGGTTTCCGGCGGCGGGAAAAAACCCTTTTCCCAGAAAGGGACAGGGCGCGCACGTGCAGGTTCAAACCGTTCGCCTTTGTGGCGGGGCGGTGCAGTGCTGTTTGCTCCCAAGCCTCGCGACTATTCCTTCAAAGTTAATAAGAAAGTGCGCAGGCTGGCCCTGAAAATGGCTTTGTCCTCACGCCTTGCTGAAGACAACCTCATGGTTGTTAAGGCCATTGATCTTCCTGAGATCAAGACCAAAGAGTTTGTTAAGGTTGCCGGCAATCTGGGCTTAAGCAAGGCCTTGGTGGTGGCTTCAGCGGAAAATACCAATCTGAAGCTTTCTGCCCGCAACGTCCCCGGTATTACCGTCATGACTGCAAGCCAGCTTACCGTGTTTGATATTTTGCGTCATCCCCAACTGGTGCTGCTTGAAGAAACTGTTGCTCCGCTGGAAGCCCGCTTCAAACAAAACAGTGAAGCCTAGGGGGTAGGATCATGGATTATACACAGATTTTAATCAGGCCGATTATTTCTGAAAAGGCAACTTTGCTTCGCGATGACGATAATAAAGTAGCTTTTTATGTGAATAAGCAGGCTAATAAAATTGAGATTGGCAAGGCTGTTGAAAAAGCCTTTAATGTGAAAGTGCTTGACGTGAATGTGGTCAACCGTAAAGTTGAACAGAAGCAGCGTCATGGCAGAGTCGTCGGTAAAGTCAGCGGCTACAAGAAAGCTTATGTTACTTTAGCCGAAGGCGATAAAATTGATTTCTTTGAGGGGGTATAAGCAATGCCCGTACGTAAGTTAAATCCGACTTCCGCCGGCCGCCGCTTTCAGACAGTATCTACTTTCGAGGAAATTACTCGTAGTGGTTATGAGCGCTCTTTGGTGCATGGGATGCCGGAGCGAAGTGGCCGCAACAATGTGGGGCGTGTTACTTCCCGCCGCAGGGGCGCCGGCCATAAGCGGCTTTACCGCATAATCGACTTTAAGCGCGACAAAGCCGGCATTCCCGCCGTTGTGGCCCATATTGAATACGACCCGAACCGCACTGCCCGCATTGCACTGCTGCACTATGCTGATGGTGAAAAACGGTATATTATTGCTCCCAACGGGCTGAAGCAGGGCGATCAGGTATTCACCGGACAAGGCGCGGATATTAAGCCCGGGAATGCGATGCAGATCAACAATATTCCTGTGGGTACCATTTTGCATAACATTGAACTGCATCCCGGACGGGGTGGACAGTTCTGTCGTGCGGCCGGAGCTTATGCCCAGCTTACCGCCAAGGAAGGCAAATATGCGCTTTTGCGTATGCCCTCCGGTGAAATCCGCAAGGTGTTGGTTGCCTGTATTGCGACAATCGGTCAGGTCGGTAACCTCGATCATGAAAATATCAGCCTTGGTAAAGCCGGCCGTAATCGCTGGCTCGGCCGTCGACCTCAGGTGCGCGGTGTTGCCATGAACCCCATTGACCACCCGCTTGGCGGTGGGGAAGGCCGCAGCTCCGGCGGGCGTCATCCGGTATCGCCCTGGGGTATGCCTACTAAGGGTTATAAGACCAGAAATCGTAAAAAAGCATCGTCCAAGCTTATTGTTAAGCGCCGTCGATAGAAGTTAGGAGTTAGACTATGCCTAGGTCGCTGAAAAAAGGCCCCTTTGTGGATGGCCATCTGGTTGCTAAAGTAGAGCAGGCCGTTGCTAATAATGACCGCCGGGTAATTAAGACCTGGTCGCGCAGATCTACTATTCTGCCCGAAATGGTCGGCCTCACCTTTGCGGTGCATAACGGCAGGAAATTTGTTCCAGTATTCGTCACCGAAAATATGGTTGGACATAAGTTGGGCGAGTTTTCACTTACCCGCACCTTCCATGGACATGCTGGCGACAAGAAATCTAAAGCTGTCAAGAAATAAAGGTGACTAGAATGGAATCCAGAGCTACTTTGAAATTTACTAGAATCTCGCCTCGCAAGGCGCGCCTTGTGGCTCGCAATGTGAACGGCCTGCCGGTGGAAGATGCGCTGAACATTCTGCGTTTCACCCCCAAGAAAGCAGCCGAAATTATCTATAAAGTAATGTATTCGGCTGTTGCGAACGCCCAGCAGATTGGCGCTGATGTGGACGCTTTGCAGGTAAAGCAGGTGGTGGTTAACGACGGTCCTGTCTGGAAGCGGATCAAACCGCGCTCAATGGGCCGCGCCAACCGGATTCTTAAGCGAACCAGCCACATTACAGTGATATTGGAAGGTTAATTATGGGTCAGAAAGTACATCCTTTTGGTTTTCGCCTGGGGTATAACAAAAACTGGCAGTCCCGCTGGTACAGCAAGAAGGACTACCCGGCTTATGTGTTTGAGGACCATAAGATCCGGACTTTCATCAAGAAGCTGCTTTATCATGCCGGCCTTTCCAGAATTGAAATTGAACGTCACGGCGCAAAGGTGAGGCTGATTCTTTCCACTGCCCGTCCCGGCATCATTATCGGCCGCAAGGGTGTGGAAATTGAGAAACTCCGTTCAGATCTCAAACAGAAGTTCGGGCGTGAGTTTTCCATTGAAGTAAATGAAATTCGTCGTCCTGAGCTTGAGGCACAGTTGGTGGCTGAAAACGTAGCTATGCAGCTTGAACGCCGTGTGGCTTTCCGGCGCGCGATGAAGCGCACTGTGCTGATGAGCCGCAAGTTTGGTGCCGAGGGCATTAAGATTGCCTGCTCCGGACGTCTGGCTGGTGCTGAAATTGCCCGCTCAGAATGGTACCGTGACGGCCGTGTGCCGCTGCATACTTTGCGGGCCGATATTGATTATGGTTACGCCGTAGCAACCACAACTTACGGTATTATCGGCGTTAAAGTCTGGATTTTCAAGGGTGAAATTCTGGACAATGAGGTACAGCAGTAATGTTGAGTCCAAGAAGACAAAAATTCCGTAAGCGCATGAAGGGCCGCAATAAGGGTATGGCCCTTAACGGAAGCGTGATTTCCTTCGGCACTATCGGTCTTAAGGCATTGGAGCATGGCAAACTTACTTCTCAGCAAATTGAGGCGGCTCGTATTGCGGTAATGCGTCATATCAAACGCCAGGGTAAAATCTGGATCCGCGTTTTTCCCGATTGGCCTATTACTGCAAAACCGCTTGAAACTCGTCAAGGTTCCGGTAAGGGTGCCCCGGTAGGATTTGTCGCTCCTATTAAACCCGGGCGCGTACTTTACGAAATAGACGGCGTGAGCCTTGATGTTGCCAAGGAAGCTCTTACCCGCGCAGCCCATAAGCTTCCTGTGAAAACAGTTATCGTGACTAAGGAGATTATCTAGTTATGAAACTCGCAGAACTCAAAAAGCTTTCGCAGGAGCAGTTGGCGGAAAAGCTTGCAGCTACCCGCCAAGAGCTGATGAACTTGCGCTTCAGCCACGCGACTGGGCAGTTGGAAAATACTGCTCAGATTCCGGCTAAGAAGCGTACCATTGCGCGTATACTTACTTTAATGAACAAGGGAGCTTAACTATGGCCGCTATCCTCAATACAAAAGGAAGAAAGCTGGTTGGCGTGGTGGTTTCTGACAAGAATGACAAAACCATCATCGTTAATGTAGAAACTCAGGTCAAGCATCCTTTGCTCAAGAAGTATGTGCGTCGTCGCAAGCGCTTCACCGCCCATGATCCAAATAATGAATGTAGTGTGGGCGATGTGGTTAGAATTGTAGAATTTCGCCCTATGTCTGCCACTAAGCGTTGGCATTTGGAATCCATTGTGGAAAAGAGCCTGTAGTAACAACTTGCCATTATAGCTTATAGAGGTCAGTCATGATTCAGGTAGAAACTACTCTTCAGGTTGCGGATAATTCCGGTGCCAAGAAAGTTGCCTGCATTAAAGTGCTTGGTGGTTCCAAGCGTCGTTATGCCACTGTTGGCGATATTATTGTGGTCTCTGTTAAAGAAGCCATGCCCCACGCCAAGGTGAAAAAGGGTGATGTAATGGATGCGGTTATTGTGCGCACAGCTAAAGAAATTCGTCGGGCAGATGGATCTTATATCAAGTTTGATACTAATGCTGCAGTTTTGCTGTCCAAGCAGGGTGAGCCGGTGGGCACCCGTATTTTCGGTCCGGTTGCCCGCGAACTGCGTGCTAAGAACTTTATGAAGATTGTATCCCTTGCCCCGGAAGTGTTATAGGGGGTTACAGTCATGAGACAATATAGAATTCGTAAAGATGACAAGGTGATTGTAATCGCCGGTAAAGATAAGGGCAAAATCGGCAAAATCATTAAGGTTAACCGTAAAAATGATACTGTGCTGATTGAAAAAGTAAACGTTGCCAAGCGGCATACCAAGCCTAACCCCTATCGTCAGCAGCCCGGTGGTATTCAGGATAAGGAAATGCCTCTTGCCATTTCAAATGTAATGCTGGTGTGTTCTGCTTGTACTGAACCCACTCGTGTAGGTTACCGTTTCACTGAAGATGGTAAGAAAGTGCGTTTCTGTAAAAAATGTAATGAAGTAATTGCGTAGACACTACGACTTTTAGGAAGATAAGCCATGACTCGTCTTGAGAAAATTTATAGGGATAAAGTGGTGCCGGCCCTGCAGCAGGAGTTTAATTATAAATCTTCCATGCAGGTTCCCGGGCTGGAGAAAGTTTCCCTAAATATTGGCCTTGGCGCAGCCAGCCAGAATAACAAGATTATGGAGGAAGCTGTTCAGGAGCTTTCCCTCATAGCTGGTCAGAAAGCTGTTATCACCACTGCCAAGAAGTCTATCGCATCATTTAAGTTGCGCGAAGGCATGCCGATTGGTTGTCGGGTAACTTTGCGGCATGACAGAATGTGGGATTTTTTAGATAAGTTGTTCAACTTTGCCTTGCCTCGTGTGCGTGACTTTAGAGGTATCTCTGATCGTGGTTTTGACGGGCGAGGCAATTTTACCTTGGGGATAAAGGAACATGCCATTTTCCCGGAGCTTGAGATCGATAAGATTGACAATCCCAAGGGTATGAATATAACCATTGTTACTACTGCCAAGACTGACCGGGAAGGTAAGATGTTGCTGGATCAACTTGGTATGCCCTTTAGAAAGTAAGGAGAAAAGCTTTGTCACGTACAGCTTTGGAAGTTAAGGCCACCAGAAAACCCAAGTTTTCTGTTCGTGCCTATAATCGTTGCCCCATTTGTGGACGCCCTCGTGCTTTTATACGCAAATTCGGTATTTGTCGTATTTGTTTCCGTAACATGTCGTTGCGCGGCGAGTTGCCGGGTGTTCGCAAATCGAGCTGGTAAGTCATAATAGCAGGAGACGATAATTATGATGACTGATCCTATTGCAGATATGCTTACGCGTATCCGCAACGCACACTTGGCCCTGCATAAGGAAGTGAGTGTGCCGCGCTCGAAAATTAAGGAATCCATAGCCAACATTCTGAGAGATGAAGGTTATGTGGAAGAAGTGTCCGTTGAAGACCGCAATATCAAAATCGGCCTGAAATATATAGGCGGTAAAGGTGTTATCTCCGGTCTTAAGCGAATCAGCAAACCCGGTCGTCGCATTTATGTCAGTGCGGCCGGGGTGCCGAACGTGCAGAACGGCCTTGGTATTTGTATTGTGTCCACCTCTAAGGGGGTCATTTCCGGTGCCAAAGCTAAAGAGCAACATATCGGCGGCGAACTCATCTGTGAAATTTGGTAGTAGGTGCGTGTATGTCCAGAATAGGTAAATTGCCGATCGCTATTCCTGGCGGTGTGGAAGTGAAGGTGCTGGAGACCCAAATTGAGGTAAAAGGCCCCAAAGGCACTGTCTGCACTCCCCGTCATGAATCTGTTGAATATAAGGTGGAAGGCTCAGAAGTCATTATTACCAGAGTAAACGACACCAAGGCTTCACGTTCTCAGCATGGCTTGCGTCGTGCGCTTTTGGCTAACTGCATAGACGGTGTAAGCAAGGGCTGGAATAAGGTGCTGGAGTTCAATGGGGTGGGTTACCGTGTGGCGGTGAAAGGCGACTCGGTTGAAATGGCCCTCGGATTTTCGCATCCAGTATTATTTAAGTTGCCTAAAGGCGTTACGGCCACTGCTGAAGGAAATAAGCTGACCCTTTCCGGCGTGGATAAGGCTCAGATTGGTGAAGTTGCAGCCAGCATTCGTCGCCTGCGTAAGCCCGAACCATATAAGGGCAAGGGCATTAAGTACGAAAATGAACAGATCCGCCGCAAGGCCGGTAAGTCTGGTAAAAAATAAATAGCGGGGTTATTATCATTATGAAAAAGCATGACGCCAGGATTAAGCGTAAGGTGCGCATCCGCAAGAAGATTTCCGGTTGCCCTGATCGCCCCCGTTTGGTGGTATATCGGTCTAATCTTCACATCTACGCTCAGCTGGTAGATGACGAGGCCGGCATAACTCTTGCGGCTACATCAACTCTCTCCCTTGCTAAGGCCAATAACGAAATTCGCCTGAATATTGAGGGTGCAACCAAGGTTGGTCAGGAAATTGCCCGCATGGCCAAAGAGAAGAATATTGCTGCTGTTACTTTCGACCGCAATGGATATCCTTATCATGGTCGGGTTAAGGCAGTGGCTGATGGTGCTCGCGAAGGCGGACTAGCATTTTAAAGGTGACTTACATGGAAACTAATGAAGTAGGTTTTGTAGAAAAAATAGTAGCCCTGAACAGAGTAGCCAAAGTTGTGAAGGGTGGTCGCCGGTTTTCATTCAGCGCCCTGGTTGTTGTGGGTGATGGTAACGGTAGCGTAGGCTTTGGTCTGGGCAAAGCCCAGGAGGTTCCGGAAGCTTTGCGTAAAGCTACTGAAAGTGCTAAGCGCAATATGATTCAGGTTCCTGTATTGGATGGTACTTTGCCCTACCAGGTGCTTGGCAGGTTTGGTGCTGGCTCTGTACTGTTGATCCCAGCCTCTGAGGGAACGGGAGTTATTGCGGGTGGAGCGGTACGCGCGATTATGGAAGCGGCCGGTATTCGTGACGTACTTTCCAAGGCGATCGGCACGAATAATCCGCATAATGTGATCAAAGCCACAATGGCCGGACTTGCTTCACTGCGGAGTGCAGATGAAGTGTCTGAACTTAGGGGTAAAACCTTACACGCTCCTCGTAAGTAAGGCTGTACAAGGAAAGGTGATAAGTGATGATAAAGATTAAACTCGTCCGCAGCCCTATAGGTTGCAGCCCGAATCAGCGCAAGACCCTGGATGCCATGGGACTCCGTAAGATTCGTGCTGAAAAAGAATTTAAGGATTCTCCTGCAGTGCGTGGGATGATTGAAAAAGTTAAGCATATGGTTGAGGTTGTAAGATAATGAGATTACATGAACTTTATCCATTTGCAGAAGAGCGTAAGAACCGCAAGCGGGTAGGACGGGGCTCTGGTTCCGGTCGTGGTAAAACCGCTGGGCGTGGGCACAAAGGGCAGAATTCTCGTTCCGGCGGCGGAGTTCCGGCTGGATTTGAGGGTGGTCAGATGCCTTTAGCCAGGCGCTTGCCCAAGCGTGGCTTTAAAAACGCGGAATTCAAAGTTGTTTATGAAGTACTGAATATCGGACGGCTTGCCCAGGTCTTTGCGGGTGAGAAAGAAATTACTTTGGATGATATTTATGCGCGTGGTTTGGTAAAGCCAGGGGCTGCAGTAAAAGTGCTTGGTGTTGGCAGTATTGAATCCGCCATGAGCATTGAGGCTCATCGTTTCAGCGCTTCTGCTGTTGAAAAAATCAGATCTGCTGGTGGTTCTGTCAAGTCGCTTGAACAGAATTTGGATGTTTAATCTAACTTAACTGATATAATCAAAGGATAGCCCGTGGCTCTTGGTGCTGTTGAAAATATAGGCCGTTTGCCTGAACTCAGAAAAAAGCTGCTTTGGACATTTGCAATCCTTGGCGCATTTCGCATAGGGGTGCATATTCCTGTGCCTGGGGTGGATCCGCAGGCACTGGCGGCGTTTTTCGATTCAGTTTCCAATTCTTTGGTGGGGCTGTTTAACATGTTCTCAGGCGGAGGGCTTGAGCGTTTCTCTATTTTTGCTTTAGGGATTATGCCGTATATCTCCGCATCGATCATTATGCAGCTTTTGCAGGTTGTAAGTCCTGAATTGAAACGCTTGGCCAAAGAAGAAGGCGCTGCCGGCCGTAAGAAAATTACTCAATACACCCGCTACGGCACAGTGTTAATTACCATTATTCAAGGTTTTGCCTTGGCTGTGGGACTTGAGACTATGCCTGCCGCCGCCGGTGTAGTTGGGGTGGTAATTGATCCGGGCTGGACTTTCCGGCTTGTTACTGTAATCACCTTGGTTGCGGGCACTATCCTGATCATGTGGCTTGGCGAACAAATTACAGAAAAAGGAATCGGCAACGGCATTTCGCTGATTATCTTTGCAGGGATTGTGGCAGCCATTCCCGGGGCGACCAGTCGTTATTTTACTACAGCTGTTGCTGAGGGCACCAATATCGTCATTGTAATAGGTTTGATCCTGTTTATGGCGGCGGTACTCTGTGCTATTGTATTTGTTGAACGTGGGCAACGCAGAATTCCTATTCACTATGCCAAGCGTTTAATGGGGCGTCGCATGGTGGGGGGGCAGAACACTCATTTGCCGTTAAGATTGAATACTGCTGGTGTTATTCCACCGATATTTGCTTCGAGTTTATTGTTGTTCCCTGCCACCCTGACAATGTTCTCAGGTAGTTTCCCGTGGCTGAACGACGTAGCCGCTATGTTTAGCGCTAATGATACTATACTATACAATGTTTTCTTTGTTGGATTAATCATATTTTTCTGTTTCTTTTATACAGCTATTGTTTTCGACCCAAAAGATATTGCAGAAAATTTAAAAAATCAGGGTGGTTTTATCCCTGGGATCCGTCCGGGAGGGAAGACTAAAGATTATATTAATACTGTGCTCACGCGGTTGACTTTATGGGGTTCGCTTTATATTTCGGCTGTGTGTGTATTGCCGGTAATACTGTCATCGTTCTTTGGTCCGACTATTACCTTTGGCGGAACTTCATTATTGATCATGGTTGGGGTGGCTATGGATTTTATGGGTAGGCTTGAGTCTTACCTTATCTCCAGGCAATATGAAGGTTTGATGCAAAAAGGAAAAATCAAGGGTAGGGCGTAAGTGAAAAAGATCCGGGGAATTTTTATCAAGAATGAGCGTGAGATAGAGGCGATGCGCAAGGCGAACCGCTATGTATCCTTAATTCTTGATAGTCTTGCGAAAGTAGTAGAGCCCGGAATTCCCAGTATTGAATTGGAAGAGCATGCTCAGTCTATGTGCCGGGAGTTTGATGTGAAGCCGGCATTCCAGGGCTATCAGGGCTTCCCCTATGCAATTTGTTGCTCGATAAATGATGAAGTAGTGCATGGCTTCCCTTCAGAACGAATTATTAATGCGGGCGATATCGTCAGCATTGATATGGGTGTGATTTATGACGGTTTTTATGGAGACTCTGCGCGCACCTTTGCTGCAGGTCAGATTAGTGAAGAAGCTGAACGCCTGATTAAAATTACACGGGAAAGTCTCTATAAGGGTATAGAGCAGGCGCGACCGGGAAATAATCTGTTTGATATCTCCAGTGCAATCGAAGAATATGCAACTGCAGAAGGGATGGGTGTTGTTAAGCGCTTTGTTGGGCACGGCATTGGGCGTGCCTTGCATGAAAAGCCAGAAGTTCCCAATTTCAAGGTCCCGGGAGGTACAGGAGTTCCTTTGATGAGTGGAATGGTGCTGGCCATAGAACCTATGCTCACCTTGGGTTCTGCAGAAGTGAACATTCTTGATGATGATTGGACTGCGGTTACAGCAGACGGTTCTCTGGCAGCACATTGGGAACATACAGTCGCAATAACGTCTGATGGCCCTCAGATACTCAGTTTGTCGTGATTAATCTGAGAGCGATAAATTTGCCGTTTATATTCAGATTGAGTTTAAGGTCAGAGGATGTTTACAGCTGAGAAGGTATATTGACTGGCTAAAGCGATTAAATTTGCTTGACCGTATTTATTAATAATGGTAATTGAACCAATTCAAAAGCTGTCATGCAGCTTTTGCCGGATTATAACAGTTTTGGAGTTTAAGCCATGAAAGTTAGGCCCTCTGTTAAGAAAATTTGCCCGAAGTGCAAAATTGTGCGTCGCAAGGGGATTTTGCGCGTTATTTGCGAAAATCCCAGGCACAAGCAGCGCCAAGGTTAATCATTAGGAGTATTTGAGAATGGCTAGAATTGCCGGTGTTGATTTGCCCAGAGGAAAGCGTGCTGATATCGCTCTTACCTATATTTATGGTATCGGGCCTGCCACTGCTCTTAAAATTTTGAATGCTGCCAATCTTGATTGGA
>CALUZB010000003.1 GCA_944325195.1 uncultured Desulfovibrionaceae bacterium | reverse complement strand
TGAGACACTTCATATCGAAATTCCAAATGAGTATAGATAACTGCAAATAACAGTTTGTAGGGGAGTTCTGATACTCCCCTATAAAAATGGCTATTTATCAACTGTTTGTTGTGACATAGCCAAATTTTATTTTCAATAACCTTATCAAAGGGGAGTTCTATCGTGAGCGGTTATAACGCAGTATTAGGAAGAAACACGGAAAACGCACCAAAATGCCCTCTGGCCTCTCAAACTGTAGCATTTTCGCACTACAACAATTTTTCAGCTCAGTTGCCCATCGATCCCAAAACCGGAAAACTGGTAGCAGGCGGCATAAAAGAACAGGCTGAGCAGTGCTTCAAAAACATTCAGGCGATTGCGGAACACATCGGCCATGTGATGAGCGACATTGTCAGAATTACCGTATTCGTTAAGAACATCAAAGATGTTGACGCTGTGGATGAAGTTTACAAAACGTTCTTCCCCACCTATGTTCCCACCCGGACTACCGTAGCAGTTGACGCTTTGCCCCTGGACGCTCTGGTGCAGGTTGAAGCGCTTCTTACCAACGGGGAAGGCACAATCCCGAATGCACCGCAATCCGGCGACCTGATTAAACTTACAAACAACACGATAAATGCGCCGATCAGCCCTCTGTCCAACCAGCTTGTGGCATTTTCGCACTACAACAATATTTCAGCTCAATTGCCCATCGATCCCAAGTCCGGCAGATTGGTGGAAGGTTGTGTAAAAGCTCAGGCTGCACAATGCTTGAAGAATATCAAGGCGATTCTGGAAAGTATCGATGTTCCGTTTGATGACATCGTCAAAATCAATATCTTCCTTAAGAATCTTGCGGATATTGAAGCCGTAAACGAAGTTTACAAGACATTCTTCCCGGATTCAGCCATTGCCAGAACCGTTGCCTATGTTCCGGCCAGGACTGTGATTGCAGCTTCCGCACTGCCCATGGATGCTCTGGTCCAGATTGAAGCAGTGGTATCGCATGGCGACGGCACCCCGCCCCAGCTTGTTGAAGACCGGCACGGTTTGGTTATTTGGGCAAGGAACACGGAAAATGCGCCCAAGTGCTGTCTGTCCACCCAAACTGTAGCCTTCTCGCACTATAATAACATTTCGGCTCAATTGCCCATTGACCCCAAAACCGGAAACCTGGTGGCAGGCGGCGTAAAAGAGCAGGCTGAACAATGCCTGAAGAACATCAAGGCAATTATTGAAAGCATCAATCATGTTATGGACGATGTGGTTAAGGTGAATATCTTCCTTAAGAATATTGCAGATATCGCCGCAGTGGATGAAGCTTATGCAAAATTCTTCCCGGAAGGTACCCCGGCCAGAAGAATTGTTGGCGTATCCGCTTTGCCTAAAGATGCTTTGGTTCAGATTGACGTTATCGTAGCAAACGCTGAAGGAACACCGCCTAACGCCTAAGCGGCATTGCTTGTAGGTAAAAGGATAAGCTGCTGGTGTTGAACCACGGCTACATCTGAGACCAAAGAAGCGCTTTTAATTTGTACTTCGGTATTCAGGGAAGGTCTGTCCGACTTCGGCACATCTTCTATGGCTTGAGTAATAAATAATGTCGCTTTACAGATCAATAAGACGTGCTTAATACCAAAGCCGAACGATTAACACAGGCTTTGGCAGAGTGTTCGCTTCGCAAGGTTGAATACTCGTAATGTCTGTCTTTGCATTTTGTTTGTGTGGTAAAGCCCAGGGCTTTACCACACAAATTTATTACCATATATGGGCTAAGAACTAAGACATATTCCAGCCGTGTGTCACGCTGCCCCGAACTCAATTCCATAAATCGCCCGGCAGATGATTTATCAATGAATCTTACTGTCGTATGTTTTTAACCCTATTCATGTTATTGCGGCCGCTTTATCGCCGCGTCGGCTTCCTATCCAACACAAGAAGCAATTTTATGTGCTTACTGTTTATTCCTGCTGTGTTTACAGAGGATTAACGGGTTAATTCTGAAATTTCACGTCCCTAGCCTCAACAAAGTATCACTTACCTTGCTTTCAGGCATGTACCAACAATAACAGAGCGTTTTAACGTCAAAAGTTAAAACGCTCTGAGCGAATGTTGCCAAGGTATGCTCTTGTGGAGCTGCAGATTGGCTGAAAAACACTGAAATGATTATACTCCGCCATCGCAGTCTATGGCCCTCAGCAACCAAACTTGTTAAAGATTACTGCTTGAGAGTGGAAGCAGATAAAGGACGGGCGCCAGTTTATTTATTAATGAAGGCTCCATTAAAAGCCAAGGCTGTAATTTCATATTGAATTTTTCCACGCGGCACTTCAACGCTTACCTCATCGCCTACTTCCTTTCCTAAAAGGCTGCGCGCAACTGGTGAAAATACAGATATGGCCGCTACATTTTTAGGCAGAAAGTCAGCTTCATCCGGCCCCACAAGAATATACTCCCGTTCTTCATCAGTATCCAGATCAAGCAGCGAAACCGTAGCTCCGTAGGTTACAGTATCCCCAGTCAATGTGGCGGGGTCTATTATATTGAATAAAGGAATACGAGATTCGATATAAGCAATTTTGGCTTCAAGCATCCCCTGGCGTTCCCTGGCCGCATCATAGCCGCCATTTTCACTCAAATCGCCTTCTTCGCGTGCTTCCTTAATAGCCTGAATTACCTCTGGGCGCTCTTCCTTAAGCCGGGCAAGCTCCTCTTTCAGCAGCTCAAACCCCTCTATAGAAATTGGAATACTTTGCATATCCTTTCCTTAATAAAATCAACTGATTAAACCAGCCCTTACCAATGTTCTGAGATACCGGGCAAAGAATATTTCCTTTCACCGTACAGCCTTAAACTGTTGCCCGACAGTTAAGCCGCCTCCTGCCTGCAATCACAGATTAAAGATAGTTGCAGTGAAAAGCAGCATGGTTCACTGCAAATCTGTCAGAGCTGACGGAGTGTACATCAAAAACTTGAATCCTCACTCGCCCATGACATCTATCCTGTCCGGAGCGACAATTGAAGCGTATCACCAAACCGGTGGATATGGAATAGAATTATATCGGTTAGTTTCAGCCCAGACTTAAAGCGCGGTCTGCGGCACATAGTGTGCTGCAACATACAAAGTTGAATTACAATCCAAAGTAAAAGCGATTTTCACTTGTAATTGAGCAGCAACACAAACCACATTCATTCTAAGGCGCACCGGTGAAAATTACAATAACGCGTGAAACTTTTCTCTTGCATTTTTCAATCTTCTTGATAAAAATGATAAGCAGCCGTGTCTTATTAACTTGCTGGGACCATATCCCTATGAGGGTGAATGAATTTTAAAAGCAACCATATCCCCCGGGCCACGCTTGAGCGCATGGCAGTGTACCTGGAAGTGCTCAATTCATTAAGTCGTGATGGGGTCACACTTATTTCTTCTGAAGAACTCGGAACTTTTTGTAATACCAATGGAGCACAGGTTCGCAAAGATCTGGCCTATTTCGGTGAGTTCGGCGTACGCGGCCTAGGCTACTATGTTGAGGAGCTTTCTCACGCCATTGCGTCCTCTTTGGGTATCAACCGTGAATGGCGCGCTGTATTGGTAGGCATGGGACATATGGCCCGCTCTCTGCTCATGCACCGCGAAATGCGAATGCACACCTACAGGATTGTAGGGGTTTTCGATATAGATCCAACCAGAGTAGGCCAGGAAATATTAGGAATAAAAGTGCTCAATATCCAAGAACTGAAGGGATTGGAGTCACAACTGAAGCCGGAAATCGGAATTATTACCTCACGCCCGGATCATGTACAGTACATTGTTAATCGGCTGCTGGATGCAGGAGTGCGGGGCATCTTGAATTTCACTCCAACCAGAGTCCCAGTCCCTGAAGGGGTGTTTGTGGAGTATGTAGACTACCTGCACCACCTTTATGCATTATCGTTTAATCTCAGTTCACATCAGAGCTGAGTCCCCGATCGCCCATCATCGCCCACCCCATGAACTCCTTTGGTTCAAACAATCCCATTCTGGCCCTGGTTACTGATTTTGGCTTAAAAGACGCATATGTCGGCCAATTAAAGGGAGTAATTTATACTCACTGTCCCCTGACCCGGATTGTTGATATCAGCCATGAAGTACCCCCATTCAACATTCGGGTTGGAGCTTATTTTCTTGCAGCCTGTGCTGACCACTTTCCTGCCGACACTACCTTTCTGGCCATAGTAGATCCAGGAGTGGGCTCAGACAGAAGCATTGTAATTCTTGAAGCCGGCGGGCAAAGGTTTGTTGCGCCGGATAACGGCCTGCTCAGCCTGATAAGTCGCAACAAACCGCATAAACTGTGGCGTCTTTTAACACCCAGCCGGACCTATGACTCAAACGTGTTTGCCGGCCGGGACATCATTGCACCGGCCGTAGGTGAATTGCTCGCAGGCGTCCCCATTTCAGAATTATGCGAGCCTATGTCGGAAGGTGAGTTGCAGACTGTCCACTGGGCTTGCGCAGAAGTACTGAACGACAAAGTCAGATCGGAAATCCTGTATATAGATAATTTTGGAAACCTGATACTGAACCTGACAATTAAACAATGGACATTTTTAAGCAACAATGTCTGCTTGCGCCTCAAATTTCAAGGAAAGGAACACCCATTGTGTCAGGCTGCCAGTTATTCGCAAATCCCCCAGCAAGGTATGGCTCTGATTCCAGGCAGCCAAGGGTACATGGAAATAGCCATGAATTGTGGTTCAGCCGCAGCTTGTCTGACTGTCAACCCAAAAGCACTCGTTAATTTATCGCAGGTAAATCCAGAGCTGCAAGTAGAAATTACGGTAGTCAAATGAATTTCTGCCGGGATATTCTTAATAACATAAGCGCGGCACTGCTCTTTTCAAGTCGCTTACCCTTGCCCTGTAACCCCGCCACAGACATTAAGGCCGCCTTCGCCTGGCTGCCGTTGGCCGGTTCCATACTCAGTCTGCTTGCCCTGCTTCCTTTTCTGGTCGGTCTATCCGGCACTCACTGGCTTGCAGCATGGTTGTATCTGACTGTTTATATATGGTTAAGCCGGGCCCTGCATTGGGATGGGCTTGCAGATGTGATGGACGGCTTGGGAAGCAACAAAACCGGGGCGGCTTTCTGGCAGGTTGTAAAAGACAGCAGACTGGGCTCAATGGGAGGACTGGGCATTTTTCTGGCCGGAACAGGATATTTGTTCACCATTGACCACTTGCTGGCAGCAGGCCGCTGGGAAGCTATGCCTTGGGCGGCGGCGCTGGCGCGGGCTTTGGCTCTGCTTCTGCCTGCCATATGCCCGCTCAACCCCAACGCCGGTTTGGGTAAAATCACACAGGAAGCGTCCCTTTCCCGTAAAATGCTTACCTGGTTGTTTTTACTGGTTGTGCTCGGCAGTATCCGCTTCAGTATAATTGGCGTTTGTCTGACAGCAGGGTTAAGCTTTTTGGTCATTTGCCTTCTGGCCGCAAATGCCGCAAAGCAAGGCGGGTTCAATGGAGACTTCATTGGGGCGGGCATTGTCCTTTCTGAGTTGACGGCAATGCTTTCACTTACTTTATATTGCTTATAAAAAACCCATGGGCGGTTTGTTGCCGGAGTAAATCTCTATATAGCCGTCATTTGATATCTTCATGCCTGTTCCAGTTTTAGCCAGAGCAGTGGCCGCCGCCGTGCGCCCACCGCCTCTTCCGGCGTTACCCTTGGTTTTCAATATTGCTCCCACAGTGAGAATTTCACCTGCATGGTTAAGAATTACCGCCCCGTCAATGCTGCACAGTTCCAACCGAATTTGCCGCGGCAGTTCGTAGAATTTTTTCCCCGCAACCAGAGTGGAAATCAAGCGGGTTGCCGGGCTGGCTTTTTTAGCTTGAAACAGATATTCCGAACGAATCCGCCCCAACCCCTCTTTGTATTTGTTCGGGTTCTCAGCCAATACCCCAATACAAGCACCTTTATGCTCAAAAGCCACGTCAATTGCAGTCAGGTAAATGGCACGACTGATATTGGACTCGATCTGATCAACATTCTCATGGTTATATTCGTTGATAATCAACCCATGTGGAAATGAACGCCACTGAGCCCGGCGTTTAGCGAACATGGCCATTCCATCCTTAAACAACAGAATTTCTCCCTTGGCGGTAAGATGTACCAATGCTCTGCCGGGCTCACTCGACCAAAGCGCCGGCCCCGTTACACACAAGGGAGCCAAAAGCCTCTCAAATTTATCCTCGCCGCCTTCAGGAAGACTGACTGTTTCCAGATTAAGAATATACCCATGACTGTCTACAGTAAGAACCGTTTGAGGGCGGGCGCCCAAAATTTTCACGAAATCAGAATTTATAAAGTCTACCAGGTTGCTTTTCTGCTCGCCCTTGCGATTGAAATCTATGCCTACCGAATGAGATATCCGTTCGCCCTCATAGGTTTGAGTTGACCACTGATTATAAATTTGAATTACTCTGTAAATTGTTTCAGCATGTTCAAAATTTATGAACTCTGAAATGGCCAGTTCTACGCAAGCCCGCCCTACCATATAGTAGAACTTGCTTTCCAGCACCCGCAGTTCCCTGAATTTAAGAATGATCTTTTCAATGAAATCTTTTTCTTGTGACGAATATGGGGTGTGGCTTTGTAAAGCGAAATAGAGCCTGCTTTCTTCAGACAGATAAATTTTCAACCTGTTCTTACCGGCTGAAGAAACCATATGACTAACGCGCCGTTTACCGGAATACGGTCCGCTTAAGCTTGAGCCGTGCAACAACGGCAATATGTGGCTTGACAAAAGGTTACGGAACCTCTCAGCCAGTTGCTTTTCTAAACCAACTTCCTGTTTGGCGTCGTTGACCATACTACCCCCACCTATAGTCTGTTTGAAAAACTCTTAACATAATAGCGCGGGCTTGCCTATTCTTTACCATATGTGTTATTCTATAACCATAGAACAAGCGTAACGGTAATTCTCAAGGAGAAATCATGCATATACTCAACGCCGATGAGGTTCTTGAATTGCATCATCAACTACCGAATCTCGACAAACGAAAACTTTATATTCCCTATACTGAATTCCGGGAACAAGTAGATTCGGCCTTCGAAAGTTTTTTACCTGAAGTGCGTCTGGATGTCTGGGCAGCGGCCTGGAACCTGCTGCTGCGCATCGGAGCGGAAAAACCTTTCCTGGATGGCAATAAACGTACCGCATGGCACAGCATTATTTTGCTCCTGGAAAAAAACGGTTATGTGGTTGACCAACGAAACGGAGGTGACTTCCAACCATTCCCCGTAATTCTGAAAACGCTGGACCCGGCTTGCGAAAACTACACAATGGAACGTATCTGTTTTATCTCAAGCCTGAAAAGCATAGTAAGCAATGCTTAAACAATAACTCTTATTTCAGAGTTTATAATCTTTGGAACTATAAATTACCCCCGACACACAACGGGGGTAATTTTATGAAACAGCGAGCCAACCTTAAAACTTAAGCAGCGTTTATAGATTTCCAGTCAATATCTTACGCTTCATCTCATATATGTTGGAGGCTAGGCGGATTGCATTAAGGTGATACTGCGCATAAATCAAACTTACAGCAAGCACAGTAAAACGACTGACTTCATGGTATATGAGTACAACAAAAAGCGCCGGTACTGCCGGCGCTTTACAGTTATAATCAGGTCTAAATAAATTAACTTGCAATTCAGCAACGGGTGAACACGCAGTCGTCATGGCATTCTTAAATTTAAAAGCCTTAAAGACTGTTCAGTTCTTCCCTAAATTTACGGGAGATTCGAAAACTGACCACCTTGCGGGAAGGCAAAACAATTACCTGAGAAGTTTTTGGATTACGCCCGTTTCGGGTTGGTTTCTGATATACCTCAAACTTTCCAAACCCCGTCAGCATTAAGGAATGGTCTTTCTTTATAGCAGTCTTCATCAAATCCAGCATTTCCTCAACTAACTCTTTAACTTCCGTTCTGTTTCTGTCAATTTTTTCATAAATCAAATCAACTAGACTTGCTTTGGTAAAAGTCGCCTGCTCCATACTCTCCCCTTTACAAGTTATATTGACATAGTCTATCCCAAAGCATTACTTCACAGCTTTACGAATTAACTCTGCAAGAGCCTGCATTTGCTCATTGCTGTCGTACTTGCCCGGGGTCCACTTCAAAAGCCCATCCCCCTCAAACCTGGGAATCAAATGCCAGTGCACATGAAACACTGCTTGACCGGAAGGTGCGAAATTATTCTGAACAACATTCAGACCGCCTGCTCCGGTTGCCTCCATTACGCCCCTTCCCAACGCCTGCATTGTTTCCAGCAACTCACCACCCAATTCAACCGGCACCTCAAACATATTGGCATAATGCTTTTTAGGGACTATAAGGATATGGCCATGATTGAGGGGGCCGATATCCATGAATGCAAATAAGTTGTTATTTGAAAAAACTTCCACAAACGGGATTTCCCCCCGTTGCATCGCGCAAAAGATACAATCCGCCACTTGAAGTCCCCTTATTGAATAGTTTTTTTGAAAAAGCCTTCAGGAAATAAACTCCTAATAGTTTTTATTTATTCATACTATCAGATTTTCACTTATGCAAGATTTTTATAGTTTAACCCCACTACTAAAACCTGAAAGCAAGCACATTTATCCGATTTTCATTCCTTTCGCAGGCTGCAAAAAGCGTTGTGCCTTTTGCGCCCAAACCTTGCAGACCGGCCAACAGGAAGCAGAGCTTGAGCAAATAGAAAAACGCTTGAAAACTTCCTTGGGAGCAGACTGTGCAACCAGACAAAAGAAGCAGGAACTGGCTTTTTTTGGCGGCACCTTCACCCTGATGCCGGAATATTGGCAAAAGCGCTTTTTAGAATTGGGAAAGGTGTCCAACGCCGCTCACCAGCTTCATCAGTTGCGTTGCTCCACCAGGCCTGATGCGGTCAGTCATTCCAAACTGTCCCTGTTGCGCGAATATGGACTCAAAACCATTGAGCTTGGTATCCAAAGTTATGATTCCTGCTCTTTACAGGCAAGTGGAAGAGGATATACAGGTCAAACCGCTTTTGAGGCCTGTTCCCGCGTATCGGAAAATGGATTTAATCTTGTAATTCAGTTGATGCCCGGTATGCCGGGTCAAACTATTGAAGCCTTCAGAAAAGATATTGAACTGGTTCTTGAACTCAAACCACAGGCAGTGCGTCTGTACCCCTGTCTGGTCATTGCTGAAACAGAGCTCGCAAAATTATGGCAATCCGGAAGCTATCAGCCCTGGAGCATTGAGCAGACCATCAGTGAGCTGGCCGCTGCTCTGCTGAAGCTTAATCTTGCCGGCATCCCCGTAATCAGGCAAGGCCTTGCTCCGGAAGCGGAATTGACCTCCAACATTTTAGCCGGCCCCTGGCACCCCGCCCTGGGCAACATTATCCAGGCCAAGGCTCTATACCTGTGGCTGAGTGCAAAATTAGGCAACTTACCGGCAAGTATAGTTCAAATCCATCTGCCCCGCTGGTTGCAAGGAATATTCTGGGGGCATAAAGGCGAACTTAAGCCCGCCTATGAAGAGCTTCTCATCACCAGGGATAAGGTGATTTTTTGGGAATGGCCGATTGTCAAATTCACAGTATCGGGTTATAATTAATACCTATGTCAAAAAAGAAACAGATTCGCACTGCACCGCAAGAATTAGCTCTTCCCGCAGGCGGAGTTGATACCCACGCGCATCTGGCTTTTCCTGAATATACTGCAGGAACAGCAGAGCCCGACATGGAATTGCCCCAAGTCATCTCGCGGGCAAAAGAAAGCGGATTGGACGCAATCGGCAATATCTTCGCCAGCGCCGAGCACTGGCAAACTGCCGGAGAATTGTTTTCAGCCTTCCCGCAAGTATTTTTTCAACTGGGGGTTCACCCCACTGAAGCGGATTTACTGACCGACGAGCAAACGGAAGCCATGCGCAACGCGGTGAACTCCGATTCACGGATCAGGGCAATCGGCGAAATCGGGTTGGACTATTATTGGCCGGATCAGCCCCCGCAAGTGCAGAAACGTGCATTTATCGCTCAACTGCGCTTGGCTGGGCAATTAGACCTGCCTGTCTCAATCCATTGCCGGGACGCTTGGGCTGACACAGTCTCAATTCTGGAATCTGAGGGATTTATAGGCCGCCCCCTGCTTTGGCACTGTTTTGGCGGCGATATACCTATGGCACAAGCCATTCTTAAACGAGGTTGGGAAATTTCAATCCCCGGACCGATTACCTTTAAAAGAAATGAAGCCTTGCGGGAAGCTGTTGCACACATCCCCTTGGATCGCCTGCATCTGGAAACAGACAGCCCTTATCTCGCACCGGAGCCATGGCGCGGCCGACCAAACGAACCGGCTCTGGTAGTATTCACAGCCGCAGAAGCGGCTCGCTGCAAAGACATGCCCGTGTCTGAACTTTGGCTGGCCACCGGAAAAAACAGCAAACGATTTTTTGGGCTTTAACACTTCTTCCCGCTCCATTCAACTTTGCCCTGTTCCGCTTTTCATTATGAAGCCGGTTGCATCTGGGAACCAATCAGAGCTTTAACCCACAGCTTTTCAAGCAAGGAGAGCAAACTTTTTTCAAGCCCTGAATGCGTTAGCTTCTTGAATTTTATCCTGGTTACGAGTAAATAGAGAGAGTTTTGGCTGAAATCATTTTGAAGCCGCCGGATGCGCCTTAAGCATTCGCTTTTAACCTGATGCCCAAAAGACCAGTTCACATGCAGACGGAATAAAGCGACAAGCCGGCGGAACCCGCTGCTTCAAGGCAACACAGTGGTGACACGCCCCGTACCAGGCTCATGCCCCCGGTTGTTGACTGTGGGTTTTGTGGGGATTGCATGATCATGATTTCAGCATAAATTTAAATCAGGGAGTATGGTATGATTCAATTTGCGGCTAAAAAACATTTAATAACACTCTTAGCATTATCGGTTTGCCTATTGATGCCGGGTTTGGCTATGGCAACCCCAACCGGCGCCGCGCCAGCCATTGACGGTTCTGTACTGAGCGGCTGGTGGGCAGTGCCTTTCGCCTGTATGCTCTTATCCATTGCGCTTGGCCCGATCCTCATCCCGGGAATATGGCATCATCATTTCGGGAAAATTGCATTTGCCTGGGGGCTGGCGTTCCTGATCCCCTATGCCGTTTCTTACGGTATTGATACAGCCGTTTATGAAGCATTGCATGCCTTGATTTTGGAATATGTACCTTTCATTATTCTCTTGTTCGCCCTCTTCACAATTTCCGGCGGCATCCGGGTGACAGGCAGTCTGGCCGGTACTCCACTGGTGAATGCAGGCATTATTTTAATCGGCACCATACTCGCAAGCTGTATGGGGACAACCGGCGCGGCAATGTTGCTTATTCGTCCGTTGATGAGAGCCAACGCTCATCGCAAGCACAAAGTGCATACGGTTATCTTTTTCATTTTTCTGGTCGCGAATATCGGCGGCTCACTCACACCGCTGGGAGATCCGCCCCTGTTCCTCGGTTTCTTAAAGGGGATCAATTTTTTCTGGACTCTCCAGCATGTCTGGTTTGAAACCCTGTTCATGGTAGCCATTCTTATTCCTGTGTATTTCATTTTTGATACGATTATGTACCGGCGGGAGGGCTGCCCTGCTCTGCCGGGCGAAAAACAGAAGCTCGGGCTTGAGGGTAAAATCAACTTCCTGTTCCTGGTCGGTGTGATCGGTGCAGTTCTGATGAGCGGGGCCTGGAAGCCCGGTGTACAGTTTGAGGTCTATCACCTGCACCTTGATCTGCAAAATATCTGCCGTGACGCCATTCTCCTGTGCTTGGCCGGTCTTTCCTGGATTGCCACTAAAAAAGAAGTACGCGAAGCAAATGAATTCAATTGGGAGCCGATCCAGGAGGTGGCAAAAGTATTTCTGGGTATATTCCTTTCAATGATACCGGCCATTGCTATCCTGCGCGCTGGTGAAAACGGTGCACTGCGCGATCTGGTGGCCATGGTTTCCACCTCGTCAGGAGAACCGATTCCAGCGGCCTACTTCTGGCTTACCGGCGCACTGTCAAGCTTCCTGGACAACGCCCCAACATACCTGGTGTTCTTTAATACCGCCGGCGGCGACCCTGCTTATCTGATGAACGAAGTAACCACCCTGTCCGCGATTTCTATCGGGGCAGTATTCATGGGAGCCAATACTTACATCGGTAATGCTCCCAACTTCATGGTGCGTTCTATTGCCCAGAGCATGGGTACCAAGATGCCCAGCTTTTTCGTTTACTTCGCAATTGCAATGCTGGTTCTTGGCCCGCTGTATCTGTTGCTGACTTGGTTGTTTTTGCTTTAATCAACTCTTCATGCGTAACCGCTCCAAAGGGAGCGGTTACGCATCGGATTCCAGCCATAACGCTACCCACGGTTGTTCCTGCTCAAATCACAAACTGAATCAGCCATAACGACACAAAAGGGCATTTCAGTCTTACAAAGTTCTGTCTCTAAATCCCTGCTTGCAACAAACGCCGGACGGCCGGCAAAGTCTTCCGTCAGGCATCATTTAAAGGGCAAAATGCTGTACAGCAAATTGGCCTTGAAAACATAATCCTGAAATTGAATCAGCACAAAGCTCCGGCCTCAGCAGCATGAGTAACAGCATGGGCCTACACAAGCCCGAAATGTTAAGCAGGGAACTCTTAAAGCAACAGAACACTTTTCCGATTATTTAGGAAAGCAGTAATACATGTTATAAGCCGCATCAGCATACTAAGGCGGCTTAATGAGGCACATAGACTAACTATGCCAAACAAAATTCCAGAGTAAAATTACCGTTTTCAGTTGCAAAGGGAATAGCCACTACCGGCACTCCAGCGGCATGAGAAATAGAATGCCTGCTGCCGACAATCACCGAGGGGGTTGAGCCTTGAAGCACGATATTCATTCCGGCAAGCCCGGCCCTGGCCTGGCCGGAAATCATATTGCAGATTTCCCCCACGGCATCTCTGCTGTCCTGAATAATATCTTCAATATCATCGCCAAGCATTCCCCTCACTACCGCTATGGCACACTGCTTGGGAAAAGAAATGGAAATTGTTCCTTTATAAGTACCGGTAATATCCACCACCGCAGTGAGGTCACCTTCCGCCAATACTCCCTTTTTTACATATGGGAGCTTGGGGACAGCCTCTATTCCCGTCATCATTGACAAGACTTCTTTAGTGGCTGAGATGAAAGGTTTTGCTATCTCTATTCCAGCGCTCATTTAAACCTCGTCCGGGTATCAATCATTCGCACAAGACACAATGCCACTCCAGAGCATTCAGGTCAAGAACGCTGCCCGCAACAAATCTTCAACCTAGCCAAGCAATTGCTGCACCAAGGAATACAATGATGCAGGCTCTTCATTCGCCCGTCCCAGCATAAACCGCACAACTTCCAGAAAATCCTGATTTTTACGGGAACTTACAGGCCGCAAATGCAGACTGATTGTTTCCGCATCCGCATCTTCAGGTTGCTCCAAAATATACCAAATCTCCCCTGAAGCTGTTTCCCAACGCCCCCCATAATGATGGGGCGGCGAAAAGGTTTGGGAAAGAACCGCTTTCAGATCGTTCAGGCAGAAGGGATTGCGTCCGGCAATGCCGAGAAACTTGCCTGATACCCGCACTACCAACGGCAAAGTGGAAATGTATCGCAAATAATCGTCACTGACATTTAAACTGTCCTCCCCGGCACCTTCTGCACTACCACTACTCCCCGGCTCGACTCGATCACCCCACGGCAACACCCGCACCCCTTCCGATTGCGCCGACGGAACAGGAGCGGCCAGTGAAGATTGGGAGCTTTCAGCCGGAGCCCCGGCCTGACCGGCCCTGCCGTTTAAACCCGCTTCCAAACTCTCCAAAACACGCGCCAGGGTTTTCTCCATATCCAGCAAACGGCTGGATAACTCTCCAGCCCAGAGAGGGCATGTGTCGGCTGCTGCAGAAGTTTCTAATCCGGATTTAGCGCCCTGCAAGGCATCTTGCTGAGGCGGGAAGGCATACACCCCATTTTTAAAGCTTTCTTCCAGTCCGCCCAACCTGCTTAAAATCTCCCCTTGCTGCCTTGTAAGGGACACTACACTTTTGGCCAGACCGCTGATTGCATTAGCAAAACTTGGAGACAGCACAATCCCCCCATTCCCGCCTTCGTTTGCGTCCTCCCCTCCGGAATCGCTCACAGGCATTACACCCGGTAGAGATTCCACCGGCTCTATCCATGAAAATTCCTCACTAAGCCGTGAACGCACTTCTTCAACACTCATTCCCCGTTCAAATAAATCCCGTATTTTTTTGGCTACTGTTAATGCTTGGGCATTAAAACGTATAGGCTTCCCCCGGCTGGCCACAGGTATACAACCGGGAAACTTTCTACGATAGCTTTTAATTGTAGTTTCAGATACTTTCAGTTGTGTTGCCAAATCTTTATGGGTATAAGTTTTATCCATATAGGCTCCAGGTTGGAATTATCGAAAACTTACCGGCAACCAAATCTAATGCAGATTTCATTTTATTTCAAGTAAAATGAAATCCATTCCGTCAATAATGCTTCTGATAAAAATATTCTGCCAAATAAATCCAATCTGCTGGAGGTGTCCTGACTAAATTCTCAATGTGGCATTGCCAAGCCTCTAAGGTGGGGGTATATTTATTATTGAAATCTCAATATAGAACTTATGGAGAATAAATGCACCTGTTTAGTCGTGTTGCCCCATTATTGTTTGTGTTTTTCATTTTTTCCGCTGTAACCGCTTCGGCTGACTCGGTAAATGACAATGATTTTCCAGCCATATCCTCCCAGTCAGGCTTCCCGGAAGTTCAGACCGACCCAACCACCCGGCTGACAGAGGCCCCCCCGTCCTCAGGAGTTCAAAATCTGCTGGAAGGTTCACTCTTGGGCAAAATGTTCTTTAACATGCCTTTCGAACGCGCATCGATGATTGATATACTGACCCTACTGCTGCTTGCATTCATTATAAGTAAAATAATTACGCGCTCCAGCTCTAAAGGCAAAACGCCCGAAAAAAATGATAATGGCTACAGATGGCCGTCCAACGAAAACCAACAAAACAATACCCCTGCCGCACCACCGCCGGGCTTTGACCCCTGGGCCAGACTGCGCAGCAATCAAAGTCAGACCCAAAAGGGCAAAACCATCCCTTTCCCCGGCGTCAAGCCTTCCCCACGAGATTACGATACTCCCGCAGCTCTGCATCCGGGAAATGAACCGGAAGCTCGCCACACCAACGACGATTTTTTAAAAGGGGCGAAACTCATCTATGTACGCCTGCATGAGGCCTGGAAAAATCAGGATCTTGAATTCATAGAGCATTTCACATCTCCCCAGGCGTACCAAAAATTCCTGCAAACAGATAAACGCAACTACTTGGATATTGTTAAGGTGGAAGCAACAATCATAAAAGAAAGTCGCCGTAACGGCGACCCGTTCATAACTGTGGAGTTCAACGCACTGGCGCATCAGTCGGGGCGAGCCGGACCGCCTGTGGAGCTTAAAGAAATTTGGTCCTTTCTGGAACCAGCCAGTACAGGCACTTGGCGCTTGGAGGAGTTCTAATTTTTTTAGAGCTTAACTATCAATGATTACACAACTTTTTTTAGAAAGTGCTTTTTTTTAATGCTCCACCCCTTGCGCTTATCTTTTTTCTGGTGCAAAGATGGAATGGCGTTTTTACTGTAAATGACAAAGCGTAAACTACTGTTTTGAAAATTTGTGTAATTGCGCAGACAATAAGATGTAAAAGTTGTAAGCGGCTTAACAGGCTGGACAGCTTTTAATTTAAAGAGACCATTAAGTTGAAATGACATATTTAATGCTTTAAACAAGTGGGAATCTTGCCCCCTAATTTTAAAGCATTGGAGGTTTTAAAAGAAGAAGGGGTAAGTTTGTTTGCAAAACCAACCGGACGCATTCAAAACATGAGGAAGCAAAATTTGAATGCCGCCAAGCACAGCATGAGGGGACACAACATGCCTGTCTGGCCCGGAAGGTCAGTGTAACCATGTGTTGAACAAAATCTGTTCAGCACAACTTAAGGAGGCTTTAAATGGACAAAATTCTTATGATGAGGATAGGGCTCGGCGTCTATATCCTCACCTTTGTGCTCGTGGGTATTTGGATGGTTACCTACGTGAAAGGCAGCGGCAAACGCTATATTGTTTGCGGCAAATCAATGCCTTTATTTTTCATCTGCACCATGCTGCTCGCCCAAAGCGTTGACGCCAACTGTACCATGGCGTCAGCAGCTGGCGCTTATGTGGGAGGCTTCTGGCTGGGATTTGTTTATCCTATAGGATTGGCCCTGTGCCTGCTTATTACAGGTCTGTTTTTCGCAAAGCCCCTCAATGAGATGAACCTGCTTACCCTGCCGGACTTTTACTTCAGAAGGTACGGACCCAACGTTGAATGGGTGGTTTCCCTGATCATGGCCTTCTCCTTCATGATCCTGGTGGCCGGTAACTTTGCCGGTTCCGGTTGGATTGTGGCCTACATCTTTAATCTCGATTACACTTGGGCCCTGATTATAATTTCCGTTTTGATTTTTATTTATACTGTTGCCGGCGGCTTGTTCTCTTCCGCTGCAACTACTGTTATCCAGATTTATCCCGCCTGCCTCGGCTTTATCATCGCAGCTATCTGGCTTCTCAGCGCTTACGGTTGGGATTATTTCGTAGCGGCTCTGCCCGATACCTTGGGGGCTCCCGAGAATTATTATAATCTGACCGGCCTCACCCGCATCGACAACGGCGCGATGCTTAACTATGCCGGGATTATGGCTCTTGCCATCGGGGACCTTATCGCCCTTGACTTCATGGAAAGAGTTTTTTCCGCCAAAAGTGGTAAAATCGCTCGCCAAGGCGCATTCTTCGCTTCCGTTGTAACTATCCTGGTGGGTCTGTCAAGCTGCCTGATCGGTCTTGCCGCCTTTGCGCTGATGCCCGAAGCCGCTGATGCCGACACCCGAATGATCATGCCTGTAATGGCCGTTCAAATTATGCCCTTCGGTATTGGTCTGCTGGTTATTTCCGGGATCATCGGTGCCGGTGCGTCCACCGCTTCCGGGGGACTGCTGGGTGTGTCAACTACCTTCGGCCGCAATATTTTCCAGAAAAACATTTATCGCAGGTATTGCATATCTAAAGGGATTACTCCAATCCACGAACGGAGCGAAGGAGAACGGGCTAAATTCGACGCAAAACTTCTCACCATTTCCCGCTTAGCTGCCATTCCGGTTGTTTGCGCGGCCATTTGGCTGGCCCATGTAAAACCTGAACCGGGCGTTCTGCTGGTTATGGCTTTTGACGTGGCTTTCGCCGGCTGTCTGGTTCCGCTCGTACTGGGTATATATTGGAAAAAAGCCAACGCTGCAGGCGCTATGGCTGCGGTTATTGTGGGCTCGCTTGTACGCTTGATCTTCTACATCTATATTACTTACTACATGACGGAAGACAGCGCTTTCGCTCGCTGGGTAGGTTCGGAAACTCTGATCTCCCCAACTATAAGCTTTGTGGTAATGTGGTTTGTAAGTCTTGCCACCCAAGAATCCTATCCGCCCAAGCCGGAAGTGGTTCACCAAACCCCAAGCGATGCCGACGTGGTATCCGGTTTGGCTTAATATCTGAGATGACAGAAATGAAAAAGGGTGGAGCAAGCTCCACCCTTTTTCATTAAATCCATACATCGTATTTCTGTAAATGTACAACAACAGATAAATAGGCTATCCTTGCGCAACTTAAATAAACTAAGGCGGCTGTTCCAAGCGCCTGATAAAAGCGAATCATTACCAGAACGAACGCGAAGAATGCCATTATACAGGCAAGGCAAGCCGCACAGCCTGTCGGAGTTGCAGTGTTGCAGTTGTACGAGTATATATCCTGCCACAAACGCTTTCACAGCTGGTGGAAGACAACAACTCTGCTTCCAAAGCAGATTAACTTTTCGGCGGGGGTGACGGAAGTGTCGCCTACGCCTGTCTGTGCTTTTTCATCTGTAAAACAGCATAGACCCAACAGCGGCTGCTCGCGCGGGCAACGCCTCTCACGGCCTGAGCCTTTAACCATTCTCAATAGTTAAAGGTTCCAAGGCAAAACAAATTCAGAGCTGATCAAACAACAGAACAGTTGGCTGAATTAACAAAGGTGGTAACATGTCATCCCGAAATATTCGATTATCGCGCTCTATTGTCGGAAAGTTGGAATCAGAGGCTGTAAGTAAAGTAATTGAGCAAAGCGGTTACTTGGGTATGGGCGATGAAGTGCGTCTGTTTGAAGAAGAAATAGCTGAATACCTGGGCGTAGAGCCGTGGCGGGTCACTTGCGTAAGCACCGGCACGGCTGCGTTGCATCTGGCCTTGGAATGCTCACTTCCGGCCGGTTCCGAGGTGCTCATTCCCTCTTTAACCTTTGTGGCCTCATTCCAGGCAGCGCTTCAGGCAAATTTAAAACCCATAGCCTGCGATGTTAATCCCGATACCGGCCTGCTTGATCTGGCTGACGCACAGCAGCGCATAACCCCCAATACCGGCGCAGTTATGCCGGTACATTATGCCAGCAATCCGGCTCTGTGCGAACATATTTATGATTTTGCAAAACGTCATGGACTCAGAGTTATTGAAGACGCCGCCCATGCTTTCGGCTGCGACTTCAATGGGAAAAAAATAGGGGCCTTCGGCGATATTGTCTGTTTTTCATTTGACGGCATTAAGAATATCACCTCAGGAGAAGGGGGGGCCATTGTCACCTCTGATCGGGAAGTTGCAAGGCTGGTTAAAGACGCGCGCCTGCTCTCTGTGGAAAATGATACGGAAAAGCGCTTTCAGGGCAAACGCTCCTGGAATCCCGACGTCAAACGTCGAGGCTGGCGCTACCACATGAGCAATATTATGGCGGCCATCGGACGCACCCAACTACGGCGTTTAGACGAAGAATTTGCCCCGGCCCGCCGCGAAATGGCAAACCTGTATCGAAAGCGGCTTGCCCAGGTTCCTGGTGTGGAATTATTAAAGATGGATATGCAGAATATCATTCCGCACATCCACCCCGTGCGTATTCTCGGGGGAAAACTGAAACCCCTGACCGGTATGCTGGAGCAAGCCGGCATACCCACCGGAAGCCACTATAAGCCCAATCATCAACTCACCCTTTTTGGCGGCGGAAAACAACATCTTCCGGTAAGCGAGCGACTGATTGGGGAACTTTTGACACTGCCCCTGCACCCGGGTCTGGAAATGGAAGATATAGAATTTATCTGCACCACGCTGATTGAGGCGCTGGGCAAACTGAAGTAGATTACTTATCCGACTTTTTGAGGCAGCGGCTTAACCTCTTTCCATAATACCTGGAGCAGACACGGACAACCGCATCTGCTCCAGGGGCTCGTTTTCCGCCTTGATTTGCTCTGCGTCTGTCCACCCCGCAAACAGAGCCGTGGTTCCAGAGCCTTAGTACAACTTATCCGAATAACACTATCGCGCCATAGAGCAGGAGCCCCGCAATCACACCGGCGATTAAATCGTCCAGCATCACTCCGAAGCCGCTCGGCAGCCAATTTTCCGATGCTTTAATCGGCCACGGCTTTAAGATATCGAAAATACGAAACAGAATGAATCCCAAAAGCAGCCACCCCCAGCCCCGCCGCAATATCTCAATCCCACTCATTTCAATGACGGAAAACTTCAAGCTTATCGGAACTACCGCCGTCCACTGCCCCAAGAGCTCATCTATCACCACTTGAGGCGGATCCTTGCGCTTAAGGAGCATTTCCGCCCGGCAGGCCGCAAAACCACCCAGAATAAAAATTAAAACCAGCACTACCGCCTGCAGAAAACTCTCAAGACTGAGGAAGAGCCACGGTGCAAGCACAATCGCCACCAAGCTGCCTGCTGTGCCCGGAGCGCGAGGGGATATACCTGCCCAGCCTATCCGGCAGAACAACAGACTCGCTGTATCGCAGAACTTTTTCACTGAACCAGCCTCACTGTTTATAAGCCTTAACATAATGAAATTATAACGTCAGCTGAGCCAGGACGGGCACTTTTGCCGCCGTTAGCAAACGGGAAACCGCGTTCGTCAGATTACTTCTTCTCACCTGTGACAGACTTTTATAAAACACCCTTAACCGGTTCCGGTTGCACACCCGTCAAAATCAAGCCCAGACCCATTCTTTCCTCCAGCTTCAATTTGTCAATCTCCCAAGCGCAGCAGGCCTGGCCAGAATTCCTTACTTTTCAGTATCCGGGCTCACCCGCGGAGTATTCCTGCCTCTTACAATCAAGTCCACCGGCAGTATCCTCTCTGAGCAAAAAACGGCGTTGAATTTTACACAGGGCTTATCACATTATTTTCCAGCATCACCCGGATCAGGCTTCCCAGCGGCAAGCCGACTATATTTGTCCATGACCCTTCCACCCTTTGGATCAGGAAAGCGCCTTTACCCTGAATTGCATAGGCTCCGGCCTTATCCATGGGTTCGCCGCTACGAATATAAGCGGAGAGCGCTGCATCGGGGAATTTGTGCATCCACACCCTGCTTTCCTCAAAAAAGACTTCCTCACTGCCCGGATCGTCTTCAGACCGGGAGAACAGGCAACAGCAACCTGTATATACGGAATGGACCTGTCCGGATAACTGTTTCAGCATATCCAGAGCTTCCGTTTCGCAAACGGGCTTACCCATAACTTTCTCACCCAATGCCACAACAGTATCCGCTCCTATTACCACAAATGATTCTTTCAGAGTACCATGCAGGCGCGCATAAACCTCACGGGCTTTAAACAATGCAACACGCGAGGCAAAAGCCCCTGGCGGCTCAAGGTTAAGAAACCGCGGTTCCGGACTTTCCGCGGGCAGAATGTCGAAAAGCAGACCCAGATCTGTTAAAAAATCCCTGCGCCTGGGGGACCCCGACGCCAGAATAATTTTAATGTTTGGCTTAAACAGCTCCATTATCCCTCCTGCCTGACCTGACAGTATACTTAACCGGCGGATTAAACAAAAGGGTTTTATTCTAAACCAGCCTATGGCATTATGTTTGCATTTCATGTTAAACTTCAGACGAAAATTTGGCATAATAGCAGGCTTCTATGACCCTACCTCAACAGCACATTCTTACAGCGGCCCTATCGGCAGTGTTTATGGCGTGTCTGATGCTTACCCGGCCTGCTCTGGCCCAGCCCAACGCCACAGGAACGCCCGGCTACGGCAGTGAAATTATTGCTCCGGTAATCGGGCCGGAACAGAAAGCGGAGTTTACAGAGCAGGTTGTGTCCGGTGTGATGCACTCTAACGCTACTGTCGCTGAAAATATCGGGCTGCAAGACAGTTATTTTTCTGAACAGGCTAATACCAACGCCGATGCCGAATTTTCGTGGGGCAACTATTTCTTTGTTGTCGGCTTCATGTTCCTGCTCCTGGGCATACTCTGGTTTGCGGTCTGGTATTTAAAAAAGCGTAACGCCGCTCCCGGCGCTTCGCTGTTTGCCCCAACTGCCTTCAAAATTGAAGCGTCGCTTCCTTTGGGTGGACGACGAGCCTTGGTTTTGGTGTGCTTCTTGAATTCCCGCTACTTATTGGGGGTGACGGATCAACAAATAAACCTAATCAAGGAGCTTAACGGCACAGATGAAGTTCAGGCTCCCATTCCGTCCAAGAACAGCGCTTTTGCAGCCCTTATGAAAAAAGTCAGCCAAAAAGATGACAATCAACATGCAGATAAGTAATCAATCACCTCTTCCCGCCAAGAATGCGGGCAATGGAATTAAACTCATCCTGATGCTTTCCGGATTGTTTGCGGCTTTTCTTCTGCCGGCCACGGCCTTTGCCCAAGCTTCAGATTTTCAAATTCCTCAAATCGCTCTGACCTTGTCGGGCGGGCAGGAAGAGCCGGCCAAAGTTGCGCTTGGCCTGGAGATCCTCTTTCTGCTCACTGTGCTTTCCCTGGCCCCGGCCATTATGCTTACAGTGACCAGCTTTACCCGGATAATCATTGTATTCCACTTTATTCGCCAGGCCATAGGTGTTCAGCAACTTCCACCAACTCAGATTTTAGCCAGTCTCGCTATTTTTATGACAATTGTGATCATGATGCCGGTGGGCAAGGAAATTAACGAACAGGCCCTGCAGCCGTACATGCAGGAACAGATCAGTTTCAGCGACGCTTTACAACGCGCCCAGAACCCGTTGCGCGAATTTATGTTTAAACATACCAGAGAAAAGGATCTGTCAATTTTCTATTCCATTGCTAAAATGGAGCAGCCGCGCACCAAAGATGATGTTCCTACCCTGATGTTGTCCGCCGCCTTTGTAATCAGTGAGCTGAAAACCGGATTCATCATCGGGTTCATGCTTTATATACCGTTCCTTGTGCTGGATATGGTCATTTCCAGCATCCTCTTGGCCATGGGGATGATGATGTTGCCGCCCACAATGGTGTCGATGCCGTTTAAACTTTTGCTGTTTGTAATGGTGGACGGTTGGAATCTGCTGGTAGGCTCGTTGGTGAACAGCTTTGCCTAACCCTCTAATTGCTGCTGCGCTTTTATCAGCAGCCTTCAGGAGAAAATATGACCCCGGAATTTGTAGTTGGTTTTGCCAGAGAGGCTATTGAAACAGCGCTGTTCATTGCTTTGCCCATGCTTGGGGTGGGGCTGGCGGTTGGGGTGACCGTAAGCATCATTCAGGCAGCAACTCAAATTCAGGAAATAACCCTGTCGTTCATTCCAAAGATAGTCTCGATCTTCATTACCCTGCTACTGGCTTTTCCCTGGATAATGGATAAGCTTGTCAGCTATACCCGGGAAATCTTTCTGAACTTCCCCAATTACATTCGATGATCCGGCGTGTACAGGCATCCGTTTACCTTTCGCATCAGCATTGGGGGTGGAAATGAAGTTGTATTCATGGAACGTGAATGGTTTTCGAGCTGTGTGCAAGAAACCTGACTGGAATTGGTTCACTGTAGTTGATGCAGACATTATCGCCCTGCAGGAAACAAAAGCCTCCCCGGAACAAATTCCGGAAGAGCATCGCAGCCCTGCAGGGTACAACAGCTACTGGCTGGGCTCCACAGTAAAAAAAGGCTATTCCGGGGTAGCCGCGTTTACTAAAAGGCCGCCCTTAAACGTAACCGAAGAACTGCCCTCACCTGAATGGCAGGGAGAGGGGCGGCTTCTCCACCTGGAATTTCCGGAATTTCATTTTTTCAACGTCTATTTCCCCAACGGACAAATGGGTGAACAGCGTTTAAACTATAAATTAGGCTATTATGACGCTTTTTTGGAATTTTCGGAAACATGTCGGAAGCAAAAACCAATTGTGGTCTGCGGCGATTTCAACACAGCCCATAAACCTATAGACCTGGCCCGGCCTAAGGAAAATGAGGAAACTTCCGGATTTCTTCCCATTGAACGGGAATGGCTGGATAAATTTGTGGCGCACGGCTATATAGACACCTTTCGGCTGGTGCACGGCGACATACCGGATCAGTACTCATGGTGGTCATTTCGGATGCGCGCCCGCGAGAGGAACGTCGGTTGGAGAATCGACTACTTCTTTGTATCTTCCGAACTTCAGAATAAAATCAGAAACGCATGGATAGAACCGGCGGTAACAGGCTCTGACCACTGCCCGATCGGACTGGAATTGGATATCTAAGGCCACGCGCCTACACGAAAGTCCCCTGCGCTGATATAGGCCCTCAAGCAAGATGAGAACGGCACACCTTCTGGAATGAATAGGACGAATACGCGCCGGATATAGGACTGATGCGGGCTGCTAATTGTAGCCAGACCGTTGGGATAGGTTGTTGCAGAAATAATGCTAAGGCAAATACGAAAAAGAGCCGCACCAATTGGCACGGCCCTGTGAAATTTCTGGTCGGGATGAGAGGATTCGAACCTCCGGCCTCAGCGTCCCGAACGCTGCGCTCTAGCCAAACTGAGCCACATCCCGTTAACAACAAAGACTTATAAGCCAAGCTTTGCAGGAATGCAAGTTTAAATTGAAAATTTTAATCACATTCCACGCATATTTTAAACAGCGCTATAGCCCTTACCTAAAAAGGAACAGCCATCCCACCGGCAGAAACCGGAACAAACCAAGCCGCGCATACAATAACGCTGCAAAAGTTACGGCGCTATAGCCAAGCTGAATTTTGATTACCCGTCCCACTCGCGCCCGTATATGACGGTCCGGTTCCAGGTTAGCCCTGTCCTCTGTCGATCTGTTCCCATATTACTGGCGAGCTATCTCTTTTAATTCGTCGCAAGCAGTCGCCTCTAGTTTAAGCTCAGATTTTCTATCGGATCAAACTCTCCTGCAGCCCGCTGAATATCCTTAAATATCTCATTGACTAATTCTTCCGCCTGAAAAACTGTCGGCAAATTATTCTTCAAGACCTGTTTGGCGTTATCAGTACTGTTCCCTTTCATCAGGCTGTAGTATGCCAAGGCAATCGCCCGGAAAACCGGGTTCAGCTTAACATCAGCCGAGGTTTCGTCCAGCCTGGCCTGGTAAAAGTCCGGAAACTGACCGGCAGAGTCCACATGCCATTGGCTGTTTTCAAAAAGCAGAAGACGGCTCAGCCTATCCGACTCGGCTCTGGATAAAAACAGGTCCGTACCCTCACGGGAATAGCCTTTAAACGCGGGGTCCAGAACCACATAGCCTTTGGGGTCTTCATTGCGAATCAAGCCGCCGTCGTAAGGCTCAATATACCCGGCGCAGCTTGCGTTGTCTTGCCCGCCAACCAGAAGATAATAGCCCTGACAGCAATTCGCCCCGCCGGTGTACAAACTGATTTCAGTAAGCATCAGGCCTTGTTCCGAAAGATCATCGCTGGAAATTTCCATGCTCACTTCCCGGTAGAAGTTATCCTGCTCTTCTCCAATAGCTTTATCCCGATAAAAGACCTGTAAACCTTGCCGGTTTTGCGCTGCTTCCAACAGCTTCACCCTGAAATCGCCCATTTGCACAGCCGCCAGCAACGGCTCGCCGGCTTTGACCTGGGCCGGGCAACCGAAACAGCAGATAAAAACCGCCCCGCCCCAGACAATTATTTTTTGGGCAAGCGTCATATAATAATCTCTGAACATGTGAATTACTCCGATTAATTGGTGTTTCCGTGTAATATGATATCCTATATCTATTTCTTTAAATTGTCACCCGCTTATTTTCCAACAATACAGCCGCCCGGCTGACGCGCAATTCACGCGCGGAATGTTCCCGATTGCACCCGAAGCAAACCCGGCTCTTGCGCAACCTGAAACAGTGCAGCGCATCTGCTCTGAAGTCGAAGGCACTGCATATTCTAACTTCGCCTACAATTTCCCATGCGCTTTCGAATGTATAGCGCGTATTCTACACTTGTTTACTACTGTAAGCCACTCCCCGCCAGACATCATCTCCGGTAGTTTACAATTGTGTTTAATGACTGGCCGTGCAGCAGCGCGGGTAAAAGGGAAACTCTGCCCGGGCTATGGCAATTTAAGGAAGTAAGGAGGAAAATTATGGCGAAAATTGTCAACTCTTGGGATGAATGGGCTCCATTAAAGCACACTATTGTTGGGCGGGTACGCGGCACGCAAATTCCGGCTCCGGAGCCGAACTGGGAATATCCGGCGGTAAAAGCAGGCTTCCCTCTGGGCACTTGGGGTATGTTCCCGGAAGAGCAGACCGCCCGCGCTGAAGAACAACAGGAAAATTTCGTAAAAATTCTGGAGAAACGGGGGATTAAGGTTGACCGGGTAGAACTGCATGACGTGATGCTTAAGCCTATTCCGGTCTCAACTCCTGACTGGACTCAACTGAATATGCGCGGCATTTCCTGCCCCCGCGACATGTTTATTGTTGTGGGGAACGAGATTATTGAAAGCGCCGGTTGTCACCGTTCCCGTTGGTATGAATACCTCAATCTGCGTCCCCTGTTCCAGCGCTACTTCAAGGAAGATCCCGATTTCCTCTGGAATGCAGCGCCAAAGCCCCGCCTGACGGAGAAGAGCTATAAAAAGAACTTTGACTATAACGTCAACTATGTTTGGGATGATGCCACCAAAGAGAACATGATCACCAATTGGGATTATCAGCTTACTGAAGAAGAACCGCTCTGGGATGGAGCAGACGGCGCCCGCGCCGGCAAAGATATTTTCTGGAAGTGTTCTGCCGTGTGCAACCGGGCCGGTCAGGACTGGCTGCGCCGCCACTTTGCTTCCCGCGGTATTCGCCTTCACCCGGTTATTTTCGACTATCGCAAGCTTAAAGTCTGGAAACCCTGGCACATTGACTGTGAATTTACCATGGTCCGCCCCGGCCTGCTGATCACCAATCCGGCAGCACCGATTTACAACCGGGAAGTAGTGGAATACTTCAAGAAAAACGATTGGGAAGTGATTGAAGCCGCTTACCCTTCCCATGATTATAATGCCGATTGTTCGCTGATTACCGGCGGCACTGTGGGCGGGTTCTACGGCAAATCCTGGATTTCCATGAATACTTTCGCACTTGGCCCCAATACCATTTGTGTGGAAGCTCACGAAACTGCGTATATTGAACAACTGGATAAACTGGGCATTGAGGTTGTGCCTGTGCCCTATGAACATGTTGTGCCTTATGGGGGCTCTTTGCACTGCACTACGCTTGACATCTATCGGGAAAGTCAGTTTGAGGACTATTTCCCCAATCAGAACTAGTGCAAGGCACAAACAGCAGAACCGGCTTCCGGCACAGAGGGGCCGGTTCTGCACCATTCTGCTTAACAATAATCAACGCACTTCAGGTAATGCCGCGGCTGGGGGAATGTATGGCGCATCGGCTTAAACTTTGAGGACGTGGCTTTTGACAAATCTCCCGTAAAAGTAGCGAATTCAGTCTGCCGTATTGTCCAAACTGATTATAGATTGGATTACATTTAGAGTCTGGAAACTGCACTCATTTACAGCTTTAAACAAACACAGGAATGCGTGCGGCCATTACCGCGAGTGACAGTTTGCACAGTTGCTGAGCATTTTTAAAATCGCCGGTGCATCGGCAAGCTTTAGGGAACTAATAACATAAGGAAGGTATAGCATGAGGAAATTGCTTTCTTTAATAGCGGCCAGCGCCATTTTAGCAGGTTCTGCAGTCATGGCCTCCGCTGCTGATATTAAAGCCAAGGGCACATTCAACTTTGGTTTTGGTCTTTATGATGGTATAAATTTCACTAAACATGATAACGAAGAACACTTTTACGCACGCCAGATGCTCCGCACTTATATCGATATTATCGTTTCTGAATCACTGAAAGGGGTGGCCGCCTTTGAAATTGGAGAAGTCGATTGGGGTGCAGGAGGCGGCGCAACCTGGGGCGCTCCCGGCGTAGGACGCGGCGCAGGCGGCGCCATGGGTGCCGATGGTGTGTCTGTAGAAGTAAAGCATCTGTATATTGACTGGCTGGTTCCCAACACTGATCTGCAAGTGAGAATGGGCATTCAACCCTTTGCCAATCCCCGCGCGGTAATGCGCGCCGACTACAAAGACGGCGGCGCCATTGTTGACGATGATATGGCCGGTATTCTGCTTTCTTACAACTTCAATGAAAATATCGGGGCCAACCTGGGCTGGTTCCGCCCCTGGGACGGCGGAATAGGCGCTACTCCCTCAACCGACTGGCCCCGTTCCGGCGATAACGATGAAATCGACGTCTTTTTCCTGGGCCTGCCCATTGAAGTCAAAGACGTTTTCAGCTTTACTCCTTACGGCATGTTCGCTACTGTAGGCGATAATCTGGGACCTGATTCCTGGGGGAATGACTGGATAACCACCGGTTATGTGGGCAACGCCGAAAGCTGGCTGAGTGCCAACGGCTCTCTGGGCGGCGACGGTCACGCTTGGTGGGCCGGTTTTGCATTCGACCTGTCATACCTTGATCCCTTTGTAGCTGCAGTGGACTTCACCTACGGCAGTTACTCCGCCGACGACCGCGCTCCAAGCCGTTTTACCAGCAATCCCGGCTTCGGCAATCAGACCGATCGTGATGGCTGGATAGTTACCGCCAAGTTGGGCTATAAGCTTGACTATTTCACCCCGGCCTTGTTCGGCTGGTATGGTTCCGGCGCTGATTTGGACGGCGGTAAAGGCTTTGACGGCCTTATTCCTTCCTTAGCCCCCTACTGGGGCATGACTTCCTACGGTTTTGCCGGAGTTAATCTGACAGATGGCGGTGAGGCTATTATCGGCGCAAGCCCGGCCGGTACCTGGGGTATTGGCGTCGCCCTTGAAGACATCCGACTCATCGACAACCTGACCTCCTATCTACGGCTTGCCTACTACCGCGGCACCAGCGATGCTGAAGCCTACAACAAAGCCAGCAGAGAAGCCGGGGGCCTGGACGCTTTCCGCGAATATGAAGTGCTTGATACTTCCGACTGGGCTTTTGAGGTAAACCTGGATAATGTAATCAACATTTACGACAACCTGGACCTGCTGGTTGACCTGGCATATATCCGCCTGGACGTTGCAGAAGCGTCTTCCAGCTTTGAAAAGAATGCCTGGAAAGGGTTTGTGGGGTTCCAATATTCATTCTAGCGGAAACAACGATGCACTGGCGGCCGGGAACTGACTTGAGGCTCCCGGCCTTTCGTATTCCTCTTCAAAGGGAAACGACTCTAGCGACAAATAATCACAACCGCCACTTCAATATAAAGCCCTCCTTCAGCCGCGTGTTGCTTCAATTTAACAGCCTGGCTTTCAACCATCATTAAATCTATACTATATTTGGTTTTATCCACATAATGCCTAAAATTTGAGCTATAATGGCAAAAAAGTGTACTTTTTCGCCTGCTATTGCAAAAAAAAATTATTACGTTTTTTTTGCTTGAAATCGAAAATTTATCTGCTACTATTCCCCCAAAAGAGGAGTATGGACATATGGCGAAAAAGTACACTTTTTTGCCATATGCGCTGCAGGAATCCCTCTGAGTCAAAACAAAAATTAAGCGTGCTTTTGCACGTCTTATCAAACCCGACGACATCGCTCAGATACATCTGGGCATGGGTGATAATGCGGTTCCATCTCAAATCAATTCAGTTTCTGGCAGCGAAAGCGCAAACCTGAGCCCAAAAAGAATGCAAAACAATATTCATGTTCTACATATAGTGGAAGCTTTTGCAGCCGGTACCCTGACTGCGGTTTCTCAGATCTGCCATGCTCTGAACAACGGGTATGTCCACAGCATTTTGCACTCCGTGCGCAGTGAAACGCCAAGCAACTTTAAGGACTTATTCCCCGCAAACTGCTCCTTTTATTACATGCAAATGGAGCGTGAAATTTTACCCATTCGGGATCTCAAAACCTTTTTAACCTTAATTTCCAAGATTAAAGCTATAAATCCGGACATAGTCCATTGCCACTCATCTAAGGCAGGGGCGTTGGGCCGGGCGGCAGCCTGGTTTTGCGGGCTTCCATCTGTTTACACCCCCCACAGCTATTCTTTCTTGCAGACAAATTATTCACCGTTTAAACGCAAAATATTCAGAGCCGGTGAGTGGCTGGGCACTCGTTTCGGCACGGCAATCGCAGCTTGCGGCGAACATGAGTTCCGGTTGGCCCGGGAGTTAGGCGGCAAGGGCTATATCATTTTTTCAATACCAAACTCCATAAACTTGAAAATGATGGATTCAGTAACGCCGGAGTATATAGATTCCGATTTACCCGCCATAGGAATTTCGGGCCGTTATTCTCCGCAACGCCAACCGACGCTTTTCTGCTCTATTGCTGAAAATGTAAAACACCTCTGCACCTCGATATGGATCGGGGCAGATCCTGAATTATTTGCGGATAAGCCGTATATTCATGCAACAGGCTGGCTGGACCGGGATAGAGCACAAAGTCTGCTGGCCGGGTTGGATATTTATGTGCAGACTTCTTCGTGGGAAGGGCTTTCATACAGTGTAATTGAAGCAATGGCGCTTGGCGTGCCGGTAGTGGCTACGCGAATTCCTGCTAATCAGGAATTGGTTGTCCACGGAGAGACAGGATTTCTGGGCGAAACAAGCCAAGAATTAAGCGAATATATTACAATACTTCTCAAAGACAAAGCTCTGAGAACCAAAATGGGACAGGCCGGCCGAAAAAAGATTGAAAAGTACCATGATTCGGCTGTTGTTTTTAAAAAATACGCAGAATTATACTCTCTGATCGCAAACTCCCGGCAATCATGATTCCCCGCAGGCTGGTTCATACTTTCTTTTCCTTCGGGGCTATTCAGGCAGCCCAATATTTACTTCCCCTGCTGGCTTTCCCATTACTTGCCTCCCGAATCGGCTCTGAGGCTTTCGGCATCTTACTGTATATGCTCAACGCCTCATTAATCATAAGCATTGTTATTGATTGGGGCTTTGTTTACAGCGGAGTGCGCGAGATCGCGAAAAAACGGAATGAGCCTCAAAGCATACGTCTGATTTTCTCTTCTGTTTTAGGAGCAAAAACAATCCTTGCCGTCTTCAGCATAGTTGCGGCGCTGATAGCTTGGCCCTGTATCCCCTACGCCTTTGAATATTCTTACTTATACTGGCCGGCAATAATCTATGGAGTGGTTCTGGGTTGGAATCCTACCTGGTTTTACCAGGGTTATGGTAAAGGGATGCGGCTTATGGCGACGTTAGATGTTTGCAGCGTATCGCTCGCTCTCATCGCTACATTCCTTTTAGTTAAATCAGAGGACGACGCATCTTTCTATCTCTTATCCTTATTATGCTTTAGAACAATTGCCTACTCCCTGCAAATATTCCTGGCTTTTAAGCTGGTAGAGCACTTTGGTCTCAACCTTAAATATGGTTGGAAAATGCTGCTCAGCTCAAGCGCACTGTTTATCTCCCGCCTCGCTTCCATGTTGTATAACCAGGTCAATGTGGTCATCCTCGGGTTTGTACTCTCCCCTGAGCATCTTGGCTTATACATTGTTGCAGACAAACTGATGAGGGGGGTAGTCAGCTTAAGCAACCCGCTTACCAACACATTGTTCCCAGAAATCTGCGCCAAGCTTAAAGAAAACAAAAATAACGCAATGCACATCCTGCGTTATTCATTTTTATGCACTGGTGCAGCAATGATTGTCATGGCGGGTATTTCTGTTTGTCTGGCCCCTTGGCTGATGGAATTGTTCACCGGAAGCAAACAGCCGGAAGCAGCCTCGGCTCTGCGGGTCATGTCGCTAACAATTCCTGTGCTTGCTTTGAATATGGTATTGGGAACTCAAACTCTGGTTCCTTTCGGATTAGAGCGTCAATTGACTGTTACACTTTTAAGCGTGGGAATACTGAACCTGGGCTCCATAAGCCTATTATCCAGTCAGTTCGGCTTGGCTGGGGCGCAATGGAATCCTTTTTTGGTTGAAAGCAGCATTTTTATCGTCCTTTTGCTCATCGTAAAAAAGCATTGCCGTTGCAAGCTGATTTAGGAGATGAATTATGGGCAGTCCCTCCGTAAGCATTATCGTGCCGGTTTTTAATACCGCACCCTGGCTTAAGCGCTGTTTAAACTCTCTACTCAATCAAAGCTTAAAAACTATTGAAGTCATAATGGTCGATGACGCTTCTGCGGATAACTCCAAGGAAATCATGAAAGACTATTGTAATCTCCGGCCGGATATTTTCAAATGCTGCTTTCATGAAAGTAATATGGGGCTGGGAGCAACCAGAAATACCGGCATGGCACAAGCAACAGGAGAGTTTCTGGGATTCATTGACAGCGATGACTATGTGGCTTCCGATATGTTTGCGGCGATGTATGAACAGGCTGTTGAAAAAGAATCCGATATTGTATTGTGCGGCTACACAGAGATCAGCGAAGACGGCCGCTCTTCCAGCTTTACGCCGGAACAGATGAGTGTTGAGCAGGTTTTTTCCAGTAAACGCTGGCAACCCTCTGCCTGTATGAAGTTGTTCCGACGAAAGTTTGTTTCCGACAACTCTTTAATTTTTCCTACATCAAGCTTTGCGGAGGATATGGCATTTATGGCGAAGGCGCTGATGCTTTCTCCAAAGTTATCTGTAGTTGAGCAGGCGTTCTACTATTACTGCAAAAGGCGGAGCAGTCTTACTTTTACCTTACGGAACCGATGCGGCGTGTTCGATGCGTTTAACGATGTTTATCTGTTTTGCGAACAATCAGGCCTTAAAACCAATCTGAAACCGCTGAGAAAGCTCTTTATTTACCAGGCAATCTATTACCCGGCATGCCTGGTGATTATCGACGCGATTATTAAAGGGCAAAACCGGCTTAAGAATATTAAAGATATACCTGCTTATACGTCTTCATTCCTGCGTTTCTGTTTTAACAGGATATCCAATATATGAATACAAACAGCGCGAAAACCAATTTTTTCCGACTGCTATTGGTTTGTTATATCCCTATGGCCTGCTGGCCCATGTGGATATTCCCTTCTTTGGGAATTTACCATTTACAGCATATATTCATTTATTATGCAGTACTATTTCTAATGTCCGGTTTCCTTTTAAAGGCCGCCACCCCTGCCAGCTTGTTCCCCGGCAGCAGGAATATCATCCTTTTCTTTGCTCTGGTGTTTTGCTTTCAGGCAATTGCCTGGCATCTGAGCGCATATGAGCTTGGAGTGGATAATGTCAGCGCAATTGTCAAAGGCGCAATAAAATATTCATTCCAATGCTTCTGCATACTGGTTTTCTTTCTGAGCTGCAGGCTCGCGCTTTCCAACAGCAATTTTTATCCTTGTTTGCTTTGGGGAATCGGTCTGATTTTTGGTTTGATTTTCCTCACGGCCTGTCTGCAAAATTTATACTATCTAGCGTATATCACCCACATTCAGTCAGCTACAGAGTTCCTGACCCCGGTTTTAAAGCTCATCGGCAGGGTGCTGGAAGCGCGTTGGCCCGATTATCTATATGACTTTTACCGGAACGGCACATACACGCTCAGCGTTTTGCGGGTAAACAGCATTTTTGAGGAAGCATCGACTTTTGCTCTGAGTGTTGGAGTATTTTTCTTACCGGTTGGTTTCGGTTTACTGTACACAGCAAACTCCACTACAAAACGAATGGGCGGTTTTTTGTTTTTCGGCAGCCTATTCCTGATATTGTCTTCCCACTCTATTTCGGGTCTGGTGTTATTTGCAGGCGGAATAATCTTAACCGCAGTTCTGTATTTCCATAAACTCTATCGTGCTTTGATTCTGATTTTTGCCGCAATTTCAATATTATTTGCTTTATTCATCTTTCCGGATTCAATCATAAAGTATTCTCTTCCAAATTACCTGAATAGGCCTGAAACCCCGCGCAGAATAGTGGCCTTGTGCAGCTTGGAAATTATAAAGCAACACCCGATTGTAGGAGTGGGGCGGAGTAATTTTTCAGAGTTCGCGGTCAGGCAGCCACGATTTGCAGATGCAGCCCATAAAACAGATATTGAAATAACCACCTGGCTTGAAAGAAAAAGCGTTCCGGAGCTTTCCGCAATTCCAGCCTATATTGCGGAATACGGACTCATCGTGTTCATAATACTCATAACATGCTTGTTGCTTGTTTTAAGGAAAATCTACCTAGCTTGGAAAACAAGCCCCTATAATCCCGTTACCCGTTTCTTTTTAGCCGGTTATACCGCCTGGCTGCTTTGCGCTTTTCTGGCTGGCTTACTAAATATTGTGCTGCGTAACCCCATATATTGTCTGCCATTTTTATTTACATATGCCTATTGCTCCAGTCTGCCGCAAAATAATGGGGCAGACGATGCTTAAGTGCCTGTTTATCCTGCACGACTTCGGCGGCGGCGCGGAGTTTGTGGCCTGTAAGTTGATTTCTGAGCTGGATCGGGAAAAGTATCGCATCCGTGTGGCCTGCACCCGTCGCATACCGGAAATTGAAAAATATCTGCCGTCGGATATTGCCCTGTTCATGCCGCCCAAAACAGGAAAACTTGCGGAACTGGCCGTATTGCCTAGACTGCGCAAGCTGGCGAAAACCAGTGATGTGGTGATTGGCTGCGTTGAGCTGCAAAGCATATTTTGGGCGGCCTTACTGGCCCCGAACAAGTCTATAGGTTGGTTGCATAAAGATTTACGCCAGTTTTTGACAATAAAAAACAAATGCTTTCAGCAGGTTTACCGCCGGGTGTTCGCCTGGTGCGCGCGCCGCTTGGCCGCATTGGCTTGCGTAAGCCAAGGAATACAGGAGTCGCTGGCCAGTTTGATTCCAGAGGCTGTAAACATCTCAACCGTATTGTACAATCCATTTGATGCAGCGCAAGTAAGACAGGGGGCGAAAGCCCCGCTTCCGGAAATACTGAAGGCGTGTTTTGAAAAACCTGTGGTTCTGGGCGTAGGAAGACTGGTCAGGCAAAAATCCTTTGAAACACTTATTGAGGCCCATTCCATACTTAAAAAAAGAGGTATTGACCATAACTTATGTATCTTAGGAGAGGGACCTTTGAGGGACGAACTGACAGAACAGGCCGCAGCATCGGGCGTGGCAGATTCTGTTTTCATGCCCGGGTTCATGCTGCCCTACCCGGCAATGAGCAGGGCGGTGTGTTTAGCCTTAAGTTCAATATTTGAAGGCTGGGGCATTGTGATTATGGAAAGCTACGCGCTTGGTCTGCCTGTGGTTTCCACCGACTGCCCGTCTGGTCCGCGCGAGCTGTCAGACAATGGAAAATGTTCCCTGCTGACACCGGTTGGAGAGCCGCCGGCTTTGGCCGACGCACTTGAGCGCATGTTCTCGCCAGTTATCAGACAACACTACTCGGAACTTGGCGGCAAAAGAATTGCCGACTTCAACCTGGAACAGGCAATTGAAGCTTGGGCGAAATTAATTGATGCTGTTTCAGCAAAGTCTGCAAAGTGCCGGTAGATAGGACCTGTTTTATTTCCTGAATAAGCTTTAGAGAGTGTTTGGCCTGCCGATAAGATTGTGAAAACAATCTAGCCAAGAGCAGATAATTATATTAGATTCAGCACTGGATTTTTCTGATAATCTGAGAATATGAAAGAGGAATTGAATGGTACGCGGCATTAACATGGGGGCTTTGGTTCTGGCCGCCGGAAAAGGCACCAGAATGAACTCAGCAAAGCCCAAAGTATTGCAGGAAGTATTGGGAGAACCGATCCTTGCCTATGTATATGATGCTTTAGAGCCGATTTTCGCCGATAAGATATGGACTATTGTAGGGCATCAATCTGAACTCGTAGCCAAAGCTTTCCCTGAACAAAATGAACGCTTTTTGCTTCAGGAACAACAGCTTGGCACCGGTCATGCGTTGCAGGTGGCCTGGCCCCATTTGGTTAGAGCCGGCCTGACTCATGTGTTGGTGGTTAGTGGGGATATACCGTTAATCAACACTGAACTGCTGGACACTTTTATTACTGAAATGGAACGGACCAACGCTCCCCTGGGGTTTATTTCCATGTTTCTGCCAGAATCCGGCTCATATGGAATGGTGCTGCGTGACAATAACTCCGTAATTGATATTGTAGAGGCTAAAGATTACTCGCCCGCCAAACATGGAAAAGATACCGGAGAAATCAATACCGGCGTATACCTGCTCAACATCGCGGAGCTGGCCCCTTTATTGCCCCTTCTCTCAAATCAGAACAAAAGCGGGGAATTTTATATCACCGAGCTGATATCTCTGGCGGTTGAATCCGGACTGGAAGTGACCGGCGCGCAGACTGGAGACAAAAATTTGCTTGGTGTGAACACCCCGGCCGAGCTGATTGCGGCGGAAGAAACTCTGCGCAGGGAAATTGTGCATAATTGGCTTAAGCGAGGAGCCCCCCTGCACTTTGCAGATATGCTTGTAATCGGACCAAAGGTAAACCTTGATCTGTCCGCCCATATTTACGGCCCCTGCCATTTACTTGGTAATACAACTGTGGAAGCTGGTGCGGTTGTAGAGAACAACTGTTTCATAAAAGATTCGATTATAGGGCCGGGGGCTTGCGTACGCGCATTCAGTCATCTTGAGCGGGCGGTTCTGGGGTTAAATGCCATAGCTGGCCCCTACGCCCGCTTGCGACCTGGAGCAAGAATGGAAGAAGGGGCTAAAATCGGCAATTTTGTTGAGATGAAAAAAGCCGTTCTGAAACAAGGGGCTAAAGTCAACCACCTATCGTACATCGGCGATGCAGAAGTCGGTGCAGGAGCAAACGTTGGGGCGGGCACCATTACCTGTAACTATGACGGCGTAAATAAATATAGAACAGAAATTGGCGATGGCGCATTTATCGGCAGCAACTCCGCTTTGGTTGCTCCCGTAAAAATCGGCAACAACGCCTTGGTTGCGGCCGGATCGGTAATTACCAAAGATGTGCCCGACGGGAGCATGGCCTTTGGCCGCGCGCACCAAAAGAATCGGGAAAAAAAAATAATTTGACTGAAGCGATTAACCCCACAGGCCGCTGCTTGTCATAAAAATCGTGCTTGCCATTGAGCCGAATATAGGGTTATTATAACCTCAGGTACTTGACTATGGAAATTCTGGATCAACTTGAGCACGAGGTGCAGCAATTAATTCGTTGGAAGGCGGAGCACGCAGCAAGCGAACTGGAAATTAATGCATTGAAAGCTCGGGTTCGCGATCTTGAAGCGGAGAATAAAAGTTTGGCAGATACACTTGAGCTTGAGCGCCGCAGCAATAAAGCCGTTCTAGCAAGAGTGGACTCACTGTTGGCGAAGCTCAGGGCCGAACGGGAATCGGCAGGCTTTGGCAATGCCTGAATACAACTTAAATGTATTAGGCCTGGATTTGTCCTTTCGGGCGGAAGCCTCCCCAGATCAGGTGGAGCAGGCTAGGTTATTGCTTGAAAGTCGATTTGAGAAACTCAGACAACATGGAAGACTGTTCAGTAAAGAAAAGCTATTGACGTTTTTAGCCTTGGGTCTGGCTGACGATCTGGTTCAGGCTAATACTCAACTGCGTGAGTACAATTCGCGCGTGCAAGCTTTGCTTGATAATATATCGAGTGGTGCCTCGGTTAGTGAGGAGAGTCAGGAATCTTATGACTGCCTGGGAATACTTGACCGGGAAACGCCACATTCTTAAAATACAATTCCCTGGTGGGTGCGTGATGATGCGCCATCGCTGACCTCACAAGCTTAAAAAACGGGAGTTAGAGTACTTTTTTCTGTGTGCATGCCCTGATTTGGGAAGCCTAAAGAAAAAAACTTGTCTCCCACCTGGTAATCCAGGTCTGCTTTGGAATGTCACACGGCTCACCGGGGTACCAACAAGCAAACAGCTCTTCTTCAAACCCTCACAACTCTTTCGTGTTGCGACCATACCGGCGATCAACGCACGCCGGGCGGTTTTTTACATGTTGCGTTATATATTGCAAGGGGAATTGCCATGGGGCTTGAATTTTCACCCGTATTGGTGGCGGTGGTCGCTATGGCCGCGCTGCTGGCAGGGTTTATCATTCATAATATTATTATTTCCAAAAAACTTGGTTCTGCAAAAGATTTGGCCGAGCGCATTGTAGAAGAGGCGCGCAAAGAAGCCCAAGCCCAGAAAAAGGAAATTATCATTCAAGGGCAGGACGAGCTTTTCCGGCTGAAAAAGGAACAGGAAGAGGAATATAAAGAGCATGAACGAGAACTGAAAAAACGCGATTCACGTCTGCAGGAACAGATTGAAAAATTAGACGAACGCATGGAAAAGGCAAACCAGCAGGAACAGGAATTGCTGGCAGATGAACGTGAAATCGCCAGGCGCGAGCGCCTGTTGGACGAACGCCAGGAAGAACTCGATTTAAAGATGGCGGAGCAGGAAAGAAGACTGCAAGCCATTTCAGGAATGACTTCCGAAGAAGCCAAATCGGCTCTGTTTAAAGAAATTGAGGCGAAAACCCGACATGAGGCCGCACGGATGGCCAGGTTAATTGAAAGTGAAGCTCGCGAAGTGGCCGCCCGCAAGGCCAAGGAAATTCTCGCCACAGCCATTCAGCGTTATGCCGGCGACTATGTAAGCGAACAGACAGTTACAGCAGTTACACTACCCTCTGAAGCCATGAAAGGCAGAATCATCGGGCGCGAAGGAAGAAATATCAGAGCGCTTGAAGCCGCTACCGGTGTTGACTTGATTATCGACGATACGCCGGAAACCGTAATTATTTCCGCTTTCAGTCCTCTGCGTCGACAAATCGCCAAAATGGCTATGGAACGTCTGGTGAGCGACGGGCGCATTCACCCCGCCCGCATTGAAGATGTAGTGAATAAAGTGGAGCAGGAAATGGAGACGCAATTGCGTGAAGTAGGTGAGCAGGCTACTTTTGACGTAGGCGTCCATGGCATCCACCCCGAAATAATCCGTCTGCTGGGCCAACTGAAATACCGCACCTCATTTTCGCAGAATGTGCTTCAGCATTCTTTGGAAGTAGCGTCACTTTGCGGGATTATGGCGGCGGAGCTTGGGTTGGATGTAAAAAAGGCTAAACGCGCCGGGCTGCTGCACGATATAGGCAAAGCAGTTGACCATGAGGTTGAAGGCCCACATGCAATGATCGGAGCAGACTTAGCCAAAAAATACGGGGAAAGCAAAGAGATTATCCAGGCCATTGCTGCTCACCATGAAGACGTCCGCCCTCAAACGGCAATTGACGTGCTGGTACAAGCTGCTGACAGTCTTTCCGGAGCTCGTCCAGGTGCAAGAAAGGAACTGCTGGAAAATTATGTGAAGCGTTTGGAAGACCTGGAAAATATCGCCACCTCGTTTAACGGAGTGGACAAGGCCTACGCCATTCAGGCGGGACGTGAAATCAGGGTAATGGTAGACTCGGAAAACGTGGACGACGACACCACCTATCTTTTGTGCAGAGACATAGCAGGGCAAATTGAACAAAATCTTACCTATCCCGGACAGATCAAGGTCACGGTAATTCGCGAACGCCGAGCGGTCGAGCTTGCTAAGTAAATCTGGTTGAAACAGTAAAAGGGAGGGCTTTCCAGCTCTCCCTTTTTATTTTATACTGACAACAAATATGAGCTTTAAAGCATTAATCGGCAAGCATATAATCACCCCTGAACAGACAGGCCGACGTTTAGACGTAGCCTTGGCCGCTTTGCTGCCCGGGCTGTCTCTGCGGGAAACACGGCGACTATGGTTGGAATGTCTGGTTAAATTGAATAACAAGCCTTCCCGAAAGGGAATGATTGTACATGCAGGCGATGTTGTGACGGTACATCCCATGCGCATGGGCCCAGCCGATGATGCTGTCGGGGGGGCCGCCTCCACCAATCCGGCCGTCTCCGTACCGGCTTTTCCGGAGCATACTCCATACGACTTTCCCATAGATTTAAGTCAGTTGCGTATTTTAAAGCATCACAACAGTATTTTAGCGATTTTTAAACCAGCTGGTCTGCATAGTGCGTGTTTGCCGGGTGACAGAGGCGGCATGAGCCTTGAAAAAATACTGCCGGAATTATGTATAAGCATGAGAATAAAGCCCGAATCCGTAAGCATGTTTAACCGGCTTGACTGCCTTACCAGCGGAATAGTTCTGGCTTGCAGCAGCAAAGAAGCGCTGACATTTTGTCTGAATGCGGAAGCCGCCGAACAGATGGAAAAACGTTATCTTGCCCTTGTGTGTGGCCAACCGCAAGGCGGGTTTACCGTTAAATACAAGCTGGATACTGATTCCCGCGCAAAGACCAAAGTTTTAAATAAAGAAAGCAATGATCCTCTGCGCCACACGAAAGTTGAGCCTTTATACTGCGGCAAGGCTGGAGAATTCGGACTGGATAGTCATACTTGCCAGCATTGCGCCTTGGTGCAAGTAACAATCAGACGTGGAGCGCGACACCAGATCAGGGCGCATCTGGCTGCCTACGGGTACCCGATTTGGGGAGATCCCATTTACAATCCCCATTTTGCAGAGAGCAGAACATTGTATTTGCACCACTTTGCAGTCAGTCTGCCCGGCTTTTTGTGTATGGCTGCACCAATGTGGCCGGAGCCGGTCTGTCAGATTGTTAAAGGCCTACTCCCCGGGATTTATAACAAGCACCAACCGGTTTGCCACATGCCATCCGGTTGATTACATATTATGCTTAAAGCATTCCCAACTTTACATTGAGGATCCAGCCAGCGGGCGAGTGAACTGTGCAGCGCCCCAAAACAAACGCCACAAATTGGAGTTACCGCAACGGGAAGACAATTTTCAGATTTGAACTCTGTCCGCTCAAAGACACTCCAGCCTTAAAAAAGCGAAGAGGCGGCTAGGGACGGGGCCGCCTCTTCAAATAAAGAAAGGGAGTATAGGAGGTGATGAGGAGGTAACTTTTCAGTTTACCAAGGACATATATTCTCACCTAGTCTGCAATTGCTGCAAACATATCGATCTATATGCATCTACCGTGCCAAAATAAAAATTAAGCTTTTTAAGGCACTTATGAGTTTCAAAGTAAAACAGGTTAAAAAATGTGCAGAGTTTATTTGCACATTTTGCACAAAAGTGCACATTTTTGCACAACCTGGAGATAAAAATGCACTTCACATTAAATATGCCCGGCTTGCTTGATATGGGCAAGTACTTTTTGAGCTTGCTGGCTAAGCCGGGGGCACTGGTTATGGATCTCACGGCGGGGAACGGACATGATACCTTATTTCTGGCTCAACTGGCCGGAAGAGAGGGTCAGGTTTTTAGTTTTGATATACAGAATCAGGCAATCAGCAACACCCGAAAACTGTTAAGCGTTTATAAAGATATCGCGCCGGTCGAATTATTTTTAGCGGGCCATGAGTATTTTGATAAGCTGCTGCCGCAAAATGTAAAGGGCTGCATTTCGGCCGCGGTATTCAATCTGGGCTACCTCCCGGGCAGCAATAAAGAAATCGTGACCCATGCCCCCACTACCTTACAGGCTTTAAACAAGCTTGCAGATTGGTTGCGCCCGGACGGGGGAATTGTGGTGCATATCTATATGGGTCATCCTGAGGGAGCACTGGAGGGTGAAGCTGTAATCGCTTGGGCAAAAGGATTGGCTTGGAATTCCTGGTCTGTCGCCTCATATGAAGTGGTCAACAAGCCAAAAAACCGGGAAGTTTTGTTATTCATAGTGAAAAAACAACCGATTCATGAGTAAAGGACCTGACTGTCCGGCAAGCTTGGGCTGTGAGCTGTTTTATCCAACCACCGCCGGTTCTGCCGTAAGCGCGCCTGGCGTGTATTTGCAGCATCCGCCGGTAGGGCAGTTTCAGGCAAAATCATAATCCTGATTGGGCAAAGTTCCATATTGACTGCCAAACTCATAAGGGCCTGTGCCTAAAAGCTTTAAATTCGGAACTTAAGTCAATCTGCCTACAACTCGTTTCATACCGCAAAACGATTTTATGACCACCGCGCCCCAAAACGTATTTTGGCTGGTTCACGGCGGTGTTGTCGTCGCGCCGAGTTCTTCCCCGCTACTGGAACCCACTTCCGTACGAATATTCTAATCTTGGGGCAATGACTTATAACCATAACACCTGTGCAGGAACTTGACATTCATTATCAAGTGAATTAACTATCAACCAGCGAGGTTAAAACATTGGAAACAAAACTCAGCAAAGCAACTTCAGGTGGGAAATTCCGAGTTAAAGATTTTCTCTCCTGCACCGATCAGCGGCGACATCTCTGTGCATTGGGCCTTACTCAGGGTGTTGAATTCGAATTAACACACCGGGAAGGAGGGGTTTATCACATTCTGGTTAGAGGCTGCGGATTACTGCTTGATTCAAAGAGTGCTGATTGTATTATTTGCGAACCTCTTTCTTTTCTTTCTTAAATAATACTTAATTCTAAGCAGATAGGCTGACTGGTTATGCAAACCGTGATAGTGCTTATTATCGTTTTATTGGCAGTAGTATACTTAATCTACCGTTCTTACCGGATTGGTCAGGCAGCTCGAAAAGGCATTACCGGCTGCGCCTTTTGCAGCAACGGGAAGTCTTGTTGCAAGGCCCGCAAGCACAATACCCAAAATCAAAGGTTAACTCCCCTTAAGCCTGGACATAGGGAATAATTTTTTTGCAACTTTATTGATAATGAATTTCAATTTAAATGAGGAGCCTTAGATATGAAACACAATGTGCCTTTGCGAAGTTTGAAAGTTGGTCAACGAGCAACAGTAACAGCGGTTGACGCAGCCGGAGAAATGGGGCGCCGGATTCGGGATATGGGTCTTATTCCCGGTTGCCAGTTGGAAGTAGTCGGTCGTGCTCCCCTGCGCGACCCTGTAGCCTTGCGTCTTGGCGGGTTTACCCTGACCCTGCGCAATAATGAAGCTGATCATATTCAAGTGGAAATAATTTAGTTATAAGGGTGAGTTCTGATGGCTTATTCTCTTCATGCCGCTTTGGCGGGCAACCCCAACAGCGGAAAAAGCACAGTGTTTAATGCACTGACCGGATCGCGGCAGCATGTGGGCAATTACCCCGGCATTACAGTTGAAAAAAAAGATGGCGTGGCCAAACTGGCCGACAAAACCGTGCATATTACCGATTTGCCCGGTGCCTATTCCTTAACCGCATATTCCCAGGAAGAATTGGTTGCGCGCAAAGTGCTTGTTGAAGAGCGTCCGGATGTGGTTATAAACATTCTCGATGCCGGCGCTCTTTCCCGCAACTTATACTTGACAGTTCAATTACTTGAAATGGGAGTGCCGCTCGTTTTGGGCCTGAACATGCTCGATGAACTCCCGGCAAAAGGCATAAGCATTGATATCAAACGCTTGGGCGCATTGCTGAAAACACCGACAATAGGCACAGTCGCACGAAACAAGGAAGGCCTCGACGAACTGCTGACAAGCGCCTGTGAAGTTGCCGTCAAGTATAAGGGGCAGGCGTGGAACCCGATAACAATATCATACGGCAATGATCTTGACCCGGTTATTGAAGAAATGACCGCCCTTATCACTCAGAACAACTTTCTGACTACCAAATACCCGGCGCGGTGGACAGCAATCAAATATCTGGAGGCCGACGAAGAAATCCTTTCCGCAGGACGCGCGGAAAATCCGGAAGTGGCCGGCAAGCTGGAAGAATTGTATGAAAAGGTAGCAAGGCATCTGAAAACCACCCTCGATACTTACCCGGAAGCGGTAATTGCAGATTACCGTTACGGGTTCATTTCTTCAATCGTGCGCAACGGTGTAGTTACTCAGCGCGATGAGCTGGCCCGGCGCGCCTCGCTTTCTGACAAAATCGACACGGTGCTTACCAATACCTTTGTCGGCCCGCTGATTATGATCGGCATAGTGTATCTGATTTATAAATTGACCTTTCTGCTCGGCGAAGCACCTCTGGGATATCTGGAAGATTTTTTTGCCTGGCTGGGCGAAGCAGTGGGCAACAGTCTGGGGGAAGGCGTACTGTCCTCTTTACTGGTTGACGGAGTAATCGGCGGTGTGGGTGCCGTACTTGGTTTTGCCCCGTTGATTATGGTCATATTCATACTGGTGGCTATACTGGAAGACTCCGGATATATGGCCCGCATGGCCTACATGCTCGACAGAATATTCCGTTATTTCGGTCTGCACGGGAATACAGTCATGCCGTTCATCATTTCCGGGGGGATCGCCGGCGGCTGTGCTGTTCCAGGGGTGATGGCTACCCGCACCTTGCGCAGCCCCAAGGAAAAGCTCGCCAGCATATTAACTGCTCCGCTCTTTGCCTGTGGAGCAAAACTGCCGGTGTTCCTGCTTATTTGCGCGGTATTTTTCCCTGAGCATGCAGATATGGTGATGTTCATGATTACCATATCCGCATGGATTCTGGCTCTTTTGGTGGCGAAACTGTTGCGCAGCACTGTCTTGCGCGGAGAGTCAACACCGTTTGTTATGGAACTGCCGCCTTATCGTATGCCAACCTTTAAAGGCGTACTCCTGCACATGTGGGAAAGAACCTGGGCGTATATCCGGAAAGCGGGTACCATAATCCTGGCTGTGACAATCATTATTTGGGCGGGGTTGTCATATCCGGAATTACCACAGGATATTATCGATACTTACGATACTCAACGTAAACAAATCGAAACTCAATTACCCGATGCTGATGAAGCTTCCCTGGAAGAGGCGCTGGCTGATGTGGATAATGAGCAGGCATTGGCTGCCCTGCGCAACTCATACGCAGGCCGTTTAGGCGTGACGCTTGAGCCGATATCGGAATACGCCGGGTTTAACTGGCGGGTAAACCTGGCTTTAATCGGCGGGTTCGCGGCTAAGGAAGTAGTGGTAAGCACACTGGGAACAGCTTATTCCCTGGGAGACGTTGACCCAGAGGAAGCTGAAAGTCTGCAAAATCAGATTAAGGCAGACAGCAGTTGGAATATCGCCACAGGAATAAGTTTCATCATCTTCGTTTTAATTTACGCCCCCTGCTTCCCTACCTTGGCTGTAATCAAACAGGAAAGCGCTTCCTGGGGCTGGATGATATTCGCCACTGTTTTTAATACCGTGCTGGCTTTTCTCCTTGCAGTCGCCGCGTATCAAATCCTGTACAGGGTTCTGGTCTTGTAGATAACGTTTTGGCAGTGAAGGTTACATAAGGCGACGTTTTCATAAAACGTCGCCTTGCAGATTCCAACATTCAACAATTAATTTCAATAAACTCTAAGGAATCGACTAAAAGCAATCTTGCGCCACCCCGCAAGAGCTTGCTTAGCCTCATCAGTCAGGAAGAATTCCAACTCAACCGGCAGTCTGAAGGTCCGGTGGTACATAAACGGCAAGCGTGTAAAATTTATTTAATAATTGAACTTGACTTTCAATATCAATCAAGATATAAATTACTCACAGCAAAGAGCTCATACATAAAATGTCTATGTGTACATTCTGCTTATAACAGTATCAGTACAGGTAGAAACAGGTAATAAAAATTTCATAGTTATTATCCTCAAACCTCTAAACAGTAGGGAGTAATGCCACGACTCCCTGCTAACAAAAAAAACGGCACTCACGAGAGGTGGGTGCCGTTTTTTGCATTACGACAGGGGCAACTTTCAGCTCCCTTTACCGCATTACAGGACAGCTGCTCCAGCTTAGCCCAATTCGTGCTTGCATTACCATATCTGAAATGATGACAATCGAACAAATTTCAATTATCTTTTAGACAAACTAATTTCCCCGTTTAAAAAGGAAATCGAATGTTTACAAAGCTTTCAAAGAACTTGCCCGGATTGCTCCGGCAACCTTTAGATTGGGAAAAACTGCCTCTCCCGAAAAAGGAATTGATGTGCAACGGCATTGTGCCCAGTGAACAGGATTGTGTCGAACTGTGGAATTTCTACCATATGCCTGAACATATTCGCCGGCACAGCGAACTGGTGGCAGCATACGCCATATATCTGGGGCAGGCTTTATCTGAACAAGGAGTGCAAATTGATCTGCCCGCCCTTTATGCAGCCGCCCTGCTGCATGATATCGCCAAAATACACTGTGTGAAGCATGGCGGCAGTCATGCCCAAGTGGGTGCAGCCTGGGTTGTCCAGAAAACCGGCCAACATCTGCTGGCGCAAGGGGTGCTGTTCCATGTATATTGGCCCTGGCAGATTTGCTTCGACTCATGGCCCTTGCCTCTGATTATTGAGTATGCTGATAAACGGGTTATGCACGACCGCTTTGTCGCTCTGGACGAACGCTTTAAAGATTTAATGCAGCGTTATGGTCATGACCAACAAGCTAAAGCGAATATGCATAAAATGGAGCGCCAAGCCTACGAACTGGAACAGCAACTAACTGAAAAATATAAGGTGGATGTAAATGCGGATTTTACTTATAGCTGGCGGCTGGTCTAGCGAGCGGGAAGTTTCCATCAACGGCGGCAGAATGCTGGAGCAAGCCATGCTCCGCCTGGGGCATGAAGTGACCTTTTACGATCCGGCCAAACCGGTGCTCTGCAAGTCAGCACAAAGCAGCGTACCGTTAAGCGGTCTGCTGGAACAGGCGGCTGAGCATGATTTCGCATTCATCAACCTGCATGGAGCGCCTGGGGAAGACGGCTTGGTGCAGGCCATGCTCGACGCAGTTGGCTGCCCCTACCAAGGCAGTGGCGCACGCGCCTCTTTTTTGGCTCTGCATAAAGCGGCCTCAAAAATGATTTTCCGCCAACATAAACTGACTACTCCGGATTGGGAATATCTGGTGTCGCGACCCGATAAAACCTGGCAAACGCGCTTGTCATACCCTTTGTTCGTTAAATCCAATAATGGCGGATCCTCTTTGCATTTACACCGGGTGGACAAGCCGGAAAAACTCATGCCGGTTTTAGATGAAATGTTCGCAAACGGTCTGGAAGTGTTGATAGAACCCTTAATTGCCGGACAGGAAATTACCTGTGCTGTTTTGGGAGATGAGGCGCTTCCGCCCATTCTGATTAAACCGTGTCTGGGTGAATTTTTCGACTATGAAAGCAAATACCTTAAGGGCGGAGCAACTGAAATTTGCCCGGCGCCTATTTCTTCCGCTCTCACAGCAAAAATTCAGGAAGATGCCTTAACTGCCCACCGGGCCCTTGGTTTAGCTGGTTACAGCCGGGCGGACTTTATTGTGACTGATGAGGGTATCAACTATATCCTGGAGGTCAACACTCTGCCCGGAATGACGGCCACCTCGCTGGTGCCTCAGGCCGCCGCCGCTGCCGGGCTTGACTTTGAGGGATTGATCTCCCGTCTGATTGAGCTGGGGCTTGAGGAATCGTCAGCCTGACACGAATAATTTGTAGAATGTTAAACAAAGGAAAGCCTTAATTTAATTAATGGCAGTAATATAAGTGCATCGCCAACGCTCTAATCTGTATGGAACAGGTTCATGGAATGAAAGAGCTTCCCCTAACCTCCCTATTTCTGTCGCGCTTATATCAGAGGGCTTGGCGTCTGGCCCGCCCGATTTTAAGCAGAAACAAACGACTTCGGGACGGTTGGAGTGAACGGCTGGTTCCTGTTGATTGGGTGCAGCCGTTTGACGGCGCCACCATTTGGATTCAAGCCGCGTCAGGCGGAGAGGCTTACCTACTTGTGAGCCTTGCCCGCCTGCTTCTGCAAAAATGGAATGATACTGCGCCAACCGGCAAATTACGGATTTTAGCAAGCACCTGTACCCGGCAAGGTATGGACGTGTTGGAGCGTTTTCAAACTCAGGGCTCCTGGAGTCGGGGGGAGTTCACACCGCAATTTTTCCCCCTGGATGAACCTGATTTGATGAGCAGGGCAATTACTTTGGCTAAGCCTTGCCGGATAGTGCTGCTGGAAACAGAACTCTGGCCCGGCCTGCTTGGAGCGGCAAAGCAGGCCGGTGTGCCGGTGCTGCTGGTTAATGGACGGATTACTCCCAAAAGCCTGTCCGGCTATTTAAAACTTCCCGCCTCATTCCGGTCACTCCTGGCGCCCGACAAAATCCTGGCTGTAAGCCAGTCCGACGCCGAACGTTTCGCCCGGCTGTTTACTGAAGAATGTGTGGGACTGATGCCCAACATCAAGTTTGATCTGATCGATACGGAAAAAGACAGCCCCCCTGGCGAACAATCCGAAAAGACCGGGCACAAACGCGCGCAATTACCGATTGCGCTGTTCGCTTCCGTGCGCCGCCAAGAAGCTCGACAGGTTGCAAAAGCAATCAAGCTCTTTAAAGCAAGCTGTCCCACATCTTTGGCGGTATTGGCCCCGCGCCATCTGCATCATGCAGATATTTGGCAACGGGAAGTCCGCCGGACCGGGCTAAACTGTATTTTGCGCAGTCAACTTCAGTCAGACTGTAACGCCTCGCCCCGGGAAGTCCTGAACTCCTTTTCCAAAACCGATGAAGTATTGGTCTGGGATAAGTTCGGCGAACTGAAACAGTTATATGCTGAAGCTTCAACTGCATATGTGGGGGGAAGCCTGGTGGATTTGGGCGGGCAAAATTTTCTGGAAGCTCTGGGAGCAGGAGTACAGCCTTGCGTAGGGCCGTACATCAGTAATTTCACCTGGGCTGGCGGGCCTATTCTAAATATGCTTAAACATGTGAAGAATGCCGATGAATTGGCTGTGGCTCTGGCAACAGAGCTGACAAATCCAAAACCCAAGCACCTGCTCAAGGAAGAATTTTTCCAATTGGTAAAAGCAAGACAAGGTGGAACACGGCAAGCTGCGGAAATGGTTTTTACATTTCCGGCTGCCGGCGACAGACTCTGATCCAATTTAAAAGTCCAAACCCATTGACCCCCGGCATGACGGGTGGTAATGTTCAAAGTGAGCGTTGGCTGATTCGGAAGGAGAACTATGCTTGACAATTGGTTTAAATCCCGAAAGACCAACCTTGGAAGCCCGATGGGACGAGCTGTTTCCACTGCCAGTGTAATAGGTTTGCACATGGTAGTAGCAGTTTTTATAGGGTTTGGCATTGGTTATTTTTTAGATGACTTTTTCGGCTCCAGGCCTTGGCTGACTATTCTTTTTCTTGGAGTGGGAATAGTTGCCGGGTTTAAAAACCTGATTGTCCAAGGCAAAAAGCTGATGCACTTCCAGGATAAAATGGATGAAGAACGTCGGGCTGCTGAATTTGCTGCAAATCCGGATCTCACAAACACCGAAATAAAAACAGGGCCTCCGGCAGATAGTTCGAAAACTCAGCAAAATCAAAATGCTCCTGACAAAAATTATGACACCCCACCAGGGCGTAAGTGAACTTTATTGATGACTATGCAGAAAAATATGCTTTATCCTGAGAGCATGCTTGCTAAAATTCGTTTCAGAGTGGAAGCTTGGCTGTTCAGACACGGCTTTTCCAACCCGGCTGCCCGTTTTTTGTTGGCTGTGCAGATATTGTCTGTGGTTGTTTTGATTTTTTCGGGTCTCCTCCTGTGTTGGTACACGCAATGGCTGCTTTGGGTTGGGCTGGGAGCTGCGGTTGCTGTTTCCAACTTTTATCTTGTGGCCCAAAAGCTCCAAAGCTTTTTTCCAAGTGGATTCAGCCGCGGTAATGTTGTCGGTATGCTGCTCGGTTTTTACCTGCGTCTGTTTATTACAGCTATTATTTTATTTGTGTTTATCGCCTGGCTCAAGGCTCCTATCCCCGCATTGCTGATCGGGCTTTCTTTGAGCGCAGGCACTGCCGTTATTTTTGGTTTGACAAAGCTGCATCTGCTTAAATCCAAGGAGGCCTAGACATGCATGAGCCAGTGCTACTTTCGATTTTACTCCATTTAGATACTGCCACTATCTTTGGCAAAGAGCTGCATACATCGCACATCTTCTATACTTGGATCGGCATGGCTGTGTTGTTTATTCTGGCGTTAATTGTGCGTAAACGCCTTTCCATGGTTCCCGGGCAGCTTCAAAATTTCTGGGAAAGCATGATTCAGCCTTTGGAAGATTTTGCTGTTGAAAACCTGGGCAATAATTTTGGACGTAAATTCTTCCCACTGCTTGGTGTGTTATTCATCTATATTCTGACCCTGAACCTGATGGGGTTGTTGCCCTTGTTCGATGCACCTACTGCGAATTTAAACACCAACGTCGGCATGGCGCTTTTGGTGTTTTTCTTCTACCATGCCGTCGGCTTCCGCTACCACGGCATCGCCTACCTGAAGCATTTCTGCGGGCCGGTTAAAGTGCTTGCCCCCTTTATGTTCCCGATTGAAATCATCAACCATTGCGCGCGTCCGCTTTCGCTTACCTTGCGACTTTTCGGCAATATTAAGGGGGAAGAACTGGTGTTGTTGGTTGTGATGATGCTGGCCCCAATCTTCGGGACCTTGCCGCTGATGTTCTTATTCTTCTTTGTTAAGATCTTGCAGGCGTTTGTGTTCTTCCTGCTCAGCATGATTTATATTCAAGGCTCGCTTGAAGAAGCCCATTAAAGTCGTGCCGTCTTGTTGGAGAACTGCTAAAAAACAGGGAATGGTCATCTGACCAAAATATATAACTCTAATGAGGAGTGCTTTTTATGCGTAAAATTGTTATATCTGCTCTGGCTATTCTGACTGTGCTTGTTATCGGCACCACTGCCATGGCTCAAACTGCAGATGCGGGTGCAACGTCGACCATAATGGATATCGGCTTAATTTGCGCCGGTGTAGCCATCGGCATGGGCGCCGCCTGTGGCGGCTGCGGTGTGGGCATGGGTGCGGCTGTGGCCGGTACCTGCGTTGCAACTGCCCGCAACCCCGAACTTGGCGGACGTTTGTTCGTTCTTTTACTGCTTGGTTTGGCCCTGATCGAATCTTTGGCCATTTATACCTTGGTTATCAACCTGATTCTGCTTTATGCCAACCCGCTTGCAGGATAAATAAAAATTACGGCAAGCCGCCTTGCATAAAAAGTGCAAGGCGGCTTTTTTTTCGAACAAGCACTGGCTGAAACTAAAAATTAATTGTAAACTCAGGTCAATACACTTCAGGAGCAGCGAATGAGCAATTTGAAAGACATGTACCGGACAATCAATGCAGATTCCTTCCCGGAAGACCTGAAAATTGTTTTGGGGCAAACCGAACTGGTTTATAAAAAGCGTTCGTGGACTATCGGAGGAGAAACTAAGGGGCTGCGTTATGGCGAGAACCCCGACCAACCGGCGGCTCTCTATGAATTTACTGCAGGTGAACTGGAACTCGATGGCATTCGCTATCGCGGGCCCGGGCAAGGGCTTGTATCCGCATTGAATGAAGAACACATGTTGCAAGCAGGCAAGCACCCGGGCAAGACCAATTTCACTGATGTTGATAATGGGGCCAATATCCTGCAATATTTAAGCGCCAAACCCGCTGCTTTAATTATTAAGCATAATAACCCGTGTGGAGCAGCATGGGCTGACCACGCTGAAGGCGGGCTGGGGCTGGCCTTGCAAAAAGCCTATGAAAGTGACCGCATCGCCTCATTTGGCGGCGCTGTGGTGGTGAATGCTCCATTCACCTTGGAAGCAGCCGAATTAGTAAACAGCTCATATTTCGAAGTAGTGGCAGCCCCTGAATTTGAGGAAGGTGTCCTGGACATCTTGACTAAGCGCAAAAATCTGCGCATTTTGCGCATCCCCGGTCTGGCCAGACTAAATGAACTTGCGGAGTATTCCTGGTTGGATATCAAATCACTTATGGACGGCGGAATAATTATTCAGAAGTCGTTTCTTTCACGCATTCGCTCAGTAGCGGACTTCTTGCCGGCCAAAGCGGAAAAAGACGGTAATGTGGTCATTGCCAGAGCTCCCACTGCTCAGGAAGCCGATGACTTGATTTTCGCCTGGTCAGTGGAAGCCGGAGTAACTTCAAATTCAATCGTTTTTGCCAAAAACGGTGCAACCGTCGCTATCGGTGCCGGGGAACAGGACCGTGTAGGCTGCGTTGAGTTAAGCATTCACAAAGCCTATACAAAGTTCGCAGACACTCTTTCCTTCAAGGAATTCGGCCAGTCAATTTACGAACTGAAGCGCGCGGCTCTTAATGATACAGCCTTACGCTCCAGATATGAGGACATAATCGCCGCCGCTCGCGAGGCTCATGGCGGCCTGCCCGGTTCCGTAATGGTATCCGACGGTTTTTTCCCCTTCCGGGACGGAGTGGACACAGCAATAGCTGAAGGAATTGTTGCAATCGCCCAACCAGGCGGCTCACTGCGCGACTTTGAGGTCATAGAAGCGGTTAATGAAGCAAGCCCACAGGTTAGTATGGTTTTCACCGGTCAACGGTCTTTTAAACACTAAGTAATCACCTCTTAAAAACATAAAACCGCATGGTTTTAAACGGTTTGCCGGATGCCGTTACACTCATCAAAGCACAATTGTCCTGGATTGCTGATAAAACACCGCCCTGAGCAGCTTGGTATTGGGGATTGATTCTCAAGATTGAATATGCTTGCACCTGGAGCCGTTGTAACTGGCGCTCGCCTGTGCAATGCCAGCACCGTTTGGCTTGTGGAAAAACTGCATTCCAAACGAAACAGCAGCGTAATGATTAAATATAACTTATAATCTGAAAATACTCTGTTAAGTTGATGCAAAGAGCTTTCTCATGAATAAAATTCTCTTGCATATTTGTTGCGGACCGTGCGCAATAACCTGCGTTGAGCGTCTTCAGGCGCAAGGATATGCGGTGACCGGATTATTTTACAATCCGAATATTCATCCCAGTCAGGAATATTTAAAGCGACGGGAGGGGGCCTTACAGGTAGCGGATAAGCTAGGCTTCCCTTTGCTGTTTGCCGACTGCGGCGGGCCTGCTGTAGAATATGAACCTAAAGCCTTTTTCCGGCTTGTAGCAAACAGGGAACATAACCGCTGTCTCTTTTGCTATCGGTTGCGCCTGCTGAAACTGGCTGAATTTGCACAACAAAACGGCTTCCATTTAATTTCAAGCAGCCTGCTGTATTCGCGGTATCAGAAACATACTTCTATAAAAGCGATTGGGGAGGCAGTCTGCAGAGAAGTATCCCCAACCGGACTCCAATTTCATTATGAAGATTTCAGAACCGGTTGGAGTCGGGGAATTACCCTGTCTAAGAAATGGGGCGTTTACAGACAACAGTACTGCGGCTGCCTGTTCAGCGAAGCGGAACGCTATCTTACAGCCCAAGCAGCCACAGATACCGCCCTTTCCCAACCTGTTCAGGTACAGGAATGCTGATTTACATTCATGTCCCTTTTTGTAAAAGCAAATGCCACTACTGCGCATTTAACTCTTGGGTAGCTGCTTCTGGAGAAATCCAGCAATATCTGAGCGGATTACTGGCTGAAACAGCGTTGTGGTCCGAGCGTTTGGGGAAGCGGAGCGTTTCGACAATATTCATCGGGGGCGGAACCCCAAGTATCCTACCGGCCGACGCTGTAAACACTTTGCTTGATACAGTGTATCGTAATTTTACAGTTGCACCCGATGCAGAAATAAGCATTGAGGTTAACCCTCAAAGCGGGCGGGGAACAAGCTACTACATGCAGTTGCTGCGAGCCGGAGTTAACCGTCTGAGTATGGGGATACAGAGCCTTGATGATCAGATGCTGCGTCTGATGAACCGCCCCCATTCAGTTTCCGATGCCATACAGGCCCTATATCAGGCGCGTGAGGCCGGATTTAAAAATATCAACCTGGATCTGATGTGGGGAGTGCCGGAGCAGAGGCTGCGCAAATGGAAACTGGAATTACAGGAAGTTATCGGTCAGTTGCGCCCTGAACACATTTCAGCGTATGGGCTGAGCCTGGAAGCAGGAACCCCCTTTCAGGTCTGGCACGCTGAAGGGAAGATCAACTTCTGCGATGAAAAAGAACTTGAACACATGTTCCTGGATGGAGCGGATATTCTGGAAGAAGCCGGATATCTGCAATATGAAATTTCGAATTTCGCAAAAATCGGCTATCAGTGCAAACATAATCTTGGATATTGGGCAGGTGAAGACTATCTGGGCCTTGGCCCCGGCGCCGTGTCCACCCTGCGGGAATATCGCCTGACCAACCCAAACCGGCTTGGTGATTATCTGCAGATGCTCAACCAGAAAAAAGTTCCCGGCAGTGGCTTTGGCGAATTGGAAATATTATCTGCCCATACCAAACTCATGGAAAACATCATGCTTGCATTACGTACCCGGAAAGGATTTTCTGCTGGTACTTATCGCAAACTTACCGGAAGAAATTTCTTTGATGAGCATCAAGCATTTATCACTGCTCTGCACAATAAAGGTCTGGTTCGCATTCGCAACGGAAATTTAGCATTAACCCGCAAAGGGATGTTGATTTCCAACACCATTATCTGTAATTTATTCGAGCGGTTACCTCAACCGAAATCCGGCAGAGCAGAATTAGAACAGCCCACTCCTGAATCAGGATTTCCTTACGATGTACTTCCTGGAGCAAATTAACTTAACTTATATATACGTGCGGCTGCAAGCATGGTTCTGCCCTTTTAAGGCACAGCAGGAAAGGCATAGCGTCGGCTGCAATATCCTTGCGACTGACGCGGTTACTCATACCGCCCGTACAGATTACCGCCCACGTCCACCAGAGGTGTTTAACTTGAAATTCAAACGTATTCATCTCTCCAGCCAGAAGCAAGGGCTTGTCGGCTGTTAAGCAGAGGTGTAACTATCCTGGTACAAGCATGAACCGTTCAGTCCTTCCATAAGGTAACAAAGTGAGTGTTTATTTAATAGGAGCCGGCCCGGGCGATGCGGGCCTGATAACAGTTAAAGGGCTGCATCTGCTTACTCAAGCTGATGTGGTTATTTATGATCACCTGGTTGCCGAGGGTTTGCTCAACCACACAAAACCTGAGGCCAGATTAATTTATGCAGGAAAACAGTCAGGCAAACACACTCTGTCGCAAGCTGAAATCAATGCCTTGTTGGTGCAGGCAGGGCGGCAAGCGGCGGAAACCAGTGGCAGTGTGGTGCGGCTTAAAGGCGGTGATCCATTTTTATTCGGCCGCGGCGGCGAAGAAATGGAGGCTCTGATCGAGGCGGAGCTTGAATTCGAGATCGTGCCTGGAGTGAGTTCTGCATGGGCCGTACCGGCCTATGCCGGCATTCCTTTAACCCATAGAGACCTAGCGTCTTCAGTTGCGTTGGTTACCGGGCAAGCAGGTGCAGACAACCCCGAACCGGATTGGAGCGGCTTGGCGCAAAGTGCGGATACCCTGGTCGTGCTGATGGGAATGGCGCGACTTGAAGAGATTTGCAACCGAATATCGGCGGCCGGACTTCCCAGGGCCACTCCAGCGGCAGCAGTGGAATGGGGAACGCTTGGCTGCCAACGCAAGGTTGTGGGGAACTTGGCGGACATAGCGGCCGAAGCGGCAAAGGCTGAGTTGACAGCCCCGGTAGTGCTGATTATCGGACAGGTCGCCGGGCTTGGTTGCAGGCCATCCTGGTTTGAGCGCAAGCCTTTATTCAACCGCACAATCGCAGTAACCAGAAGCCCGGCCCAGGCTGGAGAACTATCCAACCTGCTCTGCGCAATGGGCGCTGTTCCTCTGGAATTGCCTGTTATAGAAATTAAACCGACTGCAGACCATGCGCCGTTGCTGCATACCCTGGCTCAAATAGGCAGCTATTCCTGGTTGGTGTTCACTTCCGCTAACGGAGTAAGGGTTTTCTGGAATATGCTGGCGGCAAACGGTTTGGACAGCCGCATTTTAGGCCCAGTAAGCATTGCGGCAATCGGCCCGGGCACAGCGGCGGCGCTTCAGGAATGTTGTATCATACCGGACTTTGTGCCGGATATCTATGTAGCTGAAGAATTGGCGTGCGGCTTGCGTGAACGCATAAGTTCATCTCCCTCAGGCAAAGCCCCCAAGCCGGTATTGATCCTGCGCGGCAATTTATACCGCCCGGCCTTGGAGAATGTTCTTCGTGCCGCAGGTATCCAGGTGGAGACACTCAGCCTGTACGATACGATTTTACCTTCAGAGGCGGTGTACAGGGCCGGCTTACAGAACATGAACAGCGCTTTGAAGAACCAAAAGCTTGACGCCGTGACTTTCTGTTCTGCATCGGCTGTGGACAACTTTTTTAAATTAACCCCACCTGAGGCATTCCGGGATAAGAATATATGTTTTGCCTGCATTGGCCCGATCACTGCGGAATGCTTGAAAAAATACGGTCTAAGCTGTACACTGCAACCTAATGAGTACACTTTGCACGGCTTGGCCCGGGCCCTGGAACATTATTTCAGCACCTGAGCGCATCAAGCAACTTCAGAATTAAATCGCCCTGGAACGTGGTCTTATCCTGCGCTTTGCTGGCCACCCTGGGGAATCGTCTGTGCTTTCCGGTTTAAGGCGTTTAAGAGGAGTGAAGATGAAAATTGCAGTCCTGCTTTCCGGCTCGGGGTCAAACCTGCAGGCTTTTATTGATAAACAACACGAAGGCGTCCTGAATGCGGAGATTGTGCTGGCGCTTTCCAATAATCCGGACGCATATGGTTTGAAACGGGCTGATGCAGCAGGAATCCCAACTTGGGCTCAGGATCACCGCCGCTATTCCTGTAGGGAAAAATTCGATCAGGCAATGCTCGCAGTTATTAAAAAATCCGAAGCAGAATTAATTGTCCTGGCCGGCTATATGCGACTTTTATCTACTCCGTTCATTAAGGAATTTGAAGGGCGGATAATGAATATTCACCCCAGCCTGCTTCCCGCTTTTCCCGGAGCCAAGGCGGTTGCTGCCGCCGCAGATTATGGGGTAAAGCTCAGTGGTTGCACTGTGCATTTTGTGGAAGAGCAACTGGATAGCGGGCCGGTGATCATTCAGGCTGCGGTTCCGGTTCCAGTTGCGGAAGACCCCAAGCTTACCCTGGAGCGCATTCATCGGCTTGAACACAGAATTTACCCTCAGGCCGTGCAGTGGCTGGTTGAGGGGCGACTTAAGCTTGAAGGGCGTCAGGTAATTTTAACGGAAAGTTCCCAGCCTAAGGTTTTTGCCCGGCCTGACTACGATTTAAACAGCCAATGGCTGGTTTTCCCACCTCTGGAGCAGGGGTTTTAGGTAAATGATATGACAAAAAAACGAAATGATTTGGAACATCACCCCAAAAGCGCTTGGGAAGTTTACTCTTCCAATACGCATCAACAGGCCATGCACAGCTTGGCTCAGCGCTACATGAAGTTTATATCCCAGTGCAAAACCGAATGGGAAACCGTGGCTGAAGCGGAAAAGATGTTGAAAGCGGCGGGGTTCAACGACGACTACGCTTCCGGCATGGTAGTGCGCAGCTTTAAAGGAAAAACCCTGCTGGCCGTGCGACGGGGTCGTCGCCCCCTTGCAGAGGGGATACGCCTGATTGCAGCGCATGGCGACACCCCGCGCATTGATTTCAAACAGCACCCCCTGTATGAAGATGCGGCCGTGGCCCAAGCCAAAACGCATTATTATGGCGGTATCCGTAAGCACCAATGGTTTTCCATTCCCCTGGCCTTGCATGGGCATGTAGTGAAAGAATCCGGTGAAACCGTGTCCTTGGTATTGGGCGAACATGAAAACGAACCGGTATTCGCCATTGCCGATTTGTTGCCGCACCTGGCTCAAAAGCAGGTGGTTCAAAAACTTTCCGAGGCTTTTCAGGCTGAAAAAATGAATGTGATTTTAGGACATCAGCCGCTTGATGCCCAAGGAGAAGAAGAGGAAGAAGAGAACAAAAACCGGGTCAAGGCCCATGTGCTGAAATTGCTGAATGACCGGTTTGCAATCAAAGAGGAAGATCTTTACTCCGCCGAGATCCATGCAGTTCCGGCCGGGCCGGCGCGTTATGTGGGTCTGGATAACTCAATGATCGGCGGTTACGGGCAGGATGACCGCTCCTGCGTATTCCTGAGCCTGGAAGCCTTGATAGAGCAGGCTAAAACGGGAGAAACGCCGGAATATACACAATGCCTGATTATCTGGGATAAAGAGGAAATCGGTTCTGAAGGAGCCACCGGAGCCAAATCGCGTTTCTTTGAATATTGCGTTGAGGATATGCTGGCTCATTGGGAGCCGGCAACCCGCTTAAGTCAGGTAATGCTTGCTTCAAAGGCAATTTCAGCCGACGTGCACGGGGCTTTTGACCCTGACTACCAGGATTTGCACGAAAAACTTAACTCAGCGTTTTTGGGGAGCGGGCCGACTTTTACCAAATTCACCGGTTCCCGCGGAAAGTATGAAGCAAACGACGCTCATCCGGCATATATCGGCTGGCTCAGACGCATCCTGAACCAGGCAGGCGTCCCCTGGCAGATGGCTGAACTTGGCAAGGTGGATTTGGGTGGCGGCGGTACTGTGGCCATGTATCTGGCCAACTACGGTATGGACGTGATTGATTGCGGCCCGCCCGTACTTGCCATGCACAGCCCGTTTGAGCTGACCAGTGTGGCTGATATTTATGCCACTTACCAAGCTTTTAAAGTGTTTCTGGAAACCCCAGACTTGCGCTAGGCATTGGCGACTTATTACTCTCTAGAAAAATGATTTATTATGCTTACGTTGAGAAATGAATGACTTTTGTCAATCTCTTTAAGTAATAGTTGACCTTGAGAAATGGATAAGATCAGCCCGGAACAACGCAGCCGTAACATGGCACAGATAAAAGGGAAAAATACTAAACCTGAAATACTTGTACGTTCCCTTTTACATCGCATGGGTTATCGTTTCCGCCTGCATAATAAGAAACTACCTGGAAAGCCTGATATAATTTTGCCGAAGTATAAAGCAGTTATTTTTGTCCACGGCTGTTTTTGGCATGGGCACGAAGGGTGTAAGCGAGCGACAATCCCTGCAACCCGGACAGAGTTCTGGAAAAGTAAAATTTCAGAGAATAAAGTACGGGACAACAACAACATTGCTGCTCTAAAAAATTTTGGTTATCGTTGCTTGGTAGTCTGGCAATGTGAACTAAAGGATGAGGTATTGCTTAAGCAGCGCCTATCTGATTTTTTGGGCACAAAACAATATGGAATTATATGACTACACATTCCAGACCCGGTGATCCTGAGAAATATTGCCTCCAGTTGATGGAGTTGCTTGAGAACTTTGAAGAACATTTGAAAAACAGTGAACTTCGTACACAAGTTTTAGCACTGGTTCCGGCAAGTGATCTTTTACAAAATCTCGGTGCTTCTCTTATTCGAGGTCCGGATACAGGCAGTGCCAGAGCGCGTATCCTTGCTTATATGCAAAAATATGTGGGAATCATCCTATCCGGAGATGAGTTGATGATTGTAGCCGGTATTTCGGAATATGCCCGCAGAGTACGTGAACTGCGTGTTGAGTATGGCTGGCGTATTCTTACCGGTATAACACTTAAGAATATGGAACCGGAAGAGCTTTATGCCCTTTTCAATACTGACAAACCCAGCCTGAAACCTGACCAGTATATCTTGCTTTCTGTTGAACAAGACTCTGAAGCTGCTTATCGATGGAATGTGGCCAATGATATACGTAAAGAAAAAAACGCTGGTGTGCGGGATAAAATTTTAAAGTACTTCAGGTCATTTGTGGGCAAAGAAATTTCCGGTGAAGAATTGCGATATGTGGCTGGGGATAAAACTGAATGGGCACGTAGGACGAGAGAGTTACGAACTGAATATGGTTGGCCTGTTGTCACTCGGTTTACCGGGAGGCCGGATTTGCCTGTAGGAATTTACGTTTTGGAGGAAGATAGGCAAGCTCCGGAACATGATAGGAAAATACCGGATTCGGTCTATAGAGCAGTTTTAGTACGCGATAACTATACTTGCCAAGATTGCGGCTGGACCCACGAACAGTGGAACCGCTCAGACCCGCGTCATCTGGAGGCACATCATATCAAATGCCATTTGGATGGAGGGTCAAATACTATTGACAACCTTACGACCCTCTGCAATATCTGCCACGACGTGAGGCACAGAAAAAGTTCTCCCGAACCATTCATCAAGTAATGATCGCACATGCCGTGCTACTGCCCCAGCTAAGGGAGGCGGCACGGCATTCCCTATTTGTCGAGCAATTTCAACCTTTGAACCGACAAACTGAAAATCATCAGGAAAGCCCATCAGGCGAGCTGCTTCGCGATGCGTAATTGGACGATGCTGATCAGGATGTAAATAGCGTCCCTTTTCTGGTTTAAAAAACTCTGTCCTGATAGTCACAGATGGTCTGTCCCACCATAAGCGGCCGAACAAGTCTGTACCGCCACTGACTTTCCGCATCCAGCATTCGGGAGTCAGCTCCGGGGCATTTTTCTGTAAATCGAATCTGTTGCCGCCCGGTGGGACAGCCTTGTAGCGAAGGATACTTTTTTCTGTCGGTGTTCTTCCAAAATGTAGATTCAACGGCGGGGCTACATTCCTAATCTTTGTGCCGATCGGTGCAGGCAGATCACTGATAGCCTCCTTTGTTGTTTTCCATAAAGGGAGGCCGGATCCGTCAGCCCTCTGTGTATGCGTCGGATGTGGTGGGAAAGGAACAGAAGCAGCCAGATACTTTTTCCACCCGAAAATAAATGTTCGTATCCTTGTCTGAGGAGTTCCATAATCAGCGGCGTTCAATAGGGCTGCGACCGTAACAAAGCCAAGCTTGTTTGCCCTCTGAATTATTTGCTTATGCTCTGGAGAGTGCAAAAGTCCTTGCACGTTTTCAATAACAAAAACAGATGCTCCCGACATTTCTACAATGTCCATATACGGCTGCCACAATGCTCGGCGTGTATCCCCTCTCCTTGCTTTATTAAGGAGACTGAATCCTTGGCAGGGGGGGCCGCCGATAACAATATCGGCTTGGGGTACCTGCTGCTTATTTGAAACCCATCCTTCAATATCACTGCAGACAGCATGATTGCCGAAATTCAGACTGTAACTGGCGGCGGCGGCCTTATCATTATCGATAGCAAAAACACTTTTAAACCCGCCGCAAAAACGAGGGTCTAAAAAGCCGAGAGTCATCCCTCCACAGCCTGAAAATAGGTCTAATAATCTATACATATGTTTGCTGCAATACGTCAAGTATTGGGTAAATTACCTTGAAATGCCTTACTAGGCAAATTTGTGTTTACGCATATAAGATAACCCTAAGAAGTATTAATACTTTTTCTATTTTATCAATAAAAATGCACTATGCTATATTCTGTAGCTATCCGACTCACAATTGATATTGTATATTGTCCCCCAAATGGAAAAACAGAGGAGCGGCATGATTTACCGGTCCGCTTCCTTTACCGGGGTTATAACTGAATTTCAAGCAGGTATTCAGATACTTCTGTGAATGCAAAATTGCTTCCTGCAAACTCAGCCCCAAACCTAAATGGGCAGTGATCGCCGCAGCCAAGGTACAGCCGGTTCCATGATTATTGCCGGTGCTGATATGCCGCATTTGCAAAGGAACAGGAGACTGCCCCGGCATAGCCAGCCAATCGGTGACCGTGTCATCGGTACAGTCAAAATGCCCGCCTTTAATCAAAACCGCCTTGGCTCCAAGCTTCATCAGACGCTTAGCGGCAATTTTGATATCCTCCGGCGAATTAATCGCCATTTCCGCCAGCAGTTCCGCTTCCGGTTTGTTCGGTGTGAGCAGATCAGCCAAAGGGATTAAATGTTTCTTCAGCACTTCCACTGCACTTCCCTCAAGCAGGCGGTGCCCACTTTGGCTGACACAAACCGGATCCACTACAATAGTCAAAGCGCGTTTAGCGAGACAGGACGCTACAGTTTCAATAATGTCGGCAGAAAAAAGCATCCCGGTTTTCAACGCTTTAACAGGGAAGCCGGACAAAACCGTTTCCAACTGCAAGGCTACAAATTCCGGGTTTATCGGAAAAATACCATCAACTCTCTCACCATTTTGGGAAGTTAGGGCGCAAATAACGCTGGAGCCATAAACGCCCAGGGCCATAAAGGTTTTAATATCCGCCTGAATGCCTGCTCCGCCGCCGGAATCTGAACCGGCTATGGTTAAAACACAAGGTGGGGACGGGCGGTTGCCCTCCAGATCCCCCTGAAGCCAAGCCGGCTGGAGCAGTTCCTGGTAAATTCCGTTCATAAACCACCTATTTCAGAATACGGTAAAAGAAATTGCCCAGCATTTGAATGCCTTGAACCATCAGAACCAATACGATTATTGCAGCAAGCATGGTATCCATTTCATAACGGTTATAACCATACATGATTGCCAAGTCGCCCAGCCCCCCCCCGCCTACAGCTCCGGCCATTGCGGAGTATCCGACCAGGTTGATGGCCACCACGGCTACATTCAGCACAATTGCCGGCATGGCTTCTTTCAACATCACTTGAGTGATGATTTGAAAATTGCCAGCTCCAAACGATTTAGCCGCTTCAACTACCCCGGAATCCACTTCCAGCAGGCTGGCCTCCATTATTCTGGCAACAAACGGAGCTGCGGCTATGGTTAAAGGAACGATAGTAGCTGTACTGCCGATAGAAGTTCCCACAACCCAACGTGTGAACGGGATAATGGCAATGATTAAAATAATGAACGGGAACGAGCGCAGCACGTTCACAGTTATATCCAAAACCACATATAATGGAGCGATAGGCCGCAAACCCTTTGGACCGGTAAGCACCATTACCATGGCCAAAATCATTCCCAGCACCAATGAAAGCAAAGTGGAAACAGCAACCATATACAGCGTTTCCAGGGTAGGTCCCGGAATACGCGTAACCATTATATCATAGAGTGCATGCAGATCAGCTTGGATGTTGCTCATCTTGAACAGTCTCCCAAAACAACTCGTTATTTCTGAGGTAATCTGTAACTATCTGGAAATCTTGGCTTTTTACGTTAATAATCAAATACCCAAGCACATGGTCACGATAGCGTTCCAGACGCCCCCCCACGATTGAGAAATTTATTCCCAAATCGGTAGCCATTCGAGTAATTATGGCATCTTTGGCAATGTGTCTGGGAAATTTCAAACGGATATTTACACCGTCGGGAATAAACGCATACTCATCCTGAACCAGTCTTTGTAAGGCCGGGCTGGGCGAAAGGAACTGAGCCTCTGTTTCTCCACTGGCGGCAATTACCCCCTGGTCAAGCAAGACTGTTTTATTACAAATCATCTTAATCACTTCCATTTGGTGAGTAATCAGGACAATGGTAAGACCAAGTTTTTTGTTAATGTCATCAAGCAGCTCTAAAATGGAAATGGTAGTGCGCGGATCCAAGGCAGATGTTGCTTCGTCGCAAAGCAAAATTCTGGGGTTAAGAGCAAGCGCCCGAGCTATTCCCACTCGCTGTTTCTGGCCGCCGCTCAGGTTGCCTACCCGTTCATGACTTTTCTCAGGCAATCCTACCAATTCAAGCAGTTCATCTACCCGCTCGCGGATCTGGTTCTTGGGCATATGCCAGATTTCCATGGGAAAGGCCACATTCTTCCAGACATTCTTACGGTTCATCAGGCTGAAGTGTTGAAAAATCATACCCATATTGCGACGCAACAGTTTGATGCCTTTGTCGTCCAAATCCCGCACTTCCTGCCCCATCACTTTCACAGAGCCTTCTTCGTAGCTTTCAAGACCGTTAAGACAATGCAACAGGGTCGTCTTCCCCGCACCGGAATGGCCGACAATCCCAAAAATATCGCCCTGTTCCACGTGCAGGTTAATGTCGGTAAGCACCTGATGATCGCCGAAGCGTTTATTCAGGCCTTCAATTCTAATCATTTAAGCACCTCACAGAACCGCATTACAAACCGCACGCCAAAAGACAAATGCTGAACCATATCAGAAATGGCCGTAGAGCAAATTTGTCGGGTGACAAGTAACGCCCGGCCTAGTCCTATTGCAACAGCTGATACCGGAGAATGTCACACCAAACAATGAAAAGCTACGCCTACGCACGAGACAGACTGGCTAAGGCTTGCAGATTATGGATATTTAGATCCACAGTCTAACTGTCAGACGCCGATTTTCCTTATCTCCTTTTAGGGAGTTCAGACTTAAACAGTTTTTAATAAACGTTCCGGCAATGAAAAAACATCAGCTCTCCCCATGCAAAGGAACGTCCCGGTTATTCGCGGATTTTGATTTAAAATTAATTGTCTAAGGGCGTATTTTTCAATAACATTCTCAGATTTCCGAACCAATGTAAAAACCGGACTGAAAGTGATATCAAATGCTGAGAGTTAGCACAACCAGAAAACTCATAGCCGTGAAAGCTATCTGGTACTGCTTATTCCCACATCGGCCGGGGCGCTGGCATTAACTTTGTGTTCAATCTCATACTTGGCCTTTGGCTCAAGCCGCATTTGCCAGAAGTACATCTGTTTATCCATATCCACTTCAGCCGCCGGAACTGAACTTTGCTTCAGTTCCATTCTGGCATCTGCCAATACCGGCAGACTGTCTTCCACCAGAACATCAATCGACTTGCCGCTTTGATTCTCTACTTCAAACTTCCAATGCCAGTTGTGCGTTTGGGTTTTACTCATAAACCCTTTCTCGTCTGTAAGATTACCCAGCTCAACGCATGACACTTTAATCAACGGAGAAGTTCCGAAAAACAGTTCATCGCCGACAGACGGCGGGTAATTACCGGACCCTACGCTATTGCCCTCAACCATGAATACAGCCGTGGATTGAGGATAAAATTCTTCTGCAGTATTTTCATCCTGTTGGTCTGGAATGAGTTCTGCAGTAAGATAAGCCTGGTTACTTACTTTGGGCCTCACTGTATAGTAAAATTTGGCAGCAAGGCTTTCTTCGCTTACAGCCATCAGTGTGGGCTTGTCATCTAAAAGGGTGCGTTTGCCCATGTCCCAAATGGAATAAGTAGTATAAACTATTTCCTGAGGTTCAGCATAAACCGCATTGTAATCAGCAACAGGCGCGGCTCCGGCAGCTTTCAGTCGCACTGAAGATTCCTGTTGGGGGGCTGCAGAAACTGCCACAGGCCCCTGCACATGAGGCTGAATCTGTCTTATCTGCCAACGATCCAGAGCGGGCGGGGTAATATTCCAGGCTGGGGCATTAGTTGCCAGTTTAATGCGGGTATCTTTCCAATCAAAGCCGGAATGCTGATGTAGCCGAGCGGAAAAAATCAAATCCACTTTATCAGCCTTAGGGCGGGCGTTAACCGTATATGAAGGGCGCCAGCCGCACCCCCGCAACATATAAGAGTAGGTAAACTCTGAATTCTGGCGCAGTTTGGCAAGTACAAGATCAACTTTGTAAGAAGGCGGCAACTGCTCAAGCTGTTGAGCTGCAATTGCTACCTTTTCCTCCGCCGCTGCAATAAGCGGAGTAAGCTCCAAAAGTCGGTCGTTGGCCGCCTTTAACCCAGCTTGCATTGCCTGATCCAGCTTAGTAAGCTCGGAAGCGACATCCGCCCGGGGCATTGCCGGCTTTTGCCACATCGCTATCCTGGCGCTCACAGCCTCCAGCTCCGCTTTCAAAATATCCCGTTCATTTTCCGCAGATTGTAAAGCATCTTTCCAGGGAGCCAGAATAGGATCTCTCTGGTCATTTTTATTTAAGGTCTCCACGTTGACGCCGGTGAGCTTGCCGTTAACCTGGACAGAGAGGCTATCCGGATCAGCATGACCTGGAAGATATACTGTCAGAACGGTTTCACCACTTTCCAGACGTTTTGACACGGCTTTTTCTCTGATTTCAAGTTTAGCTGAATCGGGGTAAAGCGTAACTTCTTCTATTTGCTGAACATAAAGCTCAGGCATCGTTTGAGCGAAAGCGTCTGCATATAAGAATATTACAGCCAGCCAAACAGTGGCAAGACTTGAAAACAGCCTTAAGCACATGGCCACCTCCAAAAGATTTAACTAACGCCAGAGCCGCTTTGCTTGAAATTGCGTACAACCTCAATCAGTATGGCTCTCAAGTTACATAGAGAGAATGGGGTTTACCTTACTTCAAGCCTCGGTGACCGCAAAAGCAAAGGGGCGCTTTGACTTCAACCCTAAAACAATTCTTTCAAATCATCAGTATTATCCCGTGCAACCGGTGCGCCGATCCCGGTGGTGAACCCGCCGGTACCGGGCTGGGTTCCTTCAATAAACGGCAAAGTCAAACCGCCGGTAGAAGCCATTATAATGCCGGGCGGAACAGGGAAAGGATCTGCCGGATAAAACTTTTCCACTTTTTCCCGGTACATTACAAAAGCAGGCAAAGCGGTGCGTGCGCCGGTCTCACCCCGTCCCAGCTTTTCAGGGTTATCGTAACCTACAAAAACGCCGGTAACAAGGTACGGGGTAAACCCGATAAACCAAGCATCCCGCTCATCGTTAGACGTTCCGGTTTTCCCGCCCATCGGCTTGCCGAGCACTCTGGCTCTTGCCCCAGTACCCGCCTGAACCACACCTTCCAGGAGTTGACTCATAATATAAGCATTCTGGGGGGAAATTGCTTCGCGCACTTGCGGAGTAAATGTAGCCACATTGTTGCCCCAAGCATCTTTGATAGAGGTAATGAAACGCGGTTTTACAGAAGTCCCCCCCCGTGCGAACGGTATGTAGGCTTCTGTTAAATTCAACGGGGTTACCTCCACGACGCCCAGACTGTTGGACATGACATTTTGAAATTTGGCGTCAATACCCAAAGCATAGGCCCGGTCAATGATCGCGGGCACACCGATTTGTTGGGCTATTCTCACGGTACAGGCGTTTTTCGAGCGCCGCAGCGCTGTAGCCAACAACATGGGGCCGGAGAACTTGCCGTCATAATTTTTAGGAATCCATACTTTGCCCGTGCCGGCGTCCACATGCACCACCGGGGTATCGTAGACCACAGTTCCGGCGGTCAAACCATTATCAATGGCCGCTGAATAGACTATCGGCTTAAATGCTGAACCGGGCTGACGGCGGGCCTGCACGGCCCGGTTGAACTGATTGTTATAGTTAAATTCATAACCACCCACCAAGGCAACCACGTCGCCGCTGTCCACCTCGATAGAAACCATTGCGCTTTGAGCCTCCGGGATCTGCTCCAGGCCCACTTCAAGCACCTGATCAAAAAATGCTTCTTCCATATTGCCCGGCGCCTGTTCCCCTTGCAGCGACACCCAGACGACATCATTTTCTTTCAATATCTTGCTTGCGTTACCGGACGGAACGGCCCACTTCATGTTATCCATGGAAATATGACCGCGGGATTGTCCCAACTGCACTTCAACACCGTCTTTTTCCACTTTCAGAACCACCGCTTTAGCCCAGGCTGTTTTGTCAAAAAAGCCTTGGGGCGGTTGGTTCTCCAGAAGAAAACCCTCTACCTGATCCGGTTGCAGTTCTGCGACAGGTCCCTTCCAGCCATGCCGGTGAGTATAATTAATCAGATTCTCGCGCACGGCTTCTTCCGCCGCCTTCTGGTGCACAGGCTCCATTGCGGTATATACATGCAGACCAGACTCCCGCACGGCGTCCCCGCCGTAACGATCAAGCTTGATGCCCGCCTGCTTCATATTATCTTCACTTAAATAGGCTTCAAGTTCACGGCGCACCTCCTCTAAATACCATGCGCCGACTTTAAGACCAGGTTCGTCCATGCTTTGCAGATGCAACGGCTGGGCAAGAGCGGCCTGATACTCTTCATCAGTGATCCAGCCCAATACATGCATGCGTCCCAACACATATTCCTGGCGCTCTCTCGACCTTTCAGGGTTGTTATAAGGGTTGAGACTGGTTGGCGCCTTAGGCAGACCGCCGATTACAGCCGCCTCCGCAAGAGTCAATTCCCCGATATGTTTGCCAAAGTAGGTTCGCGCCGCAGCTTCAACCCCGTATGCTCCGTTGCCCAGATAAATATGATTCAGATAGATGGTCAGAATTTCATCTTTGGTTAAATATTTTTCCAGACGATAAGCCAAAATCATTTCTTTTAGCTTACGCTCATATTCCTTCTTTTCATCAAGCAATAGGGCCTTCACCAGTTGCTGGGTAATGGTGCTCGCCCCTTCTTTGATTTTACCCGCTTCCAGATTGCGCAGAAATGCGCGAAACATTGCTATGGGATCAACACCCTGGTGTGAGTAGAAGTTGTCGTCTTCCGCAGCCAGAAAAGCCAACCGGACGTGCTCCGGCACCTCATCGATAGAGACCAGGAAGCGACGCTGACTGTAAAAATACCCCATGATACTGCCGTCCCTGGCATACACAGTAGTAACAAGCGGCGGTTTGTAGTCTGAGATGCGTTGAATGTTGGGCAGGTCTTGAGCCGCCCACATATATATAGCAGCCCCTATTGCTGACCCTATTGCTGTGAGCACCAGACCCAAAATCAAACAAGCTAAAAAAAGACGTTTAAAACGGTTTTTCATTGTATAACCCGATTTTTAGAACTGACCCGGTAAGCAAATTATAACAACAAACTTATCCAATACAGTCAACACATGACCGTCTCTGCTGTTGTTGAGGCGGTAAGCCATGGTGCAGGCTGATTATACCGAACGGCTACCCTTGGCTTGCCTCCGGAAACGGTCGCTTATACACGATGAGCTGGTTATCAGCTTGCAACCTGAACCATTTGCGTCTATTACAAACCTTATATAAATTTTTTTCTTACAGCACGAACCAGCGGCACATCATTCGGCAGCCGGCACTACCCCAGGAACATAGGGAACGAACCCCCAATCAAAGCGGAGGCGATTGTAAATTTCAAACACACCTGCTTCTGACTGCCCCATACAGTTCAATAAGCCACGCACGGTTATGGTCTGCCGTTGTGCAAGGCAATACGGCGCTGCAAATCCGGTCAGGTTGCCACGGTCCACCCAAAACGGAAATATTCTGCAAAACCAAGGTCGCACAACCCGCGGCAAAACACAACCACGCTCACCCAAGTGCACGCAGAACCCGTTATTGACGGCAAGTGTCAGGTGATTACCGCCCAAAGGAAAAATCTTGCTTACAGTTGTATCTTCAGCCGGGAACAGATTTTTCATTACGTTTAAAAACTCAAGACTGTTCGGCGCTTCACCCAAATGCAATTCCTTGCCGACATACTCGCGCAAGCGTTTGGCTTCAGGCCTGGAAAGCGGAAAACAAAGCTCTGCTTTATCCGGCTCTATATAACAGCAGGTAGTGCCTACCTTTGCACAGGCCGCACAAATACCGGGATCTGACTTTACATTGCAATCCCTATATTGATTATGATCATGATAATTACACATGCGCTTGCCTTAACAGCCGGACATATCAGTTTTCCAAATAAGCCTATCGTTCCAATGTATCAGTGAAGTTACCGGCCTGGACGCCGCCCCAATCTACCGTCGATTAAACAATTATCATTTTAAACCATTATGCAAGATCAATTCCAGCTTGTTACCAGCTAAGCCGCACAGGCACACCGCGTTCAGCAGCATATTCTTTAAGCTGCCTTATAGTGTATTGCCCATAATGAACTATCGACGCAAGTAAAGCTGCCGACGCCTTTCCTTTGGTCAGCACTTCATGAATATGCCCGGGGTTGCCGGCCCCGCCGGACGCGATAATCGGAATATTGACGGCATCGGCTATTAACGCATTTAAGTTAAGCTCGTATCCGTCAAGCGTGCCGTCGGCATCTATCGAATTGATACATAATTCCCCGGCGCCCAACTCTTGGCATTTCCTGGCCCAGGCCAATGCGTCAAGTTCCACCGGAGTTCGCCCGCCATTAATATAAATCTGATACCCGGAAGGGAACACCGCGCTTGTCGGAACCTTCAACACATCCATGCCCACGACAATAGCTTGTGAGCCGTAACGGGACGCGCCTTCGGCGATTAAGTCCGGATTTTTTACTGCTGCTGTGTTCAATGAAACTTTTTCAGCGCCAGCCTGCAGTACGGCGTCCAGATCATCAATATGCGACAATCCCCCACCGACACAGAGAGGAACGAACACCTGACCCGCCACTTTTTCCACTACATCAAGAAAAATGCCACGCCGCTCCGCCGAGGCGGTAATATCATAAAAAACAATTTCATCAGCCCCCCCGTCGCTGTAACGCCGGGCCGACTCGACAGGGTCGCCGATATCCACGTTCCCGGCGAACTTGACCCCTTTGGTCAATTTGCCGTCGCGCACATCCAGGCAAAGCACAATTCGTTTACTCAGCATTTTTTCCCTCCACACAATAGTCATAGAAATTGCGCAGCAGCTTCAAGCCGGGACGCCCGCTTTTTTCCGGGTGGAATTGTACTGCCCATAAAGCGTCTTTGCCGTAAACCGAACAGAACTCCCGGCCGTAGCAGGTTGTTGCCAGCACAAACTCCGCAGCCGGGCAAGGGTAATAGCTGTGCACGAAATAGAACTGGGCATCCGGCTCAATGCCGTTGAAAAGCGGGGACGGGCGCACGATTTTCAGGGAGTTCCAGCCCATATGCGGAACCCGGATCCGCTCTCCAGCCGCCTCAACCCAACCGGGATCAAACGCCACACATTTGCCCGGCACAATGCCTAAAGTTCGAGTATTGTTCTCCTCGCTCATTTCCAACATGATCTGACAGCCCAGACAAATGCCCAGCACCGGCGTACCTCGGGAGATCGCTTCGGTTAACACGTCGCCCATACCGGTAGCTTGCAGATTCTGCATAGCCTGACCGGCGGCCCCCACTCCCGGAAAGATAATGCCCCTTGCGCTTGCCACAGCCACACTCGATTCAGTGATAATGCAAGGAATGTTTAAAAACTTCAGAGCCCGCGCAACGCTGGTTTGATTGCCCGCCTTATAATCCAAAATCGCTAACATCGGCATATCCTTATTGATTAGGGTGTATGCTGCTCAACTTTCCCAAGCCGGTCGCCAATGCTTTTTCAAGACATGTGTGCAGGCGATTGCCGGCAATGTCTCCGACTCAGGTAACACAGATTAGAGTACCGTCTTTATCTTATGAAGGCAATGCTTAATCCCAATGAAGGCAATGCTTAATCCCAAAGCATACGCGGGGCATGCCCTCACCCTGAAACAGCGCCGGTGACTAATCGCATCATCTTCTTTTATAATTGGATAACACTTTTATTTTATTAGTCTTTTCGGAACGTCTCTTCTATTTCTTGTAAAATTTTCATTTCAAGTGTAGTATGGCGCAAATTTCAGCCGGCAAAATCCTTCCAATCCCGGCTCTTCCCATTCCGGTACACCTGGGAAGACCTAGTTACAGTCAGTTGCTAGGGTATGCCTCTGATTCAAGGAGTTAACAATGCGTTTTTTGAAATCCTTTATAATCTTTGCGGCAGCACTGTTCTGCACCCACCCCGCGCTTGCTGAAGCCGGGGAAACCTTCAGCATGGAAGATGCTGTTAATTTTGCTCTTAAACAAAACAAAAGTATCGATTCCGCTTACTCCGCCGCCGAAGCAGCGGAGAGTGCCCGCAAATCGGCACGCGGTGCATTCGGGCCTTCGTTAAGCGTACAGTACAACCCTTCCAAACGTAGCAAAGCCCCCACCTATACAGGGGGCATTCAAGGCAGTAAGGAAACCTACGCCATGGAAGCAAGAATAGATCAGCCCTTGTTTACCGGCTTCTCGTTACTGGCCAGTTACCAGAAAGCAGCATTGGAAGGGGAACAGGCTGAAGCGCAGCGGCGTAACACCGAACTCAGCATCATCGGATCAGTGCAGGAGAATTTTCTGACACTGCTATCTGCCCGGGAAATGGTGCGCAGCGCTCAGGACTCACTGGACCGCCTCAATACCCAGCTTACTATTACCCGGCAGTTTTATGAAGTTGGATTGCGCCCTCGCCTTGATGTGCTGCAGGCGGAAACAGACGTTGCTTCAGCAGAAGACGCGCTGCTGCAAGCCCAGAATAATCTGGATACCCAGCAGGCCAGAATGAATACTCTGCTGAATCTGCCTTTGGAAGACAATATTCAATATGTGGGAGCGTTAGAGTTCATTCCCTTTTCCGCCACTTTGGAAGACTGCCTGGACCGTTCCTACAGGCTGCGCCCGGATGTATTCATTGCCCGCAAGTCTGTGGAAATCAGTTATAAGGATAAATTGTCTGCTGCTTCCAACTTCTATCCTCAAATTTACGGGTTCGTTTCAGCGGAGAGTCAGGGCGACACCTGGCGCGCTGCCGGCTCAAGTAACCAGCGCACCGATTATTCAGCTTGGAATGTAGGGGCTACTGTCACTTGGAATTTGTTTGAATGGGGCCAAAGCTACTACCGCACCCAACAGGCAAGTCACCTGATCAGCAAAGTAAAAGCCGATGAGGAGGAACTGCTGCAACAAGTAGCGTTTGAAGTAAAGTCCAACCTGCTCAGTGTCACTGAAGCGGCCAAGCGGATTAAAGTGGCCCAACGCGGTCTGGAGCAGGCCCAGGAATCTTTCCGTATGGCCCTGGCCCGCTACGAAGCGCAAGTGGGCACAAATATTGATGTACTCACTGCCCAAGCTTCATTAACCCAGGCGGAAGCCTCTCTGACCACTGCCAAGGCCGACTATCTCACTTCCTTATCACGCTTGTACATCAGCATGGGAGAGGCCAGTCCGTCATTACGTCTGGCCAGCGGCAATTCACCAACCGACAGAATCGCCCGGCCGGCCGACTATACGCCCGAACCGGAGTCTTATTGGCCGCTGACTTTGCCGTGGACCCCTTATGATTATAAAACTCCCGGCTACACTCTCTACCCAGCGGGGCAGGCCCCGGCAGCTCCTATTGTTTATGACACAGAGGCAAGTGCCGGACAGATGGAACGCGCAATACGGCATATTCCGCCTTCTGATCCTACCGGGGAAAATCTGACCCCCAAACCGACGCCGGAAGAAACGCAGGGGCAGCTACCGGAACCTGACCTTGCACGCCCTTAAAGGGAACATCATTAAACTTGAGCCCGGCCTGGAGAGTCTATCGTTTTGTACACCAGGCCGGGCTTTTGGACCAGTATGGCTCGAGAAGTAGAACGCAAATTTTTAGTCTGTAATAATAACTGGAAAAACCAGGGTGACGGACAACGAATAGTTCAAGCTTACCTGGCAAAAGGCGATAACTGCGTATTCAGAGTGAGAGTTGCGGGCGAGCGCGCTTGGCTGACCATAAAAGGAAAGAGAAACGGGATCAGCGGAGATGAATTTGAATATGCCATTCCTGTGTCAGACGCCAGCGCCTTGTTGGATCACTATGCGCAATTCGGCGTAATCGAAAAAATACGCTACAAAATTCCTTATCAGGGTATGATTTGGGAAGTAGATGAGTTTCTGGGCGCTAACCAAGGGCTTGTCGTGGCGGAAATTGAACTGTCCTGCCCTGAACAGCAATTCCCCCGGCCGGACTGGCTGGGGCTGGAAGTGAGCGACGACCCCCGCTACGCCAACTATCACCTTTCGCAACACCCGTACACTACCTGGAAGGATTAAGATGCTCTGCAAGCTTATCAGCTCAATTAAGTCTGTCGTTTTCACCATGCTCATTTCATTCACGGCCGCAAATGCCGCGGCCCAACCTAACGCTGATTTGCCGATCCCATATATGCCGGCTTCGCCGCAAAAGGTTCTGGCTGATATTGGAGCCCCAGCCGACGTGCAGGCTGTGGTAACTGGCGGCTGGGGCTATACCCGGCCGGAGCCGACTGTGTTGGGGAACCCTTATCATGGCAAGAGCAAGTTTTTTGATGTGCAGGCATTTGAAGCAGACTTGATTGATTTGCGCAATATGGAAGAATTTTATACTGTGCCTGGAGATGGTAGCCGTTATCTCCCGCTCAAATTCCTGATTATAAAACAAACGACTCACACTGAAGCAGGCGGCCGTCGCCTGGATGAGATCAACGCAGAAGTGGATCTGCTGCCTGAAGAACATTGGGCTGATTTAAACGATCTATCTGCACAAAAAGCCACTGAAGAGCAAATTTTCGCCTTTTTTCACGGCAAGCTGAAAACTGTGAAGCGCACCTACTGGTTCGACATCACCCAGCCGTTTATGGACAATAAGCAATTTTATGCCAACCCGCTTGAATAACTGTCTTTGTGAGCCAAGTTCAGCTATAAAGGCTTTAATTCAATCCGCTAAGCGCTCAACGACCTTGCCCGCGCACATCCAAATCCCGCCGGGAGTTAGAGTGAATTAACCTTGAAAGTTAATTTAACCTGAACACTGCCGAATGCCTGCCCCGTGATCGGGCTGGGAAACAATGTTCTGCATGACAGCGAAATTAACATGTCAATCTGAAAACGCTCTGGAAGGCCGCTTATGAAATGTTTTCTGAATGGAGCGACCGTTTGTGATCAGCGACTTCCATAATAAGCGGACAACTGTACCTTCATCGGTCGTTCCAGGCTATGCAGACAAAGGTCCGCCGGATTTATCCGGCGGACCTTAATCATTCACCCAAACAAATTCCATGGTTTAGAATGAAGGCAAAATGCCCTTGGGCTCCAGCTCTTTAACGATAAACTCACGAACCTTATCAGACTGACTGGCATCCCTAAGAGCCTTGATCTTAGCGCTGTCTTTATCAGCCTCGCGCACAGCAATCACATTGGCATAGGGTGAATCCTTCGCTTCCATTACTATGGCGTCGCGAGAGGGAACCAGACCGGCCTGGCCGGCAAAATTGCTGTTGATAACTGAAGCCAGCACGTCTTGCAGGGTGCGGGGCAGTTGAGCCGCATCAAGTTCCACAATTTCGATATTATAAGGATTTTCAATAATATCGCGGGCAGTCACCAGATCCCCCTCTTTAAGCTTAATGATGCCGTGGGATTCCAGCAGGCGCAAAGCCCGGGCGCCGTTGGTAGGATCGTTTGGCACTGAAATTTTAGCGCCATCCTTCAGTTCAGGTATAAGCAATGCGAGCTTGCCCTCGTAGTCGCCGGGGTCTTTATCCTGCAACGCCGCAATTTTGGTGCAGTAAAGTCCAAGCGGCTCAACGTGAATTTTTGCGACGCTCACTAACCCCAGATTCTTCTCTCTGTTCATATTGTCCAGATATGGCTGGTGCTGGAAGAAATTGGCATCCAGAACGCCTTCAGCCAAAGCCATATTCGGTTGAACATAGTCGGAAAATTCCTTAATTACCAGTTCATAGCCTTGTTCAGCCAGAAGAGGTTTTACCACCTCCATAATATCCTTGTGCGGGAAAGGCGTTACGCCGATCACAATTTGTTCCGCAGCAAAAGCAGAGACAGGGATAGCAAAAAGAGCCATAAATACAGCTAGTATAATCTTTTTCATAGTCAACTCTCCTTTGGGTCCAATTTACTATCAAGCATTTTCTAAATACTCAAGCTTTTGGCCGTTGAAATATTGAATTTAGACATTAAGATTAAAAAGTCTTCAGTTCAGCACCCATAGCGTCCTCAATCTCTCTTTCCGCAGGCTGATGAACCCACCGATTTTCGGTCAGCGGTTTTCCTTGCGCCATATCCAGGGCGCTTTGGGGGACGATTTTTTCCACAATCCCTTTTTCTCAAGTTTAGCCTTCAATTGCAACGCTTTCCAAGCTGCACAGAAACTTTCTTTGCAATAATTATCGTACACCCAGGCCTGCCCGTCCGCCACCAGTTCCTGGTTCAATATCCGGCCGTCAGGCAGATGCACCAGGGCCACCTCGCGCCCGTACCGGTCAACATTAAGCACAGTCAGGCTCACTTCTTTCAGAAAAACCAACTCCCGGGTGTAATCATAAGCTTCTTGCCCTCCGGCCTGCCTGTATTCCGGACAATCTACCCCATATAGACGAACAGTAACGAATTTTCCATTCTGATCCAAAACAGTCAGAGTATCTCCATCCGTTACCTTTACCACTTTGCCTTGAGCAAAGGCAAACAGTGACAGCAGGGTTAAAAGCCCCAGAATGAGAGACCACAACTTCTTTTTACGTCGGAAATTCTTCCTGGTTTTGCGTCTGGGCATAAAAAACTGGACCTTTGTCTTTTTTTGACGTACCGATACGGAATGCACGAAATGGCGCTGACAGCAAGTTTGCTTTCTCTTATAAAGGAAGAAATGGAAAAGGCCAAGGCGGAACACCTGCTCTCGGTCAGAATAAGATATGGTTCTCTAAGCAATGTTGTGCCTGAGGCTATGGAAGCAGCCTTTGAAATTCAGACCATGAATATGCCCGGGTTGCAAGGAGCAAGCCTGGAATTGGTGGAAGAACTTCCTTTGCTTGCATGCGGCAAGTGCGGTACACAATTCAGCTCGGAAAATAAAAGTCGGGTATTCAAACCCTGCCCTGCTTGCGGGAATGAACTTGGTAATAAAGTGCTTTCCGGAAAAGGACTTTACTTGGATCGGATTGAAGTTGATGATGAAATAGGTTAACAAACTATAAATCAGGAGCTATAAGGTACGCTTATGGAAATTAATATCCAGCGCCCGATAATGGGAAGCGTTGAAGCAATTTCTGAAGAACTGAACAGGTTGTTTGCAGCGAAAAAAATCTTGGTGTTGAACTTGATTTCTTCTCCAGGAGCAGGGAAAACCACGCTGCTTGAAAAGACCCTTTCCGACTTACGCAGCGAGTTCCGCATGGGAGTGATTGAGGGTGATTTGAAAACCGACAACGATGCCAGACGGGTCGCCGCGACAGGAGCTGCCGCCTATCAGATAAACACGGACGGCGGCTGTCATCTGGACAGCAAAATGGTGCGCGACGTTTTAAACCATTTTGATCTGGACAATCTGGATATTCTGTTCATTGAAAACGTGGGAAATTTAGTTTGCCCTGTGGAATTCCCCTGTGGAGAGGATTATAAAATCGCCCTGCTCAGCCTGCCTGAAGGCGACGACAAACCGGAAAAGTATCCGCTGCTGTTTAACCTGGCCGGTGTAATGCTGCTTAACAAAATGGATTTACTGCCTTACGTCGATTTCGACGTTGAACGCGCTGAAAAGTTCGCCCGCGCCTTGAATTCCGATCTGGAAATTTTCCGCATCTCCTGCCGGAACGGCACAGGGCTTTCCGCCTGGTATGATTGGTTGAGGAAGGCCCGTTTGGCCAAGTTATGATATTTAAACAAAACACGCCATTATCGAAAGGTAGCTCTTAGAGCTGCTATTCAAATTTGGCCCGGCCTTCCTGCTTTATTTGCTATGAATATCATTAATCACGTAATTATCAGAGGTGGCGTATTGATCGCGGCAAATGCCCGTATGCTGAAGGTAAACGCCACACCAAGATGGAGCATTGATATTTACTGCAACAACTCTCAGATGAATTGCTTAAGTGCGCCAAGACGACACAAGTCTGTTTCATCCATGTTAACAGGAGCATGATGCCTGAACAACCACAACACTTGCAAAGGGGCCTGAGCAATCGCCATATCCAGCTGATTGCCTTGGGCGGAGCGGTCGGTACCGGATTATTTCTCGGAACAGCATCTACCATTAAAATGGCTGGTCCGTCAGTGATATTAGCCTATCTGATCGGCGGATTAATTGCCTTCTTTATTATGCGCCAGTTAGGAGAAATGATGGTCCAAGAACCAGTGGCCGGTTCATTCAGTAATCTGGCTTTTAAATATTGGGGACCTCTGCCCGGCTTTTTATCCGGCTGGAACTATTGGTTTCTATATATCATGGTCAGCATGAGCGAACTGACCGCCTGCGCGGTGTATGTGCAACATTGGTTCCCGGAAATTCCGCAATGGTTAAGCATCACCATCTTTTTCATCCTGATAAACATAATTAATCTAACCGCTGTGCGTATTTACGGAGAAGCTGAATTCTGGTTTTCAATCATCAAGGTATCCGCAATAATCGGAATGATAATTTTCGGTTCATATCTTTTACTCAGCGGCAGTGCCGGGCCGGAATCCCGCATTTCCAACTTATGGGAGCACGGCGGATTTTTTCCCAATGGAATGCACGGGCTGTTCATTTCTCTGGCCGTAGTCACCTTCTCATTCGGCGGTCTGGAGTTGGTGGGCATTGCTGCGGCGGAAACAAAAGACCCGCAAAAAACCATTCCTAAAGCAGTCAACCAGGTGCTGGTAAGGATTCTGATCTTTTATGTAGGTGCGCTGACTGTACTTTTAGCCCTCTACCCCTGGGATCAGATTGGCATAGTGCCCCACGACGTCCCCTGGGAAGAAAGCATGGCGGCCAGTCCGTTTGTGAAAATTTTCAACAATATCGGAATCCCAGCGGCAGCCCATATCCTGAACTTTGTGGTGCTTACCGCCGCGATGTCTGTATATAACTCCGGGGTATTTTGTAACTCGCGCATGTTGTATGGGCTGGCATTGCAGGGAAACGCCCCAAAAGCGTTCGCCAAGCTATCAGCCAGAGGGGTTCCGGTACGGGCGATTATGCTTTCTTCCACCGCAACCATGCTGTGCATTTTATTGAACGCTGTTATGCCCGGTCGGGCGCTTGCCATTCTGGTTTCTTTAGTGGTTGCCGCGCTGGCAATCAACTGGCTGGTAATTTGTTTTACGCATATTAAGTTTCGCATTGCAATGCAACGCCAAGGCAATCGGCTTGTTTTTAAGGCCCTGGCTTATCCGTTCAGCAACATCCTCTGCCTGCTGTTTATTCTGACGATTTTTTACATCTTGTGGATAACCGGCCAAAAACTGGCGGTAATGCTCGCCCCGTTATGGGTTGTGTTTGTCTGCTGCGGATACGCACTTAAGCGGTTTGCCAAATTGGCCCTAATACGTTCGCGCCGATAGGGGCTGAAATTTCATCCTAAAAACACAGTAAATGAAATCAGGCTGGGTACAGACTGAAGCCGACTTCCTGTAATCTTGAGTTCGCTTATACCGTAAGACTCAGACGTGCCGGCAAAAATTGAACTTGTGGAAATATTTACCGTGGGTTAATACTCAAATTATCAGAATAACTGTTGCCAGTAGCTATTGCGTAAAAGACTACCGGCACATGGCGAGAGCGCAACAGCAATGTTGCTGCGGACAAGCCGGAAAACCACGTTTTCGGGAAAGTGTCCTTATGAATTGGCTTGCAGACGATTCATGAAATGAGTTGTGGCCGCCCTCATTATTAAATTCGGGTCAATTTATGAATGATTGACGCTGTATCTGTAAAGAAGGTAAGAATTATGAGAGCTGTAATTTTGGCCGCCGGGGTAGGTAGTCGCCTGGGGAATCCTTTTCCTAAGTCTTTGTCGTTCTTGCCTGGGGGGGAACGCATCCTCGGACGGCAGATTAGAATAATGCGTGAAGCTGGCATCAGACAGATCACGGTTGTGGTTGGATTTAAGAAAGAATTGATAATGGAAGAGTATCCAGAAGTGGACTACTGCTATAATCCGATATTTTATCTGACCAATACCTGCAAAAGTCTGCTGCGGGGTTTGGAATACGCGGCTGACGACGTGATATGGACCAATGGCGACGTGGTTTTTGATGAAGACTCGCTTGAACGGTTAATCCAAGCCCCTGGAAGTTGCGTGTTGGTTGACCGGAGCGAATGCGGTGAGGAAGAAGTTAAGTATCGTATTGGCAGAAGCGGGTTTATTACAGAAATATCAAAATGGGTGCGCAACGGCGAAGGCGAGGCTGTAGGCATCAATAAAGTTTCAGTAAAGGACCTGCCGGTTCTGGTCCAGGCCTTGCGCGCATGCGAAGACACGGACTATTTCGAACGCGGCATTGAATTGGCTATTGAACAAGGAGCGGAGTTCTCTGCGATAGATATTTCCGGATATCGTTGCATAGAGGTCGATTTTGAGGAAGATCTGGCCCGGGCCAGAGAAATGTTTGCAGATGAAGATAGGAAGAAGGCCGGGCTTACCGGCTCCAGCCGTTAAAATTCACCTGACGATTGGTTCTTGAAATTTATGGCTACGCGCGAAATGACTCAAAGCGATTTAGAACGTCAAATAGATGAATTGGCCCGCATGTCTTTAATGATCTCCCCAAATCCGGCCAACGTGCTGTTTGTGGGACGGGCGGGGGGACGACTGATAGACAATTGCAAATACGCTTTTCTGGAAGCCTGCCAGAACGATTATGGCTTTTCGCCTCTGTTTTTAACCTGGTATAAAGATGAATATATCAAGTTGAGCAAAGCAGCATTGCCGGTTGCCATGTTCCCTAACGATATCAAAAAAATAGCTTTATGCGGCAGTGTGGTATGTGACGATTTCTGGTGGCGCACCGAGCCTGTGTACGCTCTTTTGCACAACCGCCCCAGCTTCCAGCTCTGGCACGGTATTCCCCTGAAAGCGATAGGGAGCACGGAAATAGCTTCCAAAGTAAACATGGACGCGGATAAGGCCAAGTATCTTCAGTCAATGTACAGTGGTTATAATGCGGTGCTGAGCACCTCTGAATATGTAAGCTCAAATATCTTCTCCAGAGTGTTTTTTGACGGTGAGTTTGTTATTGCCGGATACCCACGCAATGACGTATTGCTGCGCAAACCTACAGCAATGGATATGATGGGCAGTGACGCTGAGCTGCTGGGACGCATTCGTGCCCATAAACGCTCCGGCGGCAAAGCGGCATTTTTCATGCCCACTTTTCGAGACAGCGGCGGCGACTTATTCAGTGACCAGGCGCTTGATTTTGTTGCGCTGAATAAATTGTGCGCTGAATGCAATCTGCTGATGGTCATCAAGCTGCACCCCTTTGTAGATGTGCAGATTGAAGGAAGTCTGGCAAACTTGGTAGTGATGAAAAGCGGACATGACGCTTACCCTCTGCTGGGGCAGGCAGATTTTCTGATTACCGACTATTCGTCTGTGTACTTTGACTTTCTGCTCACCGGAAGACCCGTGCTTTTTTACACTTATGACCTTGAAAAATACATCAGCAAAGACCGCGAATTCATGCTTGATTTTGCAGCGATGTCGCCGGGCTTAAAAGTGCGGACCCAAGCTGAACTGTTTGCAGCTATAAGGGATATTTCTGAAAATGGAGATGACGGATTTGCCATGCAACGCGAGCATCTGTCCAGATTATTGTTCGCTCATCAGGATGCCCGCAGCAGCCAGCGGGTATGCGAATTTGTGAGCTCCAGTCTGGTTCCCAAGGCCTCTGAATATGCTAAAACCAGGGAGAACATCATGCCTCAACCGCAATAACCTGGCACTCAGCCGGGTGAGAATCGTTAGGACGTTCGCATTTAAAGTAATTCAAAGTCGATTACACACTGCCTCGCATGGGGGTGGTGCAGCTGATATCGCTGAAGGAATAAGTTCAAATTGCCGACAACTAACACCCCTTAACAATTGCTATCTGGACATTTACGCAATGTAGGTATTGTATTCTCAGGCAATTACCAGCCTATCAGCCAGTTTTTCTGGACAGGATTAATAGCCCTTTCAACTGTTTTTACTCCACTCCATCATCACAGGATATCAACTCCATTATTATAATCAAAGCTTGGCAAGGTCTTTGCATGACCTATGAGGTCAAGTGACAGTTTTATGACTGCATTTATCAGCATGACTATTTAAGGAGGTCAGACATGTTTTTCCTGCTTGGCGGAGATGAAAAGAAAACTAAAAAAGCCGCTCCAAAAACCAATGACAATGTAACGCGGGTGCGCGAGCTTTTCCTCAGTGGCCGCTTTCCCGTTGTAACTACTCCGGGAATTGAAGGTAAAGCCTTGGGCAAGGTGCTTGGACTTGTGGTTTGTCGGGGCTATGATTCAGAAGAAGCATTTTTTGGTATGGCCTCAATGGCTGTAAATAAAGGTGCTCAGGCGATCATCGGATACCAGGAAAATGTGGCTTTCCACCCGGACGGCACAAAATATTTCTGCTGTTATGGAACGGCTGTACAATTTGAAATGCCGAAACAATCCTTTCGCAGCGCGGCTTTGACGGAGCCCAAAAATAAACTTAGCACTGTGTTGCAGGCTGAAACTCCCCCATTAATTATGTAGAAGCTCACTACTAATAATACTTATCAATATATAGCATAGAACATTTCCTCCTCTAGTTAGTTAAAAAGTTCTGCAAGTCCCAATGGTTATAATAATACTTGGGGCTTGCAGAAGAAATGTGAGCTTCCGTTCAGGTTAAAGTGGGTTGACCGAATAGATTAATCCGCTTTAAAAGAAATGTCGAAAGATAAAGGAGATTTTGATAGTCGCAAAGTGTGCGTCAGGACGGCTGCTTACTTAACTGCAAAGCAGCCTAACCTAATAAGGATTGTCAGGAACATGCCCATTTCCAGTAAAAATTTTATAACCGCCCCCTTCCGCAGCAACGATAAACCCCAGGCGATGCTGTTGTTAAGTATTGCTCTCATAATGTCTCTTTTTGTTGCGTCCGGATGTGCAAAAAAGATTCCGGCGGAAGATAGTTTAACAGCAGCTCCTTTAAAGCCGGCTTTGGAAGGAGTTACTTCCGATGGCCTGCTGATTAATGAAGGGTTAGCTGAAAAAGTTCTACTCACAGCCTACTCCCAATTAGGAGTGCCATATCGTTATGGCGGCACTAATCCAAGTCTCGGCTTTGACTGCTCCGGGTTTACCAGTTGGGTTTATTCGCAAAATGGAATTCAGTTGCCGCGTTCTTCCAAAGAACAATTCCAAGTAGGGCTCCCCGTAGCTCAAAAAGATTTAAAGCCGGGGGATCTGGTCATGTATAAACGCGGGCGCAGCAGAGGCACGCATATCGGCATTTATGCAGGCAACGGCATGTATATCCACAGCCCAAGCAAAGGCAAGACAGTAATGGAGGCCGATGCTTTCAATCCCGGTTCCAACCTCAAATATCTGGGCGCGCGAAGGATGTTTGAAGATCCGGCTTCTTGCCCTCTGACTCAGGAACAGAAAGAAAATGCCAAGCAGATTTTTAATGCTTCTGATAAAGCTGATATAAAAGTTGTATTTAAACCGGGCAAAAAACCTAAGTTGTTGTCTGAAAATTTACAAATAATCCATCCTGCTCACTCTAAAGGGCGTCAAAAACTGCAATAAAGTAAGCCTGTAAAGCATCTGTGAATTTCAAATGATATAATTGGGATGTCTTTAGGAGGCGAATGGGGCGGGGAATTTATATTTCCCGCCCCATTCATTTGTAGCGCGCACAAAAACGAATTCCAGCAGCATAATCATTCGGCACTTTACCTTAGCAGACTGAAATTTAGAGGTAACGTTCTTGAGCCTGAGAATGGTGGAGCGGGGATAACACCACACCGGGCATTCGGACGCCCTCACGCCTGAAATTGCCCCTTGCTTTTCCATAACTCAAGAAAGCGTAAGCCTGAAATTGCTGCATTCCCAAATTAAACTGTTTCTCGGCTTTGGAATCCGACTAACATTGAAAACTACCTGACAAGAACTTACGCATTATAAATCAGATGCGTTCTTTGTTCAGGCAATAAATAGCTTGCAGCTAGGCATAAGCTTGGTTAATGTAAATGCGTTCAACGTGGAAATCCTGTTTGTCAAACGCCGCTACTACGTTTAAATGTTTTGCTGTTTAATTATGGAGATCAATGTGAGCAACTCAAATAAAATTCTTAAACCGGACTTTGCCAAATGCGGTGGACTGATTCCTGCCGTTGCACAAGATGCCGTTAGCGGCAAAGTGCTGATGCTTGCCTATATGAATGAGGAAGCCTGGGAAAAAACCATTGAAACCGGTGAAGCCCACTATTACAGCCGCAGTAGAAATACCTTGTGGCATAAAGGCGGAACCTCCGGGCACACTCAAAAAGTCCATGAAATATTCATAGATTGCGACCAAGATGCTGTGCTTTTGAAAATAGAACAAATCGGGAAAGCAGCATGTCACAATGGCTATGAAAGCTGTTTTTACAGAAAATTAAAAAGTGATGGTTCAACGGAAATCATCTGTGAGCAAGTATTCAACCCAGAGGAGGTATACAAGAAATGAGTATCCTCAATGCAGGAGGCAAACTCAAGCTGGGCATTCCCAAGGGTTCCCTGGAGCAAGCGACAATTAATCTGTTCGCAAAGTCCGGCTGGAAAATCCGCACCGACTCCAGAAACTACTTTCCTGATATCAACGATCCTGATATCGCGGTAAGTTTGGCGCGGGCACAGGAAATTCCACGCTATGTTTCTGATGGGGTTTTTGATGCAGGTCTGTCAGGTAAGGATTGGATTCTGGAAAATAATGCCGACGTCATTGTGGTGGCTGATCTGATCTACTCCAAAGTCAGCTCGCGCAAAGCCCGCTGGGTGCTGGCCGTTGCCGGTAATTCCCCTTACAATAAGGTGGAGGATCTGGCCGGCTGCCGCATTGCCACTGAAATCATCGGCGTATCGCAGAAGTTTTTTGCCGATGCCGGGGTCAATGTAAAAGTGGAATACTCCTGGGGCGCCACTGAGGCCAAGGTTGTGGAAGGGCTGGCTGATGCGATAATTGAGGTGACTGAAACAGGTTCTACGATAGCTGCACACGGCTTGCGCATTATCGACACGGTTATGGAGACCAATACTCAACTGGTAGCAAATAAGTCTGCTTGGGCTGATCCTAAAAAACGCAAGAAAATTGAACAGATAAATCTGTTGTTGCAAGGAGCCTTGCGGGCAGAGAGCCTGGTAGGCCTTAAAATGAACGTGCCTACCGCCAAGCTGGATAAAGTGGTCAATATTCTCCCCAGCCTCAACTTTCCTACTGTTGCCCCTTTACAAAACAGCGAGTGGGTGGCGGTGGAAGCTGTTGTAGATGTGAATTCAGTTCGCGACTTGATACCCCAGCTTACAGAAAATGGGGCAGAAGGAATAATCGAGTACGCTTTGAACAAAGTGATCTGAAAACAACTTGAACATTCCACAGGCCAAAAGAGGCAGATGTCCTCTTTTGGCCATTTTTACAACTTCTCGGACAGATTAGAAGCGGTAATTGAGCAAAAAGGTTATACGGCTTCTGTCATATTCGTTCGTCCACATATTGGATTCTCGTTCGGTATAAGTAAAGCCAAGCATGGGCGTCAGATTCCACTTGTCAAAAACATTGCTGGAGAGTGTTGTAGAGAATTGCCATGTTTTATCTTTGCGCACCGCTTCGTCTATGCGATTATCTTTGGTGATGAACCAACGTGAGGCATGGTAGCGAGTGGCTGTTAGACTGCCCTCGGCAAAAAGCGAGAAGCCATAGGGCAATATCTGATAGACGCCTAAGGAATAGCGCCAATTATTATTGCCGTAGGCGTTGACCTTGGTATTTTCCTGCTCAAAACCCAAACCGGCCTGGATAAATGTACGATCGGTGAGAATATAGCGGGCCTGTATGGAGGCATCCCACACTTCTCCCTTGAGGACGCTGTGGACGTAGCTGTCCGAGTACTTAGGAAAGGCAATGCCCGCACTGGCGCTGAGAATGAGACGGTTGAAGTTCTGCCTGGTTTCAAAACGCAGGCCGTACTGATCCTGGTATGACTGTTCGCCTATCCAACGTTTGAAAAAAGTAGGTTGCAGGCTGGCTTCGCCATTGTCCCACAAATACCGGGGCCCCATTGCCGCATACAGGATATAGTCGTTGTATTCTTCCTCTTCATAGGCCACGGCGTAGGCGCTGACGGTACTGCGCAGGCCCCAGTCCTGATGAAAACGCCAAAAATGATTAACCGTAACCGCGCCGTTGATGCCCGCGCCGCTGGCCTGTTCGTCGAGGGGGCGGCATAAGGTGCCGAAAGCGGTATCGATGCACTCTTCCCGGCCCCCTGAAACCTGGTTGATATTGGAGTCCAGAACAGGTGACAGGGCAAAATCGATAGTCCAGGTTTTCTGGTGGCGAATGGCGTCCAAAAACAGGTCCACATTGGCCTGCACTTCCGGGGGCAAGTCCCCGCCTTTGACCAGCTCGAACTGAAAGGTGGCGTCTTCATAGTTTTTGTCCAGGAAATAGGCCCGGGCCAGATCCAGACGGACCCGGGTGAGCGTGGGATCCCGGTCCAGAATCTCCCAAAAAAGCTGGATAGCCTGTCGCACATTGCCCTGGTTCAGGCGAATATGCGCTAATTGAAAGGCGGCCTCAATGCGGACGGCTGGCTCAATACTTATGGTAAGCTGTTGGTAAAGCTCCGCAGCCTCGTCCAGCCTGCCTTGGGCTATAAGGCTGTTGCCCAGAAACAGTGCCTCGCGGCTGGACAAGAGCCCCTGCACGCCCGCCTGTTCCATAACGGCTGGAGAGGCAGGAGCGCCCGCCCCTGTTTCCTGTTCCGCCCCCGCCGCTGATGGCGGCGAAGACAGAACAAGAAGAAACAAAACGGACAAGGCGCTCCTGCGGAATGGCTCTGCAAACATGGCTCGGACTATTGCATTGCTCCAAAGGAACCGATCAAATTAGTATTGTTCTTATCGTTGACCTGAAAGACTCCAGTGGTTTCAGTGGCAGTAGCGCCGGAGCCGTAAAAATTGCCCTGCACATAGGTGGTGCCCCCTCCCGAATATGAGTGATTAACAGGGTCTATGTCGCCGAACACAATCCCAGTGTTGTTGACGCCATTAAGCGTGACAGTTGGGGTAGAGCCATTTTGGGCTTTGAACTCGGAGCCCATAATATCGAGCTTGAAGCCGATGTTGTAAAAATTGGGGAATTGCAACGACAGGTCGCCTTTGCCTCCCCCGGCGTCAATGGTCAGCGTTGCGTCTCCTGTAAGGAATTTCTGGGTAGGAGAAATCATTTGATCGCTGTTATATTTGGTGGCCATGGCCATTGCTTTACCTGTGAAGCTCGCCCCATTCGCCGGAGCTTTTTTCATGCCATCGACTCCACCGCTGAGCGGCCTAACTGTATAGTCTTCTATAATGGTATCATTGCTGCCGCCAGGGTATTTACCGCCAGCGTGCTCGAAATGGCCATTAAGTTTATATGATGTCGCCCATATACCGTAGGTAGAATGTTGAAGAGGCACAAAACCCGCGTTCATTGCAATGAGCTTTTCGCCTCTCTCAACTGTTCCCGTAAATTTGACGGGGTCAGACATATCATCTTTAAAGTTCGGACTGATCACCAGATCCTTGAAGTACTTCCCAGGATACAGATAGTTGCCCCCAGCGATCTCTGCTTCAATTTGGCTCTGATTAACCAGGTCATCCAACTGGTCGATTTCCCAGACTGCCTTGTAGTCATCATCGCTCATGTTTTTATCAGCCAATAGTATTACCGTACCTGCGAGGTCAGAAGAGAGTGCAGCTTCAACACCGTTAGGGCCGTAAAGTTTTGCATCGCCTCCATCGCCAACGCTGAATGTGACTTCACGCCCACTTGGCGTCTTAATTTTTATTGAGCCGTCTTCCACCGTAAAGTTTTTGCCGGTAATTTTGTTGCCGCTGGTGATGGAGCTTCTCAGCCCGCCGCCGTCCCCCACATTAGAGTAATCACTGGCTACATAGCCCATATCCTGCCTGCCGTCAGTGATGTTGGCGGCAGAGAAGCCGCGCTGCAGGGCTGCTCCCCCGCCTCCACCGCCGCCGCTTCCGCCCCCGCAAGCTGTCAGTATAGCGGCACCGCCCATAACCAAACATGTCATAAGAAACTGCTTCACATTGTCCTCCTCAATTGTTCATCACCGAGTTATGCACGTGATACAATGTACGTAGCTCTGAATACGGCGATAGCTTAGGTTTACTGTCATTGACAGGCGTACTGTTGATGATTGGCGGGCAAAAAGAGAATGGAGTACATACAACTATGTATAGTTGCAGACAATCTTGCTAAAGCAGATAATATCCCTATTTTCAACAGTTTGATGTTGACTGAAAGTGGCTTAATATGGCATTATTATAGAACTCATCAACAGTACGCCTGTCAATGAGTTTTGGTTTATGAGCAGCGAAAGCCGCCCGAGTCCGCATCTGGCCAGAGATGCCCATTCAGATTTTTGCCTTTCTTCGTCTTTTGCATCCAACCCGTTTCCAGGCACAGGACGAACTGGGACGCCTGCCACAGTAATTGATGCCAGCTGAAGACTTAGGGTGCAGCCTACCGCAGCTTACGCCAAGGCGGGTGCTCACCGTTTGCGTTGCCGCAAGCAACGAAGCTTGCCCCAAGTGTGCATAGCGCATTGTGGTGCGCGGGTCGTTGTGCCCCAGCAGTTTCTGCACCTCATAGAGAGAATGTCCGGCATTGACCAGAAGGCTGGCAAAGGTATGCCGCAGATCATGCAAACGTACCTCACTCAAGCCCAGTTTACGTCGCAGTTTGTCCCAAAAAAGATAGAGGTCCGAAAGAGGCTTACCCGGCGCACGTCCGGGAAAGAGCCAGGGGCAGGCGTCTTCCCGCGGAAGAGAGCGGATTACCGCCACAGCCGCGTCCGATAACGGAAGATGACGCGGCCTGCCGGACTTGGACAGGGGCACGGCCAACAACTGTTGTTCAAAGTTCACGCATTCCCAGCGCGCTTTCAATATTTCGCTTTTTCTGGCGCCGGTAAGCATAAGCAGCTGTACGGCTCTGGCTTCCCGGCGCGGAGACCGCTCAAGTTCACGCATAAGCCGCCTGGCCTGTTCATCTGTGAGACAGCGTTCGCGGAATACAAGGATTTTGAAAGACGATATTCCGGAACAGGGCGACTGTCCCGATGGAAAAATGCCATACACCTGCGCCAAAGAACAAATCTTCTTGAGTACCGCCAAAATACGGTTGCAAGTGGCCGGGGCCAGACCTTTTTCCGACAGCCCCTGCAACCAGTATTCCACATCGCTGCGGGAAATCCCGGCAAAATACCTGTCGCCAAAAGCCGCTGACAAATGTTGCCGGGCTATGCGTTCATCCACGGCCCAACTTCTTTTATGTTGCCTGGCGTGGGGCAGATAGACTTCTGAAACAAAACGATCAAAGGTTGCGGGACTGTCCGCTCCCTGCCCACCACGCCTTTTCCCGGACTTTGACAAAGAGAAGCCGGAAAATGTGGAAGAAGATGACAAACGCCGGTCCATACTATTTACTCCTGAACAATGAAATGTCGAACCGCACAGCATGACTTATCCACCATCTAGATGGCGGGTATTGCGCTATATGCCTGCAATCCGGTTCATAAAGCGTATCACGGATTTTTCAGGACTTGAACATCATAGAAAAGCAAAAACCTGACAGATTTTGAGGATGCCCCGCATGCGTTTTAAAACGTATCATCATCTTTTCAAGATGATTTCACCAAAAAACGTGGTCCGGCTCATTCACGGCGGCTTTGCACCTGTACCACCTGGGTTTCAGACGGCTGCTTCATATTTTATTATGGGCTGACTTCCAGTACTTCTGCCATGCGATGGCCGTTCAGGGAAAAAAAACACATTCCGACGAAAACATCGTTCATCAACGCACTATCCAGTCTTCACATATACAGAATTTTAAGGGTATTTTTAAGTTATTTGAATATATACTTTTTGATTTGGGAAATATACAACAAATTTATATAGACCAATATTTAAAAATAGGTTTACAACGACTGAATATTCCTGTAGGCCATAGCTGGTTTGCAAAAGCATTAAGCCGCGCACAGGCAAAGCGATCTACCCTTGCAGAACGCTTACGCAATAAATAATGAACGGATAAAGGATAAGCTTGCAATGATCAAGAACAGATATCTGATGCTATTTTTCGGGTTTGTAATTGCTTGTTTCTTAGGAGTCCTCTATGCATGGTCGGTGTTTGTACTCCCCCTGGAACAAAGCTTTGGTTGGCGGCGCCCGGAAACTCAAATGACCTTCAGCCTGCTTATGGCTTTCTTTTGCTTGGGGATGCTCAGCAGTGGACAGGTAATTAAAAAAGTGGGACCATCTCTTACGGTACTGTCCGGGGGATTTTTGGGGGGTATCGGCTTTTTTGCCGCCTCATACACCAACAGTCTGGTTTGGCTGTACGTCAGCTATGGGGTAATCGCCGGGTTTGGAATAGGTCTGGCAAATGTGGTGCTTACATCGGTAATTCTACGTTGGTTTGCCGATAAACGAGGCTTTGCAAGCGGAATTTTAACAGCAGGGCTCGCCTTGGGCACTTTTTTTCTTGGAGCAAAAACAGCGCCGTATTTAATAGATCGGTTTGGTTGGGAAGGAACTTTCCGATATCTTGGAATAGCCTATTGGGTGGTGATTTGTCCCCTGGCTTTGCTGATTCGTTTCCCTAAGGCGGAAACTTCTGTCCAAAGCACAGGTGAAAAAGCTGTATGGGGAGTAGGACTTAAGCAGATGCTGAAAATACCCTCCGCCTGGTACCTCACCGGCTGGCTTCTGTTTATTCACACCGGCGGTTTGATGATTATCGCCCATGTGGCTCCATATGCCTCCAGTTTGGGTTTTACCCCCGAAACAAGTGCTTTTATGCTTGGGGTACTGGCCCTGGCCAATGCCGCCGGGCGTTTTCTGTTTGGTTTTCTTTCAGATAAACTCGGGCGCAAACCCACGTTAGTGCTCAGTTCCTTAACTCTTATCTGCGGCCTGTTGATTTTAGCCTTTTCCCCGGCCAACATAAAGTACATCGCTCTGCTGGTTGGGGTAATAATCACCGGTTTGTCATATGGGGGCAGTATCCCGCAGTTGGCCACGCTGGTCAGCGCCTTTTTCGGCCCCAGAAACTTTACTACCAACTATGGGTTTATCGCATTGGCAAGCATGGTCGCCGCCCTTCTAGGGCCATATATCGGTTCGCAGGTGGCGTATAATTTTAATTATCAGACCGCTATACTCTGTGCGGCGGCAGTAGCGGGGTTAAGTGTCGTCATAGCGCTGTTGATCCGCAATCCTCAACTTCCGCAAAGCTGATTAAAATTATACTCCGTAAGCTTGACTAAACCATAATTTAAAAATAAGAGACATAAATTACTATAATATCAGGGACTTAGTCCCCATTAAACCAACCTTCACAAGGTAAAGCAGGAGTTTTAATGTCTCAGAATTTCTATCAATCCAATTCCAATGCTCTTAGTCATGAAGAGTTACAGGCAAGAGGGGTCAACTCTACCTGGATCAGGAAACTGACGGAAATTCATAACGCGGGCATCCAGGGCTTCAGTTTAGGAATTGTAAAAACCGCCCAGCCGTTACTGTTCTTCACCAGGTTCACCGTATTGGCTTTTTTGTTCAACTGGATCTATTACCTGATTAAAGGCATGTGGAAAAAGGCTCTGGTGTTTTTGGGCGCTTGTGTGGCAATTGGAATTATTGTCAGCATTGTCTCGCTCATAAGCCTCACGCTTGGCAGTTTGATATATTTCGTCGGAGTAGTCGGGCTAATGGTTTATGCCGGCCTGGCAGCTCCTGGTGACTATTATCGCCATGTAGTGCTTAAGGAAGATTTCTGGATTTAACTTTCCGGCCTCCAATACCGGCACAGTGGTCAGTCTTTCTGAAACACCTAATCAAAGTCCCGCTGTCATCTGACAGCAGCGGGACTTTGATAACTGCCCTGAGCAGATTAATTGAAATACACATAGTATATACGCTGCCTTTAATCTGCTGAAATCTGCTCCCATAAGCACAGTAACTGACCATTAAGGTGTACTGCTTTAAAAAAGGTTTTTTAATATTTCCAGATCATTAACTTCATTGCCCCTTTCATTATCGAAAAAGCCGGAAATTTCAAACTCGGCATGGATTTTCGCATCAGTAAAACCATACATGTCCAGCAATTGACCAAGTTGCAGGCGTGAAGCTTCCATTTTTTTGATCTCATCCCAATGGATTTGCAAAACTGAAGATTTATCTCTGAAGATACGCATTCTGAAATTTTCAAACCCTAATTCGGCAATAGCTGCTTCCGCAGCTTCAAGTCGTTTTAAAATTCCCTCCTCAGGCATCAGGCCATAGTCAATTCGGGTTAACAGACAAGGACGAGACGGTTGTGCCGGATAATCCAGCCCGGTACGCCCGGCCAGATGACGAATTTCCTGTTTAGCCAGGCCTACACTGCCCAATGGAGAAAATATGCCTAACTCCTGCAAAGCTCTGCTGCCGGGTCGGAACTTCAATTTATCTGAAGCATTGCTTCCTTCCAACACCTTCTGTTTACCGGCTTTCGCCTGAATAAGCTTGAACATCTCCCGTTTACACTGATAGCAGCGGTCTTTACTGCCCTTGACGACTTCTTCCAGATTCAGCGGATCAAAATGTATCGTATTATAAGCCAGTTTATTCCGCTCAAGCCAAGCCAAAGCAGCATCGGTGTCACGGTGCGGCACATGCGGCCCCATAATATGAACGGCGGTAAACGAAACACCCGCGCGTCTTGCGGTATGAGCCAGAAATCTACTGTCCAAACCACCGGAAAAGGCCAGATAAAAAGGACTGTATGCTTTCAACAATTCCAATAAGTCGTTGTATTTTTTTTGAATAGCAGGCATCGGTATGGTTCTGTCTCAGGCTATACACCCAACGCTTTCAGTTTACGCGACAGGTGGCTGCGCTCTATTCCGATAAGTTCCGCTAAGCGAGAGATATTGCCGTTACATTCGGAAAGCTTCATCCTTAAATAGACGCTCTCAAATTCCTGACGGGCGGCTCTTAAGTCATTAATTGATAAAGCAGAACTAAGCTCACTGCACATTGTGTTGCAGGTAGCTTCACTTTTCCCGGAAAACGGCAAAGCACTTGACAAAACTGGATTGGCCCCGTTTCTCATTTCCTGCGGCAGATGCTCCAGCCTCAACTCTTTCCCACTGTGAAGAATCAACATTCGTTCAATAAAATTACGCAACTCTCTCACATTGCCCGGCCACTCATAAGCAAGCATAGCTTGCCGCGCACCCTCAGAAAGTATTAACGGCTTAAAGCCGTGCTTGGTTACCAGGTTATTTTCAAACAAACCAGCCAGAAGCAAAATATCCTGCCCACGTTTTTTCAGCGGCGGCAAACGCAAAGGAAATACGTTCAAGCGGTAATAGAGGTCTTCCCTGAACCGCCCGGCGGCAATCTCCTCTTCCATATTTTTATTGGTAGCGGCGATTACACGCACATCCACCCGAATGGTCTGAGAACCACCTACTCGTTCAAACTCCCGTTCCTGGAGAATACGCAGGATTTTGGCCTGGGTTTTAAGGCTCATGTCGCCTATTTCATCCAAAAAAAGCGTGCCTTGGTTGGCCAGCTCAAATTTTCCCGATCTGGCTGTGTCCGCGCCGGTAAAAGCGCCTTTTTCATGCCCGAACAACTCGCTTTCAATCAGTTCTTCCGGGATAGCCGCACAGTTTACAGCCACAAACAGCTCTTTATTCCGGTTGCTCTGGGCATAGATTGAACGCGCCGCTATTTCTTTGCCTGTTCCGTTATCGCCGGTAATCAATACCCAAGCCTCGGTAGGAGCCACCCGCTCAATCTGGCCTTTCACTTCCATTATAGACGGGGAATTCCCATCTAACTCCACCGGGGCATCCCCCTGAATAGCGCGTAAGGTTGCGTTTTCTCGTCGCAACAACACAAATTCAAGGGTTCGGTTTACAGCCAGAATGATCTTTTCCAATGACAACGGTTTTTCAATAAAGTCATGCGCCCCTTCCCGAATAGCGGCTACGGCAATTTCTATATTCCCATGCCCGGAAATCATAATTACCGGCAATTGGGGATAGCGTTCCTTGATTTTTGAAAGCGCATCCATGCCGTCCATGCCCGGAAGCCAAATATCCAGAAACACCAGATCCGGCAATTCTCTGGCGATTATTTCCAATCCCTCTTCCGCTGTTTCGGCTTCAAGCACAATATGGCCTTCATCTTCTTCCAGAATGCCTTTCAGAGAAAGTCTTATCCCGTCCTCATCATCAATGATCAATATACGGGCTTTGGCTGTTTCAACCATATCAGGCTCGGATAATCAATCTATAAATGGGAGGGGGCATTAAACTGCCTCGAGATAATCTCCACATCTTCAGCCGGGCGCGCATGGGAGTCCAACTCCTTGCTGCCGCCAAAACAACGGAAAGAATTGTTTTCCAATTCGATATAACCGGCGGCAGTAATTCTCGCATAGGGTAGTTGTTCGCGCATATCTGCATGATCAACCCGATCCGGGAAAAGAAACGCTACTTGTTGCCCCCCAAAATCTTCACAAATAAGATATTTCATTGCTGCTCCTTAACCATATTGTGCTTAAGATTACCGCTACCACAGCATTCACGGGGATAAAGTCGCCTTCCGGAAATCCGCCAAGGAGATACTTGCCCTCTTTCGCATCTCCAGAGCACTTTTCCGATATGAGAGTTTTAACCTCAAAATACTCCGGTGCATAAGATTATAAGTCAGAGAGCCATACAGAGCAAGGGGGAAAGCTGCGGAGAGCCCCTGATATAGGTAACTTTAAAGTTGAAATACTTATGGTGACGGCGAGAGCCGTTGCTTATCTACTCCTTACTCGGCTTACCACCGACGTCCGGTCTGAACCATACACTCTGCTCCCGCCGTACCTGAAAATAAAACAAACCATGTTTTGCAGTGCAACAGCAGCGTCAATTTAATTATATATCCAATAAACAGCTTCCCGCAAACTGGTTCAGACTGTTCTGGCCAGTGCGCTCATAAGTCGCTTGTTGACCGGCTGGAAAGAACTCAATACCAGTGAAGCGTCAAACGCGGATTTTAAAAGTATTCTTGTGCCTCCCGTTTCATAAAACTATCCAGCTGAACGGAAACTGATACTAAATGTTATCTGAAAAATAGAGAGGCAACTACTGACAGTTTGTGCGGGGGGGGGGAAGGCCGCATCAGCGGCCTTCAGATTATTTTGCGATCATGGATCTCAATAGATCGATGCAATTTTCAGTTTCATGGCTGATCCATTGCATTCGCTCTACAAAGTGAATCAACTGATAAATATCCTTGAAGTCCATATCAGTATTATAAATGTCGGCGGTAAGCACATGACAGCGCCTGGTGATATGGCGATGTTGTTCACGAACATTGCGGTAGAGAACTTTTGTATTCTCGCGGTCCGTATCGTCCCCATTAATCAGGTCAACTGTAGCCCGCAATGCCGGCTCCAGCAAAGTTACAATTTTTGTAATTTCCAAAATCAGGTCAATCAGCCCTTTCCTGAATTCCTGCGGAACTTTCATATCGCGCATGGACAGCCAGTCCAAGCTCTCCTGCCCGGCATCCAGAATATTGTCTTGCTTAGACAAATAAGTGAGGAAGAAAGGTTTATCCACCGCCATGAATAAACCACGCGGCAAATGGTTGCGCATATTTCTTTTAATCGCGTCAGCATGTTCCTCTGCCTGGGTAAGCTCTTCCTGCAGTTCTGTGAATTGCGGTCCCACACCCTCTTCTATATACGATGTAAGGGCCCGCTCTAATAACATAGTTCCTTTAGCAATCAACTCATAATGTTCGAGCAGCCCTTCAATTGGCGAATTAACGGAAAGAATGCCGAAAAAAGGAAAACGCGGACTCATGGGGCCTCCTACCATGCGATAAGCGTTATATATTTACAAATATCGTCCAACGCAAAATTTGATAAATGACTATACAGGTTATTGCGGCTATGGGCAATGTCAAGACCCAGTACAAAACAATTTTATATAAAACCCTGAAGTCCACAGCACTAAAACCGCGGGCAACTCCAACCCCGACAACCGCCCCCACGGCGGCATGGGTTGTTGAAACAGGCATACCCAGGTTAGAAGCAAGCAGCACAGTGGTAGCAGCCCCGAAAGCAACTGCAAAACCGCGGGTATTGGTAAGCTTGGTAATCCGCTTGCCAACCGTATTCATAACCTTATGCCCCAAGCAGACAATGCCGACGGCAATGCCCACTCCTCCCATGCCCAACAACCATAAAGGAACAACGCTGCTTCCTGAGCTGGCATAGGTGCCTTTGGCAATGCCATAGATGGCTGCAACCGGCCCGATGGCGTTGGCAACGTCATTAGCGCCTTGGGAAATAGCCACATAACAGGCAGTGCAAATCTGCAAATTGCGGAAAATATTCTCCACCGCACGATTCGGGCGCATATTGGTGTCAAGATTATTTCTGATATGTCTACGGTAAAAAATAATGGTTAAAATCATCACGCCTGTCGTGAGCAACAAGCCCAAGGGCGTGGGTATGCCTAAATTTCTTCCAAAAGGCGTTTTATAGAGGAAGGATAAAATCACTAAAGCAAGGGTTAAACTGCCCCAGACCGGGGCCCAGAACAGGGCTGCACCCAGAATATCTTTTCTTACCAGGATATAACGCCGGATATGCACAAAGATTAAAAAAGCGATCAGGCCGCCGAAAAATGGGGAAATAATCCAGGAAAGTACTATGCCGCCGATATTCCCCCACTGCACCACCTCAATGCCCCCAGCAATCAAACCAAATCCAAGCAAACTCCCCACTATAGAATGCGTTGACGATACCGGTAACTCTGTAAGCGTAGCAATTAAAATCCAGGCACCAGTGGAAAGGAGGGCGGCAAGCATCCCCACAGCCAGCATGTTCACAGTGGGGATAACGGCGGGGTCAATTATACCTTTACAAATCGTATCGGTAACATTCGAGCCGAGAAACACTGCTCCTACAAAATTCAATACCGCCGCGATCAGCACGGCCTGCCATATGGTTATAGCCCGCGCCCCTACCGCTGGGGCCATGGAATTTGCAACGTCATTCGCCCCCAGTGAGAAAGCTACAAGCAAACCAGCTACTATCGCGGAAATGAGTATAAGGGTAATAGGATCCATTTAACTCCCAGGAACGTTTTCCGGTTATAAGCAATTGTATTTGAGCTTGGCCGCCACGTACTGATTGTAAGGAGTTAGAGCCGAAAAAATCATTTCATGCGGTAAGTGATCCGTCCGCGAGTAAGATCATAAGGAGAAAGCTCAACAGTTACTTTATCACCTGGGAGAATGCGAATATAAAACTTACGCATCTTGCCGGAAATATGCGCAAGCACCTCGTGCCCATTTTCCAGCTCAACCTTAAACATGGCGTTAGGCAGCGCTTCTTGCACTATACCGTCTATCTCAATGGCGTCTTCTTTGGCCATGTCGCCTCCTGGTAATTAACTTAGTGTTGACTTGTTGTATTTAAATACAAAACGGTTCTGCTTCGCCCAGCCTAAAGTACCAGTGTAATAGCAAATTGTCTAACTGGTTTAAAGGGGTAACAGCATATTTTTATCGTTTTTTTCGCGACCTGCGACGGCTTACATTGTTTCCTCCGAGTTTGGCGTTCCCAGTCGGTGACGTACACTTGACAGGACCAAACAGCCACCATGCTCCCAACAGCAGCATGGGTATGCACAATAACTGTCCCATAGTCAGCCAGCCAAAAGCCAGATACCCCAACTGGCTGTCCGGCATACGCACAAACTCAACCAGAAAGCGGAATATACCGTAACCTAATAAAAACAGACCGCATACCCGGCCCGGACGGCGAGGCTTTGCAGAAAATACCCACAGAATAACGCCCAGAATCAGACCTTCCAACAAAGCCTCATAAAGCTGAGAGGGATGACGCGGCAAAGAACCGGCGCCCCTGAACACCACGCCCCAAGGCAGTGTGGTTATGCCACCCCAAAGCTCCCCGTTAATAAAATTGCCTATTCGTCCTGCCGCCAGTCCCAATGGAACCAGCGGAGCAATGAAGTCGCCCACCTGAAAAAAGGTACGCCCGGTTTTATGGGCAAAATAAAAAACCGCTGCAATCAAACCGATCATTCCACCGTGAAAGGACATGCCGCCTTCCCATACCCTGACCACGGCCAACGGCTCTTCAAGATAATACGGCAGGTCATAAAACAGAATATAGCCCAGCCGCGCGCCCAGCACCAGCCCTAATGCAGCGAATACTATCAGATTATCCACATCATCAGGGCGCCAGACGTTATCCGGCTGAGTCAGGGGAGAACGCCTGGCCCGCTGCCGTCCCAACAGCCATGCGCCTAAAATGCCCACAATATAAGCAAGCCCATACCAACGTATGGCAAGCGGCCCGATCTGGAATGCGATACTGTCAATATTATGAATGAACATACCCTGCACCATATGTTTAGGATACACACATCCCCTACCAATTTGAATGAGCCCAAAGTTTTAAAGTTAAAATTCCTGGCGGCTGTGTAAACAGTCGACCGCATCAAATGCGCAAGCGTTTACTGCCTTATTTTGCAAAAACGGGCTAACCAGGAGAATAGCTCTCGAAGTTAAGTTGCTGGAGAGACTATCGTTTTTACCTTAAATTAGCCAGAAGAAATATTGAAAGCCAATGCCTCCCAAGGCCCCAGGCACGAGTACGAAGCGGCGGATAATCACCGAAAATGAGCGACAAACCGGGCTTTCAACAACGCGATCAACCTGAATCGCCTGTCAGACAATTTATGAGAAAGATACGCTTTAACTTTTTACATGCCCCTGTAACTGCAAAAGTAGTTGGATACGAGAAGCCGCTCCGGCGCCCAACCCGGCTCAGAGGTTACGGCCTCGCCTCGCCCGTAAGCATGCCTCCCCTCCGGGTTGGCGCGACACGGAAACTCTGCCGTAACACACCACTTTAAAGCCAATCTGGTCTGAAGATGCGCAAATTGATTACTCACCTCACCTGTGGATAATGGGGCACAAATGTGTTTCCTTACACTGAATGAAAGACTAGCCGGACATTATAACCGTCAGCCCGGCTTTGTTCAGCCCTTGCGACAAAGCTTCGGCGGCTTCAGCGCTAAACGCCAAGGTGCCGATATAGCGGACGGGATTGGTTTCGAAATCCGGCTGAATGGCTAGTAATTTGTCAAGAGCATTTCCGGCTTCATCGCACCGTTCGAGCTGGCCGAAGGCTGCTGCCCGCAACATGGGTTCCCAAAAGCAATCAGGAGTATTGATTAATAACGAGTCATTCAAAGCAGCTTCAAAATCACCAGCCAGATAATGCTTGAAATATTCCACAATTTTCCCCCACCCCGGCGAGCAGGGGTTCAGTTCGTGACTGCGCTGAATCAGAGAAATGCCCTCATCAAAATTTCCCGCCAGCCCTACCAGCAACCCTGTTGCCAAAATCATGTACGAGTTGGCCGGGTTAAGCGGCACGACCTGAACAATTGCCTTTTCAAATTGCGGACGGTTGCGTCTTAAGAAAAAATTCAAGGCCAATGCCCAGTAAGCTGTTTGCGATGAACCATCCATGGCAATGGCCCGTAAAGCAAATTCCTGAGCTTTATCCAAAGCATCGGGTACGGTATTATACCCCAATTGATAGTCAGAGGCGTATAAATCAGCAAGAGTGGCCACCACAGCCGGGTTGTGCGAATCGGTAATAATCAGCCGTTCCAGGTCTTCCTTGGCCTGCATAAATAAATTGCGGTCAAAGCTGGGCATCCAGTTGTGATAGCTGAGCATGGTTTCATAAAATTTAAGGTTGTCATCCCGACGGGTGACCAACTCAAAGGAAAGTTTGCGTCGGATTGAACCAAAGCTGTCCCCAATGCGGGAGACCAGGCGTTGGGCTATTTCTTCCTGAAGAATAAAAAGATCGCGGTCATCGATCTGCAAATCAAAACGTTCAGCCCAAATATTCGTTCCGGTAGCGGCATCCGCCAGTTCAGCATACAGCCGGACCAAATTATTATACATCTGAACACTGCCATGCAGAATAAAGCGCACGCCTAACCGCTGAGCAATACTGACCAAAGACTCCTCTTTGAGGCTGAGTTGCCTTGTGGTGTACGAACTTACAATGGAGAGATCTTCAAACCGGGTAAGGGCCAGTGTGATTTCGTTGCACAACCCCTCATTAAACATATGCGCGCCGGGGTCATCGGATAAATTGATTAAAGGCAGTACGGCAACCGTAATTTTAGTCGGCTGCGTTCTGCTGGGCGGATCGGGCTGTTTCTCCGGCTCCGAAACAGCATTGGTCTCTTCCATGTCCATAGAGGGAGCGCTGATGCGGGAAAAAGTGGGAATGTAACCGCCCTTTGGCACTTCAATTCGAATTGGCCCGGGGTTTGGGGTATCTACATAATACTCCAAAAGCCGGCTTCGTAGTTTGGCAGTTTCTATACGCACAACCGGGTCGTGCAGCGGGTCGAAATCCGGGCCGCGGCCGAATACTGTGGTTGCAATAGTGTAAGCTTTAAGCTGGCCGGCATTGCCGGCAACTGTTTCTTCCACAATGAACCGAAAGAATTCTTTCAGGCGTGGAGAAGCACTGAACCCGGGGTCGGCCAGAATGCTTTCCAACTGATTGAGAATTTCCTGGTTTTGAGGGGCTTGAGCACTCATTTCTTATCCTAAACTCATTCCTGATAATATAGGTACTACTACCTACATTTACAAGGGGTGAACGAACTATATCCCATATTTTGTTGTATATAGTATAGTAATCTACAAGATGTTATGTCCTGTAATATTCTATCAATCAGCCCCATTCCGCATAATATGGCCTTACCGAAACGAAATTTACCTGTATGTATTTTTGAAGGAGAACCAAAATGGCAAAAATCGTAAATTCGTGGAACGAATGGGATCCGTTGAAAAGAATTATTTTAGGCAGTGCTTGGGGAACTCACCAGCCTAAAAGCGATATTTCCTGGAACTATGACGCTCCCTCCCGGCCGGGTTGGTATGGACGCATGCCTGAGGAAATGGAAGCACGCGCCATTGAATTGATGGACGGCTTCCAGAAAATTCTGGAAGGACGCGGCGTGGTTGTAGACCGCCCCCAGCCTTTTGACACTACCAAGAAAACCGTTACCCCCGACTGGGAATGTGAAGTACAGCGCGGCTTCCAGCCATGTCGCGACGTTTTCTTCTGTACCGGCAACGAAATTATGGAAGCTACCATGTCCATTCGGGCCCGTTGGTTCGAGTATATTGCCTTCCGCGATATTCTGGAATACTACTTCCATAATGACCCGGAATTTTCCTGGGTGGCTGCTCCCAAGCCCCGCCTTACCGAACAATCTTTCGAGCATAACTGGTGGTTCAACTACAAACATGTATGGAGTGATGAAGTAAAGCGTGAGCGGATGCTGAAGCGTCAATGGCATACCACCAATAAAGAGCCCTTGTTCGACGCCGCTGACGGCATTCGTTTCGGCAAGGATATTTTCTGGAACGTGTCCGCCATTTCCAATGCCGCCGGCATTGATTGGCTGCGCCGCCACTTCTCTTCCCGCGGTCTGCGTCTGCACGAAGTCCAGTTCGACGGCGATTATCACCACTGGCATATCGACGTATGTATCATGCCCCTGCGCCCCGGTCTGTGCATTTATAACCCTTACTATATGTACCTCACCCCGCAGTTTGAAGAACTGATGAAGAAAAACGATTGGGAATTGGTTCCGGCCGTGCCGCCCACCCATCAATACAATATGCGCATCGGCACTCTCAATGAGCGCATCGGCCCCTACTGGATTTCCATGAACACTCTGTCCATTGACCCCAAAACCATGTGCATTGAAGCCCATGAAACCGGGTATCAGGAACAGATCAATAAAATGGGTATCGAAGTCATCCCGGTAGATTATGCCGACCAGGTTGCCTTTGGCGGTTCACTGCACTGCTCTACTGTTGACGTGTACCGCGAAGGCGGATGCGAAGATTATTTCCCCAATCAGGTAGCCGATTACTAACCTGAAATCTCGGTTCAACCGGTCCTTTTAAGCTTTTTCGCCTAAGCACAAACTCAAAAGTGCGAAGCGAACATAAGCTTTAGTAAAGCCGGAGAGATTGGTGAAATAAGTTTGCCTGAGTCAGGCACAATGAATTCTCGCGGTTAAAGCGAAAATCTCATAGCAGGCCTCTCAAGCGACTGGGCATCAGCCCACACTATCGCAAGCCTTATGCTGAAATAAGGAGCTATCCGGCAGAAAGCCGGGTGGCTCCTCACCATCTAAATAACCGGAAGCCTCCCCGGTTAGGGCAGAAGCCGGGGCGCTATAACGCCCCGGCAATCGGGCTGCGCAATGCGGCTGTTCCAAACAGTATACCTCAAAGCTCAAAGCAACCCTATTTTGAATTACTTTAAGCGCGCACTGCTTACAAACTGCAACATAATACTGTTCCTTGCTTTCGGACGCAGAGATAACCACCTACCCCCGTGCTCCCGCTCCCGCGCCCAGCTTTTATTTCCTACATGTGAGAACTTAGATAAAGCAGATGCCGGAAGAGGCAATGCGCTCTGTTTCTTTTTCGCTGTTCCCGTTTAAAATCAGCAGGCATAATTAAGCGTCTCATACCTGCCTTGCGGCAGGCCTGAAAGGTTTTTACTCACCCTTTAAAGTCAATGGAAGCACATATTTAAACAGCGGAAATGCAGGGGCAGCCACGTCAGAACCTGCTGCCCGAAAATAAAGGAATAACAGACACCTTGCATTGACTTTAGGATGGTGCCGGTTTATCAACAGCTTACAATTACCAATTTTTTGAGGAAGCGGACGATTCCAAGCATGCTGGGAAGGGGCATGATCGGTGCTTTCCCCCACTGAGCATAGCGCAAGAACAGCAGAGTAGTCTGAACCATCACTTAAGCCAGCGCAAAAAGGAGAGGACCGCCTGTTTGAAAACTATAACCTCTAAAGTCAAAGTGTGCGTACTTACGAGCGCGAGGAAGCTCCAAATGATTTCGAAGCATTCTCCGCTGATTCTGCCTGGATTGAAGATTGATAAGATGATATCATGGAATATTTCTCAGCATACCATGACTCGCCCATAAGCAGAATACTGCTTGTGGCAAATGAAGTGAGCTTGGTTGGCCTATGGCTGGAAGGGCAAAAATATTTTTGCGGAACGTTGGACAGCAAATTTGGGCCGAAGCCGGAACTCCCGATACTGAAAAGGGCCCGGGAATGGCTGGACGCTTATTTCGCCAGACAACGCCCACCCATCTCCCATTTGAAACTGGCACCTATCGGCAGTGAATTCCGGCAAACGGTATGGGAAATTTTGTGTGAAATTCCTTATGGGGAATATATGACTTATGGAGAAATCGCCCGGGAAACGGCGACGCGCATGAATAAAAAAAGCATGTCCAGCCAGGCGGTAGGCGGCGCTGTGGGGCATAATCCTATTTCCATCATCATTCCTTGCCACCGGGTTGTCGGCAGCAACAACAGTTTAACCGGATACGCCGGTGGCCTTGCCACAAAAATCAAGTTGTTGGAATTAGAGGGCGTGGACGTATCACGATTATTTGTGCCCCAAAAAGGAACTGCTCTTTGAAAAACTCAAGCTAAACTGCCAACAACAACTCAAGCCGACCTTCAATGAAAAAGTGTAATTCACTTTCGAGTCAACATGAAAACCGGCAGGACACCTTTTAGAGAATACTTGACTGCAAAAGATTGTTCATCTCCCTCCATGGTGTGACTTAAAAGAACATAATTTTAAATTTGTACAGCAAACCAGCCGGCTCAAACTGTGGCAGAGATTTTGCCTTACTTTGCAAACGATGTAACCGCGCTCCCTTACTGAAGCATTTAACTTAAATCAATGCCAAACCAGAATTAACCGTATGAGACGCACATTCATCTGTTATGAAAAATGAACAGATCCAAAAAAGGGTTTTATGCTCACTGCATAAAACCCTTTAAAATTCTGGCGGAGAGGAAGAGATTTGAACTCTTGGTACCCTTCCGGGTACACACGATTTCCAATCGTGCTCCTTCGGCCAGCTCGGACACCTCTCCGTAAGAAAAGTCTATCTATCAAAAGGGCTGCATATTTGCAAGTGTTAAGTGCAATAATTATATAAATAAGCAGCCCCTAATGTGTCTCCCATAACAGGATAAACTCCTTTGACAAGCCGGATTAATGTAAATTCTCTCCACAGGGGCGAAGCAGGCCTCGTTCCGCTCAAATGCGCATGTTGAATTCACATTGCCGCCAGCCCCGACATGATTACATCTTCACCGGAATTATTCGACTTTCTTTCCGATGCGATCCCAGCGGATATCGGTAATACTGCCCCAAGACCAATAAAGGCGCCAAGCTTTCCCGACAATCAAATTGCGCTTGACTGTGCCCCAGACACGGGAGTCGGCGGAATCGTCACGATTGTCACCCATCATGAAGTACTCGCCTTCCGGCACGGTAATCGGCCCGAAGTTGTCTTGCGGCAGTTGAACATTAGGGTGAATGTGAATTACATAAGGCTCATCAACCCGACTGCCGTTCACATACAATTGTTTATTGTGAACCGCAATGGTATCGCCCGGAAGGCCCACTATGCGTTTGATATAGTCTTTACTGCGGTCGAGCGGATACTCAAAAACCACGATGTCGCCGCGTGCAGGCTCGCCAATGTTTACTAAGTACTCATTAGTGAACGGAATTTTAATCCCATATACAAATTTATTAACCAACACGCAGTCGCCTTTAATCAGAGTATTCATCATTGAGCCGGAGGGAATGGTGTAAGGCTGCACTATGAACGTACGAATAAACATGGCTATGGCCAAAGCAACTACAATGGCTTCTACGTATTCAATAACTTTTTTATTAATCATTATAATATAACCTCACTCCCATGTGTGGCTGCACCCTGTTGCCGGGCAATGAAAACAATCAAGCGATCAACATTGCAAAAGTGCAAGACAAAACAAAACTGCTTCCAGGTACTCATATAGCAAAAGTTTGGACATATACATCAGAAACAACAAAATGCAATCCCGCATTCAGGTGGAACACAACGATTCTCCCCGGTCTTAATCACCGTTATTCATCGTCTCCGGCCTTAAGAGCAGCTAAAAAGGCTTCTTGAGGCAACTCAACATTGCCCATGCGCTTCATCCGCTTCTTGCCCTCTTTTTGCTTTTCAAGCAGTTTGCGCTTTCGACTGATATCACCGCCATAGCATTTGGCGGTAACATCTTTACGCAATGGAGCGTTGCGTTCGCGGGCAATAACTTTGTTGCCGATGGCGGCCTGTATCACTACTTCAAACAATTGACGGGGGATTGTGCGCTTTAAACGCAGTGCCAACGAACGCCCCCGCTCATAGGCGCTTTCACGATGGGTGATAATAGCCAAGGCGTCAACCGGCTCACCGTTGATGAGGATATCCAGGCGCACCAAGTCGGCCGGGCGATGATCAATGACCTCATAATCCATAGAAGCGTAGCCCTTGCTGCCTGACTTGAGCCTGTCGAAGAAATCAAACACTATTTCCGCAAACGGCAGTTCGTAAGTTACCACCACCCGGTTGGCGGTGAGATAGTGCATATCTTTCTGAATGCCCCGCGCCCCTTGTGCCAACTGCAACACAGCGCCCAGAAATTCATCCGGCACGTGTATTTCCATACGCACAAACGGTTCATAAAGGGCAACAATATGATTGGGTTCCGGCATTTTGGAGGGGTTGTCTATTTCCACGACTTTGCCGTCTGTAGTTTCTACTTTATAGATTACCGACGGTGCGGTGGCAATCAAATCCACCTGGAATTCGCGCTCCAGACGTTCCTGCACAATTTCCATGTGCAAAAGCCCCAAAAAGCCGCAACGAAAGCCAAACCCCAAGGCCTGTGAAGTTTCTGCCTCAAATGTAAAGCCGGCATCGTTCAGATTCAGCTTTTCCAGAGCAAACTTAAGTTGTTCATAATCATCGGACTCGGAAGGATAAAGCCCGCAAAACACCATGGGCTTGACTTCTTTGAAGCCGGGCACGGCCTCTATAGTAGGATTGACTGCATGGGTGATAGTGTCGCCCACCCTGGCGTCGGCCAGCTCTTTAATGCCCGCACACAGAAAACCAACCTCCCCGGCAGAAAGGCTCGCCACATCCTGGGCTTCCGGCGAGAACACTCCCAACGATAAGGCTTCATATTCGGCATTGTTGGAAAAAAACTTGATGATATCGCCCTTTTTGATTGTGCCGTCCATTACCCGGAACAAGGTCACAACCCCCTGATAGGGGTCATACCAGGAATCGAAAATAAGCGCTTTTAAAGGAGCGCCGGGATCGCCGTGCGGGGCCGGCAATCGCTCTACTATAGCCTCCAACACTTCATCCACCCCTAAACCGGTTTTGGCGGAAACGGCTATCGCACCAGCACAATCAAGACCAATGCCTTCCTCTATTTCATGAGCCACCCGCTCTACATCGGCACTGGCAAGGTCAACTTTGTTTAAAACCGGGATTATTTCATGCCCTTCGTCAAGCGCCAGATACACATTGGCAAGAGTTTGGGCTTCCACCCCCTGAGTTGCGTCGACTACCAGCAGCGAGCCCTCACAGGCGGCCAAAGAACGAGAAACTTCATAATTAAAGTCCACATGTCCCGGCGTATCAATCAGGTTGAGAATATACTTTTCCCCGTTTTTCGCCGTGTAGGGGATGCGCACGGTCTGGGCTTTAATAGTAATACCGCGTTCGCGTTCAATGTCCATACGATCTAAATACTGGTCGCGGGCCTCGCGGGCTGAAACCACGCCGGTTTTTTCCAGAATTCGGTCTGCCAGAGTGGACTTGCCGTGGTCAATATGGGCGATAATGCTGAAATTTCGGATATGATCCTGAGTTGCCATTATTTGAGCTTAAGCCCGGCTTAATCAGCGCATATTAATGCCGGACAGGTTAAAAGTTACCGGATTCACTTACAGGCTGGCGTCAATCCCGCAAACCTCCGGTTCACGGCAATAAACCGACAGCACAAACAACTTGTTTGCAGATTGTGCTTTTCGGGTCGCAATGAACAGACTTTGCGCGACTTGCGGATTGAACAGTCACATTACCTGCATAAGCAGAAATATCTACCCTATCCCGGCCGGTTTGTAAACAGCGCGAACCTCCAAGCTCACCTTGCAGGCTCAGCAACATACGCATTAAGGGAAGTGTATCAGGGACAGAGTAAACCAGGAGCAGAAACAAACCTTGACCTGAGAACTTCTCCCCCAGACTTAAACGGATTTAAGCCAGCACACTTAACAGCTATACAGGGCCAGGGTTTTATGCTATGGAAGAAATCTTTAAAATAATTGCCATAGAATAATCAAATTAAGATGCACGGAGTAAAAATGCAAGGCTTAATACGCATTGATATGCTTGTTTCTCCTGAAAACAGCGAACGGATGACCGGTTTTCTCGGCTTGAAACTCTCCTGTGGCTGGGAGGAGATTGAACAACCAGAGGGTTTCACCTTGTTCCGTGCACATTTCGACACGCCGCTTTTAGTGGAAAAATTCATTGCAGAGGTTGAAGCATGGTTTCCAGGACTTACAATCAACCGCTCAGAAGTGGAAGCTAAAGATTGGACATCGGCTTGGCGGGAGTTTTTTACACCTGTACCGATTCGAGATAGATTTATCGTAGTTGCGCCCTGGATGAAAGAAGCTCTGGAAAATGCAAACAAAGGCGTCACTCCCATAATCATTGACCCGCGCATGGCTTTCGGCACAGGTCACCACGCCTCAACCGCGCTGTGCCTTGAAGCTGTTTCCGACCTTGCAGAGCGCGGTTCGATCTGCCCGGGCAGCCGATTTCTGGATGTGGGAACCGGTTCAGGTATTCTTGCCATAGCCTGCGCTAAAATCGGCATGTGGGGAATTGCCTGCGATATTGACCCCCTGGCCGTGGAAAACGCGGTGTATAACCGCGACGTCAACCGGACAAAAGCCGCCATCGACATTCGCCTGGGCAGCATTGAATTGCTGCAAGGCGAATTTTTTGACTGCATTATGGCCAATATTCTGGCCGAACCGCTGATAAACATGGCAAAAGCTCTGACAGACCTGCTTAACCCCACTGCCAACCTTGTGCTTTCAGGCATTCTGACCTCACAGGCAGAACGGGTTGAAGCGGCTTTCATGGAGCAAGGGCTGGGCAAAGCAAAGCATTATCAGAAAGATGAATGGACAGCTCTGGTATGGTAACCCGATTATCGGCTCTCCCGTTGCCGGAAGCCCACAGCCGAAACATCAGCTTTACTATTGCAAGAACTCGGAAAAAGCTCGATAATACGGCTCTCTAGTTTATATTCAGGATGTCGATGTGAGCAGAAAAGCCGCATTAACAGCAATTTACCAAACATTGCAACAGGTTTTCGGCGACAGCGGCTGGTGGCCGGCAGACACGCCGCTGGAAGTGATGCTGGGAGCCGTTCTTACCCAGAACACAGCCTGGACCAATGTAGAGAAGGCTATTGTCAATCTTAAAACTAAAAACCTTCTTACTTTCGCCGCCTTGCAAACTCTGGATTTGGCTGAACTTGCCGAATTAATCCGCCCGGCCGGTTTTTTCCGGGTAAAAGCCTTGCGCCTGAAGGCTCTGCTTGCCTGGCTGAATGAGAGCTGTGCGGGGAATATCGAACTGCTCTCCAATTGCGACACCGATGAACTGCGTCAAGAATTGCTCAATATAAAAGGAGTGGGCCCGGAAACAGCCGACGCAATCTTGCTGTACGCCTTGCACCGCCCTGTTTTTGTGGTGGATGAATACACCAGGCGCATCTTCTCGCGACATGGCATGGCTCCACAGGAAATTGATTACCATGAGCTGCAGAGCCTGTTTACAGATGCACTGCCGGAAGATGTGAAAATGTTCCGTGAATACCATGCATACATCGTATCCGTTGCCAAAAAGTGGTGTAAACGCCATAAGCCAGATTGCCTGAACTGTCCCCTACGGCCTTTTCTGGACCAGGATTTCTATGAATAAACCAGATATCAGGCATCTTTCCCTCTTCACCATCTGTCGCACGCCGTTCATTTATTTAACAGCTATATTTATTTGTTTTTGCCTGCTTACAACCCAGAATAGCGCCTTTGCACAAAAAAAACCGCAAACACCGGAAGAAATCAAGCGGGCCCTGGAAGAAGAAAAAGGACGAGCAAAACAAAGCCAGGCAAACGTATCTAAATTAACTGAAAAAGAACGCTCATTAAACGCAGAGCTGGCTAAAGCGGAAGACGGCATTGCAAAGCTGCAAGCCAGAATAGATGCCCAGGAAAAAGAACTTTTCAAACTGGAATCCGCGCAAGGGCTCAATCAGAGACAGTACGAGGATTTGCTTGCCAGCAGGGCGAAAACTGAGGCCGGTCTGGCTGAACTGGTTCGCTTCCTCTGGCCGGTGTACGTTGATCAGGAAAGTTTCGGTGCGCGTGACGGTATGGCTTGGGCCGAGGCTGAACGCGATTATCTGTGGACAGTGGAAATCATGCGCAAAATAGCCGAACACAAGGAAGAACTCAGAACCCAGGAGTCGGCTATATCCGATTCAATTTCGCGCCGGGAAAGTCTGGCATTGCAGCTTAGAGAACAAATCGAGCTGATAAACCAAGACAAAGACAGATTGCTTGAAGACAAACTGCGTTTTCAACGCGAACTTTCAGCCGTGCGTAAAGATAAAAAAGATGCCGAAGCACAGGTAAAAGATGTGCTGGCCACTATTCAGAGCCTGAATATCCGTTTGGAAAAAGCCAGTAAACCTAAAGGAGAAATTGAAAAACCCGTTGGCGGGGGCAAAGGGAAAATGCCTTGGCCGGCGTCAGGCCGATTGGTGGCAAAATTTGCCCCGACGGCAACTCCGCCGGTAAATGGAATAGGGTTGGCGTTAAACGATGGAGATGTGGTGAAAGCTGTTTCCTGGGGCAAGGTCGTGCATAACGATATTTTGCGGGGAATGGGTAGGGTAGTGGTGCTGATGCACGACAAAGACTATTATACCGTGTATGCTTACCTGAATGAAAGCAATTTGAAAATAGGACAAGTTGTAAAACAGGGGCAAACCCTTGGCAGTGCCGGCTACTACCCCCCGGCCAAGGGCACCGGCACTTACTTCGAGCTGCGTTACCACCAAAAAGCAATCAATCCGAATACCTGGCTGGCAAACCGCTAACCAGACTTCAAGCACTCGCCGGGTACTAAGGCAGCGCCCTCCTAACAGTAGAACTGTACAATTTAAAGGATCTGATGAAGCAGGCCCGAAGCTGCGCTTATTGCATCGACTGATTGTATTTAAGCTTACCGATCATATCATCTTATCGTATTCATTTTATATATTAACCTATAAAATATTATCTCTATGAGCACTCCCATCAAGGCGACAAATCTTCTGTTTTTAAAACGGGTTAACAATATACTTAGCAACTGATGATATATCCGCCTCAAAAATGTAATTATAAGCCATTACACTTATATAGAATATTCTATATATGCCTGATAAAAAAGCCAGCCTGCAGGCCGGCAGCTTATTCAACTAAACATAAATCTGAATGCCTCGAATAGTTCGGGCGATGGCCGCCTCATCCAGTCCGGTTACAGAAGCAACCACTGCTGTAAGGTTATCCAAACGGCTTGTCGAAGCAGCTTCCGCTTCTTCTTCCGACATATCCGCCTCTGAAGAAGGCACAGCCAACTGGCTTAAGCTGTTTACGAATCTTGAAGCGCTTCCCTGGTTAAGTTTGTTCAGCTCTGTTTTCAACGTAGTTTCGGTTTGGCTGGTTATTTTTTTCAAAGCGCTCATAAATTTAGAGACATCACCGCTGGTTAAATTTTTAACCGCTGAATCGTAACTCTCAGGGTCGCTTTTAGCCAGGGAGCGCAAGGCCGTACCGATATCAATATTCCCTAAAGAGCAGCCTACTGCCGGCAAATTGATTGTTTCATTCAACTTTACCGTTTTGCCAAGCTCCGTAGCCGCCACAGTCTGCTCGGCCTGCTCCAACAACTTCTGGTATTTGTCCGTACGTTCCGACAAAGCCTTGGTCAGGTCGCTTTCCGAGTAACCAAGCTCTTGAGCCAAGCCGCTGGTAATTCCATTTAAATCCATATTGTGCTCCAGAAAAATATGCCGGTTACCCGGACTGTTCCAACCTATTGCAATTATCGTGCAACCAGTCTCCCTGCAACCATTCTGTCCGGCTTGGTTTGGCCGTTCATGTTTTATGCTGTTCTTATCACAATCTCTCGTCCGAATTAGGTTTTACTTTAGGTCTCTCCATCATTAATCAAAACTGCTTCGTACCTAAGCAGGCCGACATCGGTTTTCCCGCCTGAACGCTTGAGTAATTAGACCTTTTTGGTTATGTTGCGGTCAGGTAGCTTATCCTGCCGCCATTTGGCAATGCAAAGCAGAAAATAATTTAAACATTGTGGGGTTTGGAATGGCATCTGCAGTCAAAGCGAACAAATACGTTTATTCATTCGGAGCAGAACAAGCTGACGGCAACGGAAATATGAAGGAACTGCTTGGCGGCAAGGGAGCCAACCTTGCGGAAATGGCAAAAATCGGCCTTCCTGTTCCGTCTGGGTTTACCATTACCACTGAGGTTTGCACTGCCTTTTATAATAACAATAAAAAGTACCCGTCCGGTTTGAAAAAGGAAGTGGCCGCCGCCCTGAAAAAGGTGGAGAAAGAAATGGGGGCTAAATTCGGTGATCCCCAAAACCCTTTACTGCTTTCTTGTCGTTCGGGCGCGCGTGCATCAATGCCTGGGATGATGGACACAGTGCTGAATATCGGATTAAATGAAAAAACAGTTCAGGCCCTGCTCGCCAAAACCAACAACCCCCGCTTTGTTTACGACTCCTATCGCCGCTTCATCGCCATGTACGGCGATGTGGTTATGGGCATTAAGGCGGCACAGGAAAAAGCTGAAGATCCTTTTGAAATCATGATCGCCGACTTAAAACAGAAAAAGGGCTATAGCGACGATGCTGATATGACCGCCGACGACCTGAAAAATCTGGCGCATGACTTTAAAAATCTGATTAAACAAGAACTCAAACTCGAATTTCCGGAAGACCCGATGGAACAACTGTGGGGCGCTATCGGAGCTGTGTTTGAATCGTGGATGACTCCACGTGCAGTAGCTTACCGCAAAATTAACGACTTGCCCTCCGATTGGGGAACCGCGGTAAACGTACAGGCTATGGTTTTCGGGAATATGGGCGACGACTCTGCAACCGGGGTAGCGTTTTCACGCGACCCCGCAACCGGTGAAAACTATTTCTACGGCGAATACCTGACCAACGCGCAAGGGGAAGATGTAGTAGCCGGTATCCGCACCCCCAGCCCCATCAACAAGGTGCTTCCGGTTCCTGCCGGTCTGAAAACCCTTTCCGATATCATGCCCGAACAGTATAAGCAGTTAGACAAAACAAGAATTCTTCTGGAGAACCACTACCGCGACATGCAGGACCTGGAGTTCACCATTCAGCAGGGTAAACTTTGGATCCTGCAATGTCGCGCAGGCAAGCGCACGGCAAAAGCGGCCTTGAAAATAGCGGTGGATCTGGTGAAAGAAAAGAAGATTACCCCGGACGAAGCCCTGCTCCGTTTACTGCCGGAACAATTGAACCAGCTTTTATTGCCGACCTTCGACCCCAAAGCCACCCGCGAAGTCCTGGCTCAAGGGTTGCCGGCCTCGCCGGGAGCGGCCGTGGGGCAAGTGGTGTTTGCCGCCTCTGAAGCGGAAGAGCTGGCCGCAAAAGGCGAACAGGTCATTCTGGTGCGCCTGGAAACCAGCCCGGAAGATATTAAAGGTATGCACGCTGCACAGGGCATTCTCACTGCCCGCGGGGGTATGACCAGTCACGCGGCTGTGGTTGGCCGCGGCATGGGCAAAACCTGCGTAGTCGGGGCATCTGATATTTATGTAGATTACGCCAACGAAAAATTCACCACCAAATCCGGCTATACAGTAAATAAAGGCGACTGGATTTCTCTGGACGGAAGCACCGGCTGCATTATGAAAGGGCGGCTTGAAACCATTGATACCAAACTGACCGGTGATTTCGCCAAATTCATGAAGTGGGTACAGAAAGCCAAAACCGTGGGAGTGCGCACCAATGCCGACACACCCCGCGACGCCCAGGTAGCGCGCGATTTCGGAGCGGAAGGCATCGGGCTCTGCCGCACTGAGCATATGTTCTTTGAAGAAGATCGGATTACTTCGGTGCGGGAGATGATTCTGGCTTCAGATGAAGCCGGCAGAAAGGCGGCCTTGGACAAACTGCTGCCCATGCAGCGGGAAGACTTTTACCGCATCTTCAAAGTTATGGACGGAATGCCGGTAACCATCAGAACTCTTGACCCGCCATTGCACGAGTTCCTGGTAAAAACGGAAAAGGAGATAGAGGATCTTGCCGCTAAAATCGGGCATAGCGTAGAGTCTATTAAAGCCAAGCTTGCGGAGTTGCACGAGGCCAACCCCATGTTGGGCTTGCGTGGTTGCCGCTTGGGCATTCAATTCCCGGAAATCACTGCCATGCAGGCCCGGGCCGTTTTTGAGGCCGCAGCCAGAGCAATCAAAGAAAAAATCAAAGTCATGCCGGAAATCATGATCCCGCTGATTGGTCATGAGCGCGAATTCAAGGAACAAAAAGCAGTGGTTGATCAAGTGGCGAAAGAGGTTATGGCCAAAGAGGGTGTGAAGATTAAATATCGGGTGGGCACAATGATTGAATTGCCCCGCGCTGCCCTTACCGCCAACCGGATAGCTGAAGCCGGAGCCGAATTCTTCTCGTTCGGAACCAACGACCTGACCCAATTCACCTATGGGCTTTCCAGAGACGACGCTAAGTTTATTCCCACCTATCTGGCGGAAAATATCTGGAGCCGCGATCCCTTCGTCAACCTGGATGAAGACGGCGTTGGGCAGTTGGTAAAAATCGGCATTGCCAACGGCCGCTCGGTGGTTCCGAATTTAAAGGTAGGCATTTGCGGTGAACACGGCGGCGACCCGCGCACAATCCATTTTTGTTGTGACGCCGGTATGGACTATGTATCGTGCTCGCCGTTCAGGGTGCCCATTGCCTGCTTGGCGGCCGCACAGCACGCTATCCGCTCCAGGGAAAAGTCTTCCTGACACGCAGTGATTGCAAACAACCAGGGCATTTTGACTTTAAGTCAAAATGCCCTGGAACCTTCAGAACAAACCCCGCTCAAGACCCAACGCCGTTTATTTACACCGGAAAACTTCTGCAACAATGCGTTTTCAAATTTTAAAAGGATACAATTTAAAAGCTGCTCTGCTCTAAAGTCCGGCGTTCTCCAAGCCTTCTGTCAACAATTTGATTATTGAATCCTGAAAGAATATTCGGTTTAACAGCTCCTTATACCTGTCGGAGAAATCCGGCGCTATACTTAAAACTTCCTGCACCTCTGCAGCGGCCTTCTCCTTATGTCCCATTACCCCAAGCACCGCGGCGGAAAACAATGGACCGGCAATGCGAGGCGCAAGAATCCGCTTGGCTTCCTGAAGCGCTCCTTCCAAAGACCCTTTATGCAAACAGTAAGTAAATGTAGCGGTGTGGAACCATGAGGGTAAAAACGGATTAAGCTGTTCAGCCTTCCGAATAAGCTCAAGCCCCTCTTCCCAATTACCGCACATGGCGAGTTTCTGCCCGGCGGCGGCGATTATGTTTGTATCCGCCGGGTTCAGGCTTACCGCCAACCGGGCCAGATGCATAAACTGGTCTTTGTCGCGGGAAAGATAGCATACATAGGCGTTGCTCCACTGTGCATACTGGCAGTGCGCGTCCAGCTCTATCGCCCGCCGGGCCAGCTTGCGCGCTGTTTCCAGATCATTGGGAAAGAGATCATATGCCCACTGATGATGTACGGCGTAAATATCGGCCAACATAGCATAAGCCAGACAATAGCGCGGGTCGGCTTCTACAGCTTTGTCTAAAGCTTCCTTGGCATTGATGAGACGGCCTTCAGAAAGATTGGCAGCCCAGTGATGATAATACAAAATACCCTCAAAGGCTTTAATGCTTCCCGTGCGCTGGGAAGGAATTTCCCTGAATAAAGTGCGCTTGATGTAGCCGAAACTGTCGCCTATCTGCGCGGCCACCTGAGTTGCCGTGGTATCAATGATTTCAAACAAACCGGTCGCGGTATATGGCTCGTCAAACTTTTCTGCCCACAGGGTTGTGTGCATGATGATATCCACCAGCTTAACCCGCACCCGAAGAATATTCGCATCCAACTGGGCGCTCCCAGAAACAGCAAACCTTGCCCCAAGGGAACTGGCCAGGGCGCTCTGATCCGGATTCGCGGCATGGTCGGCTGAGATGGCGTGGGCGCTGATTACTTTGAGATCTTCAAACTTGGTCAGGGCAATGGCCAGCTCTTCAGCAAGACCGCTGAGCAAGTGGTCAATCTCCCCGGATGAACTGATATTGGAAAAAGGCAATATCACAACGGACAACTCCGCTCCGCGCTGACGGCTCTCATTGTCAACAGATGGGGCTGGCTCGGTTTTGCCGATATAATTTACTGTTTCCTCCGCTGTTTCAATAAGCATCTCGCTTTCTTTCACAAGGCTCTCGTTTTGCCCGGAGTCAGTTACAGAAACGCAAACAGGTATTTCCTCGGCAAGTTCCGGCGAAGCAAGGTTTGTTGTTTTAGACATCGACTCTACCATTCGCTCAAAAACAGGAACATAGGAACCTTTGGGAATGGCGATATAAACGTCGTCTTTTCCCTGACCTTTACGCCGTAAATAAAACTGTTCCAGTTTATTTCTGAGCTTTGCCGCTTCTACCCGAACAACAGGATCAAGCAAAGGATCAAAATTCTTATCCCTGCCGAACACCTGGGTAGCAATGGTGTAAGCCTTTAATTCCTTTTCCCGGCCAGCCAGAGTTTCTTCCACTACAAATTTCAGAAATTGGCGAAATCTGTTGGATGCTGAAAAATCACTGCTCTCCAAAATAACTTCAAGCTGCCTTCTAATGACCTCAGTGCTGACCTCTTGCATTGCCCCCTTACTCCTTCAGAAAACTGTTTTCACAGCCTTCTTATCTCCCTGTCTCAACAATCCCAGGCACGAGCTTTCCGCTACCCCCTAAGTAATTATAACACTAATAAGTATAAAAAATAACTGTTACAAACAATGTAACAGATTTGTTTACCGTAAACTACCTGTTTTTTCAATATTACAGGAATAGCTAAATAATCAGAGGGGTGTTGCAACCAATAGGAGATAGGAGGTAGTTATGGAGCATGCAAATCAATTAAACACTACGGCCCTGTACATAGGTGTAATAATCTATTTCGCCTGTATGGTCCTGGTGGGTTATCTAGTGCGCAAAAAAGCCAGCACTGCGGAAGGATATCTGGTGGCCGGGCGTCAGTTCTCTCTGTTGTTCAACGCGCCGGCGCTGACCGCCTGTTTCCTGGGCGGCTCACTGGTGCTTGCCCTGCCCGGGCTCATATACAGCACCGGGGTTTGGGACGACAATAAATTATGGGGAGCATCCTCCGTTTTGGGCGGCATTTTCTGTCTGATACTGGCGGGTATCTTTTACATGCCCAAAATGTGGAAGCTGAAGCTTTTGTCCTTGGGCGATTATTTCTACCTGCGCTTCGGCAAGACCACCGGGTTTATCGTGAGTATGGTTACCATTCTCACCTTCGTCTTCTGGATCGGGGTGCAGATTCTGGTATTCGCCAAGGTCTGCGAGGCGTTTTTGGGCTGGAGCACACATGTGTCCGCTTTCATCGGCCTTGCCATCATCGCCGTGTACACCTCACTGGGGGGCTTATGGGCAGTTATGGCCACCGATGCGATTCAGGTGACCCTGGTCTCCCTGGGCGTGGTTATCCTCACCCCGGTCGCCCTAAACCTGGCGGGGGGGCTCGACATGGTGCTGGCTGCGGTTCCCGAAAGTCACGAGCACGTTTTCCCACAGATTTCCGAGCCAAGGGTCTGGGTAGCCTGGTTTGCTTCGTGGTGTCTGATCGGCATCGGCTCCATTGTAAGCCCGGACCTGATGCAGCGCGCCTTTGCTGCGAAAACTGCTTCCGTCGCCCGTAACTCCGCCTTGGTGGCCGCGACGATTAAAATTATCCTCTCCCTGTTTATGATTGCGCTAGCTTTTGCCGGCTGGAAGCTGGTGCATACCGAAATCATTCCGGAAGCGGCTCTGGAAGGCGATCCCGAACTGATCGTGCCGGTGCTGGTCAAACTGCTACTTCCGCTCCCCTTGGTTATTCTGTTTGTAGGCGCCGCGCTCAGTGCGGTTATGGGCGCGGCCTCATCGGCCCTCTTAGCCATGAGCGGCATGATCAGCAAAAACATTTATAAGGATGTGCTCCGCCCCCAAACCAGCGATAAGGAGCTGGTGCTGGTAAGCCGCGTCTGCGTTGTGCTTTTCGCCATTCTGGGTTTGTATCTGGCTCTGGAGCTGGAAATGGTTTATCTGCTTATAGCCTTGGGCTTTGACCTGATCATGGCCAGCCTGTTCGCCGCCATGACCCTTGGCCTTTATTGGAGAAAAGCCAACCAATACGGCGCCATCGCCGGTATTATAGCGGGTTTCTTCACCCGAATAATCGGCGCCGGGGTGATGAACGGCTTCAGCCTGAAGAGCATTGCCTACGCCGGTGACTGGTACGTGTGGTCGTTGGTCGCCCCACTTGCAGCTTTCGTGGTTACGGTCATCGTGAGCCTGCTCACGCAAAAATCCTGCCCATCCAATGAATACGGGTTCCATTACGACTCCGACGGCGATCCCGTGTTCGCGAACGGCAAGAAGGCGAACGCCTATATCGCCGAGTAGGCTTTGTTAACGTTTATTTAAGAGTTCCAATAATTCCCCCGACGAGGGGTGACCGAAAACGTTTTAATTCTCAACATACAAATATGAGGAGGAAATCATGGCTAAGATTGTAAATTGCTGGAACGAATGGGATCCGCTGAAAAGAGTGGTTGTAGGCCGCCCGGAAGGTACCAACGTAACCGCTCCCGGTCCGGACTGGATGTATAACATGGCCGACGGCGGTGTGCCGCTGGGATACTGGAAAGCCTATCCCCAGGAATATATTGATGAAGCCAACGAACAGATGGACGAATTCATTAAAATCATGCAAAGCCGCGGCGTGGAACATATTGACCGCATCACCATTCACCCCTCATTGCAGAATGAACGGCCGATTGTTCACCCCGACTGGACCCAGATAAACCAACACGGCTGGAACAACCCCCGTGACCTCTATCTGCCCTTGGGCAATGAGATTATGGAAGCGCCCGGCTCCCGCCGTTCCCGTTACTATGAATACCTCGGGCTGCGTCCTCTGGTGGAAAAATGGTTTAAAGAAGATCCCGATTTCCTCTGGACCGCCGCCCCCCGGCCTTGGCTTTCCGATGAAAGCTTCAAGTTCGGTTACTACTGGGATTATGCCTATGTTTGGGATGAAGAAACCAAAAAAGAAAAGATGTTGAATTGGGACTATCATCTGACTGAAAAAGAACCGCTTTGGGACGCCGCCGACGCTTGCCGCGCCGGTAAGGACATCTTCTGGCAGGCATCCGCTGTTACCAACCGCTCCGGCATGGAATGGCTGCGCCGCTATCTCACCACCCGCGGCTTCCGCCTGCATGTAATGCAAATGGATTCGTCGTCTGCCGGATACTACCGCCCCTGGCATATTGACGTGGTTGTGAACATGTTGCGTCCCGGTTTGATGGTTGTTTCCAATAAAAAACGTATCATGGATCCCAAACTTGTTGATCTGTTCAAGAAGAATGACTGGGAAATCGTGCCCGCTGTTGACCCGGAATATCAATGGGACGAAACCTTTACCCTTTCCGCCACCCCGCAGGGCAAGGGTGTTCAAGGGCCCAACTGGATCTCCATGAACACGTTCTCGCTCAGCCCGAAAGAAATTTGCGTGAGCGACAAGGAACACGCATATATGGAACAGTTGAACAAACTTGGCGTGGAAGTAATCCCGGTTGCCTACGAAAAGGTTTATAAGTTCGGCGGTATGCTGCACTGCACCACCCTGGACGTCTATCGCGAAGGCAAGTGTGAAGATTATTTCCCCAATCAATAAACACCCCTGACTATGGTTGGAGGCGCCGGGCAACCGCGCCTCCGGCCAATGGAATTTTAAGCGGTCTTGCCTGGGAAAGGCGGAAAAGAAGGCAAAAGCCGGAAACTCCCCGGCCGGACCGGAATGTTTGTTACGGCTGCCCGGATACTTTCAGACAGTTCCGGGCCGGTGGTATGACCGGAATGCTCTGACTGTGAAGAGGGGGCCGGTATGAGGCGTTAAGCTGTGCCGGAAGCACAGTGTCCCCTCACTCCAGCAGCAGATTGAAGGCGACGCAGCTTTGGAATTGTCTCTCTAGTTTTCAGGGTATCTGCCCACAAACGGCGTTAATCGACGACATAAGGGGCAGCCCGGATAAAAGATAAGGAAGTAATATGAGACATGGAATTTGGGCTAAATATCAGGGGCCGATTTTTATTCTGATTGCTTCATTGTGCTTCAGCACCACCGGCACGACCCAGGCCCTTGCTCCGGAAGGGGCAACCCCGCAAGTAATCGGCGGGTTGCGCTTACTGCTTGGGTTTATCGCCCTGCTGTTCTGGTGTTTCTTCACCAGAAGGTTGCCGGACCTTTCCACCTGGCCGAAAACAGTTACCCTGATTTCCGCTCTGGGCATCTTGGGCTATCAGATGTTTTTCTTTGCAGCCGCCAAAGCCACCGGTGTCGCCGTAAGCGCGGTTGTGGCCTGCGGTTTCATCCCCGTTGCCACCGGTATTTTAGGGATAATCTTTCTTAAGGAAAGACCCTCTGCAATCTGGTATGTCGCAACGATTACAGCAGTAGCCGGATTAGTACTGCTTTCCATCACTCCAGACATGCAGGCCAACCCGATCGGACTTCTGCTCGCCTGTTTTGCCGCTACAGGTTATGGCTTTTATGCGGTATTCGGGAAAAAAGTAGTGGCCAATAACGATCCGGCAGCGGTAATTATGGTTTTGTTCGCAATTGGGGCAGTTCTGGTAAGCCCGGTGTTTTTCATTTATCCGATGAAATGGCTGTTCAGCTTGCCGGGAGTGCTGGTGGCTCTCCACCTGGGTCTGATCGCCACTGCCCTGGGCTATACCACTTATATGGCCGGCCTGAAGACCACTCCTGCCTCCACCTGCGCCACAATAAATCTGTCGGAAGCAATTATGGCTGCCTGCTGGGGCGTTTTCCTACTGGGCGAACAACTCGGAGCCCTGCACTGGACCGGCATGGCGCTTATTTTCGGAGCGGTAACCGTGCTTACTTTAAAATCGAGATGATCCGGACCCATTCTGACTCAAGCAAGTCAGCTTGAAACCGGGCACAATTCCAAAGCAGACTCTGCTCTTAAGCTGCGGCCGACGCATGAAATAATCCCCTGCCTTCAGATGCGTCTGGAACCAAAAGCGAGGTATAGACCTTTATGTGCTCAGGCAACAGAACGTATGGCCCAGCGTACGGCAACTAATCACACTCGCGCGCTCCAGAGCATTTTAATGGTAAGTTAAAATGCTCTGGACTTTTTTCCGGTAAGTTATTCCGGCTTTCTCTACAAACAAGGCTAATTATTTTCGTTTAACTATTTTAAAACCAAGGGAAATAGTATAAGCGCTTCATTATCTGATTTACACACCTGTTCGGAAATTCAGAACGTTAATCAGCAGAGATATTTTTCAGGACAGTTATTCATATAAGTTTAAGCTACGCCGGAAAATGCAATGTCAACCTTACTGCCGCAACAACAACTGAAAACCCGTCTGACGGGTTATCTGATGCTGCTTCTGGCCGTCACCTGCTGGGGGTTGATTGGCCCATTGGCCCGGTTCGGACTTGCTGAGGGCCTGAAGCCAATGGAAGTGGCTTTCTGGCGCGCTTTTTTAGGCGGAATCTTCTTTATCTGTCAAGCACTGCTTACCGGACAATGGCACCTTGACCCACGCCACAGAATAATCTTTATTCTGTTTGGAATACCAGGAGTTGTAGGACTGTTTTACTCCTATCAGTTGGGAGTGCAGCAGGCCGGAGCAGCCATGACTTCGGTTTTGCAATATACCTCGCCGGTATGGGTGGCGCTGTGGGCAAGGTTGTTCTTCGGCGAAAGCATTACCTGGATCAAGGCGCTGAGTATAGCACTTGCTGTTTCTGGCGCGGCCTTTGTGAGCCTGTCTGGTGGCGGATTAGCGGCTGGAGCCACTGCAACCGGCATAATCGCGGCCCTTGCAGCCGGATTTTTTTTCTCACTGCATTTCTGGTTCGGCAAAAAGTATCTGCGGAATGTTTCGCCGGCGACCTTATACATGCATATTCTTCCAGCCGGCGCTCTGTTTATGCTCCCGTTCATCGATTTTGAAATTCAAACAAAATCAATGTTGAATGCATGGTTGCCAATGCTCGCTCTGGGTTTTCTGACCGGTTGGGCCGGTTACTGGGCTTACGGCGAAGGTCTGAAACGTTTAGCTGTAACCAGAGTGGCTGTGCTGACTACAATTGAACCGTTCATCGCTGCATTTTTTGCTTTCATCTGGTGGGGGGAACTCTTCCCGCCTCTGGGCTGGATAGGGGCCGGTCTAGTGGTTTCAGCGGTTTTATTGAGCATACCCGGAAAGTAACTCCATTCTATGATGGACCTGCTTTGTTTTCATGTTAACACCCTTAATTAAAACAACATGCTTGCCCAAAAGTCAGCAAGTTCGGATTTGACAGGTAGTTTCTTCCAGTCTGTCAACAACCAATACAGGCAAATTCCGGCCGAAACCGCTCGTTTACCTGTGTAAACAACTTTATAGCATCATTGATATAGACTACTCCGATTGCCTGAACCAAATATGCCAACTATAATAGGCAGATGAGCAATTCTGTATCCGATTACATCTCCGCCCTGCTTGCGACGGATTCTTTACCTGCGGAAATAGCCCACCACAGAGTAATCCCTGAGAAATCCGCTGCTTACGGCAAAAATTTACGCCCTTGGCCGAAAGCTGTTCTTGATGTGCTGCGGCGGCAGGGCATTGATCAACTTTATTCCCACCAAAGCAAAGCATGTGACCTCATCCGGTCCGGACGCCATGTTTTAGCCGCAACCCCCACTGCCAGCGGCAAATCGTTAATTTATAATCTGCCTGTTTTGGAACGCTGCCTGGCCAATCCGGATACTAAGGCGTTATATCTGTTCCCACTCAAGGCCCTGGCCCAAGACCAGAAGCTCGCCCTGGAACGTCTAACCGCACACTGGCCTGAGGCCGCCCAAATAAAAACGGCCATTTACGATGGAGATACCAGCAGCCACTTCCGCCGGAAAATCCGGAATAATCCGCCCCAGGTGCTGTTTACCAACCCTGAAATGCTCCACCTCGCGCTTCTGCCTTTCCATGAGAACTGGGGGGAGTTCTGGGCGGGGCTAGACTTTGTTGTTGTAGATGAAGTGCACACCTACCGCGGTTTACTGGGCTCGCATATGGCCCAGCTGTTTACCCGTTTGCGCCGAATCTGCAAACATTACGGAAGTGAGCCGACATTTGTGATGTGCTCCGCCACCATAGGCAACCCGGCGGAATTAGCAGAAAATCTTACAGGCTTAAGTTGTGAGCTGGTTACCAACAGCGGCGCTCCCCAGGGGAAACGCCATTTTGTCTTCTTAAATCCGGAAACCAGTCCGGCCACAACTGCAATCAAACTACTTCAGTCTGCTTTAGCCCGCGAATTGCGTACAATTGTCTATTGCCAGTCCCGTCGCATGACTGAGTTGATCAGCATGTGGGTTAAAGAAAAAGCAGGGCCGTACACCGATCGCATTTCCGCATATAGAGCCGGTTTTCTGCCGGAAGAACGTCGTCTTATCGAAAGGCGTATGGAGCAAAGTGAACTCCTGGCAGTCATCACCACCTCCGCACTGGAATTGGGCATTGACATTGGAGGTCTGGATTTATGTATCCTTGTGGGATACCCCGGCACAGTCATGTCATTTATGCAACGCGGCGGACGGGTTGGTCGCCAGGGTCAGGAAAGCGCTGTACTGTTTGTGGCTCAGGAAGATGCCCTTGACCAGCACTTTATCCGGGAGCCGGAAGATTTTTTCAATCGTCCGCCTGAGCAGGCTGTGCTGAATCCGACAAACCCGGTAATACTGGGGCGCCATTTACCCTGCGCCGCTGCTGAACTGCCTATTCGTGAAGATGAGCCTTGGTTCGGCCCCGCAAAATCCATAGCAGAAGAACTGGTCAAAAGCGGAGAGCTGCTGCGCTCCGAGTGCGGCAGACTGTACTACTCCAGCCGCAAGCAGCCTCAGCGTTATGTAGATCTGCGGGGAGCCGGGACCACCCACACGATCGTGGATCGACAAGGAAATATCATTGGAAGTATAGACGGCATGCGGGCCTGGCATGAGGCCCACCCCGGCGCGGTTTATATTCATGCCGGTAAAACCTACCAGATTGAGCATATTGATGAGCCGACTCATACCATTTACGCCTTCCCGGCAAAAACTTCATATTATACGCGGGTGCGCTCGGAAAAGGAAACTTCAATTCTTGAAGTAAAAGCGCAAAAACGCCTGCATGGCTGTCCGGTTTATTTCGGACGTCTCCGGGTTACCGAGCAAATCACCGGCTATGAACGCCGCTGCACCCGTTCCGGGCGGCTGTTAGGGGTAACCGCGCTGGACGCCCCCGCCTTTGTCTTTGAAACAGAAGGCCTTTGGTTCTCTATTGACGAGGCACTTCAACAAAAGACCAACGAGGCCCTGATTCATTTCATGGGCTCAATTCACGCCTTGGAACACGCCGCTATCGGTATTCTGCCGCTCCTGGTAATGTGCGATCGCAACGATTTGGGCGGCATTTCCACACCAATGCACCCCCAGGTAGGGCGGCCAGCTGTTTTCATTTATGACGGACTGCCCGGTGGAGCAGGGCTTGCCCGCGCCGCCTTTGAAAAAGCCCAAGAGCTTCTTGATCAAGTATATAAAGCTATTTCCGGCTGCCCTTGTGAGCTGGGTTGCCCATCCTGTGTACATTCCCCCAAATGCGGCTCCGGCAACCGCCCGATTGATAAGCATGGCGCTTTGTTCCTGAGCCGCCACCTGGCCACACCGCAAATTGTGGGGAGCCAAGGGCAAGGCTTACTTCCTGAACCCGGGGGAGAGCCCGACGCCGCTCTTGCTGTTGAAAAGCATGAAGACCTAATGTCGGAAATCAACCATAATCAGCCATCTCCTTTACCCGCACAGCCCCCAATCACTTTGGAAGAAACAAGTCATTCCGGCTTAAAACCTTTTGAAGTATTGCCCGTTATCATGGAAGAAGCCCTGTCACCCCAGACGTACAGCTTCAACCCTGAAGAATATCTTGTACTGGACGTGGAAACACAATTATCCGCTGCTGAAGTGGGGGGCTGGCACAGAGCAGACAAAATGCGGGTAAGTGTGGCTGTAGTTTACGATTCCCGCACAGATGAATTCAAATCTTACCTGGAAGAAGATATGCCGGCCCTGCTTATGCTGCTGGCTTCAGGGCCGATGGTGGTGGGATTTAATCTGAAGCGATTTGATTTCCATGTGCTTTCCCGCTATACCCCGCAAGGGAAAAGCTTTTTTAAAAAGATCCCCACATTAGACATGTTGGAGTTAATTCAAAAGCAGTTGGGATACCGAGTCTCGCTGGACAATCTGGCCCAAGCCACTTTGAATGCCTCAAAATCAGCCGACGGTATGCAGGCCCTGAAATGGTGGAAAGAGGGTAAAGTAAGCCAAATTTGCGCCTACTGTCAGGCTGATGTGCGTCTGACCCGCGATCTTTACCTGTATGGCAGAACCCAGGCTTTTTGTCTGTTTACCAATAAGGCCGGCCAAAAAGTGCGCGTTCCGGCCACTTGGGCCGGCCCACAAGCAAAAACATAGGGAGAACTTATCTCCTTAAACTCAACTTGTTTCAGTGCACTGCAAGCGGTCCAATCAAAAAATCTTGCCCCCCAGCCGCTCAATATAACCAGGCGCAAAGCAAATTTAAGCCAATGTAGGTGTGCGCTTCCCAGCTCAGACAGTCGATAAAAATATGGCTATTGGTCAATCACATTTAAGACGGCTGCATCAGGCACGTATTAACATCCTTGTCCAAGCTTATTGACTTACAATCCAAAATTGTCATAGGCCGGAGAAGGGTAGCGGTTCTTCGCTTATCGAAGGCACTTGCCGATTTAAAACCATACATTGCTCAACCAGCAACAACTATTCAGGGTTATCAACCTCACGGCTTACTTGCCGGTTCATTGAGTAAGCCCAACACCGATAGAAGGTTAAGAGTTTGCATAACCGAACACGTTTGTACAGGTGACATCGACAGCAGTAGCCGGAGGCAACAAATGAATAAACGATAGAAGAGTTGGTGGTATTCGCACTGAAAACAAAAAAGGCTGTCAAAGCAGCCTTTTACTTCATTCCCGATTTTCCAGCAATTATAATAGCGAGTTGGGATTAATACTTTATAAAGGAGGTGATCCAGCCGCAGGTTCCCCTACGGCTACCTTGTTACGACTTCACCCCAATCATCGGCCCTACCGTAGACGGCTGCCTCCTTACGGTTAGCTCACCGGCTTCGGGT
>CALUZB010000002.1 GCA_944325195.1 uncultured Desulfovibrionaceae bacterium | reverse complement strand
TGCTGCTGATCTGCCTGGAAACGGGCATTGACCTTGCGCTGGCGGAGCAACTGGCGGCCCTGAACCCGGGCCGGATTATTCTGGCGGATCAGGGCATTGCGGACGACACGGTGATGGCGAATATCCGCTATTACCTGCTGGAGCGGGAAATTGATATTAAACTGGTGTGAGGGGGGATTGCGCCGCGATTTTCCGCAACCATTTCAAAGTGTTGCAGCGGAACGCCGCGCCGGGCAATCCGCCTGCAGGGCGCACTGCCCGCACCCGTCCGGAACCGGGAAAAAGGTGAGCAAGGCAAAAGCGCTGCTCAGGCGTCCGGCGGCGCACAAACCGCGCCTGGCCAGCGCTTCCTGCAGGGCGTCCGCAAACCGCCTGTTCCTCGCCTAATCTTCCTGCGCCGGGGCGTACTTTCCGTTCCGGCACTGCTCCAAATCCAGCAACAGCGCACTGCTCAGACCTTTGGCCACTTCTTCCTCTTCAAAAGTCACACAGCTCACCCCGCTTTGCCGTAAAATCCCTTCGTCGCCCAAAAAGCGGGCTCGGGCCATAATTCTGATGTCCGGGTTCAGGTTAACGGCCATTGCGGCAGTGGCCGCGGTGGTTTCCAGCATGGGCACGGTGATGACAATATAGCCCGCCCGACTTATCCCGGCGGCTTCCAGAACTTCCCGCTTGGCGGAGTCGCCGAACACGGCCGCCTTGCCCTGAGCGTTGAGCTCGTTCACTGTGTCCACATTCAAATCCACCACCACCGGAGTAACCCCTTGCGACTCCAGGGCCCGGACCACGCTTCTGCCCGCCGGCCCGTAACCCACCACCACGGCAGTTTCCGCGGGCGCGTCCGGGGCGGCGTGCGGCAGATTGGGCGATTTGCTTTGAGGCGACAGGGCCGCGCGCTTTTTCGCATTCGCCTTCAGGGCCTTGCGGTCGGCCCGGGCGCTGAGCAGCCGGTACAACCACGCCCGTTTCCGCAATCGCCTTTCCCAAAAGGCAATGGTTTTGAAATAAGCCGGGTTCAGGCTGATGGACACAATGGCGCAAACCACCATGACGCTGTTGATTTCCGCGGGGATCAGCCCCAGCCCGTAGGCGGCTGAGGCCAGAATAAACGAAAATTCACCCACCTGGGCCAGAGCCGTGGACACCACCAGGGCCGTGTGCACGGAATATCCCAGCAAACACACTACCAGCAGGGCCGTAAGCGGTTTGGCCAGCAGCACAATCACCAGACAGGTCAGGATCAGCCAAGGCTGCTCCAGCACAAACCCGGGGCTGAACAACATGCCCACGGAAACGAAAAACAGCACGGCAAAAGCGTCGCGCAAGGGCAACACGTCCGCCCCGGCCTGGTGGCTGAGCTTGGTCTTACCCACCACCATGCCCCCCAGAAAAGCACCCAAAGCCATGGAAGCATCGAACACCTTGGCGGCGAACACGGCTGTGGCAAACGCCGCCACCAGCACGGTAAGGGTGAACAACTCCTGCGAGCGGGTACGCACTATCCGGGTGAGCACAAACGGCACCACCTTTCCGCCCACCACCAGCACCACCACCCATAAAGCGGCCAGACGCAACAGGGCCAGCCCGAAGGCCGCGAGCAGGCTTTCAGCATCGGCCGGAATTTCCCCCAGCAACACCGGGGCCAGACCGGGCAGCAGCAGCAACACCACCACCGTAAAGATGTCTTCCACAATCAGCCAGCCCACCGCCACATGCCCGTCCACTGTGTCGAGCTTGTTGTTGTCCTGCAGCACCCGGAGCAGCACCACCGTGCTGGCCACGGAAAGTCCCAAGCCCAGCACCAGCCCGGCCCCGAACCCCAAACCGAACAGATGCGCGGCCGTCGCCCCCAGCAAGGTGGCCACTGTGCACTGCACCACCGCGCCGGGAACAGCCACGCCCTTCACGGCGAGCAAATCCTTCAGATTGAAGTGCAGACCCACCCCGAACATCAGCAGAATCACCCCGGCTTCAGACAACTGGTGCGCCAGCCCCTGATCGGCAATGAACCCGGGAGTGTGCGGCCCAACCAGAAAACCGGCCAGCAGATAGCCCACAATGGGCGAAAGTCCTATCCGGTGCGCCAGATAGCCCAGCGCCAACGCCGCCATAAAGCCTACGGCGAGAATTTCCAGCAACTCATAATCGTGCATAACTGCCCTTCAGATTACAGCGTGTTCAAACTGAAATGTGATAACATTATCAAGCATTGCGCCGCCGTTCATTGCGCGGAGAAAGCGCGGTTCTCCCGCCCATTCCCGCTGCCGGCGGCGTTTGCAGGCGCTCAATTGAACCGAACCGCCCGGCGGGCGCGGCCGTCCGGCAGATAAAACTATTGCCGGGAGATTGTCTATATCATCACCCTGCCGCCGGTTCAAGAGGAACGTCCGGCCTGTTTACGGAAGGAATATCCGTAAGCTCCCGGTAAATTTTAACGGCCGGCCGGGTTCAGGGGCAACGGCCATACTGAAAATGAATATGCAAAAAACACTTGAACAAAGTGCGCCAAGAAGCTACTTTACCTCTTTTCCGGAGATGAACTGCCGGAACGTTCAGGTTAAAATTCCATTCTCCTTTATACCGGAGGTTAAAGTCATGAAAATTCTGGTCAGCGATCCCGTTTCCGAAAAGGGCATCGCCATTCTGCGGGAACACTTTGAGGTGGACGTGAAAACCAAACTGCCGCCGGAAGAGCTGATCGGGCTCATTCCGGACTACGACGCTCTGGTTGTGCGCAGCGAAACCAAGGTTACGGCCGAGGTGCTGGACGCGGCCGCAAACCTCAAAGTGATCGGCCGGGCCGGCGTGGGTGTGGACAACATCGATGTGGAACACGCCACCAAACGCGGGATTATTGTGCTCAACGCCCCGGAGGGCAACACCATGGCCGCCACCGAGCATACCGTGGCCATGATGCTGGGCCTGGCCCGCAACATTCCCCAAGCCTACAAGTCCATGCATGAGGGCAAGTGGGAGCGCCCCAAATTCACCGGCGTGGAAGTGCGCGGCAAAACCCTGGGCATTTTCGGGCTGGGCCGCATCGGTACCGGAGTGGCCAAGCGGGCCCTGGCCCTGGAAATGAAGGTGCTGGCCTATGACCCGTTCATTAATATGGACACGGTGCACGCCCTGGGCATCCGGGCCTGTGAAATTGACGAAATTCTGGCGGAAGCCGATTTCATCACCCTGCACCTGCCCAAAACCCCGCAAACCGTGAACATGTTCAACAAGGAAAGCTTCGCCAAGATGAAGCGGGGTATGCGCATCATCAACTGCGCCCGCGGCGGGGTGATCAACGAGCCTGACCTGCTCCAGGCCATTGCCGACGGCATTGTGGCCGGGGCCGCCCTGGACGTGTACACCACCGAGCCCCTGCCCGCCGACAGTCCGATTCTCTCCTGCCCGCAAATCATCACCACCCCCCACCTGGGCGCCTCCACCGTGGAAGCGCAAATCGGAGTGGCGGTTGACGTGGCCCACGGCATTGTCGCGGCCCTGAACGGCGAGCCGGTAACCACCGCCGTGAACATGGCGGCCGTGCCCCAGCACATCCTGCAGCAGATCCGGCCCTATTTTGAGCTGGCCGCCAGCCTGGGCAGCGCCCTGATTCAGATTTCCGAAGGCCGTCTGGAAAAGATCGTGGTGGAATATAAAGGCGATATCGCCAAAACCGACACCAAAATGCTTACCACCAGCGTAATCAAAGGGGTGTTCAACCATATCCTTCAGGAAACGGTCAATTTCGTCAACGCCCCCGGTCTGGCCAAGGCCCGCGGCGTGGAAGTGCTGGAAACCAAGCAGGAAACACCCGGCAGTTTCTCCAACCTGATTACCGTCCGCCTGTTCACCGACAAGGAAGAACACATGGTGGCGGGCACCCTGTTCGGCCGGGAAACCCGGATTGTGTCCATTGACAATCACCGGGTGGACACCATGCCCAAAGGCGCCATTCTGCTCTGCCCCCATGAAGACAAGCCCGGCATGATCGGTCTGGTGGGCTCCATTCTCGGTCAGGCGGGCATCAACATCTCCGCCATGCAGGTGGGCAGAACCGACGTGGGCGGCACCAACATCATGGTGCTGGAAATCAGCTCGCAGGCGCCGGAAGCGGTGATGGAAGAAATCAAACGCGCCAACGGCATCAGCGGCGCAAAACAGATAATCTTATAAGGTGAGTGCTTATGAGCCGCATTTTTAATTTCGGAGCCGGGCCCGCCACTCTGCCTCTGGAAGTGCTGGAGGAAGTGCGCGACGAGTTTCTGGATTACCCGTTCGACGGCAAACAGATGGGCATGTCCATTATTGAAATGAGCCACCGCTCCAAGGCCTATGACGCCGTGAACGAGCAGACGGAAGCCGATATGAAGGAATTGCTCGGTCTCGGCGACGACTATCAGGTGCTGTTCATGCAGGGGGGGGCCACTACCCAGTTCTCAATGGTGCCGCTCAATTTCCTGAAAGCCGGGCGCACCGCCGACTACATCCTCACCGGAACCTGGTCGGAAAAAGCCCTGGCTGAAGCCAAAAAGGTGGGCGATACCCATGTGGCCGCCTCGGGCAAGGACAGTAACTACGCCCGGCTGCCGCAACCGAAAGAGATTCAACTCAGCGAAAACCCGGTCTATATCCACCTGACCACCAACAACACCATTTTCGGCACACAGTGGCGCGATATCGCCCCGCTTAACCTCAATCCCGGCAAACATCTGCTGGTGGCCGACATGTCGTCCGATATCCTCAGTCACCCGTTCAAAGCCGATGATTACGGGCTGATTTACGCGGGCGCCCAGAAGAATATCGGACCGGCCGGGCTCACTGTGGTGATTATGCGCCGCGAGTTGGCTGAAGACCCGGATCCGACCCTGCCGATCATGCTGCAATACAAAACCTTCACCAAGCACAAGTCGCTGTACAACACCCCGCCGGTGTTCGCTGTGTACATCATGGGCAAGGTGCTGAAGTGGATTAAGAAAAACGGCGGGCTGGCCGGTATGGCTGCGCACAACGAGGCTAAGGCCAAGTTGATTTACGACATCATCGACAGTCACCCCGACTTTTACAAAGGCCACGCAACGCCCGACTCCCGCTCGCTGATGAATATCACCTTCCGGCTGCCCAACGAAGAGCTGGAAGCGGAATTCGTGAAACAGGCCCAGGCCGCCGGCATGTCCGGCCTGAAAGGGCACCGCTCAGTGGGCGGCTTGCGCGCATCCATCTACAATGGTATGCCCAAAGCCGGTTGTGAGGCGCTGGCCCGGTTCATGCTGGAGTTTATGAACAATAACGCCTGAGCCGGAGAAATGACAGACGACGGAACAGGAGCGGGGGCGTCCCTTTGGGCCGCCCCCGCAACCACTCCCTCAAACAGCACAACGGTTGCCGCGGTTGCGGCGGATATCCCCGGAGCGGCCGTTCCGGCCTTACAGACAATTCTCGCCCGCCCCGGCCTGTCGCGGCAAATCCCGCTTCCGCCCGGCTTAAATCAGTAACCAACAACAAAGGAACAACCTATGACTACAGGTTCAGATACAGAAATCGTTGCCAGACTTGAAGGGTTTGATACTGCGGCGGCGCTTGCCGCAATGGGCGGAAAGACGTCCTTATATCTGATGATTGTCAGGAAGTTTTCCGATATGTACGGCAACGGTATGCCTGAAAAGATAGACGCTCTGCTGGCCGCAAATGACCTGGCCGCCCTGCAGCGGGAAGCGCACACTTTTAAGGGGCTGGCCGGCAGTCTCGGGCACCCGGGGCTGCAACAGGCCGCGCTTGAGCTGGAAACTGCGGTTAAAACCGGACGGCCCGACAGTGAAATCAGGGCTGCCGCCGCCGATTTTCTGAATGCTCTGGCTGCAGTTACCGCAACCATTCAGGCGGCGCTCGCCTGATTTCCGGCAGATCAGACCGCACAAATCAGCTTGCACCAAGTCAGGCCGCGGCGGGTCAGGCGGTGCGACGCAGAACAAATCCGGGTTGAAAGTGCAATCGCCCTACAGGGATTTGCAGCACCCCCCTGCCGCAAACTGCTTAGCGGCGGGGAGCGCCCGCTGTAAAGCGGACGGGCTGTAAGCCCGCTCCCGACTGTGCCCGTATGAGGCCACGTTCGCTCCGGTTAATCTCCCTGCTCACAGCATGTTTTCCGGGTCCAGATCCAGGCTCAGAGCGAGCCCGCTTTCAGCCATGCTCTCCTTCAATTGCGCGTATAGGCGGCGGATTGCCAGCCAGTTGTCCGCCTTGAGCAGGCACTGATAGCGGCGCTGCCCCCGTAAACCGGCCAGAGGAGCCGGAGCCGGACCCAGCACACTGACCCCGGTTTCAGCCGCCAGCGCCCGCGCAACCGCCCCGGCCTGCCGCAACCAGCCCGCCCCGGCCGACTGCTCCGCCGGATAACTGAGCCGGATCAGCCCCAACCGGACAAAAGGCGGATAGCGCCGCTGTCGGCGCAAGGCCAGTTCCCGCTCAAAAAAGCCCTGGTAATCGGAATTGCTGATGAACTGCCAGCAAAAATGCCCGGGATCGCGGGTTTGCACAATCACCTGTCCCGGCTCGTCCCCCCGCCCGGCCCGGCCCGCCGACTGCATAATCAACTGAAAAGTCCGCTCCGCCGCCTGATAATCGGGCAGATTCAGCCCCAGATCGGCGTCGGCCACAATGGCCAGAGTCACTTTCGGGAAATGATGCCCTTTGGACAGCATCTGAGTGCCCACCAGCACCTCCGCCTCCCCGCGGGCAAACGCGGCCAGAATTTCCGCCGCCCGGCCGGGACGGCGGGTGGTGTCCCGATCCAGACGCAAAACCCGCGTGCCCGGCGGCAAAGCTGTGAGCAGGCTCTCCGCCACCTTTTCCGTGCCCTCGCCCATAGGCAGATAGTGCGCGCCCCCGCAACCGGAGCAGGGTTGCGGAAACGGGCGGGATTCACCGCAATAATGGCAGAGCAGCCGCCCCCGCGCCTTGTGGAAGGTCATGCCTACCTCACAGTGCGGGCATTTCAGCACCTGACCGCAATCCAGGCAGTAAATCAGGGGGGAATAGCCCCGCCGGTTGAGCAGAATAACCGCCTGTCGGCCCGCGCTCAGGGTCTTTTTCAAAGCGGCCATGCTCTCCGGCGCAATAATCCCGTCCTGGGAACCCTGTTTGCCGATATCCACAAACCGCAATTCCGGCAAACCGCCCTGGTTCAAACGGTGGTGCAGGTGGAACAGGGCCATTTGCCCCAACCCCCCGGCGCTTTCCGGCAGACTGGCGTAATAAGTCCGCACGTCCGGCGTTGCCGATCCCAGCAGCAGCAACCCCTGATCGCGGCGGGACAGATACCAGGCCACTTCCTTTGCCTGATAAGCCAGGCCCTCGTCCTGCTTGAAGGAGGCGTCGTGCTCCTCATCCATGACTATCAGTCCGATATCCGCAAGCGGCAGAAACAGGCTGGACCGGGTGCCGCAAATCAGAAACGGCCCGGCCTTTTCCCCCACCAGACGGAACAGGCGTTCGCGCTTGTCGGACGACTGATAGCCGTGACTTAAATGGATTTCCGCTCCGGGCAGATGTTTGCGCGCCTCTTTCTCCAGTTTACAGGCAAGGGCCACTTCCGGGGCAAGCAAAATCACGTTGCGCCCGGCCGTCAGCGTTTTTGCGGCCAGCTCCAGATACACGGCGGTTTTCCCGCTGCCGGTCACCCCGTGCAGCAGGGCGCCGCCGCCCGAGGCCAGCATTTTTTCCAAGCCCGCAACCGCCGCCGCCTGCTCCGCGCTCAAGTTAAACAAGCGCCCCGGCTCCGGCCGTTCAGGCCGAAACGCCTGCCCGCTTCCCCCGCCAGGGGGCGCGTCCGCACAGGGGCCCGCTCCCTCTTCCGACAAACCGGCGGGTGGAAGGGGATCGGACAGGGCCTCGTCAACACCGTCGGAACAGGCCGCCAGCGACTCCACCAACGCTTCCAACCGCTCCTCCGCGGCGTCCGCGGTATCCACAGTATCTACGGTATCCACGGCGCCCACGGGATCCGCGGCCGCAAGAAAATCCGCGGCATCCGTCCCGGCCGCCATACCCGCCGCTTCCGCGCCGATATAACAATCGTCCGGCCGGGGACCGATAATAATCAACCCCTTGTTCACAAGAGCCGCCAGCACGGAATGCACGTCCCCGCCGAAAGTTTCGCCCAGTTGAGCCCGCGTTTTGCCGCCCTGCTCCCACAAATACTCCATCAGCTCGATCTGGCGGGTGGAAGTGGGGCGCAACGGCCAGGGCGGGTCTTTGCACACCTGCACATACTCAATATCGCCCAGTTTCGCCCGCTTGGGAATGAACACGGCCTCGCCCTTCCGCCAGGCCTCGCCCAGCCCGGCCAGCCAGCGCGCCTCCCGGCCTTTGAGACTGACAAGTTTGATCAGCCCGGTCTCCGCCCCGTTGAACCAGCGCACAAACCCGCCGCAGCTTTTCAACCCGGCCGGAAGCACCGCGCCCAACACCCGGCCCACGCTCACCGCCTGCCGCAAAGCCAGCTCGGCAATGGTTTTCAGATAAGCTTCCGATAAAAGCGGCCTGTTCTCCAGCGGCCAGATCAACTCCCGCGCCGTTACCCCGGGCGGCAGATCGGAGGTTTCAGAAAACGCAAGCAACACCCCGGCCCGCACGGCCGAACCCAGCGGCACTGCCACCCGCTGCCCCGGGCGCAACGCCCCCCCCGCCAGACAGTCCGGCAAGGCGTAGGTCAGTTCTGAAAAAGGCGGGCTGAGCAAAGCCACACGCGCATAAGTCATGTTTCAATTCCTTAAAACAGCCGTAAAGGCCCGGCGCCGAAACAGCCCCGGCAGTTCAGGTATGAATACTCCAAAGCAACTCCTCTGGCAATGTTGCCCACCGGCGGCGGCGCGCGCTGTTTTTCGTCAAACCCGCCCGGATTGGGACACAGGGATATAGCTTTTTCTGCAAAAATTGCATATGATGATCGTTGAAGAAACGACAGCGAAAAGCGCGTAACCGTTAAGCCGATTATTTGAGTTGTAACTGAAGCATTCAGTTCTCAAGTGGAGGATATCTTGAACCAATTTTCCCGAAACTTCATTATCCTGGCTGGAGTAAGCATTCTGATGGTATTGCTGTTTTCCATGGCAAGCCAGCAGTCCAGCCCCAGAAATCAGATAGCATACAGCGATTTCATCTCCAAAGTGGACAGCGGCGGCATCTCCGCCGTGAACATCAAAGGCCAGAAAATCGAAGGCCTCACCAGCAATAACAGTCCGTTCTTCACCTACGCCCCGCGCCAGGACGACAGCCTGACCGGCCGGCTCATTGAAAACGGGGTGACGGTAAACGTCGAGCCGCCGGAAGAGGGCTCGTGGCTGGGCTCGTTCGTGTTCTCGTGGTTGCCGGTCATCGTGCTGATTGCCGTATGGCTGTTTTTCATGCGCCAGATGCAGGGCGGCGGCGGCAAGGCTATGTCGTTCGGACGCTCGCGGGCCAGAATGATCACCCAGGAGCAGGGCCAGGTCACCTTCGACGACGTGGCCGGGGTGGATGAGGCCAAGGAAGAGCTGCAGGAAGTGGTCGATTTTCTGTCCAACCCCAAGAAATTCACCCGCCTGGGCGGGCGCATTCCCAAAGGAGTGCTGCTGGTAGGCCCCCCCGGCACCGGGAAAACCCTGCTTGCCCGCGCCGTGGCCGGCGAGGCCGGGGTGCCCTTCTTCTCCATTTCCGGTTCCGACTTTGTGGAAATGTTCGTGGGCGTGGGCGCTTCCCGCGTGCGCGACTTGTTCGTGCAGGGTAAGAAAAACGCTCCCTGCCTGATTTTCATTGATGAAATCGATGCCGTGGGCCGCCAGCGCGGCGCCGGTCTGGGCGGCGGTCACGACGAGCGCGAACAGACCCTGAACCAGCTTCTGGTGGAAATGGACGGGTTCGAATCAAACGAGGGCGTCATTCTGATTGCCGCCACCAACCGCCCGGACGTGCTTGATCCCGCCCTGCTGCGCCCGGGCCGGTTTGACCGCCAGGTAGTCGTGCCCACACCGGATTTCAAAGGCCGCGAACGCATTCTTCAGGTACACTCCGCCCGTACCCCATTGAGCAAGGACGTCAATCTGGAAATCCTGGCCAAAGGCACGCCCGGCTTCTCCGGCGCGGACCTGGAAAACCTGGTGAACGAAGCGGCCCTGCAGGCCGCCAAGCTGGGCAAGGAGCAGTTGAGCATGTCCGACTTCGAGTTCGCCAAAGACAAAGTGCTGATGGGCCGCGAACGCCGCAGTCTGATTCTCTCTGATGAAGAGCGTAAAACCACCGCCTATCACGAAGCCGGACACGCCCTGGTGGCCAAGCTGATTAAAGGCACCGACCCGGTGCATAAAGTATCAATCATCCCCAGAGGCCGCGCCCTGGGCGTAACCATGCAGCTTCCGGAAGGCGACAGGCACGGCTACTCCAAACGCTATCTGGAAGGCAGTATCTCGGTGCTGCTGGCCGGACGCGCCGCGGAAATGATTATCTTCAACGAGATCACCACCGGAGCCGGCAACGACATTGAGCGCGCTACTAAAATGGCCCGTAAAATGGTTTGCGAATGGGGCATGAGCGATGTGGTGGGCACTATGGCGGTTGGCGATAAGAACGACGAGGTGTTCCTCGGGCGCGATATGATGCACTCCCGCAACTACAGCGAGGAAACTGCCCGTCTGGTGGACGCGGAAGTGAAAAACCTGATCGAAAAGGGCCTGCAGAACACGCTGGATCTGCTGAACAAGCATGTGGACATTCTGCATAAAATCGCCGATGCCCTACTCGATAAGGAAACAATCAGCGGCGAAGATATCGACGCGATTATGAATGAAATGGGAGTGCCCCCGCTGAGCCCGTCCCCGAAACTGGATGCGGCGCACAACCCGGCCGCCGAAATTCTGCCTGAAGAAATAGAGGCGCAGGGCGTGGGGCGGCAGGATAACGCAAAAGCGGAAGACGACGACTTTACACTGGAAGATAAATAGAGAGACACCCGCCTTCAGGTGATTTTCCGAACCCGCTTGTACTTACAGGCGGTTGCCGACCGGATTTCACTGTCAAGGCGGTGTTTCCAAACAGGAGCATGGTCTGACAGGGTGAACAGAAAACCGATTTGGCGCGTGCGCGCGGGCAGATATCTGCCGGGCCCTCTGGTGTTTGCAATCATCAATCTTACGCCCGATTCCTTTTATGACGGCGGCAGACATACTGGCCTGTCCGCCGTCCTGCAGTATTGTCGCGCCTGTGCAGCAGCGGGAGTCGGCGTGCTGGATCTGGGTGCGGAATCCACCCGTCCCGGAGCCCTGCCCGTCCGGGCGGAAGAGGAGTGGCTGCGCCTGGAGCCGGTGCTGACGGCCATTGCCGGTCTGACCGGGCCGGACACCGCTGCGGGAGAACCGGCTCCGGCGGTGTCGGTGGATACCTATCACGCCGGCACAGCCCGCCAAGCCCTGCTTGCCGGCGCCGACATCATCAATGATATTTCCGCTTTCAACTTCGATCCCGCACTGAAAGAAGTGCTGCTGGAACACCGGCCCGGCTATGTGCTGATGCACAGCTCCGCTCCGCCCCGCACCATGCAGGTGGCGCCGGTTTATACAGATGTAGTGGCGGAAGTAAAACGCTTTCTGGAAACGAAAATGAACGAGCTGGTACGCGACGGCTTCCCGGAAGAGCAGATCCTTTTGGACCCGGGCATCGGGTTCGGCAAAACTCTGGCCCACAATCTCGAACTGCTGCGCCGCCTCGACTGCCTGGCGGAGTTGGGCCGTCCCCTGCTGATCGGGCTTTCCAACAAGTCCCTGTTCGGGGATCTGCTGGGCCTGCAGGTGACGGAACGCGCCCGGGCCACCCAGACGGCGGTTGCAGTGCTCGCCTTACAAAACGTATATGCGCACAGGGTACATGAGGCCCTGGAAACCATGCAGACCCTGGAGCTGGTTGAGGCGTTAAGGCCGGAGCGGGACGTTGCCGAGGCGGCTTCCATGCGCGCATCTGCGGAGAGTCAACATGCAATTTCTGACAGATAACTGGCGTGAAATCATCGACTTCATCCTGGTGACCATTCTGTTCTACCAGATCATCGTCAGGATCAAAGGTACCCGGGCCCTGCCCGCAATCTATGGCCTGGTTGCGCTGATCCTGGTCTATTTCTTCTCCCGCGAGCTGGGATTTTACACGCTGCAATGGTTGCTTGAGAACTTTCTCGGCTCTCTGTTCATCATCATCATCGTCCTGTTTCAGCGCGATATCCGGGAAATTCTTACGGAAGTGGGCCTCAACCGGATCAATCTGCCCTTCCTGAAGCGCAAAAAGGTGCCCAATGAGGAGATTATCAACGAACTGGTTGCAGCCGCGCGCCAGATGTCGCACGATCGGATCGGCGCTCTGATCGTTATTGAAAGACGCAGCCCCCTGGGCGATATTTTAAGAGGCGGAGTCACGGTTGACGCCCTGATTACCCGCGCCCTTCTGGTCAGCATCTTCTTTCCGAAAACGCCCCTGCACGACGGCGCCGTAGTCATTGCCCACCGCCGCATTGCCGCGGCCGGCTGCATTCTGCCCCTTACCGCTCAAATCAATATGGTCAACGATCACGGCACCAGGCATCGGGCCGCCATGGGGGTTACAGAAGACAGTGACGCGCTGGTTATTGTAGTTTCCGAAGAACGCGGAACCATTAGTGTGGCGGAAAACGGCCGACTCATGGTTTCGCCAAGCGAAATGCATCTGCGCCGGGTGCTTGAGGTAGCGCTGGACATATGACTTTCTCCAAGAAAATTAAAATCCACTGGCCCTCGGCCCTGCTGTCAGTTCTGCTGGCCCTTACCGTCTGCTTTGCCATTGCCGGACGGGAACGGGTGGAAACTTGGATAGACGTACGTCTGGAAATAAAAGACGTTCCGGAAGGTTATGTGCTGATGAACGGCAACAGCCTGCCCAGCTCGGTGGAAGTGCGCCTGCGCGGCCCCAGCGGGTTGATCCGCAATCTGGCGGGCCAGAACATGCCCATGCTGATCAGCCTGTCCAACATCGAGCCCGGCTATAACCTGATCAATCTGGACGGAAATGACCTGCCGCTGAGCGGCGCCTTTGATATTCTGGAAATCAACCCCAATGCCGTGGAAATTGACGTGGATCAGATTGTGGAAAAGGAAGTGAAGCTGGAAGCCCGCTCCACCCACAACCCGCCCCCGGGCATAAGGAAAATAGAGCTGATACTGCCGCAAAACACTATTCTGCTTACAGGCCCGCGCAAGGTGCTTGAGAAAATAACCAAAGTGGAGGCCCTGGTCAGTCTGCCGGCGTCTATTTTAAGCCGGGAACTGATTTTGCCCTCTTACATCAGCCTGCCGCAGGGAGTGAAAGCATCGCCCTCGCATCTGAATGTACGCCTGCAGGTGGAGGGTGAGCCGAAAGAAATGATTGTGCAGCGCTCGGTAAGCCTGACTCCGTCCACCTCCCAGCAAAAGTTGAAAGTCAACCCGCCGGCGGTCACCATTACCTTGCAGGTTCCGTTTGACTGGAATGAAAAAAACCCGGCCCTGAGCCGGATCGAAGCGGTGGTGGAACTGCCCGGCAACGAACTTCCCCAAAAGCCGCTCAAACTACCGGTAAAAATAAACTTGCCCAAGGAAGTCAAAGTGCTGTCCATAAAGCCGGAAAATGTTACAGTTGAACTTACTGACGGCTTTTTGCAGTCATCGCGGATAAACGGAATGGACAGCCGCAACTGACCCCTTGGTTCCGGATTGCATACCAGATAAACACAGGAAAAACCTCAGCCTTGCAGCGAGATCAGAAAAAGGATCAGGATATGAGCAAGAAACTATTCGGCACTGACGGCATCCGGGGACCGGTAAATCAACACCCCATGTTTGCGGATCTGGCCTTGCGCCTGGGTCTGGCAGCGGGAACCTACTTCCGCACGCCCGACGCCCGCCGCCACCGGGTGGTGATCGGCAAAGACACCCGCCTGTCCGGTTATATTTTTGAACACGCCCTTACCGCCGGGCTGTGCGCTGCCGGTATGGACGTGTTTTTAGTCGGCCCGCTGCCCACGCCCGCCATTGCCTTTTTAACCGCCAACATGCGGGCGGATCTGGGCATTGTGATTTCCGCCTCACACAACCCCTTTCAGGATAACGGAATCAAGCTGTTCAGCCGGGACGGCTTCAAGCTGGACGACGCGGCGGAGTATGCCATAGAGCAGATGATCCTGGCTGAAGATATGCGGTGGGATTACCCGGCCCCGGACAAAGTGGGACGGGCCTTCAGAATTAAAGACAGTCAGGGCCGCTATATAGTGTATCTGAAAAACAGCTTCCCGGCCGAACTCGATCTTTCCGGAATGCGGGTGGTGCTCGATTGCGCCAACGGGGCCAACTACCATGTAGGCCCGCTGGTGCTGGAAGAGTTGGGAGCTGAGGTCACCCGCCTCGGCTGTGAGCCGGACGGCCTGAACATCAACCTGAACTGCGGCTCGCTCTACCCGGAACTGGCGGCCGCAAAGGTGAAGGAATGCGGCGCCGACATCGGTCTGTCCCTGGACGGCGACGCCGACCGGATCATTGTGTCGGACGAGCACGGCGTGGTGCTGGACGGCGATCAGATCATGGCCATCTGCGCGGAAGATATGCTGCAAAAGGGCCGTCTGACCCACAACACCCTGGTGGCCACGGTCATGAGCAATATGGCCCTGGAAGTGTTCATGAAACAGCGCGGCGGCACGCTGCTGCGCACCCCGGTGGGCGACCGCAATGTGGTGGAAGCCATGCGCTCAAGCGGTGCCGCTTTGGGCGGCGAGCAGTCCGGTCACATCATTTTCATGGACTACGGCACTACCGGCGACGGCCTGCTGGCGGCCCTGCAGGTAATGAAAATCATGCGGGAGCGCGACAAACCCCTTTCTGAACTGGCCGGTCTGCTCACGCCCTACCCGCAAAAACTGATCAATGTGCCGGTGGCCCGGAAAGTCCCCTTTGAAAACAACGCGCAAATCGCCGCGGCCGTGGCGGACGCGGAAAGCGAGCTGGGGAGCACCGGCCGGGTGCTGCTGCGCTACTCCGGCACCGAGGCCAAGGCAAGGGTGATGATTGAGGGCGAATGCGCCGGTCTGGTCAATCGCCTGGCCGCCCAACTGGCGGAGCTGGTAAAGCGGGAACTGGCGGAATAAGAACAGGGTTAAACGGACGGGGGTGAGCAGAGGGAAGTCAACACAGACTTAGAGCCCGTTTCAGCAATCAAAATATCCGCCCTCATGGGCGTTAAGGAGATCAAATGAAAATCAGCAAAGTTGTCATTCCCGTTGCCGGTTGGGGCACCCGTTCCCTGCCCGCCTCCAAAAACATTCCCAAGGAAATGCTCCCGGTGTTCAACAAACCGGTAATCCAATATGTGGTGGAAGAAGCCCTGCACGCCGGGTTGAAAGACGTGGTATTTGTAACCAGCAAGGAAAAGAGGGTGATTGAAGATCATTTCGACTACAATCTCCAGCTTGAAGATACCCTGGCCCGTGCGGGCAAACTGAATTTGCTCGAACAGGTGCAGGCCGTGAGCGAAATGATCAATATCATTTCGGTGCGCCAGAAACAGCAGTTGGGGCTGGGGCACGCGGTGCTGTGCGCCAAGCCGGTTTGCGGCAACGAGCCCTTTGGCGTGATCCTAGGCGACGACATGATTATCGGACAGGACGCCGGCATTGTCCAGTTAATTGAAGCGGCCCGCAAATACAATCTGCCGGCCGTGGGTGTGATGGAAGTGCCGCCGGAAAAAGTGTCGCGCTACGGCATAGTTTCGGGACGCGAAATCGCCCCCGGCATTCTGCGCATAGAAAACATGGTGGAAAAGCCCCGGCCGGAAGACGCGCCCTCAAACCTGGCCATTGTGGGACGCTATGTGCTTACTCCGGATATCTTCTGGCATATTGAAAACAGTGAGCGCGGCCACGGCGGGGAAATTCAGCTTACCGACGCCCTGCAAAAGCTCGCCGCCGACGGCGGAATGCTGGCGGTAAAAATCAAGGGACTGCGCTTTGACGCCGGTGACTGGGCGGAATATCTCACCGCGAACATCTATTTCGCCCTGCAGGATGAAAGCCTGCGCGATGATTTGCTTGAGCAGTTGCGTCCGCTGGTCAGATAAGCGCGGGGAAGACAGCCCGGCGCGCTCAAACCACAGCGCTACTCTGATAAAAAACCGCCCTTTGTCCGGGGCGGTTTTGGTTATCGCTTTGCTTGAAAGCCTTCATTACAGAGCAATTTAACTCAACGGGACATGGCAGGACAACCGGGCTCTATGGCCGGATTTCGAGAGTGCAGCAGCAGATTTCCGATCCGGCTCACGGCCCGGCCCCCTTCGGGTGGCTCCGGCCCGGCTGCGGCCGGTTAATGTCGGTTCCGCGCTGCCCCGGCCTCAAACAGTTGCAGCCAGATCTGACAGGCAAAATCGCGTTCAATCAGACCGATCCGCTCCGTTGCACACTCAATCCCACCCCCGGCCCGCTTTATCAGCATTTCCCGTCGGCTATCCAGCACATCAGCCACTCCGGCTCCACAAAACACCGTAAGCGGAACCAGCTTCACCCGTCCGGGCCGCAACCGCCGCAACCCGGCGGCGGCCGCCTCGGCAGAGGAAAAAGAAAACAGGAACTGCCGCCTGTCCCGCCTTTGCAATTCCGCCGCAAACTCCTGCAGGCAACTTGCGGCCGCAGGCAGTTCAGAGCCGTGCGCCAGATAAATCACCATTCCGTTCTCGTTCAGAAAAGACCGGTACCGGGCGGAAAAACCAGCAGCCAGACCGGCCCGGGCAAATCGGCTTTGTAACAGGGCCGGACAGCCCGCCGCTCCAAACCCGAACCGCCCGTCCGCAACCGCTGTTCGGGCTCTGTCGGAATGCTCCGGCCGGACCGCTTCTGCCCGGGGCGGATCTGTACGGCCTGAATCTGTACGGCCTGGATCAGCCCCGCAATCCACCGCCCCGCCGCACTCGGCTCCGCAACGCTCCACCCTGTCCGGGTGGGGAGCGGCGACAGTCGGCTCAAGCCGGGCCGTTCCGGGAAATCCGGCTTGCCCGCTCAGAAACTCCTGCCCCGGCACTACAAACAGCGGCAAGAATAACGTTTCCCCCACAATGCCGCCACAGTGAGCCGACTGCGCCCCAAAAGCGCCGCCGCCGGACTGCATTTCCGCGCAAAAGCACAGGCTCACCCGCGCCTGCGGCCACCGCTCCCGCAACACGTTTTTCAGGTACGCGGCCTGCTCATGCTTACGCGCTTCCGGCGCTCCCGGTGCAACCAGCACTATCTGAAAGCACATATCCGTCAGCGGCGCGACGGCGCGGACGGCAACAGTCCCACAGACCAGACGCAGATTTCATTGATGCTTTCCGCTGCCGCCCGGTTAAACGCCGCCAGCACCGCTTCAAAACCGGCCCCCTGCACCGCCGCCCGGCTGTCGCTGTTCAGATACCCGAGACTTCTGCCGCCCTTCAGATCCATGATATGAGCGGCCACCCGGATCTGCACCAGAGACGGCTTTCCGGCTTCATCCAATACCACATTGAAATGCCTGATCTCAGTAACCAGACGATAGTCGGCATTGAACCCGGCGGCATCGGCGGGCAGAGCCGTGAGTGAGCCCATGCTCTCGTAACCGGCAATCAACAGTTGCCGAAACATGCCCGGAGTGGAAGACGCCCAGGCCACCCCTTTCCAGGCCCGTAATTCCCCGTCCGGATAACGGGTGATAATCCGATTGCCGGACAGCATCTCATCAGCCTGCGGCAAGGCCACAGCCAGTTGAACAGAGGACTTGCCGCCCGCAGTGCCCTTGCTCGGCAAAGTCGGCGTAAGCGAATACACCGCGGCCGGCGGTCCGGGGTCAAGCAGGCCGCCGCACCCCGGCAAGGCCAGCAATAAGGAAAACAATATACATAAGCCAGTATAACGGACACATTTCATATGAACTCCCGATTCTCACTAAGATTGACCAAAATCACCTTTATGGTTCGCGCCCCGACTGCAAGGCCGCCGGGGACGCCCGCCGGAAAAGCGGAACATCTGTCCGGCTGAAGGCCTGGTGTATTCCGGCCCCTTGCAGGCCGCCCCCGCCAATCCGGGGCAAGGCGCCGCCCCCGCTCCAAATGCCCGCCGCCCTACCGGTCTATTTCTCCTCATATTCCCGCATCTGGGTTCCAAAGAAAAACTGACGCGGCTCATTCTCCACCTTGCGGGTCATCCGTCCCAAATCGTCCACCAGGCGTCGGGTATCGGTCATCAGACTGCGCAACTCGTCCAGCCCGTCGTTGCTGAACCGGTTGATCCCGGGGCTCGCCTGACTTACGGTTTCATTCAGAGTGTGAGCGGCTTTCTGCAGGTCGGCCATGGCCAAATTGACGTTATCCACGGCAGAGTCAAGGTCGGCCGCCAGCTGGTCCAATTTCCGCATTGTGCTTTTCGCCGTCCCGCTGATTTCACTGAGGTTGGCCAGAAACTTATCGAAGTGCTGCTTGTTTTCCTCATCCAGAAAGGCGTTCAATTGTTTGAACGTGGCCTTGGCCTCGGTAAGCACTTCCGGAAAAGTCTGCACCACCTGCTGCAATTCAGAGTTGCGTGATTTAATCACCGGCGGCACCTGGTCGGACACCTCGGTAAGCAGCGGGCTGTTCTGACTGCCGCTGGAAATGCTGATCCCGGATTGCCCGGTGATGCCTTTCAACTCTAAAGACGCTTCTGAATCGGAGCGCACCGGCAAGGTCGCCAGCACCTCAATCAGCACATCCACCTTGCTGGAGTCGCGGGGTGAGATTGCCACATTTTTCACGCTGCCCACCCGAATGCCGTTAAACGACACCGGACTGCCGATCTGCAAGCCGGACACACTGCCGTCAAACTCGATATCATACTGCATGGTGGCCTCGCGGTTAGAGCTTTTAGCCGCCCAGATCGCGTAACCCGCCGCCGCGATGATCATTGCCAGGGCAAACACGCCCACCAGTACATAATTCGCTCGTATTTCCATAAAGTCTCATACTCCTGACGGCGCTTTCAGCACCGCCGTATCTCCGCTCGCATGCGTGCAAATCCGCATTACGCGCCGCCGCGCACGCTCATTCACACACGGTTATTTTACGCGCCGCCCGCTGCAGGCGCGGTTGCAACCCCGCCCCGCTTCTCCTGTATGTGCGCCTCAAAAGCCCGCCGGGTGCGCGTTTCCCGGGACAGTTCCTGAATCCAGGGAATATCCACCTCAAACAGTTTTTCCGCCGGAACCAGGGCGGCGATGTGTTTATCGGCCAGCACGGCCACTTTGTCCGACACCTTAAACAGCGAATCAAAATCGTGAGTAACCATGACAATGGTCAGGCCAAGGGCCTTGCGCAACTCCAGCATGGAATTATCAAACTTGCCTGAGGTGATGGGGTCCAGACCGGACGTGGGCTCATCCAGAAAAACCAGCTCCGGGTCAAGCGCCAGCGCCCGGGCCAGACCCGCCCGCTTTTTCATGCCCCCCGACAACTCGGAAGGGTATTTGGAGCCGGCGGACGGCTGCAGCCCGGCCATATCCAGTTTAAGCAAAGTCAACTTATCCATCAGTTCCGTTGACAGTGCGGCATACTCCTGCATGGGGAATCTGATGTTCTCGCTCACAGTCTGGGAAGTGAACAGAGCTCCGCTTTGAAACAGCACCCCCCAGCGCTTGCGCACCTGCTTCATTTCCCGCTCGTCCGCCTCATACACATTTCTGCCGAAAGCAATCACCTCGCCCGCGGCAGGCCGGCGCAACCCCAGAATAGCCTGCAACAGCACCGACTTGCCGGCGCCGGAACCGCCGATTATCGATAAGCTGTCGCCCCGCCTGATCTCCAGGCTCAAGTTCTCATGAATGGTGTTCGCGCCGATTCGGGTGGTGATGTTGCGCACAGAAATCAGCACATCGCTATCCGGCATATCTGTCTCCTTTCCTCATACGCCCAAGGCGGAAAAAACCAGCGCGAAAATCGCATCCAGGGTAATGACTACAAAAATGGACTCCACCACCGACTGGGTGGTGAGCGCCCCCACGGAAGCGGCGCTGCCGGACGCCCTGGTACCGTGATAACACCCGATAATCGCGATACAGATGGCGAAAAACGGCGCTTTCACCAGACCGGTGAGATAATTGTTCAGGTTGGCCGCCTGCTGAAACTGAGTGATAAAGTGCTGAAAATTCATGTCCAGGGTCATCCATGCCCCCACTGCCCCGCCCATAGTGCCGGCAAAGTTCGAAATAACCGTCAGCACCGGCAACATGAACACCAGGGCCATGACCCGGGGCAGCACCAGAAACTCCATGGGTTCAAAGCCCATTACCCGCATAGCCGCAAGTTCCTCGTTGGACACCATGGCCCCGATCTGGGCGGTGAACGCCGAACCTGACCGGCCCGCCACTACAATGGCGGTGAGCATGGGCCCCAATTCCCGGAAAGTGGACACCTCCAGCAGGTTGATGGACAGCACCCCGGCCCCGAACCGGGCAAGCTGCTGCGCCCCCATATACATTATCACCAAACCGATTAAAAAGGTCAGTAACCCCACGATTGGAACCGCCCGCAAACCCACCTGGTCCATGTGAGCCACAGTAGGCGTTAAGCGCACCCGGCCGGGCTTAAGCGCCGCCCGGCCCAGCAACACCAGCACCCAGCCGAAAAAGCCGATCATTTCCCGCACCTGCAGGGCCTTGGAACAAATGAACTTTCCAAGGTTATTGATAACTTTCAGATAAACCGGCGGTGCCTTCACCCGTTCCGGGAGAACCGGTTCAGGGCAGCGGTCAAGCTCCAGCGGCTCCCGGTTTCTGTTTTGCCTGAGCTGAACTTTCACCCCTCTCTTTTGCAGAGTGTTCAAGGCATCGCACAACATCAGCCGCCCGGCGGAGTCAATTCTGCCGACTTTGGTCAAATCCGCCACCAGTCCGCCCGACACCCGGGCAACCGCGGCCTTCAGCTCTTTTTCCACAGCCCCCACCAGAAGAATGGTCCATTCTCCGGAAATGAGCAGGGTCTGACCGCCACTGTCGGAAGTCAGCTTAATCGCGGGATATTCACTGTTGTTTGAATCGGGCATAAGCTCGCCAATAATAAGCTAAAGGTTGCTTGGAACACAAATCCACAGAATATCAGTTTACTCAATTTCCCTTAATGTTTCAATGCGTAAAAGCAAGTTATATCCATTTATATATATCCTCCGCTCCATTTCTGCATTTCCTCATATATAAACGGCGACAGCGGCTGTGAAGCGCCGCCGCCGGGATCGGCTGCACGACAAACGTCCGGCGACTAACCAACAGTATATTCTGTTCATTTTGCTCGACAAACCTTTCTCAACAAGATATACTTAATTAAAATAGTATTTGTAAAATCCTATATTCTTAATATAGTTTTCAGCAATACTTAAATCTCTCAGGGGGTACAATGACTCTCAAGAAAATTATTCTCATTTCTGTTGTCGTGCTTATTGCCGCTTGCGGCGCAATGGTATTTTCATTTTACCGAACTTACCAAAGTCAGGTTGAAATGGAGCAAGTCCAGTCAAATCTCCAGGTATCGCTGGATCTGGCCGCTGAGCTGCGCCGGAGTTCTCTCGCCCTGACTGCCGCGGTGCGGGAGTTCGTGGTTACCGGAGACGAAAAGTTTATCAAGGAGTATGAAGATATCGTAGCCATTCGTGACGGCAGATTGCCGCGCCCGCAAAACCTGATGGTTGCCACCGGCCAACAAATTGCGCTTATGGACCTGATGCGGGAAGCCGGATTATCGGGGAAAGAACTGACCTTGCTGGAAGAAAGCAGCAACCGGTCAAACGAGCTGATCACACTGGAAACGGAAGCCATAAACGCGGCGCGCGGTCTGTTCCCTGACGCCAGCGGCAAATTCACTGTTCAGGGTGTCCCGGACAGAGAAAGGGCTATCAGCCTGGTTTTCGGCGGCAAGTATGATGAATATACAGCTCAAATCATGGCCCCCATAGAAGAATTCAATAAAATTCTGCATGAGCGCCTGAGCAGCTCCCTGAGCGAGGCTCAACAAGAGTATAAGCAGGCCATGCTCACTTTTGAAATCATTGCCGGGGGCGTGCTTCTGCTGTTTATTGCTTTCCTGGCCCTGGTCTATTGGCAGATAGTCCGCCCGATACTGCGCTGCGACGTGTTTGCCAATGAAATCGCCGCGGGCAATCTGGACGAGGAACTCAATTATTCCAGCAAGAACGAAATCGGTTTGCTGGCGCAGTCGCTGCGCAGTATCCCGGCCACACTTAAAAAGATCATTGCCGAATATGAAAACCTCCGATACCGGGTGGGCTCCGGTGATCTGGAGGCAAACGGCAACGCCGCCGCCTTCAGCGGTAAATACGCCGATTTGATCGACGGCACAAACAGTATTCTCAACCGGCTGAAAACAATGATGGACGCCATTCCTTCCCCGGTGGTGGTGCTGGACAGGGATCTTAAAGCCAATTACTGCAACCTTGCCGCCCAGAAAGTGGCAGGGGAAAACTATAAAGGAAAAACCTGCGGTCAGTTGATGGGACGTGAAGACTACGGCACTCCGCAAGACGCTTTGCAAATAGCCATTCGCAACAAAGCCGCCGCCTCCGCCGAAACCAAAGCCCACCCACAGGGAATGAACCTGGATATCGCCTACACCGCCATACCCTTCTACAACCCGGCCGGGGAGCTTACCAGCGTGCTGCAGTTAGTTACCGATTTAACCGCGCTCAAACAAACTCAACGCACCATTGTTGAAGTGGCCAATAATGCCATGGATATTTCCAACCGGGTGGCCAGCGCCTCCGAGCAGCTTTCCGCACAGGTGGAAGAGGTAAGCCGCGGAACCGATACTCAACGCGACCGCGCCGCATCCACGGCAACCGCTATGGAAGAAATGAACACAACCGTGCTGGAAGTGGCCCGCAATGCAGCCGAGGCCAGCGAGTCGGCTGAGGCCTGCCGCACCAAAGCAACCGAGGGTTCGCACCTGGTAAGCGAGGTTAACAGCGCCATTCAACTGGTAAATGAAATCTCCCAGGAAATTAACCAGAATATGGAAAAACTGAGTGAAGAAGCCCAGGCTATCGGCGGGGTAATGGACGTGATTTCCGATATTGCAGACCAGACCAACCTGCTGGCCCTGAACGCCGCTATTGAAGCGGCCAGAGCGGGTGAAGCCGGACGGGGATTTGCGGTTGTTGCCGACGAAGTGCGCAAACTGGCTGAAAAAACCATGACCGCCACCAATGAAGTGGGCAACTCCATTAAAGGCATTCAGGCTTCCACTGCTCATAACCGGGAACGGGTGGTAATTGCAGCCGAGTCGGCTGAAAAGGCCAACGAGTTGGCCATCACCTCCGGACGGGCGCTTGACGAGATTGTGGATCTGGCCAGCACCAACTCCTCCCTGATCGCCAGCATTGCGACAGCGGCGGAAGAACAGTCGGCCACTTCCGACGAAATCAACAACGCAGTGGAAGAAATAAACCGCATTGCCTCTGAAACGGCGGACGGCATGAACCAGTCCAATGAGGCCGTGGCGGACCTTGCCGCTCAGGCCCAGGAACTCAAGGAGCTTCTGCAGCGCCTGCAATCATAATACAACACAGATTATTACGATATTCTGAAGGAAGCGCCCGCCCGGGCGCTTCCTTGCAGCCGAACCCCGCCCGCCGCTGCCGCCGACCGACAGTTCCGCTCCAGAGCAATCACCCCTTAACTCCCGCACAAGGCACACCGCCCGCGCATCTGCAACCGCCCATAAACAACGCCTGCAGAACCACCGCTGTTCATCTTATTCCCTCTGTGCTTTGAGGCCAGGGCTTCAAGCCGCAAGCCCGCCCCACCCCACACTTCGAGGCCGATATCCGGAAACGAAAACTTGGGCCGGGCGCCCCCCAAGTATATGACCCAACGTCCTGAACAGCCTCAACCTGCCTGTCGCCGTAAATTTACTCTGAATCATTGCCTATTCTCCTAACTTCAGTTAAATTGATATCTTCGTATTCAGGGGAGCCCGGCTGATCGGGCTGAGAGTGGGAATCGGTCCCTTACCCTTTGAACCTGACGCAGCTCATACTGCCGTAGGGAGCAATTATGAAACAGCCCGGCCCGGAACCGTCCTTTTCAATTCCACCCGCCAGATGACTGCGTCTTTTAACGCATTTGATTAAGTTGCCCGGCAAACCGCACGCGCAGCGTGACATCACTCTTGTCAGACATCTTAAGCAAAATGCGCCAACAAAAGAGGCTGCCATATGAGTTTGATTTCCCGAAACAGCGCGCTGAACGAACTGGTTCGCGCGCATCTGACCAATCTCAGCGCCCGCGAGCGCCTTGACCCGGACGCCCTGCGTAACAGCATTGAGCGCGGCGAAATGGTTCTGCTGGGCAACCCGGCTCACCCGGGCTTAAGTCCGATCCTGGTGGGCCAGCCCGCCCGGGTGAAGGTAAACGCCAACATCGGTACATCGCCCCTTTGCAGCAGTCCGGCGGAAGAACTGACCAAACTTGCCGTCGCCCTGGCCGCCGGGGCCGACACGGTGATGGATCTGTCCATTGCCGGGGATCTGCCAGCAATCAGAAGCAAAATCCTTGCCGCCTGTCCCCGGCCGGTGGGCACTGTGCCCCTGTACGCCGTGGCCCAAAAATACATTGACCGGGGTGAAGACCCCGCCCGCTTTCAAGCCGCCGAGCTGATTGAGGAAATCAGGTTGCAGGCGGAACAGGGCGTTGATTTCATGACCCTGCACTGCGGCATTACCCGCGAAAACGCCGCCCTGGCCGGGGCGGACGCCCGCTGCATGGGCATAGTCTCCCGCGGCGGCTCCATTCTCGCCAGATGGATCAGGCTGAACGACCGGGAAAACCCGCTGCTCACCCATTTTGCAGAAGTGCTGGAAATCTGCCGCGCCCACAACGTCACCATTTCCATGGGAGACGGCTTGCGTCCCGGCGCGGGCGCCGACGCGGGGGATGCAGCCCAATGGGCGGAAGTGATTGTCATCAGCCGCCTGCTCAGGCAGGCGCGTCAGGCCGGGGTGCAGTGCATGGTGGAAGGGCCCGGACACGTTCCCCTGCACCTGGTACAGAGCCAGATCAGCGCCGCTAAACGCCTTACTCACAACGCCCCCCTGTATGTGCTGGGGCCGCTGACCATTGACAGCTCCCCCGGCTACGACCATATCGCCGGGGCAATCGGCGCCGCTCTGGCCGTGCAGGCCGGGGTGGACTTCCTCTGCTACCTGACTCCGGCCGAGCACCTCGCCCTGCCCGATGCAGCGGACGTTCGACAAGGGATCATCGCCTCACGCATTGCCGCTCAGGCCGGAGAAGCGGCTCTGGGCCGGGCCTGGGCCCTGGAACGCGAACAGGCTATGAACCGGGCCCGCTTCAACCTGGATTGGAGCGCCATGCGGGAAGCGGCCATAGACCCGGAAGCAGTGTGTGAACGCCGGAAAAGCTTTGAGCAGGAAGAAGTCTGCAGCATGTGCGGTGAATTCTGCGCCGTGAAAATGGCGCGCAACCAACAATGGAAGGCAGACTGCCCCGACAACGGCAATACCGGAAAAGACCGGGAGTGAACCGCCGCCCGCCTACCCGCCGCCGCGCATGGCTTGCCGCCGGAAATAACAGGCTTATATGCTGTTTGCGGGCGTTCCGCTTTGGCGGAACGCCCGCCCCCTACCCGCGACCTTCTACCAACCGTCTGCTGTAAACGGGTTGCCCGCCGCCCCGCCCCAACCCGACTCCAGCCGCACAAGCCAACGTGTCTCACGCCCAAAGGAATATAAGAGAGCAAACGCCGCTGCAAACGTGCGCTCCCATTCGTGTTGTTTCTGAAAATTCCGGCTTAAAGCAACATATGTCTTGCTATCCGGACGAATTCCAATTAAAGAAGGGAATTAAACTCACATTTCAGGGCATGAGAGGACTTACATGGACTTACGCGCATATTTGGAAGAAGTGGGCCAACGCGGCAAAGCGGCAGCAAGAATACTGGCCAACGCCACCCCGGAGCAAAAGAACCGGGCGTTGACCAGCCTTTCCCAAAACCTGCTTGCGGAAGAAGCCGCCATTCTTGAGGCGAACCGCCGGGATCTGGACGCCGCCGCCGGGCGCGGACTGGACGAGGCCCGACTGGCCCGCCTCACCCTTACCCCGGCCGGAATCAGGGAAATGGCCGATGCCTGTCTGTTCATCGCCGCTCTGCCCGACCCTATCGGGGCCATGGAAAGCCAGTGGCAACAGCCCAACGGTCTGCTGGTGGGCCGGCTGCGTGTGCCCCTGGGGGTAATCGCCATGATTTTTGAAGCCCGCCCCAACGTGGTTATCGACTCGGCCATTCTGTGCCTGAAAGCGGGCAATGCCGTGATCATGCGCGGCGGCTCCGAGGCCATTGCTTCCAACCTCAAGCTGGCCTCACTGCTGCATCAGTCCCTGGCGGCGGCCGGTTTGCCGGAATACGCGGCCCAGGTGCTGGAAACAACCGATCGCGCCGCCATTACCGGCATGTGCAAACTGGCTGAATATATCGATGTAATCATTCCCCGCGGCGGCGAAGGCCTGATCCGCCTGGTTTCCGCTGAAGCAACCATGCCGGTGCTGAAACACGACAAAGGCGTGTGCCATATCTTTGTGGACGAGTCGGCTGATCAGGAAAGCAGCCTGCGTATCATCCACAACTCCAAAGTGCAGCGCCCCGCCGCCTGCAACGCTCTGGAGGGCTTGCTGGTGCATAAAAACGTGGCCGGGCAGATACTCCCGCTGGTGGGAGAAAGCTTGGGCAAGGCCGGGGTGAAATTCCACGCCTGTCCACGCGCTCTGCCCCTGCTGCAGGGTCATGCCGAAACTGTTGCCGCCACACCGGACGATTGGGGACGGGAATATCTGGCTCTGGAAATGAGCGTGCGGGTTGTGGACAGTCTGAATGAAGCCGTCAATCACATTGCAACTTACGGCTCCAACCATTCTGAGGTAATTCTCACCAATAACCACGCCCACGCCATGAGCTTTTTGCGTCAGGTGGATGCCTCCATGGTGGCGGTCAACGCATCCACCCGGTTCAACGACGGCGGCCAGTTGGGCCTGGGTGCGGAAATAGGCATCAGCACCTGCAAGCTGCATTCTTACGGGCCCATGGGAGTGAAAGAACTGACCACCACCAAATTCGCGGTGTTCGGACAGGGACAGATCAGAAACTAACGGAAGCTTCAGCTGGCTGAACAGAAAAACAGCATTGCAGCCGACCCTTTTAGCAGTTATACTGGCTGGGATTTCAATCCCCGGGGCGGACTTTATTCAGGCAGACCAAGGCCGCCGCTTGCCGCAGGACAGTTCCTCTTCCCGATAAAGGGGGTATGAGTGTTTCATTCCGGTTCAAAATCCGGCAACCCGTGTTTCCGCCGGAAGGAAGCGCCCGGCCGGAAAAGGAATTTCAGATGAAACGAATTGTTATCTTGGGCGGCAGCTTCAACCCTGTGCACAACGGCCACCTGCGCTTGGCTTTGGAAATGGGCGAGGCTTTGCAGGCCGACAGGCTTGATTTTGTGCCCAGCTTCCGCCCCCCGCACAAAGCCCAAAGCGGCCTGCTTCCCTTTGAACTGCGGGTAGAGGCGCTGCGGCTTGCTTTGCGCGGCCTGGACGGAGCACACATCAACCTGTTTGAAGCAGGACTTGAAGAACCGTCTTACAGCATTTATACACTGCTTGACTACGCGAAACGCGAGCCGGAGGCCGAACTGTTTTTTGCACTCGGCCTTTACGATTTCGCTCAACTGCATAAATGGTACCGCTGGGAGGAACTGATTTTGCATGCCAATCTGGTGGTGGCCCCGCGCCAGGGCGGAAATGCTGACGACTTTATGAAAATTTCCAGGACGCTGTGGCCCGGCTGCACTGCCGGGTCAGACTGCCGGCAACCGCTCTGCCTCAACCCCCAACCTGGCCGGGAAAAGGGGCAGACAAAACAGGCGTATTATCTGCCTGTTCCCCGCCTGGACATCAGCGCATCGCTGATCAGACAGAAATGGCTGAGTGGGCACAGTCTGGATTTTTTGCTTCCCAATCCGGTTATCAACCTGCTGAATGAAAAACAGCAGGATGTCAGGACTGCCTGGCAATTTTCGGAGAACAGCCGCCTGTAGCGGCGATTAACGGTGAACTGGTGCGCGAAAGGTTATGGTATATACGACCATTCCCAGAGAAATCAATGAGAATATGGCCAGAGCCAAGGCCTATCTTAAACGTGACGAAATCATCCGCTCACTGGATGCAGCCATTTTCGCCCTGACCACTTATACCCAGGTGAGAATTGTGGGCACGGCTAAATTCATGGCCGAAGTGCTGTTTCATGAATACGCCAATGAACTGTCGGCCAACTGGACGATCAAGCAGTTCTTTGCCGCGCGCGGCCTGACCAGGGGGCCGTATGTCATCTATAAAGAAGGGCGCGAGCAACTTCTGGCCGACGGGCTCAACGCTTTAAAAGCAGCCATTGAAAAAGTGAACAACGCCTCCCGCCACCAGAAGGAAGAACAGGCGAAAAAAGACCGCCAGACCCTGCTGAGCAAAGGGCTTGAACTGCTTTACACCAAAGGCGGCGAAGCTAAAGGCCGGGCGGTGCTGCGGCGCTATATCGACCATTACGGGCACGAGCCGGGGGTGATCGTGGAAATAGCCAACCACTTCCTCAAGGCCAATCTGCCCCTTGAAGCCGCCGAGTTGTTTGAGCGGGCCATGGAAGCCTTTCCCAAAGACCCGAAAGGGTTCACCGGGGCTATCCAGGCCTATACCGCCACAGGCGACAGGAACAAGGTTGAAAACACCTATCTGCTCATTCTCCGCACTTTCGGAGCGCACCCCAACACCTATCTGCGCATGAGCAAATTCTATCTGGCCTGGAATAAGAAAGACAAAGCTTATGAGTACGCCGCCCGCGCCCTGGACGGCGACAAATCGCTGAAAGAAGCCCAGCTTATCATGGACAAAATAGATAAAAGGATATAACTTCTCTACATTGACTAAGGGAGAAAGTCCCGCCGGGCCCAACGTCATCTTTTAAAAGGGGTAGTTATGGACGGCATTGCCCTTGAGCATTTGGGCGCAGCCACCGTGTTGAGATGCAACCGGCCTCTCACCTTTGAAACCAAGCAGGAATTTATGAACCTGATCTCAGCCTTGGCCGGGAGACAGGAACTGGAGCGCCTTCTGTTTGTTTTTTCGCCTGAAAATGAAGTTGACGCCACGGGAATAGGTATGCTTGCCCAAATGCATGCAATTATGGTCGGAAGCGGAAAAAGGCTTTACTTATGTATGCCGCCTGAAGCCGTGGTTGAAAAACTGAAAGAACTGAACCTGTCAGGTTTTTTGCGCACTCTGACCACGGAAGAAGAGGTTTTGATGCGGTTTCCCGACTGAACGTCGGGGAAGCAGGACAAGCCGTCCACATTGGTGTTTTATAAGGGAATGAGGGAACTACGGGAATGTGGTATTATATCCGCCATTATTTTGATCCCGACTTCGATTACCAGCACTTGAAGCCGATAACGGACTCCAAAGGGCAGGTAAACATGCGCAATCTCAACTATGTGCAGAACGTGGTGAAAGGACAGGTGCTGGCTGAAATTCTGCCTCTGGATAACAGCGTCTCCCCCATGCCTGAAAAACGGTTCATCATGCGGGAAGCGGTGCTGCCCGCGGGGGCAAACACCATGCCCGATCCGGAAAATCCTCATCGGCTTCTGGCCGCCCAAAACGGTTTCGTGTTCTATTACAACAAGCAAATTACCATCAAACATCTGCTGAATGTGCGCCGTAGTGTCGACATGCACACCGGAAATATTGCTTTTGTAGGCGATTTGGTGGTGCATGGCGACGTTGCATCACAATTTGAACTGCGGGCGGGAAACGTGCTGGTAAAAGGCATCATCGAATCGGCGTTTATCCGCTCTGAGGGCTCCATTATGGGAGAAGGCGGATTTAAAGGCGCTCAAGCGGGAAAACTGATTGCCGATAAGGATATCCGCCTGGCTTTCGCGGAAACAGGGGAAATCCGGGCCGGGCACAACATCGCCATTGACGGCAGTTGCCTGCACTGCAATGTTTTCTCCGGCTCCAACCTGCTGGTGCAGGGGCGTCTGGCCGGCGGGATCATCCGGGCCCGCCACAAGGTGTATGTCAGCCGCCGCCTGGGTCTGCCGGGCACGGTGCTTACCCGGGTGGTGCTGGGTCAGAACCCGTTTGTGTACCGCATGATTAAAAAGCTGGAAAAGGAACAGGACCGCCTGACCCTGAAACTGTATAACCTGGAGAGCTTGCGGGAAAAAGAGGCCCGGGAAACCGGCGAGCCCACTGCCCCGAACCAGCAGCATAAACTGGTGGAAAAAAAGCTTGAAGTGGTGAAACACAAGCTGGCAGCGCTGCGCCCGCTGCTTTATGAGGAAGATTTGTACCCCGACTGTCAGTTGATTGTTCCCGGGGAACTCCTTCCGGGCGTGATGGTCAGCATTGGCGACGTAAGCCTCCGAATTCAAAGGCCGGAACAGAATGTGCAGATCTGCAGGGTGGGAGATGAAATAGTAATCCGGCAAAACTGATTCAGGCCGCGGTAGCCGCCCGGCCTTACGCCGCCGGCCCCCGGCGCGGGCCCGGTCTTCAGCGGCCGCATGGCCTAAGTCTCAAATCATAAGGAATTTCTGATGAGCAGCCGCACCCCCTCAAACACCCGCCCGCCGCTTCCGGCCGCGTCCTCTCACCCGGAACACCCGTCCACCGCGCCCGGCTACACCGTCGCACCGGTGCACAATGCGCAGGGCGGCCTGATTGACATTTGCGCCACAGTCGGCGGGCGCGAGTTCAGAATGCTCGGAGCAGCCGGCCCGGAACGGGAACAAAGTCTGGCCTGCTCCTTTTTAAATAACCTTGCCCCGGACAGCCTGCCGGTGCTCTTGGGCAGCGGGCTGGGTCATGCCATAGGCTACCTGCTCGACAACCGGAACGGCCCGCTGGCCGTGGTGGACAGGGAAAGCGCCATTCTGGCCCACACCGGCATCGGTGAGCACCTGGACACCCGCCTCACCCTGATTTGCGAGCCCGACCCGGTGGAAGCCCTGAACCGGATCACCCGCTGGCAGGAAGCCAACGGCAACCGTCCCCTGGCCCCGCTGCTCCACCCCTTTTACCTGCGTCTGGGCGGGGAAAACCGCGCCTACTATCAGCACATCGCCCAAACGCTGCGGGCCAGCCAGACCTTCAATTTCTGGGAAAAAGTCAACTACCCCCGCTTCCGGGGCAAGCTGCCCCGCATCCTGCTGATCACCCGCCAGTATTTTCTGATGGGCGAGATAATTGAGGCCTGTCAGGCCCTGCAGGTGCCCTACCAACTGTTCCAGGTCAGTACTGAAGATGTGGCCGGGGAAGATTTCATTCAGAACCTGCTCAAAGCGGTGCTGGAGTTCAAGCCCGATTTCGTGTTCACAATCAATCATCTGGGGGTGGACAGGGAAGGTCTGCTGGTGGATCTGCTGGAACGCCTGCACCTGCCCCTGGCTTCCTGGTTTGTGGACAACCCCCACCTGATTCTCTACCAATACCAGGGTCTGGCCAGCCCCTGGACCTGCATTTTCACTTGGGACGCGGATAATGTCGCATCGCTTAAGGCCGACGGCTTCCAGCATGTGCACTATCTGCCTCTGGCCGCCACCCCGGAACGCTTTGCCCGCGCCCCCGGCTTCACTGTGCCCCGGCAGTGGAGCAGCGCGGTTTCCTTTGTGGGCAACTCCATGCAGTATAAAGTCAAAGCCCGGCTTGAGGCGGCCAACCCCGGCCCGGAGCTGCTGGACGCCTATGAGCGGATTGCGGCGGGCTTCGCCAATCACCATTCCCGCTCCGCTCTGGAATATCTGAAGCTGGCCCACCCGGAGCTGTTGCCTGCCTATGAACGCCTGGAAACACTCGAACGTAAACTGGCCTTTGAAACCCTGATTACCTGGGAAGCTACCCGGCAGTATCGCAAGCAGTGTTTGGAAGCAATTCTGCCCTTCAACCCGCTGATTGTGGGCGACGACGGCTGGCAGAAGACATTTGCCGACTCGCCCCACCCCTGGCGCTGGCATTCGGAAATCAGCTATTACGATGAACTGCCTTTCTTTTACCCGCACAGTCAGATCAACTTCAACTGCACCAGCAAACAGATGAAAGGAGCGGTAAACCAGCGGGTGTTCGACGTGCCCGCGGCCGGGGCCTTTGTACTGACCGACTGGCGCGAGCAGATGGATCAGTTGTTTGAGCCGGAAAAGGAAGTGGTGTTTTACCGGGAGCCGGCGGAAGCGCCTGAACTGGCGCGCTTTTACCTGCAACACCCTGCGGCCCGGGACAAAATTGTGCAGGCGGCCCGCAAACGCATTCTCGCCCGGCACACCTACACCCTGCGCCTGCAGGAGCTCATCGCCCGAATGCAAAGGATTTACGGATGAGCAAAGACCCGATTCTGGTGCTCCAGATGCAGCGCATGGGCGATCTGATCATGACCTTTCCCCTGCTGATCAGACTGCTGCAGAAATATCCGGGCCACCCGGTGTGGGTGGCCGCTGAAGAGCAGTTCTTCTCCGGCCTGATGAGCATTGCCCCGCCGGTAACCTTTTTCCCTGCCTACGCCCTGCACAGAATGCGGGGGCGCCGTTTTCATCTGGTGCTGAACTTAAGCCACCGCCCGGAGGCCGCCGCCCTGGGCCCGCAAGTGCAGGCCGACGCCTGGTTCGGTCCGCGTCAGGACAAATCCGGCAACACCTATATCCACGGGCAATGGCAGATGTATCGAGCCAGTCTTACTCACAACAACCGGCACAACCGCTTTCACTGGTCTGACCTGAATGAGCTGGACGCCGTTCCCTATACGGAAATCAGGCGCACCCGCTGGAACCCGGTCAGCGTAGAGCCGGGCAAAACCGGGGTGGGCCTGTTTCTCGGGGCCAGCGAGCCTGCAAAAATGCCGGGCATGGCCTTTTGGGTGGGGCTGGTCAGGAGCCTGCTGAAAAAAGGGGTCAACCCGGTGCTGCTGGGCGGCGAGGCGGAACGCCCCCTGGGCCGGGAAGTGGCCCGCCGCCTCGGTCTGCCCCGCCTGAACCTGACCGGCCGTTTCGACGTGCCGGGCCTGGCCGCATTTATCAGCAATCTGCAACTGCTGGTAACGCCCGACACCGGCCCGATGCACCTGGCGGCCTGGCTGGGCGTGCCGGTAATCAACCTGAGCATGGGCCCGGTAAACGCCTGGGATACCGGACCGGTGCAGCCCGCCCACCTGGTGCTGCGCTCAAACATCAGTTGCCGGGGCTGCTGGCAGTGCGGGCGGAGTCTGGCCTGTCACCGTCAGTTCGTGCCCGCCCGGGTAGCCGCAATCGTCACTACTGTACTTTCCCGCGGGCTGGGTACGGAAGGGGGCGCCTATTTATCGAAACTGCATCTGCCGGGTCAGGAAATGCTGTTCACCGCCCGGCGCGACGGCCTGTTTGATCTGATTCCGGCCTGGCCCGACTCCGCCCACTCCGCCCACACCCTGCTGGGGAACTTCTGGCGCTGTTTCTTTGGGGCGCATTTCGGCTTGTGGGAAAGTGAGGTCCCCCGCAAAAGCTGGCAGATTCTTCAGGCGGAAGCGGCCGCGCTACCCCCCGCTTTTGACCGGGCCCTGTCCGCGCTTACCGCCGAGTACGCTGTGGCCCTGAAAACCCACTCCGGTCTGGGCCCGGACTTCTGGCGGGCCTCTCCGCCTCTGCTGCGCCCGTTAAGCGGCTATCTGCACCTGTTGCTGCAAAACGGCGACTACCGCCCGGACGCCTTTGTCCAGGGTACACAACTGCTCGACTTTCTCTCCAGCCTGACTGAAAAGTGACCCCGGAACGTGACGCTGACCGGTTTTTCCGGAAACGGAAAATTTCCGCTCCAGCGGCAAGTGCCTGATTTACATTCCGCCTGTTTCCCTATATATTTATTGATAGGTGTTGCTTTTAAATGCCGTTGTTGCGGCTGCAACATGCACCTGCCGGACGGGCGGAAGATGCGGCGAGCCTCTTGCCGCGCAACGACTGTTTCAGACTTAAAACCAAAAAGGAGAATGCTATGGCCAGCTTTATCATTCCTCGTTTCCTCTACTTCGGGGACGGCGCAGTTGCCGAACTGCAGAAAATCAAGGGCATTTCCCGCGCCGCCATTGTAATCGGCGGCAGCGCAGTTAAGAAAAACGGCGCTTTGGACGCTGTGTATGACAATCTGAAGAAAATGGGCGTGGAATACACCCTGATTGAGGGCGTGGAAAACGACCCCACTGTGGCCACGGTGCTGGCCGGAGCCCAGAAAATGCGGGAATTTGAGCCTGACGTGATTATCGGTCTGGGCGGCGGCTCTCCCATTGACGCGGCCAAAGCCATGTGGGTGTTCTATGAATATCCCGACATGACCTTTGAGCAGGCGGCGGTGCCCTTCACCCTGCCCGAACTGCGCAAAAAGGCGATTTTCGTGGCCATTCCCACCACCAGCGGCACTGCTACGGAAGTTACCTCCTTTGCGGTAATTACCGATGAAAAAACCCATATCAAATACCCGATTGCCGACTACAACCTGACCCCCGACTACGCCATTCTGGATACCAACATGGTGACCAGTATGCCCCAGTCATTGGTGGCCCACACCGGCATGGACGCCATGACCCACTCCATTGAAGCCTATGTGTCCACTGTGTCCAACGACATTACCGACGCTCTGGCCATGAAGTCCATTGAAATGATCAGGGATTACATCGTGGCCTCCTACAACGGCTGCAAGGAAGCCCGCGGGAAAATGCACGTGGCCCAATGCCTGGCCGGCATGTCCTTCTCCAACGCCATTCTGGGCATTGTGCACAGCATGGCCCACAAAAGCGGCGCCATGCTCCATGTGCCCCACGGCTGCGCCAATGCCATTTACCTGCCCCATGTCATCCGCTTCAATGCGGAAGAAGCCCCGGCCAAGTATGTGGACATTGCCAAGCGCCTGGGCCTGCCCGGCAACTCCGATCAGGAATATGTGGAAGCCCTGGCTCAGTTGATTGAAAGCCTGAACAAGGCGCTGGGCATTCCGGCCACTCTCAAGGAATACGGCATTGATGAAGCCGTATTCAAACAGCATCATGCAGAGATGGCTGAAAGCGCCGTGGGCGACCCCTGCACCGGCACCAACCCGCGCAGCGTAAGTGTGGCTCAAATGACAGAACTGTTCCGACTGGCCTATTACGGCAAATAATCCTGATGCGACGGCCGCACCGCTGCGGTGCGGCCGCCCGCTCTGCCCTACCCGTTCCGGAACCTGACCGGCCGCCGGAGTCATTTCGCCTGCTCGGAATGGATTTACACATGGAAAGACAGTCCGGCAAAATTCCGTACACCTGTCCGGGTTAAGTCACTCCAGGCAACCCGGACGCCGTCACTTCCTTTCACCGCGCACCGTCTTTCCAACGTCCCGGTACGACGCTTCCAAACCGCTTCCTGCTCTCAGCCTGCAAACCGTCTCCTCACTCTTGCCTTACTTTTAAAAACAGGTTATAAAATCGTTCAAGGACAATCTTACTTTATTTCAAGCCTGCAGCCGGTCCGGTTGAGGGCTTTTATTATAGGGACAGACATTTTAAAACGGGACATTACGCAAAATCAGGTTAAATCCAGTTGTGGGCGTCAGCCGCGCCCGATATTAAACAAACCATATTTACTTCATCTGACAATTACACAATAACGCCTCTTTCAGCCGTCCATGCCGGGCAGAAGGCCTCGCGGCGGAGAGAAGGTTAAAATTGTAAGAGTTTCTTTCGGGCACTCCTGCGTTGACAACCGGATTACCCGAAAATGAAGCTCGATTGTTTTATGGACGCTTGCAAGCTGCGCAACCACGCAACCAAGCAAGCTTTATTCCCGGCGGTGCAATTCCGGGCATAAGCCGCCAAAGGTATGCACAGCCCGGCAGGCAATGAAAACAAGGAGAGGATATATACGAAATAATTAAGTTATCATATTAATATTGCATTTTTTATTGATTTTAAAATTAAATTTTTCCTCAAATCGCTCAAGCGGAAATTTCCGCATCATTATATCTGTTTCATGCGATTTGAACTTCGGACTGTAAATACAGTCCTGGAAGCTGGATGGATAAAGTCCGGATCTGGAGGTATTTTATTATGTTAGATGGTGCAGGAGTATTAATCGGCATTGGCCTTTATTTCGCAGGTATGATCTTCATCGGCTACATCATGAAAAGCAAAAACAGGGGCGCGGAAGACTTTCTGGTGGGCGGCCGTTCTTTCAATATGTTCTTCAACACAGGCACCCTGGTAGCCTGCCTGCTGGGCGGCACAGTGGTCATTGCCTTGCCCGGCGTTCTGTACAGCCACGGTATGTGGAACGGCGCAATGTACTACGGCGGCCTGATTTCCTTCGGCGGCGTGCTGTGTCTGGTCATTTGCGGTCTGTTCTTCATGAAGCCGTTATGGAAAATGAAACTGCTCTCCCTGGGCGACTATTACTATCAGCGTTTCGGCAAGGTCACCGGGGTAATTGCCACGGTGATGATCTCGTCTACCTTCATTTTCTGGATTGCCGTGCAGATTCTCACCTTCGCCAAGGTAGGCACTTCCCTGATCGGGCTCTCCCTCACCACCTGGGTAATCATCGCCATGGCGGTCATCTGCTCATACACGGTACTGGGCGGCCTGTGGGCGGTGTGCGTAACCGACATTGTCCAGGTGATTATTGTGGCCGGCGGCCTGATCGTGCTTACCCCTATCGCTATTTATTATCTGGGCGATAATGATTTGCTCGCAGGCTGGAACACTCTGACCGCAACAATTCCTCAAGAGAAAGTGAATATCCTGCCGGAGGGCTCGGCGGCCGACGCCAAAGGCTGGGTTGCCTGGGTCGCGGCCTGGCTGGTAATGGGTCTTGGCTCTGTGGCCAGTCCTGACCTGTTGCAGCGCGCCTTTTCCGCCAACTCGGGAAAAACGGCCCGCAACTCAGCTCTGGTAGCGGCGGCCATTGTGTTTGTGCTGTTTGTGGTTACAGTAATCCTGTCTTTTGCCTGCATCAGCATGATTGCTAAGGGGAGCTTGGGCGCAAGCGCCGTATCGCGCATCGCCGCCGATAGTGAGCTGCTTATCCCCGTAATGTTCCAAGATATCATGCCGGTTCCGCTTGTGGCTACCTTCCTCGGCGCCTGCCTGTCGGCGGTGATGTCGGCGGCGGCCACTGCAAATATCGCTCTGTCCGGCCTGATTTCCAAGAACATCATCCAAGATCTGTTCCTGCCCAAAATCAGCTCGCGCTCATTGATGCAGTTGACCAGAATAATTATTGTGGCAGTAGGCGTGTTCGCGGCATATCTGTCGCTTACGGTTGATTCCGCCCTGACCCTGACCAACTTCGGCTTTGACCTGATTCTCTCCTGTCTGTTCATTCCGCTGGCCATGGGCCTTTACTGGAAAAAGGCCAACGGCTACGGAGCTGTGGCTGCAATGATCGGCGGGGTACTGGTGCGCGTGGGTCTGTGCGGCCTTATTAACGGATTCACCATGCAAAGCATCGCCAAGCCTGACACCACCTGGTTCTACTTCACTGTGGCCGGGCCGATTATGAGCCTGCTCTGCATGCTGGTGGTATCTCAGCTTACCCACAAACGCGCCCTGCGTAAGCGGACTGTGGAAGAGGAGCATGCGGCGGAAGAATGGACGCACGCTCCGGTTACAATTGGTGTGAAAAGCGAATAAACCGGTTACAACAAACGGCGGGGCGTGTATGCGCTCCGCCGTTTCGGCATCTGTACTGCGTCCGGCCGCCCGACAGGAAGGCCGCCGCAAGACTTCAGCAACCCTATTCAGGCATTTGGGCGAAATATGGAAAATCAGGTTAACAGCATGGCTCACGATATCGCGGCAATTGCAATCATTCTGGTCTGCACCTTGGGGCTGTTCCGGATATTCCGCCTGCTCAAGCGCCTAGCCCTGCGCTTTGCATGGTTTTCCTGGCTTCAGGATGAGCGGATCGGGCGTTTCTTCAAGGTGATGACCCTGATCCCGGCCGGCCTGCTCACCGTGTATTTTGTGGATAAAGACCTGCTGGAACTGTTCACCGGCCTGCTTTACTGCGGCCTGATGTATCAGGTGGCAGTGATTGAAGCGCCGCCTGAGCCGCCCTGGGAAGAAGATGATGACGACTATTAAAGCATAAAGTTCAAAATCAAACAGTTTCGGCAATTAAGCAGGCAGACGCTTCTCGCGGCCGTCTGCAAAAAAACCGCATTTTGTCCGCAAAGCGAACGTAACGCAAGGCTTGAAAATACGGAACTATCAATTGGAAAAGCTTCTGAAGCCGGCGCGCTTCCCTGATTCATGCAAAGCTTAATCAGCAAACAATAAGTCCGGCCCTCCTGCCCGCTGCACTTCCTTGTTCACTTGCAGCTCAACCGGCAAGCAGGCTGCAACCAGTTTCTCACCCCCCGCAAATCTGCAGACCACTGGGTAATACGGGCTGTCTCTGGGCGGCCGACAGCCCGGCAACCGCATTCAACAGTCGCCCGACTTTGCGCGCGCCCTTGACAAACTGCATTTATAAACCGGAAAGCTCCGGGCTACGGCCGTTCCGCCATTTTACGGTATTTAGCCAGAATGCGCCGTCCTTCCAGCGAGGAAAGCATCTTTTCAGGACGGCACTTATGCGGGCACTTCATTTCCGGCACAGTTCCATATAAACGGCACATCAGCGGACGGTTTTCATAAATCAGACAACCGGTTTCGCCCAAGTAAGGACAGCGGCGCCCGAGTTTGCCCGGCTCAATCTTCACCTGATCCCGTTCCCAAGCGGAAAAAGGTACCGGGCCGCAACACTCCGTGCACCCCTCCTTACATTTGAACGACGGTATCTGCGCATACAGCGCCTTATGCACTTTTGCGGACATAGGCCCTCCTTCTGATTTCAGCACTGCTGATAATAGCGCAAAGCCGCTCGCGGGTAAATGGTAAATTCACCTGTTTCCCCTTTCCAACCCTGCGGGCGGAAACAGGCTTATCTCCCCGCTGTTCCTCACTCTTCACCGCGCTCTCCCGCCCCAGCTTCCGAGCGCAAGGTGAACAGCGTGATTTCCGACTGAACGCCCAAACGCAAGGGCACCCGCCCCCACAGGCAGGAGCCGGGGTTGACATACAGCGCCATACCGTCCACATTGTAAAGCCCGTTTGCAAATTTATTGGGAATAGCCGCCAGCAGGTTGCCCGGGAAAAACTGCCCGCCGTGCGTATGCCCGGCCAGCATCAGATCAAAGCCCGCCCGGGCCGCCAACTCGGCCTGTTTGGGGCGATGCCAGAGCAGGATTTTATAATCCGCCCCGGCCAGTGCGGCGGCCAAAGCGTCCAGCTCAGGGGGAAGCCGCTTCCGGTCGCTTAGAATATCCCTTGCTCCGGCAATCCCGAGTTTTGCCCCGTCAACCGTCAGCATCACGCCCTGGTTGCGCAGCAGTGTATGTGCGCTCACGCTTTCCATATAGCGCAGCCAATCGCCGTAACTGGTGTAATACTCGTGATTTCCTTCAATCACAAACACACCGTACGGCGCGTTCAGCGCGTTCAGCGGGGCCAGCTCCGCCTGCATCTGCATGGCCCGGCCGTCAAGCATGTCGCCGGTTAAGGCAATCAGGTCGGGCTTCAGGGCGTTGGTGCGCTCCACCACCTGTTTGAGCCAGGAAGCGTCAAAGCCGGAACCGACGTGCAAATCGGAAAGCTGCGCGATTTTAAACCCATCCAGGCCGGGCGGAATGTGGGGAGAGCGGATTTCCACCGCTTCCACCCGGGGCAGTTGCATGGCATTGTACACCCCCTGCCCGGTAATCAGCACAGCCAGCCCGCATAAGGCCAGACTCAACCACCCCATGCGCTTCAGCCAGAGTGAGCGGGCCCGGGCCGGGTCGCTCAGGCGGGGTTTGAAAAAAGTCCTCCCGATGATGAACCACAGCACCAGCACCGCTTCCCGGGCCAGCGACAACAAGGCCAGCACAATCACAAAGGCCTGGGCCACACTCAAGCCCAACGAAAACCATTGCGGCGCGGCGGCCAGCTGACCGGTCAGATAAAGCAGACGGTGAATGAGAAAGTTTTCCGACGCCACCAGGCAGACCAGAAAAAACAACCACTTCCAGCCCCGTCGAACCGGCAGATAACAAATCACCCTGACCCCCAGATAACAGGCCAGAATGAAGAATAAAACACTGATGATAATCTGATGACTCATGCCTTAAGTTTATGCTCCAGGTAAAGCTTAGGAGCGATTCGACTTTCCAAAGTCAATCTGCTCCCGCGGTTGCGCCCCGCCGTGATTAATGCTGACTGCGGTTTAGAGGCTTCCGGAAAGCGGGCACGGCAAAACAGAAGAAACACCTCATAATCACAAATGTGCGTGCGGCCGGATTTTAACATAGTCAGTTTATCGGGTATGTCCAGACGTGAGCCGCAAACGCCCCCGCCCCGCCGCGGCTTCGCGCATGAGGGTTATAGAGAAATCAGCGGTTATCCCTGCAACCACCGGGCCGCCTGTCCGCCGCCTGCTTTCCCGCTCAGACGACGTACAGGCCGGAAAAAGGGGCGTACGGATTGCCCCTCGCCTTCAGGGGACGGCGTGGAATAGCCTTGTCGCCGCGGACGGAGCATAAAGATTTCAGAGCCGACTGCCCGCCCTCAGCTTGCGGTCGGCCGGGTTAAAGCGCGCCAAAGCCGGGAGGCCGGGCGTAACCGGAGCAACGGCTCAAATTCGCCGCAACTCCAGCGGTTTGCGCCAAGGAAGCCGGGGATACGGATATCTGGCGTAGCCCAACATCTGGCCGCCGTGCACCTGCGCCTGCGGCGGCAGTCCGAGCAACTCTTTGAGGGGCGGATAATGCTCCACCGCATGCGTGAAAAACCCGGCCCAGCAGGCGGCCACTCCGGCGGCGTGAGCGGCAAGCTCCACATAGGTAAGGGCAATGGCGCAATCAACCGCAGCCCAGCGGCCGGGCTGCTCAGTCCAGGCCACGGCCAGATGCGGGGCCCCGCGCAAAATCAGATCCCGCCCCTTAATCCAGCCGGCAATCAGGCCGGCCATGCGGTATTGTTTCGCCCGTTCCGGCTCAGCCCGGCGCACGGCTGTCATCCACTCAATCACCAGTTCGGCAATGCGATGCGTCGTTGCAGGGTCTTCCACCAGAAGCCAGCGCACCTCCTGCCGGTGACTGGCCGTGGGGGCGAACCGGGCCACATCCATAATCTGATCCAGCACCTCGCGGGGCACGGGTTTATCTTTGTATGCCCGGATTGAGCGGCGGCTTTTCAGAAACTGCTCACCCTGCTCAAAGTTGATCTTCAGCTCTTTGTCCAGCGGCACAAATCCGGCGGCCGGCAACGGCTCCAGATTCAGGGCGTAAAACGGACAGGCGGCCACGCAATGTCCGCACAGAATGCAGTCCTGCTCACCGCGATAACGCAGTTTGGGCAGGCCGGTTTCGCCGTCCTGTAAAATCAACCGGTTGGGGCATTCGGCCACGCACACGCCACACCGGCGGCATTTTTGAGCATCTACAATGAAAAACGACATTTTCACCTCTGTTTTAACGAGAAAAACGGCTTATTTCCTCTAAACAATTTTGGCTTTAAACCTTTCGGAATATGGAGTAAACTTGCATTCCGGCTGTTTGCGATATGTGGGTTCCGCCCCACGCCGGTTGACCGGAAAACGGCGCCCCCGGCCTCCGCAAGCAGGCAGATGTCCGGAAAAGCCCTTCCGTTTTACGGGTTGCCGGACAGTATAAACTGTTCAAGCCTCAATTAACGGTAATTTATGTTCAATTTAACATATTTGTCAATTCGAGTCACCGCCCCGGCCGTTATCCTGGCAGTCTGTCTGAGCCTTTCCGCCTGCGGGCTGGCCGACACCCGGCCCCAGGCCGCAAGAGAGCCTTCCCGCTCTGAAATATTGCGGGCCGATCCCGGTCAGGCCCAATGGCTGGAAAAACAATCCATGCTGTATAACGCCTCTGAACTGGCTAAGGTGGTTTCCGGAAGCAGTATTTCCTGGCAGGTTTCCCCGGTGGGAGAGGCTCACGCCGAACTGTTCAAGCACGCCAACACCTGGCTGGCCGTCAACCCCACTGCCCTGATTACCCAAGGCAAACAAAGCGCTTTCGCCCAATTGCGCGCCCCCGGCTTCTGGCAGGCCCTGCGCCAAAACAATATCCGCGGCCTGTATATCGCCCCGGTGTTTTCTTCCGGCTCGGCGTGGTCAGGCTCCTATTATGCGCTGGACGATTACGACGACCCGGTATCCTATCGGTTTTCCGATGCAGCCGGCTCCGACGATGAATACTTCGCCCTGCTCGACGCGGCCAACGCCAACCAGGCGATAATCGGCATTCACCTCATACCCGCCGCCACCGGAATAGGGCCGGATTTCTTTCTGGCCGCCCGCAACATGCGCAATTATCCGGGCATATACTGCATGGTGGAGGTGCCGGAAAACCTGTGGGGACTGCTCCCGGACGCAAAAAGCGAATGGGACGTCAAAGCGATTGAGCCGGACGCCGTCGCCGAATTGGGCGCGGCCGGTCTGTTCGCACCCAAATTCACCCAGGAAGCGCAACTGGCCTTGCCCGGCGGTTGGGCGGCAACCGGAAAAGTGCGCGGCCTGGACGGACAGATGCGCCGTTTCGCCTACCGCTGCTACGGCTCCCCCCGGCGCGCCGTCCTCAACTGGGGTGACCCTTCCGCGGCCGGGCGCCGGATTGTGAGCGGCGGCATTGTGCGCGGGGTGGGCGAGTTGGGCGCGGCCCTGGTCAGCAGCAGTGTGGAGCCCCTGTTCGGTCTGATGCCGCACGCCGAACCGGTGCCCGGAAGCGCCGCCTTGGAGCCGGGTTTAGGCGCCGCCGCCGATGTGGGCCTGGAAATCCGCCGTTACGGCGGCTGGTCCTGGAACCGGGATCGCCTGCCCCTGTCCCGGCTTAAGTACTTTCAAACTCAGAAACAGGATTTCAGCGACGACGTCCTGCTCACCACCGGCGCCGGTCACGCCCTGCTTACCGGCAATGCCGCGCTGTTGCGGCTTACTTTGGATCGCTGCTATGCAGAGCAGATTGATTTCAGCCACCTGGCCCACAGCCTGCCCGGCGTGGACGGCCTGCTTTACGACAACGGCCTGCATGAATCCAAGGAAGCTTACCGGGATCTCGTGAAGTATCCCGGCACAGACGGCCTGCTTGCAACTGACCGGCGCAATTTACAGGCCTCCGGCGCTACGCTCGCCGCCCTGGCAATGGGGCTTCAACCCGGCGCGGACATCAGCGATGCTCAGAAACAGAAAATTCAGCAGGGGCACGCGGCCTTGGCCTTTTTCCTGGCCGCCCAGCCGGGTCTGTTCGTCATTCCGGCCCACGATGCTCTGGGGGTTCTGCCCCCGGGCCAGCTCCCCAAGGAATCCCATTCCCGGACGGACGAGCCGGACCAGACGCCGGTCGGCGGGGTAAACCTGCTTGGCGAGCGCAACCGCATTCAAATTTCCCAGCGCGGCGTGGTCGCCTTGCCGGCCCTCTACCCCGGTCTGGATCTTCAGGCGGCGGATAAAACCTCGTTTCTCACCCGCCTGGGTGAGCTGGCGGCCATGCGCGACCGCACCGGAGTGGCTGCCGGTCGTTACGCAGGCAGAATTAAAACCGACGGGAAAGGACTGGTCATCACCGCTACCGTGCTTCCGGACAACAAAGGAATTATGCTGGCCGCCACCAACTTCAGCCGGGATAAGGTCAGTGGGAGCGTGCCTCTGAGCGCCGTTCCCCAACCCGGCACAACCCTGACCGGGGCAAAACTGGTTGATCCGTTCAGCGGTAAAAGTCTCGGCCCGGCCGGGTCTGCAATAAGCTTCAATCTGCCCGGCTGGGGGGTAAAAGCCGTGGTGGTGCAGCCCAAAGGGGCCGCTCCTCTGGGCGGCACAGGCCTGGAAGCCCAGACTTTCGCCGCTTCTCCGGCTTCTCCCGAACCGGCGGCCGGTAACAACGCCGCCCCCGCCAAGGCATCAGAGGCGGCAATTCCTACAGATGGGAAATGAGTTAAGGCTGTTTTTTAATAATATAAACCTGAAATAAGGATTAAATCTGATTTTCAACCGAAAAATCACAAAATAAATTTCGCTTGCCTGATTGCAAAATAACGGGTACAAGAACTTGCTTTTGTACCTGATTTAGGGCATTGTGCTTTTTTTCAGCGCACCTAATCACATTGCGCGTAACTTTAAAATCCGGGTTTGTTTGAACTGCCGCGTTTCCAGGCGGCGGTGATTGCCAATATAAATTCAGCTTGCCATATACCAGGAGTAATCATGAAAAGAACTTACCAACCCAGCAAAATCCGCAGAGTGCGCACCCACGGCTTCCGTTTGCGCATGAGAACCTCTTCGGGCCGGGCTGTGCTCTCCGCCCGCCGCGCCAAAGGCAGAAAGAGATTAACCGTTTAAACTTCAAGAAAGAAAACAGGCTGTTGAAGCGGGCAGACTTTGTAATCTGCTATGAACAAGGACAACGCTGCCACTCCAGGCATTTCATCCTGTTCGCCCGTTGGGAAGCGGATAGCGGGCTGCCCTGGAAAGTGGGAACGGCCATTTCACGCAAAAGCGGCAAGGCCGTTACGCGGAACCGAATTAAACGGGTATTGCGCGAGTTTTTCAGACTGCACCAGGCTCTGATTCCAGCAGGCTTAAGTATTGTGGCTGTGCCCAAACGCCACCTGAATGCGGACAAGCTCAACCTGAGCATACTTGAGCAGGAACTTTTGCCCCTGTTGCAGCGGCTTAAGCGGGAAATTTCACCACGTTTAAGTCTTAAGTCCGGCTCTCAAGGTCAGATGTGAAGCGTTTATTGTATCAAATCGCCACTTTACCCCGCAATGCCGGCATAGTGCTGGTAACGCTGTATCAGTACTGCATCTCGCCGCTATACGTTTCCTCTTGCCGCTTTCAGCCCACGTGTTCAGAGTATGCCCGGCAGGCCCTTCAGGAAAGGGGTCTGCTTTTCGGCATATTCCTGATTCTCCGACGGCTGGCCCGGTGCCACCCCCTGTGCAAAGGGGGATTTGACCCCGTGCCGCCCGCCGCTTCAGGCGAACGTTCATCGCATAAGGATTGATACGGCATGGAAAACTACAGATACATAATCGCCATTGCATTGACCCTGGCTGTGATTATCGGCTGGAACCAATTGCAGACCGCCCTGGGGCTGGTGCCCGAGGAGCCCCTCATGCAACCGGCCGCGGTGAGTGAAAACGCCACCAACTCCGCAGCGCCGGTGCTTGCGCCCGCGGACGCCGCCCTGAATCCGGCCGCGGGCAATCAAACCCGGTTGAACGCCGGGGCGTCTCTGCAGCTTGACGCCGCGCCGGAACTGCCCCAGGGCCGGGCTGTTTCCGTTACCACCCCCCTCTACCAGGCGGAATTCAACTCCACCGGGGGCATTCTGACCAGCTTCACCCTTGCCCGCTACGCTAAAACTCTTACCGATGACAGTCCGTTTCCCATTGTAAATTCCAGCGCCGCGCCGGCCGCGCCCATGGGCCTTCTACTCAACGAAAGCCCCACCTGGAAAATCGGAAGCTGGTCTTCCCAAAGTGAGAGCCTGAATTTGAGCGACGGACAGAGCGGTGAACTGCAATTTGTCTGGGAATATTCCGGGATCAGGCTCACCCGCACCCTCACCTTTCACGCCGATTCCTATTTAATCGATGAAGCTGTTCACATCGAGAACTTAAGCGGACAGGCCCTGTCCTTCACCCTTGGCTACAGCATGAAAACCGGCGATCTGGTGGGCGACGGCGGAGACGGACGTAACTTCAATAAAATCGGCTTTCTGACCGCCAACCACAAATTCGACTTTGAGCAGGACGAAGATGAACTGCTCGCAGGCGTGCAAAACGCCGCGGTGCTGTGGGGCAGTGTGCAATCGAACTTTTTCATGGCCGCGGTGATCACTGATTCGCCCAGCGCATTCAAAGCCCTTCTGAACGACGGCGTCTATGGGATCACTTTGAACGGACCCAAACTCACTCTACCGAGCAACAGCCCAATCGACACCAAAGTGCAGTATTTTCTCGGTCCCAAAGTCAGAAAAGACCTGGAAGCAGCTCCGGCCGATCTGAAAGACGCCATGGACTACGGCTGGTTCTGGTTCATCGCCGAACCGATGATCATGTTCCTGACCTGGATTTATCAGTATGTAGGTAACTACGGCGTTGCGATCATCATCCTGACTGTGCTCATTAAAATCGCACTCTGGCCCCTGTCGCGCAAGAGCTACAAATCCATGGAAAAAATGCGCCAGCTCCAGCCGATGATCAAGAAAATCCAGGAGAAATATAAAGACGACCGCCAGATGGCCTCCCAAGAGACCATGCGGCTTTACAAAACCTATAAGATCAACCCGGCCGGCGGCTGTATGCCTCTGCTCCTGCAAATTCCCGTGTTCATCGGCCTTTACCAGGGCCTGCTGAACGCCGTGGAGCTCAGGCATGCCCCGTTTATTGAGTATCTGCCGTTCACCGACATCACCTGGCTTGCCGACCTCTCTTCCAGAGACCCGTTTTACATCACCCCGATAATCATGGGGGTGTGCATGTTCATTCAGCAGAAAATGAGCCCGCCGATGGGAGATCCCACCCAGGCCAAAATCATGTTGTTCATGCCTGTTGTGTTCACCATTCTTTTCGCCGGCTTCCCGTCGGGCCTGGTGGTTTACTGGCTGGTGAACCTGCTGTTCTCGCTGGGCCAGCAATATCTGACCATGCGCAACACCAGAAACGGCAAAGGCGATAAGAAAGGAGACAACGCGGTTTCCCAAAAACCGAAACCGGCCCCAAAGAACAAGAACTCAGATGTACCGGCCTGAGGAACCTGTTTTACAGGCTTCCAACACCGGACGACAATCCCGTGCGGCGGCTCTGCCGTCGTGAACGGCCGAAAACCACTTTTTTCGGCGGAGTGTCCCACATACATCGCCGGTAAGGCGAGATGAAATGAGTTGTAGATATGAGGATTACTGATGAAAGGCGCAAAAGAATTCACAGGGCGCAGCTTGGATGAAGCGATTGAGGCCGCCTGCAAATATTACGATCTGCCCAGAGAAAAACTGGAAGTTGAAATAGTAAATGACTCAAAAACCGGCATTTTTGGACTGGTTGGCGCAAAAAAAGCCAAAATACTGGCAAAACAGGCATCTGTGGAAAACTATACCCCGGACTTGAGCAGAGAAAAACCGGACAGAAACGCGCAACCAGCCGTTGAACGCGCACCGCGCCGTCAGGCTTCCGTCGAGCGTGCCGAGAGGGCTGACCTGAAACCAGCGGGGCGGGAGCGCCCGCGCCGTCAACCAGGCATGAAAAATTTCGGCGAGGAAACCCTCCGGCCGGAACCGGAGAGAGATGCCAGCGAGCACGCTCAGCAACAGCAGATCGGAGAAAATCTCCAAAGTGAGGCCGAACTGAAAGAGGCCGGGCGGCAAGACAAGTCCGCTCCGGAAAAACGCGGGGTGGAAAGGGCAATGCGGTCCCGTTCCCCCAAACCGGGAGTACCGCGCTCCCGCGGCCGGGGGCAGGACGCCGCCCGCAACCGCGAACGCACTGAAGCATCTGAGGAAAGTCAGACCGAAAACAGAGACCACCGGCGCAGCGATTTAAAAACCGGGCGTTTTGAACGCGCGTCCGACAGGCGTGAGGGTAAATCGGGTGAACGCAGGCGCAGCGCGACGTTTTCCGATTCAGGTTATAGTGACCGCTCCCCCGAATTCCCGGCCCCCACTCCAAGCGACGAGTTTCCGGACAGCGTGGATTTCCCCATGGATTTCGACGCGCCTGAATCCGGTTTGCGCACTCTTGCTGATATAGATCAGGAAAAAGCCATGCTGCTGGTTAAAGAGACTCTTGGCGAGCTTCTGAAGCCCATTTGCGACAATGCGGAAATAACTGTGTGCATTAAAAACGGACGTATTGAGGCAGGCATCGACTGTGCGGACGCTTCCGGGCTGATTATCGGACGCGAGGGTCAGACCCTTTCCGCCCTGCAATACATGGCAAGCAGGATTATTTCACGCCGAATGGAAGCGGCGGTGCATGTGCACCTGGATACCGGAGAATATAAGGAGCGCCAGGAGCAGAAGTTACGGGAGCTTTCCCTGCGCCTGGCAGAACGGGCCAGAGAAACCGGGAGAACCCAGTACACCCGGCCCCTGTCTTCATATCATCGGCGCATTGTACACATGATTCTGCAGGAAGAAGAAGACATTGAAACCCGCAGCAAAGGCGATGGCGCAATGAAACGGGTGTATATTTTCACCCGCCGGGCAGAATTGTCTGAAGATTGAATTCAACTCAACCTTATAATCAGGGCAGTCGGCTTTAAAAGTTGCTTGCTTTCAATGGAGCTTTATATGTATAACCTCATAAAACTTTTCAAAAGATGTGCGCTTATCGTAGCTGTCTTGAATATCTTTGCATGCCCTGCGATTTCTGCGGACCACTATGATTCAGCCGGGAAAAAAACAGGCAGTACCCGGGAAAACAGTTCGGGCGGGTATGATGTGTATGATGCATCCGGAATAAAAACAGGTAGTGTCAGGCAATAACATGCTCTAATCTGAAAGGCCTACGCTGAACTCCCTCGGCCGCAAATCCAACCCCGGGCCGGACACTTGTCCGGCCCGTATTCAATCCGCAAGCCCGGCCTGTCCGCGCATTACCTCTGATACAACCTCTTACATTTGCCGCAATTGACGGAAACGTCCGGGACGCCGGCCAAGTCGACTGAGACAGGCTCAGTCGCAGTGACGATAAACCCGGTTATCCGGCAACCGCCCGTCAACTCCAGCCGGGCCGGGGGTGTCGGCAGTTCCGACTTAAAGCAACCGGGCGGTGACCCCCTCGCCGTCAAAATCAGGCGGAAAAACTACGGCGCGAAAGCGGCCCGCCCCTGCCCGAATAGACGACGGGCATTCACCGTCGGGCGTGTCTCCTGCCCAAACTACAGCCGTACTTACCGCGGCCGTAAAGTTCAGCCATACCCCGCCCCCCCGGCAATGAGGCCGCCGGAGGCCGTGCGCCGTGCGCTTCACGGAAAAAGCGGTTTTTCCCGTGAAACGCAACCGGCGTTATGTTTGATCTGTGCGGCAGTCAATCTGAAAAACCTCTGACCGCGGAGAGCGCTGTCCGCCGCGTGGGCGTAGGCGAAAATATCACTTCCGCTGCTAACTCCGAAGCGGGCGTTAAAAATCAACCCGCTTAATTGACCACATTACTGGGCGTTCCGGCCAGATAATTCCGGATATTGGCCGCCACTTCCTTCACCAGCCGCTCTCTGGCCTCCACTGTGGCCCAGGCGATGTGTGGAGTGATGATGCAGTTGGGCGCCTGAAACAACGGACTTTCCCGGGGCATGGGCTCGGTTTCGGTCACATCCAGACCGGCGCCCGCAATAATCCCCTGCTCCAGAGCGCGGCGCAAATCCGCCTCATTCACCAGACCGCCCCGCCCGCAGTTAATCAGCACTGCCTCGCGCTTCATTTTGGAAAGGGTATTCAGATTGATCAGCCCAGCAGTTTCCGGAGTTAAAGGACAGTTCAGGCTGATGTAGTCCGCGCGGGAGAACAGCTCGTCCAGCCCCACAAATGCAAACGGAGTGTATCCCGGTTCCGGTTTGGGACGCGGCGAATAGGCCAGCACCGACATGCCGAAAGCGTGGGCCACCCGGCCCACTCCGGAGCCGATATCGCCGAAGCCGACAATGCCGATGGTTTTACCGGCTATTTCCCTGGTGGGCTGCTTCCAGAAACTGAAGGTGGGCGAATCAGCCCATTCCCCGGCCTGCACAGCCTGGTTGTGCCGGCAGATGCCCCCGGCCAGAGCAATCAGCAGGCCGAACACATGCTGCACCACCGAATTGGTGGAATAGCCCTTCACGTTACACACCACAATCTTTCTGCGCCGGGCCGCCTCAAGATCAATTATGTTGTATCCGGTAGCGAAAATTCCGATCATGCCTAAGTTGGGAGCAGCCGCCATTTCCGCCTCACCCAGATGCACCTTGTTGGTCAGCACAATATCGGCGTCCTGAATGCGGGAAGCCGTCTGTTCCGGGCCGGTCAGGCCGAACACTGTCAGTTCGCCAAGCTCGGCCAGAGCGGACAGATCCTGCTCCGCGCCCACAGTCTGCCCGTCAAGGATCACAATTTTCGGTTTTCCGCCGCCTGTAAATTTGTTCTGAAACATGCTAATGACCTCACATCAATAATGGTTAAACCCGGCCCGCCGCCAATCCGCCGCGCCGCACAGATTGCCCTCCATAAGGTGGAGGAGTTGCGGAAATGATTGCAGCGGCAAAGCCGTTTGTCAACTTCTTCCTTCCCGCCTTTTCGGGAGAGACCAAACCACAAAGGAACCTTTAATGAAAACGCCCCTGTACACAGTTCTGCTTGCAACCGGAAATCAAGGCAAGATTAAAGAACTATCAGACCTGCTCAGTTCACACAACCTGGTAGTCTTAGGGCTGGAAAATTTCCCCCAACTGGCAGAGGTGAAGGAGGACGGCCATACCTTTATGGCCAATGCGCTGAAAAAAGCCCGCTACGCCGCCGCAACCGCCGGAATTTACGCCATTGCCGACGACTCCGGCCTGATGGTGGACGCACTGGGCGGCGCGCCGGGGGTGTACTCCGCCCGTTACAGCGACAAACTGGAAAACGGCCGACTCATACCCGGAACCGATGCCACGAACATCGCCAAGCTGCTGGCCGAGTTGCAGGACGTGCCCGCTCCCGAACGCAAGGCCCGTTTCTGCTGCGCCGTGGCCGCGGTAAGCCCCGACGGCCGGGAAATTACGGCGGAGGGCTTCTGGGACGGGAGCATCGCCTTGGCGCCCAAGGGAAGCAACGGGTTCGGCTATGACCCGGTGTTTATCGACTCCCACTCCGGTCTGCACGCGGCCGAACTGAGCCCGGCGGAAAAAAACGCGCGCAGCCACCGGGGAAAGGCCCTGGCCGCCCTGCTCGCCCAATGGAACGGGTTCTGGCGCCCCGCCCCTTAACCGGACAAACGCCGCAACCATTACTTGACGGCGCCGCCTCAGCCCTGTCGGGTTTTACCGGGTCCGTCCGCAAACCCGGGCCGGACCCGGACAAAGCGGACGCGCCCCCGGAGCACATTCCGCTTGCCAGCCCGGTTCAATAAAGGGTATAATCAGCCGGAGCAACGGTTGCGCCTTAAGTCGGCAGTATTGCCCGGACGGGCCGGTCTGCCCCCTCTGCTCCCGCCGGGGCTGCAAACAGGGAACAGCCGCCCGTCGCAACTTGCGGGCAGCGCGCTTTTTTTGTGTGACCGGCTCAAAGTTAACCTGGTCTGAACGCTTTTGAGCTCAGGAAAGGAAGGTCTGATCAAATGTCCGTTGTCGCTTTGCCGCAACCCGAGTCCCCAACCTACCCCAAGCATCTGCTCAAGGAAATAATGGAGCAGCCCGAGGTGCTGGCCGCCTGCCTGAACGGCAGACTGGACGCAGTGCATAAACGGGTTCTGTTCCCGGAACTGGACGCCTTTCCCGTTCCCGAAGTCATCAGAATAGCGGCTTGCGGCAGTTCCGCCCATGCCGGTATGTGGGGGGGCGCGCAAATTGAAAGTCTGGCCGCCATACCGGTAATCACCGACATTGCCAGCGAAACCCGCTATCGAACCCCTGTATTCCTGAAAAACGAAATCGCACTGGTCATAAGCCAGTCCGGGGAAAGCGCCGATACCCTGGCCGTGGTCAGGCATCTGAAAGAAGCCGACCGCCGGATAATCGCACTTACCAGTACCCCAGACTCCAGGCTGGCCGCAGCGGCGGACATAACCCTGCTTGCCGCATCGGGCAAGGAAACAGCCGTTCCCGCCACAAAAAGCCTTTCCGCTCAGATGATTTACCTCCTGATGCTGGCCGTTTACTGGGCGCGGAGAAAAGAGACGCTCACCGCCGCGGACTGCGCCGCGCTTCTGGAAGATCTGCTTCAACTGCCGGAAACTGTGGCTTTTTCCCTGCCGGAAACCAAAAATACGGCCCGCGCTCTGGCCCTGAAGTATAAGAATTTCCGGCACTTCTTCTTTGCGGGCCGCGGTCTGAATTACCCCCTGGCCCTGGAAGGGGCGCTTAAGTTCAAAGAGATAACCTATATCCATGCCGAAGGCCTGTCTCTGGGCTCCATTCCTCATGGTGCGCGCACCCTGCTTGATGAAAGCGCCCCCGTATTCGCCCTGGCCCTGCCGGACCGGCACCTGCCCCGCACCATTCAGGATCTGAACGCCCTGAAACAGCAGGGTTGCAAAATCATCGCCCTGTGCAATCCCGGGCAAATCCCCGGGGCCGGAGATCTCTGGCAACTGCCCCCCGCGTGCGGGCCCTGCTCCGCCTTTCTGGCCCTGCCCGCTCTACAGCTTTTTGCCTATGAAATCGGCATGGCTCTGAACCGGAATGTGGACACCCCCCGCGCCCTGCACAAGGCCGTAACCGAAACTGATTGAGGTTCCCCATGTCGCTTGCAGCCCGCCTGGGCCTGAGCCAGGCCCCCGTATATCTGATGGACGGCACTGCCTTTCTGTTCCGCTCGTTTTATGCCGGCGGCAACATGCAGAACTCCGACGGCATACCCACCGGCGCGGTGTATATCCTCACCCGCCTGCTTATGAAAATTCTGAAGTCGGAAGAACCGGCCTATTTCGCCTTTATCATGGACGGCAAAGGCCCCCACTTCCGGCACGAGCTCTTCCCCGCATACAAGGCCCAGCGCAGTGCCACTCCGGAAGATCTGATCAGTCAAATCGAACCGGCCCGGGAACTGGTCATGGCTTTGGGCCTGCGCCTGATTGTCTCGGAAAACTGTGAGGCGGACGACTGCATTGCCAGCCTGGCCGGGCGCTTTCAGGACGAGCGCCCGGTGGTGATTGTGGGGGCGGATAAAGACCTCAAGCAATGCCTGACCCCCAACGTACTGCTGTGGGACCCGGCCGCAAGAGATGAAAAGATTACCACTCTGGAAGACTTTGAACGGGAAACCGGGCTCACCCCGGCCCAATGGCCCGATTTCCAGGCCGTAATCGGCGACTCCAGCGACAATATCCCCGGCGTTCCCGGCGTGGGGCCGAAAACCGCGGCCAAAATCTTCGCGGACATGCCGGACCTGGAAAGCATTGAAGCCGGTCTGGACAGCCTGCCCCCTAAGCTGCAGGAGAAATTCCGCAACTCCATGCAGCAGGTGTTCATCTACCGACAACTGACCCGCCTTTCCACCAACTGCTGCCCTGAGCTGAGCCTGACCGATTTAACGCCCGCCCGGCCGGATTTAAATCACCTGGCCGAATTGTTTGAAAAGTTTGAACTGTTCTCGTTAATGGGCCCGGCCAGACAGCTTGCCGCCCGCTTTGCCGCTGCCCCGGCCGCCAAGGCCCGAACCGGGAAAGGTCCGGCGCGCCAATCCGGTTCCGCCGCGCCCGCTGCCCCAACCGACGCCGCAAACAATGCCGTGCCGCCCAACGCCCTCAAACACACCGCTGAGACTGGAACTGCGCCGGAAACAGTTACCCCGGCCGGCCTTAATCCGGACGATTTCGATATCGGCCCCCGCTCCCCTGAAAATCCGGGAAGCAATGAGCAGCCGCTCACCCCGGGCACGTCCGCTTCCGCCGCATCGGTGCCCCCTGCCGCATCGGCCACCCCCAACCCGGCATCCGTCCCCGGCCATTCCGCCGCTTCCGGCGTCCGGCCGCCGCAAACAGAACAGATGAGCCTGTTCGGAGCAAACGACGCTTCAGATGATCCCTTTGCCGGTCTGGACGCGCCCGCGCCCTTGCCGCTGCAACCCGACGCGCTTCCCGATTTAAGCGGCGCTGAGGTTGCAGTGGTGTATGAGCAGGGCAAATGGCAGATTGCGTTTGAGGGGAACAGTTATGCCCTAAGCAGACCCACCGGGGCGCTCGCGCCCGCCGCTTCCACCGGGGAGCCGATTGCCCCCGGATCCGACAACGACTTCCCCCCCAAGCCGCCGCAAGCCCTGCTCACCGCTTTGGAACGGGCGGACTGTGTAATTGCGCCCGACGTAAAGGCGCTGCTGCTGTCCGACGACGCCTGGCAGCGGGTTGAACGCTGGTTTGACCTGGGCCTGGCCGCATATCTGCTTAACCCGGAAGAGCGCGACTATGCCTGGCCGCATCTGGCCGGACGCTTTGCCCATAACGTCGGAATTTCGCCGCGCTCCCCGGCTCTGCTGGCTCTGGGCATGAAGAAACTGCTCGCCCCCCGGCTGGAGCAGGCCGGTCTGCGCCCGCTCCTGCAAAAGCTGGAACAACCCCTGATCCCGGTGCTGGCCGCCATGCAGAAGCGCGGTATCCGGCTCGATCTGGACGCTTTTGCCGCTTTTCTGCAGGAAGTGCAGGCTGAACTGGAACAACTCACGGCAAAGATCTACACTCAGGCCGGAGAAAGCTTCAATATCCGCTCATCTCAGCAGTTGCAGCACCTTCTGTTTGATAAACTGGGGCTGCCCAAGGCCGGCAAAACCAAAAGCGGGGCACTGTCCACCTCACAGGAAGCCCTGGAAAAACTGGCCGGCAAACACGAAATCATCGACACCATTCTGGAATTCCGCAAGCTGGAAAAAATGCGCTCCACTTACCTGGAGCCGTTGCCGCAACTGGTTGACCGCAACGGGCGGGTCCACACCTCGTTCAACCAACTGGCCACGGCCACCGGGCGCCTGTCGTCCAGCAATCCCAATCTGCAGAACATTCCCATTCGCGGCGAGTTGGGCAGCCGGATGCGCTCCTGTTTTGTGGCCTCGCCCGGAAATGTCCTGATTTCAGCCGATTACTCACAAATTGAACTGCGGGTGCTGGCCCACCTCTCGCAAGACCCGGCCCTGCTCCTGGCCTTCCGCAACGGTGAGGACATTCACAGCACCACGGCCGCCCTGCTGTTTGAAAAACCCCGGGAAGACATCTCGCCGGACGAACGCCGCAACGCCAAAACCATTAATTTCGGGATCATTTACGGCATGGGCGCGCAAAAACTGGCCCGCGAGCTGAAAATATCCATGAAAGAGGCCAAGGATTTCATCACCCGCTATTATGAGAAACTGTCCACCCTGAAGACCTATTACGATCAAATCATTCAACGAGCCACCACCGACGGGTTCGTCACCACCATGGCCGGACGCCGCCGGTTTATCCCCGACATCAGCTCCGCCAACGCCCAAGCCCTGTCACAGGCCAAACGTCAGGCCGTGAACACCGTGATTCAGGGCAGCGCCGCCGATATCATTAAAATCGCCATGCTCACCGTAAATAATGACAGCATTCTGCACAGTCTGGGGGCGCGGCTGATTCTGCAGGTGCACGACGAACTGGTGGTTGAAACGCCCGAGGCCGCGGCCCGGGAAGCAGGCGCACGTCTGGCCCGGATCATGAGCGGGGTGAGCGTAAACGGCGTCACCCTTTCCGTTCCGTTGCTGGTGGAATGGGGAATGGCCGCAAATTGGGACGCCGCGCACTAGGCAGATAGCCGGAATACCAAGTCCCCGCTTAAGATGCAGGTAAAATGTTGCCGGGAAAAGGTGTTTTCCGCGGATTTACAGTTGCTTTGCCGCCGGCAACCCCGCCGCCCGCGTCGGAACTCAGACGTGCCCGCCGGGCAAGTTGATTTTTCCCGGCAACCGCGTATATTCAACACATCAGTAAATTAACTTTAAGGGTTGATTTGCCCGGCGACTGCGAAAGGCAGACACGAGGCGCCATAACTAAGCGGAGAAACTGCGCTTTTTTCGCGAAAGAAACGGCGACGCAAGGATTGAAATCCGTAACATTTCAATCGTAAAATGCTTTAATCTGAAACCAAAGGTGCGGTATGCGGTATACTTTTCTCTCCGGTCTTGTGGCGGCAATGGGCCTTTCATTAATCGTTCTTCCCGCGTGTTCAAGCAACTCGGCCCAATTAACCAGCCTTGAACGCCGGATTGCGGCCCTGGAAGACGAGCAGCATAACTTCCAGGCCAAGCAGGAAAGTCTGAATACCTGGGAAGCCGGCCGCCTTTCCAAAGTTGAAGCCAAGCATCCGGATATAGCAGTTCCGCCCCCGCCCCAGTACATGCTCAAAGAAACTATGCCCGCAACAACCAAACCGGCCAACCCGCTGCAGGGCGGGGTTGTGGAAACGAATCCGGGCCTGGCACGCATAGAGCCTACCGCCGCCGGGGCTGCTCCCGCCGCGGCACAACCGGCCCTGCAGGCCAACGCCCAGAGCATGCGGGTATATCCGGCGCCTTTGCCGGGAACAGCTCCCGCACCGGCGCCCGCTGCCGGGCAATCATCCGTAACTGTAAGCGGTGTAAACGCTCCCCTCCCCACTCAAACTGCCCAGTCGGCCGTTGCACCCGCGGAAGCGGCGAAAGCTGCCCCACTCCGCACGGAACAAGCCGCCGCTCAACCGGCCGTCCCCACCCCGACGGCAGCGCCGGGCGGGCGGGTCATTAACCCCAATGCCGCTCCCACCCCACTTAAGCCGACTGCAGCCGCCCAAACCAGCCGGCCAAAGGCCGCTCCGTCCGGCTCCGCTTCCGTCCAACCCGGCCGGACAGCAGGTGAAAAAGGCGAATATGCCTCGGCCCTGCGCCTGGTGGAACGCGGCAGAAACGCGGAAGGCCGCGCCGCCCTGGATAAATTCATGAGCAAATACCCTTCCAGCACCCTGATGCCTAACGCCATTTACTGGAAAGGCGAAACCTATTATGGTGAACAGAACTACCAGGAAGCGGTGCTGGCGTTCCGCGATGTGACCACCCGCTTCCCGAAAACCGCGAAAGCGGCGGACGCGCTGCTGAAAATCGGTATGTCCTACCAGAAAATGGGCGACTCTCAAAACGCGAAATTCTATCTGGAACAGTTGACAAACGAATTCCCAAACACGCGGGCGGCTAATCTGGCCAAGCAGCAACTGACAAAAATACCCTGATGCCCCGGCTCGCCCGCACCTGACTGAAGGGGCGGCAAACCCGGTTTTGTGCAAATCAACGCGCAACAGACCTGCTCCACCGGTCGGCTGCGGCCGGAAAGGCACAGGGTGGGGTTTCGGCCTGACTGCCGAAGTCTCAAACCATATTAAGGAATTTCAGATGACGATAAGCATGCCGCCTGATGAGGAAATCGACGATCTCTGTTATGCCGCCCAATCCACTCCGCCATGCGCCGCAACGGCATTCGACTCTCTGGCGGAAGAGCAGAAACGGGAGTTCTGGGCCGCCCTGGCCTTGAAGCACACCCCGGGGCTGGGTCTGCGCAAATCCGGAATTCTGCTTAAAGCATACGGTTCGGCCTATCAGGCCATTCAAAATCCCGACAACTGGAAAGGACTGCATCTCTATCCGTCTGTAATCAACAATTTCAAGTCGGAGCAATGGCGAAATAACGCAGGCGGCGAATGGGCCCGGGCAAAAACGTCGGGGTTGAATATCCTGTTGTGGACAAACCCCTACTATCCGGCTTTGTTGAAGGAAATCCCCGACCCGCCTCTGTTTCTGTATTTCAAAGGCAACATTGAGTTGCTTACCGCCCCCTGCGTAGCCGTGGTGGGAGCAAGAAGAGCCTCGCCCGAGGGCCTTGCCGCCAGTTTCCGCATCAGCCACGAACTTTCCAAAGCAGGCATAACCGTCATTTCCGGCCTGGCCAGAGGGGTGGACAGTGAAGCGCACAAAGCGGCTTTGCACCGCCCCGGCTCCACCATTGCTTTTTTAGGCTGCGGCCTGGACGTTTATTACCCCCGGGAGAACAAAAAACTGCAGGACGATATTTGCGAGTCGGGCCTGGTGCTTAGTGAATACGCCCCGGGAACGCCCCCGGAGCCTTATCAGTTCCCCGTCCGAAATCGCCTGATCAGCGGTCTGGCACTGGGCGTGCTGGTGGTTGAGGCGGCCGGACGCAGCGGCAGTCTGATTACCGCCCGCCTTGCCCTGGAGTATGGACGGGAAGTGTTCGCCATTCCCGGGAAATTTGCAGCGTCCAAGGCCCAGGGCTCACACGAGTTGATTCGCAGAGGGGCAACCCCGGTGCTCGACCCGGATGACCTGCTGCTGGAACTCGTGCCCCGTCTGAAAGATTACGCCGCGTTCCGAACAGATATCACAAAGCTTGAAAAAGTCATGCAAAACCTTGCCCTGAATGCAGACAGGGAAAACCTTTCCACGGCATCAGACACAAGCGCGTCAGACGCGCCGGCCTTAACCCCGGCCAATGCCCTGCCGCCCCCGGAACAACCAGGCATTACTGAGGAAAACGCTTCCGCCGCATCTGCAGACAACCGTCCCGCCAACAAGGTCGGCGCCCCCAAGAAACCCGGCCACCGTCACCCCCGCGCTGCTTCCGCCGCAAGCGGAGAAAAAACCTACCCCACCCAAAGCGAATACAATAACGATGTTTCCGCCCGCATCCTCGATTTGCTGGATATAGAGGGACCGCTTCAGGCGGACAGTCTCTGCGCCCTGCTGAAGCTTCCGGCCGCCAAGGTGAGCGGCGAACTGGTAGTGCTGGAAATTCTGGGTAAGGTTAAACGCTATCCGGGCATGATCTACGCTTTAACCTGACAGATTTAACCTGTAAACCAACTCCTGCCGGCGGTCTCTCCCCAGCCGTACGTTCGCGCCCGATAAACCGGAAAAAGCGATAGCGACGCACGATTGCTTAAAACAAATGATTATTTGCCTTAACTACCAAAAAGGAGTAGATATAAGAGATGTGGTGGCATTCTGATGAATGCGTTCAATTGTGGACAACCCGTCGCGCCGCCCGCAAGTCCTGCCGGGTGTTATCCCGGCTTCAACCCTCACCTCGGCCCGGAGCTTAACGGACACAGCCTGGCAGTACTGCTGAAACGCCGCGATTTGGGAACAAAGCTTGATACAATAGGATTAATGTGCAGAAAATTCCCCTGAAACGCGCCCGCCCGGGCATGATTTTGGCTACTCCGGTACAACGGGACGATGGCTTGGTGCTGGTAGGACCCGGCGCGGAGCTTACCGAATCCATTCTCAACCGGCTCACGCTTTCCGGCATACCAACCATTACCGTCCAAGGCCACCCGGTTCCCGATGAAGCCGGCGGCGACTACAACAGTCTGCTGGACGCGCTTGACCCGATGTTCAGGAACTGGCAGGGCGACAGGTTCATGAGCGCCCTGCAGAATCTGATGCGTAGTTATTTCCAGGCCAAACAGGCTGAGGCGGAAGCCCAAAATGCGGCGGAAGCGGAAAAGAATAAAGAAGAGGTCTGATTAAGTGGACAAGTCCTCTGAATATTTGCTTACCAACTATAATGGAGAGCTGCTTGAGGTAAAAAGCCTGCCGACCCTGCCGTCTGTACTGGAAGAAATGAACCAGCTGCTTCATAACCCCGACATCTCCCCGGAACAGGTGGCTGATCTGCTCGTTAAAGATCAGGTGCTGTCTTCCAAGCTTTTAAAGGTGGTCAATTCCCCCATATACAATTTCCCGGGGAAGATCTCCTCCATGCAACACGCCCTGGTGTTATTGGGGTTCAACGTGGTGCACGGCCTGCTGCTGTCCACCAGCATATTTGAAAATCTGCCGCCGGGAATGAACAAACTTTGGGATCACAGCATGGCGGTTTCCCTGGCTGCTGCCGAAATAGCCCGTACCCTGAATTTCAAGGATCCCGGGGAATTCGCTGTGGCCGGTCTGCTGCACGATATCGGCAAGGTAGTGATTGAAGACCAGCTCCCGGAAGCGGCAAACGAAATCCGCACCCTGGTGAAAAATGAAGACCTGACCATGCGTCAGGCGGAAGAAAAAGTGCTGGGCTTCAGCCACGAAAAAATCAACGGCTGGCTGGCCAATGCCTGGCGGCTGCCGCCTGTATTGGCTGAAGGAATAACTTATCACCACTGCCCGCCCGAGGCTACTACCTATCCCCTGCAGGCGGCCTGTGTGCAGTTGGGCGACTTTCTGGCCAGAGTGTTCCAGCAGGGTTCCGGCGGGGACAACCAGGCGCCGGAAGTTTGCCCGCAAACCTTTAAAGTGCTGGGCATCAACAAGAAAAACCTGATAACTATTCTGGATAGGGTGGGTGAGAAGTTTTCAGAGGTATCCGGCTACTTCCTTTAGCTTTCGCGCAAACGCCGCATCCGCAAGGCTGTTGTGTTTCCGGCGTGCGGTCAGAGAGGGCGGGAGCGACGCGGGTCTGCAAATCCGGATACCCGGCTGCTGCGCCGCCAAAGCTGCAATGCTTGCAGGAGCACCGCAAAAAAACGGCCTGTGTATGCGTAGCGGCTCTGCTTTCAGGACGTAAATTAAACCAGCCCCAACATCGCAACATATGGCTCAAGCTTCAGCTCAAACAACTCAAAGCACCCCACACTCTCCTTTCGCCACCGACTTCATCCGGTTTCTGGAAGTGGAGAAAGCTTACTCCGCCGCCACTGTCGCGGCTTATACCCGCGATCTGGAACAGCTTGAACAATACCTCACCGGGCGTGGCCTGGAACCGGACCGCCCCCAGGAGTTGAAAAAAACCGACATTCAGGGCTTTCTGGTGCATCTGCACCGCCTGAACACCGGTAAAAGCTCTGTGGCCCGCAAACTGTCCACCCTGCGCTCCTATTTCAATTATCTGCTGCACCGGGGCATAATCAGCGCGTCGCCATGCGCCGGTATTAAAAATCCCAAACAGGACAAACGGCAGCCTCAGGCCTTGAACGTGGACCAGACCTTTGCTCTGCTGAGCGGGGAGTCTATCCCGGGGGACGCCGATGAGCTCGAGCGGGCCGGCAAAGCCCGCGATCTGGCCCTGCTCGAGTTGCTTTACGGCTCCGGCCTGCGCATCTCCGAAGCCCTGAGCCTGAACGCCAAAGACGTTACCCCCGAGTCCGGCTCGCTTGTGGTAATGGGTAAAGGCTCCAAAGAACGCCTTGTGCCCTTAAGCGACACCTCCCGCACAGCTTTGCGCAACTGGCTTGAGCAGCGCGGCCGGATTGCCGCCCCGGCGGAACCGGCCTTATTCGTGGGCAACCGGGGCGGCCGGCTTAACCGACGCCAAGCCAACCGGATTATTCAGGAATACTGCGCCACAGCCGGTCTGCCCCTGGTTTCGGTGCACTCGCTGCGTCACTCGTTTGCAACTCACCTGCTGCAGGGCGGAGCCGATATGCGCAGCGTGCAGGAATTGCTGGGGCACGCGCGCATATCCACAACCCAGCGCTACACGCATCTTAATCTGGCGAAACTGCTGGAAGTTTACGATAAAGCCCACCCCAAGGGCGATGAGCATGATCACTCCTGACCCCACCGCCCGGGTCCGAAAGCACTCCACTCCCGCCCAAAAAGCAGCCCGGTCAAGGCGTTCACCGTTTTCGGACACAGTTTGCTTGCATTTTAACCGATTTTGATATATAGCATACGTCCAAAATACGCACACCGTCCCGGCGCGGGCCGTCGCTCTTAAACAAGCGGCCTTGGGGTGTCCGCAAACCGCGGATTGCATTACGCCGGCGGTGGCAGCCAACCCCAAATGACAAGGAGTTTCAAATGGCTTATGTAACTATGAAGCAAATGCTGGAAACAGGCGTGCACTTCGGTCACCAGACCCGCCGCTGGAACCCTAAAATGCGCCCCTACATCTACGGCACCCGCAACGGCATTCACATCATCGATTTGCAGCAGACCGTGAAACTGTTCCGCAACGCCCACGATAAAGTGGTGGATACCGTGGCCAAAGGCGGCCGGGTATTGTTTGTGGGCACCAAGCGCCAGGCCCAGGACGCTGTGGCCGAAGAAGCCGCCCGCGCCGGTCAGTTTTCCGTTACCAACCGCTGGATGGGCGGTACCCTGACCAACTTCCAGACCATTCAAAAAAGCATCGAGCGCCTGAACAAGCTGGAAGCCATGTTTGCCGACGGAAGCATCAACCGTTATCAGAAAAAAGAAATCCTCCGCCTGCAGCGCGAGCTGGACAAGCTCAATTCCGTGTTAGGTGGTATTAAGGAAATGCCCGGTCTGCCCGATCTCTGCTTCATCATCGACCCGCACCGCGAAGACATCGCCGTGAGCGAATGCCGCAAACTCGGTATCCCGATTGTGGCCGTAACCGACACCAACTCCGATCCGGATCTGATCGATTACATCATTCCCGGCAACGATGACGCAATCCGCGCCATTAAACTGTTTGTTTCCGCCATGGCCGACGCCTGCCTGGAAGGCAAAGCCATGCGCAAAGAAGTGGATCCGGACGATCTGGCCCGCGAGATAAAGGCCGCTGAAACTCCGGAAGCTCCGATTCAGGAAGCCCCGGAAACTGAAGCGGTTGTTTCCAAGGCTGAAGATATTGCTGAACAAACCGCTTAACCCAAGTACACAACTCAGAATTTTTGGAGAAGATATAATGTCCGTGAGCATCAACATGGTAAAAGAGCTGCGCGAAAGAACCGCGGCTGGTATGATGGACTGCAAAAAAGCCCTGCAGGAATGCAACGGCGATATGGACAAGGCCATTGACTGGCTGCGTCAGAAAGGCCTTTCCCAGGTGGCCAAGCGCGCCTCCCGCGCCGCCACTGAAGGCCGGGTAAGCCTGCGCCAGTCCGCGGACGGCAAGGTGGCCATGCTTACTGAAGTGCGCTGCGAAACCGACTTTGTTTCCCGCGGCGAAAAATTCCAGGCCTTTGCCGACTTGCTGGCCGACACTGCTTTTGAAAAAAATCCGGCTTCCCCTGAAGAGCTGCGCGCTCTGGTGGAACAGGAATTCCAGACCCTGCTCGCCCAAACCGGCGAAAACACCATCATCGGCCGCATTGTGCGCATGGAGCTTTCCGGACCCGGCATTATCGCCGCTTACGTTCACACCAACCAGAAACTCGGCGTGCTGGTGGAGCTGGGCTGCGAAAAAGCGGAAACGGCAAACAGCGAGCAGTTTAAGGAATTGGGCAAAAACATCGCCATGCAGGTTGCCGCCGCTTCCCCCCTGTCCATAGACGCCGCCTGCCTGGATCAGGCTGAAGTGGAACGCGAACGGGAAGTGCTGCGCCAGAAAACCCTGGAAGAAGGCAAACCGGAAAACATGGTTGATAAAATCGTTGACGGCCGGATTAAGAAGTTCTATCAGGAAGTCTGCCTGGTAGAACAGGCCTATATCCGCGACGATAAGAAAACCGTTTCCCAACTGATGGAAGAAGAAGGCAAGGCCCTGGGTGATAAAATCGGGGTGCGCGCCTTTGTCCGGCTGCAGCTCGGCGACGAATAGGCTGCTCGTTTCCGGCTCCTGCAAGACCTTAAGGGAAGGACCTGTTCCTTCCCTTTTTGTTGCTCTCCGGCATATCCGCTGCCCGCTCTCACCTCAAAACATTTCGTCATTGAAAATCTCTGTTCTGTTGCAATGCCCCGGCGCGTGCTTCCCGGGGGAGCGCAAGCCCCCCACCCCACCCATAATTCCGGCAAGGAGTGAAACTGCCGCAAGTCACACCGCGATAATCGGGCTTTCCATCGGTTTAGCCTTGTTTTTGTAAACCCGGCATGTTAAATTATCCGGAGTGGGTGCAAAAGCTGTATAAGCAGCGCCGCCGCTTCAGGAATGATGGTGACCGGAACACCTCCCGGGCGCGGGGCTGCCTGCCGGGAAGCGGAAATCTCAAGCGCAAAATGCTGTAAAAGTCAATTTGTTCCGCCCGCAAGAGACAGACGCCCGCACCGGTAGTTGCGTGAAAGTGGAAAAACCGCATTTTTCTCGCGAAAGACGGCGCAATCCTTGAAATGCAGAACATTTCAATCAGAAAATGCTCTGACGGAGTAATTATGCGTGATTCGTTTTTAATATTCGGCCAGCCACTGATTGAACAAGCGGAAATTTCCGAAGTGGTGGACAGTCTGGAAAACGCCTGGCTGGGCACCGGTCCGAAAGTGCACCGCTTTGAGCGGGAATTTTCCGAATACAAGCAACTGCCTTATGCGGCCGCGCTCAATTCCTGCACCGCCGCCCTGCACCTGTCGTGCCTGGCCCTGAACCTTGAGCCCGGCGACGAAATCATCACCACAGCCATGACTTTCTGCTCATCGGTCAACTCCATTATTCATGCGGGGGCAACCCCGGTGCTGGCGGATATTGACCCGGCCACTGCGAATATCGATCCGGCCGAAATCGAGCGGAAAATCACCCCCAGAACCCGGGGGATCATGGTGGTGCACTACGCGGGCCGCATGTGTCGCATGGACGAAATCATGCGCATTGCCGCGAAACATAACCTGCGCGTAATTGAAGACTGCGCCCACGCCATTGAATCCACCTATAAGGGACAGGGCTCCGGGCACTTTGGTGACCTTGCCTGCTATTCCTTCTACGCCACTAAAAACGTGGTTACCGGCGAGGGCGGCATGGCCCTGAGCAAACACAAATCCCTGATTGACCGCATTAAAATCATGGGCCTGCACGGCATGAGCGCGGACGCCTGGGCCCGCTTCTCCGACGCCGGATTCAAGCATTATCAGGTTGTGGATCACGGCTTCAAATACAATATGATGGACCTGCAGGCGGCCATAGGCATTCATCAATTGGAAAGAGTAGAGGAAAACTGGAAAAAGCGGCGGCGCATCTGGCAACAATATGTGGATGCCTTTTCCGCGCCCGACTTCCCGGCCGGACTGGAACTGCCCGCTCCGCTTGAGCCGGAAGAAGCGGAAAACAGCCGTCATGCCTGCCACCTGTTCACCGTCGGGGTTGACCAGAATTTATGCGGCATCAGCCGCGACCGCTTCCTGGAGCGGCTCACTGCCCTGAAAATCGGGGTAGGCGTGCACTATCTGGCTATTCCGGAACACCCATACTATCAGCAGCGGTTCGGCTGGCGCGCCGAGGAATACCCCAAAGCCACAGCCTACGGAAGAAAAACCCTCAGCCTGCCGCTTTCGCCGAAACTGGACGAACGCGACGTAACGGACGTAATTGAGGCTGTAAAGGAAATATTGCAAACCCCTTAACCTCAGGATCGCTTTTGGAAAACAGCCCTGCTCAAATCACCGGCCTGGTGCTCACTTATAACGGTGAGCGGCTGGTGGAAAAATGTATTGACTCCCTCCGGTTCTGCCGACGCATTCTGGTTGTGGATTCTTTCAGCACGGACTCCACCGTGGAGATTTGCCACGCCTTGGGGGCGGAAGTAATCCAAAACCCCTGGTCCGGGCCCGGCCCCCAGTTTGAATTCGCCCTCCGGCAGATTGCCACGCCCTGGGTGTTCTCGCTCGATCAGGACGAAATCTGTACTCAGTCCTTGCGCGAACAGGTGCTGGGCGTGGCGGCCGCACCGGAAAATGCGGAACTGGCCGGTTGTTTCGTGCGGCGCAAATCGTGGTATTATAACCGGTTTATGCTGCACAGCGGCTGGTATCCCGATTATCTGCTGCGCCTGTTTCAACCGGCGAAAATGCAGGTGGAAATCAGCGGGGCCCACTACCGCTTCAACCCGCGGGGCCGCACCCGCAAGCTGGACGGAGAAATTCTGCATTATCCTTATAAAGACTTTGCGGAACATCTGGATAAAATCAACGCCTATGCCGGTCAGGGAGCCGCTTCTCTGGCCGCTGCGGGCAAAAAAGGCGGCCTTTGCCCGGCCGTTCTGCACGGAGCGGCCCGGTTTATTAAACTGTATGTCTTCAAAGCCGGCCTGCTGGACGGCAAAGCCGGATTCATCAACGCGGCGCACGGCGCTTTTTATGCCTTCAGCAAATATTTGCGCGTGGAAAAACAATCCTGGGGAGAACCTTTTGACCGTCAATAAGGAATTGCACATGTCGGAGCTGAAATATCAACGGCTGCTTTTGAAAATCTCGGGGGAAGCCCTTGCAGGGCAAGAAAAATACGGTATTGATCCGGACACGGTTTCAACCATTTGCCGGGAAATCGCCCATGTCCACAAGCTGGGGCTGGAACTGGCCCTGGTCATCGGCGGCGGCAACATCTTCCGGGGCATGGCCGCCTCGGCCAAAGGCATGAACCGGGCCCCGGCCGATTACATGGGCATGCTCGCCACTGTGCTCAACGCCGTGGCTGTGCAGGACGCTCTGGAGAAACTGGGCTGCCCCACCCGGGTGCTTTCCGCCATTACCATGCAGGAAGTGTGCGAGCCCTATATTCTGCGCCGGGCGGAACGTCACCTGGAAAAAGGACGGATCATCATCTGCTCGGCCGGTACCGGCAACCCCTACTTCACCACCGATACCGCTGCGGTGCTGCGCGGCATGGAGCTGCGCTGTCAGGCGATTATCAAAGCCACAAAAGTGGACGGAATTTACGATAAAGACCCGGTAACCAACCCCGACGCGGTGTTGTATAAAGAACTGAGCTATTCTGAGGCGTTGCAGAAGAAACTGCGGGTGATGGACGCAACCGCCTTTTCGTTGGCAATGGAAAACAATCTGCCGATCATGGTGTGCAGTCTGGCCCCGGGCAACATCACCAACGTGGTGCAGGGCATGAATGTTGGAACAATCGTACACGGAGGATAAACAAGTGGAACTGGACGTTTTGAAGCAAGAAACCAAAGAACGCATGGAAAAAACCCTGGCCGCCCTTGACCGGGAATTCTCAAAACTGCGCACAGGCCGGGCCAGCACCGAACTGGTGGACTCCATTAAGGTGGATTACTACGGCGCGGTAACTCCGCTGAACCAACTGGCCACTGTTTCCATTCCCGACAGTCGCACCATTTCCATTCAGCCTTGGGATAGAGGTGCGTTCTCCGCCATTGAAAAAGCCATTCAGAAATCCGATTTGGGTCTGTCCCCGGTGAACGACGGCAAGGTGCTGCGCATCAGCATTCCCCCGCTCACGGAAGAACGCCGCAAAGACCTGGTGAAAGTGGCTAAAAAATACACGGAAGAAGCCAAAGTGGCCCTGCGCAACATCCGGCGCGAAGCCAACGACGCCTTGAAGAAATCCGAAAAGGACAAGGAAATTACGGAAGATGACCACCGCCGCAGTCACGATGAAATTCAGAAAATCACCGACGCCGGCGTGGCCAAAGCAGATGAAAAACTTGCGGCCAAAGAAAAGGACATCATGCAGTTGTAGCTTGCAACACAGCCGATCCAGCCACAGCAACCGCATAAACCATTGCTGTGGTTGGAGCTGTGTCGGGTATCCGTGCGGCTTAGACTTGCCGCCGGCAAAGTCCCTTTGCGGGTTTTCGAGCCGCCGGGCCGGGTTTGAAGCCCGGACTTGAAAGGTATGGAGATACATGGTTACAGAGCAGTTAAACCATCTGCCTCTGCACATTGCCGTAATTATGGACGGCAATGGCCGCTGGGCTAAAGCGCGCGGGCTTCCCCGCAGTCAGGGGCACAGGCGGGGGGTGGAAACAGCGCGCGATATTGTTGCGGCATGCCGGGAAATCGGCATCAGATACCTCACGCTGTACACCTTTTCCAAAGAAAACTGGAAACGACCACCTGATGAAGTGGGGTATCTGTTCAAACTGCTTTCACATTTTCTGGAGAAGGAAGCGGATAAATTCGCGGAGCAGGACATTCGCCTGAATGTGCTTGGGGAAATTGCAGAACTGCCCGCGCAAACCCGTTCCGCTTTGGAAAAGGTGTGCCGGAAAACCGCCCAAAACCGGGCGCTGCAGGTCAATCTGGCCCTGAACTACTCAAGCCGCGACGAAATCGCCCTGGCCTGCCGTCAAATGCTTGCAGAGGGAATGCGGCCGGAAGAGTGCACCCCTGACGCGGTTTCCGCCCGGCTATACACGGCGGGAATGCCCGATCCCGATCTGGTCATCCGCACCAGCGGCGAGCAGAGGATCAGCAACTTTCTGCTCTTTCAATGCGCGTACAGCGAGTTTTATTTCACCTCAACCCTCTGGCCCGACTTCAACCGTCAGGAACTGATGCGCGCACTTACAGACTATACAGGACGGCAACGCCGTTTCGGAACCACAGGAGAACAAGTTGAACATACCCCAAGGTCATAGAAAGCGCCTGATCACCGGCGTGGCCATTCTGGTTGTGTTGGGTCTGGCCCTTTATTTCGGCGGCTGGCTGCTGTTTATTGTATTGCTGCTCACTTCCCTGCTGGCCCAGCAGGAATTTTACGAGATGTTCTGGCCCGGCTTAACCCACATGCTGCCTGAAAAAATTGCCGGGCTGCTGGCCGGGGGCGGCCTGATCACAGCGGTGTTCCTGGACGCATACGCCGCCATGATGTTCTGCATCATCGCCTCTGCGGTGATCGGGGCAATTTCCTTTCTGGTGCGCTTCGGCTGCACCTGCTCAAACGACCCCGCCCAACCGGACGCCAGTCTGTCCAAAAGCATGCTGGTGTTGGCCGGGTTCGCCTATGTGCCGCTGCTTTTGCAACTTGCCTTTCATCTGGGCTCGCTGGAAATCCTTCTGGTCATTGTGGCCGTGAGCTCATCCGACGCCGCCGCCTATTACGCCGGTTCCACCTGGGGCAAACGGAAAATCTGGCCCAAGGTCAGTCCGAAAAAAAGCGTGGTGGGCTGCCTGGCCAGCCTGGGCGCCTGCTCGCTGGTGGTCACCCTGCTGGGTATGATTTTCTGGGGCGGGTTCTGGGCAAACTGGCTGGTGGCCGGCATTGTCATCAACATCATGGCCCAGATCGGTGACTTTTTTGAATCGGCCCTCAAACGCAGCAGCAATGTGAAGGATTCCGGCGCCGTTCTGCCGGGGCACGGCGGCATGCTCGACCGCATCGACAGCTTCCTGTTCGCACTGCCTACTTACGTGCTGCTGAAAATGCTCCTCTGCCTGTAACCTGAACCCATATCGCCATGTTTAAATCCGACTGGAAAACCCCCGCTTACATTTCGCCGCTGCCGCTCGAAAAGCTGCACGACTTTTTCCCGCGCGGCCTGGTCATTCTGGGCTCAACCGGCTCAATCGGACGCAGCGCCCTGGCTGTGCTGGAAGCCCTGGAGCCGGAACAAAGCCGTCAGTTCCCGCTCAAAGCTCTGGCGGCCGGAAAAAACATCGAATTGCTCGCCCGCCAGGCCAACCGCCACCGTCCCGGCCTGCTCGCCGTGCAGGAAGAACACCTGATCGCCCCCTTGCGCCGCCTGCTGGCAGACGGCTATCACCCGGAAATTCTGGCCGGACAGGCAGGCTACGCCCGGCTGGCCCGACTTGAGGAAGCGCAACTGGTGCTCTCCGCTCAGGTGGGAGCCGCCGGGTTGCGGGCCACGCTTGCCGCGGCGCGGGCCGGTAAAATTGTGGCCCTGGCCAACAAGGAATCACTGGTGCTGGCGGGGGGGCTGATCCGCGCCATTTGCGCGGAAAACGGCGCGGTGGTGCTGCCGGTGGATTCCGAACACAACGCCCTGTTCCAGCTTTTAATGGAGCGGCTCTGCCCGGAACCGGCCAAGCTGCTCATCACCGCTTCAGGCGGGCCGTTTCGGGGCCTCACCCGGGCGGAATTGCAACACGTTACCCCGGAAGCCGCGCTCAAGCATCCCAACTGGAGCATGGGCGCGAAAATCAGCATCGATTCCGCCACTTTGATGAACAAAGGCCTGGAAGTGATTGAAGCCCACCAGCTTTACGGCCTGCCCCCGGATCAGATTGACGTGACTGTGCATAAACAATCCATAGCCCATTCCCTGGTCTGTTTCAGAGACGGCTCATACCTGGCCCAGCTCGGTACCCCGGATATGCGTATGCCCATTGCCCACGCCCTGGCCTGGCCGCGTAAAATCCCTTCCGGCGTGCCCGTCCTGTCTTTGAACAGCGCGCCAGACCTGAGTTTTGAAAGCCCTGACCCGGTCAACTTCCCCTGCCTGCAATACGCCTACGAGGTGATGCGTAAAGGCGGCGGCTATCCGGTTATCCTGAACGCGGCGAACGAAATCGCGGTGGAAGCGTTTTTAAACCGCCGCATCGGCTTTCTCGGCATTCCCGAAATGATTCTGGCGGCGCTGAACGCCGTGCCGGAGCAAGCCGCCCTGAGCGAGCAGGCCATTCTGGAGCTTGACCGGAAAACCCGGCGCTGGTGTCTGGACAGATTGGCAAAGATGTAGCATTTATATACACAGGCCTGCACGAATTTCCGCCGGGGCCGCAACTACGGTTCAAGCCGCGCGGCCGGAACGGATTGCCCCCGGTTTACAAGGTGCTTTGCGCCGCAATGAACGGCAATTGTACTTTCACCGGGCTGTAAGCCCGGCAGATTGCTGTGGAACAACAAATAAGCTCAATGGTGAAATATGTTAGCCGCTGTTACTATAGTCCTCGTTATCGGGGGCCTGATCTTTTTCCATGAGCTGGGCCACTTCCTCGTGGCCCGCGCCTGCGGGGTGGGGGTAAGCAAATTCTCCCTGGGCCTGGGCCCGCGCCTGTTCGGCGTCACCCGCAACAAAACTCATTATCAGGTCGCCGCCATTCCTCTGGGTGGATTTGTGATGCTGGTGGGCGAGCAGGAAGGGGAAAGCCTGCCTGAAAACTTCACCCCGGAAGAAAGCTTTTCAAACCACCCCACCTGGCAGAAACTGCTGATTGTGGCCGCCGGACCGGTGTTCAATCTGCTGCTCGCCTGGCTGATTGCCTGGGGTCTGCTCTGGCAGAACGGCGAAACCGTGATCCTGCCGGAAATCGGCATGGTGCAGGCAGACTCGCCGGCGGCCAAGGCCGGTCTTGCCCCGGGCGACGTCATTTTGCGCATCGACGGCCGGGAAATCAGCAGTTGGGAAAAAATCACCCCGATTGTCTATAATGCCAAAGACAGCCCAATCACTGTGGAAGTGCGCCGCAAAACCGGTTTCGGCACGGAAGACCTGGCGTTCACCCTCACCCCGATGCAACAGGAACTGCCCAATGTGCTGGGGCGCACCTTTAAAAACTGGGTGATCGGGGTGTCGCCCGCACAAGACATCACCCTGATTGAACAGCACTACGGCTTTTTCGAGTCGGCTCTGCTGGGTCTGGGCAAGGTCTGGACTTATGTGGAAGCAATCGGCCAGTTTCTCAAGGACGCGCTGACCCTGAAAGTTGAGGCCGACTCGCTGGTCGGCCCTATCGGCATGGGGCAATTAATCGGAATGAGCGCTGAACGTGGCCTGTCCAGCGTGTTGGAACTGACCCTGTTCATCAGTATCAACCTGGCGGTTCTCAACCTCCTGCCCATTCCCATGCTGGACGGCGGGCACATCGCCTTTTTCGTGATTGAAATGGCCATTGGCCGCAAATTGCCGGATAAATTCAAGGAAACGGCCCTGCGGCTAGGCTTGCTGCTTTTGCTCTGCCTGATGGGGCTGGCCGTGTTCAACGACGTGCTGGGGTTGCTCAATGGCTGATCAGACCAACCAACCGGACAGGCTCACCCTGATTATAAACAGCATGGAAGGGCCGCTGCAACTGGTTCTGGCCCGAACCGGGCAAGCGCAACCCCGGTCGGGAGAGGCTGATGACCGCCCGCCCGCGCGGGAAACAGCTCCGGCGGGCGGGCACTTCACAACTCCCGGTGCAACCGCGGGGCAAGCCTGGGAAATTGTCGCCGCCCTGTGCTGGGAGCCGGACGGACAGGGCGCGGAAACGCTGATCCCCAATTTAGCGGCCCTGCTGGCCGAAAACGGCATGAAGCCCGCACAAATCCGGCAAATCGCCTGCGTACGCGGGCCGGGCAGTTTCACCGGGATCCGCCTGGCCTTAAGCACCGCTCTGGGACTGTCGCGCGCACTCCCCGGCCGCCCGGCGGCCGCCGGTCTGGACTATCTGCCGTTGCTGGCCCGTACCGCGGAAACGGAACCGCGGCTTCCCCCCACGGGTTCGCTCTGGACGCTCACCCACGCCCGCCGGGCCCAGGTGCATATCCAGGGTTTCGCGCTTGGGGCCGGTCTGTCACCGCTCTGTCCCCCCCAAGGCTGCCTGCTGGAGCAGGCCTGCGCGTTAATCGAACAGACCGCCCCGGACAACGCTCCGCTGTACCTGATGGGAAGCGGACTTGCCCGCAACCGGGACGCCTTTGCCGGGAGATTTCCTCAGGCCCGCCTGCTGGACGCTCCGCTCTATCCCAGCCCGGCCTGTCTGGCGGAAGCCGCGGCCAAAGCCGCCTATGCGCAAAAGCCGATAGAGCCGCTGTATCTGCGGGCGAGCGACGCGGAAGAGAACCTGCCGTATATCGCGGCCGGGCTCGGCCTTGACCCGCACCAGGCCATGCTTGACCTCTTGAAACTGACCGGACGCGGCGCCTGAACCGCGCGTGGCCGCACGCCTGAACATTCACAGGCGGATTTACGCGGACGTTCATGCCGCCGGAACCATTGCGGAGACCAGCTTGGGAAGTTTATTTAAAAGCCGCCGCCTCGGAGCAGCCGCCCTGATTATGGGCCTAAGCGTACTGCTGTCCCGGTTCATGGGCCTGTTGCGGGATATGGTGATCGGCCATTTCTATGGGGCCGGTACGGAATCGGACATCTATTTCGCCTCATTCATGGTGCCCGATTTCATCAATTATCTGCTGGCCGGCGGCTATTTTTCCATTACCCTGATCCCGGTGCTCTCGCGCTGCTTTGCCAAAAATCAGGCGGACGGCTGGCGTCTGTTTTCCGCGGTGTTCTGGTGGGTGTGTATTCTGATTTTCTGCTTCACGCTCGCGGCCTTCATTTTTGCACCCCAGCTCTCCCAAATCACCGCGCCCGGATTTTCCGATGCGGCCAGAGAACGACTGGTCTTTTTCCTGCGCATCATTCTGCCCGCCCAGGCCTTTTTCCTGCCGGGGGCCTGCCTTACCGCCATTTTATACCTGCGCCGCCATTTCGCGGTTCCGGCCCTGACCCCGTTAATCTACAATGGGGCAATCATCATCTGCGGACTGCTGCTGATTAAACAGGGCATGACCGGGTTCTGTCTGGGGGTGCTGCTGGGGGCGTTTACCGGCAGTTTCCTGCTCCCGCTGTGGGCTGTATGGCGGGGCAGTCGAACGGTTGCCGCCGCAGACGGAACCGAAAGTAACGGCAAAACTGAAAACTCCGGCCCGGCCGGAAGTGCGGAAAATACCACCGGGGAATTTCGCCTGTCACTCACCCTGACGCATCCGGAGCTGAAGAAAATCTTCATCCTGGCCCTGCCCCTGATGCTGGGACAGTCAATGGTGGTGCTGGACGAGCAGTTCTTCCGCATTTTCGGAAGCCTTGCCGGAGAGGGCGGGGTCAGTCTGCTCAATTACGCCCGCCGCCTGATGCAGGTGCCTGTAGGTGTGGTGGCCCAAGCGGCCGGGGTGGCCTCTTTCCCCTTCCTGGCCCAACTGGCCGCCGGCGGCCAGACCGCCCGGTTCAACCAAACCCTGCAAACCGCGCTGAAAAACGTGTTTGCCGTGCTGGCTCCCGTTTGCGCCTGCATGATACTGCTGGCCCGGCCCATAATTGCCGTAATTTACCAGCATGGCGACTTCAGCGCCGCCGATACGGCCGACGCCGCCCTGCTGTTGCGGGTAATGCTGGTCGGGGTGATTTTCTGGGGCGCGCAACAGTTGCTCGGGCGCGCCTTTTACGCCGCGGAAAACACCCTTACCCCGGCCCTGTGCGGAACCGCCGCCACTGTGGTCTTTCTCCCCCTTTATTATTGGGCGACGCTGCGCTGGGGCACAGTGGGGATAGCCGGGGTAAGCGTGCTGGGGGTAAGCGCCTACGCCGGGCTGATTGCCGCGGCCTGGTGCAGACAGCATGGCCGGGAAGCCCTGCGCGGCACAGTCGCTCACGGTCTGGCGGCCTGCCTGCTCAGCGTCGTTGCCTTGTTGCCGTCCGGAGCGATCTTTTACCTGCTCGCCCCGCATCTGCCGCTCAATCCGGTGGGCTATCTGCTGCAGATGCTGATTTGCGGCGCGATTTTCTGCCTCATTTATCTCACCGCTTCCCGCCTGCTCTGCCCCGCCCTGCTGGCGCCGCTGGCGCCTCTGGGCAAGCGCCTGCCGCTGCCGGGCCGGATATCGGCATTGGCGGACAACTCCCGGAAATAAGTTTCAAGGTCGCGCAATTGAAGAAATACGGAGATTTCAATTTGGAGTAATTCTGATTAAGGGGAAGGCAATGAACACACAGGAAAACCGGCTTCTGCGTCTGCTGCAAACCGACTTTCCCATTTGCGAACGCCCGTTTGCCTGTCTGGCGGAACAGACCGGGCTGACGGAAGCAGAGGTACTTGCGCTGGTGCGCAAGTGGCAGGCAGAGGGGCTGATCCGACGGATCGGGCCGCTGTTCAACTCTGCCGCCCTGGGTTATAAAAGCACGTTGTGCGCGGCCCAAGTGCCGCCGCCGCGCCTGGACGAAGTTGCGGAGAAAATCAACTCTCTGCCCGGCGTAACCCATAACTACCTGCGCGATCACCGGCTGAACCTGTGGTTTACCCTGACCATGCCCGACGAAACGGAACTGGCCCGCACTATCGCACAACTGGAAAATGAACTGGGCATAACTATCCTCAACCTGCCGGCTGAACGGAAATTCAAGCTCAGAACCCTGTTTGAGCTAAGTGAATAACCGGCAGCCCTCCGGCGGCTCTCCGAATCGATGCCCTTACATACGGCTACGCCGCAACAGGCTGTGCCGGAGTTCAATCACCCCCACCCAATGGGCAATATTGACCTTGGCGGGGTGCCCAAAAATCAAAATCGGCACACAATTCAACAAGGTCGGGCAGCCAACCAAATGAATATTCCGGTCAATGAACTCCTGTCTGGACATTTTACGGATTTACCCTTATTACTAGTGCCGCGAATACCGCGCCGAGGTACAATTGTAATTATGTTATCTCTCATGATGATAAACCGCTGTATGAATTCTCCTGTTGTCTATAAAAATGCGAATTTCATCATACAACAGTCGCCGATATGAACTGCTGTAACTGCAGCTCAAGAGTTCAACTCTATTTCCAAGAAATCCTTAATAGATAAGTACCCGATATATCAAGCTGTCTATGGAACGTATTAAAATTCTATTCATCCAGCGTGTACCCTGGGCCGGCGGGGCAGAGCGGGTTATTTACGACATCGCAAAAAACATCGATAAGAGGCGGTTTGCTGTTGAGGTATTATGCTTGTATTCCGGCGGAAATCTGCCTAAATCAATGCGCTCTTCCGATGTTGCCTACATACGGTTGAAAAGCTCGTTTCCGGACAGATGTTCCGCTTACAAGTCATTAATTTACAGAAAAATAAAGGCCGCCTTCCCGATATTGCATAGGATCTGCCTCAGAACACGTTTGCGTTATCTGGCGCAGGCAAAGGCTGAAGGGCATTTTCTCCTCTCTCTGTATGCGATGTTCTTTCCAAAACTCGCTGCTTCCGGAACCAAAAGCGCGGGGACACAGCCGTCTGAAACAAATGGATCCACCGTGCCTTTAGACAGGATTTATTTCGATGCCGAGGCCGTCCGGGCCGCCTACGATTCTAAAAAGGTTCCCTCAAAGCGTCCCATTGACGATCAACGCCAGGCGCGACAACTGGCGGACTTTGTCGGGAAAATACACGGTCCGCTGGTGGTTGTGGCCGTGATGGAGGAGGCGGCTTCTGTCGTGAGGCTGGCATTGGGAATGCGCCCCCTTTCCGGGCGCCCTTATCTGCTGTCCACACACGCCTGGGAATCATACTATTTGCCGGTTATGTACGGCCAGCCCGGTTATGATCTTGAACGCGAAAAACGTTTATTTGCAGAAGCCTGCCAAGGCGCGGAGGCCGTGCTCAGCCCCTGTGAGGGCTGTCGAGATGACCTGGTCGAACACTTCAACTCTCCGCCGGACAGAACCCTGACCCTGCCGAACCCGGTGGATATTGCGGCCATACAACAGGCAATGCTGCAAGCTCCGGAAAAACCTTTGCCGGAAGATTGGGGAAACCTTCCTTTCTTTGTGGTGGTTGCCCGCTTTGACCCTCAAAAACGCCACGACCGGATCCTTCAGGCGTGCGCTCTGTTGCGCCGGGAAACAGAAGATTTCCGCGTCCTGTTTATCGGCGACGGGCATTGCCGCAACCAGGTTGAAGCAGAGATAAGCAGGCTTGGGCTGTCCCGGCATGTGCACATCATCGGGCAATGCGCCAATCCTTTTCCCTACATGCACAAGGCGCTCGGGCTGATTTGCGCTTCTGACTCGGAAAGTTTCGGGCTGGTGCTTGTTGAGGCGCTGGCTTGTGGTTGTGCGCCGATTAGTGTAGATTGTCCGCATGCACCCCGGGGTGTGCTGGATGACGGCAAGGCCGGCTTTCTAGTGGAAGAGAGCAGTGAAGCGCTGGCCGAAGCGATGTTTGCCGCACTGAATGAACCGGAAGTTGTGCGTGAGAAAATTCTGCATGGTCAAACCTATATCCGCCGTTTCGACCGTCCGGAGGTCGTCAGGCAGTGGGAATTGCTGCTGGCGCATGTAGCTGGGTCGCGTTATTCGTTACAGTAGGGGAGTGGGACTGTGGGCTTTCATGATGACGATTTTCCGGGAGCGCCGCGGATTTTATTTGTGGGCTGGCCAAACAGCCCCCATACCCACTCGTGGATAGAGCTGCTCCAGGGAGAGAAACTGAATGTCAGGCTGTTCGGGCTGCCTACAGTTCCCCCCGCGGACTGGCCGGTCAAGACCTACATGACAACCTGGGTTGCCGGGCAGAATAAGGCAACCCGCTGTTTCATGACCACAGAAGCCCGTCGGTTCTGGTCTAAATTCACAGAGAAATTCGGGAACGGCATCTTACGCAGGCTGCACCGGCCTGAAAACGATGTGGTTGCATCCTCGCTTAAAAAGGTCATCGATACCTGGAAACCACACGTAATCCACACACTGGGCTTTGATCCGGCAGCTTATATCTTTCTATCCATCCGACAGCAACTGGCATGGAAGCAGGCCCAATGGGTGGCTCAGGCCCGGGGCGGGCCGGATCTGTATCTTTTCCGCTTTCGTGATGATTTGCGGCCGCTTATGGAATCCGTAATCAAAACCTGTGATCGGTTTATCGCCGACAACCAGTGGAATTATGATTTTGCGGCAAGCCTTGGACTGAAGGAAGAACAGAAAACAGCTTTCGGCATTGTTTCCGGTACCGGCGGCATGGATATCGAGCGTTTCAGCAAAGGCGCCGACACCCCGCCCTCCCGGCGCAAGAGGCTCATTTATATGCCTAAATGTTATGACAATATAGCCGTGCGCGGGCACAGCGCTCTTGAAGGGTTGCGCCTGGCCTGGCCGCATATTCAACCGTGTCAGGTTAAATGCGCCTGGATCACGCAAGCGGAATTCCGCCCTTGGGTCCGGGCGTGTTTAGGGGAAGAAATCATCCGGCATTGCATTCTGCATGAGGAAGTCTTGCCGAAAGAAGAAAGCATTCAGGCCATGCGCGAGGCCAGAGTACTCTATGCTCCCTCGGTATTGGACGGTATTCCCAACTCCATGCTTGAAGCCATGACCTGTGGCGCTTTTCCGATTATCTCCCCGCTGGAGGGCGTTGCCGGGGTTGTGGAGCAGGAAAAAAACGTACTGTTTGCCCGCAATCTGTATCCGGAGGAACTGGCGGAAGCGCTGATCCGCGCCATGACTGACGACGAGTTGGTGGACAAAGCAGCCGAAAGGAACAGGGTTCGGGTCAGAGAACTGGCTGACCGCAACCGCGTCAAGTCGATTGCCCGCCGATTTTATCCGGAGCTGGCCCGACTGGGAGGCTGGACATGAAACCGCAATTTTCCATTCTGGTCCCCACTTATAACCAGGCGGACTTCCTCAAGGAAGCCCTGGACAGTTTGCTGGCGCAATCTGTTCAGGATTGGGAAGCTGTGGTGGTGGATGACGGTTCCACCGATCATACCGCGGAAGTTTTGAAGCAATATACCGCTCTTGACCCGCGTATTCGCGCCTTCACCCAACAAAACGGCGGTACTGCCGCCGCGCTGAATACCGCTTTATCCCAAGCGCGCGGAACCTGGATCTGCTGGCTCAGCTCCGATGATCTGTTCACACCGGATAAGCTGGCCGTCCACCAGCGCTGGTTCACTCTCTGCCCGGACTGCAAGTTTTTCTTCACCTATTTTCGCTTGAGAATTGAGGCGACCGGGCAAACTTTCAACCAACACGGTTTATGGGGGCCGTTGCCGCAGCGCCGCTATCAGGCTTTGGGATTACTGGTGCGCAACTTTATAAGCGGCATCAGCGTGTGTATCCACCGTGAAGTTTTTGACAAGCTGGGCGGATTTTCCCAAGAGTTGCGCTATGGACAGGACTATGACCGCTGGCTGTGGATCTCCTCGCAATACCCCGGCGTTTTCATTCCTGAATGGACGTGTATCAGCCGAAATCATGCCGGGCAAGGCTCAGAAGTTTTCCCACAGGCGTGTTACTACGATACCGCCCGAGCGGCCGTCCGCTTCCTGTCCCGTGTTTCACTGCCGGATATGGTACCATTGTGTGATCTGAGCCGTCCGGACACAGCAGTTGACGTTTTAAATGAAGCGTTGCGCATCGCCTTGGAAGCGGACGCCTTTCTCTATTGGTTCGGCGCCACGCCGGCCCTGTTTTTCAATTGCTTCAAATGGATAGCACACTATCCGGACGAAACGGTCAGAAGTGCATTGTGGCAGATGGCGGAGGAACGCCTGACCGGTGCTGCCGGAGCACTTCCCGAAAGCGCCTTCGCTCACATGGTTCGGGTGATGTTACTTGCAGCCGTAAGCAGGACGCCTGCTGCCGCTGAAACTGAAGTCAATCCCGCCTGGGCCGGACAACAGCTATACTGTGACCTGACCCTTGCCGGCGATCCCCGAAAGCAGGCCCTGGAAAAGTACTTTTGTGAATTTATGCATACAGAGCTTTTCCCGCCGGATTTGAACATTGCAGGTCTGTCCGTGGCAGTGGCATGCGGGCCGGAAGAATTGGCTTGGGTGCAGCAACGCGCGCAGAATTGGGTCAGACAGGGAGCTGATGTACTGATTCTTTGTGAGGGAGCGGCTGAGCTGGCTTACCGGCAAGGGGTTTACATTCTGAGATGCTCCTTTCAGCATCTCCTTGACAGGAATCTGCCCGGAAGCTTTACAGTTGGTCTGCATACGTGTACAACGACTCTCCCTGTGCAGGCGCAACAGGTTCATGTGTTTAACCGGAACTTTAATCTTTCTGAGCATTCCCGGCGCTGCAGTCAAAAACTATCCTTAAAAAGACTTCGAAAACGCCTGGATTTTCGTAGGATAATCAATCACTTTATCGGAACTTAATATGTTGTGTGTGAAGAAGATTAAAAATGGGATGGCTCGAGCCTTAGGCGTTTTCTCCAATTCACTGAAGCTCACGGATTTTCTTGCCGTACTCGTGGATAAGGCCTGCCCGGGAAACTCCGGTTATCACGCATTCTCCAGGCGCGGCCTGCACCTGTTACGGCATCACTTTTATCTTCCGCTTCCCGATGCGGAGGATCTTGGCCCGGATTTTCTGGAAAGCCGGTCCGAGCTGGTCGGGCTGGATCTCTCTGCCGATAGAATGTGGCATCTGGCTGAAAATGAACTGCGCCCCTATTTTGATGAATTCGCGGATTTTCCCGAGCAAAAGCCGGGCAATGACTATCCCGGATTTTACCTCATCAACGGCGGCTACATGGCTGTGGACGGGCATCTGTATTACGGTCTGGTTCGGCATTTAAAGCCGCGGCGGATTATTGAAACCGGCTGCGGCATGTCCACCCTGCTGTGCTCCACAGCCCTGGCCAGAAATGAGCGGGAAGGCGCCGCGGCATGTAATTATACCTGTATAGAGCCCTACCCGCAAGCCTATTTATCGCAAAATCCGGTAATGAAAGTCACAGAGTTCAGAAAGGAGAAAATCCAGAAAACGCCCTACTCGCTGTTTGAGGAACTTGGCGAAGGCGATATTCTGTTCATTGACACCACCCATGCTTTACGTATGGGTGGCGATGTACAGGCCATTTATTGCGAAATTCTGCCCCGCCTTAAGCCGGGCGTGCATGTGCATATTCATGATATATCCCTGCCGCGGCAATATCCCCGCGTTTACCATGAGAAGAGCCTCTATTTCTGGAATGAGCAGTATTTATTGCAGGCCTACCTGACAAACAACTCAAAAGTGCAGATTGAATGGGCCGGGAACTGGCTGCGCCTGCAAGATGAAAACCGGTTTGACAGGGCGTTCCCTGAATTTCAACTCATGCGCAAGTATTTCCCGCAGTCGGAACCGACAGCATTCTGGTTTGTTACCTGTTGATTGGTCATCAACCAAGGGCGAGCAATGAAGATATTTTCACCGACATACAGCGTTATAAAACGGTTGAAGGAGCACAGACGGCTGCTTTATGAAATGGCAAAACGTGATTTGTCGGATCGCTATGCCGGTCAAATCCTGGGCACAATCTGGGCGGTGATCAATCCGATACTGACCATTACCGTTTTTGTAATCCTTTTTGGGGTAATCTTCCGGCTCAAGGCGGAGTCTTTGGAAATAGGCACTATTCCGCAAGATCACACCCTTTACATGCTCGCCGGTCTGATTCCGTGGCTGGTGGCTTCCGACGTGATGGGGCGCTCACCAATGCTGATTGTCGGACAGGCAGCTTTAGTCAAACAAGTTGTATTCCCTCTGGAAGTGCTCCCCGCCAAAATGGTGCTGGCAAGCCTTCCCATGTTCGTCATCTGTCTGTCCGGGTTGTTCGTTTATACATATATCCTGTACGGATTTATTCCCTGGTCTTTCTGGGGGGTGGTGCCGGCTTCCCTGATTATGTATATCGCGTTATTCGGTCTGGCCTACTTTCTGTCCTCACTGGGGGTTCTTTTGCGCGATACCAAAGATCTGGTCGGCGTTTACTTATTTGTGGGGCTGTATATGGCGCCGGTGTTTTACTATATGGACTGGGTTCCGGCTGTATTGCGCAAGGTGATTTATCTGAACCCGGCCACCTGGTTTATTAAATGCTTTCAAGACGCTTTTTTCTACGGATTCAGTTCCGGCTGGCAGCCCTGGCTGATTGCCTCCGGGCTCAGCGTGCTTTGCCTGCTTGTGGGCTGTTGTTTCTTCGTCCGCTTTAAACATCAATTCGGGAATTTTATATGAGTTTGCCTGATGATGTGGCCTTGCGCGTCAGCAACCTGAGCAAGGTCTATAAAATTTACAACCGGCCTTCCGACTTGCTGCGGGAGGTGTTGCTGCGCAAACCCCGACATCGCGAGCATTACGCCCTGCGCGACGTAAACTTTGAAGTCAAACGGGGAGAAGTTGTAGGCATTATCGGACGCAACGGAGCGGGCAAAACCACGCTGCTGCGCATCGTTTCCAATACTTTGGACTATACTTCCGGGAAAGTGGAAGTGAACGGCCGGATCTCCGCGTTAATGGCCCTGGGCACCGGGTTCAATATGGAGCTTACCGGACGTGAGAACATTCTGATGGGCGGCTTGTGTCTGGGAATGACTCATGAGGAAATCCGCGCAAAACAGGACGAGATTATCGCATTCAGCGGCATCAGTTCGTTTATTGATGCGCCATGCCGGACCTATTCCAGCGGGATGCTGGCCCGGCTTGCCTTCAGTGTGGCCGCGCATGTTGACCCTGATATCCTGATTGTGGACGAAGCGCTGGCAACCGGCGATATTGTTTTTACCGCAAAAAGTTATGCGAGGATGCGGGAAATCGCCAGAAGCGGAGCCACCGTCCTGCTGGTCAGCCACAGTATGCAGCAGATTTATGATATGTGCCACAGAGCGATCTATCTGGAAAACGGCTGTGTTGCCGCTCAAGGCGATCCCCGAGCTGTGGGCGCAATATATGAAAAAAAATTATACGATGAGATAAATTCGCAGCAGAATTATACCGTACCGATTTTAGAAAAATGTGACGACTTAAGTACCGCACATCCATTTACTATAATTGATGTCTATATATCAGATGCTGATAAAAATAAAACTACTATGCTTAAATCAGGGGCAAGATATCAACTGAATTTTGTTCTGAGCTTTAATGATGACGTTGGTAACGGAAGCGTCCATTTCGTATTGAAAACTCTTACGGGCGTTGAATTATACGGCACCAACTCCTGCGTTCAAGGTAAATATGTGGTCGGCCGAAAAGGAGAAACAAAGACCATCGCTTATGACTTCAAATGTATGCTGGGAACCGGGAATTATATATTATCTGTTGTTTCCGGCCTGACTTTAAGCGGGTTGACAGATGATAACAATGTAGTGATATTGCAATCCTTGCCCAATTTTTATTCTTTTTATGTTGAAAATAACATTAAAATGATCGGATATGTAAATTTAGACTTTAAATATTCTACTTAGTATATAAGCAAGCGACTGATTCTTTTACATTCCCAATAAAGCTAAAATTGACTGAATTAACCGCTCCGAATGTCAAGGAATAAATGTATTTAATCGAGAATGTGTAAAAATATTTTAGCATATGCAAGAACTGTAAAAAACAGTAACATATAAGCCTAACGGAACAGCTTCATAAAACTGTGGAAGTAATAGTGTGGCACTTAGTAGCTTGATTAGCAGGATTATCCTTAAGAACAGCATACATAAACCTCCTTAGCATATAAATATATGGATTTGCTGTGAACAGCAACTAAGAGGAGCTACAATAAAAGTCCAATAAATTTACTAGCTGCAACGACTATTTTATGCCTGGGTATAACAAAACGTTTTAAAAACTTGGCAAGCGTGACACACAGCAGTTTAATACATAATAGTCCTATAAAAAATTTAAAAATACAAAAATGGTTTAATATTATTATGATATGAATTAAAAACAACAGTGTTTATAAGGTTACCAAAGAAAACAATTAAATTTGATACTTTATTAAGTTTCATTAATGTGTAAAATAAATAACTAGTTGTAAGCCAATAATTTAATTTAGCTCCTAAAACAAGCAAAGCTATTAATGTTCTAAACGAAGCGCCATACAGTCTTCAAACAGAAGCAGATTGGTTAGTAATGAGGATGACATGGGAATTAACATAGCGTATCTACCCTTTTTTGATTTAGTTCACACTAAAAAACCTCTTAATGGAGATATGGCGGTGCTGGGCTCGCAGGAAATGCATGACCCAAACAAAACCTTGAAAGAGTTTGCCACAAGACATAACTATTCAAATTTTACTAAAGATTTCTCTGTATGTAACCTTTTTAAGGATAGATATAACATTTCAAGTTATGTGGATTATGACATTAATGATTCAGCAGATGTAAAAATTGATATGGGGAAACCTGTCCCCAAAAATCTTTACAACTCGTGCGATATTATCCTCAATGCCGGTACCGCTGAACACATCTTTAATATTTCATGTGTCTTCGAAAATATGCACAATATGCTGAGGGCTGGAGGAATTTTTTTAAATATTGTTCCTTATACTTGGCATATCCACGGATTTTATAATTTAGACCCAATTCTTTTTTATTCACTAGATACTGTTAACAAATACCGCAGGATAGCGGAAGGTTTCTATTTACCAAAAGTTAAAAATACATTCTCATCTAAATATAAATTAAATGGCTTGCAGATTGTACGGGTTGGTGAAAATTATACAAAAGAAGCGCGTGATATCCATTATGAGCTGGATAATTTAAATGTACGCAGAAACATTCTTTTCTTTTACGCTACAATAAAACAAAATGACACTTCATTCAATGTTCCATATGATATACAACCATAGTTTACGGTGCTTTCATGTTGACGCAAGCTTTTGGTCTGGCGGAGCATTTGCGCGCCATTGCAGAATATGACGGCCGGCTTTGCCCGAACTGCCATGTCGGCGTCATGCGTTATACCGGCATTGAAAGTCAGATCATGGCGCACTTTGCAAAATGGGAAAAGTACGGCATTACATTCAATGATGACTTGAAAAACAGCTTTTCCGCAACCCCCTGCTCATTTTTGTACCGCTGCAATGTTTGCGGCCTGGGGCGGTTTTATCCGGTTGTGGAAGGCTCTGCGGATTACTATGCCGCTATCACTGAGACGGATTATTACAGCGACCACCGTCCGGAGTTTGACCTGGCATACAGCATTCTCGCAAAGGGACAGGGCGATCTGCTTGAAATCGGGTCCGGGCGCGGGCATTTTCTGCATTTTCTTCAGAAGAAAGGGGTTGCATACCGCTTGCATGCCATTGACAACAACCCGGATGTGCAATCCACGTTGACGGAGATTGCCGCCGTACATCATGATTATTCAACTCTACCGGAGCATCTCGATGCTGTATGCGCTTTCCAGGTGTTGGAACACATGGGCGAGCCGTTTGACTTTGTTGACCGTTGCAGGGAAATTCTGCGCCCGGGTGGCCTGCTGTTAATTTCTGTGCCCGATTACGACGGTGCTATCCGTTTTTATGGAGACTCACACACAGAAACCCCTCCGCATCATCTGACCCGCTGGAACAAATCGTCACTCAACGCATTATTATTGCACCGCAATTTCTCTATTCTCTGCAATAAAGGCATTCCGTTGCAGAAGAAGGGCATCAAGCAATACGCAAATCCGATTTTTTATCATTTCCTGCAAAAGCTTAACCTGGAAAGGTACCGTAAACTGGTTGATCTGCAAAAAAGCTTTGAGGCAATTCTGAATGCTCTGCCGTTTGATCATGTGCCCTTTACATCATTTGACCGTTTTGTCTGCGCCAGATATGATGGGTGAGACGCTTTGAGTGCAAACAACATTTATACAGGAATAGAGTAATCCCCGCACACGATGCGAAACAACTCAGAACTGATTTTCACAAGTGAGGTAAACTCTGCCGCCTATAAAGGGAGCCTGAATTCCGAAGGGACAATTGAGGGCACACTGACAGAAGCTGACGGCAAAATTTCACGCTGGCGGGGCCACGCTGTAAACAATCGATTATTACCGGTTCCACTTTTTGATTAATGTGTTACAAGGTGCGTCCGGCTGATCTGTTTTTAAAAGGGGCAGTAATGTATGTGCGGGATAGCAGGGATATTTTCAACCACACAGGTTCCTGATGCAGAGATAAATCTGGCAAAAATGCTGCAGGCCATGCGCCGCCGCGGGCCGGATTCCTCAAGCCTGCAAAGTGTAACCGGCGGGGGGTGGCTGGGCCATACAAGACTTGCCGTCATCGATCCTTCCCCGGCCGGAATGCAGCCGATGCGTCGCGGCCCATATACCATTGTCTATAATGGGGAAATATACAATTTCAAGGAAGAGCGGAACTTGCTTAAAAAGCAGGGAGCAGAATTTCAAACGAAAACAGACACAGAAGTTTTGCTTGCGCTTTATGAAAGGTACGGGATAAACTTTACCCGGCGCCTTTACGGAGTTTATTCGTTTGCTTTATTCGATGATAATACGCAAACGCTTTACTGTTGCCGGGATGCTTTAGGGATAAAACCGTTTATCTATTGCGAGTTGAACGGAACTTTAATTTTTGCATCAGAGCTTAAAGCTCTGCTTGCATCAGGGTTGGTCCCAAAAGAGATAGACCATGACGCTGCTTTGGGGCTGATGATCCGCGGTTCGGTTCCTCAACCGCAAACCCTGCTTAAACATGTGCGGGTATTGCCGGCCGGACACATGCTGCGACGGCAAAACGGGCGCATCACGCTGACAGCGCATGACCAGTTAAGCATTCCGGCACCTTTTCAAGGCAGTCCGGCCGACCGGCTCGAGGCTGCCCGTGCACTGCTCGCCACTATCCTGGAGCAACAAACCATTTCCGATGTGCCCTTGGGTGCCTTTCTCTCCGGTGGTCTGGATTCATCGCTGATGGTTGCTCTGCTCGCGCAACAGCGCGCATCTTTGAAAACCTTCTCCATAGGCTTTGAACCTGACTTATCAACAGTAACGGAAGATGAAACGGACGACGCCGCATTGGTCGCCGCGCACCTTGGAGTGCAGCACTCTGTCATCCGGATAGAACAACGGGATATTTGCCGTAATCTTCCCGCAATCGCCCGCGATCTCGATCATCCCACGGTAGATGGAGTCAACTCCTGGCTGGTCTGCCGCGCTGCCGCCCAAGAGCTCAAAGTTGCGCTTTCCGGAACCGGTGGCGATGAACTTTTTGCAGGCTATCCCTGGTTCGCCGCTATGCTCAGAACCCGGAAACGTCCGTGGTGGCGCTTCTGGCAGTCAGACGATTTTGTCGATACCTTCAATAAACAGTATTTCATTTTCGCACCGGATATGGCCCGACAGCTCGTCCCCGCGGGGGAAAATCTCCCTCGCCGCGAAGATCCTTTCGCCTCTTCCGGCATTTTAAACCGCGTTACCGGCTGCCTTCTGAGCGGTTACACCCGCGATCAACTGCTTTTCGACATGGATACGGCTGCCATGGCCCACAGTCTGGAAGTGCGGGTGCCTCTTCTTGACCCGCGTCTGGTGGAATTTGCCCTGAGCCTTCCCGATGACTCCAAAATCTCACCGTCAAGAGCAGATGCCGTTCCCGGAAGCTATGCCCATTCCGGCGTAAAGCGCCTGCTTATGGACCTGGGGCGCCCTTTACTGCCTGAAGGCTTTGACAACCGCGCAAAAAGAGGATTTACCATGCCGTTCGACGCCTGGCTTAAAGGTGAACTGCGTGAAACATGTCAGGATTTACTCAGTCCGGAAACCGTAAAAAAGCGTAATATCTTTGATCCAATTGCTGTAGGTAAAGTGCGTAAAGATTTTTATGCCGGCCAAGCCCCATGGGTGCAGCCATGGCTTTTAATGATGACGGAATTATGGGCTTCGGAAGTACTCGATCAGAGCCGATATTAAGCTTCCTTGCCGCACAGCATCAGGTGAATGGCGCTTGAGGGCATGTATTGAGTTAAAGATTACCGACTTTAGTAATTAAAGAATAATGCTGCATCGCCGCTGTGGTTCAGCACATTATAAAATGCAGCCGATTAAAGAACCATGTCTGATATTGAAGTCTCCATAATTATTCCCGTGTACAACGGCTCAAACTATTTAAGAGAAGCAATTGACTCGGCTTTAGCGCAAACCTACCCGTACTGCGAAGTATTGGTGATTAACGACGGCTCCACCGACAACGGCGAGACAGAACACATTGCCCTTTCTTACGGCAAACGTATCCGCTACTTCAAAAAAGAGAACGGCGGGGTGGCCACAGCTCTGAACCTGGGCATACAGGAGATGCGGGGTGAATTTTTCTCGTGGCTGTCTCATGATGATGTATATTTGCCACATAAAATCGCCGCCCAAATAGAGGCTGTTTCAGCTCTGCCTGAAGACCGACGCAAACAGGGTATTTTTATGTTTGCGGCTTATAAAACCATAAACGGCAAAGGCAAACCCTTATATGAATATTACCCTGATGCGGCGTTAATCCGGCGCGCCCCCTTCTATGCCGTATTCAAACATATGATTAACGGCTGCACAACACTCATCAGTCGCTCCCTGCTTTTAGAGGCCGGCTGCTTCCGCAATCTGCCCACAACTCAGGACTACGAACTGTGGTTCAGGCTTATCCGTCTGGCCCGTCCGATTTATCTTCCGGAAGTGGTGCTGCTTTCGCGTCTCCATGCTGAACAGGGTTTTCGTACCCGAAAAGCGCGGGAGGAAGCCGCGGAAACCTTCACAGAGCTGATGCAGGAGCTGACTGAAGAAGAAATTCTGGCCTGCGAGCCAAGCAGAGAAGCCTTTTTTGCAGAAGTGGGCAGAAGTATGTGCGAAGTTGATTTAAAAAAGGCGCATGATTTTGCCTGGAGCCAAGCTTCCCCAACTGCCCGCCGGCGCTACCACAGCTCTTTCAGGCACAGGCTCAAAATTTTCCTGCACAGGTGCGGGCTTCTGCCCTTGATCAGGAAACTCAAATTCTATGCAGGCAAGCCATGAGCAAAGTATCTATCGTCATTCCCTGCTATAATGATGGGAAATACCTGCTGAAGACCCTGGAGTCCGCGCTTAATCAAACGCACAAGGATTGTGAGATCATTGTTGTCGATGATCACAGCTCTGATCCACATACTCAATCCGTTTTGAAATCGCTCGGGCACAGAGTGAAGCTCATCACAGTCCCCCCTGGTAAGAAAGGCGTATCCGCTGCCCGTAATCTGGGGATCTCTCAAGCTGAGGGGGAATATATCCTGCCTCTGGACGCCGATGATCTGATTGATCCGACTTACATAGAAAAAGCATGCCGTATTCTCGACAACAACCCGAACATCGGGGTATGTTACTGTCAGGCGGCCTATTTCGGATTAAAAAAAGGACGATGGAAGCTTCCGCCTTACAGCTTTGAAACTTTGCTGCTGCGCAACATGATATTTGTATCGGCTCTGTTCCGCAAACAGCTTTGGGAGCAGGCGAGCGGTTTTGATGAAAATGTGCATATGGGCTTTGAAGATCACATTTTCTGGCTGGCCCTGGCAGACATGGGCGCGGAAATATTCCAGATCCAAGAGGTGCTGTTCCATTATCGCATCAAGCCGAACTCCAGATCGGCGGCAACCGGGGGCAGGCAAAATACGGAGATTGCGGCGATGACCACATTTAACGCCCATAAAGGCATTTACTTACGGCATGTGGACAAGCTCTATAAAAAATGTATCGAGTTGGACCGGGAATGCCGGTTCCGCGAAAAATCTCTCATCTGGAAGCTTCTCTCCCCTTGCCTCCACCTGGAATACAGCGTCAGGGAAAGAATAAAGCGACTTATTGGAAGATAGAGCCTATTTCTCATAGTACACCCCTGCTCCTGCCCGATTAAGCCCAGACCTGCGGCCTCCGCAACTTTAATTGAAGCCGTATTCTCCACCTTAACTTCAGCTCGGATAATACAGGAAGCAGGGATCATCTCAACGGCAAGCCTGACCATACGCTTGCCTACCCCCCTTCCTCTCGCCTCCGGGGCCACAGTCCAGGACAGCGCGGCCACACCCACAGCCGGGTAATCAATCCGCAAAGTCCCCACCGGGAGCCCGTTTTCCTCAACAATCAGCAAATCCCTTGTTTGACTCGCAAGGGAAGATTTCAACCAGGACAGATGCGATTCAAAATCAAACTCTGCATCGGAATGGCTTCCCAGTCGTGTGACAGGGTCATTTCTCCAAATGAAAAGAAGGTCTGCATCCTCCATAGTCGCTTGGCGAAAACTCAACATGCCGCTCTCCCGCTCCCGTGCACCTGCTGAATTAAAATTTACCGGAAACAACTATTCCCAGAGCGATTATCCCTGAGCCGATAATTTTTCCAGGAGAAATCCCCTCCCCCAAGGCAATCCAGCAGGCGAACGGCATCAGCACAAAAATCATGGCGACAAAGGGATAGGCTCGGCTCAACTCAAGATGCTGCAAAACCAGCAACCAGACAAGCGCTCCCAGAAAAGCGGAAGCAAACCCGCTCAACACCCAGGGATTAAGCAGAGCTTTAATAATGAACACCGGCAAACCACTGGTTTTTACGCTGATACCTGAAGCAAGCAGTGTGCCGACACCTTGCTTTACGGCGATCTGCCCGTATATCACCAGGATAATTGTGAGCAGGACATATAAATATACTTTCATTCCACAGTCACCTTATATATTTTTACGGAGCATTCATCCTTAACATAAACCGGGCTGACGCGCACTCCTTCCGGCGGTTCATGAATATATTCTTCCAAATGAGTTGTTGTGGAGTCCATTTGAATGTACGAAAAATTATTATCAATAATAAAAGGCCAAAACCCGTCCTTTGTTGTAAAGTCGCCTTGGTCACCGGTTTTTCGCGCGTGCTCCAGCAAGTCAGGGCGCAGCCAGTAGCGATAATACATTAAGAATACGCGCGCGTTTTCAGGGGCTGTTTCATTTAATTTGCTTTGAGCCAGATAAAAACTGCTCAACCCCCCATATATAAAAAGCGGGTCGCCGGATTTAAGATACTGCCTGGTATTCCACCAGTTATGGTATAAATCTGATTTTGAATGTTTCCAGGCACCATAAAAAGAAAAAACTGAAAGCATGACTATGAGGAGAGACATGGCTTTGCTTTTTTTGCTTACTGCAGCGGCGCTGAGCCATAACGGAATTCCCAGACATAAATAAACCGCCAGTATATACCTCAACTGGAATACCGATGGGAATAATATCAACCAGGCTCCCAGCCCGGCCAAAGCGCCCAGCCAGTAAACCACAGCACCTTCCCGAAGCGCCCACTCCTTTCTGGAAAGCATGAATACAAAGGGAAGCAGCGCCAGAAGCAACGGGGTGATATGACCGCCCTGTACCCAGAAATTTCCATACACCAGAGCCAGAGGATACAGCAACAACAACCGTATCGTGGTGGCGCTGCTGAAATAGACATGGCTGGAGGACAACCCTACCAACGAACCATACCATAATATATTTTTAAGGAAGTGCGGGGCCAGAAACAATAGAAATACGCCGCCGGTCACGCAGGAAAGCTTCACAAAATTACTGATAAATATGCGGTATGAATTAAGCGAGACCTGTTTATAAACCACATAAACGCTCACTACCAGCAGCCAGGGGCACAGAATAATCAGATAACTGTATTTGATCCCTACAGCGCAGCCTGCAAACAATCCGGCCAGGCCAAACAAGGTTTTAGTTTCCCTGACCGACACCGCTTGCAGCAAACAAAAAACAGCCGCCACACAGAAAGAAACCGGGAGAGAGTCATTCTTACCGAATGGGGTTAAAAACAGATATGCGGTTGAACTACATAGAAATACCGCCGCCAGTATCCCCGCCCGGCGGCTGTCGCATGTTTTCTTAAAAACTGAATAAAACAACAGTATGGCCGGCAACATGTGCAGCCAACCATACATCTTTTGCGTAAAATCAGGCATTTTCAGCAGCATGAATAAAGCGCTGATCATGTCGCCGTACAAAGTAATTCCCGAAAAAGGCTCATAGCCCGGCAACGGCGCAAGTTGTCCTGTGGCTGCCGTCAATTTGGCCAGCGCATAATAGAAGGCGACAGAATCGCCATCAACAGTGGTGCCCAGCCCACCAAAAAAATAAATCCATACCCCGAAGCACAGCAGAAGCAGGAGCAGCCAGAGCGGGGAGTCCTGAAAAAGGGCACAGGCTTCGTGTTTCGCTTCCAAGGCCAGGTTCCGGGCATTGCGCAGTAAAATACCGGCTCCCAGCAGCGCGCTTACTGCCACAAGCGGATAGATGAGCAGCGCCTGAAAAAGACCGCAAAGAGCCAGAATGAATAGAATAAATATCAATGCTCCCATTCCGGCCAAATACCGGAACAGTAAAAGCAGAGTGGTTGAAAAATCGTTTCGTAAAGACGGCAGGCACAGAAAAAGGACATGTCCGGCTCCAAGACAAGCCAGCATGAACACCGGCAAAGGCCATAGCTCAAATAGCGGCATTCTTTACTCCAGGTAGGCGGCTGTAAGCATTGCCTTGAAGCTTTCAGGGAGATCTTCCTTATAAATATAAGCGAGGACACAAGATACAGACCACACAACAATCAGGATACCGCTCAAACTTATCCTTTTGGAAGCGCCTTTTACCGGCACGTTGCTTTCAAGTGCCCGGGCATCACATTCCCGCTGTACACCGGAATGGTCATCTATACCGGCCTCCTGAACAGCGGCGCGCAAAAGCGCAATTTCCTGCGTAAGCAACTTGATATTTCCGGTGTTGGCTGAAATGTGCGTAAAAGCATAGAGAAGCAGGAAGACAAGAAAAATGAAAAGAAAGATCACAACCAGGAGCAACAGCTTCCTGTCGCTCATTTGCGATGTCCAATGAATGAACGGCAGCCAGGGCCATAAGAGAATGAACCCAAGTGCCGCCAACTCAGCCAATGCCCAACGCACAGCAAGGTGAGCGCTTAATTTACGGGCATACAGCAGATATAAAGTATATCCGATCAGGGCTCCGAAAACAATAACCACTAACAATATCGACTTGATGCTGAAGCTCACCGGCTCTTCCTCCGCAAAAGAATACCACAAAATCCGATAATCACCCGAAATGGATACATAAGCCCTTTGGTCAGGGTAAACAGAGACTTGCCGGCAACCCGCTGGCGCATCCTGGTGGGCACCTCACATATCCGGAACCCTTCCCGATGTAAAAGAAGCAGGGATTCCGCCTCGGGGTGATCCACAGGATACTCATAGGCAAAATATGAAAATGCTCTTCTGTTTAATCCCCTGAATCCGGAGGTCGTGTCATGTATGGTAATCCCGGTGGCCAGTTGGAGAATACAGGTGGAAAAGTACATCCCCAGCCTGCGGGTAAACGGGGTTTTATACGCAATATCCGGCATTGCCGGCAAATAGCGGGAACCGATCACGCAATCAGCCTCATTATTCTGCAGGGGCGCCAGAATATCGCCGATCAACGCGGGATTATGCTGGCCATCTCCGTCTAATTGTACGACATAATCATAACCATTGCGCAAAGCATACAAAAACCCTGTCTGAACAGCGCCGCCGATACCGAGATTTACCGGCAGCGAGAGAAGCTTTCCGCCGAAAGACTTCACGATGCCGGCCGTATTGTCAACTGAGGCATCATTGACAACGATGAAATCGTAACCACATGAAGAAGTTTCCCTAAGCAGAGAGCCGATACTCTTTTCCTCATTATGGGCTGGTATTATGCACAGAACTTTGGATTTTGTTTTCGTCGAATTCATAAGCAAATCGTATTCAGGCTCAACCACCTTTGTTTTCTTTATTGAAATAAGTACGGATATCGCCGATAACCCTCGCCGGCACTCCAACCGCCACGGCATAAGCGGGGATATCCTTTGATACAACAGAACCGGCTCCAATAAGTGAACCCCGGCCAAGAGTAACCCCCGGCGGAATAATTGAATCTGAGCGGAGATAAACGCCATCTTCAATATTAATGTCTGAAGGAATAGCGTACTTTTCACTGTCAACTCTTGCCGCATATTCGCTTTCCTTCAAAACGGCGCACTGGAAATCATTCTGCGCGTTGAGCGGGAAATACCCCTAAGCAATAGCCGCATCCAGCGTTCCGCTGGAACGATACTTTTTTATCAACTCCAACTTGTTGTTGAGACCATCTTTTATTGTATTATCAGAATCTCCATAAGAAGGGTAAATCTTGATATTATTTCGGAAAAAATTCATGGGAAATTTTATGCTTTGCTCCATACCCAAATTCTTGATTGAGAGCATTTCCCAATCGAAGAAAGATGAAAAGCCAATTTATTAACAGGAGCGTCATATGCCGGTTCTTCCCCTTTGTCTTTCGCCAGAGCGGCATTGATAATTCTACTAATGAAATAATAGGTCCCGGAAAAATAGTTGACGGTTTCAAGTTTGATACGTCCTGTTGAGTTAAGTGAATTGATTTCCATGTCAACTAAATACCGGTTGTGCCACGGGGGTATAATTTCTTTCAGACTGAGCTGTTTTCTGAAAAAATTTATTTCCGCCAAGCCATCGCTGCTTGCCTCGCACATCACGTATTTTCCAGTATCCTTCAATAAGGAGCATAAGTTTAAGATAGTATCTTTTTGTTTTTCCCAGGTGTCCAAGTTGATAAGCGCTCTCTCTGTATAAATTAAATCAAATCTTTCATTTAGCTTTAGAAGATCGTTTTCATTTCCTACAAAAAAGTCCAGCCTGTGCGAAAGACCCTCTTTGTCAGCCAATTTTCGCGCATGCGCGACCATTTCCGATGAAAAATCTATTCCTATTATTTTTACATCAAATTTTTTTGCAATATTCACCATAGTAATGCCATTGCCGCATCCAAAATCAAGAATAGTCATGTTATCTTTAATATATTCCAAGATGGCATTAATTTCTAATTGTTTTGCTATAAGATCATTAGTTCCGGCGGCCATTCCAAGCTGTGCCCGCTGATTCCAGAAATCTAATTTATCCATAAGCTTATCTCCACCAGCATTTTGCAATTAAAAATATACATTACCAAAAGCACTTTCAACACATATCTGAGGCTGCCTGTGTACTTATCATAGGCGGCCTCATTATCTGATACCTCATAATTTAAGGGGGGGGCACCGCATATTTGATTTCAAGTCTGCATCACCTTTCCGAATAACAGCAATAAACTGTTCCGGCCTGGCTATATTTATAGTGATATTCCCCACACGTATTTTATGAAGAAGCTTGCCCAGATAGTTTAAAAAGGAGCTGCCGTATGAGACCCCAAAGTGGGCTATTATTTCCGATACGCTGTATTTGCGCGGATCTTTATGGTAACGAGGCTGTTCAAACCCTATTGAAACCGCAACCTGATCCAACGCCTGCTTGGAAAAATGGAAAACATGATATGGAGCCCCCAAAGCCCACCATCTTCTCCCCAGAACTCTTGGAAGCCAATGCGCCGCATTATCTGTGCTTATAAACAGATATCCGCCCGGTTTTAATATTCTGTATACTTCCTGCAACGCCAGGGAAGGGTTTACTATGTGTTCAACAATATCCCACATGGTGACAACATCAAATTGGGCGTCCGAAAAAGCTGTTTTCTCCAGTGAACCGGTCACCACATCCAAAGCGTACTTTTCACGGGCCACGCTTGCAGCATATTCGCTTACCTCCAGACCGGAGCACTGGAAATCATTCTGTGCGCTGAGCAGGAAATACCCATAGGCAGCCCCCGCGTCCAGCAGCGTCCCACTGGAGCAATACTTTTTTATCACCTGCAACTTGTTGCGGAAGCCCTCTTTTAAGGTCTTTTCAGAATCGCCATAGGAAGGGTAACCCTTCTTGTCATCATCTGCTTCATACGCATTATTCTCATAATATCTCTGATCGTATATTTTATATACTTCAGGGGTTAAAGTTTCAGGCTCTATAAATAAGGAACGACACCCCCGGCAAAAGAAATAAGGGAACTCCCTTATCTTAAATTTAAATACGACATCTTCACATCGGCAAGCCGGACATTTCATAACAGAAGCTTTCCTCGTCACTATTTTCTGAATGCCGCGTAGATTTTGCGGCAGGCAAGCACCACATCCTCCACGTCACTGTCAGACATGCCGGGGTACATCGGCAGACTGAGCAAGCGCTCGTATTCATGTTCCGCCACCGGCCACTGTCCTTTCCGATAGCCTAAATTCTGATAAAGAGTCATCCAGGGTATGGGAATATAATGCACGTTAACCCCGATATTCTCAGCTCTTAAGGCGGCAAAGACCTCCGCCCGGCCCACCCGGATTTTGTCGAGATTCAAACGCACCACATACAGATGCCAGGCGGAATTGCAACCCGGCGCCTCTTGCGGCAACTGCAGCATCGGCAAATCCGCAAGCAGCCGGGAGTACAGCTCCGCTATCTCCCTGCGACGCTCCAGCCAGATATTTGCTTTATCCAACTGGCTGATTCCAAGGGCGCAACTCGTATCGGGTATTCTATAATTATATCCCAACCGTACCACATCATAAATCCAGCTGTTCGTGCTGCCGCGTGCATGTAAGTCCAGATCAATTCCATGATGCCTGAACGAGCGCATTTTTTGACAACGTTCCAATGAATCAGTTAAAATCGCCCCGCCCTCAGCAGTAGTGATATGTTTGACCGGGTGAAAGCTCAGTATGGTAAGATCCTCCAAGGTCCCTACTTTTCTGCCGTTGTAAGCAGCGCCCAGAGAATGTGCCCCATCTTCAATAACGGGTATGCCGTGCTCTCGCGCAATCTGATCAAGCGCGTCGTAATTACAGGGCTGCCCGGCATAGTCAACCGCTACAATCGCTTTGGTTCGGGGCGTGAGCTTGCGGGCGACATCGTCGGGAGCAATGGTGAGCGTAACCGGGTCAAGATCGGCAAAAACAGGTGTTGCCCCCTGATAAAGAATGCAGTTAGAGCTGGCGACAAAAGAAATCGCCGGAACAATCACCTCATCGCCGGGTCCGATGCCCAAGGCGGCGGAAGCGGCATGCAGCGCGGCGGTTCCGGTGTTGACCGCCACCGCGTATTTCGCCCCGGTATAGTCGCAAAGCTTCTCTTCAAATGCTTTGACCGCCGGTCCGGTAGTCAACCAGGAACCGCGCAAAACCTTCACTACTTCATTGATATCATTTTCATCTATCGATTGCGTAGCATAAGGCAGCAGAGTTTTACGTACCGGCTTACCACCGTTTATGGCCAATTCATTCATGAAGCACCCACCTTTCAATATCGGGCAAGACCCACATTAAAACTGAACACATAACAAAAGCAGGCATGGCATTTTCTGCCACGCCTGCTTTATTGTCCCAACAAAAGTATAAACTAGAGAGAGCAAATAACGTACCGAAGCTGACAAAAGTACGTCACAAGCTCCGGACGCGAGGGTAATGCTGTTGGTGGTCACCCCCCTGCCAAAGTAAGGAGAAACTTCACCCCTCTGATGTTGATGATGAATCTGCACAACCAACCACTTAGACAAAATTGCTTTCCTGATTTAAACAGTTCTGGATGAATAGCCGCACGCTGTGAGGGTTAAGCACTAATTGCAAGAGCAAGTACAACTGCCGGCATCAGAGGTGTGAAACAACACTAACCGGAGTCCGAAGCGGTATCTACCAATAGATAATATAGTAAAAAAACAGTTCAAGCAAGCAATCTTTTATGGAATAAGTAATTATTTTCTATGGGGCGCCGTCCTGCTTGTCCGCTGGATCGCTGTTGCTTCCCCACATGCTCAACCCCGGAAGAAAGGTCTTTGCAGAACACAGCCACGCCGATATCTCCCGACACAGGGCCAATAATCAGCGGCGCAACGCCCCCTATCCGTCGGTTGCGGAGTCAGTCGCCGGATAGGCGATTGTGGATTGAAAGAAATATCAGTCGCTCCAGGTCAGCACCGGCTTTTTCGTTTGGCCGCGCAATCGGCCAGATAAGCGTTTGTCAAGTTCTGATAGGGCATATCCACTTATTCAATCAGTTTTTTGAACCAGGCCGCAGTCGCTCTGTCCAGCCGGATTGTCGCTGTGGTCTTTTCCTTTTTGACATACGGATTCTTAATACCTTCGGAAAAATCGTACTCGTCGCGCATGGTTATTTTCTCCTCTCAGAGGTGGCAGCTTTCCGCATATCCCAGATGAATTCCATGCTCTCCCCTCTTTTATATAAATACACTTTGAATAATTTTTCCCCTGCGTCAAGGCGCCGTTCATTCCTGTTCTCCTTCAGCCCCGCCGCCAGAATTTTACCGTTGGTCTTGTCCACATACACCTGCCCGCCCGCGCCGCCGAGGGACGCGTTCGCGCGCTCTTGCGCCATAACCTCAATCATTGCGCCCCAGGCGCGGGGGTCGTAGCGGGCCGGGTTGCGCCCCAACTCCTTGAGCGCGTAGCGGTAAAGTTCCCGGGCGGAGTCAAAGGCCAGGGGATTGACTTCACCGATTAACGGCCGCACCTGCTGAGCGGCAATGGTCACGGCCCGGATATTTTCCACCGCGTCGGCAGTGGCGGCCGCGCGCAAAGCCGCCGCATCCATTGCCCCGAACCCGCGTCCGGAGCGGGCGCCACGGCGCAAAGCCCGGTCCTCGGCCGGACGGGTCGCGGCGGCCGGTTCTTCGTCTTCCACCGGCTTATCCGCGGCGGCCTTGCCCTTTTCCTCGCCGTACTTCACGCCTTCCGCAAAAGCACGGGCCTCATTGGGGTCTTCCGAATCCAGACCGCAGGCGTCCATGGCGCGCTTCATGCCCTCGCTCTCGTGCTCCCGGTCGAGTTTTTCCCGCTCTTCCGGAGTGCGCTCCAGCTTCTCGCCGTACTCCACGCCTTCGGCGAAATTCTTCTGCTCGTCGTTATCCGCATCCAGGCCGGGGGACGCGCTCCCGTCCGGTTCCTCGTCGCCGGTGGCCTTGCTGTAGGCCAGGTCGGTCAGGGCGTCGGTCAGACGTTTGGTATCCTCCGGCCCCAGCTTGCCCGCAAGCTCGTCAATGAGTTTTCTGATTGCGGCGTTTTTGTCCTCATCCTCAGTGACGTCCACAATTTCGCCGCTCACCGGGTCAAGCCGGTGCAGGTCGATGATCGCCTGCGCCAAATCCACTTCCCGCTGTTCAACCCCCGGGTCGTCGTCCAGCGCGCCCCGGAACCACTTTTTTAATTTTCCCATAATTCCACCTTTTTTTATTGGATTAATTCTTTCGCCGTCTTTGGCTAAAGAACTGTCTTGCCCTTTTCCGACTTCCTCATAGCTCATCCCCGCTTTTGTCAGGGAGCTTTCAAGGTTGGCGGAAGCCCGCAGAATTTCCCCTCTGAGCCTTTGCAGTCTTTGTGTCGAGACTGCAGTGTCGAGCCCCCGCCGCCGCAGAGCCTCAAGGTCTTTTTCCGTCTCGGCCGCCTCTTTTTTCATGTTCTCAATCCGGGCTTTCTCCCGTACAGCAGCGGCATGCCATTCCCGTGACCGGGAATACCTTTTCAGCTCAGTCGGTACTTGCACCCCCTCCGGCATGTACCACTGCTTGCGCTCCGGGTTCCACTTCGCGCCTAAGCTTTTCGCAAGCTCCCGATTTTCGTAAGGCACGTTGAGATAAGTATTCCCGGCGGTGTTGCGTCTTTCCGATTCGGCAGCCTGAGCCTGCACTTTGTATTTCTTGAGTTCCGACGTATATGTTTCCAGCTCTTTGCGCTGCGCGTCGGAGAGCTTGCGCTCCTTTCCACCCACATAAACCCGGTTGCCGCTGTAGAATTTCCCGTTCCAGTATCCGTCTCCGGAATTGGATTTCATATCCGTCCACCATTCCGGGGCGGTTGGTTTAACCGGATTTTGCCCGGAATTCTTCACTTCGGAACCTGTCGCATTGGCCGCTTCCCGTTCAGAATTAAGCTTCTCCAGTTTCGCGGTCAGCTCGTCCCGTTTCTTTGAACTTTTTTCAAGGCGGGAGCGCTCAAATTCCGCGTCCTTCCGTATGGACGGTGCCTGGTTCCCATATAGCGCCGGATTTCCAAGCTGACTTTCATATCTTTGGAGATTGCTTTCCGATAATCTGATATCCCTTTCGTGATCAGCCAGTTCTTTTTCAGTTTTTTTGATATCTTTTTCCACTTCCGACACGGGACGGGGGACGCCCTCAAATTTTTTGGCGGGTTGAGCGGACGTCTGCTTGACGGTGGCCTCAGAAGACTTGCCCTCCAGGCGTTTCTGTCTGGCCTGATACTTCTCTTCCGTTTGAGGGTGCGGGTTCTTACCGCGCGGGATATCGTCGATATTGCGCCCGTTAAATTTACCGCCCATGCCTGCCTTGACATTCCCGTTTTCATCAATCAACGCGGGACGGCCGGTATTGTTCGGGCCGTTGGGCTTAACCGTTATCCAACGGTCGTCAAGGGCCACGATATTGGCGTCCGCCACCAGCACGTCCGGCCCGGCCCGGCCTTCCTCCACCAGGGCCACATGGTTGCCCCGGATATCGCGCATCACAAAGTCATACGGCCGCCCCTCAAATTCGCCCGGCGTGAAGTCCGGCTCGTAGCGGTAGGCGCAGGAAAGCTCGCGATAAGAGCCGTCCTCGATGCCGCCGATGGCCGAGGCGTCCCACACCACCAGGGGCGCGTCCACATAGGGCGGGTTCCAGACAATCTGCGTACCCACCGCCCCCACCCGCGTCCATTTCTGGGGCTCGCGGGCGCTGTCGATGTGGTGCTCGATGTGCAGGGGCAGACCGCTCCAGGTGGAGAGCGATTTTTCCAACTCCTCAGGCGCGCGCAACCCGTAATATACTTTGTCCGGCTCAAGCCCGGCTTCTTCCCAGCCGGGTATTTCCCGGCCGTAGTAGGGATTGACCGTGGCCTTGGTGATGTGCGACGCCCCCACATGCAGGTAGCCGTTTTCGTCAATCCGCCGCGCGCTCGGCGACGCGTCGAAGGCTATGGCGTGGTTGTTTTTGTCTGATACGCCCGTCTGTGGGCGGTCTGTTTGTTGTCCTTCATCCGCGAATCTCAGGTTGACAACTTCAAAAAACGGCTCTATATTATTATCAAATGAAGCGGCGTTATCTTGCATGATGAGGCTCGAACCTGAAGACGGGAAGGTAACGCTGCTTTCTTTTTCATCGTGGCTTATACGCTCGGCGTAACCGCGCCCGCCTTCACGGATCATGTTGTAAGTACTGAACTTTGGTTCTGCGCCTTCTCTCTCTGCCACGTCCACAATCACTTCACGCGGCCCTTGGCTGGTCTGGACGGTTTTCCGGTATTCATGGAAAGCTACTGTGCCGTCATCACGCTTCTTGTGCAGTTCCCTTTTACGATATTGACCTGTCGCAATAATATCCGGCATATGCGGTACCATTTCCGCCTTTAACGGGTCGGATTTAATCCCGCGTTTAATTTCCTTCCAAGTCCCTCCGGTGAAATGCACTTCAACTTGCCCTTGCTCCGCTGTTGCGCTCATAGTTGTCCCCTGTAACCTTGTTCTGAAAAATTCCTTGGCCGCTTCAAAATGGTCTCCGCCATGCTCCCGCAGCAAAGCGTTATAATGCTCTGTATCCGGCCTTGTGGCTTCCAAAGAGCGAAACTCACGGTGTAAGTTCTCCTGCCCGACGTTTCCCTTAACAATCTCGCCGGTCTCGGTATCAATCTGAAAATGTTTGCCGTTCTCGGCAGTGCGCCAGACTATGGCGTCGGCCGCTTCGGTGATGGATAGGGCGGGCTGGGCGATCATGCCTTTACTTTCAACCTTACTTTTTATAATTTGAAAGCCGGAAGTGAACCATGAAAATAAACCGTGAACTGCAATGCTTTATTTTGTGTCTCCTGAAAAAATCCTACCCCGTCTCCCGCACTGACATCGCGGTGTTTAAAGAGTTTGAAGCTTTCAGTGAAAATATTGACCGGGTTGATGTTATCGGCAACCTTATCTACCTTGAGGAGCATGAACTCATCATCAGCGGTCTCATCCCCAACGGCTCCGGCGGATACCAGTTTTCGCGGGACGGAATGCGCATAACCTGCAAAGGCATTGATTTCCTTGAAGAGGACGGCGGCCTTTCCGCCATACTGAACTGCGTTACCGTGCGCATTCATGACGAAACTCTTGCACGGGTTGAGAAGTTTCTTGCACAATCACATCTGCCAGAGCCTCAAAAAAAGCATTATATCGCTCGGTTTCGAGAACTTCCTTACGACGCCACAAAGCATTTGGTATGTAAACTACTGGACTTGGCGCTGGGCAGAACTCCGGACGCACTTCAACTAATTCAAAAGCTGTTGGCATAATACAGTCCGGCTTGCGTCGCGTGCGCGGGGCGAAGCGTCCCCAGCCCACCAGCTCGCCTAAAAACATCCAAAAATCATCAGCGCGTTCCTGCACGTCCAGAATCAGTCCCGTCCCCGGCAGGAAAAACGCCGCCGTAACGGATATTTTTTCGATGTTTTCCACAAAAGCTCCGATTCCAGCGTCTCACGGCTACAGTTTCAAGAGTTCAATTTGAGGTGGTAGTTGATCTTCCTCATCAAAGCTTTGAATAACGTCAAACTCTACACGCTGAGGGTCACTAATATATGTATTAAGATTGAAGTGAACATATCCCCCCTTGGGCACGAAGCCTTTTAATTGACGCATAACCAATTCAACAAATAATCTGATTTGTTCAACTTCCATGACGTCTCCTTTGTTGCTCACATGCGCGCTTGGCATTTTGCCCGTCTTTTTTCAGCTTGCCATTGTTTGTGCCGCAAGATAAGATTTCCAATCAATCCGGCGGCGAACGCTTCTTTGTCCTGCGCTTGGATATACGCTTCAAACAATTCCTGCGCCGGTTGTTTGTCGGAAATTAAAATTTGTATCTGCCGTTCGGCTTCTCTTTCGATTAAGGTTGCTTCTTTAATGGTTGCCATAACTGTCCTCCCTGAATGTCCGCACTGTCATAGTCGCGAAATAACGTTTTATCTTCTCGCTCAGACCGGATTTCACCCCTACGTCAGCGCGTGGATATGCGCCAATTGCAAAAGGGGAATTTACCTGGAAGGTCATGTCATTAATCACAACGGCAATTTCCCGTTTAAAGCGTTTAATACATGTTACCCCGCGCCTGATATTGAACGCGCGCCTGAGTTCACTCCTGAACAAGCCGCGCATGACTTTGAAGAGGCGGCGTCCTGTCTGCGCACCGGCAACTACAAAGCCGCGTCCATCATGGCCAGAGCCTCGCTTGAAGCCGCCGTTAAATCGCTTGAGGCAAAAGGGAATAACCTTAAAGAAAAAATCAACGATTTGGCCGCGCGTCATATCATCACCCCGGATTTGGCGGACTGGGCGCATGAAATACGCACCATCGGCAACAACGCCGCGCACGACGGAACGCCGCATACAAAGCAGGACGCTGAAGATATTATTGACTTCGCCGAAATGTTATACATTTACCTGTTCACCCTTCCGGGGAGAATAAAAACAAGACGTGGACAAAAATAAAAAAGTCCCTTGTCGCTCAGAGGAGCCCGGCAATGGCTAAAATCACCCGACTGTCTGATGTCGCAACGGACAACTTCAAACCGCGCGGGCTCAAATCCGCGTTTAAAGAATGCCTGTGCATTCCGGCCTGTGTCGCGTTGGCGGCGGCGTTGCCCCTGGCAATTGTCGGTTTCGGCATCATCTACCTGTCCTCTCGTCTGGTCTTCAGCCTGACCGGGAAATACCCGCTTAATCTTTCGCTTCACCTCGGTAATTCCGCCGACTGATTCTCCCTGATATCAGCGTTTTACGCCCTTTCTTTAAAATTCGAATTAATCATAGCATATATTTTAGAAGGCGGAAGACGTTTGAGGGGGGCAAAGTGCTAAAATAGCAGTTTGCTCTTGACGCCCTCTTCGACTTCAGGCGGGGGAGGATGTCAAAAATTGTAATTTTTGTCAGTTGCCGGAACTGGCCAAATTTTTCTTATAGCCCCATTGACATATTGAATTAATATGGTTAGTTGTAGACCAACCCCCTCTTACTGACTGGCGTCGTAAGAGCCCCGGTTTCCCTGCGGAGCCGGGTTTTTTTATTTGGAGAACATATTGATTCGTATAGCTGCTTTTATTGATGGCTTTAATCTCTATCATTCTGTGCGTGAAGTTTGTCCTAAGCTGAAATGGCTTAACTATTTCTCGCTTGCTGAGGCTTTTATAGCTCCAAGCAAAGAACAGCTTGTAGATGTGTTTTACTTCACGGCGGTTATCCCTTGGGACGCTGCAAAGGCCAGTCGACATAAATTTTTTATCAGGGCGCAAGAACTGTATGGTGTAAAAGTCATTTATGGGAAATTCAAGGAAGTTTCCCGCGAATGTCGCCTTTGCCACAAGCAGTATAAAACCTATGAAGAAAAAGAGACTGACGTTAATATCGCGGTCAAGATGCTCCTGGAAGCCGGTAGGAATACTTTTGATAAAATTTTGCTGTTCAGCGGGGACAGCGACATGATAGCGGGAGTAAAAGCTCTAAAGGATTTAGCCCCTCACAAACACATCAAGGTAATTACGCCAATGAACAGGTCTCCTATTGACCTTAGAAATCATTGTCATTCCTCCGCTAAGATAAAATTGCGTCACCTGCAAAACAATCAACTGCCGGACACACTCACACTTCCGGATGGAACAAATATATTTAAGCCAATGGAGTGGAGTTAGATTGTCGGGCGGCAGCACTAAGCCGCTTTTTTCATGCCCGAAAGGCAAATGTTTCGCGCGTCGGGCAAAACGCGCCGCCCGCGCGGCCGCGCTTCGGGCTCAAGGGGCGTTCCCGTCCGGTCTGATTTTCCCGTGCCCGACGGGAGGCAGCACGCGCCGGTAAATACAGCGGCAATTCGGCAGTTCGGCAGGCAGCACATAACGGTTAACAGCCGAATCATACAGTCCCTTGTCAAGAGGGAAGGTTTTGCCGTCCATAGCCTCATGCGTGG
>CALUZB010000001.1 GCA_944325195.1 uncultured Desulfovibrionaceae bacterium | reverse complement strand
CTTGCGGCGTGGGCCGCTCGCGGAGTGTGGGGTGGGCGGGGGGGGGGGGGAGCGGGGGGGGAGGGCGGTGGTCCGTACTACCAGGCTATTTTATTACAAAATGCTCAGATATTACAACAGCATTGCGTTATAATGCACACGATATTACGCTTCTCAAGCGCGAAAAGCTGTTAAAAAGCCTGCACAGAAAAGCTATTCCTGCAGGCTTTTTAAATGAGAATGAATTGTTCGACAAATACCAACTTAAATCAGTTCCCACCGCTTCCAAAAATCCGGGAAAGACTTGGCAACACAGGCCGGATTTTTAATCCGCACTTCAAAACCGGCACAGGAAAAAAGAGCCACACTCATCGCCATGCGGTGGTCATTATAAGTTTCAAACGGCTCAACCGGAGGCGTCAGCCTTGCAGGGGGAATAATTACCAGGCCGTCTTCCTGCTCGTGCACTTCACAGCCCACCCTAGCCAGCTCAGCCGCTGGAGCGGCAATGCGGTCACTTTCTTTAATACGCAGATGAGCCACCCCGAAAATCCGAGTGGGTCCCTGGGCAAATGCAGCCAACACAGCTACTGTAGGAACCAGATCAGGACAGTCGGCCATGTTGACCTCAATGCCCCGCAAAGCCCCGGCCGGGGCACAAACCTCAATGTCCCGTCCAGAAATGCTTACCCTCGCCCCCATTTGCTCAAGGATTTGTAAAATCATTCTGTCGCCCTGCAAGGAAGCCGGATTGAGGTTATTCACCACCACCGGGCGCCGTCCCACAGCTCCGGCCGCCAATAGGTAAGAAGCATTGCTGAAGTCCCCCTCTATTTCATAGACCCCGGGCTTATAGGCTCCTCTTTTCACACTGATCCGACACAGGCCGCTCCCGGGCCGGGCAATTCCGCGCCAGTCAACTTCTTGCCATGCCCCCTGTAAGGAGGCACGCTGCTCAACCAGAAATTTTATCCCATACTCTTCCAGGGTTTGCAAAGTGAGCTGCACATAAGACCAGGACACTATCTCACCGGCCGCTTCAGCAGTGGGAATGAGCTTCAGCCCCGCCCCCAACGGAGCCGCCAGCAACAAACCGGACAAGTATTGGCTGGACTGAGAAGTGTCAATCTGAACTTCTGCATCGGCCAAACCACAAGTCTTCATAGTAAAAGGCAGATGCCCGGCCGCGCCCTCAAACCGGATTTCGGCGCCAAGCCCGGAAAGCACGTTGGTGAGCGCACGCATCGGCCGCTGGCACATCCGTCCACTTCCGATAAACCTATATTCGCCCTTACCCGCGGCCAGTACCGCCGCCAGCAACCGGCAGGTAGTTCCGGAATCATGAACATTACAGACTAATGGTGCTTTATGCCGATTTTCAATTTTCCCGCCTAAACCACTGACCAGCCAGTCTCCCACCTCGTGCTCTATTTCCGCTCCCAAGGCTGTTAAAATTTGTGCAGTGGCCGTGGTGTCGTCACTCTCCAATACGCCGCGCAAACGACTGTTCCCCGGCGCAAGCGCCGCCGCCACCAAATTGCGATGAGAAATGGATTTAGACGACGGAGCCTGCACACGAGCGGAAGCATCGCAAGGGCGCTTACCCGGGACTAAAAGGATATCAGACATAATCAAACTCTCCGCCCCACAGGGTAAACTCCCAGGATTTTCAACAGCAAACACTTCTCAGAAAGTTCCTTCAGCAACTCCGGTCGGGCGAGCAAATCAGCTTCCACATCGGCGAAAAAGGTATAACCCCAGTTGGAGTCGCGGGCCGGCCGCGATTCCAACTTGCTTAAATTCAGCTCTTCCCGTTTGAAAACAGCAAGAAGAGAATAGAGCGAGCCGGGTTTATTATCCAGAGTGAACAGCAACGTGCTCTTTGCACTCCCCGCCGGATATTCGCGCCGGGAAGAGGGCGCCCCCGGCGCAATCACCACAAATCGAGTCCAGTTATCGGACTGATCCTCTATGCCTTGGGCCAACAGATTGAGCTTGAACAGCTCACTCAAACCGGCATGACCAATGGCGGCGCTGCCCGCCTCTTTACCGGCAAGTTCCGCTGCGCGGGCAGTACTGTCTGCCGCAATAAGCGTAGCCTTGGGCAGGCTTGTCTTCAACCAGCCCGCACATTGGGCAAGAGGTTGCGGGTGTGAGTATATTTTCTCCACAGCGCTCAACTCTTTTTCAACAGAAAGCAGGCTGTGGCGGACCCGAAAGAAAAATTCCGCCACAATATGCACCTGATGATGAATAAATAAGTCCAGACACTGCCCCACACTTCCCTGCAACGAGTTCTCCAGCGGCACCATGCCCAGATGGGTTTTCCCATCCGCCACAGCGCTAAATACAGAGGCTAAATCGGGCTCAGGCTGCATTACGACACTTTTACCCAAATACTCCTGGCCTGCTAAATAGGAAAAGGTTCCCACCGGCCCCAGACAGGCAACACGTTGAGGCTGTTGGAGACAGCGTGACGCTGAGAGAATTTCCGTATAAATCGCCCGTAACTGCTCGGGGTTCAGCGGCCCTTTGTTCGACGCCTCCAACTCCGCCAACAATTGTTGCTCGCGCTGCGGACAGAATATCGGCAAACCATGCTCATGTTTCAGCCGCCCTACCTCAATGCTGAAATCCGCGCGCAAACTGAGTAACTTTAACAGTTCTGAGTCAATCTCATCTATTTTTTCGCGCAAACGCGCAAGCTGGAGATCTAAATCATCGGACATTAAACACCTGCTTAGTTCAAGTTCCTATTCTTCAATGGTTTCCTCTATACGCATTCCAAAATGGCGCCCGGCCCGGTCCAAGTGCACCAAAACCTGATCGCCTTCAGTCAGTTCAACCACGCTCACCGGTTCGCCATTAGGCCGTACAAGGCGGATTGTTTCGGCATTCTGCAAAAACAGACTGCCCTGCTTTCCATCCGCTTCCGCAATTATCTGGAGCATGGGCCGCACTTCCACTTTCGCCCGCCCCACAGTGGCGATAGACAGATGTCCGCTTGCATCAACAATCAACACCCGTTTCCCGGCCCCCACTTCCTGAAGATAGGCGGTCCTATCGTCTGGCATCATGGCATAGGCGTGCACGCCGCCGGCATTAACTCTGAAAGGTCTGGCCGCAACATACTCGTTGCGCTCGGTTTCAGCGTGAACCAGAAAGGTAAAGGAAGAAGAATCCCCCACCAACATCCCCTGGCCTTTTTTCAGCACACTCATGGTGTCCACGCATACCCGGTGCCCTAAACCGGCGGGCTTTATCGACAGTACCGTTGCCTGCTGCAACTCAAGCTTATCAACAGGCGCCTGCATGGCCGCACAAATAGCAGGCAATGCAGCCGCCGCTTCGGGCAGCACCAGCACCTCACTGACTCCCTTCTCCAATATCCCGCCGGCCAACCGGGCCTCATCCAGACCGGCTACTTCCACAGCAAGACTATCACTTTGAGCCAGAATATTTTCCACGGGGATCACCTCCCACGGCCTTGCCAGTACTACCCGGCGGCCTTGCGCTAGCAAACGACTGGCTTCTTGTTCATCTTCGGAAGAGCGCAGACTGATGAAATTCAGGTCTTCCGCCGCCAGCACTTCCACCCGGGCCAGTTGCGCCACCAGCTCCACCGCGTCACGACTGGTAACGATTGTATCCACCCCCGCCTCAAGGGCCTGGGTAACCAGGCCCTTATCAAACGGAATCGCTTTAAACATCACCTTAATCATACTATCATGCTCCCCTTTTCTGCTTCAACCGTTCTGATTTCGGCCAAAGCCTGATCAAGACTCCAATTTTTATGAACCAGGCCAGCCAAAGCTCTACACAATGCAGTGGGGTCGGGGTGTTGGAAGATATTACGCCCAACTGAAAGCCCAGCCGCCCCGGCCTTGATTGAATCCAGCACCATTTTCAAGAAAGCCTCAGTGGAGTCGAGTTTCGGTCCACCGGCAATCACCACCGGCACCCGGCAGCCCTCAACCACATGAGTGAAGCTGTCCACATCACCAGTATAGGCAACCTTGACAATATCAGCGCCAAGCTCAGCCCCCACCCGGGCGCAATGGGCTACCAGCTCAGGATCGTACTCATTGCTTACCTTGGGGCCGCGAGCATAAATCATGGCCAGCACCGGCATCCCCCAAGAATCCGCGTCGGTAACCACCCGCCCCAGATCGGCGAGCATCCGGCCTTCATCTTCATCTCCCAAATTGACGTGTACGGAAACACCGTCCGCTCCCAAACGCAAAGCATCTTCCACAGTTCCCACCAGGACTTTAGAGTTGGAGTGGGGAGAAATGCCGGTGGAAGCAGAGAGATGGATCAACAAACCAAGGTCCGGCCCGCTGTCTCGGGAAGAAATCCGGGGCATCCCTTTATGCATAATCACCGCGTTTACACCGCCGTTCGCCACTTTGGAAACAGTATCATGCAGGTTCACTATACCCGGCATAGGCCCTGCGCTGATGCCGTGATCCAGGGGCACAAGCAGAGTGCGCCCGTTTTCCCGATTCATAATTCTTTGCATTCTGATTCGCTTGCCGATGTTCATATCTTATCCCTCGATTTTTTTGAGCTGCAGCCGCTGCCCCACACAAAAAAAGGGCTGCAACTTATCTGCTGCAGCCCTATGTTGATTGCTCGTTAACCTAAAAACTACTTTTCATACACGACACAACCCCCATTAGCTGCAATTTTGCCGCTAAAGTAAAAATAGCTAAAGCTAAAGTAGGAATTGTGCCAATTGTTAAACATAAATCTTGTTTTCCTTCAATACAATCCAACAAGGATGATGTTAAGTGAATTGAAAATACCGCTACTCTTAAAAATGTCAATATCTTTTTTAAAAAAATCTGACTTTATCCTGGCATGTACCTTGCATAAAAAGCTGTAGTAGTGGGAGGAAGTCAAATTCCCCACTCAAAACAGTAAGGGCGGAGCAATTGTGGAAATCAATAAAATGATCCTGGAGTATTATTCAGCATCGGCCCAGGCTCTCAATCGCAATATAAGCACTCGCAGCGTTCACTCAGAAGGGAAAGAACACGGTGGCTTACTTAACCCGAAAGACACAGTGAGTTTTTCTGCTGCAGCGCGTGAAGCAGTGTTCAACATGGCCATTGCCGGGGAAACAGAAGAAGGCAACGATGCTGCAAACAAACAACTTAATGGTCAGACAGAAGCTTCAGTTGGTGGGGACGTCTTTTACGGCAGCGGGCATACCGCGGATATAAGGGCTCGAATCAGTCAACTTACTTCCCGTCTGGCTCAAATCATGAGCAGCGGTCTGCCGGAAAATGCCAAAACAGCCCAGGCCAGCGCTTTGTATGCGCAGATTTCTGAATTAAGCGCCCAGCTGACTGGACTTTCCAGGATCAAAGCTTAGACATTGAATTCATATAAATAAAGAGCATCCTTTAGTTCAGCCACACTAATGAAAGTTCACATACGTTTACCGCCGAATGAACTTTCGGGAGTAATATAATTCTGATAAATAGCCAGACCTGTAACAAAAACTCCGGCAATGTAACTGCCGGAGTTTTTGTTGCTAGGCGAAAAACCTGTCAAAGTGTTGACTGTTCCTGAGCCTCGGCTATCCACTGTGTAAGCGGGCCTTCCATCAAATTCCGGATTTCTTCCAGGCGGCTCTCTGTTTCCGCTTCAAAGCGCAACACCAGCACCGGTTGGGTATTGGATGCGCGAATCAACCCCCAACCGTCCGGAAAAGTTATGCGCACGCCATCGATCTCCATGGTATTATATCTATCCCTGAAAAAGTCTTGGGCCTGCTTAACTATTTTAAATTTAAGGGCATCCGGACACGGAACATGAATTTCCGGGGTCTTAGCTGTTTGCGGCCAACCAGGCAATTGCGACAAAGGCTTGTTCTGGGCTGAAAAAATGCTTGCAAACCGAGCCGTTCCATAGATTGCGTCGTCAAAGCCAAACCAGCCGTCATTAAAGAACATATGCCCACTGACCTCGCCGGCCAGAGCTGCGCCGACTTCCTTCATTTTTGCTTTAATGATTGAATGCCCGGTGATCCACATCAGCGGCTTACCGCCGTGTTCTGAAATATCCTTATACATCAGATGCGAGCATTTCACCTCACCCATTATGGTACTGCCGGGCTTACGCGCCAGTACCTCGCGGGCAAACAGGGCGAGCAGTTCGTCCCCAAATAAAATCCGTCCTTTTTCATCCATCACGCCCATCCGGTCTGAGTCGCCGTCTAAACCTACTCCAAAATCGGCCTTTTCCTTAAGCACCCGCTCCCTTAACTGCAACAGGTTCGCTTCCACACTGGGATCAGGGTGATGATTGGGGAAAGCAGGATCCGGATCACAAAACTGACAGATAACTTCACAACCCATGCGCTCCAGAATTTCCCCAGCCAAGTCGGCGCCGACGCCATTGCCGCCGTCCACCACTACTTTCAACGGACGGTGAAGCTTGCAGGCTTGCAACGCCGCTTCAATATAGGCGGGCTTAATATCGTGTTCGCTGGCCATGCCCTGCCCCTCAGGGAAGTTGCCTGCTTCCATAATCCTGCGGATTTCCTGAATTTCCTGAGTATGCAAAGTGGTGTCTCCGGCCCAAACCTTAAAACCGTTATATTCCGGCGGGTTGTGTGACGCGGTGATCATAATGCCGCCCCGGGTTTTAAGATGCACTACAGCAAAATACAATACCGGGGTGCCCACCTGGCCGATATTGATCACATCCACCCCGGTGGAAGTCAAGCCGCGGGTCAGAGCCTTATTATACGCCGGTGAAGAAGCCCGGCAATCCATTCCGATAACCGCACGACTCACACCGCGGGATAAAAAATATTGTCCACAGGCGCGTCCCAAACGCTCCACCCAGTTTTCATCAAAGTCCTTATCTACAATGCCGCGTATATCATAGGCCCGGAATACCGTGGGGTTAACTATATTTACCATTCTGTCCTCCTGAAACTAAATTGATTTATCTCTTGCCAAGTAAGGTTGTTTTAGCATATTTTATTTCTATTATGAACTGGGATTGGGAAAAACTACAAGAACGTCGGCAAAGGAAACCTTCCCCTCAGGAAGAGGAGGGAGGCGATTTTGATAAACTTATCGGCAAAAGCGTCAATAAACTCCAAAAAATGCAGTTTCCCTGGTTAAAGGCACTTTTGGGGTTGTTGGTGCTGCTCTGGCTCCTGTCGGGCATATTCATAGTGGATGCAGACGAAAAGGGAGTGGTGCTGCGATTCGGGAAATTTGTCCGCACAGTAGATCCAGGGCCGCACTATCATCTGCCATTTCCCATAGAAACTGTTTATACCCCGAAAGTTGAAGCCGTACAACGCATGGAAATTGGTTATGGCAACGATACCGCGGCACGTGGCCGTAATAACAGCGGCATAGATGAAGCAAGTATGCTCACCGGCGATGAAAACATCGTTTTTGTACAGTTTGTGGTGCAATTCCGTATTGACCCGGAACACCCGGAATACTTTCTGTTTAATGTAGCGGATCCGCTCACCACAATCAGAAGCGCATCCCAGGCGAGTATGCGCGAGGTAATGGGCTCAACGGAAATTGATTCGGCCATTACTGACGGCCGGCAAGAAATTGAACAGCGCACCAAAGATATTCTGCAGGGCATTCTAAACGACTATAAAGCCGGAATAATCATCACCGGAGTTGAAATGCAGGACGTGCATCCGCCTAAGGAAGCCATCGAAGCGTTCATGGATGTGGCCTCCGCCCGCGAAGACAGAAGCAAAATCATCAACCAGGCTGAAGCCTACCGCAATGAAATTCTGCCCCGGGCCCGCGGTGAAGCGGCCCGTACCTTAAATGAGGCTGAAGCATATCGGCAAAGCGTTGTACTGAAAGCGGACGGCGAAAGCAAACGTTTCCTGGCAGTGCTTGAAGAGTACAACAAGGCCAAGGATGTTACCACCAAACGCCTTTATCTGGAGGCTTTGGAAGAAATCCTTTCCAACCCGAACGTTGAAAAACTGATTTTGCCGGAAAGCGGAGTCGGACCGGTTCTACCCTACCTGCCTCTCAATAGTCAGGGCAATGCCGCCCCAACACCAAACCAGACGGGAAAATAGGAGCAAAGTTGTGCGACGTAAATCGGTATTGATTCTAATTGTCCTGGCAGTTCTGCTGATTGTGGGCAGTCAATCGCTGTACATTGTACATCAAACAACAATGGCCATTATTCTCCAATTGGGAGAGCCGGTGGACACAGTTACCGAACCCGGTCTGCATGTGAAACTTCCGTTTATCCAGGAGGCAGTGCTCCTGGATAAACGCATTCTCGGCCTGGAAGCCCGCACCGCCGGAACTTACACTCAGGATAAGAAGGCGATAGTGCTGGATCATTACACCCGCTGGCGTATTGCTGATCCTCTGCGTTTCTATCAAAGCGTGCGCAATATACAAACGGCTCAATCCCGACTTGAGAATATTGTGGACTCTCAACTGAAAGCGTTTATAGGGCGTTATACACTGACAGATGTGGTTTCCGGAAAACGCGGCGAAATTATCCAGACAGTTACCCAACAGGCCTCTGAGCGCTCGCATGACATGGGCATTGAAGTCATTGACGTGCGCATTCGCCGAACAGACCTGCCGCCTCAAAACCAACAAGCCATTTTTGAGCGTATGAAAACCGAACGCGAGCGCATGGCCAAACAATACCGCTCGGAAGGCGAAGAAGAAGCGGCGAAAATCAATTCCGCAGCAAACCGGGAACAGGAAATCATTCTGGCCACAGCTCAACAGCAGGCTTCAATCATCAGGGGTAAAGGCGATGCTGAGGCTACCCGTATTTACGCTGAAGCTATTTCACAAAGCCCGGATTTCTATGAGTTTATCAAAAGCCTGGAGGCATATAAGAACTCAACAAAAAATAATACCCGCATTTTGCTTCCGCTGGACAGCCCCTTCCTGAAGTATCTTAAGTAACTGTACTTTCGGCACTAACTGGTGCCGAAAGTACAAATCCTTCAATAGAACAGACGTTATTTTTTAGTCCCCTCTAGTCAATTTTCTATTCGTTATTACTTGTATTGACAAAAGGTAAACATGTTTGTACTAACAATGGGTACATTGAACTATTCTATTCCAAATACATGGGCGGATACTAACCGCCTGATCCAGGACGACGCTGCATAAATTCATTTTGTTATTTGAATGTTATAAATAGGGGACGTGATCTTTTTTGCCGACATCGGCAGTAGTTGCTTTTGAGGGAGCAAAACCGGTTTAACGCCGGATAACTATGGATACGCTCATTTCAGCAAATGACGCACTTAACCATCCTCAAAGCTGACCCGACGTGGGGGCGTTTGGGAATTGCTTTGCATTAATGCGGGGGAAACATGTCTATTTTTGATGAAGTCTTTGATAGAATTAAACTGGCAACAAACACAAAAACTCAAGTCGAGCTGGCCGAAGTTCTTGGGATAAGGCAGTCCAGTATTTCCGATGCAAAGCGGCGCAACTCTGTGCCGGCAGACTGGTACATGAAGCTGTTTGAAAAATTCGGCCTGAACCCGGACTGGCTGAAAAAGGAAGCCGGTCCTGTTTATTTGCGCACAGAACAAGGATACCAACCCACTGATGTTCTATCTGGAGGTTATCTTTTGGAATCGCCAGCGCTTTATGGCGCTCCGGAAGCCAAAAGCACTGTAGTTACTGTGTATTCCATGCATGGAGCTGACATGGGCGATGAGCCGTGCGATCCGGAAGTTATCGGCAAGCTTTCAATTCCGCAGTCTTTCTTTGCATCCGGCATCCAGGTTTTTAAAGTTGACACAGCAGGAATGGAACCGCTTGTTTACAAGGGGGCTTATGTAGGCATTGATACAGGCCAGCAGAACATCGTATCAGGCGAAATTTTTGCTATTCATATCCCATTTGAGGGAATTTCGCTTAAACGCGTTTTTCTGGATGGCGACAACCAACGCCTGGTCCTCAAAGCAGAGAACCAGAAGCACCCGGATCAATATGTGTCCTTGGACAAACACAAGGATCGTGTTATAGGGAGCCTGGCTTGGGTTATGCAGGAGTTTTAAACTCTGCAGTATCGGAAGGGGGGGGGCACTGCCGCCCTCCCTTTTTTGTACAGTTTTGGCTTTCTCATTAAGCACTCTTATTTACTCCAAGCCTTATACCGGCACAGTCAAAGGCAATCTCCCCGTCAACCACCGTCAAAACGTTAATACTATATTTTAAATAAATCAACTCTTATTTTTATTGTTTGACATATATTATGGGTTGCACTTTTTCTCAATGTATAATTCGATTCGGTCTGAATTTTCTTTCCATATTTTTAGTTTGCGGCTCCGCTCAAGCCGGCAATAACAATCACAGCGCGGACTCATTAAAGTGGTCCGGTACATGCCTGTATAGAGACAACTTTCTCCAGCATAGCTCATCTCTCCTTTTTTATCAGCCGTTTGAATGGGACAAAGCCGAGGCACAGCGTATTGATGATATAAAATCTGATGTGTTATCTCCCTTGGTTCCGGATTGCTGGCAGGAGTTGAGCGAAAAACTGATTATCGACGGCCTGGAACGAGATTGGGTGGAAGAAGTATTTAAACGCCTGGGTAACGGATATACCGATGTCCCTATGAAAACTAAACTCAAGGAGCTGTATAAACTCAAATTCGGTAAGAAGAAAACAACGAAGCCAGCCAGGGAGAATAAAACCAATTACTACCGTCATGTAGTGACAGAAAAGAATGTTCGCCGCGCCATGATTTTTTTACACGAACATGAGGAGTTTTTTCTGAAAGCGGAAGCAACTTACGGCGTACCAAAGGAGGTTGCTCTGTCGCTGATTTTGGTTGAGACCGATTTGGGGTCATATCTCGGCCGTCATTCCGCCCTGCTCAATTTGGCCAGTATGGCAACTTCCAACCGGAAAGAAACTTTCTATCCGCATCTACCCGCTTTTTCAGGAGATCTTGTAAAAGAGAACTGGCTGCAAAGCGTATTGGATAAGCGTTCAGAATGGGCATATAATGAACTTAAGGCTCTGTTGACATATACCTATTCAAATGGCTTTGATCCGCTTGAGCTTTCCGGCTCAATTTATGGCGCCATAGGCTACTGCCAATTTATGCCCTCAAATATCATATTATTTGGTGTTGACGGAAATAACGATGGCATAATCAACTTATTTGATCCTGCGGATGCAATTCTCAGCCTGTCTAACTATCTTGCCGTACACGGTTGGCCGAACTCGCCGGACGAAGCTGCTCAGCGAAAAGCGCTTCTAGCCTATAACCGCAGCACAGCTTACGCCAACACCATTTTGATGATGGCTAAAGAACTTGTCAACGCAGAACAACAAGCTATGCCTAATGCAGACCAACAACCCAAGGATAATCAATAAAATCATCGAGAGCTAATGTTCAGCATCAGAGTATTTCGTCATTGAGGATTATCTCTTATGATAAAATACCCAAGCGCGCTTTAGGAGGGCGCTATCCATTTATTCCGGCAACTATTTTTAGAATCAACCAGCTACAAAATCAGGTGGAAATAAAGGCTGCTGTGGTATTACCGCAACCCCCGCAAGGGTAAGCTCCCCTTAAACGGATATTACGCTGTGCGGTTTGTGGACACGCCCACAAACCGCACCACAAAATAGTTCTGCAGGGGAATCAATCCCACACCAAGTCATGACGAAGACGAACATTGCTTACAAGGCGAGTTCCATAGCCATTTATCTTAGGGGTGAGTTACCCCTGTCGCCTCAGTAATAACTCTCAAGGTTTATTTGTTTAGGCCTCTTCCCGCTTGCCCATCTGTTTATCCAAAAAGAGCAAAGCTGAACAGCCGGGTTTTACAAAGCTAAGCTTATCCAACACAGCCCGGAATGTATCTTCTTCTTCTACCTGTTCAGTTACAAACCAGTTCAGGAATACGGAAGTGGCATGATCTTTTTCAGCCACAGCAATATCCACCAAGTTGTTGATCAGTCCGGTCACAAACTGCTCATGTTCAAAAGATTTTTGGAATACTTCATGCACATCTGCCCACTCTTTGGCGGGGGCGGCAATGGGCAACAACTCAACCCGGTTGCCGCGTTCTTCAATGTAATTGTAAATCCTCATCGCATGCTCAACTTCTTCCTTGGCCTGCTCACGCATCCATTGAGCAAAGCCGGGCAGAGAACAATCATTGAGGTAAGCAGCCATTCCTAAGTACATATAAGAAGATTCCAATTCCCATTTCACTTGCTCATTCAAGGCTTTCCACATTTTATCTGATAACAACATAACAACCTCCGCTATTAAGTTAAGCTTATTTCAATCGTTCCTGGTCAGACATTACATCAACCTGAAACTAATTGCAAACAATTATTAATAAGACTTACTCAAGCTGTTAATCTGCATAGTCACTGATTAACAGGCGCACATCCGGCCAGAGCAACACATATTCTGTGGCTGTAAAACCCTCATGGTGCAAGCGGTAATCCAGCTTTTGCGCTCCTAAACGCCGATACACAGCCATTGCGTTATCATTGCCCTCTATCACCGCTAAAGCCAGCCTGCTGATGCCCTGTGCAACGAATTTGCGGGCGGCGGCTTTTATCAGTTCCTTTCCAATGCCTAATCCACGAAAATTCTTTTCCACATGCAAGGCGGCAATATAAGCAGTGTTCACGATTTCCCAAGTGGCTTGGGCGGCAATCATGCCGGCAATATTTCCGCAAGGTAAACGAGCTACCAATATGAACTGATTATGCCGGGATATATACTGGCGCCAATTCCTTTCAGCATCAGCATCGTTCAATCCGGCCAAATACCAGGCAGGGACCAACCCGGGGTAAGTACTTTTCCAACTATTTACATATAGGCGTGCTACCGCTTCTAAGTCTTCTTCAGCCGCCTGACTGATAATATACTTTCCGCTCATCCGTTTAAACCCGCATTCTGTGCTACTGCCGACTTGCCGCCGGCATCTTTTTACACCCGTTTTTAAGCCGGAACCAACTTCAAAAACCTTTTCAGGTTAATGCTGATGCACACAGGCGCTCCGTTAAGACTGCCTGCTCGTAATATAATTATCCCACTCCATTTCAGGAACCAGACCGCCGCCTGTCCCCCACACCAAATGTGCCCCTGCTTCTTTTATATCGCCCAGCTTACCGCTCATGGCCAGGTGCAGCCCCTCAAAGCCAGCCAGAGCCGAAGGCTCTAAACGAATTCCTTCGATTTGCGCCAACAGCCGCAAGTAATAAAGCAAGCAACTATCCTGCACTGTAAACCCGCCATTCAGAAGATGACGCATGGCGCGGCAAGCCAAACCAGAGGCCCGCCCCACCGCAAGTCCGTCCGCAACGGTTTTACCGGATAGACCGATATCCGCTATACTGATTTTATCGGCCAATCCACTGGCTAACCCCAGAATTACAGCAGGGGCCTGCACCGGTTCAGCAAAATAGCAACGCACAGCTTCTCCCAAGACCAGTTTAAGTCCAAAAGCTATGCCGCTTGGGGCGCCGCCCACGCCACAGGGCAGATATACGGCAAGAGGACGCTTCTGATCAAATTGCAAGCCAAGCAACTCAAGTTGTTCCGGCAAGCGTAAACCGGCTACTGCATAGCCAAGGAACAGTTCCGGCGAATTTTCATCATCAATGAAATATGTACGGGGAGAATTCGCGGCCTCAGTCCGCCCTGCAGCAACAGCAGCCACATAATCGCCAGTATGCTCCACCACGTTTACTCCGTATTGGCGAAGTAAATCTTTCTTCCATTGTTTGGCATCCGCTGACATATGCACTATCACATTGAAGCCAAGGGTTGCGCCCATCAACCCCACTGAAAGCCCCAAATTGCCGGTGGAGCCCACAGCAATCCTGTACCGGCTGAACAGCTCTTTCATATCCGGGGCCGCCATACGTTCATAGCTTTGCCCCGGCAGTAATAGCCCGGCTTTTTGAGCCAACTGCTCCGCATAGATTAAAACTGCGTAAAATCCGCCTCGAGCCTTTACTGAGCCGGAAACCGGCAGTCGGCTGTCCAACTTTATCAGCAATGGCCCGCTGAGCTTTTCTCCCCATAAGCTTTGCAGTTCGGTTTGCAGTTTAGAGGCGACATGTACTGGAGATTCAATAATCCCGGAAGTTTTTTGGGTTTCCAGAAAAGCTGTCGCAATATAAGGAGCAAACCGTTGCAAACGGGCTGCAGCATCTTCAACGGCCGCCAGACTGAACCCGGATAAAGCAATACCCTCAGCACAAGGCAGAATATCCGGATTAAGCCAGCAAACAGGTTGCGCCTTGGCCAATGCTTTAAGTACAGGTTCAGTTTCACCCAAAGTCTTCATGTCGGCAATAATACTCATCTTTAAACTATTGCGGAATAGTCCGGCCGGGAACTCCCCCATAAATCTTATCTTGCTGATAACTGAAAACTACTGAATTGGAAATGACTTAAAACATTCAAACAAATTAAATCCATCGGAGAGCTTCCTTGTTAAGCACATAAATTAAGTGAAGCATTTTCTTACCTCTCACGTTTTTGATAAACTGACCTCTTATTTGCGCATCAAAAAACTCTGCAACTTTTCTTGACGCTGCGTTCCCCGGCCTGATTTCAAAAATAACTTCTTTCAAATCCAATTCACTAAACGCATACTGCACCAATGATTTAACACATTCCCGTGCATAGCCGCAATGCCAATATTGCTTTTTCAGAATATATCCAACTTCATAATGCAGCCGGTTATCAATAATATCAGGCATTAAGGCTACCTGCCCCACAATTTCGTTGCTTTGCTTATCAACAGCAAAAAAATAGCCCAAGTTATACTGTCGATAACAGTCTATGTTTTTATCGATCCAGCTCTGCACGTCTTCATCACTGAAAGTATATTCCCAGGCATACATCACGTCAGGATCTTGAAGCATACTTTTCAGTTCTTCAAAATCATCCTGATTGATTTTTCTCAGATAAAGCCGGTCGGTTTCTAAAAACATCATTTATAGAGCTCGCAATGCTGGAGCAACAAATCAATTCGGATTAGCCAAAACAAATCAGCTTTGAGATAAACTCATCTCAAAGCTTTAAAGGAGCTCACTCCGGCAGAGACCAACAAAAAAATTGCACTTTGCCAGTCTGTACCGTCGACGGCTGACGCACGCGACTGAGGTCTGCTTTTTTCAGAACTGCGCACAGAAAGAGTAGCTGTATTTTTCAGTACGGTCGAATGTATCAATACATAGAGGCTCTGTTCAATAACTTAATGATTTAACAGAGCCTCCATCACTTCACTGCAAGTATCATCCTGAAAGTGGACGGAATTATTTCAGCCGCTGTAGCTGCCGATTTCAGGACTTAAGCTTCTTCACTGCTACCAAAGGTTATGGAAAAAGAACCGTCTTCAGCTACATCCAACCTAATTTCAGTGGCAGAATCCGGCTCATCTGACATTTTTTCCAACAGAGTCTGTGCCAGCTGTGGAAGAACATGCGCCGCGAGAATATGGTCGATATTCCTTGCTCCGGTATCCACCTCAGTACAGCGCTGGACAATTGTATCAACCAGTCTGTCCGAATAGCGCAACATCATGCCGTTATTGGCCTGCAAACGCCTTTTGAGCGCTTCCAGCTTCATTATAGCGATACGGTTAAGAGCTTCCTGACCCAAGGCACTGTAAGGGACTACCGTCATTCGGGCCAGCAATGCCGGTTTGAAATGGTTTGCCAGATCCTGATGGAGCAGCTCCCTAAGTTCATCACTGTCGGTAATACCCTGGTCTGTTGCGGCGTGCAGTTTATCTGAGCCCAAATTCGATGTGAGCAGGATTACCGTACTGCCAAAGCTTACTTTTTTCCCTTCTCCATCTGTCAATTCACCCTTGTCAAAAACCTGATAAAACAGGTTCATCACATCAGGGTGGGCCTTTTCCACCTCATCCAACAAAATGACACTATAAGGCTTGCGGCGCACAGCCTCCGTCAGTAAGCCACCTTCGCCATACCCCACATAACCTGGCGGGGAGCCGATAAGGCGGGAAACAGTATGCCGCTCCTGAAACTCACTCATATTAATGGTAATGGCGCTTTCCTCATCGCCGAACAACAAATCGGCAAGAGCCAGACCTGTCTCCGTTTTTCCCACCCCGGAAGGACCTACAAGCAGAAACACGCCAAGCGGTGCGCCCGGTGCTCTGAGCCCGGCTTTACTGGCTTTAATAACCTTGCTTACAGCCGCTATCGCTGCATCTTGCCCCTTGATGCGCTTACCCAGATGAGTGTCGAGCTCAGCAATCAGAGCAGCCTCTTCGCGGGCCACTTTACCTACCGGAATACCTGTCCAATCAGAGATTATTTGGGCTACAACATCTGGAGAAACAGCCACATTAAGCAGACCCTGCCCGCCTTGAGCCTCTTCCAAATCGGCGCGCGCTGCATCAAGAGCCTTTTTGTAATCAGCCAGCATCGGCATTGCAGCCGGATTTTCAGAGTCCGCCTGGACATCGGCTTCTGTTTCTGTGGGCATGTCGGAGACGATTTCCTCCATTTCCTTTTCCCGGCTCAGGGCATTGGTATAAGCTTCCCGCGCGGCAATAAACGCCTCGGCCGCAATATGTTCCTTTTCCCAGCGGGCTGTGAGTTCATCTGCCGTTTCCCGCATGGCGTCAATCTGCGCGCGCAAACTTTCCATGCGTTCCGGTTCTTCCGGACCGCCGCTTGCCGCGTCCCGCTCTAACGCGTTCAATTCGCGTTTCAAAGCGGCCAGAGAGCGTTCTGCATCTTCCAAAGAAGCCGGCTTGACGGAAAGGCTCATTTTTACTTTTGCACAGGCCGTATCCAGAAGATCAATGGCTTTATCCGGCAAAAAACGCCCGGAGATAAAACGATGTGAAAGATCCACAGCACTGGTGATGGCGTCGTCCTGCACCACCACATTATGCGCTTTCTCATAGCTTTCCCGCAAACCGCGCAAAATGAGCGTTGCAGAAACCGGGTCCGGCTCTTCCAGACTGACCAATTGAAAGCGGCGAGCCAAAGCCGGGTCTTTCTCAAAATACTTCTTATACTCTTTCCAGGTGGTTGCCGCGCAGGTGCGCAACTCACCCCGGGCAAGCGCCGGTTTCAACAAATTAGCGGCATCAGACCCACCAGCCTGGCCGCCGGCGCCAACCAACATATGGGCTTCGTCAATAAATAACACTATCGGAGTTGTGCTTGCCTTTATCTCGTCAATAACTCCTTTTAAACGGCGCTCAAATTCGCCCTTCATGCTTGCCCCGGCTTCCAGCAGCCCCATATCCAGGGACAGCAGGGTCGCTCCGCGTAACGATTCCGGACAGTCTCCCTCAACAATCCGTTTGGCCAGGCCCTCAATAACAGCGGTTTTGCCTACGCCGGGCTCGCCAACCAGAATAGGGTTGTTTTTGCGACGTCTTGCAAGAATGGTCAGTACGCTACGAATTTCCGCGTCCCGGCCGAAAACGGTATCGATCTTACCGGCCCTGGCCTTAGCAGTGAAATCTTCACAAAACTGAGCCACAAAACCTTGAGCGCCGGCTGCAGCCAGTGTTTTTTCCGATACGCTCTCATCTGCAGCCAGCGGAGTATTTTCCCGCGAGGCCTGTGTAAGCAGCGCAAACCCAGAAGTGGCTTCATCTCGATTAATCCGGGTAAAAGCAATGCTGTGCCCACTTTGCGAATAATAGGCAGGACGTTTGGCATAAGCCAAGGCAACCGCCCCCGACCGGATTGCATTTTGTTGCAAATCTACCGATGAAACAAGCCAGGCAGCCTCCAGCAAATCAATCAGCACTGGAGAAAAGCCCGGGCGAGCCGAGTTCCCATTTTTGAATTCATCCAGAGCACGGGTAAGCTCCCGCACCGTCTCCGCGCGGTCAATACCATAGCGCTCCATTAAAATAGGAATATCAGCATCGGTATCTTCAAGACACTTGAGCAGAAAATGTTCCACTGCCACTTCGTAGTGCGTTCTGCTCACCGCAAGCGCTGCCGCGTCATAAAGCGCCTGTGTACAGAAGGTGTTACATTTTTCGAGCAACCGTTTAATATCCACACCAATCATAACACCTCCCTAATGCAGCAATTAAGAATATTCCATTGATTTGAACCGGCGCACGACTACAGCGCCAAAGCACCGACAGAACCGTTAACTATAAACTATCTTAACAACTTGCTTGCATTGCTGTCAAAATGGTACTGCACTCAGACTGATGAAAAACTTATCTATTTCACCACCTTACGCACAAGCTTTCACTGTGAACAGAGCATTCAACTCGGAGTTAAATGCTCTGTTCAGTTTAAGCAAGCAAGTTTCAAACTGTATTCGGCTTCCCATACAGCCACAGATGCTAAGCCTTCCAATCGTCAACATACTCAATGTTGCCGTCATTATATGTCCAAGTGATCTTGGAGTAGGTGAAAGACACCTCTTCCATGTCATGGTAAGGCTTATTTTCCGGCATGAAAGTAATCGGAGTGTATTCCCGCATACTTACAATGATGGCTTCTTCCAGCTTGATGGTAAAGTACTTTTCTTCCGAGCCGTCGGGCTTGATGCGGTAGTGATCAAACACAACTTCACACTGCTCACCGGTGCAACAGGCCTTGAACAGCTTTGGACTGGCGTTGTCTTTGTGTTTAATAACAGTGAACGGCTTATGAATACGCTGGCCGGTAGGCAAGCCGGTGTGAGTGTCTTTGGGGATCTCCACGCTGTGATCAACGCCGTAAACCAAAATTTTATCCTTCTTATCGCCACCTTGAGGACAATCGCCTTTAATATCGCCCTGGCTTTTACCGTTTACCGACATATACGCTGTTAATGCCATAAATTTACTCCTTTACTTGTTCCTTAGGTTACTCTTTGTCCAGTTTGCCTACAAGCGACAAAGTGAAGTTCGCGCCCATATACTTGAAATGCGGTCGGGCTTTTATTGAAACAGAGTACCAACCGGGGTTTCCCGCCACATCACTCACGTCCACCCGGGCCATTCTTAATGGACGCCTGCTGCGGGTGCTGGGGTCGGGACTGTCCATTTCAGTTACATACTGGCTAAGCCACTTGTTCAACTCCCGCTCTAAATCTTCCCGCTCTTTCCAGGTGCCGATATTTTCACGCTGGATAACCTTGATATAGTGCGCCAAGCGATTCATAATCATCATATAGGGAAGCTGGGTGGAAAGACGGAAGTTCATTTCAGCCTCTTTCCCTTCAGGCGTATTGGGGAAAACCCTGGGCGCCTGACAAGAGTTAGCCGAGAAGAAAGCTGCATTATCCGAACCCTTACGCATAGTCAGGGCAATAAAGCCTTCTTCAGCCAGCTCGTACTCCCGGCGTTCGGAAATGAGCACCTGGGTAGGAATTCTCATTTGGGTCTGCCCCATATCCTCGAAATTATACACCGGTAAATCTTCCACCGCTCCACCGCCTTGAGGGCCGATAATATTGGTGCACCAACGGTATTTCGCAAAAGAATCGGTCAATCTGGCCGCAAGGGCAAAAGCCGCATTGCCCCAGCAGAAATCGTCCATTTTACTCGCATCTTCAGTGAAGCTGAAGGATTTGACCGGAATGGTTTCCTCTCCGTAGGGCAAGCGCAATAGAAAACGGGGCAAGGTCAGGCCTACTGAGCGCGCGTCTTCCGACTCGCGGAAGGAACGCCACTTTGTATATTGCGGACCTTCAAACATACCGTGCAGATCTTTGAGGTTGGGCAGGCCTTCCCAGGAATCAAGCCCGAAGAACTCTTTCCCGGCTGCGGCAATGAATGGAGCATGAGCCATAGTGGACACTGCGGATACATATTGCAGCAATTTGATATCCTGCTGACCGGGACCGAACTCGTAATCCGCAATTACTGCTCCAACCGGTTGTCCACCGAACTGCCCATACTCTGCTGTATACAGCTGTTTATATAAGCCAGATTTGACTATTTCAGGAGAGTCTTCAAAGTCATCAAGGAGATCTTCCTTGGATACATTGATAATTTCAATCTTATTGTTTTCCCGGAAATCCGTCTTATCGACCAGGTACTTTAAAGAACGCCAGGAAGACTCCAACTTCTGAAACTCCGCATTATGTATTATGGCGTTCACCATAAGCGATAATTTGCGATCTACTTCAGCAATCATCTCATCAACCAAAGCTGCTGAGATTTTTGCTTCCGGCTTAACAACCACTATTTCCTTTAAAAAAGCCTGCAGTCCCGCACGGGTCATGGAATAGCCTTCGTCGGCGGGCTTTATTTTCGAGGCCTCAATAATTTCATCCAAAAGGCCGACGGTTTGCACTTCCGTTTCCAGGCCTTGTTCACGCTGTTCTTGAGACATGGGCTCCTCCTTTATTCTTTAAGCCCCAGGGCTTCCAGCAACTGGTCGCGCGCTGCGTCGTCCTTAACCACTTCCTGAACTCTTTTGCGAAAATCAGGAATATTGGACAAAGGTCCCTTAAGTGCTTTCAAAGACTCGCGCAACTTAAGCAATTCTGCCAGTTCCGGAACTTGAGCAGCAACCGAGTCGGGCTCAAAATCTTTAATGGAGCTGAAGGACAGACTTACCGGCATGGTAACGTTTTCTTCTTCGGCCAGTTTGTTTTCTACTACGATATCCAGTTTTACTTCCTGTGCCTTCAGCACATCATTGAAGTTGTCTTTATCCACTGAAATGGGAGCGCGATCTTCCAAGGGACGATCATCGGGGCGGCGGGTGAAGTCGCCAAGCACTGTCAGCTTAAGCGGCAGTTCAACCTCAGCCTGGGCATCGCCTGTGGCCGGTTTATAAACTATATTGACTCGTTCTTTGGGAGCTACCGATGCTTCCTTGGCCATACCAATCTCCTTATTTATTTGTTTAGTGCAGAAATGGCTGTGCAGATCAAGTCCCGCTTCTGCAGCCTGCGCGATATCCCCGGCTTTAAACCGCATGTTTTAAATATCTCGCCCTACTCTCTTTCAGCCTAACTGCAGCTTCCTACCCCTGTATTTCCCCTTACAAAAGGCAACACGGTTCCAGTCTGCTGAGAGCGGAACGCAACTACTTGTCCACAATATACCACCCCTTCTGGCGGATACAGTCGTCAAAGGCGGTTTCCCGCGCCTTGGTGTATTCATCTTCATCCATATGGGAATACATTCCGGCGCTGGTCAGAATCCCGGTGGTCACTGTGGATACGAGATTATCATATTGCCGGGGTGGATATTGCTTGTATGATTCATTTTTACAGAAAGCCGCATCTTCCTGGTAGTGCCGGTTGTTTTCCGCATAACCATATTGATCATGATACCACTTCCCGCCACATCCTGAAAGAGCAAGCGCGCCCACGACAAGCAGCGCGCAGAATATTTTATTCATGAGTTCTCCGTTTTAATCAATTTCTGTCCGACTCTGATTTTGCCGTATTCAATCAATTAAAGGGGTTGCTGTTCCGGCCTATGCCTATTTTCTCAGCTCAAAAATCTTACGGTGGTGAGAACAAATATCGCCCGACAGTAAACCTTTCTGCCGCACCTCCGGTTATTCCTTCTTAACCAAGGGTTAGCAGAGTGGCCTGACTGGGAGCGATGCACACCCCCGGACCATTGGGCATAACCCCCATGCAGTTTTGCCCGGTAACACTGGTCAGGCGTTGGGCGGGCGCCCCGCCGATCATTATTGTAAAACAACCCACCATATAGGTAGTCTGCCCGGCTTCAAGATGAGAAACCACACCAAGCCCTATTCCCGGTTGGTCGCCCATACTGACTAGCCCTTTCGACATCATATTCAAAGTAGGCGTGCACTCTGTAAGCACATTGAAGACCATAGGCATGGTACTGGCACTCATAGCCGTATTCGGATACGGGACAGGGACGGGAGCAGGGGAAGGAGTCAGACAGACATCCGGAAAACACATATCCATTCCGGCTCCCATACTTAGTGCGAACATTGCACATCTCCTGTTATCTTCCAATTGCAGAGCATATAATCAGCCCAGTTGAATCAGCCTGGCGTCGGTTCTGGAAGTGTCTTCCGCCAGCGTCAAGCTGTTTTTGCTCATTACCGTTGCGTTTTCATCTGCAATTAAAGTGGATTCAGCACAGCGGGTCTCATCAGAACCCTCCACCAACCGTTGCGAACTGCCCAGACACTGCGTGAGCGAACGGAACATTGACACAGCAGTTTGACCGAATGAAATCAGAGCGCGGCAACAAAACTCCGCTGTGTCAAACAGCGTATTCACCTTGGTCACAGTAGCCACAGCCTTGTCGGCCGCAACATTCAGGTCTTCCGACTTCAGACTGATATTTCTTCCGCTTTGCAACTCAAGAGCGGAAGCAGCCCGGACGGTGAGCCGCCCCGGACAAGCAATGGTACTATCGGTCGGAAGCCGTAATTGAGCAACAGAGGTTTCGTCGCGAAACAAAACGGCGAGAATAACATTCAAACCATTTCCCAACCTGGCCAGAAGGACGATATCGTTTCCCTCCGGTTCGACCAGGCAACTGGCGGCAAGGGTGGCCTCATGGAAAGAGTTCCCGAGCATAACCTGAAAAACCCTTCCCTCAATTACAGCCACTCTGCCGGTAACAAGCTGAGCTTCAGCAGCATCATATAAAAAAGCGGCTTGCGTCATGCAGCCTCCTTCTCATTTCCCATTTTGTCGTTCCCTTGGCTTTCCGCGGGGCAGAAATGATTCAGCAGCCGTCCGGTCGGGATCTTCCGACTGGAGAAGAGTTCTTTTGCTGTGACCAAATTGCGTTTCATCTTCTATTGTTCGATGAAATTGGGCCATGTACAGACTGGTGTCGCTGAAATTCCCGCCGGACAGATCAGCGTAAGAGAAATCTGCATTTTTCAAATTAGAACCACGAAAATCCACATTCCGCAGATTGGCTTTCTGAAAGAGGCAGAGTTCGAAATCACTCGCCCGGCAATCAGCACTTTCCAAATTTGCCCCGGTAAACGTTGTTTGCCTGAACCCACCCTTAGAAAGCACAGCGGCTTCAAGGCGAGAACCAAAAAACAGGGAGTTCCCCAATTCAGCTTCCTGGAAACTCGCTTTTCGCAACGATGCTCCGGCAAAATTACACATGGGCAAGTGGCAACCGGAAAAATCCGCCTCATCCAATTGGGCATGATCAAACTGCACAATTTTCATTTTCAGGCCGGAAAAATCGTATCCATTGAAATTACACCCCCTGAATATTATCTTAACAAGAGTTGCCCTGTCAAGAATAAGAGAGCGCATATCACTTTCCGTGAAGGCCAGGCGGGTCATAATCGCATTTGAGAAGTCCGCCCTCAGACAGTTGGCTTGCTGGAAGGTGTTCTGCTCGATTTTCGCCTTATGGAAAACCGCCCCGGCCAACTCAGCTTCCTGAAGCGTGCACATTTGGATATCCGTATCGCTGAAATTGGCGCCGGCCAGATCGCTTTTGCTCAACAACATCATAAACAACCTGGCCCCGGAAAAGTCAGCGCCCGGCATTTGCATATCTGTCCAGTTGCATTTCTCCAGATTGGAACCAATAAACCGCGCCCCGGAAAAATTGCAGCCTGCAAAGCCGGTGCGGTTGACAACAGCGCCGGAAAAGTCTGCTCCGGTAAAATTCACGTTTTCAAAACGTCCGCCGGACAAATCAGCCCCCGCCAGGTTGATACCTGAAAGATCACGGTTGGCAACCGTTTCTCGACGGGCAACTTGCTCAAGAATTTCGGAACGCATCTTTCAGCGCCTCCTCCTTGCCGTCCAGAAGTGTACGTTTAAGATTAACGCCCTCTATTCTGGTCTCATGATTCAAAATTACCCCCTGCAAATTGGCGGCATATAAATTTGCACCAACGAGATCGGCCGAGTTCAAACGGCATTTCCGCAAAGCTCCGTTGAGCAGCTTGGCACCGGAAATATCGGCTCCACTCAGATCACACTTGATAAAGCGGCAGCCGGCGGCCTGCACGCCGTCAAGACGCGCATTGGATAAATCACATTGCAAAACAAACGCGTTTTCCAGGTTGGCGTTGTAAAAATCCGCCCCCTGGAAGTAACTCATGCGGAAGGAAGCCTCCTGAAGGTTGACCCCGCTGAAATCCGCCTCGCTCAAGTCGGTTCCTGCATCCGTGTAGAACTTACGCAAATCCGCCCCAACCAAAGAAATCCCCACGGCTTTGGTATTCTGAAAAAGGCACTCATTCAGTGTGGATTTCCGAAATGTAGTGTTCTTTAAATCCGCTTTTTGAAACAAGCATTTAAAGGCGCGTAGCCTGTCAAAGTCAGCATTATCCGCTTCAATCTGGCTAAGCGCGCACAACGAAAGTGATGCCTCCAGGAAGCTGGCCCCAACAAGAACAGCTTTAGTGAAATTGCACAGTTTCATCTCCACGCCGTCAAAAACCGTGCTGGTGCAATCGCATTCACCCAAAGTGGTCAATTCCATGCGGGCGTTGGAAAAATCGGCTTGGCGCAAAACCGCTTTTTGCAATACCGTTTGTTTAAATTTTGCACCTTGCAGGTTGGCTCCGGTAAAATCAGCCTCATTAGCAACAGTAAAAGTGAAATCTGCTCCGGTCATCAGACAGCCTTGAAAACTGGTTTTGCCGCACAGGGCGTGGGCAAGTCGGGCTCCCGAAAAATCAAGGCCGGACAGATCAAGCCCCTGCAGATTGCGTCGCTCCAGGTTTCTGTCTCCGGCGAGAATGGCTTCCACCTCCTCTCGAGTAAGGGGTTTCAGCGCGTTTGGATCCATGCCCTTTTCCGCGAACGCCGCTTTGACCTCATCGGGGAGTTCTCCCTTTTTAAAGGCTTCAAGCTTGGCCTCACCCTCGGCGCGCAGACTTTCCAGCGGAGTCAGCTCACCTTCCAGACGGTTTAAATCCTTTTCGGCCTGCCCCAGAGCATCCAGAATTTGCGCCCTCATTTGAGGCGGTGTATTGTCCGGAATACGCCCTTCCACCCCCTTGAGCTCGGCGCGGACCCGCGAGAACATTTCCGCCACTGTAGGCTCTTTGGCCGGAGGTGAGATAGGCTGTTCCAGAGCAGCCTGCACCTTTTCCAACATGCCCGGCGGCAAATCCATCTGGGCGAGATTAGCCAGAATGACCGGTTTATTTTGGGCAAGCATCTCTCTGAGCATTTGTTGCGGATCGGGGAAGTGAGCGCGGATATCCTTAATCAACCCTTCAATCCGCCCTTGCAGTTCCTCTTTGTCGGGCAGCGGCAGATTCAGACTGAACGGCTCCGGCGGCTTGTTTTTAGGCGGCAGAGGAAAGTCGAAATCGTGCGTTTTTGCCAGCTCCGGCGGCAGCACGTCCAAAACCAGACGGCGCAGCCTGTGCCCGTGTTCCGCCAAGGCCAACACATGCGGACAGTCTTCCGGCAGATAGAGGGGAATGGCGCCGGGGCAAGCCTGAAGCCAGGAAGCGCCCAAACCCTTGCCTTCCGGCAAAGGCGGCAGAATAACCAGCAGAGGAAGTCCCCCCTCTTCAGCAGGAACATCGGGTTGCAGGGGCGGTAAATCTTCTACCGCCCCAAGGTCTGCCGGGCCGGGTGCCGCCACAATATGACAGAAATCTCCAACTTCCTGCTCTGCAAACAAAGCAGAAAGATCTTCCGGAACCACTACCACCGCTCCGCCGGGATACGACGCGGGCAAGAATAAAACGTTTTCAACCGAACCGGGAACGACAAACATGGCGGCAGCATCAGCACCCAGCCCGCGGAGCCTGAGCGTCTCGATATCCGAGCACGGATACACCCGCAAAGCCACAAGTTCCCGCCCTTCAAAGCGAGGCACATACAATCCGGCAGGCAATATATATTCCGGGGCGTCCTGATCTGCAGGCAACCCCCAATCCCCCGGAAATTCTTCAGAGCCATTCGCGCTGTAGCCGATCCAGGCATTCTCAAGAGTAACCGGGTCGAACCCGACATTCACAAGTTGCCCCAGCACAGCATCGTCACGCTGTAAAGAACGGCGTGCGGCAATAACCAGCGGAAAACCACGGTCATGCCATGGGTTAAGCTGTAACGGCGTGCGCAGCACTCCTTCCGGAGAGAAATCGTCCAGTTTTTCCAGTTTTGCTTCCACTTCCGCGCGCATAGCCGTTTTTTGGGCAAGCTCCTCTGGAGTGGCGTCCGGCGGCGGCTCAAGCGCAGTCTTGGCGTTGGCCTTAACGGAAGCTACACCTTGCTTCAACCGTCTGTCTGCTAAATCCACATCAGCCTGGACCTGACTGAGGGTCTTCTTCAAATTCGCTTCCTGCTCATCCAGCATAGTCCGCATTTTGGGGAAAATTGAAAGATCAAAGCTGATCAAGTGACTGAACTGTTCGCGCTGAGCGAGCATCTGTTTTTCCAACTGATCCAAAACATTCCGCCCGGTTGAGATAGTTTTCTCGGCCGAATGGGCGATATCTCCCAAACTGAGAGGCATGACCGGGCTTTGCCCCAAGGCATTTTTCTTAACCCTGTCCAGTATTTTGGGCACATCTCTGGACGCCTTTACGGCTTTGCTTATTTCGACTTGCGCGGCCATCAATGGGGCAAGATCGATTTCCACAGCGGGGTAAGCACGTTTTTTCAATTCTTCCTGGTAGTATTCCAGAGAGTGTGGAGCATCAGACGGTTTTTCCGTAACCACAAGAACACGCAGCACATCGTCCATTTCATCGTCTTCAACCGGGAGCAGCCCCCGATAAAGCACAAAGGCTCCCAACAGATCAGGAAACAACCAAACCGTGTCACAATGCAGGTCAACTTCGCGAAACAGCCCCGGCCCATCAAGGTCCTTGGCATAGGGCAAACGCGGCTTTTCTCCCTCCTCCCGGTTTGTGACAGGCGGCGCGAACGGCATAAACCGCTCCGTCGTCAATACAAAAGCCCGCAAACGCGCTTCCGGCAAGCGCGAGCGGATATGTGGGAACTGGTGGTGCATACCGACAATTTCAACTGCCTCATCGCCGCGGAAAAAAGGTTCCCTGCCGGGAAGGGGACGCAAGCGTTGGTCCGGCTGAGCGCTGAGAAAAAACTCCGGGGAACAATCGTCCGGGTAAGCTGGCCAGCGTGTATCCTGCCAGTGTTGGTCGTAGGTGCCGGACATGGCACGTCTGACCGGATTATCCATACTTATCGGAAAAGGACAGACCGGATTGGGCCTGTCGTCAAAAGATAACAGAAGATGCGCGGGGTCTTCCAGGTTGGGAAGAATATTTGCAGTCTTGTTTTCCTCATCCAGACCTGTGCCGGCTGGATTAAGGGGAAATTTCGGGCCGCCGAAAGCCCGCTCCCATACCAGCGGCATGGCTCTGAAAGGCACAGGCTCGCTGATCCCACCGCCGGGAAGCCGCTCGCGGTCGCCAAACACTGCAATCCGCCGCTCCACATCCCCTACCCGAAAGGTAACTTCCTGAGCTGAAACAAATAACTCACCCGGAGCGCGACAGGATCCGGCCACGAGCACTTCTCCACTCGGCTTGGGCAGGCACATATCAATTATCGGAGCCTGTTTCAGGGCGGCGAACACTTCCGGAACTTCTTTCCAGAACTCCTGCTCCGTACCCAGCCCGGCTGGTCCCCCTTCCGGGTCAAGACGGGCATACAGACCAACGCACGCCATAAGAAACCGTCGCCCCTGCCATGTAAAGGGGTGAAGGCTGACGCTGTGCTGGTTGTCTTTATAAACTTTCATAATAATTCTAGATAATGGTTGTCAGAGCTCTGATCTGAGTGCTGTTGCCGTCCATATCAGTACTGTTTCCAGCCATATTGGTGCGTTGCCCGGTCATGCCCGTGTACTGGGCCAGTGTAACAACGGCCTGCGCGAGCGCTTCTGTGCGCTGGGCAATCGTGTTTACAACGGTGGCGGCCGCGGCAACATTTTCCGCCGAACAACGAGTCTCCAGGGCCTGCAAACTTTGGGTGTTGGCGTCCACTGCGGCACGCGTAGCCGTCACCCGGTTAGAAACAGCCTCAATAGCTGTTCCGGTTGCAGCCACCGCATTTGCTACTAGCGCAACTCCAGCGGTATTTGCTCTGATGTTGTTCTCAATAGTCGCCAGCCTGGTTTCAGCCGCCCGGGCTTTTATCCGGCTGGTTCCAAGTGAGATGTCAGACCCCAGCTTCCCCGCGATGCTCAACCCCAATCCGAAACTGAAAGTATTAATGCAATCTAAAACTTGTTTAAACCCCAAAGTCAAGGCAAGATTGTCGCCACCTACAGCTGAACTGGAATAACCGACAACCACGGATTGCTTAGCTCCTGCATAGATATCAAGCGAAGCGCCGCCGCTTGCCTGCTTCTTTGCACTCGCTCCTTTCCAAAAGGCCTCTTCTTCCGGAGCTTCTTCATCTCCTGAGGCATCCTCTTCCTCTTGTTCCTCGCTTGAATCCTGGGTTTGCTCTCCCTCACTTTCATCTTGTTGATCTTCTTCCTGTTCTCCTTCCTGTGCGTTTTCGCCCCCCGAGCTTGGACTTTCTTTTTCCTCGTTGCCCCACACCTTCTGCACTTCACTTTCTTTTTCTTCGATCATGAGCTTCTCATTTAGTCATATATACAGTTGATATGACGTTTTACTACGTTCTAAAACCGGCTCAAACAACAAGAGAACCCCTCGTGCGAACGGCCAGCATGGACTATCTTCCCACGAAGCTTTGAATCCATAGTTCTTCAAAATACCTGTTTTAAGCCTGTTGCCCGGGTTCGTCTCAACAAACCTTTACGGAATTTCTCCCACAAACCTAACCACACTACTTAAACAATGGACTTCAGACCGGCCAATTCTGTGGTCACAGAGCCCAAAGCGGTGCTCACTCCATTCATTGCCGTTTTTGAGCCAAGCGATTCCGTTTCGACTGCCACCGATCTTACCGAACTCGCCACTGCTTTAATCGAGTTGGCAAGAGCTTCCGTATTGCTGGCAATGGCCTGCATCTTCTCTGCGGTGCACAGTGTCTCCATGGCCTGAATACGATTGGCCTGAGCGGTTATATCTGACTTTGAGGCGTTAACATCACTGCGCAGCCCATCGATAGAGGTTTCTTGCGCACTCACCTTGGTCTCCAACGTGCCGATTTTGGTGGCATTGGCACTGATCTTTGTCTCCATTGTATTCAGACGGGTCTCCGCGGCCCGAGCCTCTGTTTTGGCAGTTCCAACAGCCATTTCGCTCCCCAGGTACCCGGAAATATCCCAACCAAGCAGAAAACTAATGGTATTTAATAAGTTCACATTCTGCTCAGAACCTGCGGTCAATGAAAAATTTTCACCGCCAAAAATAGAAGCCGCCGCCCCGAGGACAACCTCCGCCTTGGCGGACGCGAACATTTCAAATGTAGCGCGGGTTCCCCCATGCGCACTGTTATTGTTCAACTCCCAGAAATCCTCAGCATTAGCTGCGGCTTTGTCCTCTTCCAGCGCGGACACCCGGTCTTCCAGAGTAGGAGTTTGCGAATCTTCTTCGTCGTTGTTGTTATTTGAATTATTCTGCTCCATAGCATCCACTTTCGTTTGCAGGTCCTGGTTCTGCTGCTCCAGTGTCTCCACTTTTGTTTGCAGTTCCTGGCCCTGCTGCTCCAGGGTCTCAACCCTTTCCAGCAACATCTGATTCTGCATTTCCAAAGTCTGGAGACGGTTTTCCAAAGCTATCAGCATTCCATTTTCGCTCATTGGGGGATAATTCTCCGCTCTGCTTATTTTTCTCTAAGTCTGATATAACCGCCGCAAGGCGAGCGCAAACAAATTTCCCGCTTGCCGGGTTCATCATGCAACACGACACTGTGTCCGCCCGGGGTGGCCATGGTTATATTCTCCTCGCCCTCAGTATCGTTAAAGTTGAGTTTATGCCCGCCCGGGGTCTGAATCATATTAGATTGCTGATTTTCGTCCAACACCACGCTGGGATGTTCAGGGTTGGGCATGGCGCTAATGATTACCGGGCGATCAGGATCGCCGTCTGTAAAGGCCACCAGCACTTCTGCGCCTTTAAGCAAAGGAAAATGAATTCCGGAAGATTCTCCCACATGCGGCTGCGCCATACGCAAGGGAATGGAGCGGTTGCCTTCGGCCGGGTCATCCGCGTCGGTATGAATGACTTTTTCCGGGAAAAAGAACATGACCTTATAACGCCCATGCTGGTCAAGCTCGGCATATTTCCCATCGCCCGATGCATCCACCTGGGCGTGGAGCAGGCCCGGCATGAAGGGGCGGGGCGTTGCGCATTCCGGGGCATAGGGGCACAATTCAAGCGGGTGGCAGACAAAAGAATTACGGTAACCCTGGGCCGTACCGGGCACAAACCCGGCCTGTCGGGCCCGGCGCACAATTCTTTCTTCAATTTCATCACCGGCCAGAGTGCAGGTGTGGCGCACCGAAATTATTTGAAAATCCTCTTGCCCGATGGTTACGGCATACCCGGCACGCAGCCAAGGAATGGAACTTTCGCCCTCCGCACGGTTGCTCCGGGAAATAAGCCGTCGTACATGGATCTTGGCCAGGTTGTCGGCTGCTGCGTTGGCTTTCTCCACAATAAAATCTTGGGTGGCTGCGTCCACCTCGCCGTAGAAATAACAGCCGGCATACAGGTTCACTTCTCCTCCCCCGTACAGTTGCTGAGGATCGCCAAGCGATTTCCGGGTCATGCCGGGCTGTTCGGTACTGTAATCCCTCAAAGTAACTTTTGTAGGCGCGGCATCTTTGGTTCGACTGAGAGAAAAAACCGTTTCGTCGGCGTGGTCTTCACTCCAATCAAGATTATCCCGCACAGGGAGCGCTTCGGGCTGCAGCCCGGCGTCGGCCAGAACCAGCACATCACCGTCAGCCGTCTGACGAACAAAAGCATATCCGCCCGCCCGCTCAAGATGCCGCAACAGAAAAGCGGCGGAACTCTCATTATACTGGCAGGTATATGGCCGGCTGGGATATTCTCCCTTAAGACTGTTTTCAAAGTCGCTTCCAGAGGTAAAGCCTTCCTCTTTTAAAACCTTGGAGAGGATCTGCGGCAGGGGCATGTGCAGAAAAATACGGGAATGGGCATTAAGCCATAGTCGGTAAAAGCGTGGGCGCAGCATCACCCGGAAAACGGAATTGTTCTCATCACTGAACAGATACGACACGGAAGCCGCCATACCGCTCCAGGAAAACTCTGTACCCGCAGCAGTTTTCCCGGTCATGGCAACCAGCGGGGTACGAATCATGTCGGCCAGAAATCCCGGAGCTTCCCGGGCGGATACGCCGCCCACCCGAATCAGAATATCAAAGGCGTAACCGTGCAAAATATCGTCTTCAGCATTAAAAGCAAGCACCCGACAGGGTGAACCATTTGTGAGTGCAGAAGAAAATTGCCAGTTTACAGGCATAAAATGCTCCTGATTATGTTATTTAAACTAGCAGATAATAATAATCCACGCAACTGTGTTCTTATATGGCCACATAATCGTTATTATTACGGAATCCACCCATAAAATCTGCCTGTACTGAGGGCAGAGGAGTGGCTGGATCGAGCCCGCCGACGCCAAGCCAGCAATCAAGCCCAAGAAAAGCAAAACGCCCGGAAGAATTACCACCCAGGCAAAGAGCTTGGACCTCTCCCGGCAATAACCGGACAGTGACGGAATATTCCAACGGTTGCCTGCAATAGTTTCTGATAAGCGAATGCAAAATATCGGCAGTCAGAGAACCGGGCAACAACCGTCGGAATGTTTCTTCCGTCAACTCATTGAATTCAATGCTGATTTTCCCTTCATAGCAGGGGACGGCATCACCCAGCACGGCATCATCGCCCAAGCTCGCGCAAGAAGCACCAAGCCGCAAACGCTGAGCAGCGGGAATTACGGCCAATCGAAGTTCATTGCAGTTAATACGGATTGCCGCACAGCCACTGGCATCGGCAAGCATGGCACGCAGACCAGATGAGGTACGGATTTTCTGAAAGAAGAAGCCGGAGTAGCGCATAAAGATTCGCCTGTCCGGCAACTGACCACAAAGAGAACTGTCTCCGAAACTGGCCAGAGCCATAAGCATTCGTCCGGTATCGGGGTCGTAACCTGATAAATGCTTCTGCAACGGTTCTATGTAGGAAGAAAGGAGTGTGTGCAACAGGAAGAACTGATTGTTGAAAATATCAAGGAAATCACGGCGGACAGAGCCGTCTTCCGCTTGTTCGTCCAACAGTCGTTCCGTATAAAATTTCGGCAAGGGAGTGGAAGGCCCATACAACCCTGAAAAGGTTGCGGTAATCAACGCCTTGTTAAACGGCAAATCTCCTTCCCTGCTTGAACGCGAAAACTCAACATCCAATCCGGCAACGTCTGAAACCGCAAAAGCCAGACTTAAGGCCGGACGGAATCTGAGATTGTTGTTCAGAAAGCTCTCCAGTTCACCCGAATCCCGGGGGCCTGCCCATAAACGTAAAATGCGTACAACCTGAGCAAAAGTAAACCGTTGCGGATGTTCTAAAAGCTCTTTGATTACAGGCGGGATGGACTTTGCTGGTGCTTGAGCCATTGAAATGACCTCTGATTTAAAGAGTCTGCCACTGTAACCCTCAGGAAACTGTTGATAGGGGAATATTCATGGAGAAATTTTGCCACTACCATGCCGAACAGGCTCATATCACCCGCATTGCTGAAGCCGGCCGCATCAAGGACAAGAGCAAGGTCAAAGCCCCGGATAGGACGCCCTTTCCACAAAAAATCGGTTGCTTTTGAATTTACCGAAAGTATGGACTCAATACGGCGTTCATTCGCATTGGCATACAGGGCATCTGCTTTGGGCGGAAGATAGGTGAACAACAGTGCTTTCAGAGTCCTGGCATCGGCCAAAGGCAGATAGTTTAAATGCAGGTGGGCAAGCATAGACCAAAGAGTGTTGCCGTCCGCTACGGCTTGCGCCGGCTTTGTGGGCGGAGTAAGGTTTACAAACCCTGCCAGGGACGGAGAAGTTGAAAGAGGCATCTTCACATCGCCGATATTCAGGCGAGCAGGCAAATCTCCATTGCTGTAAAGCACATTCAAGGAAAGCACCGCTGTCTCCGGTACCGCTCCACTAGGCGGATATATAGGGAACAGGCGCATTTCCCGCCGCCCATCGGCATTTTTAGGGCAATGCACCGTATATGAGGGGGACATAGGGTCGTGAGGCATGGACAGCAGAGGCGAATATGGTTGTTCTTCACCGGACGGGCCTACTGCAGTTACACTCTCAATCTGGTAGGGGACATAGGCGGCGTCGCTTGTTGCATTGGCGCGCACCAGATAGCTTTCCCTTTTATGGTCAGCTTTGATTGGAACCGTTTCAAAGGGAAAAAGGTTGACGGCCGGGGTTGCAAACAAAGCGAAATCTTCGGGGGAAAACGTCGGAAAATTCTCCGGCAGTTTGCTCTCCAACTCAAAAGTGCAAACCAGCGATTGGGCACTCCCTGACGCAAGGCCGTTATCCGGCAACATGATGTCCATAAAAAAGAACTTTTCCGGGAATACATAATACTCCTGCAACAACCGGTAACCTTCCCAAGCAGTGGGTGGATAAGGGAACAGCCCTTCTTCCGGAAGAAAACCGGCCGGCTGAAGCGCGGCCGCCGGCAAACGCAATTTCAGAGCCCCGACTTCCAGCCTGATTGCAGCGGTATAAAACAGCAATGCGTACAGTCTGTGCGCGGCACTGGCCCGCGGCCCGGTAAGATGCAGACGCAAACGGGTAAGCCCGGCAGTAGCGTTGGAAGCGTTCAGGGAGAAATTCAGACGCAGGCTGGGCTGTTTGCCGGGTCTTATATCTTGTTCCACGCTGGTCAGACGCATCGGGGCAAGCTCCACGGCTGCAGTTGTGCTGAAAATACAGGAAACCCCGTCAACCTCAACTGAACCCAGACGGCTTCCTTTGGGGATAAGCAAAGAAGATTTCAGCGCTGTTTTTGGGGTGAAACGCATTATCGTACAACTGGGAATGTCGCGCAGCAGTTGTGGCAGAACAATTGAACTGAGATTTTCAGCAATGCGATCATAGCTTTCATCAAGCTTTTGGGCCAACTGGCCGGTAAGGTATGCCGTCCCTTCCAACAAGCGCTCCACATCCGGATCGGACGAAGGACCGGCCAATAGCGGCGCCACTGCCGGGTGCGCCCGGGAAAATTCCGCTGCAAGGGTTCTCAGCCGCTCCAGTTCTTTTTGATAATACCATGCGGTGTCCATTCAGGCTGATCCTCCTTTTAAACGAACCATTCCCGTTGCATCCAGCATTGTTTCAAACTGCAGAGTCTGTTCTCCATACTCTGTGCTGATGGCCGCCTCAATTGCAAACACTGCTGACAGAGGCACGTCGGGTCGCGGCGTATATTCAACACGCACGCGGGAAAGGCGGGGTTCATAGTGCATAATGATCCGTTCCAGCTCTTTCTTGAATTCAGTAATGCTTTCTTCGGTGAAGCTTCGCCCCAGGTCGGTAACATCGGCAATGCCGTAATCTGGAGCAATGGGAACGCTCCCTCGCCGGGTATTAAGCAAAGAAGTCAGGTGACGCACCAGAGAACGCTCCAGCTGTTGCCTGTCAGTAAGCCCATCACGCTTATTTTCCAGCATGCCGATACGTTCAAGAAGGGTAAGATTCTGCATATACGCCTTTACTGTTTGCAATCTACGGCAATAAAGGGCAGCACTCCGGGGGTGAAGCGGTGACTGCTCAACAGCTCTTCCGCACCGGTTATGCGATAGCGCAAGGTAATATCGCTTACGCCAAGCTTGTCCAAAATCGCGGCCTGGGCGGGGAAATCTTCAGCCTTGAAAGTCCTTGAACCATACTGAAAATCATTTAAGAAGTTGAGGAAGCCGTTTTCTCCAGGGTAAAGCACATCCAAACTGACACTCTTAAAACGGACAGACAAATTGGTGTCGCCGCAAACATCGTGCCGCCAAGTAAACAGGGCTGAAGCCGGGCTGTTATAGTTAATCAGACTCTGACTTTCTCTGGCGCAATGCAATGACAACTCTACCGCGTAGGGCATTTCCGCCGCCCCCTCATTCACATCGGCCGGAAGTGCGGAAATGGTCACCCCATATTCGTCGCGAACCGGCTGATAACTGCTCAAACCTGAATTGAGAAACGCCAGAAAATCTTTAGTAAACGGTATCGGGTGTCCATCTAACTTTTCAGGCTCGTAGCCGTTCAGGGTGCGATTAAGGAAGTAGGCCAGAGTATTATCAGCGAAATTGCGCACAATGCCGCCCTGCTCGGCGAACAAGGCCTGCTGAAGCTGAGATGGGGCCAGCCTGCCGGCTTTGGCCAGCACATCGCCTTCCCACATTGCCTGAATATGGCATGAGGCCCCGTTCATCAGGCGTTGCATGAAAAAGTTCATTGGACCGTTGCTTAAAACATACACCGGCGAATTCTGCTCATAAGCGGGGTTAAGCCGCGCGTTCATAGTGTCTGTAGCGGTAATGGCAAGGGTAAGAGGGGCGTCCTGCGCTCCGGGATTGTTTTCATTGGGCATGGCCCTTTTAACCGCGCTGAAGGCCTGATCGTCACTGATTGTGAAACTGTTCAGGTTCTGCAGAGATTGAAGGTAGGCCTGAATGTCTTTGGTCAACAACTGGGCTTTCATGTCGCGGGCACGTGCGTCGGCGTCCACGGCATCATTAAGCTCGCTGTAAATATCCTGCGCGCTGTTCTTGAGTCGCTGCACAAACGTGGGTTTTTCATTTTCAGGGCTGACCCGGGTGATGAAGCGTAAAGACTGCGCAAAAACTGACAGGTCATCCAGCCAAGGCGGCACAGGATTGAGATATGGACGTACCGCCTGCAACTCTTCATCCATGCGTAACAGAAGTATAAAGTAGGGGTTATGGTCTGAGCTTATCAGGGAAATCAGCTCGCCTCTGGACGGCAAATCAGCCAAAGCAAAGGACTTTTCCGCAAATGCAAGGGAGAAATCCAACCAGGCCTGCTGATAATTTGTCGCATACCAGCGCATAAATTCCTCTGTGGAGGGTTTCAAACCTTCATCGTCCAAGATCAGATTTAAGTTGTTTAAATAATCCAAAGTAACTGCCAGCCCTTCTTTTGTATAAACCGGATCAAGCGTTACTTCGTGCATAAAGCCTTTACGGGCTCCACTCCAAAAAGCCTCTCCTCGTATGGGGGAAAGGGTGGAAAGCATTCCCGCGCGGTGCACAATCCATTGCAATGAATGGGATTTTATTCTGGGCATTTGTGACAGTGCCGCGCGCATGGTGCGAAGATACTGTTCCCGCTCCGTTTCATCGCGAATTGAATAGATGCTCCGGGCAACACTGTAGGCTGTGGCCGGGGCAAGCTGCGGCGCATCGCCAAGCCCCAAAGCCTGCAAAATACCTTGAGGCATGGCAGGAATTTGCAGCAACTGTTCAAAGTTTTCACCGTTCTGCACTGCGTTCAAGAGGTCATAGCGCCAGACAATGTCGGAGATCAGGATAAAGAACTCTTTGTCGTCAGTGTTATCAGTAAGATGACTGCGCTTTTCATCAAGATTGGCCAGCGCCCTTTTAAACACCTCATCCAAAAAAGACTCGCAAAGTGCATCAGAGTAAGCATAAAAAGCCAGAGTGGCATGATTGAAGCCCATGTCGGGAAGGAATCCACTGCCGATTTCCTTTTCAAGCTGTGTTTCGTCGCGAAATTTCCGCTCAAAATCCAGCAGACGACGGGCTGTACCGCCGCCCACAAACGAATTCTCCGAATGGCTCATGCGGTGCAGCAGGCTGACATTGTGCTGATAAGAAAGGTAAAATAATATGCTCAGTCCGAAAGTCACCAACAACATTACCCCATAAGCAACGGCCTGCACTGAAGAACGCCAGCGAAGATACTCGCTTATCGGACGGTGCAGGCAACGATCTGCGGGAAGAACACGCCCAAAAAAGTCATGCAGGAAAACTCCGCCCACGCTTTCCCGGATATTTAAAATCCGACGGGCCAGACTTCCCAGCCCGGGGAAAGCCCGGCTTTCCTTCTGATGATCACGCAAAGCACTGGAGAAGAAAATACCGCGGAGTAAAGGGGTCTCCTGGTAAGGATTTTGCGCGAAAAGTTCCTCGGCATAAGCGCGCAGAGCCGGCATCATGGCCCGGAACTCTTCCCAGGCCAATATACGATAGGGAGAAGGAGCATCCCCGCTACTTGCCCCCGTTTGGTTGTCGGAATATAAACAGAAATTCTTCAGGCGTTCGGTCATGGCTTTCAGCGCATTGTTGATCCGAACATTTACCGGCAAAAGAGTCTTTTTTTCCGCTGCCTCCAGCACAATTCCCACACTCTGTTTTTTGGCATTTTCCGGAAGCGTTTCCAGTAACTGACCCATTCCACTGAGCAAATCCAGCTTGGTGACCATCAGATAAACCGGGAATTTTGCACCTAAGATGCGCATTATCTCGTCAATGCGCCGGCGCAGGCAACGTGCTTCCGGCAAAAGGTGCTCACCGTCTCCATACAGGGTATCGGCCGGAACGGCAATAACCAGACCGTTGAGGGGCTCTTTGCGGCGGTAACGGGCCAGCCTGGTCAGAAATTTGCGCCATTCAGAGCTGTCTTCCGTTTCATTTAAAGGAACAGCATAACGCCCGGCCGTGTCCATGATCACGGCTTCCCGAAAAAAATGCCAGTCACAATTGCTTGTGCTTTGCACCCCGTCTTCCGGGCCCACATCGGTTTGCATGGCATTCAAACCGGAGTGACGCACTGACGACGATTTTCCGGCCCCTGTTTTGCCCATAATCATATACCAGGGCAAGGCATACAGGGGATTGCCCCAGCGCCCCAGGTAAGACTCCCGCATAATGGACACCGCCCGGTTCCAGCGGTTGTCGATTACACGATTTGTGGAACTGCTCTGAATACCGGCGGAATCTATGGTCACAATTTTCTGGATCTGCAGGCGACGCCTACGGCGGCTGAAGATACGGCGCACCAGCACAATCAGCAGCAACAAAGCCAGCAGTAAAGCCGAGCCGGCAATAACCGTGCTGCGAGGCAGTTCCAGCATAATGCACAGTAGGAACAAGCCGCCCAGAACAATAACAACAAGCAATGTCCAAAGCAGAATGCGGAAGAATGTTTTCAATATTCCTCCCATTTTTACTGAACCCCCTGCAAGAATGATTGGAGTAACTGGTCAAGCCGGGATTTGCAGGCGCTGTAAAGAAGCAGCGTGAGTGCGGGCGGCAGAATCCAAAGCGCCCAATCCAGAAGGTCAAACCGCCGGATCAAATCGGCTGCACGGCGCAAGCGTGGCTTGCGTTTTACATTTTTCTCTTCAGGAGAAACAAAAAATGGTGTCGCATGCCGATTCACAGCCGGGACAAAACGCCCGATACGATCCAACTGCTCATCAATCGCTCTGGGGTTGCTGTAGTGCATGCCGGTAAACCCCTGAGCGAGGCATAGCGCGAAAATCTCCAGAACAGCGGATAGAGGGTCCTCTTCTCCCGAAGTTGAAACAACTGTTTTCCGAGAGCCGGAAAGAGTGGTAATGGGGGCTTTTCCTCTGGCCTGTTCAAGTAAGGCATTGAGCAGACGGTAGAAATCTTCCCCGGCGGTTGCAGTGCCGTGCCGCAGGAACTGAAGCGGCTTTTTCAACCAGTCCATACGTCCGCTCCAGGAAGCGGAAGAAAGGATAGTTTCATCAATAAATGCACACACGGCGAAATCAGCAGTATCAACCAGATCGGGGGGAATCCCGGCCTGCACAGCTGCTTTGTCTGCCCGGTCCAGCAGCAGCACCAGGCGTTCCCTGAGCAGATCCGGTTGAAGCAACTCTTCGCCTTCCGGTTCCGATTGCCCCCCGTTTTGAACCGATGCGGCCAACATGGCGGTGACGATGGCTTCATTAAAAAAATCGGTTTTCATAGCCTACCGCCCTGTAGCCACAAACAACACTTCCGCACGCTCGGGAGCGCCCTCCCAAAACAGACTGATTTTACCCTGCTCCACAATATTCTGCCACAGAGGGTGGGCACTATCAATACTATACCAGGCTGCATCGGCACGTTTCAAAAAACCGGGCGGAGCCGAAGGAACTTTGGTCAGCGGCACTCCCGATACGGCTTTAGCAATGATAAGGTTCAATTTGTCACGGGCCCCAAGTTTCGCAAATCGCGGCAATTCTTCAGCCATGCTTTCATTCATGGCATCGGAACGTATCCAGAGCCAGTATCTGCATGCCGACGAAATAAAATCTTCCGGAATATCGGCTGTGAAGTATGGCGGATCGGGGAGCAGGTGCAAAGTTCTGGACTGATCAATGCCAAGATTGGACATCAGCTTGCTGAGCAGGTTGCACAAGGGCAAAAAGCACGCTTTGGGGTTTTCGTGGTCATAATCCGGAATCCCTTTCGGCTCGGCGGATGTACGCCCCAGGCAGTCCATATCCTCATAGAAACCGGAAAGCTCGCCGGCCAGAACGCGTAACACCCCGTAAACATGCCAAGGATGAGTATTGGCAGCAGACTGCAAGTGAACCAGAGCCGGAAGATTCCGGTTTAGAATGCCGAGAGCGCTGAAGTTGAGCGTAAACCGCATGTCGGGAGCCTCAGAACTGACCGATGCTTTATAGCCTGCAAGACGGCCGGCGCATGAAAGTGCGGCATCCTGCACTTCCCTGACCAGAGCCTCCAGAAGTGGACTGGCGGAGACGCTGAGAAGCGGGGGCAGAAATTGCGGGTCGAATTCAATATGCTCGCCAACACGTCTCAACACGGCAATGGGCATATATTCAAAATCGGCATAACGATCGAGATCTGTATCTTTGATCAGAACAGGGGCATACTTAAGCCGTTGCACCGGCGCAGGAGCGGAAGTGCCGTACATATCCGGCATGGTCTCAGGTTCTTCCATGTAAACAAAGCGCGTGCCGGCGAATTCGCCCCGGGACTCAACAGACGCATTGCCGCCGCTTCTGGGCAAAGCCAAACCTACATAAAGCATTCCCGGTCTGTCCGGAGCAGGCCAGTCGCTTCCCAAAGCCAATGGCGCCAAAGATGCGTCAAAGGGCACATTAACAACCGCACCACTGGGAAAAACCGCTTCTATTTGCTCAACGGAAACGGAATGGTCCAGGTCCGAACCGGCAAACACAAGGCGACGTATCCCCCAGAAGTAGGGCAAGCCATACAGGCGCAACAGTTCAATTTGCCGGGCGGTAGCCTCGTCCGCCGCCTGAAAGTGTTGAGGGTGCAGAAAAAGTCCCTGGCTCCAATATACGGGCCTGTGTCCTTTCATTATTAATCTCCAGTTTTATTGTGGCTCCTGCTCTGGCCCGGTTCTTTCCGCCATGGCGCGGTCGGTAAGGTGCAAATCCAGGTCCAGCGTTCCGGCTCTGTATTTGGTCTCTTTCCAGAAAAGATGCCCGGTTGTAGTGGCTCGTGGCGGGATTTCCCAGACTTTGGCGCAGTTTTCAGGGGTAGAGTCAAAATAACCGCAGACTATTCCCACGAAATTCGCGTTTTCCACCCGATCCAGGTGAAAAACATTATTCTCAAATGGTTGAATGAACAGTCTGGACACATTCTTTACGGATTTATCGAAAGGCTCAGCCTTAAGCAAAACATTAATCCCATCCTGGGTTTTGGCCAGTTCAGAAAAGGCCCCAGGATTATCAAGCTGATATACACAGATCTGGAGACTGTGCGCCTTTGATTCGTACATATTTAAATCCCGATCGGCGTTTACCTCAATTCGAATGGCCTTTTCTTCGCGCGGCCACACAATCAGGTCCGGGTCAGCCGCTTCTTTGGCCGGCTGTGGCGGCTCAGTCGCGCCGCATCCACAAAAAAACAAACACAATAATGCTGAAGCCAATTTCAGACCGGGGTTCTCCCGACGAGAGCGTCTGGACAGATTTTGAAAAAATGTATATTTACGCATATGTCCCGTTATTTCCTGCTCTTGCCTGCTGTTATCTGTTGCGCCGCCTTTCTGGCCGCTGCGGACAACGCCTGCGGCCAAATGACCGTGAAAGAAGTTCCTTTAAATCGTACCGCCGCCTGGGAAAGGCATGTGGCCAAACTGCAGAACAGTCGCTCATCAGCCCTTCCGCCTTTACGGGTTCCCAGTGCAGCGGCTCCGGGTATTTTTGCATCAAAAGATCTGTCAACTGCCGGGGATGTGCCTCTGGAGTGGCTTGAGCGCATCAAACATGCCAGTGCCCGCCACGGGGTATCGGCAGCCTTGCTGGCAGCAGTGCTGAAAGCAGAATCCAATTTCAACACCTATGCAATATCCCCAAAAGGCGCTCGAGGGGCCATGCAGATTATGCCGGATACCGCCAGAGAACTTGGCCTGCAAAATTCTTTTGACCCGGATGAAAACCTCAATGCCGGGGCGCTTTACCTCTCTAATCTTCTGCGCGAGTTCTCACAGCTCGAGCTGGCTTTAGCGGCTTATAACGCCGGTCCGGAAGCAGTAAGGCAATACGGCGGCCTCCCGCCTTATGAAGAAACCCGGATATATGTCGCCCGCGTGCTCGACTTGTTCAAACATTACAGCCGGAAGCTCGGCTGATTTATCATCGCCTGCAGGTGATTTTAATTACGGATACTTTCTCCGATAAACGGTTTTCGCCCCATTCACATAGGAAAGCCGCTCCAAGTCACTCCAGCAATGTCAAAAGGCATTATAAAGTTTTCTAACGAGGCAATTGTATTTCCAGCCTCATCCCTTTATCCACAGGCGAAACTTTAAGTTTAGCATTTCTGGCAATATGCATATTGTTGGTATGAACCAGCAAACGCAAATTGCGTGATTTTGAGACAATCATATTCAAGCTGGGAATTTGAGGTAACGGCCTGGAAAAAGTGATGTTTCCACTATCCGACACCCATGGTTCCCCAAGAGCGACAACAAAGGTGGGAGCATCGCCGAGATAGTAACTGCGCACTTTTTCAATAGAAAAGCCATCTGTTTGGGCGGCGACATAATCCAGCTCTAAAACCAACATATTATTTTCACTGTCGGCATTAATCAGCTTCAGCTCAACACATCGGTTCAGCAACGGGTCCGGCGTGGGCAAGTGCTGAACGACCTGAGCCGGCGGCTCTGCCGGAACAGAAATTTCCGGGGGCTGCCCAAGACGTGCTTCCTGTTGCAGAACACCTGTTTGTTCATCAATTTCTTCCAACCAAACCGGATACTCGCTGGTTATTTTGGTATAGACAAAAGCCATGCCGATAAGCCAGCATATCAACATTACAAGCTGGGGTTTCCTAGAGTAGAGAAAAATCATCAGTCCGCCCGTCAGTTGCTCCCCAACTCGCCGGGCAAGCGTCTCTCAAGCCGGCCTTCCAGGGACAGGGTAAAATTAACCCCCATATATTTGAAATGCGGCCGGGCCAGCATGGTAATGGCAAACCAGCCTGCTTCATGTTCAACTTCCCTAACATAGATATGAGCCATACGCAAGGGACGTCTGCTGCGGGTAAGCGCATCCGGCGTATCCATTGCCGTTACATACTGGCTGATCCATCTGTTCAACTCCCGCTCCAATTCCCCTTTTTCCCGCCAAGCACCCATATTTTCTCTTTGCAGAATTTTGATGTAGTGGGCCAACCGGTTCATCAACATCATGTATGGGAATTGGGTTGACAGGCGGAAGCTGATTTCCGCAGCAGCACCTTCGGCGGTTTTTGGAAAAGCTCTCGGCTTCAAAACGGAATTGGCTGAATAAAAGACCGCTTCATGCGGAGTTTTTCCAATTGCTAATGAAATAAACCCCAGTTCAGCCAGTTCAAACTCCCTGTGTTCAGTGATCATGGCCCGGGTGGGAATTTTATCCTGAATTCCCCACATGGCCTCATGCCGGCTGCAAGGCAGATCAAGAAGCCGTCCTCCCCCTTCCGGTCCAACAATATTGACACACCAGCGGTAAGTCGCGAAGCTCTCTCCCAGCTTAGCCGCCAGGGCAAAGGCGGTATTCCCCCAGCAAAAAGAATTCTCATCTTCAATTTCTTCAGTAAAATTGAAGGTATTGGCCGGAAGGGAACCGTGCTCGCCATACGGAAGGCGCAATAAAAAACCGGGCAAAGTAAGTCCGATATAACGCGAGTTGGGATTTTCACGCAGGCTGTTCCAACGGGCATAACGAGCGCTGTCAAACAGACTGGGCAGGTCAGTGATATCGGGCAGTCCACTCCACCGGTCCAGGCCGAAAAACTCTTTTCCTGCGGCTGCAAAAAACGGAGCGTGCGCCATTGAGGCCACCGAGGCTGCATATTGCAGTAATTGCATGTCCTGAGGGCTTGGAGTGAACACATAATCCGCAATGATCGCCGCCACCGGATTGCCGCCGAACTGCCCGAACTCGGCAGTATAGATATGCCGATACAGCCCTGACTTAGTAACTTCAGGAGAATCCTGAAAGTCGCGCAACAGCTCTTCTTTAGAAATATTAATATAGTCCAGACGGATATTCTGGCTGAAATCCAACCTGTCAACCAAAAACCGAAGGCCGCGCCAAGTCGCCTCCAGGGCCACAAAATCAGGGTGATGCAGAATAAGGTTGACTTGAGCTGAAACTTTCTCATCAATCAGGGAAATCAGATAATCGGTAAAGGCAGGCGAGAGATTGACGGCGTCAGGGCCGGCCAATCGCAACAAGGCCCGCAATCCATCGCTGACGGCATTTGCATCTGCAGGATACTCCGCTGTTTTGACTGCGGCAAGAAGCTCATCCAGAACCGTTGCCATAATCAACTCAAAACGGCCGGGCGAAGCCTGGCTATGCGCCGCCTTATGTCCTTCAATTCCTGAGCGTAGGTGGAAGCATCCGGTACAAAGGCATTGTATACAGCCAGCAGGGTGTCCGCGGCGAGTTGCGGGTCCCAATCATCTAAACTGCGTGCATTCAATTCCTGAAGCAATGCCTCGGCCAAGGCTTGGGCGGACTCGTTTTGCCCGGCTTCCTGGAGCAACCGCAACTGCTGTGCCTGAATCTGCAAATTCAGAGCAGGCGAGTCTGTTTTTGCCGCATCCAACGCTCCCAGGGCGTCGGTTAACCGGCCTTGCTCCATTAATTCCCTTGCAGCGGCAAAAACCGCTTCAAAGACATTGCTGCGACTTTCTGCCGGGGGCGCCAGAAACCTTGCCGACTTTGGTCCGCCTGCTTTCAGCCAATTAACTGTGCCGGGAGAGACAAACGGGGAACCATCGTTGAACAGGAGATTTTCCATGCCGGGAAGGCGGGCAAAAAATCTGAAACTTTCTTCCTGTACGCGGCGGGCCGCCTCTGTAAACTGTGCCCCCAGGGCAACAAGGGCCGAATGGATAATTTCCTGCACATCCAAACAAAAGGGGGCTGTGCTGAAAAAATCTTCTGCATCAAGCGCCGCTTCCAATGCTTTCCCCTCTTCCAGCATAAACCGGAAACGCGCAAGGGTATCGGAATCCGGTGGGGGGAGCAAAGTTTGCCCATCTTCTGAATTAGGGAGTCCGGTTATACCACCCCAGATGATCAGGCGCGATAACTGCCAAACGTCCGGGGCGGCCGGGTCAGCCAGGCGAGCGGCCGGAAGATAGGCCATTGCCGCATCGGTAAAATTGTGTCGCAGCGCGGCCAGATCACCCGTTTCCGGAGCAACTGCCGTTACAGGAGCAATTTCAGGTTGCTGAGCAGACTGCTCAGTACTTGCTGCAGGTACACTGGATTGCTCCGGAGTCGGGGGCTCGTTCTGAACCGGCTTTTCCGTCTCTTCCGGCTGAGGAACTGAGTTGCCCGATTCCGGCTCGGCAACCGGAGCGCTTTGCTCCACAGCAGTCTCCTCCTCCGCCGCCTGCTCAGGTTGGGAAACAGACAGTCGCCGCGCGGAGCTGATAAGATCGGTTAAAGGAGAGGCATCCGGCATAAGAGAGGAAATCAGCTCATCCAGTCTGGAAATACCGTCCAGCAGGTCTTTCTGTTGCTTTGCCGATATACTCTCCTCACCGGAAGCCTGCAGAAAACCATAAGCGCGCTCATGCCACCAATCAATGGCATTTACCCGACCGCGCATTCGCTTAAGCGGCGGCCAACCTGTTTCCCAAAAAGTTTCCAGTAGGCCGCAAAGCACCTGAATTCCGTCATGCAAACCCTGCATGCCCCTGTTTTGGCATAATGCTACTCCCAAGTAAGCAGCAATTTGCAAATCTTTTGATTTTTCAGATAAAATCAACACTGCGTTTTTTTCAATAGTCGGCCAGGAAATCGGGGCCCCATCGCCAGAAAAGCTCAACTTTTCAATTTCTTCCAGCACATAAGCATATTCGGGCTCGTAACGGGCATCGTCCCCGGCCGGGGTAGCGCCGGGCACAGGACACGAACCAAGCGTTTCAAAGGACAATTCAGCCATAAATCCTCCGGAAGTCGGGCATTGACCTGCGGTACTTTGCGGAACAGATGCCCGTAACTAAAATTTTGCAGGAATTCGTCGATTTGTCAATGTGCAGCGGGCATGGCCCCAGACACAGCCAGCCATCTTTATCCCCGGCGTGAAGACGGGTTGAATGGAGCCGGGTGTTCCATTTTCTGATTCTGAATGTGCACACCATTCCCTATACATTACAAAGCACCCGCAACCATAGATCTGATTTCAATTTTCATTGAAACTGGTTGACAATTTATTGAAGCGTAGATAGAAATTTTAGGCTCTGTCACAACAAATGGTTGATTTTTGACGAGAAATAGCGTATAATAATAGTAAGAAACAGTACCACCGAAGGAGGTAATTGGATATGCCTACTATCAAAGACGCATTAGATATTATCG